>NZ_JBGFFC010000003.1:0-568983 GCF_041679245.1 Arthrobacter sp. JSM 101049 | reverse complement strand
CGGTCCCATACCGAACCCGGAAGCTAAGACCCACAGCGCCGATGGTACTGCACTCGGGAGGGTGTGGGAGAGTAGGACGCCGCCGGACCATCATTGGGCCCAGGGCCCTGGACAACAGTCCAGGGCCCTGAGTCATTTAAGGACAAGGGCGGTCACCGCCGAGCGGAGTGCGGCTTTCGGTTTTCGCGTTCAGGGGAACATCGGCTTCCGCACAACCCGGCGGGGGTTTCGATCAGTAGGCTGGGTGCAGGACCGTAACCGACGCCACATCCCCCGCGGCGTCCTGAAACGATGGGACACCATGACTGCAGAGCCCGCATCACCATTGACCACGGCACGAGCCGATCACCGGGATCACGACACCAGGATCCAGGACGACCTGTACCGCCACGTCAACGGCGAGTGGCTGGCCACCGCCGAGATCCCCGGCGACCAGGGAAGCTACGGGTCGTTCATGAAGCTGCGGGACGACGCCGAGGCGGCCGTCCACGCGATCATCCTCGAGGCGCAGGCGGATCCGGGCGACGTCAACGGGCTGGCGGATCCCCGCAAGGCCCGCATCGGCGCCCTGTTCTCCAGTTTCATGGACGAGGAGGCCATCGAGGCCCGGGGGATGGACCCCATCCGGGAGGACCTCGCAGCCGTCTATTCCTGCACGAGCATCGAGCAGCTGTTGACGCTCAGTGGAAGCCTCCAGCGCCGCGGCGTCTCGGGCCTGTACCAGGCCGGCGCCAACTCGGATGCCGGCCAACCGGACCGCAACGTGTTCTCGCTGATCCAATCGGGACTTGGCCTGCCGGACGAGTCGTACTACCGCGAGGAACAGTTCGCCGAGCTACTCTCCGAATACGGGGAGCACCTCGAACGCCTCCTGGCCTTGGCCGAGGTGCCCAAGGCACGGGAGGCGGCGGCCGGCGTCGTGCAGTTGGAAACCGCCCTGGCGGCACACCACTGGGACGCGGTGAAGTGCCGTGATGCCCAGGCGCGGTACAACCTGATGGATGCCGACGGCCTGTTCGGTCTGCAGCCGACGCTGCGGCTGTGGCTCGAAGGGGCCCGGATCGACGAGAAGTACTACTCGCAGGTCGACGTGTGGCAACCGAGCTACCTCGAAGGCGTCGAGGAACTGCTGCGGAGCCAGCCGTTGTCCGCCTGGCGCCACTGGTTGAGCGTGCAGGTCATCCGCAGCAACGCCTCGTTCCTGTCCGCGGCCTTCGTCGAGGAGAGCTTCTCCTTCTACTCCGCCAAGCTGGCAGGCGTGACCGAAATGCGGCCCCGCTGGAAGCGCGGGGTTTCCTTCACCGAGGGGGCGGTCGGGGAAGACCTCGGCCAGCTGTACGTGGAACGGCATTTCGGCCAGCACAGCAAGGACCTCATGGAGGAACTGGTGGCCAACCTGATCGCCGCCTACCGTGAATCCATCGCCTCGCTGACATGGATGACCGGAGAAACCCGCGAACGGGCCCTGGAGAAGCTGTCCATGTTCCGGCCCAAGATCGGTTATCCGGTCAAATGGATCGACTACCGGGCCATCACCGCGGACCCGAATGACCTGATCGGCAACGTCGCCAGCGCCAACGAGTTCGAGTTCACCCGCGAGCTGGCCAAGATCGACGACGGGGTCGATCGGGATCTCTGGTTCATGTACCCGCAGACCGTGAACGCCTACTACCACCCGTTGCTGAACGAGATCGGGTTCCCGGCGGCGATCCTGCGCAGCCCGTTCTTCGACCCCGACCGTGACGCCGCCTCCAACTACGGTGCCATCGGGGCCGTCATCGGCCACGAGATCGGCCACGGCTTCGATGACCAGGGATCGCAGTTCGACGGCACCGGGCAACTGCGCGACTGGTGGACCGCCGAGGACCGGACGGCCTTTGAGGAGCTCACCGGCCGGCTGGTCGCCCAATACGATGCCCTGGTGCCGGAGGAGACCCCCGACCAGCATGTCAACGGCAAGCTGACGCTGGGCGAGAACATCGGGGACCTCGGCGGGCTGGGCATCGCCTACAAGGCCTACCGCCTGGACCTGGCCGCGCGGGGACTGGACACCGACGAGGTCATCGACGGACTCAGCGGCGACCAGCGCTTCTTCCACAGCTGGGCGGAATGCTGGCGTTCACTGACCCGTCCCGAAACCATGCTCACGCGAATCGCCACCGACCCGCACTCGCCGGGGGAGTTCCGCTGCAACCAGGTGGCCCGCAACATGGATGCCTTCCATGAGGCCTTCGGCACGCAACCGGGTGACGGCATGTGGTTGGATCCCGCCGAACGCGTGCAGATCTGGTGACCGGTTCCGCCGTCGTCGTACCCGCAGCGCGGGATGCGGCGACGGCGGCCGCGGCCGCAGGGTGGTGCCGTGACCCCCGGCACAGGCTGCTGTGGACGTGCCCCGCCGGCCGCCCAAGGACGTAGAATCGAGTACTGTGACTGCTGACCAGACCCCCGCCGCCCCCGCCTCCACCGAAACCCGCGACCAGCGCCTGGTCCGTCTGGCCAAGCGCGCGGAGCTGCTCGAATCCGGGCGGGATGCCTACCCGGTAGGAGTCGCCCGGACCCACACCCTGCTGGAGATCCGGGAGAAGTACGGGCACCTCGAGGCCGGGCAGGAGACCGAAGACGTCGTCGGTGTCGCCGGTCGCATCGTCTTCGCCCGGAACACCGGCAAGCTCTGCTTTGCCACCCTGCAGGAATCGGGGCCGCACGGGGAAGCTGTCCGCCTCCAGGCGATGCTGTCCCTGGCCAATGTCGGAGAGGAATCGCTCGCCGACTGGAAGCGGTTGACCGACCTCGGCGACCATGTGTTCGTCACGGGCGCCGTCATCTCCTCGCGCCGCGGTGAGCTGTCCATCATGGTCACCGAATGGCAGATGGCCTCCAAGGCCCTGCGGCCCATGCCCGTGCTGCACGCCGACCTCAATGACGAGACGCGGGTGCGCCAGCGCTATGCGGATCTGATGGTGCGCGATGAAGCGCGCGAGATGATCTACAAGCGCGACGCGGTGACCCGTGCCGTCCGCAACACCCTCTACGGCCATGGATACGTCGAAGTCGAGACCCCCATGCTCCAGCTGGTCCACGGGGGCGCCACGGCGCGCCCGTTCCACACCCATCTGAATGCCTTCGAGCAGGACATGACCCTGCGCATCGCCACGGAGCTCTACCTCAAGCGCACGGTGGTCGGCGGCATCCCGCGCGTCTTCGAGGTCGGCAGGCTGTTCCGCAACGAGGGCGTCGACTCCACGCACTCCCCGGAATTCACGACCTTGGAGTGTTACGAGATCTACGCCGACCAGTTCGTGATGGCCGAGCGCATCCAGGAGATCATCCTCAACGCCGCCGACGCAGTCGGCGCCGGACGCCAGCTCGAGACCTCCAAGGGCACCATCAACCTGGACGGAGAATGGAAGTGGCTCGGCGTGTACCCGGGCCTGTCGGAGGCCGTGGGCATCCCGGTCACCCCGGAGACGACGGCAGAGGAACTGCGCTCGATCGCAGCCCGGCACGAGGTGAAGGTCGACCCGAAGTGGAACGCGGAGAAGCTGGTCATCGAGCTCTTCGGCGAAATCGTCGAGCCCACCCTGATCGATCCGACGTTCGTCTACGACTACCCGCCGGCAGCCCAGCCCCTCGCCCGTCCCCACCGGTCCAAGCCGGGGGTCATCGAGGCGTGGGACCTGATCATCGGGGGCATGGAACGCGGAACGGCGTTCTCCGAGCTCATCGACCCGGTTGTCCAGCGCGAACGCCTGACCGAGCAGTCCCTATTGGCGGCCGGCGGCGATGACGAGGCCATGCAGCTCGACGAGGACTTCCTGCGGGCGCTCGAATACGGAGCCCCGCCCATGGGGGGCATCGGCCTGGGCATCGACCGGCTGGTCATGCTCTTCACCGATGCCGGCATCCGCGAAACGATCCTCTACCCGCTCTTGAAGCCGGAGGCCTGACCGGTGGACTACGTCGAGGTGCTGCTGCCGACGATCGTCGTCGCGTTGATCTTCTGGTTCGTGATGCGTGCTGTCTTCCGGGTGGACCGCAATGAACGCCGGGCCGAGGCGGAAGCCGATGCCCGGCGCGAGGCCGAACGGCGCGCGGCGGAGAAACCGGAAAACGAAAACCCGCAAGACGACTAAGGAATTCCTGGCGGTTGTTCTGTGGTTTCCGCAGTAAGATAGTGCCCGGACGCGAAAAGCAAAGTCCGGAGCCGTTGGCGTGGGGCACGTCGGCTTTCCGGCCCCCTTGGCCCACATCTTCGAAGTGAGGAGCCCTCCGTGGCACGGAAGGTCGAAATTACGCTCATCGACGACCTCGATGGATCTACTGCCACCGACACCGTGCACTTCGGGCTGGACGGAAGCCACTACGAGATCGACCTCGGCGAGGACAACGCCAGGAAACTCCGAGATGCCCTGGCACCCTTCATTGCCCGGGCCCGCCGATCCACCGCCTACTCCGCCTCCGAGGCACCCGCAATCCGCGCTTGGGCAGCGGAGAACGGCTACAAGGTCAGCGAACGCGGGCGCCTGCACTCCGAGGTCATCGACGCCTACCGCGAGGCACACCCCGAATCCTGACGAAGAGCGGCCCCGGGTACCGCCGGGCCGGCCCGTCGTGGCGCCCGCGCCGTTTCGCCCTCGGAGTATCCGTTATCCCCACGGCGAACACGTGCCAACTGTCGCCGATTGATGCGTAGCATCGACAGTACGCGTTAGCTAGGAGTGTGCCGCATGTTTGAGAGATTCACCGACCGTGCCCGTCGCGTTGTCGTGCTCGCCCAAGAAGAGGCGCGCATGCTCAACCACAACTACATCGGAACCGAGCACATCCTGCTTGGTCTGATCCACGAGGGGGAGGGCGTCGCCGCAAAGGCGTTGGAGTCGCTCAACATCTCGCTGGGAGCCGTGCGTGAGCAGGTGCAGGAGATCATCGGCCAGGGCCAGCAGGCCCCATCCGGCCATATCCCCTTCACCCCCCGGGCCAAGAAGGTCCTCGAGCTTTCCCTGCGCGAGGCGCTCCAGCTCGGCCACAACTACATCGGGACCGAGCACATCCTGCTCGGCCTCATCCGTGAAGGCGAAGGCGTGGCCGCCCAAGTGCTGGTCAAGCTCGGAGCGGACCTGAACCGGGTCCGGCAGCAGGTCATCCAGCTGCTCTCCGGGTACCAGGGCGGCAAGGAAACCGCCGGTGCCGGGGTCGGCCAGGGACAATCCGAGGGGCAGCCCGCCGGCTCGGTGGTGCTGGACCAGTTCGGCCGCAACCTCACCCAGGCCGCCCGCGAAGGCAAACTCGATCCGGTCATCGGCCGGGAATTCGAGATGGAGCGGGTCATGCAGGTGCTCTCGCGTCGCACCAAGAACAACCCGGTGCTCATCGGCGAGCCCGGCGTCGGCAAGACCGCCGTCGTCGAGGGCCTCGCCCAGTCCATCGTGCGCGGGGACGTCCCCGAAACCATCAAGGACAAGCAGCTCTACACCCTTGACCTGGGCTCCCTGGTGGCCGGCAGCCGGTACCGCGGTGACTTCGAGGAGCGCCTGAAGAAGGTCCTCAAGGAGATCCGCACCCGCGGGGACATCATCCTGTTCATCGACGAGATCCACACGCTCGTCGGCGCAGGCGCCGCCGAGGGCGCCATCGACGCGGCCTCCATCCTCAAGCCGATGCTGGCACGCGGCGAACTCCAGACGATCGGTGCCACCACGCTGGATGAGTACCGCAAGCACATCGAGAAGGACGCGGCCCTCGAACGGCGCTTCCAGCCGATCCAGGTCAAGGAGCCGTCGGTGGAGCACACCACGGAAATCCTGCGCGGCCTGCGCGACCGGTACGAGGCGCATCACCGCGTGTCCATCACCGATGGCGCCTTGGCGGCCGCCTCGCAGCTGGCCCACCGCTACATTTCCGATCGCTTCCTGCCGGACAAGGCCATCGACCTGATCGACGAGGCCGGTGCACGGCTTCGCATCCGCCGGATGACCGCCCCGCCGGCCCTGAAGCAGATGGACGAGCAGATCGCCGATGTGCGGCGCGAGAAGGAAGCCGCCATCGACTCGCAGGACTTCGAGGGTGCCGCTTCGCTGCGCGACAAGGAGCAAAAGCTCCAGGAAGAGCGCGCCGAGAAGGAAAAGGCCTGGAAGAACGGCGACATGGACGAAATTGCCGAGGTCGACGAGGAGCTCATCGCCGAGGTGCTGGCGAACTCGACGGGCATCCCGGTCATCAAGCTCACCGAGGAGGAGTCCGGCCGCCTGCTCAACATGGAGGCCGAGCTGCACAAGCGGGTCATCGGCCAGGACGAGGCCATCAAGTCGATCTCGCAGGCCATCCGCCGCACGCGCGCCGGCCTGAAGGACCCCAACCGTCCCGGTGGATCCTTCATCTTCGCCGGTCCGACCGGCGTCGGCAAGACCGAGCTGGCCAAGGCCCTGGCGGAGTTCCTCTTCGGCGAAGAGGACGCGTTGATCACCCTCGACATGTCCGAATACTCCGAGAAGCACACGGTGTCGCGCCTCTTCGGTGCCCCTCCGGGCTACGTCGGATACGAAGAGGGCGGGCAGCTGACCGAGAAGGTCCGCCGTCGTCCGTTCTCCGTCGTCCTGTTCGACGAGGTCGAGAAGGCCCACGCCGACCTGTTCAACTCGTTGCTGCAGATCCTGGAGGACGGCCGCCTGACCGACTCCCAGGGACGTGTGGTCGACTTCAAGAACACCGTGATCATCATGACGACCAACCTGGGTACCCGGGACATCTCCAAGGGCGTCATGACCGGGTTCCAGTCCACCACTGACACGAAGACCGGCTACGACCGCATGCAGGCCAAGGTCCAGGAGGAGCTGCGCCAGCACTTCCGGCCCGAATTCCTGAACCGTGTCGACGACGTGGTCGTGTTCCCGCAGCTCTCGCAGGAGGAGATCGTCCAGATCGTGGATCTGTTCGTCGACCGGCTGGAAGTGCGCATGGTCGACAAGGGCATGCACGTGGAACTGACCGACGCGGCCAAGCACCTGTTGGCCACGCGTGGCTACGATCCGGCCATGGGCGCCCGCCCGCTGCGCCGGACCATCCAGCGCGAGGTCGAGGACCAGCTCTCCGAGAAGATCCTCTTCGGCGACATCGTGGCGGGGCAGACGATCACCGTGGACGTCGACGGCGAGGGCGATACGGCCAAGTTCACCTTCACCGGCCGCGAGGAGACCCCGGCCCTCGAAGGCCAGGACGCCCAGGCCGCCCTGGAAGAAGGCCACCTCAGCACGGGCTCCTAGCCCGGACCGGATGTGGGGCCTGGGTCGTGGATGATTCCATGATCCGGGCCCCTGTCATGTGACAGGGACCCGGCGGCGGCGGGAATAGGATGGAAAAATGCCACCCTTCACCCTCCGCTCCGCCCGCACCTCAGATGTCGCCGGGATCCGCCAGCTCGTCCGTCCCCTGGCAGACCGACGGGTCCTGTTGGAGAAGGAAGCCGTGGCATACTTCGAGAGCCTGCAGGAGTTCATCGTCGCGGAAGACGCCGGCGAACTGCTCGGCTGCGGAGCATTGCATGTGATGTGGGAGGACCTGGCCGAGATCAGGACCCTGGCCACGACGGACTCACACCGCGGCCAGGGCGTCGGTAAGGCGCTGCTGCGCGACCTGGTCGACCGCGCCCGGACCATCGGCGTCAGCAGGCTCTTCTGCCTCACGTTCGAGGTCGACTTCTTCCGCGCCATGGGCTTCGAGGTCATGGCGAACCAGACGGCAGTGGATCCCGAGGTGTACTCCGAGCTGTTGCGCTCCACGGACGAGGGAGTCGCCGAATTCCTGGATCTGGCACGGGTCAAGCCCAATACGCTGGGAAACACGCGCATGATCATGAACCTCTAGTTCCCGTCCCGTTTCGCATTCGGGGACCGGCGAAAATTTTTCGCGTGGAGTGGTGGACGGGATGACCCGCGCCTGCCTACGCTGGCAAATGGAGGCCCTGCAGGGGCCTCTGCGCCGCTCTCCGCAGCCAGCGGAGGCCATGGCACCGAACGTACCAACTGGAAACCAACGAAAGTAGGTCAAGCAATGGGACTCGGAGACAACCTGGGGGGCCTCGGCGAGAATATCGAGAAGCTCAAGAACGAACATGGCGACCAGATCAACCAGGGTGTGGACGCGGCGCAGGACAAGTTCGGCGACCAGCTCGGCGAACATGAAGGCACCATCGACGGCGCCCAGGAGAAGTACCTCGGTGGCGGCGACGGCGAAGGAAACGAAGAAGGCCAGTAGCCACTGGCGTGCGGACCCGGTCCCCGGGCCGGCGTTCCCGGGCCCCGCTGCGCGCGGGGCCCGGCCCCGTTAACGGGGCCTCAGTGGGGCAGTGTCACGCCGTGGGATGTCTCGGAAGCCAACCCGTCCGAGATCAGGCCCTGCAGGCAGCGTCGGCGCTGTGCGTCCGCGGCGGGAAGGGCGCGGAGCCGGCGCAGGGCCGCCTCCGCCTCGGTTGCCGGATCGCTTTGCGCGCCGACGTGGGCGGGGACCGGATCGACGGACGCCACCTCCACCAGCAACGCCGCCTCCACAGGTGCGTCGCTGGCCCGCAGGACCGCCATCATCGCCCCGCGGAGCTGTCGGTCGGTTCCCGCCCACGCCTGGCCCTTGGGGGTGTAGTGGGGTTCCGGCCTGCCGGCAGCCACCCAGGCGCACGCTCCGGCCACGGGGCATTCACCGCAGCGCGGGGACCGTGCCGTGCAGACCAGCGCACCGAGCTCCATGACCGCGGCATTCCACGCGCAACCCAGCTCTGCGCCGTCGTGCCCGGCCGAGGGCATGAGCTCGGCAGCCAAGCGTGCCTCGGCCGCCGTGTAGCTGGGTTCGGGCAGGGCGCGTCCTCCGACCAGGCGGGCGTGGACGCGCCGGATGTTGGTGTCCACCACCGTTTCCGGGATCCCGAAGGCGAAGCAGGAAATCGCCGCGGCCGTGTAGCTGCCCACGCCAGGCAGGGCGAGCAGGTCCGCGTAGGTGCTCGGCACGCGGCCCCCGTGTTCCTCGGTGATGCGTCGCGCCGCCTCCGCCAGGCGCAGGGCCCGGCGCGGGTACCCCAACCTGCCCCAGGCGCGCACTGCTTCACCGCTAGGTTCGGAGGCCAGGGCCGCCGGTTCCGGCCAGCGCTCCATCCACTGCTCCCACACGGGCAAGACCCGGACCACCGGGGTCTGCTGGAGCATGAACTCGCTGACCATGACCCCCCAAGGGCTGCACTCCGGGCGTCGCCACGGCAGGTCGCGGCCCTCGGCGGCAAACCAGCCGGTGACGTCGTGGTGCAGCGCTTCGAGGTCGAGAGGCAGGGTCAATGACACGGGGCTCCTTGGGTTGCCGGGCACCAATACCCTAGTGCACGGCGTGGGAACCCGTGGCAACCCGACGTGCTCCATACCCTAGTGGCATGGCACCACAGCAGCCCCGATCCGGCAGCGGACGCAAACCGAGCCCGGAAGTCTACCGCCGTCGGCGCATCGTAGCCGGCGTGGCCCTCCTGGTCGCGGTGGCGTTGATCGTGTGGGCGGTGGTCGCGGTGGCGGGCCTGTTCACCGGCGACACGACGGACGCCCAGGCGCCGGCATCCTCGCCGTCGAGCGTGGCCGCTTCCCCCTCCCCGTCGGCGTCGGCATCGTCCTCGGCGGAGGCTTCATCGGCAGCCGATGCCTCCACGTCTGCCAGCAGCACGGCCTCCGCAGATGCTTCCCCGGCCGAGGCCGCCGGGGGCGAATGCAGTTCCGCCGACATCGACGTGGCGGCGGCGACGGACAAGTCCTCCTACGGCTCGGGCGATGAACCCGTGTTGGAAATGAAGATCACCAACTCCGGGTCCGAGGACTGCACCCTGAACGTGGGCACCAGCCAGCAGGAATTCAAGATCGTTTCCGGTTCGGACCGCATCTTCTCAACCACTGACTGCCGCGCGGACGCCACCGACACCGAGATGACGCTGAAAGCCGGCGCGACCGAAACCGCCCGGTTCACGTGGGACCGCCAGCGCAGCGCCCCGGGATGCAAGGATGTCTCGAGCAAGCCCCGTCCCGGCACGTACAGCTTCACCGCCAAACTCGGCGACATCGAAAGCGACAAGACGACCTTCACGCTGAAGTAGCCGGACCGGACTCAGGTGTAGCGCTCCAGCAGGCTCGACTCCGCGATGCGGGAGAGACCCTCGCGGACTGTCCGGGCCCGTTGCTCGCCGATGCCCTCCACGGCCATCAGGTCATCGATGTTCGCGGCCATCAGATGCTGCAACCCGCCGAAACTGGCCACCAGCCGGTCGGCCACGGCCCGCGGAACGGCCTTGATCCCGGCCAGCAGCCGGAACCCCTTGGGGTGGACGACCGCCTCGAGCGAATCGATGCCCGGGGTGAATCCGAGGACCGTGGAGATCCTGCCCAGGTCGATCATGTCCGTGGAGCTGAAGGAGCGCAGCTGCGCCAGGGCCGCCTCGATCTGCTCGGGGGCGGTCCCGGCCAGCGAATAGTCCTTGAGCAGCACCTCGCTCCCCGGGCCCAGGCCCGCGCTCAACTCGTCGAACTGCAGGGCCAGCAGGCGTCCGTCGACCCCGAGTTCGAGCACGTACTGGTCGATTTCCTCCGAGATGCGCCGCACCATCTCCTGGCGCTGCAGCACGACGGCGACGTCACGCACCGTGACGACCGCCTCGATTTCGAGCGCGGAGAGCGTGCCGGTGACCTGGTCCAGCCGGTTGCGGTACCTCTCGAGGGTCGCCAGGGCCTGGTTGGCGCGGGCGAGTACCGGTTCCGACCCCTCCAGCACGTGGCGGATGCCCTGCACGTAGATCGCGATGATCTGCATGGACTGCGACACCGAGATCACGGGGAACCCGGTTTGGATGGCCACGCGTTCGGCCGTTCGGTGCCGCGTCCCGGATTCCTGCGTGTCGATCGCATGGTCGGGGACCAGCTGCACCGCGGCCTTGAGGATGTTGGAGGCATCGCGGTCGCAGACGATGGCCCCGTCCATCTTGGCCAGCTCGCGCAGCCGCGTGGGGGAGAAGGTGATGTCGATGTCGAAGCCCCCGGAGGAAATCGATTCGACGGTCCGGTCGCTTCCGAGCACGATCAGGGCCCCGGTGCGGCCGCGCAGGATCCGTTCCAGGCCGTCGCGCAGCTGGGTTCCCGGGGCAATGCGGGCCAGGGTCGTGCGCAGCGCTTCTTCGGGGGTCTTGGCCATTGGGGTTCCTTCCGCGGGGTCACCCCCATCGTATGCGCGCCGGCCCGCCCCCACCGGCCGGCTGTGTCGACGCGGGTGGCCCGCACGGCTACCCGAAGGCTGCCTGCAAGGCCTCCTGCAGTGTGCCGACCTCCCGCACCTTGAAGCCGCCGGGGATGGCACCGGGGCCGTTGGGAGAAGCCGGGACCACGGCATAGCGGAAGCCGAGCCGCTCCGCCTCGGTGATGCGCCGGCCGATGTCCGGGACGGGCCGGACCTCCCCGGCCAGGCCCACTTCGCCGAAGGCGATGAATTGGGCCGGCAGGGGGCGATCGAGTTTTGCCCCGGCAATGGCCAACGCGGTGGCCAGGTCGGTGGCCGGTTCACCGAGCCGGACCCCGCCCACCGTTGCCACGTAGGAGTCCAGGTTGGACAGGTCCATCCCGGCCCGGCTCTGCAGCACGGCCAGGATCATGGCGGTGCGGGCCGAGTCGAGTCCGCTGGTGGCGCGGCGGGGCTGGGCATTGTTCGTCTTGGCCAGGAGCGACTGCACCTCGGCCACCAGGGGGCGGCGCCCCTCGAGCGTCACGGTGACGCAGGTGCCCGAGACCGGTTCCTTGGTCCGGGTCACGAACAGCCCGCTGGGATCCGCCAGGCCCTCGATGCCCGATTCGGTCAGGTCGAAGCAGCCGACCTCGTCCGTCGGGCCATACCGGTTCTTCACGGCCCGCAGCAGACGCAGGCGTGAATGGCGCTCGCCGTCGAATTGGCACACGACGTCGACCAGGTGCTCCAGCAGGCGGGGGCCGGCGATGGAGCCCTCCTTGGTCACGTGCCCGACCAGGATCGTGGTCATGTCCCGCTTCTTCGCCGCGTTGATCAGCGATGCCGCGACCTCGCGGACCTGCGTCACGCCGCCGGCCGCCCCCTCGACATCGGCCGAGGACAGGGTCTGGACGGAATCGATGACCAGCAGCTCGGGGTCCAGCTGTTCGATCTGGCCCAGGGCGATGCCCAGGTCTGTCTCGGCCGTCAGGTACAGGGTGTCGGAAAGGGCATCGATGCGCTCGGCTCGCATCTTCACCTGGGCCGCGGATTCCTCGCCGGTGATGTAGAGGACCCGGCGCTGGTTGCGCGAGGTGCGGGCGGCGACGTCGAGCAGCAGTGTGGACTTGCCCACACCGGGCTCCCCGGCCAGGAGGATCACTGCGCCGGGCACCAATCCGCCGCCCAGCACGCGGTCCAGTTCGCCGATGTGGGTCGGCTTGTACAAGGCCGCGGACGAGTCGACGTCGGCGATCTTCTGGGCCGGGCGGGCCACCGTGGCCGCCGCCGTCGTGCGGGCCGTGACCTGGCCGATCTCCTCAACGCTTCCCCAGGCCTGGCATTCACCGCAACGCCCCACCCATTTCACGGTGGTCCAGCCGCACTCAGCGCAACGGTAGGCGGGGGTGTTGCGGTTGCGGGTCGCGCTCTTGGTGGCCATGGGTCACGATGCTATCGCCTGCAGCCGACAGGAAACCGCGCTCAGAGCCGGGGCAGGAAGGAGACCGCGTCCGCGTGCTCCAGACCGGTTCCCTCCAACAGGTCGACCACCAGCGGGCGGAGCAACAGCACCAGCCCCTCGCCCTGCAGGCCCGTGGCGCCAAAGGAGGCCGGGGTGAGGCGCCCCGCCGCGGCAATCAGGTCCTCGCGCGCCGCTCGTTCGGCGCGGTCGCGTTGGGATTGTTGGGGCTCCATGACCGACCGGGCCAGGGCGTCGACGGCATCGGCGAGCTCGTCGAGGTAGACCGAGAGCTGCTCGGCCGCTTCTTCGCGCAGGGCCGCGTGGGTGATGACCGAGGCCATCCGCCGGGTGAAGACGCGCGCGTTGCGCACGGCCAGGTCCACCTGGCCCGCCACCCTTCGCAGCCGCTCCAGTTCACCGCGGTGCCTGCGGAAGTGGGGGGAGAAGGTCGCGATTTCATGGGCCCCGGTGAGGGAGGCGGGGATCTTGTCCATCAACCCCTGGGTTCCCCGCGCCCGGATGAGTGCGTGCCAGGCGCGGGTGGAGTCCGATTCCCGCAGGGCCACGGAGCTCTCACGCAGCACCGTCGACAGCTCGCGGATCAGCTGGCGCAGTTCCCCGGCCGGTGCGCGTCGCGGATCACGTGGGGCCAGGGCGGTGATGAGCAGGGCGCAGAGCCCGCCGACGATCGCATCTGCGCTGCGGGTGAAGGGGCCGCCGTCGGGGGCGGGCAAGAGGACCACCAGCAGGGACTGGACGCCGAATTGGGTGGTGAAGATGGATCCGCTGTCCAGGAACCTGGCCAGAACCAGTGAAATGAAGACGACGGCGGCCGCCTGCCAGATGCCGGTTCCCAGCAGGGTGAGCAGCAGGTCGCCCACGGCGATGCCGAGGGTGCACCCGATGGCGACCTCCAGGACCCGGCGCATCCTGGTCGCTCCGCCGAAGCCGAGGGCCACTACGGCAGAGGTCGCCGCGAACAGGGGGCCCTGGTGGCCCAGGAGCTGCTCCGCGATCCAGTAGGCGCCGACCGCGCAAATGGTGATCTGGACGATCTGCACGATCGACACGCGCACCCTCGCGGTGCCCGAGACCGTTCGGTGGCGCGTCAGGGACAGCACCTTGCCGAACGGATTCGCCTTTCCCATTCGTACAGTCTGGCATGAAAGGAGGTACGCGCCCGTATCCGGTGTGGCGTACCCCACATCCTCATCGGGTATGACGGAAAACCCTTGTCAAACGTCTGTTTCCCCGCAATGGCGGGCAACGTCCCGTCGGCGTTCACCTCGCGTTAACCCTCCCCGGCACCGTTCTTTACCTGCATTGCCTAGCGTCAGGGGTACGGCGGCAGGCCAGCGATGGCACCCCGGTTGGCCGGCAATGGCCGACCGGTCGGGGCCGCCGGTCCAACGGGACATGAAGGTCCCACCGCCACAGAGTAGAAGAAGGAACAAACCACGTGAAGGTTACCCACATCGGCCGATCAGCGGCCGTCCTCTCCGTTGCCGCCCTGGCCCTCACTGCCTGTGGTTCCGACAACCCGACCGGCGACGCAGCCGGGGCGACCTCCGGATCCTCCGCGGCGGGCACGCTGACCGGCATCGGGGCCTCCTCGCAGAAGGCGGCCATGGACGCGTGGAAGGCGGGCTTCGAGGCGGCCAACGCCGACGCCAAGGTCCAGTACTCGCCCGACGGCTCCGGGGCGGGGCGCAAGGCCTTCCTGGCCGGCGGCGCGCAATTCGCCGGGTCCGACGCCTACCTGTCGGACGAGGAGATCGAATCCTCGAAGCAGGTGTGCGGCCCGGACGGGGCCTTCGATATCCCCGCCTATATCTCCCCGATCGCGGTGGCCTACAACCTCGAGGGCGTCGACGGTCTCAAGCTGGATGCCGAGACCATCGCGAAAGTCTTCAAGCTGGAGATCACCACGTGGAACGACCCGGCGATCGCCGCGCAGAACGAGGGCGTGGACCTGCCCGACACCAGGATCACCGTGGTGCACCGCAACGACGAGTCCGGCACCACCGAGAACTTCACCCAGTACCTGGCGGCCGCCGCCAAGGACACCTGGACCTACGAGGAATCCGGGGACTGGCCCGCGGACCTGCAGTCGGAAAACGCCAAGGGAACCTCCGGCGTCGTCTCCACGACCACGTCGACCCCCGGCGCCATCACCTACGCCGACGCCTCCGCTGTCGGCGACCTCGGGACCGTCTCGGTCAAGGTCGGGGATGAGTACACCACGCTCTCGGCCGAAGCCGCGGCCAAGGCAGTGGAAACCGCCGAGCCGGTCCCCGGCCGCTCCGACCATGACATGGCCCTCGAACTCCAGCGCGACACCACTGAATCGGGTGCCTACCCGATCATCCTGGTCAGCTACCACCTCTACTGCAGCACCTACAAGGACCAGGAAACCGTGGACCTGGTCAAGGCCTGGGGCAACTACGTCGTCGGTGCAGAAGGCCAGCAGGCCGCCGCCGATTCCGCCGGAAGCGCCCCCCTGTCCGAGACCATGAGGAAGCAGGCCAAGCAGGCCATCGACTCGATCACGGTCGCCTCCTAGCAACCCACCGGGGCCGGCAGCCCACCAGGATTGCCGGCCCCTGAATCCCCACCGCCCGGACACCAGGAATTCCCCTCCGACAGGGTCGCCGGGCCACCCCAGACCGAAGGGTCACCATGACAACCAACACGCTGACACGGGCCGGCGGCTCGGGCCGGACAGGAGACAAGGTCTTCTCCGGGGCCTCGAGGAGCGCCGGAATCCTCATCCTGCTCACCCTCTTCGCCGTCGCCCTGTTCCTCCTCATCCAGGCGATTCCCGCCTTCACCGCGGACCCGGCCGAGGTCTCCGGCGGCGAGGGCTTTGTCTCCTACATCTGGCCAATCGTCGTCGGCACCGTCATCGCCGCGGCGATCGCCATCTTGCTCGCCACCCCCGTGGGACTGGGCGTCGCCCTGTTCATCTCGCACTATGCGCCCCGTCGGTTGGCCGCTCCCCTGGGCTACGTGATCGACCTGCTCGCAGCCATCCCCTCGGTCATCTACGGGATCTGGGGCTACCTCGTCCTCGCCCCGGTGCTGGTGCCCGGCTACGAATGGCTCCACGCGAACTTCGGCTTCCTCCCCGTCTTCGGCGGTCCGGTGTCCCAGACCGGCAAGACCATGCTCACTGCGGGCATCGTGCTCGCCGTGATGGTGCTGCCGATCATCACCTCCCTGTCCCGCGAGATCTTCCTGCAGACCCCCGGGCTCCACGAGGAGGCCGCGCTGGCCCTGGGGGCCACCCGCTGGGAAATGATCTGCATGAGCGTGCTGCCCTTCGCCCGGGCCGGAATCATCTCGGCGGTGATGCTCGGCCTCGGACGCGCCCTGGGCGAGACGATGGCGGTGGCACTGGTCCTGTCGACCGGTTCCCTCATCCCGTCGCTGATCTCCTCCGGCAACCAGACGATCGCCGCCGAGATCGCGCTGAACTTCCCCGAGGCCTTCGGCCTCCGGATGTCCGAACTCATCGCGGCCGGCCTGGTGCTCTTCGTGATCACCCTGGCCGTGAACATGGTGGCCCGATGGATCATCAGCCGCCACCAGGAATTCTCGGGAGCCAACTGATGACCACCACGACCACCACCCGGACCACCGGCCTCCTGCCGACCCCGCCGCCCACCCGGCGCAACCGGCTCTCCAAGGGACGCCTGCCCCGGTGGGCGATTCCCGCCGTCGGACTGGCGGCGCTCGTCCTCGGGGCCGCCGCCTCCACCCTCGGCGGGTTCTCCATCGCCTCGTTCCTGGTCTACGCCGCGCTGCTCTTCGTCGCCGGGGCGACCGCGACCACCACTGTCGTGGAGGGCCGGCGGCAGGGCACCAACTCGTTCTTCAAGTACCTGGTCGTCGGGGCCTTCCTGCTGGCCCTCATCCCGCTGGTGTCGGTGCTCTACACGGTGCTCGAACGCGGGCTGCCCGGGATGACCTCGCACTTCCTGTTCCACTCGATGAACGGGATGACCGGTGCGGTGGACAACGAGACCGTTGCCGCCGGGGCCCCGGTCCTGGGCGGGGCCTACCACGCCGTGGTCGGGACCCTGCTCATCACGCTCTGCTCGACGATCATCTCGGTGCCGATCGGGATGCTCGCGGCGATCTACCTGGTCGAATACGGCCAGGGCAAGGCGCTTAGCCGCGGCATCACGTTCTTCGTCGACGTGATGACCGGCATCCCCTCGATCGTCGCCGGCCTCTTCGCCGCGGCGCTGTTCGGGCTGCTGTTCGGACCATCCACCCGCATGGGCATCGTCGCCGCCGTCGCCCTGTCGGTGCTGATGATCCCCACGGTCGTCCGGTCCACCGAGGAAATGCTCAAGATCGTCCCCAACGAGCTGCGCGAGGCCTCCTACGCCCTCGGCGTGCGCAAGTGGCGCACGATCACCAAGGTCGTCATCCCCACGGCGATCTCCGGCATCGCCTCCGGCGTCACGCTGGCCATCGCCCGCGTCATCGGCGAAACGGCGCCCATCCTGGTCACCGCCGGGCTGGCCAACAGCATCAACTTCAACGTCTTCAGCAACTGGATGGCCACGCTGCCGACGTTCATCTACTACCAGATCCTCAATCCCACGTCGCCGACGAACATCGACCCCAGCGCCCAGCGCGCCTGGGCAGCGGCCCTGCTGCTGATCATCATGGTCATGCTCCTGAACCTCGGCGCCCGCCTGATTGCGCGCATCTTCGCCCCCAAGACCGGCCGCTAGGCCCCCCGAACCCCTAAGGAACACATCGTGTCTAAACGCATCGACGTCTCCGACCTGAACGTCTACTACTCCAAGTTCCGTGCCGTGGAGGACGTGAACATCCAGATCGAGGCCAAGTCCGTCACCGCCTTCATCGGCCCCTCCGGCTGCGGCAAGTCGACCTTCCTGCGCACCCTGAACCGGATGCACGAGGTCATCCCCGGCGCCACCGTCGAGGGCAAGGTCCTTCTCGACGGCGACAACCTGTACGACGCCGGGGTCGACCCGGTGACCGTGCGCAGCCAGATCGGCATGGTCTTCCAGCGCCCCAACCCGTTCCCCACGATGTCGATCCGCGACAACGTGCTCGCGGGGGTGAAGCTGAACTCCCGCCGGATCTCCCGGGCCGACGCCGATGACCTGGTGGAGTCCTCGCTGCGCGGGGCGAACCTGTGGAACGAGGTCAAGGACCGCCTCGACAAGCCCGGCTCCGGCCTCTCCGGCGGGCAGCAGCAGCGCCTCTGCATCGCCCGCACCATCGCGGTTAAGCCCGACGTGATCCTCATGGACGAGCCCTGCTCGGCCCTGGACCCGATCTCCACGCTGGCGATCGAGGACCTCATCAACGAGATGAAGAACGACTACACGGTCGTGATCGTCACGCACAACATGCAGCAGGCCGCCCGCGTCTCCGACAAGACGGCGTTCTTCAACATCGCGGGCACCGGGAAGCCGGGCAAGCTCATCGAGTACGACGAGACCGCCACGATCTTCAACAACCCGTCCGTCAAGGCCACCGAGGACTACGTCTCCGGCCGGTTCGGATAACCAGACGGTTCCCGCCGCGGGTCAGCGCACGGCGGGAACGGACCCGGAGGGGGAATCTCCGGGGGATCCCCAGCGGATCACAGCGGATGCGGGGCGCCGGATGGTGCCCCGCATCCGTGTTCCCGCACCGGGGACGACGGCGGTGCCCCCGGAGGTGCCACGGACCAGGACCTGCCCGTCATTCCAGGAGCGGATGCACGGCCAGGAACAGGACCCCGGCCGCCACGATGCAGACCAGGGGCGTGGCCAGCCAGTACACGGCCACGCCGGCCACGCGCCCCCACACCACCGACTCATAGCGCTGGTTGGCCCCCGAGCCGACGATCGAACTGGTCACCGCCTGCGTCGTGGACAGCGGCATCTGCAGGGCGATGGCCCCCACATACAGCATGCCCGCCGAGACCGCCTGGGCCGCCATGCCGCGCAACGGGTCGATCGGCACCAGCCGGTAGGCGATCGTGTGGCTGATCCGCCAGCCGCCGCACAGCACGCCGGCGCCGAGACACCCGGCCGCGACGGCCTGCGCCCAGAAGGGGATCCCGTGCGCCGTCGTGGCCTGCCCGGCCACCAGCGCCAGGGTGAGCATTGCGGCGGTGCGCTGCCCGTCCTGCAGCCCGTGTCCCAACGCGACCGCGCCGGCGGTGATGGACTGGCCCAGCCGCCCCACCGTGTTCACGTCGGCGGATGTGGCATGGCGCAGCCGCCACGTGAGCGGGATGACCGCCAGGTAGGACAGCACGAACGCGACGACCGGGGTCAGCACCAGGGGGATGGCGACCCCGCCCAGCAGCATCCGGGCCACTCCGTGGACCCCGTCGCCGCCCAGCAGGGCAAAGGCCCCGCTGGCCCCGGCGAACCCGGAGATCACGGCGTGGGTCGAGGACATGGGCACCGCCCGGTACCAGCAGAACAGGCCCCACCCGCCGGCGGCCAGGACCGCGGTGAACAGGATCGCCAGGCCCGCCGCCCCGTCGGGGACCCGCAGTTCGACGGCGGAAACCAGGAAACTGCCGAAGGCTGTGCTCAACAAGGTGCCCACCACCGCGAAGAAGGCGGCCAGCAGAACGGCGATCGAGGGGCTCAGGGCCCGGGTGCGCACGGCGGCGGCCACCGAGTTGGAGGCATCCCGGAAGCCGTTGAGGAACGCGAAGGCGCAGATGGCGGCGAAGACGCACCACAGGAACACGATCACCGGGCCGGCCCGCTCAGGATTCCTTGACCAGGACGCGTCCCAGGTGGTCGGCGACCGCGCGCAGCGCCTCCACTGCGGCGCGCAGCTGCTCGGCGACGGCCTGGTGGCGCAGTATCGAGGAAGCCTTGGACAGTTCGGCGATCTCGCCGAGCCAGGCACGATGCGTGCGCCGCGCGCGCCGGCCCAACCGGATCATCTGGATCCAGACGTCCTCCAGGTCGTCGGGCCGCTGGAGCTTGCCCAACGCCTCGGTGGTCATCTCGGACTGCCGCCCGAGCATCTCCAGCTGCTCGGCGGCACGACGCGAGATGCCGGCCACCGACGTCGTGACCATGAGGTCCCCCGCGCCGGCGAGTTCGCCGACAGCGTCGTTGAGCAGCCGGGAGAAGGTGTACAGGTCCTCGCGGGGCAACGGGTTCACGTAGCTGGTGCGCAGGTGGGCCAGCAGCGCATGGTGCAGGTCGGTGGCCTGTTGCTCGAACCGCTCGAGCTCGCGGATGAGCCCGTCCTGGTCATCGGCGGGGGCGCCGAGCAGCTCGGAAAGGGTCTCGACGCATTGCCGCACCGTGGTGCCCAGCTGCTGGAGCAGCTCGAGGCCGCGCGTCTCCGCAGGAAACAGTCTGAATTTCACGAAGCAAAACCACCGGCGTCTGGGGGAAGGGGAGCTGACTTCGTCCCAGTGTACGCACGCCGGGTAAACGCCTTGCCGCGGGTGGTTGATGGTGCCGAACCGGGAGCGCCTCTCGGCGGAAGGCCGCTCGAAGCGGCTGCAAGTTGGAGCCCGGGGCTACCGCGGTCCGACACCGTCTCCAGTGTTCTCCGCGCTCCGCGGCGCTGTCAACAGCACGGCCCCGACAGTGGGCGATGCCACAGCCTCAGGCCAGCTCGCCGCGGCGCCAGGCCCGGGCGGAAGCCTCCAGGTCCTCGGCGGTGCGCACCAGCAGCCCCGCATTGCGCGTCATCCGGCTGGCGCGGTCGCCGTTGGAGACGTCGGAGGCATCGGCGTGCTCGGCCTGGCCCAGCGCGATGACGCGGCAGAACGCGGCGGTCCGCTCCAGGGCCACGTCGAATTCGCCGTCGAAGGCGCCGGTGAGGATCGAATCGGTCATCGCCAGCACCTCGGCGGCCCCCGGGGGTTCGGCGACGCCGGCCACCACGCGAGGGACGTCGGCGGTCTGCCGTCCGGCAGCGAAGTAGGCCGAGAAGCGTTCGGGTTCGCGCTGGGTCGCGGTGCGCAACGCATACAGGCGCCACAGGGCACCAGGCAGCGACCGTGGTGGGCTTTCGGCCCACAGCTCGGCGAGCACCTCCAGCCCCTCCTTGTCGGCCAGCTTGATGAGCCGGCGGGTGACCTCGGGATCGGAGTTGGCACGGCCGTGGTTGACCAGCGCCTCGGCAGCGAGGTGGGCGGCCTCGGAGACCCGCGCCGGATCGGCGCCGCCGGCGAACGGTTCGAAGTCCGCCGGGGTGAAGGGCTTGGGCCGGTGGTGCGGGCGCTTGCCGGCACCGGATGCTGGTGTCTGGCCGTCGTTCATGCCCCGAGGATACTCCCGCATCCTCCGGGCCGGCCACGCTGTAACCGGCCCGGACCGGGCATCGCGTTGCGTTAGGATGTGTAACGGCCGCTTCGGCCGCACGGGCCTTTAGCTCAGATGGTAGAGCATCGGACTTTTAATCCGCTGGTCACGGGTTCGATCCCCGTAGGGCCCACCCGCACCCGCCCCGTGCCGCAGTAACGGCACGGGGCGTTCCCGCACCCGGACCCCTCCCGCGCGGGCCATCCCCGAATGTTCCAGCCGGTGGAAATTTCAATACGGCAACAATGCCGCAACCCTCGTCACGGCCGGACGGCGACTGCGCGGATCCCCGCGATCCGCGCCACGACAGGGCACAACGGGGATGACGTTCTACGTCCGGCGCCGCCGTCGTGCCGGGGAACGGTGTCGAATCGTCCCCAGGTACCGGAACCACTGTTCCGGCAGGGGGCAGGACGCCCTACGCTGGATGGGTGCGCGCAATCGTGAGGGGCCTTGGAGCCGGTCTGCTGGCCGTCAGCCTGACGGCTGCCTCCGTCGCGCCCGCGCTCGCCGACGGGCCGGAGCTTACGGACTACCTCAACCCGGGCCAGCCGCATTTCCGGGTCCAGCTGGACGCCGCTGCGGCGCAGGCCCGGGAGGCTGGGGCGCTGCGGGCGGCGACCTTCAACGTCTCGCTCAGCCGCGGCTACGCCGGGGAGCTGGCCCAGGACCTCTCGCTGCCCGGCGACGAGCACGCCGCCGCCGCCGCGGAGGTCATCCAGCGCACCAACCCGGACGTGGTCCTGCTCAGCGATTTCGACTACGACGAGGACCACGCGGCCGCCAAGTCGTTCCGCGCCAACTACCTCGAACAGGGCCAGGGCGGGCAGCGGCCGGTCGACTACCCGTACCTGTATACGGCCCCGACCAACAACGGCATCGCCACCGGTGCCGACCTGGACGGCAATGGAACCGTCGGGGACGCCGCGGACAGCTTCGGCTTCGGCGACTTCCCCGGCCAGCACGGCATGGTGCTGTACTCCAAGTACCCGATCGGGCAGCAGGACGTGCGCACGTTCCAGCGGATGCTCTGGAAATCGATGCCCGACAACCGCATGCCCCACCAGCGGTATTCGCCACTGGTGCGCAACGTCCTGCGGCTGAACAGCTCCACCACCTGGGACGTCCCGGTCCAGGTGGACGGCTCCACGGTGCACGTGATAGCCGCTGACGCCGGCGCCCCCGTGGACGAGGGCGGCTCACCCCAGCAGGGGCGCAACGCGGACCAGATCCGCCTGGTCTCCGACTACGTCGGCGGCGGTGCCGACGCGGCCTACATCACCGACGACGCCGGGCACTCCGGCGGCCTGGCCGCCGATGCCCCGTTCGTGGTCCTCGGCGACCTCGACGCCGACCCCAGCCATGGGGATGCGGCCACCGGCGCCGTGCGCGAACTGCTCGAGAACCCGGCCCTGGTCGATCCGCGGCCGGCCTCCGACGGGGCCGCCGAAACCGGCATCACGCGCCCGGGCCAGCCGGACGACGACGAGGCCGCGGCCCCGCGGCTGCGGACCTCCACCAGCGACGCCGGCGCCCTGCGGACCGACTACGTGCTGCCGGCGGCGGCCCTGCCGGTGGACGGGGCCGGGGTGTTCTGGCCCGCGGCCCGCCAGGACGGACGCGAGCTGGTGTTCGGCGATCCCGCCCCCAGCGGCAACCACCGCCTCGTCTGGGTCGACATCGACCTGCCCGACGCGCAGTAGCCGGCGACGCCCGATCGCGGGCACCCCCGCCCCCGTGCCCGCGCCGAACGTGGCCGGTCCCACACCCCGGGTCCACCGAACGGTTGATCACCCCGGCCGCCTTTTCCGGAATCGTTGATGGCAGGCAATCAGCCTGACCCGTCAACGAAAGGCCCCGCAGTGCTCCGCCTGCTCTACACCTCCTTCACCTTCGCGATCGTCGGCGTCTTCTCCGGCCTGTTCTACCGGGAGCTGACCAAGGCCAACGACTTCACCGACCGCTCGGCCAGCCAGCTGCCGCTGGTCCACACGCACTTCCTGGTGCTCGGCTTCATGGTGCTGCTGCTCGTGATGGTCCTCGAGCGCGTCCTGCACCTCGGCGCGGCCGCACCGAAGCTGAGCGGCTGGTTCTACTGGGTCTGGACCGTCGGTGTGGCCCTGACCGGCGGCATGATGCTCGTCAAGGGCTCGCTGACCGTCCTAGGCGCCGACGCCTCCTCCGCAGCACTTGCCGGGATCGCCGGCCTGGGGCACATCCTGCTTACCGCCGGGATCGTCCTGCTGTTCCTGGCCCTGCGCAAGGCCGTTGTTGCCGGGACCGCCGTGCAGCCCGCACCGGCCGCGGCCTGAGTGGTTCCCGCGCCGGGCCGACGCCGCGTAGGCTCGAACGCATGAAGGAAAAGATCACGTCGGCAGTCCTGGGCCCGGACGGCAAGCCCGTCGCGGGCGTCCAAGGCGCCATCATCAAGGCGATCGGCGTCCAGCGGCCCCTGGTGCTGTCCTACCTGCGCCTCCTGCGCCGCAAGCATCCCGCGGCCACCGGCGCCGAGCTGGCCCGGCTGGTCGAACGCGACTACCTGGTCGCCGTCACCGGGGGCGGGGCCGCCGTGGGTGCCTCCGCCGTCGTCCCGGGGATCGGCACCGCGGCATCGCTGGGCCTCTCCGCGGCGGCCACGGTCGGCTTCCTGGAGGCCAGCGCACTCTATGCCCAGTCGCTGGCCGAACTACACGGCATCACCACCGAGGACCCGGAGAAGGCCCGCGTGCTGGTGATGGCCATCCTGATGGGCGACGAGGGCAGTTCGATGATCTCCGCGCTGACCCATCAGGCCGCCGGCCGCGGCGCCGGTCCCATCACGGGCTGGGGTGCCGTCTTCGGTTCCGGCAAGCCCTCGGGCGCCTGGGGTGCCATCGGCGCGCAGGTGCAGAAGCGCTTCCTGCGCAAGATCCTCGCCACCCAGGGGGCCTCGATCCTCGGCCGCGCGATCCCGTTCGGCGTGGGCGCCGCGGTCGGCGGCGTCGGCAACCGCTTCCTGGGCAAGAGGGTCATCGAGGCCGCCGGTCTGGCGTTCGGCCCTGTCCCGGCCACCATCCCGGGCGAGCTGGCGGCCTCCCTGCAGGGCCGGCCGGCCGCCGGCACCCCCGCATCCGAGGGGGAGGGGCACGACGGCGCATCCCGGGACCGTGCCCAGACGGAAGTCGAGCGCGGGATCGAGCAGGAACGGGCCCGCCGTGCGGGTGGCTCAGCCCAGTAGCGCCTGTGCGACGGCGAAGATCGCCACCCCGGCCAGGGATCCGACGACCGTGCCGTTGATGCGGATGAACTGCAGGTCCCGGCCCACCTGCAACTCGATCTTCCGGCTGGTCTCCGGCCCGTCCCAGCGGGCGACGGTATCGCCGATCAGCGCGGTGACCTGGTCCCGGTAGGTGTGCACCAGGTAGCCTGCGGCCCCGGCGATCCACGCGTCCAGCTTGGCCGCCAATGCCGTATCGGTGCGCAGCCGGGACCCGAGGTCCATCACGGCCCGCACGAAGCTGGCCCGCAGTTCCGAGGCGGGGTTCTCCACCGCGTCGAGCAGGGCCGTCTTGATCGACTCCCAGCCGGCGGCCATCGCCTCGTGCAGCTGGGGATCGTCCAGCACCGCGTGCTTGAGCCGCTCAACCCGGTCGATGGTCTCCGGGCTGTGCTGCATGTCGTGGGCGAAATCGGCGAGCCACCCGTCGATGCTGCGGCGTACCCGGTGGTCCGGGTCGGCCCGCACGGCAGCCAGGAACCCCGCCAGCTCGCGGTGCAGCCGTTCGCCCACCAGCGAATCCACGACCGCCGGTAGCCACGCGGGTGAACGATCGGCGACCAGCCGGACGACGGTCTCCCGGTTCGTCGCCACCCACTCGGCGGCCCGGTCGGCCACCAGGTCCACCAGGGGGCGCTGGTGCCCGTCGCGCAGGACCAGTTCGAGCATCCGGCCCAGTGTGGAGGACCACTCGGGGGCCAACATGTGCTTGCGGGCCAGCGACTCCAGCAGCTGCAGCACATCCTCGTCGTCGACCACCTCGAGGACGGCACGGATGGCGGTGGCACCCTCGAGGGCGATCCGCTCGGCATTCGCCGGGCGGGAGAGCCAGGCACCCACCGGAGCGGCCATGGCCATCGACCCCAGCTTCGCCCCGACGACCTCGTCGGAGAGGAAGTTCTCCTGGACGAACCCGCCCAGGCTTTCGCCGATCTGGTCCTTCTTGCGCGGGATGATCGCGGTATGCGGGATGGGCAATCCCATCGGATGCCGGAACAGCGCCGTCACGGCGAACCAATCGGCCAGGGCACCGACCATGCCGCCCTCGGCGGCCGCACGCACGTACTGCAGCCAACCATAGGTCTCCTGCAGGGCAAAGGACACGGCGAAGACGACGGCCATGCCGATGAGCAGCCCCGTCGCGATCGACTTCATGCGGCGCAGCGCGGTGGCCCGCTCGGCATCTGACATCAGGGCCATGGTGCTCCAATCGGTGGGACCTCGGGGGCTGTTCCACGATAGTGCACCCCTGGCGCCCGGGCGCGTGCCGGGCATCGCGTAGCGTGGGCATCATGCAGAACGTCTATGCCCATCGTGGATCCAGCGGCGTCTACGCTGAGAACACGCGGGCCGCCTACCTCCAGGCGATCGCCGACGGCGCCGACGGCATCGAATGCGATGTCCACCTCAGCCGGGACCGGCAGGTCGTCTGCCACCACGACCAGACCGTCGACCGGACCTCGAATGCCTCGGGACGCATTTCCTCGTACACCCTCGCGGAACTGCGCGGGCTGGACTTCTCCGGATGGGCCGGGCGCCAGGTCCCCACGGCCTACGGCGGCCCACGAGAGCAGTTCGCCGCCCTGTCCGAACTCGTCCAGATCGCCACCGCGGCCGGCCGCCCCCTGGGGCTGGCCATCGAGATCAAGCACCCCAGCGAGTTCGGCCGCGGGCTGGAGGACGCGGTGCTGCACACGCTCGAAGGCCTCGGCTGGGACGCGCAGACGTCCGCCATCGGCGACGTGGCCGTCAGCTTCATGTGCTTTGACGCCGGATCCATCCGGTACCTGGCGGACCGGGTCCCCGCCGCGTCCCTGTGCCAGCTCATCACCGGCGAGAACCCGGCGAAGATCCGCGGTCTCCAGGACGCTGGGGACCGGCTGGGGGCCGCCGTCGCCGCCGTCGTCCACAATTCCGCCCGCGACGGCGTCCCGCTCCTCGATTCCGGCGCCGTGGGCCTGGCCGGGCCCGGCGTGGCCTGGGCGCGGGCACACGAGCAGGTGGTCCGCCACTGGCTGGACGCGGGACTCCGCCTGCGCGTCTGGACCGTCGACGACGACGCCGACATCGACTTCCTGGCGGGCCTCGGGGTCCAGGAAATGACCAGCAACCACCCGGCCCATACCCGGGCCGTCCTGGCACGTCGGGGGGACCGGCCATGACCGCGGAGCGCCGGCCGGTCCACGCCGCCGGCATCGACCGGCTCACCGACGCCGCGGGGATCGGCGAACTGGTGCTTCCCGCACCCTCCTGCGGCCCCGACCAGGTCCTCCTCCGAGTGGACGCCGTGGCCGTGAACCACGTCGACACCTTCGTGCGCTCGGGCGTCTATGCGACGGACCTGGACTTCCCCGTCGCCGTGGGCCGCGACGCAGTGGGCACAGTCGAGGCCACCGGGACCGGCGTCCGGGGCGTCGGCGTGGGGCAGCGGGCCTGGACGAACAGCCTGGGCTTCGACGGCCGTCCCGGGGCCACCGCGGAACTGGTGGCCGTGGACGCCGAACGCCTCTATCCACTGCCCGACGGCGTGGACCCCCTCATCGCGGCAGCCGCGCTGCACCCGTGTGCGACGGCCGCGCTCGCCGTCGGCCGGCACGGACAGCTCGAGGCCGGGCAGACGGTGTATGTCGCCGGCGGGGCAGGCCAGGTCGGCTCGGCTGCGATCGTCGTGGCCAAGGCCCGCGGTGCCCGGGTGCTGGCCTCCGCCTCTGCCGCCGACGCCGACTACTGCCGTGGCCTGGGGGCCGACGTCGTACTGGACTACCACGACGCGGACCTGGCCGGGAGGCTGCGCGAAGCCGCGCCCCGGGGCCTCAACGTGCAGGTCGATACCTCGGGGCACAACGACCTCGAGATGGCTGTCGACCTGGCGGCCCGCCGCGGACGGATCGTGGTCATGGCAGGACCGGCTTCCACCCCCGTGCTGCCGGCCGGCCAGCTGTACATGCGCGATGCCAGCGTGCATGGATTCGCGATCAGCAACGCCACGGTCGGCGAACTGGCCGAGGCCGCCCAGACGGTCAACACCCTGCTTGCCGACCGCGCTTGGGAACCGCGGAACCTCGTCAGGGGTGCCTTCCGGGACGCCGGGTGGGCCCATGCCCAGCTGGAAGCCGGACAGGTCCACGGGACACGGATCGTGCTGTTGCCGCAACACGGCGATGCGACCGCTGGCCGCTGACTAGACTCGATTCATGCGCTTCAGCCAGTCCCCGGCCGTGAAGACCGGCCTCTCGATCGCGGTGGCGACCGGGCTGTACGGCATCTCCTTCGGCGCCCTCGCCGTCACGTCCGGCCTGTCCTTCTGGCAGGCGGTCGCCCTGAGCGCGTTGATGTTCACCGGCGGGTCGCAATTCGCCTTCATCGGGGTCATCGCCGGTGGGGGTGCCGGATCCGCCGCCTTCGGTGCGGCCACGCTGCTGGGCGTGCGGAACATGGTCTACGGGATGCAGATGAATGCCCTGGCCCGTCCCCGGGGCTGGCGCAAGGCGGCCGCGGCCCACGTGACCATCGATGAATCCACGGCCACCGCCGTCGTGCAGGAGGACCTTGTCGAGCTGCGGCGCGGCTTCTGGACCGCAGGCCTCGGGGTCTTCATCCTGTGGAACGTGTTCACGGTCGTGGGGGCCCTCATGGGCGACGCGCTCGGCGACCCGAAGGCGTGGGGCCTGGACGGCGCGGCGGTGGCCGCGTTCCTGGCACTGCTCTGGCCCCGCCTGAAGGCGCGCGAACCGGTGGCCATGGCCGTGGTCTGCGCGCTGGCGACGGTGCTGGTGGTGCCGCTGGTCCCGCCCGGGGTGCCGATCCTCGTCGCGGCGCTCGTCGCGGCCCTATGGGGCTGGATCGGACACCGGCCGGCGGAGGCCGCGGCATGAGTCTGTGGTGGTGGGTGCTGGCTGGCTGCGTGGTGGCCTACCTGACGAAGTTGTCCGGCTACCTGGTCCCCGCTCGCATCCTGGACAAACCGCGCATGGGACGCGTCGCCGGTGCCCTGACCGTCGGATTGCTGGGTTCCCTGGCCGCCGTCAACACGTTTGCCAGCGGCCAGCAGCTGGTCCTCGACGCGCGCGTGGGGGCGCTCGTGGCCGCCGGCATTGCGTTGCTGCTCCGGGCCCCGTTCCTGGTGGTGGTGATCGTTGGTGCGGTGGCCGCGGCGCTGCTGCGGTGGGCGGGGATGCCCTAAACGGCCACCCGCAACGGTTCAGTCCGGTTGGTTGCGGCGCTGCCGGGCCAGGTTGCGCAGCACGATGAACACGGTGATGAACCCCGCCTCGAGCAGGCAGAGCACGATGACCGGGATCCAGGCGGACTGGCCGATGAAAATGATGGCTCCCATCAGCAGCAGCAGCGTGGCCATGGCCAGGACGAACCACGCGAAGCCCAGGACCGTTCGCGCGCTGCGCATGCCGGTGCGGAAGCCGAAGCCCTCGGGGACCGCTCCGGCACCATGGAACTCGGCGGAGCCGTTGGCGTAGTGTCCCTCGGCAGGGGCGCTGTCCGGGTCGGGAAGGTCCGCGCCCGGGGGCGAGGATCCCGGACGCCGGGCATCGTCGTCGTTCTCATCGCCTTCGTCCGGTGACCGGGGATGGTCGAGCCAGGACGGCATGGCAATCACCTCCTGTGACGGAACCGCACCGGACCCACCCTGTGGGCCATGGCACCATCCTGCCTCACATCGGGCCTCCGGATCAGTCCTGGTGCACGAAACCGGTGCACGATCCCGGTGCACGAAACGGATGCGGGAACCGACCCGGGAAACCACCCCGTCCGCGGGGATGGCGCCTACCGGTCGGAGCGGGACAGTTCCTCGGTGGCGCGCGCGATTTCGGATTCCTCATCGGTCGGGACGACCAGGACCGGGATGGCCGAATCCGGCGCGGAGATGACCCGGGGTTCCTTGCTGCGCTCGACGTTGGACATCTCGTCGAGCGTGACGCCCAACGCGCCGAGGCCGTCGACCACGCGCTTGCGGAACGGCCAGGAGTTCTCCCCGATGCCGGCGGTGAACACGATGGCCTGCGCCCCGCCGACAGCGACGTGGTACCCGCCGATGTATTTTTGCAGCCGGTAGGAGGCGACCCCCAAAGCCAGCTCGGCGCCGTCGTGCCCCTCCGCCGCGGCCTCGACCACCGTGCGCATGTCGTTGTCGCCGGAGAGTCCCTTGAGCCCGGAGTCCTTGTTGAGGATGCGGTCCATCTCCTCGGCGGTGTATTCGCCGCGGATGACCAGCTGGGTGACGATCGAGGCGTCGAGGTCCCCGGAGCGGGTGCCCATGACCAGGCCCTCGAGCGGGGTGTAGCCCATGGAGGTGTCGACGCTGACGCCGTCGCGGATCGCCGTGACCGACGCGCCGTTGCCCAGATGGGCGATCACCGCGCGGAAGCGGCGGCGCTCGATGCCGAGCAGTTCGGCGGCCCGCCCGGCGACGTGGTCGTGGCTGGTGCCGTGGAACCCGTAGCGGCGCACGCCGTGCCGCTTGTAGAGGTCGTCGGGGACGGCGTAGCGCCAGGCGTATTCGGGCATGGTGCGGTGGAACGCGGTGTCGAACACGGCCACCTGGGGGAGCTTGGGCCATTTGTCCAGCAGGGCGCGGATGCCCAGGGCGGCGGCAGGGTTGTGCAGGGGCGCCAGCGGGGCGAGGCGTTCGATCTCGCGGACGATCTCGTGGGTGATGAGCACCGGGGCGGTGAAGCGCTCGCCGCCGTGGACGACGCGGTGGCCGACCGCCTCGATCTCGCGGTCGCCCAGGACACGGTGCAGGTGCTCCTCCACGGTTTCCAGAGCGGCGGCGTGGTCGGGGACCTCGGTCTCGCCGATCCGTTCGACCAGGCCGGAGAGCAGGACCTCGTCGGTGGTGGTTTCGCGGACCTGGTACTTCAGCGAGGACGACCCCGAGTTGATGACGAGCACGAGCATGCGGACGACTCCTTGTCTTCCTGGGTTAGTCTTCCTGGGCCTGGATGGCGGTGATGGCCACGGTGTTGACGATGTCGTCCACCGTGCAGCCGCGGGAAAGGTCGTTGACCGGCTTGTTCAGCCCCTGCAGCACCGGCCCGACGGCGACCGCGCCGGCGGATTGCTGGACGGCCTTGTAGGTGTTGTTGCCGGTGTTCAGGTCCGGGAAGATGAACACCGTCGCCTGTCCGGCCACCGAGGATCCGGGCAGCTTGGAGGCGCCGATGGACGCGTCGACGGCGGCGTCGTACTGGATGGGCCCGTCCACGGCCAGGTCGGGGTCGCGCCTGCGCACCAGTTCGGTGGCGGCGCGGACGTCGTCGACGGCACCGCCGGATCCGGAGGTGCCGGTCGAGTAGGAGAGCATCGCCACGCGCGGTTCGACGCCGAACTGCCGGGCGGTCTGTGCGGAGGCGACGGCGATGTCGGCGAGCTGGGCCGAGTCCGGTTCCGGGTTGACCGCGCAGTCGCCGTAGACCAGCACGCGGTCCTCCAGGAGCATCAGGAAGACCGAGGAGACGACGGCGACCCCGGGCCGGGTCTTGATGAATTCCAGCGAGGGGCGGATGGTGTTCGCGGTGGTGTGGGCGGCGCCGGAGACCATGCCGTCCACGTGGCCCAGGTGGACCATCATGGTGGCGAAGTAGGAGCGGTCGAGCATGCGTTCGCGGGCGGCCTCGACGGTGACGCCCTTGTGGGCGCGTAGCCGCGCGTACTCGGCGGCGAAGCCGTCCAGCAGGTCGCTGCGGGCCGGGTCGGTGACGGGGATGCCGTTCAGGTCGATGCCGTGGGCGGCGGCCAGCTCGCGGACCTCGTGGGTGTTGCCGAGGATGACCAGGTCGCAGATGCCCCGGCGGTTGATGATCTCGGCGGCCCGCAGGATGCGCAGGTCCTCGCCCTCGGGCAGCACGATGCGCTGGCGGGAGGACCGGGCCCGTTCGATGAGCTGGTGCAGGAAGCGCAGCGGGGTCATGGTCTCCGGGGCCGGCAGCGAGAGGCGGGCGAGCAGCTCGTCCTCGTCGACGTCGCGGTACCAGGCGCCGAGGGCGGCTGCGGTCTTGCGGGGCTGGGCCGCGGTCAGGGTGCCGGAGACTTCCCAGACGCGGTGCGCGGTTGAATAGGTGTCCTCGGGGACGGTGAAGACGGGGAAGGGGGCGGCCGCGAGCAGCGGCAGGATGGAATCCTCGACGGGCCGCGGGCCGGTGAGCAGCAGGCCGGCGGTGGCGGGGAACCCCGGGGTGCGGGAGGTGGCGACGGCGGTGGCCATGACATCGGAGCGGTCGGCCGGGGCGATGACCAGCGAGTCGTCGCGGTAGCGTTCGAGCAGGTAGCCCACGTTCATGGCCGCGACGAGGACATGGCGGACGTCGCGGTCCAGTTCCGGGGCGCCGGCCACCAGCCGGGCGCCGAGTGCGGCACTGACCTCCCCGACGGTGGGCCTGACGATCTCGTCGATCTCGGGCAGGACGTAGACCTTGCGGTGCTGCAGCCCGGGGCGGACCGACTCGCGGATCGGCCCGGCCAGTTCCGGGTCGGCCCGGTTGACGATCATGGAGAGCAGTGAGACGTTTTCCTCGTAGAAGCCCTTGCGGGCCACATCGACGGCGTCGACCGCCTCGTTGACGGTGTGGCCGGCGGCGTTGACCACGCCTACGACGTGGCATCCGAGGTGGTTGGCCAGCTGGGCGTTGAGCCCGAACTCCAGGGCTGCATCGTGGTCGGTCAGGTCGGTTCCCTCGACGATGACGACGTCGACGTCCCGGGCGATCCGGCTGTAGGCCTCCAGCGAGCGGGAGTGGATCTCGTCGATCTTCCCGGCCACGATGAGCTCGCGGGCCTGCGCCCGGGTCATGGCCACGCCGGCATGGGCGTCGTCCAGGTTGAAGAGGTCGCGGATCAGGGCGACCGCCGGATCGGTGTCCACGTCGGGGCCATCGGTGATGGGTCGGAAGAACCCGATCCGGTCGGCGTGCCGGTGCAGCAGATCCGCCAGGCCCAGGGTGACCAGCGACTTCCCGCTCGCCGGGGTGGACGCACTGACGTAGATGCCGCGGGCCATGGGTCTCCTTCGAAGCCGGTCGCTGTGCCTCGTCCATCGTGCCACGCCGGGCCGCTCGCCGCCCACGACCGGGGTCACACCCCCAGGTCCCCGGTCCCCGGGCTCAGGCCGCGGTGAGGACGGGGGCCGAGAGCCGGCCATCGCGCATGGTGGCGACCGCATCGGTCAGCGGGACGAATTCGGTGTCGTGGGTGACCATGATCGTGGCGACCTGGAATTCGTCGGTGACCTCGCGCAGGAGCCGCACGATGGAGTCGGAGCGGTCGTGGTCCAGCGCCGCCGTCGGCTCGTCGACCAGGAGTGCCTTGGGGTCGCCCATCAAGGCACGGGCGATGTTCACGCGCTGGCGTTGGCCGCCCGAGAGCTGGTGTGGCCGCTTCCCGGCGTCGGGCCCGAGGCCGACCATGTCGAGCAGTTCGCTGGCCTTGGCCCGGGCTGCCTTCAACGACTTGCCCCGCAGATGGTCGACGATCAGCAGCTGTTCGGTCGCGGTGAGCGAGGCCAGCAGGTTCGGCTGTTGGAAGATGATGCCGATCTTTTCCCGCCGCAACGTGGTCAGCTCCTTGTCGGCCAGCCCGGTCGCGTCGACCCCGTCGACGATGACCAGTCCGTGGGTGGGCCGGACTAGGGTGGCGGCGGTGGCGAGCAGACTCGACTTGCCCGATCCCGAGGGGCCGACCAGGGAGACCATCTCCCCGGCCTGGACGGTTAGGTCCACGCCGTCCAGGGCCTTGACGATGCCGTCGCCGTCCGGGTACTCGAGGGTGACGTTGACGAGGCTCAGTGCGTTCGTTGTGCTGGTGGGGTCGATGGAGGTCATCGTGGTGTTTCCTTTGCGGGGCAAATCGGGGAGGGGAGGGGGAGGGAAGGAGAAGCCAGACCCGGCGGGGGCCGCCGGGGCATGGCGGCGTTAGTTCCCGCCGAGGGCGATCAGGGCGTCGACCTTGGTGGTGCGGCGGACGGCCAACGCGGATCCGGCGAGGCCCAGGGCAACGATGCCGAGGATGGGCAGCAGGGTGGTTTGGATGTTCACGAGGAACGGCGCGGCCTGGGCGGCGAAGAACCCGCCGGCGATGCCCACGGCGCCCCCGATCCCCGCCCCAACCAGCAGGACGATCGCGGCCTGCGTGATGGCATCGCGCAGGATGTAGCGTCCCGATCCGCCCAGGGCCTTGAGCACCGCGATGTCGCGGGTGCGCTGGACGGTCCAGACGGTCAGGAAAGCCACGATGACCAGTGCCGAGATCCCGTAGAGGAAGGCCTGCATCATCAGCAGGGAGCCGTTCTCGCTCTGGTAGGAGGCCAGGGCCTGGAACGCGCCGGTGCGCGAGGTGCTGACCGTATCGGCTGCCTCGTTCGCAGCGGCCTCGTCGACGGCGGCATCCTGGTCGTAGGTGATGGCGGCGACGGTCCCGACCTGGTCGGGATCGGTCAGGTGGGCGATCGCGGACCAAGTGGGCAGCGCGGTCCAGACGACGCTGGTGTGCGAGTACCACTGGTCGTCGACCACGTCGCCGACGGTGAGTTCGCTGCCGCCGAGGGTCACCGTGTCGCCGGTGGAGACCTCGAGGTCCTCGGCTGCGGTCCTGCTGAGCACCACGGTGTCCTTGCTGACCGGGGCCGGGGCTAGTTGGCCGGTGGGGGCGACGCCGAAGACGGCGACGTTGGTGGTGCCGCCGGCGGTGTCGGCATTCCCGGCCTGCAGCCGTGTCTGGCTGATGCCCAGCGCCTCGGCGCGGGCGACGCCGTCGCGTTGTGCCCAGGACCGGACCTGCCCGGCGGTGATCGAGCTTTCCGTGAAGGAGGCCTTGGGGTCGCCGTTGCCGGTGGCTCCGAAGGCGATCGCGTCCACCGGGTCGGTGGTGGCTCCGTCGTGGACCGCGCCGAGCTGGGAGATGGACGACGTCGATTGATTGCCCAGTCCGGCGGTCAGGCCGGAGAGCATCACCAGCAGCAGGGTGATCAGGGCGACGACGCCGCCCATCAGGGCAAACCTGCCCTTGGCGAATCGGATGTCACGGATGGCGAGGAACACGTCTACTTCTTTCGCGGGGAACCAGGGAGCCGTTTGGCTCCTATATCCACGATCCCGTGGGACGCGTTCCGTTCCATCAACCGATCGGTTGATCCTCCGTGTGGGGGCCGTCACGCCGGTGTGGCGGCACAGGCCCGCCCTAGTTGGGCGCGGTTTCCAGCTCGATCTTGCGGCGGCCTTCCGCGCCGACGAAACGGTAGGCGATGAGGAGCAGCACGATCCAGACGACGCCGACGACCAGGGCGGTGCGGCCGGATTCGCTGAAGCCGAGGATGACCACGATGAAGGCCATGAAGGCAAGCCCGAGGTAGCTCAGGACCGGCCAGGCCGGCAGGACGTAGTTGCCCGGTGACTGCCCGGTGGCGCGCAGTTCCAGGCGCATACGGTGGTGGGCCAGCAGGATGGTTCCCCAGGTGAACACCGTGGCGAACGTGGCAATGGACGCGACGATGAGGAAGAGCTCGTCGGGGATCCAGAAGTAGAGGCCGAGTCCGACCAGCAGGCAGGCGGCGACCAGCCCGACCGGCCAGACGGGGATCCCGTTGCGCGAGACCCGGGCGAAGGAGGCCGGGGCCTGGCCCTGCTCGGCCAGCCCGTACATGGTGCGGGTGGCGGCGTAGAAGATCGAGTTCATCGCCGACAGTGCGGCAGTGAGCACCACCGCGTTGATGATGTGTTCGGCGGCGGGGATGCCCAGCCCGGCGAAGACCTGCACGAAGGGGCTGCCCTCCGAGCCGATCTCGCTCCAGGGGAACATGCACAGCATGACGCCCAGGGAGAGCACGTAGAAGACCAGGATGCGCATCGGCACGGTGTTCACGGCCTTCGGGATGGCCGTGGCCGGGTCGCTGGTTTCCCCGGCCGTCATGCCCAGGGTCTCGATGCCGCCGAAGGAGAACACCACGATCCCCAGGCTCATGACGATGCCCCACACGCCGAACGGCGCGAAGCCGCCGTGGTCGACGAGGTTGTGCAGTCCGGGATGGTAGCCGCCGACGGTGACGCCGAAAACGATCAGGTACAGGCCTCCGGCGATCATCGCGATGATGGTCACGATCTTGATCAGCGTGAACCAGAACTCGAGTTCGCCGAAGACGCTGACCCGGAGCAGGTTCAGGCCGCCGATGAGCAGCATCGCCGCGAGCATCCAGATCCACCCCGGGGCGTTGGGGTACCACATGCCCATGTACTGGCCGACGGCGGTCATGTCGGCGATGGCGACGATGACCATCTCGAAGGCGAATGTCCAGCCGGCCAGGAACCCGACGCGCGGGCTGATGTAGCGGTTGGCGTATTGGGCGAAGGACCCGGCGACGGGGTGCCGGACCGCCAGTTCGCCGAGGGCGCGCATCACGGTGAAGACCACGCAGCCGGCGACGATGTAGGCCAGCAGCACCGCGGGGCCGGCCGCCTGGATGGTCTCGGCCGATCCGTAGAACAGGCCGGTGCCGATGGCGGAGCCGAGGGCGATGAAGCGGATGTGCCGCAGCGAGAGCTTGCGGTTCAGCGTGCTGGCGGCTTCCGCCGGGGCTTTCGTGGTCGTCTGGTGCATGGTCCTGCCTGGGTCGCGGCTATGGGGGAGGCTCGCGGTGTGGGCGGGCCGCATCTACTGTGGCACATGGTGTGCGATCCAACACAATTGCGGTGGTGACAACCGGCGGCCCGGGTGGCACGCTGAAGGCATGATCGTTGCCTTCTCCGTTTCCACCAACATGCCCAACACCGACGGCTCCGTGCACGACGCGGTGGCCGCGGCCGTCAAGGTCGTCCGGGACTCCGGGCTGCCGAACAGCACCTCGTCGATGTTCACCGAGATCGAGGGCGAGTGGGACGAGGTGATGGACGTGGTCAAGCGGGCCACCGAGGCGGTGGCGGCCTACGGGAACCGCGTCTCGCTCGTCCTCAAGGCCGACATCCGCCCCGGACGCACCGGCGAGCTCACCGGCAAGGTCGACCGCCTGCAGAAGGCGCTGGAACGGATGGGGGACTAGCCCATGGGCGCCGAACCAGCCGACGTCGACGACTACCTGCGCGAGACCGTCGTCGGGGAACCCGCGACGCTGGCGGCCGGCCGCGAGGCGGCCCACGCAGCCGGGTTGCCGCAGATCGAGGTCAGTGCCGGGCAGGGCAAGCTGCTGGGGCTGTTGGCGCGCATCTCCGGGGCCCGGCGGGTGCTGGAGATCGGCACGCTGGGCGGCTACAGCACCAGCTGGCTCGCCGACGGCGTCGGCCCGGACGGGCACGTGACCACCTGCGAGTTCGAACCCCGCCATGCCGGGGTAGCCCGCCGGAACCTGGATGCCGCCGGGGTGGGGGACCGGGTGGAGATCCGCCTGGGAGCGGCCCGGGACACCCTGGCCGAGCTGCGGCGCGAGGAGGTGGAGCCCTTCGACCTGGTCTTCATCGACGCCGACAAGGAGAACAACCCGCAGTACGTGCTCGAATCCCTCGAGCTCACCCGGTCGGGGTCGATTATCATCGTGGACAATGTCGTGCGCCACGGCGCGATCCTGGAGCCCGCCGATGCGTCGACCGAGGACGGCCGGGCCACGATCGGGACCCGCGAGGTCCTGGACATCCTCGGCGGCGACCCGCGGCTGGAAGCCACGGCACTGCAGACCACCGGGGCCAAGGGCTGGGACGGGTTCGCGCTCGCCGTCGTGCGCTGACCGGCCACCGCCGCCCCAGTACGCTGGTGGGGTGAGCACCACCAACTACACAATCCGCCAGGCCGCCACCGGGGACATCCCCGCCACGCTGGCCATGAAACTCGCCGCCTGGCGCGAAACCTATGCGGGCCAGCGGCCGGAGTCGTTCTTCGAGCTCGAGGAGTCCCGCCGCGAGGCCCAAATCGACTGGTGGACCCGTGGCCTCGCCGCCGGAGCCGAACTCTGGATCGCCACCGACGACGAGGGGCGCATCGTCGGCTGCGCGGGCGGCGCCCCGGTGCTGGACGAGGACGCGGACACCGGCGCGGTGGCCGAACTGCAGATGCTCTACATCCTCGCCGAGGCGTACGGAACCGGGCTGGGGGCGCGGCTGCTGCAGGCGTCCATCGGGAACCTGTCCGCCGTGCTCTGGGTCCTCGAGCACAACCCGCGCGCGCAGGCCTTCTACCGCAAGCACGGTTTCGAGCTCGACGGTGCGCGCGAGCAGCTGTCCGATGTCTGGGGCGGCCTCTACGAGGTCCGCATGGTCCGGCCGGGCCTGCATGGCTAAATCCCGTTCCCGCAAGTCCCCCTCCGGCGCACGGACCGGCGGCACCCCCGCTCCGGGCAAGTCCGCGGCAGGGAAGGCCACGTCAAGGAAGGCCCCGTCGGGCGCGGCCGCCGGACCGGTGGCCGGCGACTACCCGATCGACACCGGCACCGCCACCCTCGAACGCGACCCCTACGACGACGACGGCTGGATCCTCAAGGTCAACGGGGTGCCCTCCTCACATGTGGATCTGGCCGACCCGTTGCGCCTGGACTTCGAGTACATGCGCTGGATCGCCGCGCTGGCCACCTCGCGCTTCCCTCCACCGCACGACGGCGGCACCTCCCGGCTGCGGGTCCTGCACCTGGGTGGAGGGGCCTGTTCGATGGCCCGCTGGGCCGCGGCCACCTACCCGGATTCCCGCCAGGTCGTCGTCGAACTCGACGGCCGGCTGGCCGAACTGGTCAGGTGCTGGTTCGACCTGCCCCGGGCGCCGCTGCTGCGCCTGCGCACCGGCGAGGCCGGGCAGGTCCTCCGCTCGCTGACCGACGACACCCGCGACCTGCTCATCCGCGATGTGTTCGCCGGGGACAAGACCCCCTCCGACCTGACCACCGTCAACTTCACCCGCGAAGCCGCCCGCGTGCTGGCCGACGACGGCCTGTACGTCGTGAACTGCGGGGACACCCCGAAGCTGGAGACCGCCCGGCGGGAAGCGGCCACCATCGGCGCCGTCTTCGCCCATACGGCGATCGTCGCCGATCCGGCCATGCTCAAGGGGCGCCGCTACGGGAACATGGTCATCGCGGGGTCCAACGCGCCGATCCCCGCCAGCCCCGCCATGCTGCGCGAACTGCTTGGCGGGGCGGTGCCGGCCCAGCACTGGGACGCGGCCCGGGTCCGTGCCTTCGCCGGAACCGTAGCGGTGATCGACGCAGAACCCCCAGGCCCTCAGGATGCCTGAAAGCTGCCCGTGCGCACGTATTCCCGGTAGAGCTCCAGCACTCGGGATGCGGGCCGGCTCATCGGCCGGGGAGGATCGTCCACGGGACGGAAGGCCAGCTCGGCGACTTCCGACTCCTCGGCCCGCAGGGTACCGGTCGCCCCGCGCCAGACGAAGCACAGCGCAAAGGCGTGCACCCGATCCCCATTGGGGTATTCGAGCTCGTGGTAGGCCGGATCGGACAGCGAGGCGAACGGGATGAGCGCGTGCGGCTCGGCCTGCAAGCCGGTCTCCTCGGACAGCTCGGCGACCGCAACCGCGCGGAAATCCTGGCCGGGTTCGGCCGCGCCGCCGGGGAACTCCCAGACGCCGGTACCGGCACGGCGCTGGAAGAGGGCATCGCCGTCGTCGTCCAGGGCCACGACCTGCGCCCCGGGCACCAGCAGCAGGCGCGAGCCCACGTCCTGGCGCAGCTGCCACAGGTACGACCCCTCGTGTCCCATGGGCCCAGCGTAGCCCGCGGCACCGCCGCCGCGGGCTAGAATCCGGCGGCCTGCTCGATGATGCCGATGCCGAAGAAGAGCACGAACGCCGCGGCGACGGCCCACATCAGCGGGTGGATCTCCTTCGCCCGACCTTGGATCGTGCGGACGAAGACGTAGGCGACGAAGCCTGCGCCGATGCCGTTGGCGATCGAGTAGGTGAACGGCATGAGGATGAACGTCAGGAAGGCCGGCAGGGCCACGCCCCAGTCCGCCCAGTCGATCTTGGTGACCTGGGTGATCATCATGAAGCCGACCACCACCAGTGCGGGGGCGACGGCCTCGAACGGGACCAGGTGGATCAGGGGGGTGAGGAACATGGCGGCGATCAGGAGCAGCCCGGTGACGATCGAGGCCAGGCCGGTGCGGGCGCCCTCGCCGATGCCGGCGCCGGACTCGACGAAGATCTGGCTCGAGGAGGAGGAGGTGCCCCCGCCGGCGACAGCGCCGAGGGAATCGACCAGCAGTACCCGGTCGACGTCGTAGATGTTCCCGGCCGCATCGACGGTGCCTGCCTCGTTCGCCAGCCCGACCATGGTGCCCATGGCGTCGAAGAAGATCGACAGGAGGATCACGAAGGCCAGCAGCAGGGCCGAGGCCGTGCCCAGGTGCTGGAACGGGCCGACCACGTTGGCCTGCCCGATCAGGGACAGGTCCGGCGCGGCCCAGTCGGGCATCGAGGGGACCACCAGGGACCAGCCCTGCGGGTGCGCGCCGGCACCGTCGAAGGACGGGCCGATGTGGAAGAGGGCCTCGAGGATGTTGGCCAGCACCGAGGCCGCGACGATGCCGATGAGGATGGCGCCCTTGACCTTGCGGATCACCAGGCCCATGGTCAGCAGCAGCCCCACCACGAAGACCAGCGTCGGCCAGCCGACCAGCGCGCCGTCGAACCCGAGCCCGACTGGGACGGTGGTGCCGGCGGCATCGGGGATGCGGCGCACGAACCCGGCGTTGACCAGCCCGATCAGCGCGATGAACATGCCGATGCCCACCACGATCGCCGTCTTCAGGCTCGGGGGAACGGCGTTGAACACCGCGGTCCGGAAGCCGGTGAGCACCAGCACCAGCATGGTCACACCGGAGATGACCACCAGCCCCATGACGTCGGGCCAGGTCAGCCCGGGGTTCGTTGCCACCGTCACGGCGACGAACGCGTTCACGCCCAGCCCGGTGGCCATGGCGAAGGGCTGCTTGGCCCAGGCGCCCATGAGGATCGTCAGGACGCCGGCGACCAGCGCGGTGGCGGCAGCGACGCGGGCGGGGCCCAGTTCGGCCCCGGTGGCGTCGGCACCGGAGAGGATCAGCGGGTTCAGCACCACGATGTAGCTCATCGCGAAGAAGGTGGCTAGGCCGCCCCGGATCTCCCGTGAGTAGGTCGAACCCCGTTCGGTGATCCTGAAGTAGCGGTCGAGGGTGCCGAGCCCGTTTTTAGCCATGGGCAGAATCCTAGTGGCTGCCGGCGGGTCCAATCGAGCTGGAAGTAGGTAGTGTGAGGAAGGAGACCACCCCGGGGAAGCAGCTCGCGGAACCGGGTGGGATCGAGCCGGAAGACACCACCACCCGACTGCCAAGGAGTGACCGAGATGAGCGAAGCGAATGTTCCCCAGGAGCCCGTCGCACCGGCGGAGGGCATCGTCGTCGGCGTCGACGGCTCGGACCCGGCGCTGTGCGCGTTGGATTGGGCCGCCCACGAGGCACGACGGCGGGGTGTGCCCCTGAACATCGTCACCTCCTACACGATTCCCGTCTTCGCCGCCTCCAGCATGGACGCCGGCTACGCGACCCTGGATGACCAGGTCATCCGCGACGGTGCGCAGGAGGTCCTCGACGCCGCCCGGGACCGCATCGGGGACATCGGCGTGGACGTGCGACTGCGCATCGAATCCGGGGACCCGGCCGGGGTGTTGATGGAACTCAGCGAACAGGCCGACCTGGTGGTCGTGGGCACTCGGGGCCGGGGAGGCTTCGTGGGCCGGCTGCTCGGCTCGGTCAGCAGCGCCCTGCCCGCCCACGCCAAGTGCCCCACCGTCGTCGTGCCGCTGTGCGTGTCGAAGCGGGCCGCCGGCGATCCGGCGATCCGCGATGTGGTCGTCGTCGGAGTCGATGGCTCGGACCGCGCCCGCCGAGCCGTCCTGGTCGCCGCCGAACAGGCCTCGGCCCGCGGGATCCCGCTGCGGGTGGTTTGCGCGCTGCCACCGGTGAGCGGGTCGCTGGCCTGGATGCCGGCGACGGTCGACCAGGAGGCGTTGACCATCGACGTGCGCCGGCAGCTCTCCGTCGGAAAACGCTGGCTGGCCAGCCACTTCCCGGACCTGGTCATCGAGACCGACGTCATCGAAGGCGCCCCCATCGAGGTCCTGATCGAGGAATCCGCCAGGGCGACCCTGATGGTCACCGGTTCGCGGGGGCGTGGCGGCTTTGCCGGCATGCTGTTGGGATCCACGTCGCAGGGCGTCCTGCATCATTCGAAGGGACCGGTGCTGGTGGTGCCGGATTCCCCGGATCCCCGGCTGGACGACCGGGCCAGCTTCGACCACGACGACGGAGCCTGACCCGGCGCACGACGCAGTATCGGCCCAGGTACGGAAAGGCCCCCTTCCAGTGTGTGAACCGGAAGGGGGCCTTTCAGCGTCGTGCAGGGGCAGGCTCAGTAGCGCACGGCGTAGGACACCAGGTTGTTGACCCAGCCCAGGGACGTCGTGGAGATGCCGGCGTCGGGGTTGCGGGCGTGGACGACCTGGCCGTTCCCCAGGTAGATGGCCACGTGGTAGATGCCGCTGCCGCTGGCGGAGAACACCAGGTCGCCGCGCTTGAGCTGGCTTAGCGGGACCTTGGTACCGCCCGCGTACTGCTGTGACGAGGTGCGCGGCAGTGAGATGCCGCTCTGGGCGAAGGCCGCGCGGGTGAAGCTGGAGCAGTCGTACGCGTCCGGCCCGTTGGCACCGTAGACGTAGTAGTTGCTGTTGTCGGCCGCGGTCTTCAGGGCCCAGGCGATGGCCGATTCCTTGGAGGATCCAGCCGCCGCCTGGGCGGCTGCCTCCTCTTTGGCCCGTTGCTCGGCCGCTGCCTTTTCCAATGCCTCCTGCGCCGCGCGGGCTTCGGCTTCCTGCCGTTTCTTCTCCCGCTCTGCTGCCTTCTCCCGCTCTGCTGCCTTCTGGGCTGCTTCCTCAGCGCGCGCTTTGTCCCGAGCGTCCGCCTTGGCCTGGGCCGCGGCTTCCTTTTCAGCCTTCTTCGCGGCCTGTGCAGCCGCCTTGGCCTTCCGGTCGGCCTCCTGCTGCGCCGCCTCAGAGTTGTCGGAGGCCGACGTCTCGATGGGCTTCGGGGTCGAGGCGGCCACAACCTGGGGTTCGCGGTCCACGGCCGGCTTCGACGGGGAGTTGGAAGCGACGCTGGCTGGGCGCTCCTTCTTCGCTTTCGGTTTGCTGGTCGGTGCCAGCGAGGACGAAGTCGGGACTACGTCCGGAACGGCTTCCGGTGCCGGGGCCAGCGCGCGAGCCTGTGCAGCCGGGCGCTCCACGGCGGGGTCGGCAGGCGTGGCCGCGAGCTCAGCCTGCAGCTGCTCCTGGCGCTGCTGCGCTTCCAGCTCCGCAACGCGCTTGGCCTCCTTGGCCCGATCCGAGTCGCGCAGGTAGGCGAGCTGGCCGATGAGCTCGCTGCGGAGCTTCTTCTGGTCCTCGATGCGCGATTCGTAGGCGGCACGCGTCTGCTCTGCTGCCTTCAGTGCGGCCCGGTTCGCATCGGCGGCATCGGCAGCGGCCGCTTCGGCCTCGGCTGCATAGTTCTGCCAGTCGGCCCAGAGGGAGGCGGCCTGCTGGGCGCTGGACAGGGTAGCCGACCGGTTGGCGGCCAGGGTCTGCATCGTGGCTGCCTTGTACAGCACATCGCTGTCCTCGGAGTCGTTCAACATCGAGGTGACGCCGGGGTTGATGCCCCCGTTGCGGTAGAGGTCGCCGGCGAGCTGGCCGACCTGCTTCTTCACGGCGTCGTAGTAGCGGGTGGCCTTGGCCGCTTCGGTGCGGGCCGTCGAGGCGACCTCGTTGCGCTCGGCGAGGACCTGGTTGGTCGTCAGGTAGGCGTCCTGGTCGTTCAGGGCCGACGCCTCGGCCGCGGCGAGGTCACGATTCGACTCCAGGATCAGGTCCTCGAGCGATGCGGCCATCGCCTTGAGCTGGGCGGGATCGTCCTTGGCCGCCGTGATCTCGGCGCGGGTCGGCAACGTCGGGGTGCTTCGTGCTGCGGGAACGGATGCAGCGAAAACGGTGCCGAAGGCGGAGGTGCCGACCGTCGTGTTGGACGGTTCCGGGGCGGCAGTTGCCGCAGTCCCGGTGACGAGAGTCCCGCCGATCAAGGCGAGCGTGCACGTCGCGACACCTAGAAATTGCCTCTTGGCCATACCTTGAGCCCCCTGCTGCGAATGATGGACCGAGCCGGATCACGAAATGCCGACGTTGGCGGCGTGTCGGGTCACGGTTCAGTTACTGCTTCATACGACAATAGGCGACTTAATGTAACAGTGGCAACACGAGTCACTTCAACATCTTAAATAACATCGCTGTCATTCGGGTGTATTCTCACGGGTGTTGCGGGATGGAAGTGCAGGTCCGGGCCCTTATTCCGTCCGCTCGCAGGTTCTGCGTCGACGATGGGCCGCGGGGACCCGATGGTTGCGGGACGGTGACGTTCAGCCCCATCCGAGGCGGTGCAAGGTCTCGTCGTCGATACCGAAGTGGTGGGCGATTTCGTGGACGACCGTGATCTGGACCTCCGCGATGACCTCCTCGCGTGACGAGCAGGCGGCCAGCGTGTCCTCCTGGAAGATGATGATGCGGTCCGGCATGGACCCCGCAGCCCAGCCATCGTCACGCTCGGGCAGGGGCACGCCGTCGTACAGTCCCAGCAGGGAGGTGTGCGGATCCTCGTCGGGCAGCGGCTCATAGCGGTCCTCGATGAAGACGGCGACGTTGTCCATCATGGCCAGGAGGCGATCGGGGACGTTGTCGAGCGCATCGGAAACGGCGGCCTCGAACTCGTCCGGGGTCATGGAGAAGCTCATATGTGGACTCTATCCGCGCTGAGTGCAGCCGACTGTGCCAGCGGTTTTGCACAGGGAAAAAGGTGCCCTATAGTTGATGAGGTCGCTGCGGGACACTTGTGTTCGGCAGCCGTCCGGCCCCCATCGTCTAGCGGCCTAGGACACCGCCCTTTCACGGCGGCGGCACGGGTTCGAATCCCGTTGGGGGTACTGCAGGTCCTGATTTCGCCGGTGCGAAAATCTCTGGTAAAGTTTAGGACTTGTGAAGCGAGGGTAAAACCTTGTGAACTAGGCCCTGTAGCGCAGCTGGTTAGCGCGCCGCCCTGTCACGGCGGAGGTCGCGGGTTCAAGTCCCGTCAGGGTCGCTTTGGTTTTCCGGTACACGGGAGATCACGGTGATCATCGCCTAGATGATGCCAGGCTCTGTAGCTCAGTTGGTAGAGCGTTCGACTGAAAATCGAAAGGTCACCGGATCGACGCCGGTCGGAGCCACCAGCTAGAACCCCTCGGGAATCCCGGGGGGTTTTCTGCATCTGTGGCGCTGCTGGCGGGAGCGGTAGGGTGGTGAGACGTCCGCGCGCTCCGAACGAAAGGCCGTCATGGACCAACCCGAGCACCTTCCCGCGCAGCCGGTGTCGACCCCGGCCACGGGAACCACGTCGATCACCGACAGCGCCGTGGCCAAGGTTGCCGCCGTGGCCGCCCGCTCAGTCCCGGGCGTGCACTTCCTGGGCTTGGGATCCAGCCGTGCCCTGGGGGCGTTGCGCGGAGCGGTCGGTGCCGGTGAGGGTTCGCCCGGCGTCTCCGCCGAGGTCGGCCAACGCGAGGTCGCCGTCGACATCGTCCTCACTGCGGCCTATGGGCGTCCCCTGCAGCAGATCGCCGAGGAGGTCCGCGCCGCCGTCTACCTCGCGGTCGAGAGGATCACCGGGCTGCACGTGATCGAGGTCAATGTCGAAATCGGCGACGTCCACCTCCCCGAGGCAGCCGGCGCCGCACCGCACGCGGCGGCTGGCCAGCAGCCGCCCCAGCCGCCCGACCGGACCCCCCGGCCACACCCCGCCGCTCCGAATGGCGGGGCCACCTCCGACACCGTGGAGCAACCATGAACCCCACCCTGCTTGGACTGGCCGTCGCCGCCGTGCTCGGCTGGGCCGCGCTGTCCTTTGGCTTCGGCGGCTTCGTGCTGATGGCCATCTTCCTGGCCGTCGGTGCGCTCGTCGGCCGCTTCATCGACGGTCGCCTGGACCTTCGCAGCGTGCGCGATGCCCTGACCGGCCGGCGTTCCTCGTCGTGAACGCCCCGACGACCGGCCGCGCCTTGGCCGGGCACACCCGTGTGAGCACCCAGGCCCTGTCGAGCTCCGCCCGGATCATTGCCGCAGAGGTCTTCGAGGTCCTGCCCAGTGAGATCCGTGTCGTGCTGAACGACGAATACGGGGCCCTGGCCCTGGGGTTGAACCTGCCGTTGCCGATCTCGCCACTGGTCTACGGACGGGAGGCATCCGTCGATCCCGACGGTTCCGTCCTCGCCCGCGCCCGCGAAGCGCGGACCGCCGTCCGCGAACGCTTCGTGGAATTGACCGGATCGCACGTCAGCCGCATCGACGTGCGGGTCACGGGCGTGGTGCTGCGCCGAAGGAGGATGGCATGAACGACGACGAACGCCGCAGGCTCCAGTCCCACGAGCTGCACAGCGCCCGGTCGACGGCCGCTGTCATCGCCGCCCTGCTGGTGACCGCCGTCTGCCTGTACTTCATGTTCGAGGCGGCCATGAAGTCACTCGGCCAGGACGTCTGGATCCGCTCTCCCGGCCAATGGGGCACCTGGCTGACCGGGCTTCCCGACTCGGCGGATCCGCTGGTCCTGGCTGCCGGGTCGCTGGTCGTCCTGGCATTGGGCCTGTTCTTCCTGCTGCATGGGATCCTGCCCGGGCGGCGGGCCCGGCACGCGATCCCCCACGAACGGGCGATCGTCGTCGTCGACGACGGGGTCCTGGCCTCCACCCTGGCGCGTCGTGCCCGGATGCAGGCCGGGGTGACCCCCGAGCAGGTAGTGGTCATCGTCAGCCGCAGCCACGTCAGCGTGCAGCTGCGGCCGACCTCGGGCATCGGCATCGACGCTGCCGCCGTCCATGCGGCCGTCGAGGACGAGATCCGGACGAACCGCATCGAACCGGCGCCAGACGTGAAGGTCCAGGTCGCCGAGACGGGGGTGGTCGGGCAGTGAACCGGACACCACGAACCGCCAATCGCATCATCCTGACCTTGTTGGGCCTGCTCATGACCGCTCTGGGCGTGCATGGCCTGCTGCTCGCCGCGATCCCGTCCTATGCCGACGGATGGCGGGGATTTGCCGACCAGGTGGGCGCAGCGTTCACACGCTTGCTCGACGACACCACGCTGGAAGGCCAGCGGGATTCGTGGCTGTGGATCGTGGTCTCCGTGGTGATGATCGTCCTGGTGCTGTTGATGGTCTGGTGGATGGCAGTCCAGGGGCAGGGCAAGACGGGCGTCTTCGCCCGCGAATTCCGCGAGGAGGGCACCCGCGGGATCATCGAGCTCTCCTCGGCCGTGCCCGAACAGACCCTCAAGGCGGCCTTGGCGGGCAGGCCCGACCTGGTGACCGTATCGGTCACCTCGTGGTCCGTGCCCCGCCACGACGCCGGGTTGCGCGTCAAGGTGCAGCCCCGGCTCGGGGCCGCCCCCTATCGCATCGCGGAGGACATCGCCTCGCTCGTCGTGGACATGGACGCCATACTCGGGGCCGGCGGACCGGTGGTCATCCACCTCGCCACCGGGGCCCGGACACGCATGTCACGGGCCGAACGCGTGCGCTGAGACAGGCGTCCGGCCCGGGTTGCTAGCTGGTCGGCACCAGCCAGAGGGCCGCATTGGGGGACAGCCGGCCGTTTCCGGTGACGGCGTCGGCGCTGCTGGCCACGGCGACCTCAAGGCCCGCCGGGATCTCGACGGGCTCGGTGCCCAGATTCGCCAGCACTTGCAGGTCGCCGTTGGCGTAGGAGAGCACGCCGCTGGCCGGTGCGTTGTCCGGCGTCCACTCCAACCGGCCGCGTCCGAGTTCCCGCTCGGCACGCACGGAGAGCAGCATGCGGTAGAGCTCGAAGGCCGACCCGGCCACGCCCACCTGCTGGTCGGCCGCATACCGCTGGTAGCTGTCCGGCTGGGGCAACCACGGTTCGGCGCCGGCGGCCGGTGGGGCATCGCCGTCGTCCACTGCACGGGAGAAGCCGAAGCCTGGCCGCTCGGCGGCCCAGGGCATCGGGATGCGGCAGCCGTCGCGGCCGCGCTCGACGCCCTGGGTGCGGAAGAAGCTGGGATCCTGGCGGACGGCGTCGGGCAAGGTCGTGTGCTCGGGAAGGGTCAGCTCGTCGCCCTGGTAGACGTAGGCCGAGCCCGGCAGGGCCAGCATGACCAGAGCGGCGGCCCGGCCGCGGGCGGCGCCAAGTGCCTCGTCAGGTTGTTCGTCCTGCGCGCCGATGCCCTTGGGGAAGGTGGTCGGGTCGGCGAGGCCGAAGCGGGAGCAGTGACGGACGGTGTCGTGGTTGGACAGCACCCAGGTGGGGGTCGCGGTGACGGCCGCCGCTTCCGCAAGGGTCTCGGTGACGTTGTCCGCGATGTTCGGTGCGCTCCAGCCCGCCAGTAGGAACCCGAAGTTGAAGGCCTGCTGCATCTCGCCCTCGCGCACGTAGCGGAAGATGCGCTCCACCGGCTCGACCCAGGCCTCGGCGACCATCATCCGGTCGCCGTCGTATTCGGCCAGCACGGCGTTCCACTCCTCGTAGATCGCGTGCACGCCCTCCTGGTCGAAGTACGGCGGGGTTTCCTTGACCGCCGGCTCCTCGGTGCCCTGGACCATGCTGACCTTCTCGGACCAGTCGGGCAGCCCTTCGGCCTTGACCATGCCGTGGGCGACATCGACGCGGAAGCCGTCGACGCCGCGGTCGAGCCAGAAGCGCAGGACGTCGCGCATCTCGGCGTGGACCTCGTCGTTGTTCCAGTTCAGATCGGGCTGCTTCACGTCGAAGAGGTGCAGGTACCACTGTCCCGGGGCGCCGTCGGCGTCCACGCTGCGGGTCCAGGCAGGGCCGCCGAAGAGCGACTGCCAGTTGTTCGGCTCCTGGTCCCCGTTCGGGCCCTTGCCGTCGCGGAAAATATAACGGTCGCGTTCGGGCGAGCCGGGTGCCGCGGCGAGGGCCTGCTGGAACCAGACGTGCTCATCGGAGGTGTGGTTGGGCACGAGGTCCACGATGATGCGGATGCCCTCGGCGTGGGCCCGGGCGAGCATGTCGTCGAAGTCCCCGAGGGTGCCGAACAGGGGATCGACCTGGCGGTAGTCGGCGACGTCGTACCCGGCGTCGGCCTGCGGGGACTTGTAGAAGGGAGAGAGCCAGACGGCGTCGACGCCAAGGTTCTTCAGGTAGCCGATCTTCGAGGCCACGCCGCGCAGGTCACCCATGCCGTCGGCATCGGCATCCGCGAACGAGCGGGGGTACACCTGGTAGATGACCGCGTCCTGCCACCAGGGAACGTGCTGGGCGTGCTTGGGCATGGATTCCTCCAAGATGTGGGGCCGAGGGCCGGCCGGTGCTGCGTGGAAATCTTGTGCCTCCCAGCCTAAGGCAACGGGCACGGCCCGGCGCCGGTGCGCCGGGCCCGAAGGCGCGGGTCCTTTACAGCACGACGGCTTGGCGGCCGAAGATGGTGGCCTGGATGCGGTCCTCAAGCTGGGTGAAGACGAACGTCGACTCGGTCGGCGCGAAGGTCGCCGCATCCCCCTCGTTGAAGAGGCGCTGATGGCCCACGCGCCCGCCGTTGAAGTAGGCGACGTCGTCCGGCTCGGAGTCGATGCCGGTGGAGGTCAACGTCCAGGAAAACCACGGTTCGTCCCAAAAGGCCTTCATGGCCGCGTTGCTGCCTTCCGGGGGCATCCGGTCGCCCAACCAGCCCCGGGCCAGGTCGTCGACGGGCAGCGGGTTCGGCAGCAACGCCAGGTTCCAGGCCGGCTGCAGGCCAACCCACCGCGCCATGAGCGTGGACAACTGGGGCAGGGGCACCAACTGGAGGTTGAAGTGTTCGTTCGACGGGCGGTCGGCCGGCTGCCCGTCGAGGACGCGGTGGTAGCCGGGCTCGGCGACGATGAGCGCCGTCGGTCCGTGCGCCCAGGCCTGGAACCAGGACTCCCCGCCGGAATCGAGTCCGGTGATGCGGTATGAGGCCTGCGGATCCGTGAGGTGTGCGCCGACGGCCTCGCCGAGTTCGGTCAACCGGGTTCCGCGGACGAATTCGAGGGCCTCGAGTTCACGTAGCTGCTCGGCATAGGAGGACTTGTTCAGCACCCCGAGCTTCAGGCCGTCCGACAGCTCGGTGAGCACCTCGATGGTGCGGCCGTGGACCCAGACGCCGTCGAACTCAAAGGGCTGCGCCTTGACGATGCCGTCGATCTTCTCGACGTCGTGGCCGAATGCCGTAGAGGCGACCGGGTCCAGGGCACCAGAGGGGAGGGGGGCCGGCCCGGCGTCTACTTCCGGGCCGACTGCCGCAGCGGTGAGCTGAACGGCGCCGGCGAGGCGGTTGAGCAGGGGGCCGAAGAACTGCCATTGCTGGACCGTCGCCGTGGCGGTGACCTGGATGGCCAGTCCGCGCTCAATGCGGAGGAATTCCGTGGCGAACAGGCTCAGTCCGTTGCTGGGGGAGAGATGGGTGTACATCACGGCCCGGCCGGACAACGCCTCGGAGGCATCGAGCTGGGATCCCGCCTCGGCATCGGGCGACGCGGTCCACGGGCGGATGTCCACGACTTGTGGTGCCGTCGTCGCCTCGGCGATCCCCTCGACAGTGCGCTCCATGAACTCGGCGATGCTTCCGCGGTAGGGGTTGATCGTGACGACTACGGTCGGCCCGAACGATTCGGTCGGTGCCGGCGCGAAGGCCAACAGCTCGTACTCCGGTCGTGCGGGGCCCACTTCCCACCCGTCGGGCAGGTCAAGGGCGATGCTTCCGGTGCGTCCAGTGGCTGTGGTCATGTCCTGGGTCCCTCCTGCGGATCGGCCGTGTCGGGCTCGGAATCGGTGTGGTGGTGGCCCACCTCCCGGGCCTTGGCCTGGCAGCGTTCGATGTCGGCCAATTGCTTGTCCTGTTTTTTGGACGCCCTGGCGGCGCGCACTGCTGCGATCTCCGGTTCGGTCCACGGGTTGGTTTCGCGGGTGCCGCCGCGTTTGGCCCAGGCGCGGTACCAGCGCGGGCTCAGCCACAGTGGCCACCAAATGAAGGACAGGATGACGAATGCCCAGGGGACGAAGAAAAAGTTCCAGACAGTTTCGCGGGCTCGCTCCCAGCCCATGACCTCGGCCGGAATGGAGAGCAGGGCGATCGCCACTGCGACGGATCCGGCGGCGAACATGAACGGCCAGGTGTTCCGCGCCGAGATCTGGAAGGGAATGGCCGGTGCCAGCACCCAGCTGCGCCACGAGCCGTTCAGGCCCTTGCGTGCGATCGACGTCGGGATCCACCACAGCAGGAGGGCGACGACGACACCACCCCAGAAGGTGGGTTCGTACAGCAGGTACCAGTTGGTGTCTTCAATCATCCAGGCGCTCCTCCGGTCGCTCGCGTGCCATCGAGCCTACTAGCCCCACCCGAAGAGCTTCTCACCGATGCCCTTGCCGATGTCCTTCAGGCCTTCGCCCACGGCCTTTCCTGCGTCGCCGATGGCTTCGCCGGCGTCCCCGAATGCCTTGCTGGCGCCGCCCTGGCGCCAATCATTCATGAATTCGCCGACGCCCTTGCCGATCTTGCCGCCCACCCATTCGCCGGCCAAACCGCCGACGAAGCCGCCAACAGCCGCTCCCACACCGGGGATCGGGATCAGGGCCTGGCCGGCTGCGGCCCCGAGGGCACGGCCGGCTACGCCGCCGGCGATCTTGCCGGCGGTCTCCGCGGTGCCCTCAATGGCCGTGGATTTGGCGGCTTCATTGCGGATCTCGTCCGGGTCGGCGCCCGGGTTGTTGCGCAACTCCTCGTTGTAGTTGCTGGTGTAGGAGTCGTAGTAGGTCATCCCCGTGTCCAGGAGTCCCAGCCCACGGCCGCCCCACTTGGTGATGGGGCTCTTGTTGATCTTATCGAGCACGCCGTCGAACTTGTCGACTCCCTTGAAGAACTTGTCGAAGCGGGCCCGGGGTCCCTCGCCCGTGAGGTGCATCTTGAATTTTGTCTTGCCGTGCTTGTTGCTTTCCCAGAAGAGCTGCTTGTTGCCCTTGCCCCAGCGGCCCTGGTTGCGGCCGAAGACGTTGGAGAGCTTGTTGCGCACCGCCGCGGGGAGCATGAGCATGAACCCGGGTTTGAGGACGCTGTCGGTCCAGGTGTTGGCCCCGGTGGTGAAGTCGACGAACTTGCCGTCGGCCCACTTGGCGAATTCGTCCGCATGACGGGTCATGAACTCGGAGGCGGTGAAGGGGCCGAGCTTTCCGTCGACCAGGAACTTCTTGAGGTTGGGCGCGCCATCGAACGCGAACTGGGACAGCGACCGCTCGTTCATCGACCAGACCAGTTTGAGACGGCCGCCCTTGGTCACGTCGAGCTTGGCGGCCCGGTCCACGTTTGTGTTGACCATGTTGTAGGTGTTCTTGAACCCCTTGATCACCTTGACCGTGGCCTTGCCGGTGGAGGGCGTTGCCGCAGCGGGGCTGGATGCATCGATGGCCGATGCGCAGGTGTCGATGTAGCTCTGGTAGCTCTCCTTGGCCGTCTGCAGGAGCCCGATGATGCGGGAACGTTCGGCACTGGTGCGCGTTGCCGGAAGGGTCGTGCCCTCTTCTCCTGCCTCTTCCTTCTGGGCGTCCGAGTAGGTCGAGTGCGGCAGGGCATTGAAGTTTTCGACCTCGGTCTTGAGGTTCGAATGCGTCGATTTGAAGCCGTCGAGGCTCTCGGCGAAGGTGTCGGTGGCGGCCTTGATGCTGTTGATCCCGGAGACGACGGCTTCGGCCAGGGGGCGGATTTCCGTGGCGAATCCGTTGTTGACGGTGTCGTCGTTCGGGTAGGTCGCGGCCGCCGCCAGCTTGTTCCAATGCGTGATCGTATCCGAGTAGCCGGTGTCGATCTTGTCGCCCTTGCTCTTGAACGTCGTCCCGGCGGCGCGGATCTCCTCGGACTGGGGGAGTTTCGCCGGCAGGTAGTTGATGAAGACGATGGACGATATATAGGTCCCCTCGGGTGTTGTCACCACTCATACCTTCCGTCGCTGCTGTTGGCTCCGCCATAGGTGTTCGCCGCCGACGTCGAGGAGGTCGAGGATTTCGGATCGTAGTCGGGGGTGTCGTCGACCGTGTCGATGATCTTGGCGATGTCCCTGACGTGCTGCTTGTTCGCGGAGTCTTCCATGTCGCCATCGGCGGCCACGAACTCGGAGATGATCGAGTCGGCGGCGTTGAGGAGGTTGTTCCCGTGGTCCACGAGGGTCACGGTCCACGGCTTCAGGAAGTCCGAGAAGACCTGCTTCAGGGCTGTGTTGAGCGCGTCCTCCTCGAGGGCATTGGCCAATGCCTCACCCGCCACTTCGATGCGGCCTTCCTGGCCGTCGAGGTCGTCGAATTCATTCCGCGCACTGGTCACCGCCGACCGGGCATCTGTGACCTGGATGTTGTACTTCGTGGACATATCTACCTCCTCGATAAACCATCCTAGGCGGCCTGGCGCGCCTGTCGATGGGGAGAACTCCCCATGCCACGGCACTGCTCACGGCTTGGGGGTTCAGTTGGCGCGGGCCAGCTGCCGGACCTTGAGCCATCGGGAGGTCAACCGCCGGTAGGCGGCAGCTGCTCCGAGCATGTCCTGTTCGGCCAGCGATTCGATGCCGAGTTTCAGATCCTGTGCCGATTCGTCGGGCCAAACTTTTTCGGCGACCAGCCCGTAGTCCAGCTCGATCATCGAATCCTCGTGGAAGAGGCTCAGCCACTCGCCGAGCGAGGTGAGTTCGTCCAGGATGTCCAGCTCCGGGGCGTGGATCGCAAGGGACGCCGCAGCGAACCTGGCGCGTTCGAGGGCCTGGATGGCCGGTGCGCTCAGGCGGACCGTGAGCAGGGCGTTGCCGTCCTCCTCGATCTCGCAATGGTCGTCCTCGTTCACCAGCACGAACCAGCCCAGCGGAATGCCCCAGGTGGCGCTGCGTGTGTGCAATGAAGCGACGTCCTCGGCGAAGCTTTCGTGCCTGATGCGTCCCGCATTTGCTCCGCGGGCGGCTTCGGGGACCAGGAGTTCCAGCAAGGCCGGGCGCATGGTCGCATCGAGTTGTTCGGCGGCAAGCGTTGCGCGGGTCGGCAGCTGGTCGGGGCAGTAGTACGGTGTCGTCAGGCCGTCGGCCCCGGGGTAGTGGAGTTCGCGATAGCGCTCCGCCTGGTCGTGCGGGAACGGGTCGGTGATCCCCCGGGTGGTGCGTTCCAGCGACTCGATGGCCGCGCGTTCCTCGAAGGCGGTGCGGTTAACGCCGCGCTGGGCGGCGATGGCCAGTTGCGCGTCGTCGTCGTAGGCGCGCAGCGGTTCGAAGACGCGCAGGTACGACGTCGGCGGCAACCGGCGGCGTGCACTCGTCCCCGCTGGCGTCATCTAGACAAGCTCCACGACCACTGGAGCGTGGTCGGAGGCGCCCTTGCCCTTGCGCTCCTCGCGGTCGATCCAGGCATCGGAGACGCGTGCGGCCACGGCCGGGGAAGCGAGGGTGAAGTCGATGCGCATGCCCTCCTTCTTCGGGAAGCGCAGCTGGGTGTAGTCCCAGTAGGTGTAGACGCCGGGGCCGGGCGTGTGGGGGCGTACGACGTCGGCGAACCCGGCATCGACGAAGGCATTGAAGGCTGCGCGCTCCGGTGCGGAGACATGGGTCATCTGGTTCGCGGTGAAGAAGTCGATGTCCCAGACATCCTCGTCGCGCGGGGCAATGTTCCAGTCGCCCATCAGCGCGATCTGGGCTGTTGGATCCTGGGCCAGCCATCCTGCGGCGTTTTCCTGGAGCCGGCGCAGCCATTCGAGCTTGTAGGGCATGTGCTCGTCCTGCAGGGCCCGCCCGTTCGGCACGTAGAGGCTCCAGATGCGGACCCCGTTGCACGTGGCTCCGATGGCGCGGGCCTCCTGCTTGGGGTCCTTGCCGCCCTTGCCGAACGCCGGCTGTGCCGCAAACGTGCGCTCGACGTCTTCCAGCCCGACGCGGGAGGCGATGGCGACGCCGTTCCACTGGCTGTAGCCGAAATGCGCGACTTCGTAGTCGTTGTTCTCGAAGAGTTCCCAGGGGAAGTTCTCGTCCTTGCACTTGGTCTCCTGGATGGCCAGGACGTCGACGTCGGTGCGCCGCAGCCAGTCTTCGACACGGTCGGCGCGGGCGCGGAGGGAGTTCACGTTCCAGGTAGCAATCTTCACGTGTCCAACCTATCAACCCGTGGTTGGCGCCGGGCGGCCTCTTGACAGCTCGTTGCCCCGGTGGTTTGGTTAGCTACATGAGTAATGAACCAACGAGGATGTGGTGTTCTCATGGATGAGTCGAAGCCGATCTTCATCCAAGTGGCGGAGCAGATCGAGGGCCGAATCCTCGACGGCACCTACCCGGAGGAGTCCCAGGTGCCCTCGACCAACGAGTTCTCGGCGTTCATGCGCATCAATCCGGCAACTGCCGGGAAGGGGCTGAACCGGCTGGCTGATGCCGGGATCCTCTACAAGAGAAGGGGCATCGGCATGTTCGTATCGGCCGGCGCACGCGCCGAGCTGACGGCCCAGCGCCGCGAGGCTTTCGGGGACCAGTACGTTGCCCCGCTGGTGCATGAGGCGGCCCGCCTCGGCATCGACTCCGATGAACTGATCGCGATGATCGGCCAACGTGCCGTCGTTGCCGGACAAGCTTGAGGCAGGACACGATGAACCTTGCAATCGAAACACGGTCACTGACCAAGAAATATGGGGCCACCACGGTGCTCGACGACGTCACCCTCGGCATCCAGAAGAACACCATTTGCGGCCTGCTCGGTCGCAATGGCGCCGGCAAGACGACGCTGATGTCGATCCTCGCCGGCCAGGAACTCAAGAGCTCGGGTGAGGCCAGGGTGCTCGGAGGCGAGCCGTTCGAGAACGCCGCGGTTCTGGCCAGTCTCAGCTTCGCCCGCGAAAACCAGAAGTATCCCGAGGACTTCAAGGTCACCCACGTCTTGCGGGCCGCGCCCTGGTTCTATGCGGGATGGGACGCCGACTTCGCCCGCAGGCTGGTCGGTGAATTCCGGCTGCCGCTCAAGACCCCCGTCAAGAAGCTCTCCCGGGGACAGCTTTCGGCGGTGGCCATCGTGGTCGGGCTGGCCTCGCGGGCACCGGTGACGTTCTTCGACGAGCCCTATCTGGGGTTGGACGCCACCGCCCGCGGCATCTTTTACGACTTGTTGCTCGAGGACTACATGGAGTACCCGCGGACCATCCTCATGTCGACCCATCTGATCGACGAGGCCGCCAATCTCCTGGAACACGTGGTGGTGCTCCAGGACGGGCGGAAGGTATTGGACTCCTCCGTCGAAGAGGCCACCGGCTCGGCCTTCACGCTTTCCGGGACGGCCACGGCAGTCGAAACCGTCGGCCGCGGCCGCCAGATCCTCCGCACCCAGGCCCTTGGCGGGCTGCGCTCGGTCACCGTTGCCGGCGCGCCGGATGAGGTCCTGCGCACCGAGGCGCACGCCGCCGGCCTGGAGGTTGGCCCCGTTTCCCTCCAGGAACTGGTCGCCGCCTACGGATTGCTCGAAAGCGGCGAATCGTCGTTGGCGGCCACCCGAACCCATCAGCAGGCCCAGCACGAGGCCGAGGAGGCCATCCGATGACTACGACCCACCTTTCCCCGACAGTGCCCGACGATCGTCCCGCCCATCGGCCAGCCGGTCCGCTGACGAAGATCGTCCGCCTGCACTTCGCCGACCCCCTGCGGTTGTTGGTGGTCCCCATCTCCATCCTTGCCACGACCACCGCCGTCTGCGTCGTCATCATGCTCCTGATCCTGTCGTTCTCCTCCGGTGATCCAGCGGTGATCAGCGAGGGGTTCCGCTACAACCAGGCGCCCCTGTGGTGCTTCGGCGGCTACTTCGTCAGCGTCGGCGTCATGGCCTACGCCCGGACCATGCCCTTCGCGATGGGGATGGGGGCCACCCGCCGCCAGTACTGGACCGGAACGGCCATTGCCCTGCTGCTCGAGGCGCTCTACATCGGGGTGGCCATGACCGTCTTCCTGGCCCTCGAGAAGGCCACGGGCCACTGGTTCACGGGAACGCACATGTTCGATGTGTACGTCATGGGCAATGGCAGCTACCGGGACATCTTCCTCATGGGCTTCGGCATCAGCATGCTCATGCTCTTCGTGGGGACCATGTTCGCCTCGGTGTTTGTGCGGTGGAATACGCGGGGGGTCCTGCTGGTGGTCGTCGGAATCGTGGCCACGTTGCTCCTGCTGGCCTGGGGGTCCCTGACGCTCGGGATCGATGTCCTGGGGTTCTTTGCCACCGATATCGTTGCCAAGATCGCGCTGCTCATGGTGGTCCTCGGCGCCATCAGCTCCGCGGGGAGCTGGCTGGTGCTCCGGCGGGCTCCCGTCGGCCGGTAGCGGGCGTGGCCGCTGGGGCCGGCCCGGTTGCCGAGCCAGCCCCAGCCGGGCTGCTGCTGGTGGGGGTGTTCCTGCTGGTGTGGGTGGTCGCGGCGCTGGTGCACCGGCAATGCTCCTCCCTAGAAATTCCTAGGATGTCCGAGTAGCTTGGATTCCGGGTGACCTGGACCACGGCCGACGGCCGGGCCCGGGTCAGCGAGCGACCACCCCGGAAGGACATTCCCATGAGCGACGCCCCCACCGAACCCGAGGTCCTGTTCGAGGTCCGTGGGACGCTGGGCATCATCACCCTGAACCGTCCCCGCGCAGTGAACGCACTCACCCATTCCATGGTCGAGGCCATGCTCGCCCAGCTCCTGGAGTGGGAAGCGGACGACGGCGTCAGTTGCGTGCTGCTCACCGGTGCCGGGGAACGCGGGTTGTGCGCCGGCGGGGACATCGTGGCGATCTACCGGGATATCCCCGAGGGCGGCTCGGCGACGGCGGCCTTCTGGCGGACCGAGTACCGGCTCAATGCGCTCATCTCCAACTACCCGAAGCCTTACGTCGCCTTCATGGACGGACTGGTGCTGGGCGGAGGCGTCGGCATCGCGGCCCACGGCAGCCACCGCATCGTCACCGAGCGCACCCGTACCGGCATGCCGGAGACAACCATCGGCTTCGTGCCCGACGTCGGCGGGCTCTACCTCCTGTCCCGGGCGCCCGGCGGAGCGGGCGCCCACGCCGCGTTGACCAGCGCCCACCTGGACGCCGCGGACGCCCTGCACCTCGGGCTGGCGGACACCTTCGTCCCCTCCACGTCGCTGGCCGGCCTGGCCGCCGCCTTGGAAACCGCGGCCAGCGCGCAGGATGTCGACGCCGCCATCGCACAGGTCGCCCAGCCTGCGCCCGCGTCGTCCCTGGCCGGGCAGTGCGCGTGGATGGGCAAGGACTACGCCGGGGATTCCATCGAGCGGATCCTCGGACGGCTGCGCACCCGTGGCGGGCCGGCCGCCGAGGCCGCGGAGACCATCGCCGCCAAGTCACCCACCGCCCTGAAAACGACGCTTGCGGCGCTCCGCCGGGCCGCCGGGCTCCCGTCGCTGGAAGCCGCGCTCGACCAGGACTACCGGGTCGGTTTGCGCATGCTCGCCTCCCACGACTTCCTCGAGGGCATCCGCGCCCAGGTCATCGACAAGGACCGCCAGCCACGGTGGAGCCCGGCCACACTGGACCAGGTCGGCCCGGACATGGTCCGCGACTACTTCGAGCCGCTCGGCCCGGATGAACACGGCGGGGAACTCGGCCTCGCCGATGACGTGAAGGAGCGTGCCTGATGGCCACCGGAACCGGAACCATTGCCTTCCTCGGGCTGGGCCACATGGGCCTGCCCATGGCGAAGAACCTCGTCGCCGCCGGTCATGCGGTGAAGGCGTTCGACGTCGTCCCCGCCGCCCTCGAGGCGGCTGCCACAGCGGGGATCCCCACAGTGGACTCGGCCAACGAGGCCGTGGCCGATGCCTCAGTGGTGCTGACCATGTTCCCCGGTGGGCAGCAGCTGCTCGATGCGTACCGCGGCGTCGACGGACCGGGCCTGCTCGCCGTCGTACGCCCGGACACCTTGTTCCTGGACTGCTCCACGATCAATGTCGACGACGCCCGGGAAGCGGCACGCCTGGCCGTGGAGGCCGGACATCGCAGCGTCGACGCCCCGGTGTCCGGCGGCGTCGTCGGGGCCGAAGCCGGGACGCTGACGTTCATGATCGGGGCGCTGCCCGAGGACCTCGAATCGGTCCGCCCGCTGCTGGAGATCATGGGCGGCAAGCTCGTCCACTGCGGGGACCACGGCGCCGGGCAGGCGGCCAAGGTGTGCAACAACATGATCCTGGGTGTGAGCATGATCGCCGCGTCCGAGGCCTTCGTCCTGGGCGAGAAGCTGGGACTGACCCATCAGGCGCTCTACGACGTGGTCTCCACCGCCTCCGGGCAGTGTTGGGCGGTGACCACCAACTGCCCTGTGCCGGGCCCTGTGCCGACCAGCCCCGCGAACCGCGATTACCAGCCCGGTTTTGCCGGAGCGCTGATGGCCAAGGACCTGGGGCTGGCCCTGAAGGCGATCGAGAGCACCGGGGTCGCCGCGGAGCTGGGCCCGATGGCCGCGGCGATGTACGAACGCTTCCGCGACGAAGGAGGTGCCGGCCGCGACTTCTCCGGGATCATCACCGACATCCGCGACCGCTCCAACGGCGCCCACTGACCGGCGGTCCGCGACGCGGCGGTGCCCTCAGCCCGCCGTGCCGCCGGCGAAGTCCCCTGCCTGTTCGCGGAACCTGCCCAGGATCCGGATCAGGGCCGTGATGTCCTCCGGGGGGAACCCGGGAGCCGAGAAGACCGCGGAGTTCAGTTCCGCCGTCGTGCGCTCGGCGACGTCGCGGCCACGCCCGGTGAGCGAGACCAGGGTGGTCCGGCCGTCGGTCGGATGCGGGCTGCGCTGGACATAGCCGGCCCGCTGCAGGCGGTCCACGGCGTTGGTGACCGAGGTCGGGTGGACCTGCAGCAGGGCGCTGACCTTGACCATGGGCAGCGAGCCGGTGCGCGAGAAGCCCAGCAGGGCGAGCAGTTCGTACCGGGCGAAGGTCAGTCCGAAGGGCTTGACGACCGCCTCGCAGCGCTGGAGCAGGATCTGCTGGGCACGCATGACCGCGGTGATGGCGGCCATCGGTGCGGCCTCCGCGGTCCAGCCCTGGTCCTCCCAGTTGCGCTGCGCCGCGGCGATCGGGTCGAAGGGCAGCGGTGCGCTCATCCCCGGCCTTTGAGGTTCGGGAAGTCGGTGTCGGCGTACTCCGTGCCCAGCGCCCCGGCCGGGGCGGTGCCGCCATGCCGGGCCTCCTCGTTGCGGCGCAACTCGACCCGCCGGATCTTGCCGGAGATCGTCTTGGGCAGCTCGGCGAACTCGAGCCGGCGGATGCGCTTGAACGCGGGCAGGTGCTCGCGGCAGTACCCCAGGATCTCCTCCGCCGTCGAGGCGTCGGGGGCATGTCCGGCGGCCAGCACGACGTACGCCTTGGGCACGTTCAGCTTCAGGTCGTCGGGGGAGGGCACGACGGCGGCCTCGGCCACCGCGGGATGCTCGATGAGCACCGATTCGAGCTCGAACGGGCTCAGCCGGTAGTCGCTGGACTTGAACACGTCGTCGTCGCGGCCCACGTAGGTGATGATGCCGCGGTCGTCGCGTTCGGCGACGTCGCCGGTGTGGTAGTAGCCGCCGCGGAAAGCCGTCGCCGTCTTCTCCGGGTCGCCGTAATAGGACTTCATCAGGCCCAACGGGCGCGGATCCAGCCGCAGGCAGATCTCCCCGAGGTCGGCCTCCTCGCCGGTCGCCGGGTCCAGCAGGACGACGTCGTAGCCCGGCAGCGGGGTGCCCATGGCGCCGATCTTCACCGGCTGGCCCGGGGTGTTGGCGATCTGCACGGTGGTCTCGGTCTGCCCGAAGCCATCGCGGATCTGCTGGCCCCAGGCCCGGTACACCTGGTCGATGACCTCGGCGTTGAGCGGCTCGCCGGCGGAGACGACCTTGGTCGGCGGGGTCTTCAGCCGGGTCAGGTCCGCCTGGATGAGCAGCCGCCACACGGTCGGGGGCGCGCAGAAGCTGGTGACCTTCTCCGCCTCCATCGCATCCATCAGCGCGGCCGGGTCGAACCGGTCGTAGTTGTAGATGAAGACCGTGGCCTCGGCGATCCACGGGGTGAACACGTTGGACCAGGCATGCTTCGCCCAGCCGGGGGAGGCCACATTCAGGTGCACGTCGCCTGGGCCGAGGCCGATCCAGTACATGGTCGAGAGGTGCCCGACCGGGTAGGACGTGTGGGTGTGCTCGACGAGCTTGGCCTTCGAGGTGGTCCCGGAGGTGAAGTACAGCAGCAGGGTCTCGTCCCCGCGGGTCGGCCCGTCCGGGGTGAACTCGGTGGGAGAGGTGGCGGAATCGGCGTAGGAGAGCACCGGCGTCGTGCCCTGGGAGAGCGCGGGCGGGGCCTCGCCGACGGCGACCAGGCGGTAGTCGCCGGGGACGTCGGCGAACTTGGCCAGGTCTGCAGTGCCGGCGATTGCCCAGGAGGCGCCGCCGCGCTCGACGCGGTCGGCCAGGTCCGCCGGGCCCATCTGCGTGGTGGTGGGGATCATGACGATGCCCAGTTTCATGGCGGCGAGCATGATCTCCCACAACTCGACCTGGTTGCCGAGCATGAGGATTGCCTTGTCGCCGCGGGCAAAGCCGGCCCCGCGCATCCAGTTGGCGACCTGGTTGGAGCGCGCGGACAGCTCGGCCCAGGTGCGGCGCGTGGAGGAGCCGTCCTTTTCGACGATGACCAGTGCCGGGGTGTTGCCGCGCTCGGCGGTGGCGGCGACCGCGTCGAACCAGTCCAGCCCGAAGTTGAACTCCGCGAAGTCGGGCCAGCGGAACTCCTTGCGCGCGCGGGGGTAGTCCCCGCTCAGGGACACGAGGTGGTCACGGGCTGCGCGGAAGTCGTCGGTGACTGACATGTCGCACCTTTCAATCGGGGTACCAGGCCGAACCGGCGGGGCGTTTCCCCAAAATATACGTGGACATCCTAGCGTTTGGAAGAGGGCCACGTGGCGTCATGTTCAGGTGGACGGCGTGCGCCACCAGTCCTCGAGGATCGACACCGGGGTGGTGCGCTTGTGGCGGGTGCGCAGGTAGCGGGACTCGATGGCCTCCGCCACGGCGTCGGGGACGACACGGCCCTCGAGGTAGTCGTCGATGTCGTCGTAGCCCAGGCCGAGTTCGTCCTCGTCGGTGCGCAGCGGCGTCTCGTCGAGCAGGTCGGCGGTCGGCGCCTTGGCCCACAACCGCTCCGGGGCGCCCAGCTGGCGCAGCAGGTCGCGGTTCTGCCGCTTGTCGAGCCCGTACAAGGGCAGCACGTCGGCACCGCCGTCGCCGAACTTGGTGAAGAACCCGGTGACCGACTCGGCGGCATGGTCGGTGCCGATGACCAGGTGGTTCCGCTCGCCGGCCAGGGCATATTGGGCCGTCATGCGCAGGCGCGCCTTGACGTTGCCCTTGTTGAAGTCGCTGATCTGCCGGCCGGTGGACCGGGCGAATTCGGTCGCGAGGGCATCGACCGCCGGCTTGATGTCGTAGGTCCAGACCGTCCGCGGGGCGACGAACTCCATGGCGGCTGCGGCATCATCCTCGTCCGACTGCGTGCCATAGGGCAGGCGCACCCCGACGAAATCGACCTCGAGGCCCTCGGCGGCGGCCTCCTCGACGGCCAGCTGCGCCAGGCGGCCGGCCAGCGTCGAATCCAGCCCGCCGGAGATGCCCAGGACGAACCCGCCGGTGCCCGTGGCGGCCAGGTAATCGCGCAGGAACGCCACACGGCGTTCCACCTCCCGGGCGGGGTCGATGGTCGGCTTGACGCCCAAGTCGTTGATGATTCGTGCCTGCATTTCACGCATGGCTTCAGCCTATCTGCCCCTCGCGGGGCACGCGAGGAAATGGCCGCCAGGCCGCGCCGCGGCCGGAAATGGGGAATAGTAGGGACGGTAACCGGAACCACCCTGCGTGAGGAAGCGGTCATGGAACCCATCCGCCCGGAGCATCCCGCTCCGGACCGAGTGCTCATCCACCTCAGCGACACCCATCTGCGCGGCGGCGACGAACTGCTGGCCGGGACGCTGGACAGCAGTTCGAGACTGCGGTCGACCATCGCGCGCCTCGAGGACTCCGGGGAACGCCCGGACGCCCTGGTCGTCACCGGTGACCTGGCCGACAAGGGCGAGCCCGAGGCGTATGCGGTCCTGCGCTCGATCCTCGAGCCGGCGGCGGCCCGGTTGGGGGCCAGGATCATCTGGGCGGCCGGCAACCACGATGACCGCTCGGCCTTGCGGACCGGCCTGCTGGATGAGGAGGCGGGCACCGCGCCGTTGGACCGCACGACGTGGATCGGCGGGTTGCGGATCATCGCCCTGGACACCACGGTCCCGGGCCACCACCATGGCAACATCGGCGCGGACCAGCTGGACTGGCTGCGCGCGGAGCTGGCGACGCCGGCCCCGGACGGGACGATCCTGGCGATGCACCACCCGCCGGTGGCGAGCGTGCAGCCCCTGGCGATCCTGGTCGAGCTCCGTGGACAGGCGCCCCTGGCGGACGTCCTGCGCGGTACCGATGTGCGCACCATCCTGGCCGGGCACTTGCACTACTCGACGTTCAGCACGTTTGCCGGGATCCCGGTCTCCGTTGTCTCGGCCACCTGCTATACGCAGGACCTGGCCGCCGGGGCCGACGCCCAGCTGGGCATCCGCGCCACGCGGGGGCGCGATGACGCCCAGGCGTACAACCTGGTGCACGTGCTGCCCGGAACCGTCGTGCACTCGGTGGTGCCGGTGGCCGGTGGCGAAAGCGTCGGCGAGGTCGTGGGCCCGGCCCGGGTGGCTGCCATCCTGCGTGAACACGGCATCGACCCGGGCCTGGTGGGCCGGCCTAGCAGCCGGGCTTCGCAAGCTCCCACGGGGCGGCAATCGGGAAGTAGCCCTGCAGGAAGCCGGTGACGACCTCCTGGCGCTCGCGCGCCGGGACCTCAGGGAAGCTGCCGTCGTTGAGGCAGAAGAAATCCTGGTTGCGCTTCTTGAGCAGCTTGCGCAGCGCGTCGAGCCCCGAGTACATGGTGGTGTCCACGTACGTGACCTTGGCATTTTCCTTGGTCACCGCGCGGCCGGTCAACAACGCGTAGTAGTGGTAGAGCGAGTTCGTCACCGAGATGTTGTCCTTGGCACGGAACCGGCTGGCCGCCGTGGCCGCGAACTCCTCGGGGAAGACCTCCTCCAGTTCGCGCAGCACGCTGCGGCGCAGCGGGGCGGCTGTGTGCTCGAGGTGGCGTGTGGTGATCCGGCCGAAGCGGTCGTTGAGCAGCCGGCGGTTCACGCGCGCCGAATTCTCGAAGCCCGACCGGTCCAGGTGGTTGTCGCCCAGCCCGATGCGGGTGCCGGCCTCGATGAACTTGGTGACCCCGCCGGGGGAGAAGAACATGTCGGGGCCCAGGGGCCGCCCGAAGAACATGTCGTCGTTCGAATACAGGAAGTGTTCGGAGAGCCCGTCGATGTGCTGCAGCTGCGACTCGACGGCCTGCGAGTTGAACGTGGGCAGCACGGAGCGATCGCGGAAGTGGTCTTCTGCGCGCACGATGCTGATGCGCGGGTGGTCCGGGTCGAGCCAAGCGGGCACGGGTGAGTCCGTGGCGATGAAGATGTGGCGCACCCAGGGCGCGAACATGTAGACGCTGCGCAGGGCGTACTTCAGTTCGTCGATCTGCCGGTACCGGGCCTCGGCGTCGTCGCCCTCCCCGACGACGACCCCCTCCATGAACGACGCGCGGAAGCGCTGGTGCTCGGGATCGTTGCCGTCGACCCAGGAGAAGACCAGGTCGATGGGGAAGGAGATGTCCATCGCATGGTCGGCGAACATGTTCTCGATGGTCGGCCAGTCCCGTCCGAACCGGTGCACGGTCCCGCGCACGGCCTCGTCCGCGGGCACGGTGGCCCGCGTCAGGGAGTTCTCCATGGGCAGGTGCAGCAGTCCGGTGCCCTTCCACTGCCACAGTTCGATCTGCACGCCCGTGGACGCACCGAAGGCCAGGCCGCCGGACGGTTCGACGCGTGGCCGGTAGAGGCGGAACATGCGGGCCTTGGCGTTGGCCGCCAGGGCGCCGTCGGCCACCAGGAGCGCCTTGTCCTTGCGGGTGTCGACGGTCAGCGAATAGAAGGGTTCATCCTGGCAGGCGGCCACGAGGGCCTTGCGCAGGGCCTTGCGGTCCGCCCAGGACACGGCGATGACCGGACGGGCATCGTTTCCGCGCACCAGCAGGTACCCGACGCCGGCCGCGTCGAGGGCGTCGCGGATGAACAGCAGGTCGGTCACCATGGCTTCATGCGGGGTGATCGTCGTGTTCAGCAGCGCGTAGCGGCCCTCGGAACGTACGACGTCCGGGCGTTCCTGGAACCGGGCGATCGCGGCCGGGGAGGTGACTTCCCGGACCGGGGAGGCAGCGCCGTCGTCCTCGGGGGTGCCGTGGAAGACCTCGTCCGGATGCGGGGCGGTGCGCGTCGCCTCCAGCGGGTCGATGGGGTCGTCGGCGCCGTTCACGCGCGTTCCGCGTCGGACCAGCCGAGGTTGGTGGCCATGCGCTGCAGGGTCGTGATGGTCGTCGAGTACTGCTCCGGCGTGACGCCGGCGCTGGAGCGCTCGCGCATCCCCTCGACCAGTTCCGTGAGCCGTTCCAGGCTGGTTTGTCCGCGCTCGGTCAGCACGTAGGACTCGCCCTCCTGGGCGACCCAGCCCGACTCCAGGAGCTCGGCGAGGTGTTCGGCGGGGGAGGCGGGTTCGCCCTCGGGGGAGACCTCGTCGAAAAACGGGGACAGGGCGGACATGAGTTCGTCCGAGGTATGCGGTTGGGTCCCGAGGAGGTTCAGGAGCTGCCATTGCCGGCGCGTGACGCCATGCTCCTCCAACGAGGCGGCGAACTGCTCGGAAATGAGCGAGTCCACCAGCTTGAGCCAGTATCCGATCGGTCGCTGAGCGTTCATGCCTTTCACCCTAGCCCGGGAGCGTCCGGCTGTCTCGCCTCCGACGCGGACACCGGCCGGGGGTGGCCGCCGCACTAGAATGGGGGCCATGTCCTCGAACAACGACGCCCGCGCCCGCCTGCTCGAACTCATCCAGGAACTTGCCGTGGTGCGCGGCAAGGTCACGCTCTCCTCCGGCAAGGAAGCCGACTACTACGTCGACCTGCGCCGCATCACCCTGCACCATGAAGCCGCGCCGCTGGTCGGTTCGGTCATGCTCGAACTGCTCGACGCGGCGGGCATCGACTTCACCAACGCCGGTGGGCTGACCATGGGCGCCGATCCCGTCGGCACCGCGCTGATGCATGCCGCCGGGCAGGCCGGTCGCGCGGTCGACGCCTTCGTGGTCCGCAAGGCGCAGAAGTCCTACGGCATGGGCCGCCAGGTCGAGGGACCGGACGTGGCCGGACGCAACGTCGTCGTCCTCGAGGACACCTCCACCACCGGCGGATCGGCACTGGCCGCCGTCGAGGGCGTGCGCAACGCCGGCGGCAACGTGGTCGCCGTGGCCGTCATCGTGGACCGTGACACCGGGTCGAAGGAACGCATCGAAGCCGAGGCCGGAGTCCCCTATCTGTTCGCCTTCGGCAAGGACGAACTCGGGCTCTAATCGCGCGAGGGCCCGTTGCCGGAATCGGGCCCGGACGGGTTTGTTTCCGCAGTGTCCTCGTCCGTCTTCGCATCCGTGTGCAGGGTGGTGAACCCGGCTGGATTCGCTGCCCGGATGACCGTCTGCTGCACCAGCGGGATCCGCACCCCGGCGGCGTCGAGGTCGGCCTTCAGCTGGGCACGCATGGCCCGGGCCACGGCCCACTGCTGGAGCGGCTGGGTGCGGAACACGAGCCGGATCTTCATCGACTCGCCGCTCAGGTCCTGCACGCCCCAGATCTCCGGGTCGTCCAGGATCTGGTGGGACCACTGCGGGTCCTTCTGCAGCTTGCGGGCGGAGTCGAGGATCATGTCGCTGACCTGCGAGACGTCGGAATCGTAGGGGACCGGGACGTCCAGCACGGCGCGCGCCCAGCCCTGGGAGAAGTTGCCCACGCGGAGGATCTCGCCGTTGCGCACATGCCACAGCGTCCCGTCCACGTCGCGGACCTGGGTAATGCGCAGTCCCACCGCTTCCACAGTGCCCGCAGCCTCCCCGAGGTCTACATAGTCGCCGATCCCGAACTGGTCCTCGGCCACCAGGAAGATCCCCGACAGGTAGTCCTTCACCAGGGCCTGGGCGCCGAAGCCCAGGGCCACGCCGACGATGCCTGCGCTGGCCAAGATGGGCCCCATGTTGATGCCCACCTGCGAGAGCACGGTGAGCAGCACCACCGTGGTGATCACGATCGTGGTGACCGAGCGCAGCACCGAACCGACGGTCTGCGCGCGCTGGGTCCTGCGGGCGACGGCGATGGGCGACTCCTGTACCAGCCAGCGGCGCCCGCCCTTTTCGGCCTTGCGCCGCTCCTTGGTCAACGCGGCGGCCTCGCCGGCGGCAATGTGGTCGGTCGTGCGGCGGATCAGGCGTCGGACCAGGTAGTTCAGCACGATGGCGACGACGACGATGACGACGATCTTCAGCGGCCGGTCCAACCAGAAGGACCAGTCGAACAGGGGCGAAGCGTCTTGGAGCAGGGGGAGGGAAGCTACCGGGGACATGAGACGAGGTTATGGGCCGCTTCGGGAGAGGGGCAAACTGACGGGACACCTGTGGCCCGTAACGACGCCCCGGGGCCGACCGCGCTGGCGATCGGTCCCCGGGGCACCGCTGGCGGGGCGGCTCAGTAGGTCAGGCCGTACCCGAAGGGGTAGAGCGCGCCATCGGTGGTTTCGCGGTAGCCGGGCAGGTCGCTGAACTGCTCGTCGATGGCCTCCGCCGTGCCGGCCAGGGCAAACGGCATCCGGCCCTGCGGGGCGACCTTGCCGGAGAGGATGTCGAACAGCGCGGTGTCGCCCATGCCGAAGCCGGCGACGATCGCACCGGCATCACGCAGCCCGCTGGCCTCGTCCATGACGAACGGCTGGCGGAAGTAGACGTGGAGGACGACCTTGTCGGGGTCGTCCACCTCGTCCATGACCTGCTGGATGGTGTCCAGCGACGGGCTGACCTCCCACGATTCCGAGGCGGCCATGCCCGTGAAGTCCAGGGTGCCGGCCTCCCAGGGCAGGGCACCGCCATAGGGCAGCCCGTCATCGGTGCACTCCTCGGCTCCCTGGGTGACGCAGGCGTCGGCGGCGCCGTACGGGCTGTTGCCGTCGAGGCCCTCCACGCCCTCGAGCGTGACCGGGTTGGTGTGCTCCGGGCTCATCCCGGAGTCCGAGCCGTTGCTGGTGTAGGTGCTGGTGTTCGTGTTGTTGACCGTGACGTTGATGACGGCGTAGTCGCTGCCCTTCGCACTCGGGCGGTCCGCCGGGTCCTCGGTGTTGCCGTTCACCACGTCGTAGTCGTAGCCGGCGACGGTCTCCTCGTCGGCGTCGCCCAGCAGGTAGATGGTGGAGTCCGGCTTCAGCGGAAGGACTTTCGATCCGTCGTCGGTTTCCTTGTTCTGCAGCAGGACGGCCGACTTGCGCTGCAGGTCCAACCCGACCTCGCGGTGCTCCTGGCTGCCCACCGTCGCGGTGGCGGCTTCCGGGTCGACGTAGGGATTCTCGAACAGGCCCAGTCGGAACATCGGCTTCGTCAGCCTCAGGGCTGCCGTGGTCACGCGCTCCTCGGTGACCAGTCCGTCGGCGACCAGGTCCGTGATCGTCTTGACGTCGTGGAACCCCGAGAGGGTGTCGGTGCCGCCGTTGACCGCTGCTGCGACGCGTTCGGGAACGCTCTTGCCCTCCAGCCCCCAGGCGCGGTCGGTGACGATGCCGGTGTCCGAGTTGACGTAGCCGGCGAAACCGAGCTTGCCGCGCAGCAGGTCGTTGACGATCTGCTGGGAGAAGGCCATGCCCGTCTGGTCGTAGGTGACGCCGTCGTAGGTGAGGTTCACCGGTGCCCCGTAATACGGCATGATCGCCGAGACGCCGGCGTCGATGGCCGCCTCGAACGGCTTGAGGTGCTCGCCAAAGGCGCAGCCGGGGTAGACCTGCGTCTTGCCGAACGAGTAGTGGGCGTCCAGGCCAAGTTCCTGGGGGCCGCCTCCGGGGAAGTGCTTCATGGTCAGGGCCACCGGCGAATCGGGGGTCAGGGAGACGCCGTCGTCGTCCACCGGTCCCTGCAGGGTGCCCACGAGAGCGGACATGATGTTGGCGTCCAGGTCCGCGTCCTCGGTGAAGGTCTCGTGCACGCGGTACCAGCGCGGCTCGGTGGACAGGTCGGCCATGTAGCCGTACATGCCGCGCAGGCCGATGGACTTCCACTCCTCGCCCATCACCCCGGCGAAGTCCTCGACCACGGACATGTCCCCGGTCGTGGGGACCTCGCCGGTGTTCTGCGACTCCTGCCCCAGGGCTGCTGCCGCGATGCCGGCTTCCTTCGGGAAGGCGGTGAAGGCGCCGGCGGATTCGTTGATCCCGGCGCGGGCATTGGGATCGATGTGGTTGCGCGCGTTGGACTTGTAGAGGACCGGGATGCCCAGCCGGGTGGCCTCGGCGAGCTCCTGGATCGAGTTCATGTACCGGGCCGCCTCGCCGGGGGTGAGGGACGTGCTGGCCCGAAATCCGCCGTCGGGTCCACCGCAGACCGCCTGGTCCGGGCTGGTCACGGTGTTGCGGAAGATGAAGCGGTGCATCTTCTGGTCGTTCACGTAGCCGGCGGCCGCCGGATCGAGGGTCCCCCGGGTCCCGGTGTCCTGGTCGCAAACGGCGTTGAGCGTGTCGATCAGCATCAGGCCGGCCTTTTCCTCGAGCGTCATCTGGGAGACCAGGTTCTCCGCCCGCTGCTCGGCCGGAAGCCGCCAGTCCTCGTAGGGGTCCAGGCGCCCATTGCCGTTGAGGTCCTTGAAGGTGCGTCCCTTGACCTTGAGCGTGTTCTTGGAGCGGGCGTCAACGCGGGGAGGCTTGCCGTGGTTGCCCTCGTCGTGGCGGGCAGCTGGGGCCCCTTGGCCCGGGTGGGCTGCCGGGGGCATCGCCGCCGCGGCGGGCAGTCCCAGCACCAGGGCCAGCGGTACGGCGAGGGCGGCCGCTGCGCGGTGTCGTCTCGCGGTGGGCGGGAATTTTCGTGTCAAGGTGTCCTCCATCGGGTAGCGGTGCGGAATCGGTCCGGGCCGGCGGGGATTCCGTCAGCCCGGCCCCACTGTGACCCGGGACACCGGCGGAGGGCCCGTGGTTGCCGTCAATTGCACCGAAGTTGTGAAGCTCCGTCGTGACGCGAAAACCCCCTGCAGGCCGGGCCTGCAGGGGGTTTTCGGGATCGGGGTGCCGGTCCTGCCGCTATGAACCGGCCAGACCCAGCAGTTCCGGAAGCCACATGGACAACTGGGGGATGAAGGTCACCACGAAGAGCATGATGACCAGGGCGATGAAGAACGGGATCAGCGACTTGATCACCGGTTCCACCCGGAGCTTGGCGATCTTCGCCCCGACGAAGAGCACGTTGCCGACGGGCGGGGTGATCGTCCCCAGGCAGAGGTTGAACGTGACCATGATGCCGAAATGGATGGGATCCACGCCGAATTCGGTCACGATCGGCAGGAAGATCGGCACGAAAATCAGGATGGCCGGGGTCGGGTCCATGAAGGTGCCCACGATCAGCAGGATGACCATGATCAGGATGAGGATCACCTCGGGGTTGTCGGTCAGGCCCAACAGTGCGTTCGAGATCGCCCCGGGGATGCCGGAGAAGGCCATGACCCACGACATGATTGTCGAGACGCCCACCAGGAGCATGACGATCGAGGTGGTCCGTGTCGCATCCAGGATGATTCCGGGCAGGTCCCGGACCTTCACGGCGCGGTAGATGAAGCCGAGGACCAGGCAGTACACGACGGCGATGGCGGCCGATTCGGTGGGGGTGAAGATGCCGGCCAGAATGCCGCCGATGACCACGACGATCATCAGGATCGAGGGGACGGCACGCCACAGCGTCAGCAGGGCCAGCTGCAGCGGCACCCGTTCGGTGATGCCGACGCCGGGACGACGGCGCACATAGAGCCAGACGATGAACATGCAGGCCACGGCCCACAGGATGCCGGGGATGTAACCGGCCACGAACAGGGTGGCGATCGAGGTGCTGGAGACCAGCGAGTAGACGATCAGGGTGTTGCTCGGCGGGATCAGCATGCCCGAGGGGGCCGAGGCGACGTTGACCGCCGCGGAGAAGCTCCGGTCGTAGCCTTCCTTGGCCTGGCGGGGGCCGATGACGCCGCCGACCGCTGCGGCCGATGCTACGGCGGCGCCGGAGACGGAGCCGAAGAGCGCATTGGCCACCACGTTGGTCTGGGCCAGCGATCCGGGCATGCGCCCGACGAGGACCTTGGCCGCATCGATGAGGCGCCCGGCGATGCCTCCGTTGTTCATCAGCACGCCGGCCAGGATGAAGAACGGGATGGCCAGCAGGGTGAAGGAGTTCACGCCGGTGAACAGGCGTTGGGCCGCGACGAAGGAGGCCTTTTCCATGCCGATGACGGCCGCGACGGCCGCGAAGGCCGAGAAGCCGACGGCGACGGCGATCGGGATCCGCGCCAGCAGGAGGACGGCGATGCCGACCACCAGGATGATTCCTGCAACGAGTGCTGCATCCATGGTCAGACCGCCTCCCTGATTTCCTCGTCGGCACCGGGCAGGCCGCGTCCGCGGAACGCCTCGGAAATGTGGAACAGCGCGTAGAAGGCCATGATCACGCCCGAGATCGGCAGCGCCAGGTACATGGTGCCGATGTTGACCGGCAGCCCCGACACCTTCTGCGTCCAGGTCAGGTCGACGCCACGGATGCCGCCCCACACGAGGATGAGGACGGCGAAGGCGAGGATGACGACGTTCACGGCGATCTCCATGCCGCGGGTTCCGTTGATCCGGACCAGACGGGTCAGGAAGTCGACGGCGATGTGCTCCTTCTGGGTAAACACCCACGCCGAGCCGAACAGGGCGAGCCAGACGAAGAGGTACTGGGCCACGGACGTCGTCCACGTGGCGGGGGACTGGACGACCTGGCGGCTGAAGACCTGCCAGACGACCACGAGCACGAGCGCGGCGAAAAGGATGATGCAGAGCCAACGCAGGGCGACGTCGAGCGCGTTCTTGACGGGGGTCACTGGTTGGCCTCCTGGATGGCTTCGTACAATTCATGGTCGGCCGGGCTCTTGAGGTATTTCTTGACCACCGGCGCCAGCGCCTTCGTGAAGGCCGCCTCGTCGACGTCGTTGAACTTCGTCCCGGTCGCCTTGGCCTCATCGATGGCCTGGGCCGTCTCCTGCTTCCACAGCTGCGTGTGCATCTTCATCGTCTCGTCCCACTCCGCGTCGAAGATCTTCCGGTCCTCGGGCGTCATGGAGTTGTAGGTTTCGGAATTGATGAGCATGTAGTCCAGGCCCACCAGATGACGGGTCCGGGCCACGTACTTGGCCACCTCGTTGTGGTGCTGGGTCATGTAGGAGATCTCGTTGTTCTCGGCTCCGTCCAGCACGCCCGACTGCAGGGCCGTGTAGACCTCGCCGTAGGACATCGGCGTCGCCGAGCCGCCCATGGCGTTGATCATGTCGATGTGCACATCCGATTCCTGGACGCGGATCTTCAGGCCGTGCAGGTCCGCCGGCTCCTTGATGGGGCCGGTGACCGTGTAGAGGTTGCGGTCGCCCTGCGTGAGCCCGCCGAGGACGGTCAGGTGCTTCGAGTCCTCCAGCGACGTGAACAGCTCGCCCACGATCGACGGGTCCCGAATGACCTTCATCTGGTGGTCGATGCTCTTGAAAGTGGTCGGCAGGTTCAGCACGCCGAAGTGTGGGCTGAGGTTTTCCAACTGGGTGCCGGAGGCGACGGCCATGTCGACGGAGCCGTCGCTGACGAGCTGGATGACCTCCTGCTGCGCACCCAGCGTCTCGTTCGGGTACACCTTGACGTCCCAGCGGCCATCGGTTGCCGCCTTGAGGCGCTCGCCGAAATCCGCCAGCGCGATGTAGGAGGGGTGGTCTTCGGACTGGTTGAGCGAGAGCACCAGCGTCTTGCCGGTCTCCGCCTTTCCGGAGACCCCGGACGTGCAGGCGCTCAGGGGCAGAATCAGTGCCAGCCCGATGGCGCACAGGCGCAGGAAGCGCACTTTCATTCGGATCACTACTTTCTGGGCGGCGGGCTTCACTGCCCACCCCGCGCTGGCCGCACGGCGTCCGGCCCCATTGTCGGTACCTATGCATGATGTCCGCCACACCGGTCTGATGGCGACTAGTTGCCATCAGTTGCCGCGGGTTTCCCGAACGGGGGCCATGCAGCAAGATGGTTCCATGCCCACCACTCCGGACGCCCCCAAGCCGGCGACGATCTACGATGTCGCCCGGCAGGCAGGAGTGTCGGCCTCGACTGTCTCCCGGGCCTTTGCCCGCCCCGGTCGCGTCAGTTTCGCCACGGCGGAAAGGATCCGTGCAGTTGCCGCAGAGCTGGGATACCGGTCGGTGGACGTGCGCCGTCCGATGGCGGAAGGACGCCAGCGGCACGGGACCATCGCACTGGTCATCGCCGACATCTCCAACCCCGTCTTCTTCGACATGATCCGCGGGGCCGAGGAGGAAGCCGCCAAGAACGGATACACCATGCTCCTGGCGCACACCCGGGAATCCGGCGTCGTGGAACGCGAGGCCATCGAACGGGTGATGGGCATCGTCGACGGCATCGTGCTCAGCAGCTCGCGGATGTCCGATGCGGCCATCCGGGCGATGGCCAAGCAGAAGCCGACGCTGGTGATGAACCGCGGCGTCAGCGGCGTGGCGAGCGTGGTCACGGACAACGAGCGGGGGATGCGCCGCGCCGTCGAGCACCTGGGGGAACTGGGGCACCGCGACCTGGCCTACCTTGCCGGACCGGAAGCGTCCTGGGCGCACGGCATGCGCTGGCGCAGCCTGAAGGAGGGAGCGCACGAGCTCGGCCTGCGGGCGAACCTCTTCGAGTGCCCGGCACCGACCCGCGAAGGAGGGGCAGCCGTCGCGGAACGCGTCCTGGACAGCGGCGCGACGGCGGTCCTGGGGTACAACGACCAGCTGGCGGTGGGCTTCATGCGCCGGGCCCAGGCCAGCGGCTACGACGTGCCCGGGGACGTGAGCGTGATGGGGTTCGACAATTCCGCGGTGGCCGAGCTCGCCCCTCCAGGGCTGACCAGCGTGGCGGCCCCGCTGCATGCCCTCGGGGCAGCGGCCGTGCGCAACCTGCTGGTGCTCTCGCAGGGCGGCGTCCAGGTCCCGACGCGGCCGGTGGTCCTGCCGACGCGGCTGGTCGTGCGCGCCTCGACCGGGCGGCCCCGCGGGTGATGCAACCCATGGCAACTTGTTGCCATCGGCGTGCCCGGATTCCACGATGGTGCCATGCCTTCCTCCATCGCCAACCATCCCGACCGGTTGTTGCCGGCAGATCCCGGCGTGCGCGAGGTCGCACGCCGGCTCCACAGTGCCGTGGAGTCGCTGCCCATCATCTCGCCACACGGACATGTGGACGCCGCCGTCATCGCCGACGACGTGCCCTTCCCCGACCCGACCGCCATGCTGATCAGCCCCGACCACTACGTCACGCGGCTGATGCACGCCGCCGGAGTCCCGCTGGAGGACCTGCGCGTAGGTGGTTCCACCGGCGCCTCGGCCCGCGAGGCCTGGCGCACGTTCTGCCGCCACTGGCCGCTCTTCGACGGCACCGCCTCCGGCTACTGGCTGCGCCAGGAATTCGTGGACGTCTTCGGCATCGACGACCTCGAGATCCGCGAGGAGACCGCCGACGCCGTCTACGACGCCCTGCAGCAGAAGATCGGCGAACCCGGTTTCCGGCCCCGGGCGCTCATGGACCAGTTCGGCATCGAGGTCCTGGCCACCACGGACGACCCGCTGGCGGACCTGGCCGCCCACGACGCGCTGGCCGCCGACGCCTCGTTCGCCCCACGCGTGATCCCGACCTTCAGGCCGGACGCCTACACCAAGTTCTGGGTCGACGGCTTCGCCGACAACGCCGACCGGCTGATCCAGGCCGCCGGCAGCGGCGCCTCCGGTTACGACGGCTACCTCGCGGCGATGGCCAGCCGCCGCCGCTACTTTGCCGAGCACGGCGCGGTCTCCTCCGACCACGGGACCCATACCGCCGACACGCTCAAGCTCGGCCACGACGAGGCCGCCACCCTCTTCGCCAAGGGCCTGGCCGGCACGTCGACCTTCGCCGAGGGCCTGGCCTTCGAGGCGCACATGATGTACCAGCAGGCCGCCATGGCGCTGGACGACGGGCTGGTCATGACCATGCACGCCGGCGTCCACCGCAACACGCACCCCGGTACCCTGGCCCGTTTCGGGGCCGACACCGGCCACGACATCCCCTTCGGCGTGGACTTCTCCACCGGCCTGCAGCCGCTGCTGGCAGACTTCGGCACCGCGGAGGGCTTCCACTTCATCCCCTTCACCATCGACGAGACGGTCTTCTCCCGCGAGATCGCCCCGCTGGCCGGCTTCTACCCGGCGGTGTTCATCGGCGCCCCGTGGTGGTTCCTCGACGCCCCGGATGCCATGTTGCGCTTCCGCTCCGCCGTCACGGAGACCTCCGGCTTCTCCCGGTCCTCCGGCTTCATCGATGACACCCGCGCGTTCTGCTCCATCCCCGCCCGGCACGACGCCTCCCGCCGCACCGAAGCAGCCTTCCTGGCCCGGCTGGTCGTCGAGCACCGGATCACCGAGGAGCGCGCCGCCGAGGTCATCGTGGACCTGGTCGACGGCTCCCCGCGACGGGCCTTCAAGCTGTGAGCGCCGCGCAGACGGCACCGCGTCCGCTGAACGCCACCACGTACGACGCCGGGGCCCGCCCCCAGGTGCGCATCGTCCACCTGGGTCTCGGCGCCTTCCACCGGGCCCACCAGGCCTGGTACACCGAGCGCGCCGGCGACGGCTGGGGCATCGCCGCCTTCACGGGGCGCAGCCCCGAGGCCGCCCGGCAACTTGCCGGGCAAGACGGGCTGTACACGCTCGTCGAACGGGCCGCGGACGGCGACCGCCACGCGGTCATCGCCGCGGAGGTCCAGGCCCACGACGGCGCCGACCTCCAGGCCCTGTCCACCTTGCTGGCCCACCCGGACATCGCCGTCGTCACCCTCACGGTCACCGAGGCCGGCTACCGACTGGCCCCCGCCGCGGACGGGCAGCCGGCCCGGCTGGATGCCGAGGACGAGCTCGTCGCCACCGACATCGCCGCGCTGCGCGCCCACTATGAGGGCTCGAACTTCACGCTCGGCACCGGCGGCCTGGACGGCCGCGTGGTGCGGACCACCGCCGGGCGCCTGCTGGTGGGCCTGGCAGCCCGCCGTGCGGCCGACGGCTGGCCGATCGCCGTCGTCTCCTGCGACAACCTGCCCGGCAACGGGGCCGCAGCCCGTGCCTCGGTCCTCGGGCTGGCGGAACGGGTCGACCCGCTGCTGGCGGTGTGGATCGAGGAAAACGTCTCCTTCGTGGACAGCTCGATCGACCGGATCACCCCACGCACCACGGACGCCGACCGCGCCTCCGTGGCCGCGGCCACCGGGTATGACGACGCCGCACCTGTGGTCACCGAACCCTTCTCCTCCTGGGTGCTCGCCGGGGACTTCCCCGCAGGACGCCCGGCCTGGGAGGCGGCCGGCGCCGTGTTCGTCGAGGACCTCGAACCCTACGAGCGGCGCAAGCTGTGGCTGCTCAACGGTGCCCACACGCTCATGGCCTACGCCGGGACCCTGCGCGGGCACGGCACCGTCTCCGAGGCCCTGGCCGACGAGCGCATCTCGGGGTGGGTCGAGGAGTTCTGGGACGCCGCGGCCCGCCACCTGCAGGACGCGCAGCTGGACATCCCCGGCTACCGTGCGGCGCTGCGGGAGCGGTTCGCCAACCCGCGGATCGCCCACCACCTGGCCCAGATCGGCCAGGACGGCTCGCTGAAGCTGGGCGCCCGCGCCGTGCCGGTCTACCGGGCCGAGCGGAACGCCGGACGCGACGGCACCGCGGCCCTGCGCCTGCTGGCCGCCTGGATGGACCGCATCGGCATCCAGCTCGCCGCCGGCGAGGACGTCCACGATCCCGCCGGCGAGCGCATCGCCGCGGCTGCATCCGGCACCGGAACCGCCCAGACGCAGGCCCTGCTGGCCATCGTCGACCCCACCCTGGCCGCCGAGGACCAGGCGGTCTCCGCCGTCCACGCCCTCCGCGGCACCTTCACCGACTGACCACCCGCCGGCGCACCGCCGCGCCATCCCGAAAGGACACCCACCCATGAAGATCACCAAGGCCGACGTGTTCGTGACGAGCCCGTCACGCAACTTCGTCACCCTGCGCGTCGAAACCGACGAGGGCTTCGTCGGGATCGGCGACGCCACGGTCAACGGCCGCGAGCTCGCCGTCGCCAGCTACCTCAAGGACCACGTCGCCCAGCTGCTCATCGGCAAGGACCCGCACCGCATCGAGGACACCTGGCAGTTCCTCTACCGCTCCTCCTACTGGCGCCGCGGCCCGATCACCATGGCCGCCATCGCCGCCGTCGACATGGCCCTGTGGGACATCAAGGGCAAGGTCGCGAACCTGCCGGTCTACCAGCTGCTCGGCGGGGCCTCGCGCCGCGGCCTGCGCGCCTACGGCCACGCCTCGGGCACCGACATCCCGCAGCTGTTCGACTCCATCCGCGAGCACCTGGAGCTCGGCTACAAGTCCATCCGCGTGCAGACCGCCATCCCCGGCATCAAGGCCGTCTACGGCGTCGCCGCCCAGGCCCAGTCCTCGGGCGAACGCTACGACTACGAGCCCGCCGGCCGCGGCGCGTTCCCGCAGGAGGAGGACTGGGACACCCGGGCCTACCTGCGCCACCTGCCCACCGTCTTCGAAGCCGTGCGCAACGAATTTGGCCCCGAGATCCCGCTGCTGCACGATGGCCACCACCGCATGACCCCGATGCAGGCCGCCAAGCTGGGCAAGTCGCTGGAACCCTACGACCTGTTCTGGCTCGAGGACTGCACCCCGGCCGAGAACCAGGAGGGCCTGCGGATCGTCCGCCAGCACACCACCACCCCGCTGGCGATCGGCGAGATCTTCAACACCGTGTGGGACTTCCAGGCCATCATCAAGGAACAGCTGATCGACTACGTGCGTGCCGCCTCCACCCACTTCGGCGGGATCTCCCCCCTGAAGAAGGTCATGGACTACGCCGCCCAGTACCAGATCAAGTCGGGCTTCCACGGCCCCACCGACATCTCCCCGATCGGCTTCGCCGCCCAGCTGCATGTCGGCCTGGCCATCCACAACTACGGCATCCAGGAGTACATGCAGCACTCCGACGCCACCAACGAGGTCTTCCACCAGACGATGACCTTCACCGACGGCTACCTGCACCCGGGCGAGGCGCCGGGAATCGGCGTCGAGTTCGACGTCCAGGCCGCCGCCAAGTTCCCCTACCAGCAGGCCTATCTGCCCTACAATCGGCTCATTGACGGAACGGTCCACGACTGGTGAGCGAGGCGATGGTGGGACCCGAGGAACAAAGCACGACGGCGATGCCCGGGGACCGCGTGGTCGTCATGGGGGTCTCGGGCAGTGGCAAGACCACGGTCGGCGAATTGCTGGCCATCGAGCTCGACGGGGCCTTCGTCGACGGGGACGCCCTGCACCCCGAATCGAACATCGAGAAGATGAGCGCAGGGATCCCGCTGGACGACGACGACCGCGAACCGTGGCTGCGCGAGATCGGCGCCGAACTCGGTGCTGCCGCCGCCGCGGGCCGGACCCTGGTCATCGGCTGCTCCGCGCTCAAGCGCTCCTACCGTGACCTGATCCGTGCAGCGGCACCGGACACGCGGTTCGTGCACCTGCACGGCACGGTCGAGCTGCTGGGCGAGCGCATGCAGGTGCGGCCGGGCCACTTCATGCCGGCCAGCCTGCTGGATTCCCAGCTGGCCACCCTCGAGGACCTCGGCGTCGACGAGTCCGGGAAGGTCTTCGACATCGCCGAGACCCCGGCCGACCTGGCCGCTGCCGCGGCACGGTGGCTGCGCGGCTAGAGCTGTTCCAGCAGCTCGGCCACCGAGGGATAGGTCGCGTCGGGGCGGAAGGGGTAGCGCTCGATGTCGCCGGGCTGCGTGATTCCGGTGTGCACCAGCACCGTGTGCAGGCCTGCCTCCATGCCCGCGATGATGTCGGTGTCCATCCGGTCCCCGATCATCGCCGTCGTCTCCGAGTGCGCCTCGATGCGGTTCATGGCCGAGCGGAACATCATCGGGTTCGGCTTGCCCACCACGTAGGGGCTGCGGTTCGTCGCCGTGGTGATCAGCGCCGCCACGGCCCCGGTGGCCGGCAATGGCCCCTCGGCCGAGGGCCCGGTGGCGTCGGGGTTCGTGGCGATGAAGCGGGCCCCGCTGGTGATCAGGCGGATGGCCTTGGTGATCGCCTCGAAGGAGTAGGTCCGGGTCTCGCCGAGGACCACGAAATGCGGGTCCTGGTCGGTGAGGATGAATCCGGCGTCGTGCAGGGCAGTGGTCAGTCCGGCCTCGCCGATGACGAATGCGCGTCCGCCGGGTTCCTGGTGCCTGAGGAATTCGGCGGTCGCCATGGCCGAGGTCCAGAGGTTCTCCTCGGGGACCACCAGCCCCGAGGCGTTCAGGCGCGCGCAGAGGTCGCGCGGGGTGTAGATCGAGTTGTTCGTCAGGACCAGGAACCGCTTGGAGGTGTCCACCCAGCGTTCGATCAGCTCGGCGGCCCCGGGGATGGCCTGGTTCTCGTGCACCAGCACGCCATCCATGTCCGTGAGCCAGCATTCGATGTCCGCGGGGGTGCGTCCGTCTTCGTTCATGGTCATCCTCTTCTGCGTCCTCTTCTGCGTCGAGCGGCCTGTGGTCCTGGCTTCACGCTATCCCGGCGCGGCCCGCCCTGTCCCGATCCCGGCTCACAGCCATTTGTTGTGCCTGAAGACCGCATACAACCCGACGCTGAGCCCGAGCATGAGCACCAATGCCGCCGGATACCCCCAGGCGAACGCCAGCTCGGGCATGTTCTCGAAGTTCATGCCGTAGATGCTGCCGATCAGGCTCGGCGCGAAGAGGATGGCGGCCCAGGAGGAGATCTTCTTCATCTGTTCGTTCTGCGCGACCCCGGCCTCGGCCGCCTGCTGGGAGACGAGCGTCGAACTCAGCGACAGCGCGTTGGCCAGCAGCGAGCGGAACGAGGCGATGCGCTCGGACACGCGGATGGCGTGGTCCTGGACGTCGACCATCCGGTGGTCCAGCTCGACCGGGCCCTCGTGGTCGGGATCGTACCGCTGGGCCTGTTCGATGCCCTCGACCGGCTGCCCGCCGTTGAGGTCGCGGCGCAGCACCGTCAGGATGCGCTCCAGCGGAAGCGTCGCCCGCTGCAGTTCGATGACCTCGCGGGAGAGCTCGTAGATGCGCCGCGAGACATCGGGGTTGCCGGAGAAGAGCTCGTCGTCGATCTCGTCGATGTCGGTAGCGAGTCCGTCGACCACCGGCTCGTATTCGTCGACGACCTGGTCGACCACCGCATACAGCACGGCGCGCGGCCCCAAGGCCAGAAGGTCAGGTTCCTCCTGCTCCATGCGGTGGCGGACCCTGGACAGGTCAGGGGATTCGGCGTGCCGCACGGTGACGACGAAGTCGTCGCCGATGTAGACGTGGAGCTCGCCGAACTCGACCTTCTCCACATCGTCCAGGTAGCGGGCCGGACGCAGCACCAGCAGCGAATGGTCCCCGTAGTGGTCCAGCTTGGCCCGCTGGTGGCCCTTCAGGGTGTCCTCCACAGCCAGGGCGTGCAGCCCCAGCTCGTCCGCGACGGCCTGCAGTTCCGCCTGGCCGGGCCGGTAGAGCCCCAGCCAGGCCATGCCTGAATGCTCGCGCATCTGCTGCAACGTGTGCCCCAGCTCCGCCGGGTTCTGCACGCGCTGTCCGTTGACGTAGATGCCGTTATCGACAATGGCCATGACCCCACCTCCAGCGCACTAGTCTGCCATTGCCGGCGCGGACCGCGGGCGTCCCGGCCCCCGGGTGTCAGCGGGTCGCTGGCCCGAGTTCGTCGTGGCGCTCGTGGACCGCGGCGACCTGGGCGCGGATCTGGTCCACGTCCTTGGCCTTGTCCCGGTACTTCTGCTCCATGGCCTCGATGCCGCGTTCCTCCTCGACGAGCAGCCGGTAGATCCGCTCGCGCTCCGCGGGGTCCTCCGTATAGCCCAGGTCCAGGTAGTTTTCGGCGTGCCGGCGGGCGTTGTTGATCGCGGTCTGCGCCTTGCCCGTGCGCGAGACCAGGGAGGCGATGACGGTGACGATGATCACCGCCAGCGAGAACCCGGTGCTGATCTCGATGACGTTGACGTGTTCACCGTCGTTGATGAACGGCAGGTTGTTCTCGTGCAGGGCGTGCAGGAACAGCTTGACGCCGATGAACGCCAGGATCCCGGCGAGTCCGACCGAGAGGTAGATCAGCCGGTCCAGCAGCCCGTCGAGCAGGAAGTACAGCTGGCGCAGCCCCATCAGCGAGAACGCGGTGGCGGTGAAGACGATGTACACGTTCTGGGTCAGCCCGTAGATTGCCGGGATCGAATCCAGGGCGAACAGGATGTCCGTGCCGCCGATCGCGACCATGACCAGCAGCATGGGCGTCAGGGCCTTCTTGCCGTTGACCACCGTGAAGAGCTTGTCGCCGTCGTAGTCGTCCGAGGTGTGCATGAAGCGCTTGGCGAGGCGGATGATGAAGTTGTTCGCCTGGTCCTCCTCGTGCCCGCCGGGCTTGAGCAGGTTCCCCGCGGTGAGCAGCAGGATCAACCCGAAGATGTAGAAGATCCACGACCAGGCGTTGATCAGCGCGGCGCCGGCGAAGATGAAGCCCGTGCGGGCGATGAGAGCGAAGACGATGCCGAACAGCAGCACCTTCTGCTGGTCCTCGCGCGGGACCTTGAAGCTGGCGATAATCACCAGGAACACGAAGAGGTTGTCCACCGACAGGGCCTTCTCCGTGATGTAGCCGGCGAAGTACTCCCCGCCCATGGTCCCGCCGCCGAACACCAGCACCAGGATGCCGAAGACGACGGCGATGCTGACATAGATGGAGGACCAGATCGCGGCTTCCTTCAGCTGCGGCACGTGGGCCTTGCGGATGTGGAAGAAGTAGTCGAAGGCGAGCAGGCCGAGGATGACGACGATGGTCGCCAGCCAGATCCAGAGGGGAACGGTCACGGGATGTCCTTTGCGGGTTGGCAACAGGTCCGCGAGTCTCTCCGCCGGCGCCCTGAGGCGCCGTCCGCCGCGGCCGGCGGGGTTGCGGAACCCTGCGTATTGACGGCCTTGGCGCGGGGGGATACTCCCTCACGTTCTGTCCCATCCTACCTAACGTTCCTACCCATCGGCACGACCCAACGTCCTACCCAAAGGCACGACGACGGCGCGAGCGGACTACGCTGGCACGGTGAACGAACCAGCATCCCGGCCCGAAGCCGCAGTTCCGGAACCCGCAGTCCCCGAGGTCGGCCTCGGCCCGTGGGAGGGCGAATGGCCCGAGGGCGACCGCTGGGACCCGGTGCTCCTTCGCGACGGAGACCGCCGCAACGTCGCCGACCAGTACCGCTACTGGCTGCACGAGGCTATCGTGGCCGACCTGGATACTCGCCGCCACGACTTCCACATCGCCATCGAGAACTGGCAGCACGACATGAACATCGGAACCGTCGTGCGCACCGCCAACGCGTTCCTGGCCAAGGAGGTCCACATCATCGGACGACGGCGGTGGAACCGCCGCGGGGCGATGGTCACCGACCGCTACCAGCATGTGCGCCACCACCCGACGGTCGCGGAGTTCGTGGCCTGGGCGCAGGGGGAGGGGCTGGAGGTCATCGGGATCGACATCTTCCCGGACTCCGAGCAGCTGGAGACCTATGACCTGCCGCGCAACTGCGTGCTGGTCTTCGGGCAGGAGGGCCCCGGGCTGAGCGACGAGGTGCACGCGGCGGCGAAGACCACGTTGAGCATCGAGCAGTTCGGCTCCACCCGCTCCATCAACGCCGCCTCCGCCGCTGCCATTGCCATGCACGCCTGGATCCGCCGGCACGTTTTCTCCCAGCCCGTGGGCTGATACGGCACGACGCCGGTGGAGGTGTCCTACGTCGTGGAGTAGACCTGCACGATCGCCGGGCGCGGGGCGCGGACTTCGCCCGCTGCCGGACGGGCCTCGGAGGGCACGTAGTCCGGGAAGTAGGAGCGGATCTCCGTGGCGGAGCCCTCCTCGCCCGGGTGCTGGACGGCGACGTAGACCATCGACTCGTCGTCGTGGATGACCGGGCCACAGGTCTCGGCGTCGCGGGGAACCGAGAGGAACTGCTCGACCTTGCCGCGGTTCCTGCCATCGACGGTGACCTTGAACAGCCCGTCGTTGTAGCCGATGCCATCCGGGGCGCCGTCGGTGGAGATCCACAGGTTGCCCTGGGAGTCGAAGGCGACGTTGTCCGGGCAGGAGATCGGGGAGACCTGGTCGGCGGGGAATCCGCTGAAGTAGGTCGCGTCGCCCTGGGCCGAGTCGCCGCAGAGCATCAGCAGGTCCCAGTTGAACCGCGTCGAGGTGTGGTCGCCGCGGCGTTCGGTGATCTCCACGATGTGCCCGTCGCGGTTTTCGGTGCGCGGGTTGGCCTCGTCGGCCTTCGCGTTGGACCCGACGCCGCGGTTGGAGTTGTTGGTGCAGGCCACGTAGATCTTGCCGGACTTCAGGCTCGGCTCCACGTCCTCGCAGCGGTCCATCTTGGTCGCACCGACCTCGTCGGCGGCCAGGCGGGTGAAGACGAGCACCTGCTCGACGCTCATGCCCTTCACGCGGCTCCTGCCGTCCTGGACCAGGGGGATCCACCGTCCGGAGCCGTCGAACGTGCCGTCGGAGGGGACGTCGCCCGAGCCGTCGATCTCGTCCTCGGACGTGCCGGCGAAACGGGCCACATACAGGTCGCCCTCGGTCAGCAGCGTCATGTTGTGGCGGCGGTCGTGCTTGCGGTACGTGCGCTTGGAAACGAACTTGTAGAGGTAGTCGAACCGCTCATCGTCGCCCATGTAGGCCACCACGTGCCCGTTGTTGGCGACGATGACGTTGGCGCCCTCGTGCTTGAACCGTCCCAGGCTGGTGTGCTTGACCGGCGTCGACTTCGGGTCCTCCGGGTCGATCTCCACGATGTAGCCGAAACGGTGCGGCTCGTTGGCGAAGCCGGCGCCGCGGGCGTCGAAGCGCGGATCCTCGCGCTCCCAGCCCATCCCCGTCGCCTTGTCCTCCAGCCCGTAGCGCTTGTCCTCGGTGGACGTGCCCGCCGTGCGGAAGAAGCCGTTGAAGTTCTCCTCGCCCGAGAGGATGGTGCCCCACGGGGTGGTGCCGCCGGAGCAGTTGCCCAGCGTGCCCTCGACGAAGCGGCCGCGGCGGTCCCGCTTGGTCTTCAGCAGGTCGGAACCGGCGGCCGGACCGGTCAGCTCGAACTCGGTGTCCAGGGTGATCCTGCGGTTCTTGTGGGCCCCGCGGACGTAGTCCCAGGGCTGGCCGCGGTCCTTGCGCTTGAGCTCGACGACGCTCAAACCGACCGCCGCGCGGAAGATGTTGCGCCGCCGTCGTTCCTCGGCGGCGTTGGCCGGGGCTGCGGGGAACATGATCTCCGGGTTCACGTACTCGTGGTTGCACACGAGGACTGCCTTCTTGCCGTTCTGGTGGCGGATGATGTCGGTGTAGTCGTTGTTGTAGCCGAACTGCAGGGCCTGGGCCTTGGGTGTCTGGCGGTCGAAGTCGAACTCCGGGGACTGGTTGAACAGCGGGTCGCCCCAGCGCAGCAGCGGGGCCCATTCAAAGCCCTCGGGGACGTCGAAGATGTCGGCTTCCTTGTCGACGGGCTTGATCGCCTCGAAGGCCAGCTGGCCCGGGCGGCGCCGCTTGGCGGGAACCCCGGCCGCGGCTGCCGTTTCGGTGCCTCCGACGGCGACGACAGCGGCACTCAGCACGCCGGCGGCGCCGACGCCGAGCGCGGAGCGGCGGGAGAACTCGGCAGAGGCGATGTCGCGGAAGTAGCTGTTGGACGAGGTGTTGCAGACCGCCTTGGAGCAGGCGTTGTCGCACTTGAGGGCGCAGGTGACCGGGCTGCGCTTGCCGCGCGTGTGTCCGAGCATGGGCAGGAATGTCTTGGTATTGGTTGTCACGGTGGTCCTTCCAGTGGCGGGCGGGGTCGGAACCACCGTGTCAGGGCCGGCTGAATCGCCGGGGCAGTGGAGTTGAACGGTCCGTGAACTCATGGAGTGCGGCCCACGGGGCGCTGGGCAAGGACGCATTTCTGGACACGAGGGACCTCGCGCACTCCGGCGAGACGTTGGAAACCGCCGTGGCCGACGGACAGTCCAAGGCGGCGACTGGGGACCAGAAGATCGGGAACGGCCGCAAGCCCGTTCTTCCTGGAACAACGGTTCGCGGGAAAGAGACGGCTCTCCAGCTGCTGGCGGATCTACGCGCGTCATCTGCGGGTGTGGCGGTGATCGCATATCGGTAGGATGGGCCCTAGCCAACGATGTCTACTCCCTGCCCAACTCATAAGGAGTCAGCATGCCTCTTGCAACCCCCGAGAAGTACAACGCCATGATCGACGCGGCGAAGGCGGACGGCTACGCCTTCCCCGCAGTGAACGTGACGTCCTCGCAGACGCTGAACGCCGCCATCCGTGGCTTCGCCGAAGCCGAGTCCGACGGCATCATCCAGGTCTCGACCGGCGGCGCCGCCTACTGGTCGGGATCGTCGGTCAAGGACATGGTGGTCGGCTCACTGGGCTTCGCCGCGTTCGCGAAGGAAGTGGCCAAGAGCTACGGCGTGAACATCGCGCTGCACACCGACCACTGCCCGGCGGACAAGCTCGACGGCTTCGTGCTGCCGCTGCTGGCCGCCTCCGAGGCGGAGGTGAAGGCGGGCCGCGACCCGATCTTCAACTCCCACATGTGGGACGGATCGGCCGAGACCCTCGAGGAGAACCTGCGCATCGCCGCCGAGCTGCTGCCGCGCTCCGCAGCCGCCAAGCAGATCCTCGAGGTGGAGATCGGGACCGTCGGCGGTGAAGAGGACGGCGTCGAGAACGCCATCAACGAAAAGCTCTACACCACCGTCGGCGACGCGATGGCCACCATCGAGGCCCTGGGATCCGGGGAGAAGGGCCGCTACATCACGGCCCTGACGTTCGGCAACGTGCACGGGGTCTACAAGCCCGGCGGCGTGAAGCTGCGCCCGGAGATCCTCAAGGACATCCAGGCGGAGGTCGGTGCCAAGCTCGGCAAGGACAAGCCCTTCGACCTGGTCTTCCACGGTGGCTCCGGATCCTCGGAGCAGGAGATCTCCGACGCAGTCTCCTACGGCGTGATCAAGATGAACATCGACACCGATACCCAGTACGCGTTCACCCGTCCGGTCGCAGGGCACATGCTCTCCAACTACGACGGCGTGCTCAAGATCGATGGCGAGGTCGGGAACAAGAAGACCTACGACCCCCGGGTCTGGGGCGCCGCCGCAGAGACCAGCATGGCCGCACGCGTCGTCGAGGCCGCCCAGCGCCTGGGTTCGGCCGGAAAGACGCTGAAGTAGCCATGAGCGACGAACTCGGACGCAACCTGCTCGGCATCCCCGAAACCCTGCTCTCGCCCGACGAGGAGGTGGATACGCGCCTGGCAGCCGGTGACGAGCCGGTCGACGTGGTGGCGCAATTCCCCGCTTCCTCGCTCGCATGGTCGATGCTCGCCGACGAGGCCTACGACGACGGTCGAACCGTCGAGTCCTACGCCTACGCGCGCGTCGGCTACCACCGCGGCCTCGACGCGCTGCGCCACGCCGGCTGGCGCGGCCAGGGCCCGGTCCCGTACTCGCACGAACCCAACCGCGGCTTCCTGCGCTCGCTGTACGCACTCCAGCGGGCCGCCGCCGCCATCGGCGAGGAAAGCGAGGTCGACCGCATCGGCAAGTTCCTCAACGACTCCGATCCGACCGCAGCCGCGCAGATCGCGAACAGGTCGTAGGGCCGGCACCAACGGCTGGTCACCACCCGAGGGGGTCGCGATGGGGAGTTCTCCCCATCGCGGCCCTTTCTTTGGTTCCGTAAGGTGATTGAAGAAATACTTCAGTGCCCGTACCAACCAATAGGGGGAACAGCCGCATGGCGCTTGACGGTTGGAAGATCAACGTTGGTACGGCCACGTCGATCGTCGGCAATGCGCAGGACGACGTCGACATGCTCGAAGGCAAGGAAGTCGCATTGACGACGTCATTCACCGAAGCCGCCACTGCGTGCGACCACATCGAGATCGGCGGGGCCCTCGATGGCCTGCTCAGTGGATTCCTAGGCCCGCTGCTGGCGGCCGGCCGCAATGCCGGGAACTCCATTTGCGGGAACACCCTGGCGACGATCAACGCCTACAACTCCGCTGACGGAATCATGGCAGGGGACGCGGAAAAGGCCATCTACTCCGTCCCGACGCCGCCCAGCGCGAAACAGGATGCCCGATGAGCGTGGACCTGTCGAGCCTGCCCGACAAGCTGCCCAACACGGCGAACATCGACACCGAGGCCTCTGCCGTCCGCAAGATCGGGACGCAAAGCAAGGACATCCGGGACGACGTCCAGAGCGACTGGTAAGGATTGGATGCGGTCTTCGAATCCCCACACCAAGACAAGGTGTTCTCGGCGGTGACCACCGTGATGTCCCCCTACGTCGATGCCGTCGGCACGGTCACCGACGACACCGCGACGGCGCTGGAGGATTTTTCTTCTGCCATCTCCAACCTCAAGGGCCGTTATGACGCGGTCAAGGAGCAGGCGTCCCAGCACAATGCCCTGGAGGGTGAGGACCGACCGGACGACTATTGGACCACCAACGGCGAGATCCAGCGCGAGATCAATGCCGTGAGCCGGTTGTACGACGACGCCGTGGAGACCTGTGCCGACAAGATCTCCAAGCTCAACCCGCTCGTTGCTGACCTCACCAAGCCTGCTGGAACGGTCAACGGACTCTCCGGTCATACCAAGAACGCGCTGGCATCCCTCGGTCTGGCAGGGTCGTCCCTTGAATTCAGGGACCGCAAAATCTTCTTCACCTACAACTCCGAGGCCAACCTCTTCAAGGAGAAGAGCAATCCGGGCAGGTTCTCCATCCAGGAAAGGACGCTGAAAAGGCTCGGGGTTCCGAATTCCTACATCGAGCGCCTGGCGGACAGTCAGAAGGCCACAGACCCCGAGAGGGTCTCCAAGAACGCCGGCAAGGAGATGCTGCACCGGCTCGATTCGAAGTCCCCCTTGGGGGCGTTGGCCGCGAAGTATCCCTGGCTCAAGAACACCAAATACAGCGTGCACGGCCGGAAAGTCGAGCTCAAGACGCAACTGACCCGGGGTGGCGGTACGCCTGGCCGGCATGCTGCCCCGGGGCCTGCCAGGTTGCCGAAGGCCCTCGACAAGGTCAACAAATTCGCCAACGGTCCAGCCGGGAAGGTGCTGAGCGTTGTCGGCGCCGGAGCAACCTTCACCGGAACCTACACCGAAGGCTACAACGACAGCCTCATTCGCAATCCGGATATGACCCCGGCTCAGCACCAGGCCGAGGCCGCCAAGGACGCGGCTGTGGTCACCGCCTCCGAACAAGTCGGTTCCATGGTGGGCACTGCGGTCGGCCGGGGTGCCGGAGCGGCACTGGGACAAGCCGTTATCCCGATTCCGGGCGTGGGGGCAGCCATCGGCGGGTTCGTTGGAGGAATGGCCGGCGGATGGCTGGGCGGTATTGTGGGTGGTGCCGTCGGTTCCACCATCAACGACATCCGGCACGGCGATATTGGCTCGGTCGGCGAGGCTGTCGGGGGCACGCTGAAAGACATCGGCAGTTCACTTAATCCGTTTGACTAGTGCAGGATACGGAGGAAGCCACTCCATGGAGGATCTGCTCCTATTGGCACTGATTATCGGCCTGCCAGCGGTGGCGCTCCTGATCGCCTTCGGGTGCGCATGGACCGGACGATGGCGCACCTGGGCGGAGAAGGGGCCCGGACCGTTCATCTTCACGAAGCGAAACTACGCCCCGATGCACTTGGGGGTCGCGGGACTGGCCCTGCTCTGCATTATCCCCGCGGTTTTGGCCAGCTTGGACCGTTGGGAGCACGCCGAAGCCCTGTGGACCGTGCTGATTGTGGTTTTTGCCCCCATCGGCATCGGCATGCGCTGGTGGTGGCCCAGCGTCGCGACCCCCCGATGGCACAAGGACTGGGTGCGTCGCGGCGGGACCGACGAAACACCCCTCTGGGGGCCCGGAGAATCGGAGCCGATGGGCACGGAGGGAATGGGAAGGAAATGACGAATATGGATACTGCCAACCGGCACGAGGGATTCCACCGAATCCTGTCCTTTGATCTGCCGACCCCTTGGACAGCACAGAAACTACGTCCCGAAGTCGAGCTTTTCGGCAGCATGCCTCCCATAGAAGGGGAATTCACCCCCAACGTCGTCGTGACCGTCAACCCCTTTTCCGGGTCCCTGCGGGACTTCTGCCAGCGGGCGGTCTCGGGGATCGTGGCATCGCTGGTGGAGGGGCGGATCGTGGACGTCGACGACTGGACCTATCGATTCGAACAGCCAGGACAAGACGGCCGGACGCCCGTCGACGGACGAGGACTTCCCCCGGCCCGCCACGCCGGTCGGGTCGTCGAATACACCCACCGGGCCCCAGTTGGACGGACCGTCAGCGGAGTGGACTACCTGGTCCTCATCGAGGGATGGGCAATCCAGATCAGCACCACCACCTCGATCCAGACCCGGCAGCTCTTCGAGGACGACTTCGTCGCCATTGCCCGATCGGTAACTGCATTGCACGCCGCCGAGATCCCGGAATCGTCATCGGAAACCGCCACGGACGCCGCTCCCGCGAACGGCGGCATGCTCGACGCCGTGGCCACGCGGGCCCGCAAAGCCGAATCGGAGGACTACTCGTTCTACCAGGCAGCCGGATCCTGGATCGGCGAAGGAACCTGGATGTCAGGAGCGGCGATTGCCCGGATGGGCGAACTGGAGGATTCCGTCCTGGGACGTCTGGCGACGGGTGGCGACGCCGTGCTGGACGAGTTGCGTGAGCTCGGCGTCCTGGAAGGGGGACGCCTTAGTGAGATCGGCGATGTGATGGCGACAGCCTTGAACAACGCACCGGCCCGGCTGCGGCTCACCGGACGGTTCCTCGACGCCGAGACCACCCTGCAGGCCTTTGCGATCGGGGACCTGGCCTTGGTCGCCGCCGAGCAGGGCTACGGGCCGCGTGTGCTCAACCAGCCGTGGAACGCCGACGACCCGAAGCTGTTCAACGTGCAGCTGATCCCGCTCAGCGAGCTCTCCTCTCGCGCATCACGGTGGGCGGGTGCTGGTCCCGCCTGGAACCTCCACGTGGCACCCTTCCTGTTGGAGCCGGGCCAGCTGGACGAGCGCTTCGCCGGGGAGGCGCCTCTGCCTGGAGGCGCGGATGAGGTCATGGATCAGGTCTGGAACCAGCCCTGGTTCGTCTGGCAGATCGAAGCCGAAGACGAAGTCACGGAGATCGAGCAAATGACCTACGTCAACGCTGGTGTCCGCGGCAACTACCGCATAGGGCTGATGGAGGATCCGGGGACCGGTGCCGATAAGCCGGCAATGTGGGCCACGGATAGCTCGTTCATCCTGCGTCAGCTCGAGGACGTGCTGCAGGCGGTGGTCTTCGGCCGCGAGGTCCAGCTGCGGTGACCGGGCTGTGGCCGCGACGAACCGCATAGAATCGATGCGCACCCCGCAACGAAAAGGAACGCATTGGCCAAGCTCTACTTCCGCTACGGCGCCATGAACTCCGGTAAGTCCACCGGACTGCTGCAAGCCGCCTTCAACTACGAGGAACGCGGACAGCGCGTGCTGTTGGCCAAGCCGGACGTCGACACGAAGGGCGATGACCAGATCATCTCGCGCCTGGGGATGAGCCGGGCGGTCGACTTCCTGATTCCGGCCGGGGCATCGGTGGCCGCGTTGTTCGCCGCACACGCGGCGGGGGACGACCCCGACGCTCTGCTGGAACATGTGGACCAGCAACCCGTCGCCTGCCTCCTGGTCGACGAGGCCCAGTTCCTCTCCGCCGACCAGGTCGATGACCTGTTCCGCATTGCCGTCCAGCAGAACGTCCCCGTCCTTGCCTACGGCATCCGCACCGATTTCCGGACCCGGATGTTCCCCGGAGCCCACCGGCTGATGGAACTGGCCCACACCCTCGAGGAACTCAAGACCATCTGCCGGTGCGGCCGCAAGGCCATCTTCAATACGCGCAGGATCGGCGACGAGGTGGTGTTCGACGGCGACCAGGTGGCCATTGACGGCCAGGACGTCTGGTACGAATCGCTCTGCGGATCCTGCTACCTGGAGGCCTCCGGGGGCCGGCTCGGCAACTGAGGCGCAGGCGCGCCAAACCTGCGCTCACGCAACCGTCGTCTTCACGTGGGCAGCGTAGCGGCGGAAGATGGTTGCATGGGCACCGATGAGACCTTTGGTGAAGGCACCGCCTGCACGGCCAGCGAATTGATCCGCCTGCCGCGGCCGCGCGTGTGGTTCCTGCTGACCGACTTCACCGCCGCGCCGCTGTGGCTGCCCGGGGTGACCGAGATGCATGCCGACGGTCCATTGGCGACCGGGGTCGAGGTGGACGTGCATGTCGGGAACCACGTGCGCACGCATACGGTGTCGAGCTTCATCCCGGAGCACGAACTCTGCATTTCGACAGGTGATGGAGACGTGCACACCACCTATGCGTACCGCCTGGCGGACAGCGGCGACGATACGCGGCTGGAGCTCGCCATCGACGTCGTCGTGTCCGCGGCGCTGGCAGCCGAGGCGGAGGGGATCCGTGCGTCGGTGGCTGCGGACGAGGCCGGCCACTTGGCCCGGTTCCGCGCCTACGCCGAACTGGCGCCCTGACCGGGCCGCCAGGTGTCCGAACACCGGCTATTGGCCGAGGACATCCCGGAAATTGGCCTCGTAGAGGTCATCGAGCGTCGGGGCCCAGTTGACTTCTGTGTCGTGCAGGTGGGTCGCCGCAGCCATTGCGAAATCAGGCTCGGCGAGCTGGTCCGGATCCGGGATGCCATCCTTCTCCTCGGCACCGGCACTGACCAGGAAGCCGCTGCCGATGGCGCCATTCTCGGAACAGGACCAGGCGCCGCGGACGGTGGCGCGGATGGCACCGCCGGGCCCCTTGAACACCGCCACGTCCCCCACGTCCGTGGAGATGCCGTTGGCGTCCTGGTCCCGGTCGGGTGCGCACATGTCGCTGCCGAGCAGGCCGGCCTCGTCCATCGTCTTGCTGCTGTCGTTGGCCAGGTAGAACCGCTTGACCTGCACGGTGGGCGCGGTTCCGGGGTCGCCGGCCGCGGAAAAGGTGCATCCGGCCTCGTGCCTCAGCCCACCGAGGCCGACCGAGGCCACTTCGGGCAGGTAGGTGGCGACGGCGTCAAGCATGGTCTGGTCCAGCAGGGTGTCCAGGCATGCCGTGGATTTCGGGTCGGTGTCATCGACGGCCTGCCGTGCCTGTTTCATCCAGGCTTCGTTGGCCGCACCCGGGACGATGGGCCCCTCCGCGGTGTCGGACGACGCCGGGGACGAGGACGCCGCGGCCGCGGAGGAGGCACTTGCCGTGCCGTTCGTGGGGGAGACCGAAGCCGAACCACCGGTGGCGCCCGCTGGGCTGGCTTCGTCTCCGGTGCTGCATGCCGTCAGGCAGAGCGTTCCGAGGGTGGCCACTGCCACCAGCCGGGCCACCGCGGCAGTACGGGAAGGTGCCGCAGAGCCCGTCGGGGACGCGGCGGAGGCGGTCTGGAACGAGCGGGGCATGGAAGGTCCTTCGGGGCTCGAGGCGGCACGCAGGCCGCGCACGGAATTCGGTCGTGCTGCCCGGCCACCGGGTTCGGGGCGGCTGGGAGGCACCGGGAGGCCCCGGCACCTCCCTCGAACCTACGGAGCCGCGTCCGGGTCCACAATCTCCCCCGCCGAATCGTGATGGTTTTGTCGGGGCAGCGCGCCGTCGAGGATCGCTCCCAGGCCCCACGCAAATGCGTCGGCGCCCAGTGGCGGGCCGCCCGGGATGGCCGGGTCGCCGGCAGCCATCGACTCCAGGCGGGCCCGTTCCTGTTCGGCGGCCACGGACCCCAGGATGTGGTTCAGGACCAGATGCTGGGCCCACGCGGAGTGGCCGGCCCCGACCCCCGCGGATTCGAGCAGGTCGCGCAACCGGGTCAGCGGGGCCAGGGCCGCCGGCTGCATGGATTGGGCGAGCTGGATGACCTCGGCGCTGTCGGGCACCGGGACCAGGGCAGTCCGGATGGCAGTGGCCAGGTCGACGACGGCGGCGCGTGCCGTCGTCGTGTCCTGTTCCGCAGGGGACCCGGTGGGGATGCCTCCCAGCAGCTGGGCGGCGACATCCACCAGAAGTTCCTGCTTGTTCTTCACATGCCAGTACAGGGCGCCGACCTGGACCTCCAGTTCGCGCGCCAACCGGCGCATCGACAGGTCCGCGAGCCCGAAGTCGCGCAGGACCGACACGGCCGTCGTCACCACGTGTTCCCGAGTCAGCGCCATGGGCCCCAGTCTAGGCGAGCGGAGGGGCCGGGCACCGCTGCCACCAGCAACCAGCCGGGACCGGCCGACACCGGAGCCGGCCAATCGTCCGTTCTGTGGAAAAAGTCGCAAGTTCCCGTGCACTTGGGTAAACTCGATGCGTAAGAGCCCCTTTCACTCTTACGCTTCCGCCCGATTCCGGGGCGGGGTACGGAGGACTGGGGCGTTCTTGTGTCCGGCACCGCCGGAACCCGGCGCAAGCCGGCCGCTGACCCACGCAAGGGGGAGGATCCCATGCCAGCAATCGTGATCGTCGGAGCCCAATGGGGCGACGAGGGAAAGGGCAAGGCCACCGATCTGCTCGGTGGCCGTGTCGACTACGTGGTCAAGCCCAACGGCGGCAACAACGCCGGGCACACCGTCGTCGTCGGCGGTGAGAAGTACGAGCTGAAGCTCCTTCCCGCCGGCATCCTGTCCCCGAACGCGACGCCCATCATCGGCAACGGCTGTGTGGTGAACCTGGAGGCCCTGTTCGAGGAGATCGACGGCCTGGAAGCCCGCGGCGCCGACACCTCCAAGCTGCGCATCTCCGCCAACGCCCACCTGGTCGCCCCCTACCACCAGACCATGGACAAGGTCACCGAACGCTTCCTGGGCAAGCGGGCGATCGGCACCACCGGCCGCGGCATCGGCCCCGCCTACATGGACAAGGTCGGACGCCTGGGCATCCGCGTGCAGGACGTTTTCGACGAATCCATCCTGCGCCAGAAGGTCGAGGGCGCCCTGCGGCAGAAGAACGAGCTGCTGGTCAAGATCTACAACCGCCGCTCCGTCGAGGTCGAGGAGATCGTCGAGTACTTCCTGGGCTTCGTCGACCGCCTGCGTCCGCTGGTCATCGACTCCACGTACGTCTTGAACGAGGCGCTGGACGCCGGCAAGGTGGTGCTCATGGAAGGCGGCCAGGCCACCTTCCTGGACGTCGACCACGGCACCTACCCGTTCGTCACCTCATCCAACCCGACCGCCGGCGGCGCGTCCGTCGGCTCGGGCATCGGCCCCACCCGCATCACCCGCACGGTGGGCATCATCAAGGCCTACACCACCCGCGTCGGCGCCGGCCCGTTCCCCACCGAGCTCTTCGACGACATGGGCGTCTACCTGCAGAAGACCGGTGGCGAGTTCGGCGTGAACACCGGCCGGCCGCGCCGGTGCGGCTGGTACGACGCCGTGCTGGCACGCCACGCCTCGCGCGTGAACGGCTTCACCGACTACTTCGTGACCAAGCTCGACGTGCTGACCAACATCGAGCGCATCCCGGTGTGCGTGGCCTACGACGTCGACGGGGTCCGCTACGACGAGATGCCGATGACGCAGACCGACTTCCACCACGCCCAGCCGATCTTCGAGTACTTCGACGGGTGGACCGAGGACATCTCCGGCGCGCGCACGATGGAGGACCTGCCGGAGAACGCCCGGAACTACATCCTGTCGCTGGAGAAGATCTCCGGGACCCGGATCTCCGCCATCGGCGTCGGTCCGGACCGCGACCAGACGATCGTGCGACACGACCTCATCGAGGGCGGGGCGTAGCAGCCTCCCGACCATGATGGCCGATGCCGTCGGAGCCCACCGGGCCCGGCGGCATCGTCACGTCGCGGCAGGGGTCCGGCCCGCGTGTTCGAGGACGGCGACGAAACCGTCGGGGCGGACGATCGCGACCGTCCCATCGGGCAGGTGGCGGCGGACCGAGGCCCCGAAGCTGTACAGCGGCAGCCCGTAATGGGCGGCGGTCCGCGCTCCCGCCGCGGCCGCGCGGGGACCGTAGGCATGGACCTGCCAGGTCGCCGAGGCCAGCGGGACGTGGTTGTCCTCGCCCGGATTGGTGGCGCCGATCCAGGGCAGCCGTCTGCCGAGCACCGGATCCCGGCTCCTGCGGCGGGCCAGCCCGCGCAGGCCTTCGGCGCGGCGTCGCGCACTCTCGGTCATCCAGTAGTGGATGCGCAACTGCGACACGTAGCCAAACATCCGCCGCCCCAGCGGGCCCCGCGGCACCACGCGCACCAGCACCGGCCAGGCCAGCGGCATAACCCGCTCGCGGATGAACCGGGCCCGGGGTGCGGACGAGGTGACCGCCGCAAAGAGCCGGTCCGTCGTGGCGACCAGATGCCCGGCCACGGGATGGCGTTCGGCGGCGTAGCGCCGCAGGTAGTCCGCCGGCATGCGCCCGGCCAGGACGTCGGCGAGCTTGCAGGCGATGTTGTGCGCGTCCTGCAACCCGGTATTCATCCCCTGGGCGCCGACCGGCGAGTGCACATGCCCGGCATCCCCGGCCAGGAACACGCGGCCGGCCTGGAAGGCACCGGCCACCCGGTGATGCACCCGGTAGGTGGCGAACCACCCGGAGCTGTCGTAGGTGACCCCGAAGTCGTGCTCCAGGGCGGTACGCGCCCGGGCCTCGTCGACCGTCACCCGGTCGGCGGCCTCGTCCGGTGCCCCCGGGCCCTGGCCGGGGACGTCGCGCAGGATGCCCAGCAGCCGCACGCGGCTCGGCCGCCCGGGGGCCGACATGGGGAAGGTGAGTAGGAAATCATCCCCGGCGAGCCGGACGTTGATGCCCGAGCCCGTGCCCGCGACGCCTTCGGCGTCGACGACGTAGAAGACCTTGGCGTTGGTCTCCCCGCCAAAGCCGATGTCGAGTTGGCCGCGGGTGGGGGAGGAGGCCCCGTCGGCGGCAATGACGTACCGCGCGGAGACGGTCCCGGTGCCCTCCGGCGTCTCGATGGCGACGTGCACGCGCTCCTTGTCCTGGTGGAGCGAGGTCATCCGGGTGTTCCACTGGACAGGGTGGCCGACCTCCGCGAGGCGATCGGCCAGGATCTGCTCGTTGGCATGCTGTTCCAGGATGTGGATTCCCGGATAGGGGGTCAGCCCCTTCCCGATCTGGGCGAGCGGCACCGGACTCCACGACTGGCGGCCGACTCCCGGCCGCAGCTCATGGGCCGGCACGGCCTGGGCCAGCACCTGGTCGACGACCCCGAGCTGGGCATAGATCTCCATGGTCCGGGCCTGCACGCCCAGCGCGCGGGACTCCCGCGTGGGGCCGGGCTTGCCGTCGACGATCACGGCGTCCACGCCGAGGCGCTGCAGCCAGTTCGCCGCCATCAGCCCGGTGGGGCCGGCCCCGATGACGCAGACATCCACCTCGCGCTGGTTGCTCTCCATGCGGTCAGGTTACGCGCCCGTCCCGCTGCCGTCACCTGTGCGCCGTACCCGGCTTTCCCGCGGCCGCGCCGGCGGCCTGGAGGGACCGGGACACGGCGGCCACGCGCAGGGAGGCCACCAACCCCAGGGCCAGGAAGGCCGCCGCGGCGAACACCGCCCACTGCACCCCGGTGGAGAATCCCGTGGCGAGGGCCGCGTGCACGGCGGATCCGGCGTCGTACGCGGAAATGAGGCCGCCGGCGGAGTCGCTGAGCCGTTGGGCCAGGCCGGTGGCGGCGTCCGCGGAGGTGCCGGCCTCGCGCAGGGCGGCGGTGGTGCCTGCGGTGGTTCCGACGGCCAGGACCGTGCCCGCGATCGCGGAGCCTAGGCCGGCGCCGAGCTGCCGTACGGTGCTCTGGGTGGCCGAACCCTGGCCGGAGGCGGCCGGGGGGATGTCGCGCAGGACAGTGCCGGTCAGCTGGGCCGAGGCCAGGCCCAGGCCCAGCCCGTAGACCACCAGCAGCGGGACCAGCAGCCCGATCGGCAGCTGGCTGGTGGTGGCGGCGCCCAGTGCGAGCACGGCGGCGACCTCCAGGGCCAGTCCGAGCACGACGACGCGTTCGGCGCCCAGCCGCGCGGCGAGGTGGCGCGCCGCCGCGCCGGAGCCGAAGGCGCCCAGGGCCATGGCGGCCAGGATGAACCCGGCACCGAGGACCCCGGTGTCGAGCACGTTGACCAGGAACAGGGGCAGTACCAGCAGCAGCCCGAACTCGCCGACCGCCACGGCAGCGGCCGCGGTGTTGCCCCAGGAGAACGTGCCGATGCGGAACAGGCCCAGGTCCAGCAGTGCCGCCCGGCCGGCGGATCCGCGGCGTACCTCCCACCAGATGAAGGCCCCCACCAGGAGCACGGCTGCGACTGCCAGGCCGACGACCGGGGAACTGCCCGCGGGCCAGGTGAAGGCTCCGATCGCCAGGGGTTCCTTCGGGGTCCACCACCCCAGGGTCGGGCCCTCGATCAGGGCGAAGACGAGCAGGCCGAAGCCGGTGGCGCTGAGCAGCAGGCCGGGCAGGTCGAGTCCGGGGAGCGTGGATGCCCCGCTGGTTTCGGGGACGAAGAGCCAGGTGCCGAGCAGCACCAGAGCCCCCAGCGGGAGGTTGACTAGGAAGATCCACCGCCAGTCGACGCTGGAGGTCAGCCAGCCGCCGAGCAGTGGGCCGACGGCCGCCATGCCGGAGATCACCGCACCCCAGATCCCGAAGGCGGCGGCGCGGTCGCGGCCCCGGAAGGTCGCGTTGACGCTGGAGAGGGTGGAGGGGAGCACGGCGGCCCCGCCGACCCCCTGCAGGGCGCGTCCGGCGATCAGGGCGGACGGGGATCCGGCAACCGCGGCGACCAGGGAGCCCGCGACGAAGAGGACGACGCCGATCACGAACAGCTTGCGCCGGCCCAGGCGGTCGCCGAGGCGTCCTGCGGTCAGCAGCAGTGCCGCCAGGACGACGGAGTAGAGGCTGTTGACCCATTGGGCGTCGCCCAGGTCCAGGCCGAGGTCGGAAATAATTGTCGGCAGCGAGACGCCGACGATGGTCCCGTCCAGCACGATCATCGACAGGCCGGCGGCCAGGACGGCCAGGGCGGCCCACTTGTTGGGTGGTGGTTTCTTCACGTTCCAAACGTTACGGAGAGGTAGCCGGTGGGCCATCCACCATTCGGTCGATCGTGGGTACGCTGGAGGGACCCGCAGCGGAAGGCAGAAGCGATGAAGATCAGTGTTGGACAGTTCTCGCCCAGCGGCGTGCTCGCGGAGAACCTGCAGGTGGTTCGCCGGATCGTGGCGCGTGCCAAGGACGCGGGCGCCGAGCTGGTGCTCTTCCCCGAGGAGACGATGTTCACGGTGCGCAAGGTCGAGGGGGACCTGGCCGCCGCGGTCGAGCGCGAGTGGAGCACGTTCGTCCAGCAGGTCTCGCTGCTGGCCGCCGAATTCGGGGTGGCCATCGTTGCCGGCGGCTATGAGCCCAGCGGCGAACCCCAGCCCTACAACACGCTGGTGGTCGTGGACGGAACCGGGCGGATTCTGGGCACGTACCGCAAGATCCACCTCTACGACGCCTTCTCCTACCAGGAGTCCACCCGGATCAAGGCCGGGGACGTCTCCGCCGTGCCGGTCTTCGAGATCGGCGGGCTGAACGTGGGCATCATGACCTGCTACGACATCCGCTTCCCCGAGATGGCGCGTCGGCTGGCCGTCGCCGGCGCCGATGTGGTCCTGGTGGCAGCCGCCTGGTTCAAGGGCGACCACAAGATCGACCACTGGGAGACGCTGCTGAAGGCGCGCGCCGTGGAGAACACCGTTTGGATCGCCGCCGCCGGGACCAGTTCGACGAACACCGTGGGCCATTCGGCGATCCTGGACCCGCTGGGCATCCCGGTGGACTTCCTCGACGACGAGACCGAGGCCCTGGTCACCGTGGACGTGACCCGGCGCCGCGTCGAGGAGGTGCGCCAGTTCCTGCCCGTGCTGGCCAACCGGCGGATCGGAACCGACGTCAACGCCTGAGCGCTGCCTCGCGGGCGTTGGCCGCGGCGTGGTCCTCCCACCGGTCGGAGGCGGGGATGGCCAGGAGCCGGCGGGTGCAGAACGCCAGGACGACGGCGATGCCACAGATCCCCGCGCACAGGGCCAGGACCCCGGTCCACCCCCAGGCCGCGTAGCCGAAACCGGCGACCAGTGGGGCCAACGGGACCGCGCCCATCGCCAACAGGTCCAGCGCGCTGTTCGCCCGGCCCAGCAGATGCGTGGGCACGGCGACCGTGAAATAGCCGAGCAGGGAGGCGTTGATGGCCGGGGCCGCGAACATGCTCGCACCCAGCACGACGCAGATGGCCGGAACCGTGTGGACGAACGGCAGGACCGCCACGGCACCGGAGCACGCGGCCAACCCCACGGCGCCCAGCCAGCCGGTGGGCACCCGCCGGACCAGCGGCGGGGCCAGCACGGCCCCCGCCAGCATGCCCACCCCGACGCAGGCGGTGGCGACGCCGATGGTCGCCGGTGACTCGCCGCGCTGTTGCAGGCCGAACACGACGGAGGTGACGGCGGCGTTCATGCCGAGGTTCACGATCGTGGAGATGGCCATGACCCCGCGCAACTCGGGGCGGTGCAGCAGCCAGGCGAAGCCCTCCCACGCCTCGCGGAGGTAGCCGGCGCGGGTAGTGGAGGTCCCGCCGTCGTGCCCTGCCGGTTTGCCCGCGCCGCCCGGGCCTGTCGCGCCGGCGGCGTCGGCGGCATCGCGGCGGGGGCGCAGATCGGCGCGGACGCGCAGCACCGAGAGGAGCCCGAACACGTTCAGCAGGGCAGTCGCGGCGAACGGCACCGCATGGCCGATGACCAGCAGGACGCCGCCGACCGGGCCACCGGCCAGGCTCACCACGGCGTCGCGGCCTTGGTTGGCGGACATCGCCGAACCGAGGGAGCGCGGTTCCACGACGGCCTTCAACGCTGCGTTCGGGACGCCGTCGAACAGGCCGCTGCGCACGTTCATGAGCAGGTTCAGTGCGGTGAGCAGCCAGAAGCCGAGTAGCCCGGTGTATTGGAAGGCTGCCAGTGCGGTGGCCACCAGGACACCGCTGGCGGTGCCGAGCAGGATGAGCCGGCGGCGGTCGTGCCGGTCGGCCAGGACGCCGCCGGGAAGGGTGGCGACGAGGCGGCCGACCTGGCCGATGGCCGCGACGATGCCGGCCTGGGCCGGGTCGCCGGTGACGTAGAGGGCCAGCAACGGGACGGCGAAGTTGTGCAGGGCCCGGCCGAGACCGGTCGACGTGTCGGTGGACAGCCACCAGCGGTAGTCGCGGTTGCGCCAGAGTGCCGGGGGGCGCTGGGCCTTCGGGGGCGCGGCCGGTGGGGCGGACGCAGGAGCCGCGGGATCGTTCGGGAGGGGGTCCATGCGTCGAGCATAGATCCGCACGATTAATTGCGCAAGATAAATTGCGCAATTTATGCGGCGGGTTTGTAGACTGTTCCCATGGACAACGACCGCCAGCCCCCGCGCGCACCGGACCTCGACGCGAAGGTCATGACCTCGCCGATGCTCAAGGCCATGGCGCATCCGCTGCGCCGCCGGATCGTAGCCGTGCTCGGCGCCCAGGAATACGCCCGTGCCACGGACCTGGCCCGGCAACTCGGGGTCGCGGCGAACACGCTGAGTTTCCACCTGCGCACGCTCGCCGATGCCGGCTTCGTCCAGGAAGCCCCCGAATTCGCACGCGACCGGCGCGACCGGGTATGGAAAGGCGCCGTGCAGTCCTACAAGGTGGGTTCGCCCGAGACCCCGATCGGCCCGGAGGACGAGGCCCCGCTGGCCGCGTACCTGGACCAGTTGACGCTGGACCAGCAGGAGATGGTCGCCAAGGTGACGGCCTGGGCGCCGAACTTCGCCACCGGCCGCGAAGCCGAGGCGAAGGGGGACCTGAGCTTGGGCACGCTCCGGCTCACCCAGCAGGAGGCGGACCGGGTCTTCGCCGAGGTATGCGAGGTTCTGGATCGTGCCCGCGACCTGCACCGCACCCCCGCGGCTTCCGATGAAGCCGACGGGGTCCGTGCCTGGGACTACACCTTCATGGCGGCGCGCGAGGATCTGTAGCGGGTTCTGCCGCGGACCGTGCGGCGGCTCGAGCCGTGGGGGCGTCCATTGACGACCTGCGTGGTCGGGGATAGCGTTCGCTGTCACGGCTGCCGGACCTCGGCGCCGGGATCACGCGTTCCGGAGGTCGCCATGGCGCAGGGAGCAGCCGATTCAACCGCCCCGCCTGCCCCGATTGCCGGGACACCCCGGGAGCCCAGCGTGGGCCAACTGTCCCTGGCCGGGATCCTGTTGCTGGTTGCCGGCGTAGCCGGTGGGCTGGCCGAGATCCCCCGCTGGGCTCCCTGCCTGGACGAGCTGTACGGTCCAGCGTGCGTGGCCGGCCAGGAGCACGAGCTCTACACCTCGGTGCTGCCGGGCCCGGCCTGGATCGGCGAGCCGGTGGCGGCCCTGCTCCAGGGGGTGGCGTTGCTGTGCATCGCCGCAACGATCGCCCTCTGGAGCGTTGGGAGACTCAATACCGTGTGGCGGGCCGTGCTGGTCTGCTCGACGGCAGGCTTCGGGATGTTGACGGTGGCCCCGGCGCTGCTGGGTCACGGGTTGGCCGTCAATACGGCCGCCGAGATTGTCCTGGTCTTCGCCATGCCCCTGGTCTTTCTGCTGGCCTGCCTCTGGGCCGGACCCGGCGGTTCGCGGCCCACGTCCCGCTGGGTCCTGGTGCTGCTGCTGGTGGCGGTTCTCATGTCGCCGCTGCCGCAGGTACTCATCGGCATTGGCATCACGGGCCACCATGACACGCCCCCGGGCTACGGGTTGGTGCAGGCGGTTCCCCTGGCCGCGCTCGGGGCCGTGGCCCTCATCGGGGCGGCAGGCCGGGTGGCGGTCCGATATCTCCGTAGCGTTTTCGGAAGGGGACCGGTTGTCGCCCTCTGAAATGCCCGGGACGCGCCATGGCCCGCCACCCCGTGCAGGGGTGACGGGCCGCCGTCGTGCTGGGAGCGTCGTGCCGTGGAGCGCGGACACCGGCCAGGATAGTTACGCAAGCACCTGCCGCTTGGAGGAGACCACGCCGGTGTTGAACCCGGCCAGGTGCAGGCCGCCGTGGAAGCGCGCGTGCTCGATCTTCACGCAGCGGTCCATGATCGCGTGCATGCCGTACGACTCGGCCAACCCCGCGGCTTCCTCGTTCCAGATGCCCAGCTGCAGCCATACGGTCTTCGCGCCGGCTTGGTGCGCCTCCTCGACGATGCCGGGGGTGTCCTCGGCCTTGCGGAAGACCTCCACCAGGTCAGGAGCCACGGGCAGGTCCGCCAGCGAGGCGTACACCGGGTGGCCGAGGATCTCGGCGCCCTTCGCCGCGAGGATCGGGTTGATGAAGTAGAGGTCGTACCCCGTGGAGCTGTTCAGGTACGTCGCCACGAAGTAGGACGCGCGGGCCGTCTTGTCGGAGGCGCCCACGATCGCGATCGACCGCGTGGAGCGCAGGATGTTCAGCCGCTCGGGGGCCGAGGGTCCGACCCAGCTGCGCTGCATGGTATCGGTGCTCATTTGCCCGCTCCGATCTGCTCGCCGGCGCCTGCCGGGACTGCGCAGGCGGCCCCATCCCCGGTCGCGGTAGCGGCTGCCTCCGTGCTGCTTGGTGCCTGCTGGGAGGCAGTCAGCGCCTGGTCCAGGTCCCAGATGATGTCCTCCACGTCCTCGAGCCCCACCGAGAGGCGGATCAGGTCCTCCGGCACGCCGGCTGCGGTGAGCTGGTCGGCGCTGAGCTGCTGGTGGGTGGTCGATCCCGGGTGCAGGACCAGGGTGCGGGCGTCGCCGATGTTGGCCAGATGGCTGGCCAGCTGCAGCGCCTCGATGAACCGACCACCGGCCTCCCGGCCGCCGGCGACGCCGAAGCTGAACACGGAGCCGACGCCGCCGGGCAGCAGGTCCCTGGCCCGATCGTGCTGCGGGTGGGAGGGCAGGCCGGCGAAGTTCACGTAGGTCACGCGCGGGTCGGCCTCGAGCCATTCGGCGACGCGGTACGCATTGGCCAGGTGGGCGTCCATGCGCTGGGGCAGCGTCTCGACGCCCTGCAGCAGCTGGAAGGCCGACTGGGCGGGCAGCGAGGGGCCGATGTCGCGCAGCTGTTCGGAGCGCAGCTTCGTCAGGAACCCGTATTCGCCGAAGTTCCCCCACCAGGACACGTTGCCGTAGGAGGGGACCGGCTCGGTCATGGTCGGGAACTTCCCGTTGCCCCAGTTGAACCGGCCGGATTCGACGACGACGCCGCCGAGCGTGGTGCCGTGTCCGCCGAGGAACTTGGTGGCCGAATGGATGACGATGTCCGCCCCGTGCTCGATCGGGCGCAGGATGTACGGCGGGGTCAGCGTGGAGTCGACGATCAGCGGGATGCCGGCCTCGCGGGCGACGGCGGCCAGACCCTTGAGGTCGGCGATGTCCCCGGAGGGGTTGGCCACGACCTCGGTGTACAGCGCCTTGGTCTCCGGGCGCAGCGCGGCGGCGAAGTCGGCGGCCTCGTTGCTGTCCACGAACGTGGTGTCCACACCGAAGCGGCGCAGCGTCACGTCCAGCTGGGTGATGGTGCCACCGTAGAGCTTCGAGGAGGCCACGATGTGGTCGCCGGCCTGGGTCAGCGCGGCGAACGTGATGAACTCCGCGGACATGCCCGAGGCGGTGGCCACGGCCCCGATTCCGCCCTCCAGCGAGGCGATCCGCTCCTCGAACGCGGCGACCGTGGGGTTGCCGATCCGGGAGTAGATGTTGCCGTACTTCTGCAGGGCGAACAGGTTGGCGGCATCGTCGGTGTCCTTGAACACGAACGAGGTCGACTGGTAGATCGGCACCGCGCGGGCGCCGTGCTCGGCATCGGGGGTGCCCCCGGCGTGCAGGGCGCGGGTGCGGAATCCGAACTGGTGATCCGACATCTCGGCGTTGGCTCCTTCGAGGTTGGTTTCCGGCTGGTGCCGATCCCGCCCATGGTGCGGTCCCGCGGAACCGTGCAGCGGTTCGTGCTGCGCTCCATCGGTCCTGGCGGTAGCACCGCGCCGGTGGATTCCGGTGGTTGCTGCGGCGTCGACAAGCCAGGTCTCTCGGCCGCTCGGGATGGTTCCTTCCATGGTGGCAAACCCGTGCCGCCCGGCCAAGAATGTTTCGCCGCGTGGCGTCCTCAGGGGCCGGTAGGGTGGGACCCATGGGAGCACGCATTGCACTGGTACGCCACGGGGAAACCGCGTGGAACGCCCAGAGGCGCCTTCAGGGCCAGACCGACATCGAGTTGAACGACGCCGGACGTGCCCAGGCCCGGGCCGCGGCCGGGGAGCTGGAACGCCTGGGGCACGACGGCGGTGCCTGGGACCTACTGGTCTCCTCGCCCCTGGGGCGGGCCGCCGAGACCGCGGCCATCATCGGCGGGCAGCTTGGACTCGAGGCGATAGCCCCCGTGCAGGACCTGCAGGAACGCCACTACGGCGAAGGGGAGGGCCGGGTCGTGGAGGGAATGGACCGGGCCGAGGTGGCGCGGCTGCTGGCCACCGCCGAACCGGAGGACAAGGTCACCGCCCGGGCGTTGGAGGCCCTGCGCGGGATCATTGCCGCGAACCCGGAAAGCAACATCGTCGTCGTCGCCCACGGGACCCTGATCCGCCTGGTCGTCGGCTCGCTGCTGGACCTGCGCCACCCGCACGTGGAGAACGGTCAGGTCGTGGAGATCGACGCCGACTTGCTCGAGGTGCCCGAACCCGGGGACGTGGCCGGGACCCCCGACGTGCAGGACCTCACCGGGGCGCCGTCCGGTCAGCGGGCCGCCAGCAGGCTTTCGCCGACGTCCGCGCGCCGGTAGAACACCTCGCGCCCGGTCCGCAGCGAGGCGGCCAGCCCACCCGCGGACATCACCTTCAAATGCGTGCTGACCGTCGCCGGGGCGAGGTCCAGCGCACAGGCGAGCTGCGTCGTCGTCATGGGCACGTCCAACTGGGCCAGGATCTGTGCCCGGGTGCGCCCCAGCAGCTTGGCCAGCGGGTCGTCGGGGCAGGACGTGGCGGTTTCCCAGAGGCGGCCGACGCCGCGCGGGGCATAGGTCAGCGTGGGGACGAACGGGGCGACGTTCAGCACCAGCGTCTCCGGCCAGATGAACGCATTCGGGACCAGGATCAGCCCCGAACCGGGCTCGGGAGGCTCGTCCGCATCGCAATCCCGGATGATGTCCAAGCCGGTCGCCGTCGGAACCACGCTGGGGTGCAGTGACTTCAGGACCTCGTGGACCCCGTGCTGGGAGATCTGGGCCAACCGCCAGTCGATGTCCTCGAGCTGCAGGGACCGCAGTCGCGGCCACCAGGGCCGGATGGCCAGGTCCCAGTACCAGGACAGGGCCGAGACGATCATCGGGATGCCCGCGTCGAGATCGCCCAGGAGCAGGTCCGCGGTCTGCACGACGCGCGGCACCGGGTCGAAACGCCGCAGGTACTCCAGGTTGTCCCGCCACATCCCCGGATCCACGGCGGCGACGTCGGCCAGCGAGTCCTCGAAGGAGCCGTGCCGGCTGGGCGTGGGGGTCAGGGCGTCGGCCATGTACCCATGCGGACGCACCACGGTGGCGAGGATGTCGAGGTGCCGAGTTTTGTGCGGTTCCTCCGAGGCGGCCAGCGCGGTACGTGTTGCCTCGATCCACGGCCGGTGGATCGCCGGTCGGCGCTGCAGCGCCCGGATGCTGGCCACCGTTTCCCACAGCGGGGACGACTCGAACCGGATCCGGGTGAGGTCCTCGGACGTCAGGGTGATGTGCATGGAATCAGCGTAGAAGCGACCACCACCGATGGCGAGGATTCGGTGTGGGCCGAATCGTGGCGGGTTTGCCGCGACGTGCGGACGCTTGATGCATGACTACGAACCACGCCTTCACGATCACCACCGACACGACCACCGCCACCAGGTCCGCCACCGGTCGCCGACGGTCCCGGACGAACCGGATCGGAGCCCTGTTGGGCGCCATCGGCCGGTACTACCGGGTCAACTGGCAGCGAGCCGCGGCGCAGGAGTACGAGTACCTCCGGCTACGCGAGGACGCGCTGCGCAAATACTCCGCTGCGTCCGGCGGGCGGATGTGACCGGTTGCCGCGGTCGGGGGAGGCAAGCGGCCATTGCCGGCTCGGTCGGGCGAAGACAATCCGTTGAACATCGGGAAGTGCTTCACGTTCCGCGTCAGGAGCCGCGCTTCAAGTGCGAGGGCAGTGGCTGCGATGGCGAGGTCTGCCGAGTCGATGCCGCGGTTCCCGGGGAGCCATTGCCGCCCGAGGTCCCCGGCGATCTCGGCTATCCCCTCATCGAGCGGATGCCACTGGAAGGCTCCGAACAGCGTCCGCGTGGCGTCCCCCTGCGGAGGCCGCATGTCCGCCAGCACTTCCAGCCGCGCCACTTCGCTCGCATGCAGCCGCCCAGCCAAGCGTGCTCTGCGCAGTGCCTCGACCGCTTCGGGCACGCCGCGGAGTACATCGATGAGGACCGAGGTGTCGACGACGACAGTCCTCGAGTGGGGCCATCGGCGAGCCGGCTGCCGGACCGCAGGCCCTCGACGAAGGCCGCCCCCTCGAGGCGGCGTTCATCCCAGGAACCACAGGCGGCGTCAATCGCCTGGAGGTCGAATTCGGCATCCCGAATGAGCGCCGAGATGGATCGCCCCGTCCGCGCGGCCTCGGCGTCCAGGTTCCGTCGCTCCCCGGCCGTCAAGAAAATCTGCGTGCGTTGCATGACGTGGTCATACATCACCCCCGTGTGGATGTCAGCTGTGGTGAAGCCTCGTGCAACGCGCCCTGGGGCCGCCTGCAGGGCTCTTGCCGGGGCGACGGCCGGAACTGGTTCCCCCTGATCGCGAGGCCCGGCGGGTGTGGAGGTTCCCACACCCATCAAACGGCACAGAAGGAACCATCAGGCCGGCGTGCAGATCCGCTGCAGTTCCGGGATGCAGGGTTCGTTCTGCAGGCTGGTCGTATCGCCCAGCTCCGAGCCCTCGAACAGCTGGGTCAGCAGCCGGCGCATGATCTTCCCCGAACGGGTCTTGGGCACATCCGGGGCGAAAACGACGTCGCGCGGCTTGGCGATCGGGCCGATCTGCGCGGCCACGTGGGCGCGCAGTTCCACTGCAGCGGCCAGCTGTTCGGGCGACGACCCGGCGGCGGTGCCGGCGCCGATGAGCGAACGGTCGTGCGGGACGACGAAGGCGGTGGCTGCCTGCCCGGTCTTCGCATCGGTGGTGGGGCAGACGCCTGCCTCGACGACCGACGGGTGGGAGACGAGCGCGGACTCGATCTCGATCGTGGAGAGCAGGTGGCCCGAGACGTTCAGCGCGTCATCGGTGCGGCCCAGGATCCAGGTGTCCCCGTCGTCGTCGTACTTGGCGCCGTCGCCGGCGAGGAACCAGCCCCGGGCCGCGTACTTCTCCCAGTAGCTGGTGAAGTAGCGTTCGGGGTTGCCCCACACGGTGCGGGCCATCGCCGGGCCGGTGGAAGTGAGCACGATGTTGCCCTGCACGTTGGCCGGGACCCGGGCACCGTCGTCGTCCACGATGTCGGTGGCGAGGCCGGGCAGCGTGCGCGTGCCGCAGCCGGGCTTGAAGGCCGTGTCGGTCTGGCGGGGGGAGAGGACCGTGGCGCCGGTTTCGGATTGCCACCAGGTGTCGACCATCGGGATGCCGGCGTCCGGGTCGCCGGGGACCAGGGAGTCGCGGCCAACCTGGGTGCGCAGCCAGCGCCAGGCCTCGGGGTTCACGGCCTCGCCGACGGTGCCGGCCAGGCGGATCGAGGCGAGGTCGTAGTCGGTCGGGATGCCGTCGGGGAACCAACCCATGAGCGAGCGCACCAGCGTCGGCGCCGTGTAGTAGCTGGTCACGCCGTAGCGCTCGATGATCTCGAAGTGCCGTCCCGGATGCGGGGCGTTGGGCACGCCCTCGTAGATGACCTGGGTGGCGCCGTTGGAGAGCGGGCCGTAGATCTCGTAGGTGTGCGCGGTGACCCAGGCCAGGTCGGCGGTGCACCAGTGGACGTCGTCGCCGCGGCGGGCCGGATCGGGGTGGGAGAAGAGGAACTCATGGCTCCAGGAGGCCTGGGTGAGGTAGCCGCCGGTGGTGTGGACCAGTCCCTTGGGCTTCCCGGTCGTCCCGGAGGTGTACATGATGAACAGCGGGGTCTCGGCGTCGAACGCCTCGGCGGCGTGGGTGCGAGGCTGGGTCTCGACCACGTCGTGCCACCAGAGGTCGCGGCCTTCGGTCCAGGCGATGTCGGAGCCGGTGCGACGGATGACCAGCACGTGCTCGATGGCGTTGTCCCCGGCGACGGCGGCGTCGGCGTTGTCCTTCACCGGGACGGCGGTGCCGCGGCGGTACTGCCCGTCGGTGGTGACCAGCAGTTTGGCGCCGGTGTCCTCGACCCGGAAGCGCAGCGCCTCGGCGGAGAACCCGCCGAACACCAGCGAGTGCACGGCGCCGATGCGGGCGCAGGCCAGGGTGATGACGATCGTCTCGACGAGCACCGGCAGGTAGATGACCACCCGGTCGCCGGCGCCGATGCCCAGGGCGGTCAGGGCGTTGGCGGCCTGGGAGACCAGGGCGGTCAGCTCGGCGTAGGTGACCGTGCGGCGGTCCCCGGGTTCGCCCTCGAAGTGCAGGGCCACTTTCTCGCCGCGGCCTGCGGCGACGTGGCGGTCCGCGCAGTTCACGGCGGCATTCAGCGTCCCGCCCTCGAACCAGCGCAGCTCCGGGCCGCGGCGGGCCGCGGCGTCGACGCCCGTGGAGGAGTGGACGGTGTGCCAGGGGTCGGCCCACTCCAGCCGCGCGGCGGCAGCGGCCCAGAAGTCCAGCCGGTCGGACTCGGTGGCGAAGACCACGTCGGGATCCCAGGCGGCCGGATCGATGCCAGGGGTCGTCGGTGCCGGGGCAGTGCTCATGAAATCAGCTCCATCGGTCCTGGCGGAAGCACCTTCGCGGGGCGTCGGCGGGATGTGCCTGCCGCCCTCCGGCGTGGTTGCTGCGGCGTTGCTGAGCCAGGTCTCTCGGCCGCTCGGGATGGTTACCCTCCCACTGAAGACCACAATCGCCGTCGGGGGCAACTTGGAAGACGCGTTGCGAAATATTTCATGCGCCGCCCAGCGAGGGTGGCCTGGCTGAAGAATTACGGCGAAAAACCCCGAAAACACCGCTATCGTTCGACGCCACGCCCTGGTGCGGATGGCCCGTGCGACGGTTTCGCAGGGGGCGGGTGCCAGGTCATGACTGGCGCGGAAGGGTGGGGATGTGGCCCAATGGAGGCAGTAACCATCCAGAGCGGCCGAGAGATCTGGCTCGATGACGCCGCAGCAACCCCTTCCCGTTCACGGGAGGAAGGTGCTCACGCCGGAACCGATGGAGTGATCTTCTATGTCTGCTGTGCCGATCGATGACGTGGCCCCGCGCCACCTGCTCAAATTGACCCCCGGCGTTCCCGCCGATGACCGCTACGACGAACTGGCCGGGATCTTCCGCCCCGTGTTCGCCCGCATTGCCGAGGGCGCGGCGGAACGGGACGCGGACCGGATCCTGCCGATCGAGCAGGTCGGCTGGCTCAACCAGGTCCGCTTCGGGGCCCTGCGCGTGCCCCGCGAAGCCGGGGGATTCGGCGCATCGCTGGTGGACTCCTTCCGGCTGCTGATCGAGCTGGCGGAGGCCGATTCGCAGATCGCCCAGCTGCTGCGCTCGCACATCGGCTTCGTCGAATCGGTGCTGCTGCTCGAGGACGAAGCGGTCAAGGCCCGCTGGTTTGCCCGTTTCGTGGCCGGCCAGATCGTCGGCAATGCCTACACCGAACGCGCCGGCAACGACCTGGGGAAGCTGAACACCGCCGTCGAGCCCACGGGGACCGGGTGGCTGCTCTCGGGGGAGAAGTACTACTGCACCGGGACCATCTTCGCCGACTGGGTCGCCGTCACCGCCGTCGCCCCGCAGGTTCCCGGCCGCCACGTCGCCGTGGTCTCCACCCGGCATTCGGGAGTGCAGATCTACGACGACTGGGACGGGTTCGGCCAGCAGCTCACGGGCACCGGATCCACCCGTTTCACCCACGTCCCGGTCGACACGCTGCTGGACCCCGCGGTCCTGGACGTCCACCCGGAATCGGCCATCTTCCAACTGGTCCTGCTGGCGGTCCAGGCCGGGATCGCCCGCGCCGTGCTGGCCGATGCCCGCCTCCAGACGCAGGCGCGCACCCGGACGTTCAGCACCGGCACCGGGCAGCCGTCCCGGCGTGAACCGCAGGTGCTGCAGGTGATCGGCGAGATCTCCGCGGCCACCTTCGCCGTGGACGCCATCGTCCTGGCCGCCACCGCCGAGCTCGAGGCCGCCATCGGCCAGCCCGGCCTGAGCAACGCCGAGCAGTACGCGGTCTGCGAGCTGGCGGCCAACCGCGCCCAGGCCGCCGTCCAGCCCCTGGTGCTCCAGGCCGCCACCCAGCTCTTCGACGGGCTCGGCGCCTCCTCGACCTCCACCCGCTGCAACCTCGACCGCCACTGGCGCAATGCGCGCACCGTGGCCACGCACAACCCCGCCATGTACAAGTCCCGCATCGTCGGAGACTACGAGGTCAATGCCACGGTGCCGCGCAAGCTCAGCGCCGTCGGCGACCTCAAGACCCCCAAAGGAGAACAATGAGCACCACACCGGCACGCCGCCACGTCCGCCTCAACGCGTTCGACATGAACTGCGTCGTCCACCAGTCGCCCGGCCTGTGGCGCCACCCGCAGGACCAGGCCTGGCGCTACAAGCAGCTCGGCTACTGGACCGACCTGGCCAAGACGCTCGAGAGGGGCCTGTTCGACGGCCTGTTCATCGCCGACGTGCTGGGCACCTACGACGTCTACGGGTCCACCAACTCCGTGCCGCTCTCCGCCGGCGCCCAGGTCCCGGTCAACGACCCGTTCCTGCTGGTCTCGGCGATGGCCTCGGTTACCGAGAACCTCGGCTTCGGCGTCACCGCCGGCACCGCCTACGAGCACCCGTACCCGTTCGCCCGCCGCCTGGCCACCCTGGACCACCTGACCAACGGCCGCATCGGCTGGAACGTCGTCACCGGCTACCTGCCCTCGGCCGCACGGAACATGGGCCAGGAAGACCAGCTCGAGCACGACGAGCGCTACAACCACGCCGACGAGTACCTCGAGGTCGTCTACAAGCTGCTCGAGGGCTCCTGGGAGGACGACGCGGTGCTCCGCGACCGCGCATCCGGCGTCTACACCGATCCGGCCAAGGTCCACGAGATCGGCCACGAGGGCAAGTACTTCAAGGTCCCGGGCATCGCCGTCACCGAACCCTCGATCCAGCGCACCCCGGTCATCTACCAGGCCGGTGCCTCCAAGCGCGGCCTGAAGTTCGCCGGGGAGAACGCCGAATCCGTGTTCGTGAACAGCCCCACGAAGGAGATCCTCGCCGAGACCGTGCGCAAGATCCGCGACAATGTCGAGGCCGCCGGACGCGACCGCTATGACGTCAGGATCTACACCATGCAGACCATCATCACCGGGGCCACCACCGAGGAGGCCCAGGCCAAGTACGAGGACTACGCCTCCTACACCGACCTGGATGGGGCCCTGGCGCTGCTCTCCGGCTGGACCGGCATCGACATGTCGCAGTACGACCTCGACGACGTGATCGGCGAAGACGTGCAGTCCAACGCGATCCAGTCATCGGTCGAGACGTTCAAGAAGGCCTCCGGCGACGACGGCAAGCCCTGGACCATCCGGCAGCTCGCCGAGTGGATCGGCGTCGGCGGCTTCGGCCCGGTGACCGTGGGCAGCGGCGCGGAGGTCGCGGCCAAGCTCGTCGAGTGGGTCGAGGACACCGACGTCGACGGTTTCAACCTCGCCTACGCCATCACCCCGGGCACCTTCGAGGACGTCGTGGAATACGTCGTCCCCGAACTGCAGGCCCTGGGCGCCTACCCGACCGAATACACCCCCGGGACCCTGCGCCAGAAGCTCTTCGGCGCCGGCGACCGGGTCAAGGAGACCCATCGCGCCGCCAACTACAAGCTGGCGACCGCGGACCTGGCCACCAGCTAGGCACCGCCACCAGCACCAACCACCGCCTTCCCGCACCCGGGAAGGCACCACCGCTCGACCGGGACGGCCGCCAGGCCCTCCCACCACCATCCAGAGCGGCCGAGAGACCTGGCTCGTTGACGCCGCAGCAACCACCCCGCGGGGCAGGTGCTCCTGCCAGGACCGATGGAGAGGCTTCCCCCTGTCCCGGCCGCCCACCTGCGCGCGGCCGGGCCGGTGGTGGGCTCTTCCCCGTACCCCGAGGAGGACCAGACTTGAACACCCCGACCACCACGACGGCGCCACGGGCACCGCGGATGAGGTCCCGCGTCGCCGTCGCCAGCCTGATCGGCACCACCATCGAGGGCTACGACTTCGTGCTCTACGGCCTGGCCGCGGCCACCGTCTTCGGGCCGCTGTTCTTCGCCCCCGCCGACCCGCTGGTCGGCACCATGGCCGCCTTCGCCACCTACGCCGTCGGGTTCATCGCCCGCCCCATCGGCGGGATCCTCGGCGGGCACTACGGCGACCGGATCGGCCGCAAGACCGTCCTGGTGGTCTCCCTGCTGCTCACCGGCCTCGCCACCACGGCCATCGGCCTGCTGCCCACCCACGACACCGCCGGCTGGATCGCCCCCGCCCTGCTGCTGGCCCTGCGCGTCCTGCAGGGCGTCGGCTACGGGGCCGAATGGGCCGGCGCCGCCCTGATGACCGTCGAACACGCCGCCCCCGGAAAGCGCGGCCTGACCAGCAGCGCCACCCAGATCGGCCCGAGCGCCGGAATGCTCCTGGCCACCGGCGTCCTGCTGGCCCTCGAATCGTCCATGCCCGACGACGCCTACCTCGCCTGGGGCTGGCGGATCCCGTTCCTGGCCAGCATCCTGCTCGTCGCCGTCGGGCTCATCGTGCGCCTGAAGATCGAGGACAGCGAGTCCTTCAAGCAGGTCGTCCGGGTCAAACAGGTCGCCGCCCGTCCCGTGCTCGAATCCCTGCGCACCCACCCCCGCCAGGTCGCCCTGACCACCGGACTGCGCCTGGCCCAGAACGCGTTCTACTACGTCTACACCGTCTTCATCCTCACCTACCTCGCCCAGGGCGGGACCAGCCGCGAGACCGGACTGCAGGCCATCCTCATCGCCTCCGCGCTCGGACTGGTCTCCGTGCCGTTCTGGGGCTGGGTCTCGGACCGGATCGGGCGCCGCCGCACCTATCTCTTCGGCGGGATCTTCAGCATTCTGGTGGCCCTGGTGGCCTTCCCGCTGCTGGACACCGGCAGCGTCGTGCTCATCGTGCTCACCGTCGTGCTGGGCATGAATATCGGGCACGACGCCATGTACGGCCCCCAGGCGGCGTTCTTCTCCGAGCTCTTCGACACCCGGGTGCGCTTCAGCGGCGTCTCGCTGGGCTACCAGATCGGTTCAGTCCTCGGTGGGGGCCTGGCACCGCTGATCGCCACCGCGCTGCTTGCCGTCGGCGGCGGCAGCCCGTTCTGGGTCGTCGTCTACTTCGTCGGCGTCGGGGCCATCACCCTGGTCACCACCCTGCTTTCCCCCGAAACCGGGGCCCGGGATCTGGATGCACGGCACGACGCCGATGCCTCCTCCCAGCCCGAGCCCGCCCCCGTCAGCTAGGACATTTCATGAGCGAGACCACCACGCACGAAACCCCCGACGCACTCCGGGCATCCGCCCCGGACGGGTCCGAGGCCCGCTACGCGGCCCTGGCCGCGCGCTTCCGATCCGTCTTCGACAGGATCGCCGCCGGTACCGTCGCCCGAGAACAGGACCACATCCTGCCGTTCGAGCAGATCGGCTGGCTGAAGGATGCCGGCTTCACCACGCTGCGGGTCCCCGCGGAGTACGGCGGCGAACCGGTCTCCCACGAGCACCTCTTCCGCCTCCTCATCGAACTGGCCGAGGCCGACTCCAACGTCTCGCACCTGTTGCGCTCGCATTTCGCCTTCGTGGAGACCATCGCCCTGCAACCGCGCCCCTTCCGCGACACGTGGTTCCCCCGCGTGCTCGCCGGGGAGATCTTCGGCAACGCGGCCACCGAACGCGGTGGCAACGCCCTGGGCGCCACCGCGACGCGGCTTTCGAAGCACGACGGCGGATGGCGGCTCAACGGGGCCAAGTACTACACCACCGGCAGCATCTTTGCCGACTGGATCGTCGTCATGGCCAGCACCGACGGCGTCGAGGGCCGCCAGTACGCCGTCGTGCCCCGCGACGGGGAGGGCGTGGTCATCCATGACGACTGGGACGGGTTCGGCCAACCGCTGACCGGTACCGGGACCGCCCTCTTCGAGAACGTCGCCGTGGAGGAGGCCAACATCATCCACCGCAAGGTCAGCAGCACGCTGGAACCCGCGTTCTTCCAGCTCGTCCTGCTCGCCGTGCTGGCGGGCATCGGCCGGGCCGCCCTGCGCGACGCCTCCGCGCTGGTCGCCGCCCGCACCCGCACCTTCAACACCGGTTCCGGCGGGCTGTTCCGCGACGACGCCCAGATCCAGGAACACGTCGGCAGCCTGGCCGCCCGCGTCTACGCTGCCGAGGCCATCGTCGCCGCCGCGGCCCGCGACCTGGATGCCGCCGTCGACCCCGCCCTGGGGCTCGACACCGAGGCCGCATTCCTCCGCGCCGAACTCGGCGTGGAGAAGGCCCACGTGGCCATCCCGCCGCTCGTCCTCGAGGCCACCACCGCCCTCTTCGACGTCACCGGCGCCTCCGCCACCAGCCGCGGCAAGTCCCTGGACCGGCACTGGCGCAACGCCCGCACCGTCGCCACCCACAACCCCGCGGTCTTCAAGGCCCGCGCCGTCGGCGACTTCCACATCAACGGGACCATCCCCACCGGGCTGAACAGCATCGGCGAGGCCACCACGACCACCCCGAAGGGGGACGCACCCGCATGAGCACCACCGAACGCCCCCGCCTGCTGCTGAGCGCCTTCCTGATGAACACCCCCAGCCACATCCTCGGCGGGCAGTGGCGCCACCCCGAGGCCCAGCAGCACCGCTTCAACGAACTGCAGCTGTGGGTCGACCTGGCCCGCCAGCTCGAGGATGCCAAGTTCGACGCGATGTTCTTCGCCGACGTCGTGGGCCTGTACGGCAACCACGAGGGGGGCTGGGCCTCGCTGGTGGACAAGGGCCTGCAGATCCCCTCCAACGACCCCCTCGTGCTGGCCTCCGCCCTGGCCGCAACGACGTCGCAGATCGGGCTGGCGCTGACCAGCTCCGTCCTGCAGTCCGAGCCGTTCCAGATGGCCCGCCAGTTCTCCACCCTGGACCACCTCTCCGGCGGCCGCGTCGCCTGGAACATCGTGACCAGCGTGCTGGAGAACGCCCACCGGAACTTCGGCGCCAAGGGCCTGGCCGCCCACGAGGACCGCTACGACTGGGCCGACGAATACGTTTCCGCCGTCTACAAGCTCTGGGAGGGCTCCTGGGAGGACGGCGCCCTGCTCGCCGACAAGGCCACCGGGCGTTTCGCCGACCCCGCATTGATCAACAAGATCCACCACGAGGGGACGCGCTACTCCATCGAGGGCCCGCACCTGAGCTCCCCGAGCCCACAGCGCACGCCGTTCCTGTTCCAGGCCGGCAGCTCCCCACGCGGCAAGGCCTTCGCCGCGGCCCATGCCGAGGCGACGTTCCTTTTCGCCCCGCACACCGACTACGTGCGCCAGCAGGCCGCGGCCATCCGCGACCTCGAGGCGCGGGCCGGCCGCACTCCGGGCGACGTGAAGATCTTCGCCGGGCTCTCCTTCGTCGTCGGCAGCACCGAGGAGGAGGCGCGGCGCAAGGAGGCCGAATTCGACGAGTATCTGGACCTTGAGGCAATCATCGCCCATATCGGTGGCGGCATCGGTGTCGATTTCGGCGGACTGGACCACGACACCCCGCTCGGCGACGTCGAGACCGAAGGGGCACGTGGTGTCCTCGAGGCCGCCATCGCCTCCGTGCCCGGCGGCAAGCCGACCATCGGGGACCTGGCCCGCTACCGGGCCAAGGCCCAGCAGATCTCCGGCACCCCTGAGCAGATCGCCGACGAGCTTGAACGCTGGCAGGACGCGGGGATCAACGGCGTGAACATCATCAACCAGGTCCTCCCCGGCTCCTACACCGACTTCATCGCCGGCGTGCTGCCCGAACTGCGGAGCCGCGGGCTCGCGCAAACCGAATATGCTCCCGGCACGCTGCGGGAGAAGGTCTTCGGCCGCTCCGCGACGCTCGAGGACAGCCACCCAGCGGCCTCCTACCGTGGGGCCTTCCGGCAGCACTCGGCTTCGGTCACGAGGGGGGTGCCGGTCGGCGCGGAATGACCCGCCGGGCTGACCTGTCCGGCCTCGGCTTGTATCGTGGGGGCCATGACGGAACCAGCGGCCCAGCACGAACCGTCCGAGGCGGACCTGGCCGGTGTCCCCGACGCGGAGATCCCGGACGTCGACATCCCCGAACCGGATATCTCCGACGTCGAGATCCCCGCCGCACCGGAGGAGGCGCCCGGCGTCGCGGACGGCGGTGTGCCTGCCGGCCTCTTCGGTGAAACCGCCCGACCCGGGGAGATCCCCGAACCGGTCGTCCCGGAGGTCGAGGGGCCGCCGCTGGGCACCACCGACCCCCAGTTGCGCACCGGGGACCCGGCAACGGGCACCACCGAACCGGTCCTGAACGTCGGGGACCCCGTGCTCTCCGAGCCCGTGCTGCGTGAACCCGTCCTCGGTGGCGCGGGAACCGACGGGCCCCAGCTGAACCCGCACCATATCAACGACCCCGACACCATCCGGCGCCTGCTCACCACCCCCGCCCGCTGGGCGATCGTCGGGCTGTCCAACAACCCGATGCGTGCAGCAGTCGGGGTCGCACGCATCGTCCGCGACGAGCTCGGCATGGACATCGTCCCGGTGTCGCTCAAGGGCGACACCGTGCACGGCGAACGCGGCTACACGCGGCTGGACCAGATCCCCGGGACCATCGACGTGGTGGACTGCTTCGTGAACTCCACCAAGGTCGGTGCGATCGTGGACCAGGCCATCGAGATCGGTGCGAAGGCCGTCTGGCTCCAGGTCGGCGTCATCGACGAGGACGCCGCGGTCCGCGCCAAGGCGGCCGGGCTCGATGTGGTGATGGATGCCTGCCCGGCGATCGAACGCCGGAACATCCTCTTCGAGTAGGCCCGGCCTATTCCATCTGGTCGTAGCGCGAGCGCAGGAACAGGAAGACGCCGTAGGCCATCAGCCCCACCGCCACGACGAACAGGGCGGGCGGGCCGAAGGGCTGGTCGCGGATCGACTTCAGGGCTCCGTCGAGCCCGGTGGCATCCTGCGGGTCGTGTTGGAACGTCGCGACGATGAACAACAGGCCCACGGCAACCAGGACCAGGCCCTTGGCGGTGTACCCGACCGTGCCGAAGACGTTCACGATCCGGCGCATGGCCGGGTTCTCCTGCGGGCGCAGGATCTTCTGGAAGCTGCGGGAGAAGCCGCGGTAGACGAAGTAGCCGCCCACGCCGATGACCACCAGGCCGGCGACCACCAGGGCAACGCTGCCGATGGGTGAGGACATCAGCACGCCCGAGGCCGAGCTGCTTTGCCGGGACGAATCCTTCCCGCCGCCCAGGGCGTGGCGGCCGAAGGTGGTTGCCACGGCAAAGAAGACGACGGCGATGCCCGCCTGCTTGATCCGGTAGCGGTTCCCATCACCGCCGGGGAAGATGGCCTGCGCCACGCACCACACGCCCAACAGCAGGGCACCCAGGGTGCAGATCCAGATCAGGACGACACCACCGGGCTGTTTGGCCAGCGTCGCGATGGCGCCCGATTGCTCGGCTTCGGCGCCGGTGGCCCGGGCCACGTTCACCGCCAGCAGCCCCAACGTCAGGTGCAGGACGCCGTTGGCGACGTAGCCCAGCCGGGCGAGGCGTTCGAACCAGTGGCTATGTGCTGCCTCGCGTGCGCCGTCGACGGCATCTTCGGTCGTTCCCATGAGCACAGCATAAGGAGTGACGGGCCCGGATGCCCCATCCAGTGCCGTCTGGCAGCCGTCCGGGATTCAGGGCCGGCGCCGACCCGGCCCGCGTCCCAGGGCCAACGGCAAGGTGGCCAGCGAGAGCCCGGCGGCGACCAGCAGGGCGATCGGGAAGGACAATCCGGCGGCGAGCAGGCCCACCAGGACCGACCCGAGGCCCGTGCCGGCATCGAACCCGATGTTCCACACGGCGCTGGCCGTTCCGTATTCGCGGCGTCGCACGGCGGAGAGGGACAACAGCAGGGTGAGGTTCTGCAGGCCGCCGTAGGCGATGCCGACCAGCGCCATCGCGGCCAGGAACGGCAGCACCCGGGTGGCTGCGGGGTCGCGGATGGCCGCCGCGGCCAGGGCCAGCCCGATGACCGTGAGCAGGACCAGCGGCCAGAGGAACCGGTGGGTGCCGAAGCGGTCGGCCAGGGCCCCGATGCGCCAGCGGCCCAGGGCGGCGGTGGCCGTGAGCAGCACCAGGCCGCCGGAGGTCGCCGCGGGGATGGAGCTGAACTGCGGGGCGAAGGTGATCAGCGCGCCGCCCGCGAGGGTGACGGCCAGCAGCAGGACCATGGGGCGCAGCAGCCCCGGCGGGACGCGACGGGCCGTGGCGTCGTTGGAACCCCCGTCGCCGGGAAGATCGCCGGCGGCGGCTGCCGCAGCGGCGAGGCGGTCGTGGGCTGCCTGGTGCTCGCGCAGGGCACGGCCCAGTCGTGGGGCGGCGATGATCCCCAGCAGCGGCAACGTACCCAAGGCGAACACCGTCCAGAAGCCGAAGGCGTCGGCGAGCCAGGGGGCCGCGGGCAGGATCAGCAGCTGCGGGACGGCAATGGCCGCACCGTACGCGCCGATGGCCGCGCCGTGCCGGGCCGGGGCGACGAGGTGGGCGACCGCGGCGGAACCGGTGACGGTGAGGATGCCGAAGCCGATGCCGCGCACCACGGACCAGGCGAGGATCCACCCGAGCTGGTCGGAGACCAGCAGCAGCAGGCTTGGAGCGCCCAGGAGCAGCAGGCCGATGCCGAGGATGCGGGCGGTGCCGAAGCGATCCAGCAGCCGGGGGACAAGCCCCTGGGTCAGGACAGTTGCCAGCAGCAGGGCGCCGTTGACCAGTCCGGAGCCGGCGGCCCCGGCCCCGCCATGCACGGCCCAGAGCGGGGCGACGGACAGCAGCGCGGAATAGCCGGCGAAACCGGCAGCGGTCAGGCAGAGCAGGGCCGGCATCCCGGCCGCGCTCCAAACGGTGTCGCGCTGCGGCGGGACGGGTCGGCTCACGCCGCCCACCCTAGCAAGCCGCCGCAGTGAACCGCGTACCGGGTCGATCGTCCCGGCAGCACGTTGCGTCATCCACTCTCGGCCTCGCCATCGCGCTCATATGAGTACCAAGAATTGCTCATATGTTATGCTCGCGGTGTTAGCCACATCACGATCGGAGTTTGCCATGACGCGTCTGAACGCCGGGACCCTGTCCTCCCTCGCCGACACGGTCTCCGTGCCCGGTTACCCGCTGGAGAAGCGACGGATCGGGATAGTGCACTTCGGCGTTGGCGGCTTCCACCGCGCCCACCAGGCGATGTACCTCGACGCGCTGATGAACGAGGGCAAGGACTTGGACTGGGCGATCTGCGGCGTCGGCCTCATGCCCTCCGACCAGCGCATGCGCGACGCGCTCGCCGACCAGGACGGCCTCTACACCCTCGTCGCCAAGGCCCCCGACGGCACCCGCGAGGCCCGCGTCATCGGCTCGATCGCCCGCTACCTCTACGCCCCCGACGATCCCGAGGCCGTGCTGGCCCAGCTGGTGGACCCGGCGGTGCGCATCGTCTCGCTGACCGTCACGGAGGGCGGCTACAACTACAACCCCTCCACCGGCGAATTCAACGCCACCACCCCCGCCGTCGCCGCGGACCTGGCCGACGGCGCCGCGCCCACCACGACGTTCGGGTTCGTCACCGAGGCCCTGCGCCGCCGCCGTGCGGCCGGGACCGCACCGTTCACCATCATGAGCTGCGACAACATCCAGGGCAACGGCCACCTCGCCGCCCGCGTCTTCACCGCCTTCGCTACCCTCAAGGACCCGGAACTCGGCGCATGGATGACCGGGAACGTCGCGTTCCCCAACTGCATGGTCGACCGGATCACCCCGGTCACCACCGACGCCGACCGGGCGAGCATCGCCGCCGAATACGGCGTCGAGGACGAGTGGCCGGTCGTCTGCGAGGACTTCGTCCAGTGGGTCCTCGAGGACAACTTCCCCACCGGCCGCCCCGACTGGGGATCCGTCGGCGTCCAGCTCGTCGACGACGTCGAACCCTACGAGCTCATGAAGCTGCGCCTGCTGAACTGCAGCCACCAGGGCATCGCCTACCTCGGGTCCCTGGCCGGCTACCGCTATGCCCATCAGGCCTGCGCCGACCCGCTGTTCATCGACTTCCTGCTTGCCTACATGGAGCGCGAAGCCACCCCGACGCTCAAGCCCGTCCCCGGCATCGACCTTCACGCCTACCGCCACCGGCTCATCGAACGCTTCGCCAACGAGCAGATCCAGGACACCTTGGCCCGACTGGCCGCCGAGTCTTCCGACCGGATCCCCACCTGGCTGGTCCCGGTGATTCGCGCCAACCTCGCCGCCGGCGGTGCGGTCCGCTTGAGCGCCGCCATCGTCGCCTCCTGGGCGCGCTACGCCCGCGGCGTCGACGAGGCCGGCCAGCCCATCGAGGTCGTCGACCGGCTCCGCGACCGCGTGATGGCCGCCGCCGCGGCCCAGGACGAGGACCCGTTGGCCTTCCTGCGCGACCCCGAGCTCTTCGGCGATCTCGCCGAACGCGGCGACTTCACGCGCCCCTACCTGGAGGCGTTGGCCCTTCTGGACGACGGCGGGGCGCTGGCATTGCTGCGCACCCTGCGCGAGGACGGCTGGCGGTAGCGCCTACACCCCGTAGAGGCGGGTCCGCTCGGCGGCGTAGAGCTCCCGGGAGTCGCAGCCCCACGCCGCACCCGAGGGGCTGAGCCGGGCCTCGACCCGTCGTTCGAACGCGGGCAGATCGCCCGTCGCCGCCCACGCCGCTTGGCGTGCCGCGCCGAGGGCCACGTATTCGCCCGCTTCCAGGACGTCGACGTCGATGCCGAACAACTCGGGTGCCGCCGCGCGCAGCGACCGGGAGCGCGCGCCCCCGCCGATGAGCAGGGCGCGCCGGGCCGGAATGGAGACCTCCGAGAGGGCCAGGGCCGCGTCCGCCAGTGAATTCAGCACGGCCAGCACGGAGGCACGGGCCAGGTTCTGCCGGGTCAGCGAGGCGCGGCTCAATCCCGTCAGGCTTCCGGTGGCATGGGGCAGGTTCGGTGTCCGTTCCCCGTCGAGGTACGGCATCAGGTTCAGCCCGCCGGCCAGCGGGTCCCCGGAGGAGGCCAGGGTGTCGAATTCGGGCAACTGCACGCCGAGCAGCTCGGCCGTCGAGGCCATGACGCGGGCGGAGTTGATGACGGCCAGCAGCGGCAGGTAGCCGCCGGCGGCATCGGCGAACCCGGCCACCGCACCGGACGCGTCCGCATCCGGGGTGTCCGGGACCGAGGCGAACACGGTGCCGGAGGTGCCGATCGAGACCGCGATCTCACCGGCCTGCATGCCCAGACCCAGCGCTGCCGCGGCGTTGTCCCCGGCGCCGGCCGAAACGGGCGGCTCCCCGACCCCGAAACGGCTGAGCAGGCGGCCACCCGAAGCCCCGGGTGCGATGACCTCGGGCAGTTCGGGTAGCTTGCCGAAGTACTCCTCCAGGAGTGCATTCCGGTACCCGGTGTCCGGGTGGTAGTACCCCGTACCGCTGGCATCGGAACGGTCGGTGAACCAGCGTCCGGTCAGCACGTGGTTGAGGTAGTCATGCGGCAGGACCACCCGGTGGACGCGCGCCGCTGCCTCGGGCTCGTGCCGGGCCAGCCACGCCAGCTTGGTCAGCGTGAAGGAGGCCACGGGCACGGAGCCGACCTCGCGCGCCCAGAACCCGGCCCCGTGGTCGGCGACCATCGCTGCCGCCTCGGGCGCGCTGCGGGTGTCGTTCCACAGCAGGGCGTCGTGGACCGGCTCCCCGTCGACGTCCAGGGCGACCATGCCGTGCTGTTGCGCGGCCAGCCCGACGCCAATCACCCGGCCCGCCGACCCGGGATCGGCCTGCCGCCAGGCCTGCTGCAGGGCGTCGGCCCACCGGCGCGGGTCGATGCTGGTCCCATCCGGATGCGCGACCTTGGACGAGCGCAACTCCTCGCCCGTGGTGGCGTCCAGGACCAGGACCTTGCACGACTGGGTCGAGGAGTCGATGCCGACAACCACGTCGCTCATGCCGGGGCCCCCGTGCCGGAGTCGGAGGATCTTCCGGTGATGGACAAGCCCAGTTCCCCGGCGAGCCGCAGGGCCAGGGCCGGGCCGATGACCAGATGGTTGGCGATGCCTGCGGCAACGGCGGCGCGGACCCCGGCGACGCCGTCCTCGCTGGGGGCCACCAGGACCACCTGCGGGGTGGAGGTCAGTTGTTCCAGGGTCACGGCGATGACGCAGTCATCCAGCCCGGCATCGGCCGCGGAGCCATCCGCGGCCAGCAGGCGCCCGGAGCACTCGGCGACCGCCCCGGCAGCCGTGGCGGCCTGCCGTTGGGCGGGGGAGACGCGCTCGTAGACCGTCGATTTCCCGGCGGCCCAATCGCCCAGCGACACCACGGCGACGTCCAGTGCGTCGGCGGCCTGCAGGGCATCGGAGATCTCCGGCTGCCGGCGCAGACTGGCAGCGGTCTCGGCGGTCTCCACGATCAACGGCGCCGGCAGCGGCCAGGTCCGGCCCCCGGCGGCCTGGCCGAGCCGGTGGATCAGCGAACCCGATCCTCCGCCCCCGGTGACGGAGATGGAGCCGGCGAGCTGGACGACGTCGCAGCCCGGCAAGGTGGGTAGGTGTCCCGCCATTTCCTGGAGCGTGCGGGACCAGGAGACGCCGAGCCGGCTGCCTTCGCTGACGACGTCGGCGACCACTCCCGCAGCTGCCCGCGCCAACCGGTCGCGGGCGTCAGGTGCCCCCTCGGGGATGGAGGCGATGGTGACGGAGGCGATGCCGAGGGCCTCGGCCAGCTCCGGGCCGTCGGCCGGCAGTGCGAGTGGATGGCGGATCGTGATCGTCACGATCCCCTCGCGCCGGGCCTCGTCGAGGTAGCGGGCCACCTGGAAGCGGGAAATCCCATGGGCCTTGGCGATCTCGACCTTCGATGTGTTCTCGAGGTAGTACTCGCCGGCGATCTGGGCCAGCATCTCCTCGTGCCGTTCAGGCATGTGGCCATCCTCGATTCCGTGTCGACGCGCCGCGCCGGACTCATGTGAGTTGCAGGTCTTGCTCAAATGATCTTATATGACTAGAGTCACATAACAAATGAGCACTTGACGACCATCATATGAGCGAATCCAATCGCTCGGGCGAGGAGCAAGCAATGGCGATTCGGGACCTGTCCCTCAGCCGCCGCGGATTCATCGGAGCCGGCGTCGGCGCCATGGCCGCCGCCGGGCTGAGCGCCTGTTCGGGACAGGCGACGGCCGGGGGGAAGACCAGCCTCGTCGTCGCCATCGTCTCCAACCCGCAGATGACCGACGCGATCTCCCTGATGAAGGACTTCCGCAGCAAGCATCCGGACATCGACGTGCGCTTCGTGTCCCTGCCGGAGAACGAGGCCCGCGCCAAGATCACGGCCTCGGTGGCCACCCAGGGCGGCGAGTTCGACGTCGTCATGATCTCCAACTACGAGACGCCCATGTGGGCCGAGAACGGCTGGATCACCAACCTCGCCCCGTACATGGCGCAGACCGAGGGCTACGACGCCGAGGACTTCATCCCCACCATCCGCGAGGCCCTGACCTACCAGGGTGGCCAGTACTCGGTCCCGTTCTACGGCGAGTCCTCCTTCGTGGTCTACCGCGAAGACCTCTTCGAGAAGGCCGGCCTGACGATGCCGGAGCAGCCGACCTGGGATCAGATCCGCGGGTTCGCCCAGCAGCTGCACCAGCCCGAGAAGGACTTCTCCGGCATCTGCCTGCGCGGCCTGGCCGGCTGGGGAGAGGTCATGGCACCCCTGGACACGGTCATCAACACCTACGGCGGACGCTGGTTCGACGAGGAATGGAACGCCACCCTCAACACCCCCGAGGTGCACGACGCCGTGGCCGGCTACGTCGACCTCGTCCGCAGCTACGGCCAGCCCGGCGCCGCGACCTCCGGCTATGGGGACTGCATCACCCGGTTCTCCCAGGGCAACGCGGCCATGTGGTACGACGCCACCGCCATGGTCTCCTCGATCGAGGACCCGAAATCGTCGCTGGTCACCGGCAAGACCAACTACGCCCTGGCTCCCGTGAAGGAAACCGAGTCGGCCGGGTGGCTCTACACCTGGGCACTGGCGATCCCGGAAACCAGCGGGCACAAGCAGGCCGCCTGGGACTTCATCGCCTGGATGACCAACAAGGACTACCTCAAGCTCGTCGGCAACTCCATCGGCTGGGAACGACTTCCCCCGGGCAGCCGCAAATCCACCTACGAGATCCCGGAATACGCGAAGGTCGCCAAGGACTACGCCGACCCGACCCTGAAGGCCATGGGCAACGCCACCCAGGAGAAGTCCATGGTCAACCCGGTGCCCTATACCGGACTGCAGTTCGTCGGCATCCCCGAGTTCCAGGACCTGGGCACCCGGGTGGCGCAGCAGATCTCCGCCGCCATCGCCGGCAGCCAGAGCGTGGAGGACGCGCTGAAGCAATCCCAGGACTTCGCGGCCACCGTGGCCCGGACCTACCAGAAGGAAGGCTAGGCCATGAGCACGTTGACCGAGACCCGCCGGCGCGGGGCGACCGGGACGGGGCCGGACGAGGCGGAGCTGCGCCGCGCCCACCGCCGTGACGGCTGGAGCCGCCGGCTGCCCCTGCTGCCCGCGCTGATCTTCACCATCGTAGTGACCCAGCTGCCGTTCCTGCTGACCATCTGGTACTCGCTGCGGTCCTGGAACCTGCTGCGTCCCGACGGCAACATCTTCGTGGGCCTGCAGAACTTCGTCGACATCTTCTCGGATTCGACCTTCCGCGTCGCGGCATTGAACTCCATCCTCATCACATTGTGCTGCGTCGCCGTCGCACTGGTCCTCGGCACGCTCTTCGCGGTCCTGCTGGACCGGGAGTTCCTGGGCCGAGGGATCGTGCGCACCCTGCTGATCACCCCGTTCCTGATCATGCCGGTCGCCTCCTCGATGCTGTGGAGCGTCTCGATGCTCAACCCCAGCTACGGGATGGTCAACTGGGTGATCGGACTGGTCGGGATCGACCCGATCAACTTCACCTCCTCGGCTCCGCTGCTCTCGGTCATCATCGCCCTCGTGTGGCAATGGACGCCGTTCATGATGCTGCTGATCCTCGCCGGGCTGCAGGCCCAGCCCAAAGACGTGCGCGAGGCCGCCGCACTCGACGGGGCCGGCTGGTGGAAGACCTTCACCCTGGTCACGCTGCCCCAGCTGCGCCGCTACATCGAACTGGCAGTGCTGCTCGGTTCCATCTACGTGGTTAACACCTTCGACCAGATCTACCTGATGACCGCCGGCGGGCCCGGAACCGCCAGTGCGAACCTCCCCTTCTACATCTACCAGCGCGCGTTCCTGGGCTTCGACATCGGCCAGGCCGCAGCCATGGGCGTCATCGTGGTCATCGCGACCATCATCATCGCCACCTTCGCGCTGCGCGTGATCTTCCGCAGCTTCGACGACAAGGAGCAGGCATGAGCACCACGACCCTCGACCCGGAACGCCAGCGCACGACGACGGTACGCGCCTCCGTGGAGAAGCCCCGGCGCAAGGGGGTCTTCAGCGGGGGAGCGCTGACCACCCTGACCTGGGTCCTGGCGCTGATCTTCTTCGCCCCGGTCGCCTGGATGGTCATGACGTCCTTCAAGCAGGAGAACGTCGCTGCCTCAAACCCGCCGGCCTTCTTCTTCGAGCCGACTCTCGACCAGTACAAGGCGGTCATCTCCTCCGACGCCGGTCCGTACTTCCTGAACTCCCTCATCGCCACCGGCGTCTCGACCCTGCTGGTCATCCTCCTGGCCATCCCGGCGTCGTACGCGCTGAGCATCCGGCCGGTGAAAAGGACCAACGACGTGCTGTTCTTCTTCATCTCCACCAAGATGCTCCCCGTCGTCGCGGTGATCATGCCGATCTACGTGATCTCCGGGCAGCTGCGGGCGCTGGACAGCATCTGGACGCTGGTCATCCTCTACACGGCGATGAACCTGCCGATCGCGGTGTGGATGATGCGCTCGTTCTTCCAGGAAGTCCCCGGCGAGGTGCTCGAGGCGGCGTCCATGGACGGCGCCGGCCTGATCAAGACGCTGCGCTCGGTGCTGATCCCCATGGTCACCCCGGGCATCGCGGCAACCGCCCTGATCTGCGTGATCTTCTCCTGGAACGAGTTCTTCTTCGCCCTGAACCTCACCGCCGCCAAGGCCGCCACCGTGCCGGTGTTCCTCATGTCGCAGATGACCAGCGAGGGCCTGTTCCTTGCCCAGCTCTCCGCGGCCTCCGTGCTCGCGTCGCTGCCCGTGGTCCTCGCCGGTTGGCTGGCGCAGAAGCAGCTCGTCCGCGGCCTGTCCATGGGGGCCGTCAAGTAGACAACTCGCCTCAACCAGGACCAGGATCGACGCCGGTGCCCCTCGGGTGCCGGCGTCGCCCCGCGTAGGATGCCGGGTATGGACCACGAGAGCTTCCGCGCCGCCTGCCTGCAATTGGCGGGTGCCTTCGAGGACCACCCGTTCGGCCCCGACGCCACGGTCTTCAAGGTGTCCGGACGACCCGGCGGCGCGACGAAGATGTTCGCCCTTCTCTGGGACGACTCCGACCCGGCGCGGGCGAACCTGAAATGCGAACCGGTCCTCGCCGAGCAGCTGCGGGCGGCCCACCCGGAGATCACGCCGGGCTACCACATGAGCAAGAAGCACTGGAATACCGTGCTCTGCTCCGGCTCGCTGGATGGCGCCACGGTGCGCGACCTCATCGAGGACTCCTACGATCTGGTCGTCGAGTCGCTGCCGAGGACCGACCGCGAACGCCTCGGGTGGAAGGGCCTGGCCCGCGGATAGGGTGGAAGCATGATTTTCATCGTCGTGAAGTACAAGGTCAAGCCCGAATACATCGACTCGTTCATCGAGATCACCCGGCCCTTCACCGAGGCCACCCGCGCCGAGGAGGGCAACCTCTGGTTCGAGTGGTCTCGCAGCGTCGAGGCCGCCAACGAGTTCGTGCTCGTCGAGGCCTTCAAGGACGGCTCAGGGGAAGCCCACGTCTCCAGTGACCATTTCGCCGCAGGCCTCGAGGCGATGCGCCCCACCTTGGCCGAAACCCCGCAGATCGTCAGCCGCCAGGTCGACGGCGAAGGTTGGGACCGGATGGGTGAACTCCAGGTCGGCTCCTAGCCTTCGTCGCCGGTCGCGACGGCGACGCTGCTCGCGACCGGTGTGCCGTGCTCGACAGTGCGGGAGACCGTGCAGTACTTGTCGTGCGACAGGGCGACGAGACGCTCCACCATGCTGGCCGCTTTCCGCCCGTCGGCGTCGTCCGCGAAGGCGAGGTTGAACGAGAGGTTCAGATCGTCCATCCGGTTGGCCCCGATATCATCGACGACCTTGTTGCCGGATGCCGTCACCGAGAATTTCGTCGGCTCGGCGCTGCGCGAGGTGGCAGTGTCGACGTCGATTGATGAACACCCGGCGATGGCCGCCAGCAGCAGCTCGACGGGGGAAAGCAGCCCCTCGCCCTGCCCGAATTCGATCTCCGCACCGGCGGCATTGCGGGCGGTGTAGTGGCCGGTGGCAACACGGGATAGTTCGATGGACCGGGCGTTGGGGTTCTCGTTTTCGCTCATGAGCCCATGATGCCATTGCGACCAAATTGATGCTCAACTACAAAGACTCTGGGTTCAGCCAGATTTCGAACGGTCTGCAGCGTTAGACACATAAGCCCCAATCTTCGCGCGCTGTGCAGGCCGTTCCATTCTGCAAACGGTAGCCTTCGAGCTCCACAGTTTTGCCTCGACCTGTGTAAGTACTCGCTCAGAGACGAGGACGGACCGCGATCGAGGGTTGAATCTGATCTCTGACTTCGGCATAAACGTCGACATTGATTGTCGGCGAAACCCAAAGTGAAAGTGCGACCGCATATGGAATTCGTTCTCCATCAAGGCCACCGGCCTGTTCAACGCATTTCACTCTAAGAGAGATGTTAGATCCGTGACCGGTACCGAACGCCTTCTCAGTTTCCCAAAGCAGGTGCTTGACCGTACCACTACCGCGTTTTGCGTCGTCGTCAGACAAGTCAACTGGTGTACTGAGTACCGGCCCTCCCTTCGGCTTCGTGAAATTAAGGGCTGCTTTCCGGTACTGACGGTGTCTCCAATTAATCGGGCTTAGCCAACCAAGCGTGGCCGAGATTCGCTTCGTTTCGCGGACATTGAGACCGTTAGGAAGAGGCAAGAGGAGTTCTTGTTCCTCAGCAGCGCCGAGCGTGCCCAAATACAGAATGACGGCTTCGTTTGAGGAGCACCCAAGCGAATAGTCTCGTTCCACGCTACCGAAACCAATTGCACTTCGCAGGGCTAGCGATTCGCTATGCAGGCCATCTGGATGGCGCGCACCATGTGCCAGTAGTGCCTTTATTGCAACTGAGCGCTGATGGCGAGTGAGTGTGACGCCTTCCGTAATTTCGTCGAGTACATCGTGAATCCGCGCGGCTCCACGTGTCACGAGAGCGGCTGCAGGGCTGGTACCACTTGTGAAGGCTTCCTGTCCTGCCGACGAAGTGGCAACCTTAATCCCGGGGCCCGTAGTCGAAGCGTTTGCGATTGATAGGGTACCGACCGCCATGGGTGGTGCCTTGAAGTGGACCTTGCCGCCCGGTGCGGCCAGTTCCGGCTTCATGCTTCGCCTGTACCCACCTCCGAGCGCAGTGACAGGACTGACGCTCGGCAGTCCGTCGCTAGGGTCAAAGCGATATCCGAGAGGTTGTCCCTCGGAAGAGTCATCATGGATGGCGCCGACAGTCAGAGCATTTATCGCTTCTCCTGGAGATAGCAGCCTTCGATTCGCTTGATCCGCCTGCTGCGATGCCAGGATGGCCTCTCTTCGGGCCAGGCCGGTAAGTTGCTGGATGGACGAAGAGTCATTCGCATGCGCTGGCAAAGAGGGGTAGTTGCCGGCGGAAACAACGATCAACACCCCATACCTGTAGCTCAACCAATCGAGCGTACGCGCCCATGAGGAGAGAACAGAGTCGAACGGTGTCGTGGGGTCGCCTACGGAAAGATTTACAATGACTACTTCTGGCGCTACTGGTGGCTCTTCTTCGGTACCTTCAAAGAGCTCAAAGAAGATCCTTTCCATGAGATCCGGAGTAAGCTCGTCTGCTCTGATTTCTTCGATTCGACCTTGGGTATCTGAAGCTGGAGTAAGTATTGGACGGGCAAGTATGGGGCGACTTAAGGCAGGACCCGGTTTACTCCGATCGCCCCATATGATTGCCGAGGCCATCCATGTCCCGTGCTTTCTGTCTTCCAGAGTGCTCGCAGAATCTGCAGAGAGGTCATCGGGATCATGAATATAGACGCGGTCCGCCAATAGGTGATGGTTAGCTGCAGGTACCCCATCGAGTAAGCAAACGACAGGTGCGCCGGCTGGGAGGGGTTCGCTAGTTTCGGGGGCTTCAACGCCTGGCGAGGACAAAGGTACGCTTTGGCCCGCGAGTCTTAGATACATCACGTTGGAGGATCGAACCACTTTGACATGTTCAAACTGGCCTTGAGCGAGCCTACTTACTATGTCGTCTCCTACCTGACACTTCACCGCATGGTAGCCCACGGCAGCAATTGTTGAAGAAGTGAGTAGCGTTCCGTTTGCGTCTGTGATCAGCTTTTCGACTTCGATTTGGGCCTTCTGTCGAAGACTGCTGGACTGCCGATACCAAAGCTCGATTTCAATGGTGTGCAACTGGCCCGGAATTCGGCCGGCGAAATATTCTTCCCAATTCATCGTCTTGAGCCGGTCTTCAGGACCCCAAGTGTGAACATCTTTTAGATGACCGAACAAGTCCTTTAGCTTTCCATAGCCATGGGGGACGCGTCCGGTTCGCTTCCATGTCCGCCAAAGTTGCAATAGCCGGGACATTGCGAACTCGCTGAGGCAAACAGCGTGTAGACAAGTCGTGATTTTGAGGTCCTTCGGTGCCTCCGATATAAGCGTGAAGTCCTCGGTAGGGTCCATCGACCCTTCCGATTCGTTCAGGACCTCGAACCCTAAGCGTTGAGCGACACCGCTTAAGTCCGTTCTTTCGTCTATAGCTTCGAACACAAGGACCAGCTGCGGATCGGCAGCTTGGATGGAAGTCGACAGTGCGACTTGCTCCTGGAAGTCACTGAAGGCGTTTTCGAAGCCGTCGTCAAGGCGGGCAACGCGCGCCGAAGAGTTGTTGAAATTGACCTTTGGTTTACCTCCACGGGGAAGTTGTATAGAACGCACCGGACTTACTGCGCCGAATAGGACAGGGCGTTGGGGGGACGGTTCTGAAGTGGTCGCGTTCACGAGTCATCACTCCCCGCGCGTTTTTGCCACTGTCCAAGAAGCTTCTGAGTGATGGCGCTGATGTCTGAATCAACGCCGTCTAAGATACTTCGCCGGTGGACATCCCGTGCGAATTCTTCGAGTTCGGCGTAACTCACGGATTGCAATCGTTCGGCTATGGTCCTCACCGATAGCCCGAAGTTCACTCCTCGACGGGAGGACCATGCCGCAAGCCACTCCATTTTTCCGGACCTAGTTGGATGCGGCAGTTCCATCCGAATCTGCATCCGCCGCCACACGGCTCGATCCAACAACTCAGAGTGATTCGTGGCCGCGACTACTATGACGTGGCTTGGCAACTTATCAATTTGAAGGAGTAGCGAGCTCACAACCCGCTTTATTTCACCGGTTTCGTGCGTATCCCCTCGTTCCTTTGCGACAGCATCGAATTCGTCAAAGAAGAGAACACAAGGTCGGGTTCGTACGGCAGAGAAGAGAGTATCCATCCGGGAAGCAGTTTCGCCTAGGAAGCTTCCAATCAGGCCCTCATAGCGGACGGTCAAGAGTGGAACCGCCAGTTCTGTGGCGATAGCTTCCGCAAGTGATGTTTTTCCGCCTCCAGGTGGGCCCACAAATAAGAGGCGATGACGCGGTTCCACGCCGTGGCTCCTAAGAAGGTCCCGCCTGTAATGTTCCTCGAGGAGATCGGAACATTGCTGCCGGACCAACGACGGCAAGACTAGATCTGCCAAACGACGTTCTGGTTCTCGTTCATGGATCAAACCCTCTACATCTTGGGAACGAGCGAGGGACGTTACGTTAGTGCCGCTTCGCCGACGAGTGAGCGCATCCGTCAACTGATTCGCAAGGACACCGTGTTTCTTTGCTTCCTCTTCTGCGATGAGCGCTTCAGCGGCTCGACGAAACGCAAGATCGTCTTGCCCAGCTCCGCTTCGAACCAGCGCTAGAAGCAGGTCTGCCCTTGCCACGGTCCCCTCCTTTCGACGACTTCTTCTATATCTTCGCAGACGAAACACGGATGACTGGACGGGGAGAAGCTGTTGTTGATCCGAGGCGCGATACGAAAATACTGGTAATGCTGCATTAGACCGTGGACCGCCTCTAAAACTGCCCTCGAGTGGGGCACTGCCGCCCCAATTTGATCGGTTGAACTAATAACGACCAAGGGTTCGGCTGGACTGTGCCGAGGGCAGGTGTTTTCCCTGTACGGAGATCTACCTTGATAAGGCCGAGGGCATCTGCGACACAATTACCCCATGACCTCCAACGCGTCGACCCCCGCACCGACCAACGGTTCACTGAAGCGCAGCATCTCGCTGGGCCAGCTGGTCTTCTTCGGTCTGGTCTTCATTGGTCCGGCCGCTGCGGTCGGGATCTTCGGCACCCTGGATGCCAAGTCCGGGGGAGCGGTGGCCACGGTCTACGTCGTCGCCACCCTGGTCATGGCGTTCACCGCCTCCAGCTACATGCGCATGTCACGCGAAATCCCGCGCGCCGGGTCGGTCTTCGCCTACGCCGGGGAGGGCATCGGCCCTCGGGCTGGGTATGTGTCCGGCTGGATGATCCTGCTGGACTACCTGCTGATCCCGTCGGTGGCCTACATGTTCACCGGGATCGCCTTGAACTCGTTGTTCCCCTCCATCCCGATCTGGGTGTTCGTCGCCGTCGCGGTGATGGCGACCACCGCCCTGAACCTGGCCGGGGTGAAGGTGGCGTCCAAGGTGATCACCGCCGTCGTGCTCCTGGAAGTTGCGGTCCTGCTGGTCGTGCTGGTGTGCGGCGTCTACGTCCTGGCCATCGAGGGTGCCACGCGGCCGTGGCTGAGCCCGTTCACCGGCGTCAGCGGGTTCTCCCTCGCCGCGGTGCTCGCCGCCGTGTCCGTCGCGGTGCTGTCCTTCCTCGGCTTCGACGCGCTGGCCACGTTCGCAGAAGAGACCAAGGGAACGGCGCGGCTCGTCGGGCGGGCCACGCTGCTGTGCCTGGTCGTCGCCGGGGTGCTGTTCGTGGCGCAGACGTACGTGGGTGCGCTGCTGTCCACGACGACGCCCGCCGAGCTGGCTGCCGATCCATCGCTGGAAGGGGCCGCCTACTACACGGCGGTGCAGGAGGGCATCGGCGAGTGGCTGCACTGGCTGCTCGCGCTGTCCAAGGCCGCCGGTGCCGCGTTCGCCGCCATGGTCGGCCAAGGGGCCGGCAGCCGCATCATCATGGACATGGCCCGTGAGCGCCGCCTGCCGTACGCGTTGGCCCGGGTCTCGGAGCGGACGGGGGTGCCCACGCGCAGCATCCTGATCACCGCCGGCGGCAACATCGTCGTTGCCGTGTGGGCCGCCACCCGTGCCGATGGCCTGGACATCCTCAGTTCGATCGTCAATGTCGGGGCGCTGACGGCGTTCATCCTGCTGCACGTCTCGGTGATCGGCTACTACCTGGTCAGGCAGAAGGCCGCCGTGCGCGGAACCTGGTTCCTGCACGGGGTGATCCCGGCGGTGGGGGCCGTGTTGCTGGCCGTCGTGCTGGCGTCCGCCACGCACCTGGCACTGATCGTGGGCCTGGTGTGGTTCGTCGTCGGAATCGTCGTCGCCCTCCTCCTGGACCGCCAGTCGACAGCCAGCGGACCGGCGTAGGCTCTCGGGCATGGACGTCCTTTCACCCCTGCGCACCCGGCTCAGACTCACCTTTGCCGGGCAGGCCGAAGGCGTCCCTGCATGGGAAGATGCCCTGGACCAGGGCGACGACGCCGGTTACTTCGCACCGGGTTCGCCGGTGTGGACCATCCACGGGGGCATGACACCGATCGCCGCGGGCATCCGTGCCCTGCTCGTCCAGGCGCTGCATCCCGGGGCGCTCGCCGGGGTGGTGGAGCATTCGAACTACCGCGAGGACCCGTTGGGCCGGCTGGCCGGCACCATCCGCTGGATCTTCACGGTCACCTACGGCGACACCGCCGCAGCCCGGACCGCGTGCAGCTATGTCAGGCACCTGCACGAACCGGTCGTCGGCAGCTACACCGACGCCCACGGGAAAACGAGCAACTACTCCGCCAACGATCCCGGACTGGCCGCATGGGTCCACCTGGCCTTCACCGATGCGTTCCTGCGTTCGTACGAGGCGTTCAGCGGGCCGGTCCCCGCCCGGCTCGGCGGTGCCGACTCCTACGTCCGCCAATGGGCCATCGCCGGGGAGCTGATGGGCGTGGCCGACCCGCCCCGCACAGATGCCGACCTGCGGGCACAGTTGCAGGAGTACGACGCCGGCGGGCAGCTCGCGGGCGGACCCCGCGTGGACGAGGTCGTCTCCTTCCTCAAGAACCCGCCCCTGGACCCGCTGCTGCTGCCCGGCTACCGATTGCTTTTCGCCGCCGTCGTCGACTCGCTCCCGGCCCGCTACCGGGAACTACTGGGCCTGCGGGCACCGGGGGTCGACCTGCCGGGAAGCCGGAGGCTGCACATCCCCACGCGGCTCGGCGCCCGAACGACGCTCGCCGTCGTCGGGACCGTCTTGGGGAAACACGAACCCAGCGAGATGGCGGCCCTGCGCCGTCTGGCCCGGATCGGCCAGCCCGCGGACCTGACCTATCCCGACCCCGGGCTGACGAAGCTCGGCCACGCTCCCGGTGGCTACCGGACCGTCCGGCGGAGGGTCCGTGCCGGGACGGGTGAGGGAGACTTCCGGCGGCTGGCCGACGGGATCCTGGCCTGGGAGCTGCATCGCGGGGCCGGACTCGACGTTCCGTCCAATACCCCACGGGCCGCCCCAGGGATCCGAGTGGTTTCCAGGATGGGCATCGGGCCGGTGCGCATCCCCGCGCCGTGCCGGGTCCTCTGGTCCGTGGAACCGGATGGTGCTGGGCCACGCCGGGCCGGGTTCGGCTACGGGACCCTGGCCGGTCATCCAGTGGCCGGGGAGGAGTCGTTCACCGCGGTACTGGAGGGCGACGGCTCGGTCTGGTTCGAGCTCCTGGCCTACTCGCGTCCCGCGAACGTGGTGATGCGCGCCGCCGCCCCCGTGACCGAACGGACGCAGATGTTCATCACCCGCGGCTACCTGCGCTCGGCGGCCGGGCTCGCCGATGGGGGCGGCGTCTGACGGACCGGCTTCGCGTGGTGGTCGGGGCACCTCCCCGAAGGGGTGACGGCCCGCGGTCGGCGCGCCAGACTGGTGCCATGGATGCTTTCACCCCGCGCACGGCGATCGTCACCGGTTCCGATTCGGGCATCGGCCGCGCCACCGCCGTCGCCCTCGCCGCAGCAGGCCTGGATGTCGGCATCACCTGGCACGCCGACAAGACGGGAGCGGAGGAGACCGCCGAGGAGGTCAGGGCACTCGGGCAACGTGCCGCCGTCGTGCATTTGGACACCACACGGGTGCCCGACTGTGGCGACGCGGTCGATGCGCTCGCCGAGGAACTCGGCGGCGTGGACGTGTTCGTGAACAACTCGGGCGCCGGGGCGAAGGTGCCGTTCCTGGACATGGGCTACGACCGATGGCGGGAGGTCGTGGCCACGGACCTGGACGGGGCGTTCGTGTGCCTGCAGCGCGCCGCGCGGCGCATGGTCTCCGCGGGCCGGGGCGGGCGGATCATCGCGGTGACCAGCGTGCACGAGCACCAGCCGCGGGTCGGCTCCAGCGCCTACGACGCGGCGAAGCACGGGCTCGGTGGGCTCATCAAGACCATGGCACTGGAACTCGGCGCGTACGGCATTACCGCCAATGCCGTGGCCCCCGGTGAGATCGCCACGCCCATGACCGGCCAGGAGGACCGGGATCCGCGCGGCATCGAGCGGCCCGGGGTCCCACTCGGGCGGCCCGGCGATGCCCGCGAGGTCGCCGCGGTGATCGCCTTCCTCGCCTCGCCGGCCGCGTCGTACGTGACCGGGGCATCGTGGCCGGTCGACGGTGGCATGCTGCAGATGGGCCCGCAGGCCGGGTCGCACCTGCCCGACAACCAGTGGCGGGAACTCTGATGCTCGACCTGCTGCCCGACCTGGAGGCGTTGCTGGGCGAGGGGCCAATGGGGCAAGCCTGTGCCTTGGCCACGATCGTCGGGTCCTCGGGTTCGGTACCGCGGCCCGTGGGGACCTCCATGCTGGTCACCGTCGGCGGGGAGGTGCGGGGCAGCCTCTCCGGCGGATGCGTCGAGGGCGCCGTGCTCGAAGCCTGCACCGAGGCCATGGCCGACGGCGTGCCCCGTCGGGAGCACTTCGGCTACAGCGCCGACGACGCGTTCGCGGTGGGCCTGATGTGCGGCGGAAGCCTCGAGGTGCTGATCCAGCCGCTGGGGCCAGGCGACCTCGGTTTGCCGGACCGGACGGGGACAGTCCGTGTTGCCGACGGGTGCGCCCTGGTCCGGCGGATCGACGGAATGGGCGGGCCGCCGATTCTCGTTGCGGATCCGCTGGGCTTCGAGGCGTCCTCGATCGCCACCGAGCTGCTGGCCGTGCTGGGGGACGAGGGAATGGCCCGCAGCGCAGCGTCCCAGCTCGAGCCGCTGGTCCGCGCCGGACATACCGGGGTGATCCGCGTGGCGCCGGCGGGAGCGGGAAGGCAGGGCGAACCCGCCGAGTTGTTCGTGGAAAGCCGGCTGCCGGCGCCCCCGCTGCTGGTCTTCGGCGCCAACGACTTCGCCGCCGCCCTGCTGGAGACGGCCAAGCCCCTGGGGTACCGGACCACGCTCGTCGACGCCCGGGCCGTCTTCGCCGATCCGTCGGCGTTCTCCCAGGCCGACGAGGTCATCGTGCAGTGGCCGCACGCCTACCTGGAGGACCTGCGGGCCGCCGGCCCGATCGACCCGCGGACCGTGGTGTGCGTGCTGACCCACGACCCCAAGTTCGACATCCCGGTGCTTCACGCGGCCCTCGGGCTCGGGGTCGCCTATGTCGGGGCCATGGGCTCGCGCTCGAGCGACCGTCAACGCCGGGCCGCCCTGCTCGAGGCGGGCACCACCCCGGAACAGCTGGCGCGGCTGCGCTCGCCGATCGGGCTCGACGTCGGGGCCTCCACCCCGCAGGAGGTCGCGGTGTCGATCGTGGCCGAGATCCTCGCCTCCCGCTACGGCAAGGACGCCCCGCAGCCACTGAGCCGGGTGGCCGGGCCCATTCACTGACGCCATCCAGCCTTCCCTGCAGGCGCCGGGCCGGGGCGTGGGAGTGCGATCAGCGCAGGAACTTATCGGCGGTCAGAGGCAGGTCACGGACCCGGATGCCCGTGGCGTTGTAGGCGGCGTTGGCGATGGCCGCGGCCGTTCCCACGATGCCGATCTCCCCGATTCCGCGGGCGCCCAGGGCCCCGGCATGCTCGTCGACCTCGTCCCGCCAGAACGCCTCCATCGAGCGGATGTCGGCGTTGGTGGGAATGTGGTACTCGGCGAGGTCGTGGTTGACGATCATCCCGAACCGCGGGTCCATGACGCTGTCCTCATGCAGGGCCATGCCCAGGCCCATCGTCATCCCGCCCAGGAACTGCGAACGGGCCGTGCGCGGGTTGATGATCCGACCGGCAGAGAAGACGCCCAGCAGGCGCGAGACCCGGATCTCGCCGGTGTCGGGATGCACCTGGACCTCGGCGAACTGGGCACCGAAGGAGTGCAGGGCGTACTTCTCCGCGGCCGGGTTGGCCCCGGCGTTGCCCTCTGCCTCGGCTCCGGGCTCGGGCTGGTCGCCATGCTGGTCGTGGAACGCCTGGGCTGCGGAGATGATGGCAGCGCCCCAACTGGTGGTGCCGGTGGACCCGCCGGCCACGGTCGCCGTCGGGAAGGCCGTGTCGCCGATCTGCAGGTCGATCTCGGCCGCCGCGCAGTCCAATGCCTCCGCGGCGATTTGCGTCAACGCGGTCCAGGCACCCGTGCCGATGTCGACGGCGCCGATCTGCACTGTGTAGCGCCCCGACCCCTCGAAGCGGATGCGGGCGGTGTTCCCGGGCTGCCGCCGAGCCGGATAGGTGGAGCTGGCCACGCCCATGCCGGTCAGCCAGCCGTCGACCAGCAGCGAGCCCGGCGTCGTCGGCCGGTCCGACCAGCCGAACCGGCGTGCCCCGTCATGCAGGCACTCGATGAGGTGGCGGCTGGCGAACGGCTTGCCGGTCTCCGGGTCCGTGTCCGGCTCGTTGCGCACCCGCAGCTCGATCGGGTCGATCCCGCACGCCTCGGCGAGCTCGTCCATCGCGACCTCGGGGCCGAACATGCCAGGGCATTCACCCGGTGCGCGCATCCACGAGGGGACCGGGACGTCGAGCTTGGCGACCCGGTGGGTGGTGGCGCGGTGCTCCGCCGCGTACATCATCCGGGCCGGGACGGCGGTCTGCTCGGCGAACTCCTTGATCCGTGAGGTCTGCTCGACGACGTCCTGGATGATGCCGGTCAACCGGCCGTCCGCGTCGGCCCCCAGCCGCACGTGCTGGATGGTGGGGGTGCGGTAGCCGGCGAGGAAGAACATCTGCTGCCGGGTCAGCGCGTACTTGACCGGCCGGCCGCGGCTGCATTTGGCGGCCAGGGAGGTGAGCACGACGTGGGCGTGCGGCACGCCCTTGGACCCGAACCCGCCGCCGACGTGCGGGGCGATGACCCGGATGTCCTCGGGCGCGATCCCGAAGACCGGGGCGAGGGTCTGCCGGACCGAGTAGACGCCCTGGGTGGAGTCGTGCAGGGTCAGCTGGTCGCCGTCCCATTGCGCCACCGTGGTGTGCGGCTCCATCGGGTTGTTGTGCTCGTACGGGGTCGTGTAGGTCTGGTCGATGACGACGGCCGCCGTCTCGAGGGCGGCCTCGGGGTCGCCAGTGCGGGTATCGGTGGGGAATCCGGCGTTGACCTGCTCGGGGGCATAGAGGTCGTCCCGGTCCGCACGCAGCTCGGCCTCGTGAGGCTCGGTTGCGTACTCGACGCGGACCAGGCTGGCAGCATGGCGTGCCGCCTCGGGCGTCTCGGCGAGGACCGCTGCAATGAACTGGCCCCGGAAGCCGACGGCGGGCGATTGCAGCACCGCCAGTTCGGCGTCCTCGGTGCTGGCCAGCCGCGGGGCATCCAGGTGGGTCACGACGGCGGCGACCCCGGTGACGGCCAGGGCCTGGGTGGTGTCGATGGTCTCGACACGGCCCCGCGAGATGGTGGCCTGCACGGGGTGCAGGTAGAGCGGGTTGTCCACCGGTTGTTCGTAGGCGTAGGGTGCCAGGCCCCGGACCTTGGCCTCGCCGTCGATGCGCTGCAGGTCCTGCCCGGCGGCGCCGCTGTGCTGGACGGTCATGGCTGCTTCCTGTCCTCGGGGTCCTCGCGGTTCTCGGGTGCCGCGTCGGTCGCCAGGTCCCGCAGCACCGACGTGGCCGTGTTGCGGGCCATGGGGATCTTGAAGGCGTTGTCCCGCAACGGGACGGCCCGTTTGAGTTCGGCGTCGAGTGCGGCGCGGATGTTCTCCTCGGTGGCCGCGGCACCGCGCAACGCCTCCTCGGCGAGGGTGGCCCGCCACGGCTTGTGGGCGACGCCGCCGAGGGCGAGCCGCACCGTGCCGAAGGTGGGTGGCGCGCCGTCGGTGCCCGATCCGCCGTCGTCCTCCAACTCGATGACGGCGGCGACCGACACGAGGGCGAAAGCGTAGGAGGCCCGGTCGCGCACCTTGCGGTACGCGGTGCGGGCGCCGGGCGGCAGGGCGGGGAGGTCGACGGCGGTGATCAGTTCGCCGGGTCCCAGGACGGTATCGCGGTCTGGCTCGTCGCCGGGCAGCCGGTGGAAGGCGGTGAGGTCGATGCCGTGCTCGCCGTCGGTGCCGAGCACGATGACGCGGGCGTCCAGTGCGGCCAGTGCGACGGACATGTCCGAGGGGTTGACGGCCACGCACTCGTCGGAGGCACCGAGGATCGCGTGGTAGCGGGTGTAGCCCTCCAGTGCGGAACAGCCGCTGCCGGGTGCGCGCTTGTTGCAGGGGGTGGTGACGTCCTGGAAGTAGACGCAGCGGGTTCGCTGGAGCAGGTTCCCGCCGGTGGTCGCCGCGTTGCGCAACTGGCCGGAGGCGCCGGAAAGCAGGGCCTGCGACAGGACCGGGTAGCGGCCGCGGACCCGCGGATGGGCCGCGAGGTCGCTGTTGCGCACCATCGCGCCCAGGCGCAGGCCGCCGTCCGGCAGGTCCTCGATCCCGTCGAGCGGCAGGTGCGTGATGTCGAGCAGGCGGTCGGGCAACTCGATGCCCAACTTCAGGTGGTCCACAAGGTTCGTGCCGCCGGCGAGGTAGCGCGTTCCGGGGGAGGCCGCCGTGGCGACTGCTTCGGCCTGGTCGGTGGCGCGTTCGTACTCGAAGGGCTTCATGATGCCGTCCCGGTGGTGGCGGTTCCGGACGGGCTGCTTCCGGATTGGGCCTGGCGGATCGCCGCGACGATGTTCACGTAGGCACCGCAACGGCACAGGTTGCCGCTCATCCGTTCGCGGATCTCGTCGTCGTCGAGCGGGGTGCCGGTGGGACCGTCTGCCAGCACGTCGGGCGGGCTGACCGCGCTGGGGTGTCCGGCGTTGGCCTCCTGCAGCATGCCCACGGCCGAGCAGATCTGGCCCGGGGTGCAGTAGCCGCACTGGAAGCCGTCCTGGTCCAGGAACGCCTGCTGCATGGGGTGCAGGTCCGACTCGTCGGCCAGGCCGGCTGCGGTGGTGAGGCTGGCGCCGTCGTGCGCGACGGCCAAGGCGAGGCAGGAATTGATCCGCCGGCCCTCCAGCAGGACGGTGCAGGCCCCGCATTGGCCGTGGTCGCACCCCTTCTTCGGCGACGTGTTGCCCAGCCGGTCGCGCAGGGCGTCCAGCAGGGTGGTGCGGGTGTCCACGGTGAGCGTGTGCTCGTGGCCATCGACGTGCAACGTGATCTCGGCGTCCATACCGATCCCTCCGACGTGGGTTCGCTCGCAACCTATCCGACGCCGGTGGGGCCCGACAACCCTTTGCGATCCGGAGCGGCAGCGAGTGCGCCGCTACGGGTGCGCCGCTACGGGTGTGGTGCCGTGCCGGACGCGGCAGTGGTGGCGGGGCGGGCGGCGGTCAGTTCCCGGGCGGCATGCTCGGCCACGGCTGCCGTGCCGCCCGTGGCGAAGAGGCCACGCTGGCGCTGGGCGCCGTTGCCGGCCGCCAGCAGATGTGTCAGGCCGCGGGCCACGTCCTCGGCATCCCCGGAGGCCTCCAGGTGGGGGCGGATGGTTTCGAGCAGGGTGTGGACGACGGCTTCGGCCGGAACGACGGCGCCGGAGGGCAGGGAGATGAGCGAGCCGGTGAGGCCGTACCTGGACGCATGCCAGGGGGCGATGTCCGCCAGTTCGGGGGCGATGTCGTCCGGCACGGGCGGGCCGTGCAGGGCCTCGGCCGCCAGGGCGCGCAGGATGAGGGCGAAGAGCACCGATTCGTCGGCCCGCAGTTGGGTGTCCAGGGCGCGGACTTCCACGGTCGGGTACCGCTCGGACAGGCGGGCCGACCAGCCGATGAGGTTCGCGTCGAGCATCTCGGGCAGGGCCAGCAGGCGGCCCAGGCGCGCATCATAGTCGCGGCCGTCGTGGAAGTGCGGGGGCAAGCCCTGCAGCAGCCACTGCCGATAGCGGATGGTGCGCCAGCTGGCGAACCCGGTGTCCCGGCCCCGCCACAGCGGCGAATTCGCGGCCAGCGCGGTCAGGGTCGGCAGCCACTGGCGCAGGTAGTTCAGGATCCGGACTCCGGCATCGCGGTGCGGGATCTCCAGGTGGACGTGCAGGCCGGAAATGTACTGCTCCGCGGCCAGGCCGGGCACGAGGTCGTGGATCTCGCGGTAGCGGGACCCGGGACTGATCGGCGCCTCCCCGGAGGGGACGTCCGGCGGGGTGGCCAGTGCCGCCGCCGACAGGCCCAGCCGGGCGACCGCCTCGCCCAGCGCACGGCGGTACCCGGTCAGGGAGGCCAGCGCCTCCGGGCCCGTGGAGCAGATGGGGGTTGCTGATTCGACCTGGCATTGCAGCCACTCGGGGACGGTCGCGCTGCCGCCGCCGGTCGCCTGCAGCATCGCCTCCCGGTCCGCAGTGTCCAAGGCAGCCGGGCGCCCCGTGGCGGGATCGATGACGAAGAACTCCTCCTCGATGCCGAATCTCATGCGGCTCCTTCCCGCCTCGTGCCAGCCGTGACGCCGGTGGTTGTCGCCAGTGTAGGTACGGGGGAAGCCGCGCGTCCCGCGAAAATGTCGCGGACCCCGGCCGGGGTATAGCCGGGGCGAGTTCGGGTCGATGATGGGGGCATGTTCGAGAACTTCGTGGTCGAGGACATCGACGTGGGCGAGGCCATCATCCACGTGCGCCATGCCGGACGCGGCAAGGCCGTCCTGCTGCTGCACGGCCATCCGCGGACCGGGGCCACCTGGCACCGGGTCGCGCCGGCCCTGGTGGAGTTGGGGTTCCGGGTCGTGGTGCCCGACCTGCGCGGCTATGGTGCCTCGCGCGGTCCCGCACCGGCTGCGGACCACGCGCCGGCGTCGAAACGGGCCATGGCCCGCGACCTCGTGGTCGTGATGGACGCGCTGGGCATCGGCAGGTTCTCCGTCGCCGGACACGACCGGGGCAGCTATGTGGCGTACCGGATCGCCATGGACCACCCCCGGAAGCTGACCCGGCTGGCCCTGCTGGATTGCCTGCCCATCGTGGAGCACCTGGAACGCACCGACGCGGCTTTCGCCACCGCCTGGTGGCATTGGTTCTTCTTCGCGCAGCCGGAGATCCCCGAGCGGGTGATCAATGCGGACCCCGATGCCTGGTACGACGGCGATGCCCACCAGATGGGGCAGGAGAACTACGAGGAGTGGCGGGGCGCGACCCGCAACCCGGACGTCGTGCGGGCGATGGTGGAGGACTACCGGGCCGGCCTGACGATCGACCGCCGGCACGAGGAGGCGGACCGCGCCGCCGGGCGGAAGATCGAGGCCCCGCTGCTGCTGTTGTGGTCGCTGGGCGATGACCTGGAGCAGCTGCACGGCAACCCGCTGGAGATCTGGCGGCGGGGGTGGGCGCTGGACGCCAGTGGCCATGGCATCCATTCCGGCCACCACATGGCCGAGGAGGCCCCGGAGGCGCTGACCGCCGCACTGGCAGGCTTCTTCGGGGAGGCGTAGCGGGGCCGCCACGGCCGAGTCGGCCCGGCGCAACGGCAACGGCGCCGGAACCCGGAGGCTCCGGCGCCGTGCGCCTGCCGTCCGCCACATGGCGGGTGGGCTAGAAGTACTTCGGCAGGGTGCCCTCGTGGGCCTCGCGCAGTTCGGCGATGGTCGCGGTGAACTGGCCCTGGACCTCGAGCGAGTCCGAGGCCGCATCGACGATGCCCAGGCGCACTACGGGGAAGCCGCGGGCGCTGGTCATGTCGTTGAAGCGGACCTCCTCCGAGCGCGGCACGGCCACGACGGCGCGGGCCTGCGACTCGGAGAACAGTGCGGTGAACACGTCGATGCCGTCGCGTTCGCACAGGTCCTCGAGTGCCACGCGGGCGCCCACGCCGTAGCGCAGGGCCATCTCCACCAGCCCGGCGGCGAGGCCGCCCTCGGAGAGGTCGTGGGCGGAGTCGATCATGCCGTCGCGCGAGGCGTTGATGAGCAGGTCACCCAGCAGCTTCTCCGCGGCCAGGTCCACCTTCGGAGGCAGCCCGCCCAGGTGCCCGCGCAGGTTGGCGAACTCGGAGCCATCGAGTTCATCCGCCGTCGTGCCCAGCAGGTAGAGGGCCTGCCCGTCGGCGCTGGAGTGCCAACCCGAGGGGGTGCGGCGGGCGACGTCGTCGAACTTGCCGAGCACCGCGACCACGGGGGAGGGGTGGATCGGGGTGGTGCCGGTCTGGTTGTAGAGCGAGACGTTGCCGCCGGTGACCGGGATCCCGAGCTCCATGCAGGCGTCGGAGAGGCCGCGGATGGCCTCGGCCAGCTGCCACATGACGTCCGGGTCCTCGGGGGAGCCGAAGTTCAGGCAGTCGGAGACAGCCATCGGGATGGCGCCGGTGGTGGCGACGTTGCGGAACGCCTCGGCCAGGGCCAGCTGCGCGCCGTGGTACGGGTCCAGGTAGGCGTAGCGGCCGTTGGCATCGGTGGCCAGGGCGACGCCGAGGCCCGTCTTCTCGTCGACGCGGATGACACCCGCGTCGTCCGGGGTGGCCAGGGCGGTGTTTCCGCCGACGTAGCGGTCGTACTGGTTGGTGATCCAGGACTTGTCGCACATGTTCGGCGACGCGACCAGTTCCAGCACGGCGGCCTTGAGCTCCTCGCCGAGCGAGGGCAGGTTGACCCCGGCCGGGGAGGCCTTGAACGTGTCGGCCTGCAGGGCGTCCTGCCAGTCCGGGCGGGCGTACGGGCGGTCGTAGACCGGTCCGTCGTGGGCGACGGTGCGCGGGTCCACGTCGACGATGACCTCGCCGTCCCAGGTGATGACCAGCCGGCCGGAGTCGGTGACCTCGCCGAGCCAGGAGTACTCCACGGCCCACTTGTCCATGACGGCCTCGAACGCCTCGGCGTTCTCCGGGGAGACGACGGCCATCATGCGTTCCTGCGACTCGGACATCAGGATCTCGCCCGGGGTCAGCGTCGGGTCGCGCAGCAGTACGTTGGTCAGCTCGACCTGCATGCCGCCGTCGCCGTTGGAGGCCAGCTCGGACGTGGCGCAGGAGATGCCGGCGGCCCCGAGGTCCTGGATGCCCTCGACGAGCGAGCCCTTGAACAGCTCGAGGCAGCACTCGATGAGCACCTTCTCGGCGAACGGGTCCCCGACCTGCACTGCAGGGCGCTTGGACGGCTTGGTCGCGTCGAAGGACTCGGAGGCCAGCACGGAGGCGCCGCCGATGCCGTCGCCGCCGGTGCGTGCACCGAAGAGGACGACCTTGTTGCCCTTGCCGGAGGCGTTGGCCAGGCGGATGTCCTCGTGGCGCATGACGCCCACGGCCAGCGCGTTGACCAGCGGGTTGCCCTGGTACACCGGGTCGAACACCATTTCGCCGCCGATGTTCGGCAGGCCCAGCGAGTTGCCGTAGGAGCCGATGCCGGCGACCGCGCCGTGCATGACGCGGGCGGTGTCCGGGTGGTCGATGGCGCCGAAGCGCAGCGGATCCATCACCGCGACCGGTCGGGCACCCATGGAGATGATGTCGCGCACGATCCCGCCGATGCCGGTCGCCGCACCCTGGAAGGGCTCGACGAACGACGGCGAATTGTGCGATTCGATCTTGAAGGTCACGGCCCAGCCGTCGCCGAGGTTGGTGACGCCGGCGTTTTCGCCGATGCCCACCAGCATGTCCTTGCGCATCTCCTCGGTGACCTTCTCGCCGAACTGGCGCAGGTGGTTCTTGGAGGACTTGTAGGAGCAGTGCTCGGACCACATGACCGAGTACATGGCGATCTCCGCGGCGGTCGGGCGTCGCCCCAGGACCTTCACAACGTCGTCATACTCGTTCTGCTTCAGGCCCAGCTCGGCCCAGGGCAGCTCCGTCTCCGGGGTGGCTGCGGCGTTGTCGACGGTGTCGATGTTGAACTGCTGGCTCATTTGGTGCCTCCCACCAGGGTGCTCAGGACGGAGGCGAAGAAGCCCAGACCGTCGGTGCCGGTGTGGGTGCCGGCGTCGGTGGTCGGGCCGTAGCCGGCCTCGACCGCGTGTTCGGGGTGGGGCATGAGCCCGACGACGTTGCCCGCGGCGTTGGTGATGCCGGCGATGTCGCGGCGCGAGCCGTTGGGGTTCCAGCCGACGTAGCGCAGGGCCACCTGGCCCTCGGCCTCGAGGGCGTCGAGGGTCTTCTCGTCGGCGACGTACTGGCCGTCCTGGTTCTTCAGCACGACCGTGATCTCCTGGCCGATCCCGTACTGGTTGGTCCAGGAGGTGGAGTTGTTCTCCACGCGCAGCACCTGGTCGCGGCAGATGAACTTCAGGTGGTCGTTCTTGATCATCGAGCCGGGCAGCAGGTGCGCCTCGGTGAGGATCTGGAAGCCGTTGCAGATGCCCAGCACCGGAAGCTTCGCGTCGGAGTTCGCGGCGTCGACGATGCGGGACATCATCGGGGCGAACCGGGCGATGGCGCCGGCGCGCAGGTAGTCGCCGTAGGAGAACCCGCCGGGGATGACCACGGCATCGACGTCGCCCAGCGAGTCGTCGGCGTGCCACAGGGCCACCGGCTCGGCGCCGGCCAGGCGCACGGCGCGGGCGGCGTCGCGGTCATCCAGGGTGCCGGGGAAGGAGACGACGCCGATGCGGGCGCCACTGAGTGCGGTGTCCGGCGTGCTGTAGTCGCCGATCAGGGGAATCTCGTTGCTGCTCATGCCTCGGCGACGACCTCGACGTTGACGACGTCCTCGATCACCGGGTTGGACAGCAGGGTCTCGGCGGCAGTGCGGGCCTGGGCCAGGATCTCCTCGGTCACCTCGCCGTCGACGGTCAGTTCGAAGCGCTTGCCCTGGCGGACGCCGGAGAAGGCGTCGAAGCCGAGGCGGGGCAGTGCGCCGACGATGGCCTTGCCCTGGGGGTCGAGGATCTCTGGCTTGGGCATGACGTCAACAACGATGCGGGGCATCCGGGGGTCTCCTGTGCGCGAGGTGGGGTCTGAACGCCAGCGGAGGTGCCGTCTCACGCCGGGATGGAGGCGCTCCGCGAGCTTGCCGGACCAGTCTACCGGCTTTGGCTCCGCCACGGCCCCCGCGTGATGCAGGCCACCGGTCCTGTCCGGCGCGCCGCCGCGCGCCTACGCTGGGGGCATGGAACCACGGCAAACCCCCGGAACCGGTGCGGCCTCGACGTCCGCGCTGCCCTTCGTCCTGGGCGTCGGCCTGGCCTTCGGGCTGGTCCGCCTGGTGCTGCGCAAACGCCGGGACGACAGCGCCGCAGCCGGGACCGCTGTCGCCGCGCCCGCGCCCAGGGCCGCGCCTCCCGGCAGCGCATCCCACCACCGGCACCACCGGACCGGCGCGTGAGCACCAGATCCACTTCCGGTCCCGCCTTCCCCGAGTACGACGGCGGGGCACGCTGCCCCTGTCTCTCCGGCGAGGTCTTCCGGGACTGCTGCGGGAAGGTCCACGCCGACCGCGCCGCCGGCGGCACCGGTGCGGTGACGGCCGAGGCCCACATGCGCTCGCGCTACAGCGCCTTCGCCGTGGCGGACACCGCCTACCTGCTGGAGAGCTGGCACCCCTCGACCCGGCCGTCCACGCTCGAGCTGGATCCCGGCATGGCCTGGCGTCGACTGGACATCGTGGACACCGTCGCCGGCGGCCCCTACGACGACGCGGGCATCGTGGAGTTCGCCGCGCACTACCGGGCCGGCGGGGAGCGCGGGGTGCAGCACGAGCGCAGCCGCTTCGTCCGCGAGGACGGCCGCTGGTACTACGTCGATGCGCTGTAGCCGCTAACCGTCGAGCGTGACCGTGCGCAGGTCCAGGCGGCGCAGCACCCGGTCCACGGCCTCGGGGTCCATGCCCGGCTCCCTGCGCATGGCCAACACCTCGCGGCGGGCCGCGTCGAGTGCCTCGCGTTGCACGCCGTCCATGATGGCCAGGGTCTTCTTGACCTTCAACATCTTCTCTGGGTCGTCCTCGAAGTCCCGCTCCAGCAGCTCGTGCAGGCTGGACATTCGCCGCGCCAACGCCTTCTGGCGCTCCGGGGGCAGTGATTTCGTGGCCGCCGAACGACGCATCGTCTCCAGGGCCACCCGCTGGGCGCGGCGTGCCAGTTCGCGTTCCTTGCGCTCCTCGGCGGTGTGGTTGTTCGGCAACTTGAGGTGCCGCATCAGCGACGGCAGCGTCAGCCCCGGGCCGACCAGCGTCACCAGCAGGACCGCACAGGCGCAGGAGATGATGAAGTTCCGGCCCGGCAACGGTTCCCCCGAGTCCATGGTCGTGGGCAGGGCCAGGGCCAGCGCCAGGGTGGCCAGGCCGCGCATCCCGCACCACGTCAGCACGAGGACTTCCTTCAGGGAACCCGGGACGCTGTTGTTCTCGGTGCCGCCGATCTTGTAGATCCCCATCATCCACAGGAACCGGACGATGAGAACGGCGGCGCAGACGGCGATGATGCCCGGGACGAAGTCCAGGATTCCGGCTCCCTCGTCCTCGAACACGTAGCGCATTTCGATGCCCACGAGCCCGAACGCGACACCGGTGGTCAGCAGCTCGACGACGTCCCAGAAGGCCTGACGGGTGATGCGCTCCTCGGAGTCCTGCGGGCGGGCCCGGCGGCCGAGCTCCAGGGCAGTGACCACGACGGCGACGACCCCGGAACAGTGGATCTCCTCCGCCAGCAGGTACACGGCGAAGGGGGCGACCAGGGTGGCCGCGGAGCGGGCCACCATGTTCGGGACGAAGCGGTTCAGGGTGCCGACCATCCAGGCCATGGCCAGCCCCAGGAGGACGGCGCCGGCGGCACCGAGCAGGAAGCGGGGAACGAGGTCCCAGCCGACGTTTCCGCCGCTGGTGGCCGCGGCGACGGCCGCTTGGAAGATGACGATGGCGATGGCATCGTTGAACAAGCCCTCGGTCTGCAGGACGGTGATCAGGCGGCGCGGCATCTTGACGCGTCCGGCCACCGATTCCACGGCCACCGGGTCCGGTGGGGCGACCACCGCCCCGAGAGCGATAACAGCGGGGATTCCGATGCCGGGCACGATGAGCCAGGTGACCCCGGCGACGATGCCGACCGTGACGGCGACCAGGAGGACGGCCAACAGGACCAGGGAGCGCCAGCGGTTGCGGAACACGGCCCAGGAGGAACGCTGGGCGACCGCGTACAGCAGCGGGGGCAGGAAGAGCGGGAGGATCATCTCCGGGTTGATGTGGATCTCCGGGATGAACGGCAGGTAGGCGACCCCAGCGGAAAAGACCAGCATGAGGACCGGGTAGGGCAGTCGGATGCGCTCGCCGATGCCGGCGACGATGACGGTGCCGAACAGCAGGCCGACTACCAGGATCATGAATTCCATGGGTGGGGTTCCTCCTGCTCCATTCTTTCATGACCTGCGGATATGCCGATTCGAACGTCGGGTGGTCTGTCTGCAACGTTGGTTGGTGTCGCCTCCGGAGTCTGCGAGCAGTCATGCGCGGTTGTGGGAATTTGGGAGTTTATTGAGGTTTATTGGATCTTCATAAAGTCTTCAATAGCCGGCGATGGCCGGCGGGATGGCTGATGCCATTCCGCCGGCCATCGCCGTGCGTCTTGCCCAGGAGGATGCGGGACCGGAGTGGTCCCGCCGTCGTGCCCTGCGATGCCGGGCAGGTCCTCCTGCTTGGCGCCTACTTGACGGTGAGCACCGGGCAGGGCGCGTCGAGGATGAGCTGCTGGGCCACGGAGCCCAGGAACAGCTTCATCATCGGGGAGCGCCGGCGCACCGAGATGGCCACCAGTTCCGCCCCCGTGGACTCGATGAGCCCGAGCAGCTGCTCTGCCGGTTCGGTCCCGGCGCGGTAGACGCGGTACTCGATGCCGGCCTCGGCCAGCTGGGCTCCGATGGCATCGGCGTCGGCCTTCTCCGACTGGCCCGGTGCCGCCGCGGTATCCGAGCGGTAGCTCACCACGTGCAGCGCCGCCGGGACGGACCGGGAGCCGCGGTACACCGATTCGCGCACGGCCTCCTCGAGCACCGCCTGGCCGGAGTTGCCCGGCAGGCAGGCCACGACGATCGCGGCACCGGCTGCGTCGACGTCGGCCGACTCGGCGACCACGAACTCACGGGCGGCCACAGGGGCGGTGGTGCTGTAGAAATCGGTCATCGTGCTGGTCCTTTCAGGTGTCAGGGATTCCTTATCCGATGCCGATGGCGCCGACGACGACGCCGACGGCGAGCATGACCAGCGCGACCACGAGGGCCCGCCAGAGGACCTTCTTGTGGTGCTCGCCCAGGTCCACGCCGGCCAGCGAGACCAGCAGCAGGATCGCCGGGACCAGCGGGGACTGCATGTGCACCGGCTGGCCGGTGATTGAAGCGCGTGCCATGTCGACGGCGGGGATGCCGAAGTGCGCACCGGTCTCGGTCAGCACTGGCAGCAGGCCGAAGTAGAACGCGTCGTTGCTCATCAGGAAGGTCGCCGGAATGCTGATCAAACCGGTGATGATGGCCATGTAGGGGCCCATGCTCGTGGGGATGACGTCGACCAGCCAGGCGGCCATGGCATCGACCATGCCGGTGCCGGAGAGCACCCCGGTGAGTACGGCGGCGGCCAGCACCATGGACACGACGGCGATGACCGACGAGGAGTGCGAGGCGACCATCTTGGCCTGGTCGGAGATCTTCGGGAAGTTGACCACCAGGGCGATCGCGCTGCCGACCATGAACAGGTACGGCAGGGGCACGATGTTCACGACGAGCAGGACCATAATGGCCACGGTCAATGCGAGGTTGAACCAGAACAGCTTCGGGCGCAGGGTCGCGCGGTGCGGGTCCAGCGCGGTGTCGGCCAGGCCGCCGGCGACGGCTTCCTCGGCCTCGGCGCGTTCGAGCAGGGCGAGCTTTCCGCCGTCGTCCTGGGGTGAGGTGCCGCCGGTGGACGGGGATCCGCCGGTGCGCGGGGAGGCGGAGCCGGATGCGCCACGGCCCCAGCGCTCCGGGTCGATCTTGGCCAGGCGGCGGCGCTCGGAGCGGCCCAGCAGCACGGCGAAGGCGAAGACAACCAGCAGGCCGATGCCCAGCGAGGGCAGCATGGGCAGGAAGATGTCCGAGGCGTCCACCTTCAGGGCCGCGGCGGCACGGGCGGTGGGTCCGCCCCACGGGACGATGTTCAGGGTGCCGTTGGTCAGGCCGGCCACGCAGGTCAGCACCACCGGGCTCAGGCCCAGGCGCTGGTAGACCGGCAGCAGGGCAGCGGTGACCACGATGAAGGTGGTGGAGCCGTCGCCGTCCAGCGAGATCAGGGCGGTGAGGATCATGGTGCCCACGACGACCTTGGCCGGATCGTGCCCGGCGATGCGCACGATGAGGGTCACGAGCTTGTCGAACAGGCCGACGTCGATCATCAGGCCGAAGTAGATGATCGCGAACATCAGCAGGGCGGCGGTGGAGGACATGTCCTTCACGGCGTCCATCACCATGTCCCCGATGCCGAAGCCGGCCCCGGCGAAGAGGCCGAAGGCGGTGGGGACGATGATCAGCGCCAGCAGGGGCGTCAGGCGTTTGGTCATGATGAGCGCCATGAAGGTGGCGACCATCAGGAACCCGAGTATGACAAGCATGGATTCTCCTCAACGGCGAGGTTCCGGGTCTTCCGAAATCTGCGGGGGTGGTGCGGGGCACCACGGTGTGTGCCAGACCACGCTACGGATGTGATGCGCGGAACGTCCGTTTGTGCTTATTGCCCGGGGATCTGCTCATTGGGACAATAATGCGCTTTGTGCTCACAACGCTCCTACACTGGAGGGGTGAGTCCAGAACGCCCCGTTGCCGGCACCTTCACCGCCCGCATGATGGCGGTGCTCTTCGCCGTCGTCGCCGGGATCGTGTTGCTGTCCGTCGGCACCGTCGCGTTCCTGACCGTCGAACGCGTCAACGACCAGGCCGAACAGCAGGCCCTGGGCATCGCGCGCACGCTGGCCGCCGACTCGAGCCTGCGCCAGGAGGTCGCCCGACTGGACGGGCAACGCACCCCGGATGCCGGCGCGCTCGCTGCCGGGCCCATCCAGCACGACGCAGAAGCCGCCCGGGCGCGCACCGGTGCCCTGTTCGTGGTGGTCACCAACGACCTGGGGATCCGCCTGTCCCATCCCAACCCCGACGAGCTCGGCCGGCCGGTCAGCACCGATCCGGTGGCTTTGAACGGGCACGAGTTCGTCGCGCGCGAGCACGGCACCCTGGGCGAATCCGTGCGGGCCAAGGTCCCGGTCTTTGGCGAGAGCGGCACGGTGATCGGGGAGGTGAGCACCGGCGTCGCCGTGGAGACCGTTTCGCGGCAGGTGCGCCAGGCGGTCCTGTCCGTCCTGCTGGTCGGGGTGGCGGCCCTGGTCCTGGCGGGCTTCGCCGCGGCCACGCTGGTCCGCTGGCTGCGCAAGGTCACCCTGGGGCTGGAGCCCGAGGAGATGGCCCAGCTGGTCCGCGATCAGGAGGCGGTGCTCTACGGGGTCGATGACGGGGTGATCGGCATCGGCCCGGACGGGCGGATCAGCCTGCGCAACCGGTCGGCCCGGCTGATGCTCGAACTGCCGCGGCGTTCGGACAGCGGGGACATCGTGGGCCTGCCCTACGCCGAGGCCGCGCTGCCGGACAAGCTGGTGCGGGCCGTGGCAGCGGTACGCGAAGACCGGGCCGAAGCCGGGGCGCCGGTCCGCCTCGAGCTGCCCGAACGGGTCGTGCGCGCGGTGGTGCACGAGGTCTCGCGCGAGGGGACCAGCCTGGGCCAGGTCGTCATGCTGCGCGACCTGACCACCCTGGAGGAGCTGGGCAGCCGGTTGAACGCCGTCGAGACCATGGCCGGGGCCCTGCGCGCCCAGCGCCACGAGTTCGCCAACCGCCTGCACACCATCTCCGGTCTGCTGGCGCACGGCGAAGTCGAGCGGGCCGGCGACTACGTCGGGCAGATCATTGACTCGGGGCCGGTACGCGAACCGGTGGCCAACATCGCCGCCGTGACCGACCCCTACCTCCGGGCCTTCATCGGGGCCAAGGGCATCCAGGCCCACGAACGCGGCGTCGCCCTCCGGGTGGGCGAGGCCACCGCCCTGTTCGGCACGCTCGCCGAGGCCCAGGACGTCACCGCCATCCTGGGCAACCTCATCGACAACGCCCTCGAGGCAGCCGTCACGGCGCCGACGGCAGACGCGGACTGGGGCCCGGAGCCGGCGGCTGGAGCCGGCAGTGTCGCCGGCAGCGCAGCCGATCCGGAGCCCGGCGCGGGCCTGCCCCGCTGGGTGGAGGTGGACCTGCTCAGTGAGGGCACCACGTTGCATCTGGCCGTGGCCGATTCCGGCGGTGGACTGGTCCCCGGCATGGATGTCTTCGCCGAAGGCGCCACCACGCGGCCCGGGGACGAAGCCGACGCGCACGGCCACGGGGTCGGCCTCGGCCTGGCCCGGCGGCTGGCCCGGCTCATCGGCGGGGACCTCTGGATTGCCGACGCCGGAGGCGCCGAGCCCGGCGCCGGGGCGGTCTTCGCCGCGCGCCTGCCCGGCGTCCTGGACGAGCCGCTTCCCGCATCCGGACACCGCCCAGCGAAAGGAACCCCATGACCGACCCCCGGAACGATTTGCGCGTGCTCATCGTCGACGACGACTTCCATGTCGCCACCCTGCACGCCGGCTACGTCGACGCCGTGCCCGGGTTCACGGCCCTGCCCCCGGTGCATGATGCCCGGATGGTCCCGAAGGCCGTGGCCGAGCACCGGCCCGACCTGCTGCTGCTCGATGTCTACCTGCCCCAGGGCTCGGGGCTGGACCTGCTGCAGGGCCTGGACGTGGACGCCTTCGTGCTCAGCGCGGCCGCCGAGGCCCCGACCGTGGCCACCGCGTTCCGGCGCGGCGCGCTGGCCTACCTGCTCAAGCCCTTCGACCCGAAGGTGCTCACCGCGAAACTGCGCGGGTACGCCCGCTACCGGCGCCAACTCGACGCAGCCGAGTACCTGGACCAGGCGGGGATCGACCGCGGCCAGCGGGCCCTGCTGGTGGCCGACGAACCGGCCGCCGCGTCCTCGGGGGCGGCCACGGAAGCCGCCGTGCTGGCTGCGGTCACCGAGGCCGGGGAGGCCACCGTGATGCAGGTGGCCCAGGCAGTGGGCATCTCGCGGGCCACCGCGCAGCGCTACCTCGCGCAGCTGGCGCAGTCCGGTGCCCTGCGCCTGGACCTGCGCTACGGCAGCCGCGGCCGGCCGGAGCACCGCTACTCGACTGGCGGCTGACTACTGCGTTCCGTTGGATGTCCCGCGCCCGAGCAGGGCCTCGGCCGACTTCCAGGTGGCGATCTTGCAGCCGTTGGTGAGCGAGAACCCGCGCTGGACCGATGAGCCGTTCAGCGTCCCCTCCACGATGGCGGTCTGTGGCCCGGCCGATTCCTGCGTGCACTGGGCGCCCTTCTCCGGCGTGCCGGTCAGCACCGACTTGCCGGGACCGCTGAGGAAGGTGCAGGCGGCATCGGCCTGCGGATGGTCGGTCCCCTGGCCGGGGGAGCCGTTCACGCACACCAGCTGGTAGCGGTGGGAGGCGTCCGTGCCGTTGGAGGTGAGGGTGATCGACAGGTCGGCATCCGCCCCCTCGGCGGGGCCGGCGGCGGGGGCGCTCGCCACCGGCCCGGTGGCCGGGGCGCTCTCGACCGTGGATGCGGTCGGAGTCGTGGGGCCGGAGCCGTCCTCCTCCCCGGCGCATCCGCTCAGGGCCAGCAGGGCCAGGGCGGTGGCGGCGACGGCGGATAGGGCATGTGTCCTGCGGTGTCTGGTTCGTTTCATCTCATGGTGCACCCCCGGTGGTGGTCGATGAGGATCGGGCCCTTAGGGCGAATCTTCCACTTTTGCGCGCAGGAGTCCATGGAAGCGGCCCACTGATCCACCGGGGCCGGGCATGTCAGCGGGCTGCGGGTGCGTCCAGCAACCCCTCGGCGGCGTCAAGCAACTGCCCGCGCAGCACTGCCGAACGCTCCGCAAAGTCCTTCTGCAGTTCAACGTATTCGGCCTTGCCCTCCGCTGTCTCGATACGGATCGGGTCATAGCCCCAGTCGCCGAGGTCGTAGGGCGAGGCCCGCATGTCCATCGTCCTGATCTCCCAGGCCAGCTCGAACGTCGCCAGCAGCAGTTCGCCCGGTACAGCTGCCGAGAGCTTGTAGGCCCACTTGTAGAGGTCCATGTTCGCGTGCAGGCAGCCCGGCTGGTCCATCGCCGCCTGCGTCTCGCGGGTGGGCTGCAGTTCATTCAGGCCCACCGCCTGCGGGGTGTAGAAGCGGAAGGCGTCGATGTGCGTGCAGCGGATCCGGTTCCCCTCGACCACGGCATCCGTCCCGGCGGCCCCGAGGCGCAGTGGCAGGTAGTCGTGCCGCACCCCGTTCTCCCCGGACTTGTAGGCCATCGCCCACTCGTGCAGCCCGAAACAGGAGAACCGGGCGGGGTTGGCCGAGGCGCCGGCCAGGATCGAGTGTGCGAACTCCACCGTCCGCCGGCGTTCGGCCATGAACGCGCGGGCATCGAAGACGACCCCGTCGCCCTCGCGTCGGTGGTGCTTCCAGCCGAGCCGCTCGGTAGCCGCCTCGCCCAGGAGCACGACGCCGGTCCCCGGGTGCCAGCGCTGGAGCCGGCCTGGTTTCTCGGTGTAGTAGGTGAACAAGAAGTCCTCGACCGGGTGCTTGCGGCCGGCCGATCGGCGTGCGAGGAACGGTGCGGCGAACCGCTCGACCCGGGCGCGGTGTGCCGTGGCACGGGAGAGCCAGGCATCCTCGGGGAGGCGGAGCACGTCGGCAGGCATCCTTCCATTGTCCGGTGTGATGGAGTTCGCGGCCAATTTTAGTTGGTACACAAAATAATTAGGTAGAATGGAGGGGAGGGACCGGGCTTTCCGGCACCCCACGTCGGGCCCGCGCTGCGGGCCCCGTACCCACAGGACGGACGGCCATGAGCCACAAGCCACTGCCCATCGTGAAGGACAAGACCGGACTGAGCTTCGGCTACCGGCTGACGTGGTGGCTGCAGTTCCTCGGCTTCTTCGTCATGGGTCCGGCGGACCAGTTGCCGCACATGGACCCTAAGGAGCGGCTGAAGTGCGAACGCGCCCGGCGCGTCTTGCGGGCCCATGAGGCCAAGGGGAGCGAAGCCCCCGAAGAAGTCAGGCTGGCCGCCGCCGACTTCTGAGTGGCCCCGCCGCCGCGGCAGCTAGTGCAGCCGATCGGTGGCGGTGATCAACTTCGTCATGGTCGCGTGCAACCCGACCAGTTCCTCGCGCGACAACCCCAGGCGCTCCATCATCTGCCCGGGGACCTTTTCCGCCTCGGCGCGTAGTGCGCGTCCACGGTCGCTCAGCGTGATGCACAGGGTGCGCCCGTCGCGGGCATCGCGCTGCCGCTCGATGTAGCCCAGGGACTCGAGGCGCTTTGCCAGTGGCGACAACGTTCCCGGATCCAGCCGCAGGAGCCGGCTGACCTCCTTCAGCGACACAGGGGACTGCTCCCACAGGGCCAGCATCACCAGGTATTGCGGATGGGTCAGATGCAGCGGTTCCAGGACGGGACGGTACGCGGCGATCACCGAACGCGAGGCGACGGCGAGGGCAAAGCAGACCTGCCCCTCCAACGCCAGGGGATCCTGGGTGTCCATCGGCTGGCACTGTCCTTCATCTTGTCCGGACCGGCCCGGTTCCCGGATGGGTGGGCGGCACATCCAGTCTAATCTCGCCCGGGGCCACCCGCCCGCCAGGGCCGCACAGGTTGTAGGATTGTCTGCATCCGGACAATGTCGAACCCAGTGAGGATCATCCCATGGCCGCCTCGAGTCTCGAGCCGCTTCAACAGGAGTCCACCCCATCGATCATCGCGCGCAAGATCCGCACCGCGATCGGCAACGGCGAGTTCCCGCCCGGCACACAGCTCGGGGAAGCGGATCTCGCCGGCCGTCTGGGCGTCAGTCGCGGGCCCCTGCGAGAGGCGATGCAGCGCCTGACGCAGGAGGGCCTGCTCATCAGCATCCGCAACCGCGGGCTCTTCGTCGTCGACCCGACCCCGGCGGATATCGCCGACATCTACCTCACGCGCACCGCCGTCGAGCGTGGAGCGGCATTGAAGATCATCGAGGTCGACCACACGCACCGCGAGGCGGGCACGGAGCTGATGTCCATCGTCGAGGAGATGGCCGCCCTGGGGGCCGGTTTCGAACCGGCGGAACTGAGCCGGGTCGACATCTCCTTCCACGAGGCGATGGTCCGGCTGGCCCATAGCCAGCGGCTGACCCGGGTGCACCGGACCCTGGTCACCGAAACACGGATGTGCCTGGCGGCCCTTGAACAGGCGGAATATTCGCTCGAGGACAGGGTGGCGGAGCACCGCCGGATCGCCCAGGCCATCCTGGAGGCGAATGTCCCCGAACTGCACGCGGCGCTCGCCGACCACATGGACAGCGCCATCGCCCAGTTGCTCGAACCGATCAACGGAGCCGGCGAATCGGAGCCCGAAGCGTCCTGAACTGGGTCGGTGGTGAAGCCGGCGACGGCACGCGTGGCCGAGATGCAGGTGGACCCGGATCTGACCTCATGGTTCGGGATTCGCCAGGGCCGGCCAACGAGAAAAACAGCACGGGAAAAGCCGCTCCGCGCGTCCTGCCAGTCGAACTTCAGATATTTCCAACCGGCCTGGGTGAACGCGAGATCCCGTCTGTTGTCGATGGCCAATTGTTCGGCCGAGCGGTGGTGGTAACCGTCGTACTGGAGCGCTATTTTGGCCGCTCGATAGCCGAGATCGGACGTTGGTGAGTAGCGATTGGCTGGATCGAGCCGCACCTGGATTTCCGGCTCGGGCAACCCGGCCGACACGATGGCCAACCTGAGCCGCATTTCCGCAGGGGAATCCGAGCCCACCCGCACCTGCTGGAGGGCGGCACGGGCCTGACCGATTCCGCTGGTCCGGTGAAGCCGGTGAGGGGCTGTGGTCATGGTCCCCAGTTTTGACAGGGCCGCGGTGCGTCCCTCAAATCCTGGGCGCGGGACCCTGAGCAATTGGTCGCCGATGACCACCAGGTCCGTCACCGTGGGGCTCGCGGCCAGATCCAACCACGTTTTTTCATGAAGAAGAGGCTACCCGGAGCCGTGCACCCAAGCGCTGCCCATGGCGAGGGGAGCGCACGTCCCATGGACGTACGCTCCCCGCTTCTGGTTCGGCTCTCGGGCTAGGCCGACATGGCCTTGCCGGCCTCTGCCTTGGCGCGGTTGACGCCGACCCACCTGGGGGCGGGCCAACCGGTCGATTCCGGCTCACCGGGCAGCACCTCGCCGCGCAACGAGGCCTGGGAGGTCTCACGCATGCACAGGATGGAGATGAACCCGATGGCCCCGGCGATGGCCATGTACCAGCCCGGAACGAGCACGTTTCCGGTGGTCTCGATCAGGCTGTTGGTCAGGGTCTGCGACGGCCCGGCGAAGAACGCGGTCGAGAAGTTGTAGGCGATCGCGAAACCGGTGTAGCGCACGGCCGTGGGGAACAAGGCCGGGAGGGTGGAGGACACCGAGGAAACCAGGATGACCAGCAGCATTCCGAGCACGGCGAGGCCGAGGAACTGCACCACCAGGTTGTCGATTCCCAGGAGAATCATCGCCGGAACCGACAGCAGCGTGTAGCCACCAGCGGCCGTGAGCAGCAACGTCTTGCGCCCGATCCGATCCGAGAGCGAACCCATAAACGGGATCACCAGCAGCATGATGGCCATGATCGCCACCAGCATCCAGTTGCCCTGGGCCGTGCTGTGGCCCAGCTGTCCACTGAGGTAGGTGGGCATGTAGCCGAGGATCAGGTAGAAGGCGACATTGAGCAGGACCACGAAGCCCATGACGACCAGGATCTGGCGCCAGTTGCCGCGGATGGTGTCGCGGATCGGGGTCTTGGTGATCTCGTTGTCCTCGGCCGCCTCCGAGAAGACCTTCGGCTCGCCGAGGCGGGTCCGGATGTACAGGGCCGTCATGCCCAGCGGGATCGTCAGCAGGAAGGGCAGGCGCCACCAGCCGGCGGCCATACCGTCGTCGCCGACGATGGTGATCAGTGTCGTGCAGACGATGGCGGCCAGGATGAAGCCGACTGTGGTACCGAACTCGAGGAACGAGCCGAGGAAACCACGCCGTTGGTCAGGTGCGCTCTCGGCCATGTAGACGGCGGCGCCGCCGTACTCGCCGCCGGCGGAGAAGCCTTGGACCATGCGGCAGAGCAGCAGCAGTGCCGGGGCGAAAAGGCCGATGGTGTCGATGGTGGGGAGCAAGCCGATGACGCCGGTGGCGGCGGTCATCATGGTCACGGTCAGCACCATCACCTTCTGCCGTCCGAACTTATCGCCCATCGGGCCCAGGATGAGCCCGCCCAGGGGACGGACGAGGAAGGAGATCGCCAGCGTGGCCAGGGTCAGGGTGACGCCGAGCCCGCCGTCGCCCTCCTCGGAACCGAAGAAGTTGGTGGCCATGTAGATGGTCAGGTAGCCGTAGACGCCGTAGTCGAACCATTCGACGGCGTTGCCCAGGGCCGAGCCGAGGATCGACTTGCGCAGGTTCCCCTTGGCCTCGGCGGTCTGTGGTTCGGCGCCGGGGGCGTTTTGGTCCTCCACGGTGCCCGTGCTGCCATGTGCGGCGGGTTGTTCGGTCATGAGCGTTCGCCTTCCGGAAGGGGATCTTGGCGTGCGGAGCGGGATGCGCCGCCGTCGGGGCCCAACAGTGTGGTGACCAGCATTGCATAGGCGCGCGTCGCGGCCTCTATTTCCGACAAGCGCACCGACTCGTTGGGTTGATGTGCCTGGTCATTGAGTTCGCCCGGTCCGAGCACGATGGTGGGGATGCCGAAGTCGCGGGAAATGAAGCCGCCATCGCAGGACGCGGTCCACCCGGTGACGCGGGTTTCGACGCCCGCGGCGGCCAGTGATGCAGTGGCCGCGGCGACCAGCGGGTGGTCCGGCTCGGTACGGAATCCCGGCATTTCCATGGTGGTGCGCGCCGAGACGGTGATGCCGTCCCCGACGATTCCGGCCTCTTTGATACGTTCCAGCAGGTCTTCCCGGATCCGTTCGGTGTCCTCGCCGGGCATGAGCCGCCGGTCGAGCCAGAGGTGTGCGTCGGGGGCGACCATCGAGGTGCCGCGCCCGCCGGAGATCATCCCGGTGTTCCAGGTGGCATGGCCCAGCAGCGGGTCGGGCTCGGCGGAGAGGCGTTCCTGGTCGGCAGTGATGAGGTTGCAGATCCGCACTGCGGCGTCGATGGCGTTGCGACCGTCGCTGGGCCGCCCGGAATGGGCGGCCCGCCCGGTCACCTCGATTTCCAGGTAGGAATCACCGCGGCAGGCGATGACCGTTTCCAGGTCGGTCGGTTCGGCGACCACGCAGGCGGAGTAGCGGTGGTCCAGTCCGCCGGCGACCACTGCCCGGATGCCGGCCCCGGTTTCCTCCTCGTCGACCGTGCAGGCCAGGGTGACGGGGCCGGAGAGCCGGGCGCCGGCGTCGTGCAGGGAGGCCATGGCGGTGAGGACCGCGGCCAGGCCGCCCTTCATGTCGGTGGCGCCCCGCCCGAAGAGCCGGCCGTCGGCCACGTGGGCATCGAAGGGTTCGCGGTCCCAGCCCTCGCCCACGGGCACGACGTCGGAGTGGCCCAGGAAGAGCACTCCCTCGCCATCGCCGCCGGGCAGGGTGATGAAGACGTTGGGCCGGCCCGGTTCGACCTCGCGGGTGGAGGCTTCGAGGCCACGGCGGCGCGCTTCGGCGACCAGGACCTCGGCCGTTGCCTGTTCGGTGCCCCCGGGGTTTTCCCCGCCGGCGTTGACCAGGGCGATGGTCAGCGCCGTGAGCTCGTCGCGGTCGATCGGGGCGATGGCGGCCCCGGCGGCCCCGGCGGCGGTGGCCGCCATTCAGCCACGTCCCGAGGCCGGGCCGGTGCCGGCTGCGGCGGCGGAGTCCTGCCGTGTTTCGGCCAGGGCCGCATCCAGTGCCGTGGTCAGGCGCTGCACCCCGGCATCGGTGCGTTCCGGGCCGGTGGAGGCAAAGCACAACCGGAAGGCCGAGGCGAACCTGCCGCCCGCGGACAGGGCGGGACCGGGGATGAAGGCGACGCCCTCGGCCAGGGCGATCTCGAAGAGCCGGCGGGTGTCCACTGCGGCGTCTTCGCCGGTCAGGGTGACCCAGAGGAAGAACCCGCCGTCGGGGTGGGTGGTCCTGACCCGGCCCGATAGGTGCTTGTCCAGGCTGGCGAGCATCGCGTCGCGGCGGTTGCGGTATTCGGTGCGCAGCCCGGCGAGGTGCTCGTCCAGGATGCCGCGGCGCAGGAACTCGGCGACCACATGCTGTGCCGGGACGTTGGTGCAGGTGTCCATGGCCTGCTTGGCGTTGATGATGAGCTGGCGCAGTGATGGGTCGGCGTCGATCCAGCCCACCCGCAGCCCGGGGGCGAGGATCTTGGAGAAGGTCCGGACCGAGAACACGAGCGGGTCGTCGCCGCTGAGCTGGCGGAACCCGGGGAGGTCCTCGCCGGCGAAGCGCAGCAGGCCGTACGGGTCGTCGTCGATGATGACCGCGCCCCAGCGGCGGGCCAGGGCGATGATCCGCTCGCGGCGCTCGGTCGAGAGGGTGGTCCCGGAGGGGTTCTGGAAGTTCGGGATCGTGTAGATCGCCTTGGGCGTGCGGCCGGCTTCGGCCACGAGGCGTTCGAGCTCGTCGACGTCCATGCCGTCCTCGTCCATCGGCACCTCGAGCAGCTCCGCACCGTAGCTCAAGGCGGTGGCCGAGCCGTTGGTGTAGGTCGGGGATTCGACGATGACCAGATCGCCCGGGTCCACGAACAGCTTGCAGGCGATGTCCAGGCCCTGCATGCCGCCGGAGGTGATGCTGATCCGTTCGGCGGAGGTCGGCTCCGCGGTGCCCTCCAGGTAGTCGACCAGCGCGGAGATCAGGACCGGTTCGCCCTCGGTGGCACCGTAGGTGAAGGAGGAGGAATCGTGCACGCTGGCGGCGATCTCGGTGAAGGCCCGCACGGGGACGAACTCGTCGGCCGGAGCCCCCATCGCGAAGCGGATGATGTCGTGCTTCTGGGCGGCGAGCAGCGAGGTGCTGGAGTCGATGACGGAGCCCACGAGGTTGGCGGCGCGGCCGGCGAGCGGCAGGTTCAGGGTGGTCATGGTGTCTCCTTCGAGGGTTCGGGGGTCGTGTCCGGGTTTGCCCGTTCCAGCGGCGGTACCGTCGGGCGGGCCGGATCGCTATCCGCGGTTTCGGCGTTCCGCGGCACGATGCTGATGGACCCGGTCATGGTGGACTCGTCGGGTGTGGTGAAGCCGAAGCGGGGGGTGGCCGGTCGCCGGGGCTCGTCCACCGGTTGGGCGGTGGCCGGGGCGCCGGGGGCGAGGTGGATGGCGCGTTCGCCGGGGTTGCCCAGCAGCGTGATCGATTCGGCGGCCTTCCTGCCGGTTTCGCCGACGGGAACGAGCCCGCGCGGGTAGGAGGTGAAGCACTCGACGCCGGTGTCGGTGACGCGGATGGCCTCCGAGACCTCGTAGCCGTAGCCTTCCATCCACATGCCGCACATCAGGTGGAACGTCATGTTCTCGGTCAGGATCGTCTGGTCCTCGCTGCGCAGCGAGATGGTCCGCTCGCCCCAGTCCGGCGGGTAGCCGACGCCGATCGAGTAGCCGATGCGCGATGCCTTCTCGTAGCCGTACTCGAACAGGGTCCGGTTGAAGACCTGCGAGAGCTCCTGCACCGGGGCGCCGGGGCGGACGGTTTCCAGCACGGCGGCCAGCGCGTGGTCGGTGGCCTGGGCGAGGTGGGCCAACTGCGGCGTGGGGGTCCCGGGCATGAAGGTCCTGGCCATGGGCACATGGTAGCGGTGGTGGGCGCCGGCGAGCTCGACGACCATCGCCTGGTCGGCCTTCAGCGGCTCGTCGTTCCAGGTCAGGTGGGGGGTGTCTGCCGATTCGCCGGTGGGCAGCATCGGCACGATGGCCGTGTAGTCGCCGCCGTACTCCTGGGTTCCCGTGATCTGGGCGTTGGTGATGGCCGCGGCGACGTCGCATTGGCGTGCACCGACCTGGATCGCGTCCTCGGCGGCATGCATGGCCAGGTTGGTCACCACCGCGGCGCGGCGCATGAGCTGGATCTCGGCCGGGGACTTGATGGCCCGGACCCAGTTGACCAGTTCGAAGCAGTCGACCAGCGTCCACTCCGGCAGCGCGTTGACCAGGGCCCGGTAGCCCTTCGGGGAGAAGAAATGGGCGTCCATTTCCAGGCCCACGCACCCCTTGGTGGCCGGGGCGATGAGGTACCGGGCACGCAGCGCGTAGGCGACCCAGTCGAAGGGGTGCAGATGGGGGCGGTGGACATAGCGTTCCGGGTAGCCGACGATGTTCTCCTGCGGCAGCCAGGTGGTGCGGAAGGCGCCGTTGGCGTCCATCTCGCGGGTGAACAGGATCATGTCCCCGTCGAGCGGGACGAAGACCATCTGCGGGGTGTAGAACGACCAGGCGTTGTAGCCGGTCAGGTAGTAGATGTTCGCCGGATCGGTGACGATCAGCGCGCTGAGGCCCTGCTCCTGCATGCGCACCCGTGCCGCGGCCAGTCGTGCGGCGTACTCTTCGGTGGTGAAGAGCAGTGGTGCGACGCCCTCATGTTCCATTCGGACTCCTTCAAACGTGGTTGGTAGATTGTTGACAATCATAGGGTGTGGCTCAGGTCACTGACAAGAGCCCTCGGGTTAGGCGCGCGGCATCGCCATGTACTTGGTCTCGAGGAACTCCTCGATGCCCACGCGGCCGCCCTCGCGGCCCAGCCCGGAGGCCTTGATCCCGCCGAACGGCGCCGCCGGATTGGAGACGATGCCGGTGTTCAGCCCGACCATGCCGACCTCCAGCGCGTCGCCCACGCGGAAAGCGCGGTCCAGGTCCCGGGTGAACAGGTAGCCGGCCAGCCCCCAGGGGGTGTCGTTGGCCATGGACACGACCTCGTCCTCGGTGTCGAAGGGGATCAGCGGTGCCACCGGACCGAAGATCTCCTCGGTCATCAGGTGTGCCGAGGGGTCCACGTCGGTGAGCACGGTCGGGGAGTAGAAGTAGCCCTTGCCCTCCGGGCGCGACCCGCCGATGACCACGCGCGCCCCCTTGGCCACGGCGTCGTCGACGAGTTCGCCGACCTTCACCAGCGCCTTCTCCTCGACCAGCGGGCCCACGTCGGTGCCGTCGACGGCCCCGTCGCCGACGGTCAGCGCACCGAGCCGGGCGGCGAGCTTCTCGGCGAAGGCCGCGGCCACGGAGGACTGGACGAAGATCCGGTTCGCCGCGGTGCAGGCCTCGCCCATGTTGCGCATCTTCGCGGCGAACGCCCCCTCAACGGCGCGGTCCAGGTCGGCGTCCTCGAAGACGATCAGCGGGGCGTTGCCGCCGAGCTCCATGGACGAGCGCATGACGTGCTGCGCGGCCTGCTCGAGCAGCCGCACGCCGACGCCGGTGGAGCCGGTGAAGCTGATCTTGCGGGCGATCCCGGATTCCATCCAGGGCGTCACCACGGAGGAGGCGCTCTTGGTGCACACGACGTTCAGCACGCCGGCCGGCAGTCCGGCCTCGATGAGGATGTCCACCAGGGCCAGCGAGGACAGCGGGGTCAGGTTGGCGGGCTTGAAGACCATCGTGCAGCCGGCGGCGATGGCGGGGCCGATCTTGCGGGTGCCCATGGCCAGGGGGAAGTTCCACGGGGTGATCAGCACGCAGGGGCCCACCGGCTCCTTGGTGACCATGATGCGGTTCTTGCCGTCGCCGGTGACCGTCTGGTCCCCGCCGATGCGCACGGCCTCCTCGGAGAACCAACGGAAGAACTCGGCGGCGTAGGCGACCTCGCCGCGGGCCTCGGCCAGCGGCTTGCCCATCTCGCTGGTCATCACCAGGGCCAGCTCCTCCTGCCGGGCCATGATCAGGTCGTAGGCCCGGCGCAGGATCTCGCTGCGCTCCCGCGGGGCAGTGCGGGCCCAGTCCTTCTGCGCGGCGCCGGCGGCCTCGATGGCCCGCCGCGCGTCCTCGGCGTTGCCGTTGGCGACCGTGGCGATGACCTCCTCGGTCGCCGGGTTCACGACGTCGAAGCGCTCGCCGGAGCTTGATTCGACCCAGGCGCCGTCGATGTACAGGCCGGTGCTGATGGCCTCGACGGCGGCACGTGCCGCCTCGGCGGTGCGGGGGGTGGAGGTCTGCGTGGTCATGGGTGCTCCTTCGGGTTGCTGGTGGAAAGCTGGTGGTCTGCGGGGGGCGTGGCCGCGCCCGGCGCGTGCCGGGGGCCGGGGTCGAGCAGTTCGGCCAGGTGCAGGCCGCGCCGGCCGCCGTCGAGCTGGGCGACCTGCATGGTGCAGGAGAACCCGTCGGCCAGCACCGGGGTGGTGCCGTTGCCGGCGCGCATCGCCGGGGCCAGGGCCTGTTCGGCGACCTTCATGCTGGTCTCGTAGTGGTCGGCCTCGAAGCCGAAGTTCCCGGCGACGCCGCAGCAGCCGGTCGCCTCGGTGACCTCGGGGATCCCCAGCGCGGCCAGGGCCTTGCGCTGGGTCGCCGCTCCGAAGACCGAGTACTCGTGGCAATGCGACTGCACGACGACGGACTCGGGCACCTCGGCTGCCGGGCTGGGGGTCCAGCCGCCGGCGGCCAGGGCGGCGATGTGAGATGCGAAGCTGCGCACCCGGGAGGCCACCCGCTGCGCCGCCTCGGTATGGACCAGCTCGGGCAGGTCCTTGGCCAGGGCCGCGGCGCAACTGGGCTCGACCACGACGATCGGGCGGTCCGTGCCGTCGTCCAGTGCCTCGGCGGCGTGGGTGAGCAGCTTGCGGGCGGTGCCGAGCTGGCCGGTGGAGATGTAGGTCAGTCCGCAGCAGGCATCGGCCGAGCAGGTGACCGGTTCCCCGGTGCCGGCCAGCACGCGGGCCGCGGCCCCGGCGACCTCCGGGCGGAAGCCCTTCGTGAACGTGTCCACGAACAGCACCGCCCCGGTGGCGGGGTGGGCACCTGCCGGGGCACCGCCGTCGTACCCGGTGGCAACGACGCGCGGCACCACCGCACCAGAGGCCACGGATTCGGAGGCCAGGGTGCGCGGCGGGCCGGTGCGCACCCGGGGGGTGGCGGCCAGGGCGGCATCGACCTCGCGGCGCCAGGCGGCGGCCGGGGCGAAGCGGGGCAGCGCGCGGCGGGTGGTCAAACCGCCGGCGGCGGAGACGACCTTGCCCAGCGGGGAGCCCATGACCGCGTTGACCAGCGGCGCGATCCGGCCGGTGATCTTGAGCCAGCGGGGCAGCCAGCCGAGCGAGAAGTGCGAGAGCGGGCGCATCCGGCCCTCGTAGTAGTGCGAGAAGAACTCGGACTTGTAGGTGGCCATGTCCACGCCGGTCGGGCAGTCGGAGGAGCAGGCCTTGCAGGACAGGCAGAGGTCCAGCACCTCGCGGACCTCCTCGGACTTCCAGCCCTCCTCCACGCTCGCGGCGGTGCGGACCATGTCCTGCAGCACACGGGCGCGGCCGCGGGTGGAGTCCTTCTCGTCGCCGGTGGCCCGGAAGCTGGGGCACATCACCCCGCCGGCGTCGGAACGGCATTTGCCGACCCCGATGCACCCCTGCACGGCGTGCACGAACGGGTCGACCCCGTGGACGGCCTCCGGGCCGGAGGCGGGGGTAAGGTCGAAGCTGGTGCGCCAGGCGCGGTCGGGCACCCCGGCCAGCAGCAGGTTCTCGTCGAACGCATCCGGGCTGGTCATCACCCCGGGGTTGAGCAGCCCGGTCGGGTCCCAGATCGCCCGGAAGGACTCGAAGGCGGCGAGCATCCCGGGCGAGTACATCAGCGGCAGGAACTCGGAGCGGGCGCGTCCGTCCCCGTGCTCGCCGGAGAGCGAGCCGCCGTGGGCGACGACCAGCCGGGCCGCGTCGGCGGTGAACGCGCGGAACACTGCCCGCCCGGCGGCGCTGCGCAGGTCGTAGGTGATGCGCACGTGCATGCAGCCGGCGCCGAAGTGCCCGTACATCACGCCCTGCAGGCCGTGTTCGGCGAGCAGGTCGCGGAAGTCGGCGAGGTAGTCGGCCAGCCGCTCGGGGGCGACGGCGGAGTCCTCCCAGCCGGGCCAGGATTCCCCGCCGGTGTGCAGCCGGGAGGACAGCCCGGCGCCGTCCTCGCGGACCCGCCACAGCGAGGCGCGCTCGGTGGCGTCGGGGACCACGCGGCCATCGACCATCCGCCCCGTGGACCGCAGCCGGTGCAGCAGTTCGTCCGCCTGCTCCTGGACGTCGTCGGGATGGTCCCCGTCGAGGTCGATGTACAGCCAGGCCTGGCCCGCGGGCAGCCCGGTGACGGAGTCCTCGCCGCGGCGGGACTTCATGGTCGCCACGATGGCGTCGTCGATCCCCTCCACGGCCGCGGGGGAGAACCCGAGGATCGTCTCGATGTCCCGGGCCGCCTCGACGACGTCCGGGTATCCCACGCACAGCAGTAGTGCGCTCGCCGGCTTGGGGACCAGCGCCATGCGGGCCCGCACGACGACGGCGCAGGTCCCCTCGGACCCGACGAGGGCCCGGGCGATGTTGAAGCCCTTCTCCGGCAGCAGGTGCTCCAGGTGGTAGCCCGAGACCTGGCGCTGGATTCGGCCCAGGTCGGTGCGGAACCCGGCCAGGTTGTCGTCCACCAGCTGCCCCAGCGCGTCGGTGAGTTCCGCGGCCCGGCGCACCGCTCCGCCGTCGTGCGGGTCGGTGGCCGTGATCCCGCTGGCCGTGGCGGTGAGCCGGATTCCGTCGGAGGTGACGAGGTCGAACTCGATGACGTGGTCGCTGGTGCGGCCGTAGCGCACCGAGTGGTTCCCGCACGCGTCGTTGCCGATGGCCCCGCCGACCGTCGCCCGGGTCTTCGAGGACGGGTCGGGGGCGAAGGTCAGCCGGCCTGCGGTGCGGGCCTCGATCTCGCGGGACAGGTTCGCCAGCACCATGCCGGGTTCGACGTCGACCCAGAGCGCCTCCTCGTCGAGGGCGAGGACGCCGTTCATGTGCCGGGAGAAGTCCAGGACCACCCCCGGGCCGACGGCGTTGCCGGCCATCGAGGTGCCGCCGCCGCGACCGGTGATGGCGGTGCCGCTGGCCTGGCACGCGCGGACCGTGGCCACCACGTCCGCCGCATTGCGGGGGAACACGACACCGGCGGGGCGGACCCGGTAGTTCGAGGCGTCGTAGGAGTACTCCGAGAGGCGGCGCGGATCGGTGTCCACCTCCACTCCGGCGTCGCCCAGGAGCCCGGCCACGGCCGGGTTGGTGGTCGGTGGTGCTGTCTGGGTCATGTGCTGCTGACCCGGCCTAGGCCTTGGCGAGGGTGCGTTCGGACACGGCGGCGACCGCGGCCTCGAACCGCTGGAGGCCGAGGGCGATCTCGTCCGCGGTGACCACCAGGGCGGGGATCAGGCGCACGACGTTGCCCTGCGGACCGCAGGTCAGCGTCAGCAGGCCGTGCCCGGTCGTCTCCTGCTGGACCGCGGCGGCCATGGCGGCATCGGGCGTGCGGTCGGCGGTGCTGAACTCGATGCCCTGCATCAGGCCCCATCCGCGGACGTCGCCGATGGCCGGGAAGCGGGACTGGATCTCCTTCAACCCGGCCTGGAGCTCATCGCCGCGCACGCGGGAGTTCTCCACCAGGTTCTCGTCGTCGACCACGGCCAGGGTGGCCACGCCGGCGGCGGCGGAGACGGCGTTGCCGCCGTACGTTCCGCCCTGCGAGCCGGGCCAGCCCTTGGACATCAGCTCAGTGGAGGCGGCAATGGCGGAGATCGGGAAGCCGGAGGCGATGCCCTTGGCGGTGATGAGGATGTCGGGGGTGGCGGTGGAGTGCTGGTGGCCCCAGAACTTGCCGGTGCGCCCGACGCCGGCCTGGACCTCGTCGATGATCAGCACGATTCCGTGGGTGGTGGCGCGTTCGCGCAGTCCTTCGAGGAATCGCGGCGGGGTGGGGAGGTAGCCGCCGTCGCCCAGGGCCGGTTCGATGAGGAACGCGGCGGTGTCGTTGGGCGCGGTGCGGGTGGTGAGCAGGTAGTCCAGTTCCTGCAGGGCGAAGTCGATGGCGGTGTCCTCGTCCCAGCCGTAGCGGTAGGCGTAGGGGAAGGCGGACATGTGCACGCCGGCCATCAGCGGGGAGAAGCCGGCGGAGAATCGGGTTCCGGCGGTGGTCAGGGACGCGGCGGCGACGGTGCGGCCGTGGAACCCGCCCTGGAAGACCACGATGTTCGGCCGTCCCGTGGCCATGCGGGCCAGCCGGACCGAGGCCTCCACGGCCTCGGAGCCGGAGTTGGCATAGAACACGGAGTCCAGCCCGGCCGGGAGCTTTTCGCCGAGCTTGTCGGTCAGTTCCAGCAGCGGCTGGTGCATCACGGTGGTGTTCTGGGCGTGGATGATCTTCCCGCATTGTTCCTGCGCGGCGGCGACGACGCGCGGGTGGCAGTGGCCGGTGCTGGTCACACCGATGCCTGTGGTGAAATCCAGGTATTCGGCTCCGTCGGTTCCGTAGATCCAGGATCCGACGGCGTGGTCGACCACCACGGGGGTCGCTTGCTTCAACAGGGGGCTCAAAGTCGTCATGTGTTCATCGTGGAGGGCACGTCGGTAGATTGTCAACAATCTTTTGAACCGGTAGCGTTGATGACGTGGAACACACCGAGACGAACCGCCCGCGACTGGCCCTGCTCACCGCCGAAGGCGTCCCCGACCCCCATAACCTGGAAGCCATCCGGCAGCGAGCCGACGTCGTGCTCGCCCATGCCGACACCCTGGCCGACGCCCTGGACGGCGCCGACGCCCTGCTGCTGTGGGACTTCTTCTCCTCCGCCCTCAGCGATGCCTGGCACGCTGCCGACTCACTGCAGTGGGTGCACGTGGCCGCCGCCGGCGTGGACGCAATGCTCTTCGACGGGCTGCGGGAGGCCCCGGTGGTGCTGACCAACGCCCACGGGACGTTCTCCCAGCCCATCGCCGAGTTCGTGCTGGCCTCCGTGCTCGCCCACGACAAGCAGCTGCACCGCAGCGAGGCACTGCAGCGCCAGGGAACCTGGCAGCACCGCGAGCTGACCCGCACGGGTGGATCCCGCGCGATCGTGGTCGGCACCGGCGGCATCGGCCGGGCCACCGCCCGGCTGCTGCGGGCCGTCGGCCTGCAGGTCCGGGGCGCCGGGCGCACGCCGCGGGACACCGACCCCGATTTCGGCACCGTCTTCGCCAGCGACGAGCTGGCCGAGCGGGTGGGGGGCGCCGACCACGTGGTGCTGGCCGCGCCACTGACGGAGGCCACCCGCGGGATCCTGGACGCCGAGGTGCTGGCGGCCATGAAGCCCAGCGCCCATCTGGTCAACATCGGTCGCGGTTCACTCGTCGACGAACCCGCGCTCATCGACGCGCTCCGGGACGGGCAGATCGCCGCCGCCTCGCTCGACGTCGTCGCCGTCGAACCGATGCCCGCCGACCACCCGTTCTGGGAGATGGAGAACGTACACGTCTCGGCCCACATGAGCGGGGACGTCCACGGCTGGCGGGACGAGCTGGCCGACCAGTTCCTGGCCAATCTCGACGCGTACATCGCCGGCGAACCGCTGCACAACGTCGTGGACAAGGACCGCGGCTACGTCAGCTCCACGCCAGCATCGTCCTGACAACGGGGGCTCCGATCCGGTCGGCGATCAGGTACCGCATCATGGCCGGGCCTCCCTTCGCAGCGGAATCCGCCCGCTGATCGTCGACGTGGACGAGGTCAAAACGCCACTGTCCTCCTCCGCGCGGAGCTAGCGGTGTTTCCGCGTGCTGACGAGAGTGCGGAGGCGTACACCACTGCTGCCGGAGTCCATCAGGTGCCCGGCGGGGGGAGCTTCCCCACCGGTACCGGCGGCAGTGGTGGCCTTGAGGAAGCGGCCGGCCCTCTGCAAGGTCCGGACGGTGGAGGCGACGGCATACACGCTCAGGAGCATGACGAGGGCCCAGAGCGACACCAGAACCGGCCCCCGCCAGCTGACGGCGAATGAGGCCGCCATGAACAGGTAACTGGGAGCAAGGGCCAAGTTCAGGGAACCGCTGGCCCTCAGTTGCGCCGCGGTACCCCGAAGGACCGGCAAGTGTTCCGGCATCACAGGCATCCGGCCGAGGATCTGGTCGACAACCCACTTCTCGTCAGGTTTGTCCAGCCATGCGGTGATCGGCATCCGTTGCGGTTGGACCAACGGGCGGATCCTCCTCCACCAGTAGGCATAGCCGCCGATCATGCTCGCCAGGGCCACCAACAGGAATCCCGCCTGAAGGTTCAGCAGGGGACCGGCAGACCCGTCATCCAACAGGCGGATCCCGAAGAAACCCACACCGAACGAGGCGAGTGCCAGCGCGGGCCAATAGCGTGTGAAGTAGCGGCGGACGGCACGTCCCACGCCGCGGTCCTCGACGCCTTCCGCCAGCTGGGCAGCCTTGGCCCAGGCCCTTTCGGAACGGTCGTTGGCGCGCATCCGGGGCTCCTTGTCCAACGCTCCTGCCGGCGATCGGTAACCCTCCCCACTGTGTTCCACGAACCCGTTGCTGTCCAGATGCCGGGGCACCAGGATCCCTGCCCCCCTGCTGTCCCCACACACAGCGAAGGCCCCGCCCGGCTGATGCCGGACGGGGCCCCACGGGACAAGCAGTTCCTAGCGTCCGGTGCCGCCGTGGACCTGGGCCTCGGTGTCACTGTCGAGCTCGAACGCACCGTGGACCGCGCGCACCGCGGTGTCCAGCAGGTCAGCGTCGGTGACGATGGAGATGCGGATCTCCGAGGTGGAGATCATGTCGACGTTCACCCCGGCCTGGTGCAGCGCCTCGAAGAACCGGAAGGAGACGCCCGGGTTCGAGCGCATGCCGGCGCCGATGAGCGAGAGCTTGCCGACCTTGTCGTTGTAGGAGGTCTTCTCGAAGCCGATCTCCGCCTGGGCTGCCTCGAGGGCGGCGATCGCGTCCTTGCCCTCGATGATCGGCAAGGTGAAGGAGATATCGGTCTTGCCGGTCTCGGCCTTGGAGATGTTCTGCACGATCATGTCGATGTTCACGTTGGCCCCGGCGATGACGCCGAAGATCTGCGCGGCCGAACCCGGGACGTCGGGAACGCCGATGACGGTGACCTTGGCCTCGGAACGGTCGTGGGCAACGCCGGAGATGATGGGCTGTTCCATGGGTTCTCCCTCTTGGATCTTGATGTTGTCGTCGGGGCTGGGCAGCACCCAGGTCCCCTCGTGGTCGGTGAAGGACGAGCGCACATGCAGCGGCACACCGAACCGGCGGGCGTACTCGACGCAGCGCAGGTGCAGGATCTTGGCGCCCGAGGCGGCCATTTCCAGCATTTCCTCGCTGGAGATGGTGTCGATCTTCTGGGCGGTGTGCACGATGCGCGGGTCGGCGGTGTAGATGCCGTCGACGTCCGTGTAGATCTCGCAGACGTCGGCGCCCAGGGCGGCGGCGAGCGCGACGGCTGTCGTGTCGGATCCGCCGCGGCCCATGGTGGTGATGTTGTTCGATTCCCGGCTCATGCCCTGGAACCCGGCAACGATCGAGATGTAGCCGCGGTCGATCGCCTGGCGCACCCGGTGGGGGGATACGTCGATGATGCGGGCCTTGCCGTGCACCGCGTCGGTGATCATGCCGGCCTGCGAGCCGGTGAACGAGACGGCCTGGCCGCCGTTGGAATCGATGGCCATGGCCAGCAGGGCCATGGAAATGCGTTCGCCCGCGGACAACAGCATGTCCATTTCACGGGCGGGGGGCGCGTCGGTGAGCTGCCCCGCGAGATCGAGCAGCTCATCGGTGGTGTCTCCCATGGCCGAGACCACGGCGACGACGTCGTTCCCGGCCGCCTTGGTGGCGAGGATCCGGGCCGCGACGCGTTTGATGCCTTCGGCATCCGAGACCGACGAACCGCCGAACTTCTGGACAATCAGGCTCATGCGTTTTGCACACTCCACTGGGTTGAGGACAGGACGGCCCACCGCCAACCCGGCTGGGCACATGCTTAACCAGTGTAACGAGGCCGCGGCGCGGTGCCCCGGTCGCGTGACTGGCAACAGTCATAATGCGCCCCCCTGTATCGTCCCCGGGGATGATTCGCGCGGTCGCCGCGCTGCATAGGATGGGCGCTACCAACCCTGCGCACAAGCCGCCGGGGCGCTGACGGTGGGGAGACGATGGGCATCCAGACAACACGGTACGACGGCGGAGGACCGGCATTGGCGCACCCGGAACCTCTCGGGGTGGTCGCCACCGGGCTGGTCCGGTCCTTCGGCACGGTCCACGCGGTGGAGGCCATCGACTTCACGGCCCGGCCCGGGGAGGTCACGGCGCTGATCGGACCCAACGGATCGGGCAAGACGACGTTGCTGTTGATGCTCGCCTCGCTGCTCGCCCCCGATGCCGGCAGCATCAGGATCTGCGGCATCAATCCGGTCGCCGATCCCGGCGGGGTCAGGGCGCAGCTGGGCTGGATGCCGGACACCCTCGGCGTCTGGGAGGAGCTGACCGTCCACGAGATCCTGGCGATGATGGGCCGGTTGTACGGCGCGTCAAAGGCCTCGGCCGCCGCCCGAGCCGACGAGCTGCTGGGGATCGTGAAGCTCGCGGATTTCGCCTCGCGCCCGGCCCGGGTGCTCTCCCGCGGACAACAGCAACGCCTCTCCCTGGCCCGGGCGCTGGTCCACGACCCGCAGGTTCTGCTGCTCGACGAGCCCGCCTCCGGCCTGGACCCCGGAGCGCGGATCGACTTGCGCAACCTGCTGCGCGACCTTGCCGACCGCGGGCGGACCGTGGTCGTCAGCTCCCATGTGCTGGTCGAACTCGACGAGATGGCCGACCGGGCGGTGTTCATTGCCGCCGGCCGCAGTGTCAGCGAGCTGACCGTCGACGACGCCGGCGCCCGGCAGCGTCGCTACTCCATCCAGTCCACCGACCCGGCCGCCCTGGCCGCCGAGCTCTCCGCCGCCGGCGTGCAGGCATCCGTGGCCGATGGACAACGCCGGAAACCGACGGTGGTGCGTCTGGAATCGGAAACCGCAGCGGCCGAGCTGCTGCGCCGCCTGGTGCTGGCCGGAGTCCCGGTGACCGCCTTCGGCCCCAGCGCCGGCGCGCTGGAGGAATCGTATGTGAGCAGCGTCGAACCGGCGGCCACCGACCAGGCAGGTGGGACACGATGAGCGCGACGATGGTTCAACGCAAGCTCGGTCTGGGGTTCCTTGCCGGCGTCGGCACCGTGTTCCGGATGGAGACACGGCAACGCCTGCGGACCCGCGGCTGGTACATCCTGCTGGTCGTCTGGTTCGTGGTCATCGGCCTGGTCGCCGCCTTGGCCGCCTACGCCACCGGGGCCTGGTCACCCGACGACGGCGCGGGATACGTCGCCGGTTCGGGCATCGGTGAGGTCATGTTCGAGCTGGTCATCGCGTTCGTGTTGTTCTTCGGGCTCCTCGTCGCCCCGGCACTGTCGGCAAATACGGTCAGTGGCGACCGGTCCGCCGGGACGTTGGCCGTCCTGCAGAACACGTTGCTGACGCCCGGCCAGATCCTGGCCGGCAAATGGCTGGCGGCGTGGGTTTCCTCGTTGGCGTTCCTGGTCGTTTCCCTGCCGATGGTGGTCTGGGCCATGACGTATGGCGACGTCTACCTCCCGGGCGTTCCCGTCTTCCTGCTGATGACCGCCGTTGAATTTGGCGTCGTTTGCGCCATCGGCGTCGGGGTCTCGGCCCGGGCCGGGCGGACGCTCTTCGCCGTCGTGTCCACCTATCTGCTGATAGCCCTGCTCGCCTTGGGAACCGCCATCGCCTACGGATTGAGTTTCCAGCTGGTCGAGGAAGAGGTCACTGTCTCCGCGCAGGTCTGGCCGGACGACCCCTGGTCGAAGGTCCACTACAACGACGCCGGCGAGGCCGTCGATGCGCAGGGCAAGGTCATCAAGGACCAGGATGCCTACTTCACCAAGATCCAGGAGCAAGCAGACTCCTACACCATTGACCCGAACGCCTATGTCTGCGGTCCGGACACGTACGAGACCAGCATCTTCCACACCGAGCGGATCACCTGGCTGCTGGCGGCGAACCCCTTCGTGGTCATCGCCGATGCGGTACCGACTCGGGCCTCCGGCGGGCCATCGATGGGATCCGGCATCATGAACTCGCTGAGCCAGGGTGTTCGCGGATCGCAGGCCGGCCTGCCCGGGCAGGCACCCTGTCTGGAAGGCAAGAAGCAGTTCGCGGCGGCCGTGGCTGATGCCGAGTTGGATGGCGCTCCGCTGTGGCCGCTGGGCCTGCTCGTGCAGCTCTGCCTGGCGGCATTGCTGCTGTTGCTGGGCCGCGAGCGCCTGGTGACCCCGGTCCGGAGGCTTTCACGGGGGACACGGATCGCCTGATCGCCGGGGCGTGGGCGCCAGCGTGATGAAGACGCGTGGGCCACCCATCCCCCCGATGGGTGGCCCACGCGCGTCTAATGGGTGCCGATGGTTCCGTCGGCGTCACCGAGCACGGCGTGCAGGAAGTCCTGCGTGCGCTGGTGTTTGGGGCTGCTGAACATGACCTCGGGGGCGGCTTCCTCGACGATCTTGCCGCCGTCGAACATAAGCACGCGGTTGGAGACATCCCGGGCGAACTGCATCTCATGGGTCACGATCAGCATGGTGATGTCGGTGGTCTCGGCGATGTTGCGCAGGATGCCCAGGACCTCGCCGACGATCTCCGGGTCCAGCGCACTGGTGACCTCGTCGAGCAGCAGGATCTCGGGGTCCATGGCCAGGGCGCGGGCGATGGCCACGCGCTGCTGCTGGCCGCCGGAGAGGGAGGTCGGATGGGCGTCGGCCTTGTCTGCGAGGCCTACCTTCTCCAGCAGTTCCTTGGCCTTGGTGCTGGCCTCCGATTTCGACTGGCCCAGCACGTGAACCGGTGCCTCGATGATGTTCTCCAGCACGGTCATGTTCGGGAAGAGGTTGAACTGCTGGAAGACCATGCCGATCCGTTGGCGGATCCGCTTCTGCTCCTTCTTGCTGCGTTCGATCCGCTTGCCGTTGCGCTCCTCGTGGGTGAGCGGTTCCCCGTTGACGAAGATGTAGCCGTCGGTGGCCTCCTCCAGCGTCATGACCAGGCGCAGGATGGTGGTCTTGCCGGACCCGGAGGGGCCGATGAGGGTGACCCGGTCGCCCTTGGCCACACTGAAGTTCAGGTCGTGGAGCACCACGTTGTCGCCGAACGCCTTCTCGACGTCGCGGAACTCGATCACCGGGGCGGCGGCGCGGTTGCCGCGCATGCCCGCGTCGACTGCGGTATCAGGTGTTGAAGGCAAGGCGCTTTTCCAATCTGCCGATGAGGAGTGAGGTGGGGTAGCTGGCCAGCAGGAAGATGACGCCCACCAGGGTTAGCGGTTCGATGTACCGGTAGGTGTTCCCGCCGTAGATCAGGCCGGCATTGACCAGCTCGACGACGCCGATGACCAGCAGGAACGGGGTGTCCTTGAACATCGATACCGCGTAGTTTCCCAGGGCGGGGATGGTGGCGCGCAGGGCCTGCGGGATGACGACGGCGGTCCAGGTGCGTCGGGTGGACATCGACAGGGCGGTGGTTGCCTCCCACTGTCCCTTCGGGACGGCGTCGATGCCGGCCCGGTAGACCTCGGACATGTAGGTGGAGTAGTGGATGCCGAAGACGATCACACCGATGGTCAGGGCGTCCAGCGACAGGAACGTGTAGTAGGCGAATAGCAACTGGACCACGATCGGGGTCATGCGGATGAAGTTCGCGATCCACTTCACCGTCCCGGCGACCGGGCGGGGGCTGATGCGCATCACCACGGCGATGACCAGGCCCAGGACGGCGGCGATCAGCGTCGAGAGCACGGTCACCACGAGGGTGACCTTCAGGAACTGCTCCAACAGGGTCGGCAGGACGTCCCAGACGGTTTCCGAGTGCCATTCGAAGGCGGCGGGGATCATGCTGCACCCCCGGTCGGCGTCGTTGGCATCGGCGCGGGCGACAGGACCTTGCGCAGGGTGATGCCCTGGCCGAGCTTGCGCTTGGCCCGGTTCTCCAAGGCGTTCATCAGGAACGTGAGGATCAGGGCGATGATGAAGTAGCTGAAGAGGCCGACCACCCCGTACGCGAAGATGGTGTCTGTGACGCGCTTGAGCTGGTCCAGGTGGTAGGTGAAGTCGGCGATGGTGATGAAGCTGACGATGGCCGTGCCCTTCATCAGGTGGATGAGCAGGTTGGACAGCGAGGGGATCATCAGCGCCCAGGCCTGCGGGAAGATGATCCGGTACATCCGCTGGACCGGTCCCAGGCTCAGCGCGGTCGTGGCTTCCCACTGTCCGGTGGGCACCGAGTTGATGGAACCTCGGACCACTTCGGCGCCGTAGGCCCCGTAGTTCAGGCCCAGTGCGAGGACGCCCACCACCAGGGGATGCATGTTGATGCCGAGCAGCGGAAGGACGAAGAACAGCCAGAAGAGCTGGACCACGAGCGAGGTGCCGCGGAAGAACTCGATGACGATGCGTGCCGGGATCCGCGCCCAGCGACTTGGGTGGGCCGCGGCAAGGCCGAGGATGACGGAGAGGACGAAGGCGGCAAGGCCACCCAGGACGGTGAGCTCGACGGTGACCCACAGGCCGTCGAGGAGGCGGGGAAGGGCTTCACCAAGCGCCGCTAGTTTCTGGTCCACGGGGGATGGACTCCTTCAGCCGTTCAGGTGGATCGGCAGTAGACGGATGATGCGGTGGCCCCGGCCCGGACCGGGCCGGGGCCACCCTCGTGCAGTAGCCGGAAGATGAGTCCCGGCCATTTGCCTGCTACTCGGCCGGTGCACCCTTGCAGAGTTCCTCGGTCGTCAGGTCCTTGGGCGGGAGGTTTTCCGCGGTGAACCCGTATTCGCCCACCACGTCAAGGTAGGACTGCTCCGATTCGGTGATCTTGGCCAGGCCCTCGTTGTAGGCCTCGCGCAGTTCGTCGTCGCCCTGGGCGAAGACGGCCGTGCCGGCTCCGATCTGCGGGGTGCCGTCGATGTCCTGCACGAAGGCGTCCGTGACCTCGACGTTGGAGTCGGGGTTCTGGTCGGCCATGAAGTTCAGCGAGATCGCGGTCATCGCGAAGGCGTCGGCGCGGCCGTTGTTCACGGTGTCCATGCCGGTCTGCGCGTCGGGAACCGACTGGACCTTGAGGCCCAGCGAATCGGCGTAGCCGGCTTCGATGCCGCCAGCGAGCACGGCGAGCTTGATGTCCTCGCCGCCGTCTTCCTTCTTCTTGACGGAATCGAGGTCGGTCAGGCCCTTCGGGTTGCCCTTCTGGACCATCAGCGCGGTGGTGTACATGATGGCCGGGTCGGCGAAGTCGGCGTTGGCGCAACGATCCGGCAGGATCGACATGCCGGCGCTGACGGCGTCGAAGCGACCGGCCGTCAGGCCCGGAATCAGGCTGTTCCAGTCGACCAGAACGGTATTGACGTCGTCGATGCCCATTCCGCCGTAGATCTTCTTGGCCAGGGCGATGGTCGCGCCGGTGGCCTTGCCGTCCTTCTCGTAGGAATACGGGGCCTCGCCGGCGATGGCGACGGTGATCGAGCCCTTGTCCTTCAGGGACTGCAGGTGACCCTCGCCGGCCGCGACCGACGAATTGCCGCCATCGGCACCTTCGGTTGTCGTCGAGCCGCCGCACCCGGTGAGTGCAAGCGACAGGGAGGCCAGGACGGCGCCGGATGCCAGCAGCCGGCGGCGGAACGTGCGGATCATGATGTACCTCTTTCAGGTCACGGGCGCCCGGCCTACCACGCCTCCCGAGGTGGCGTGGCGGCCGGGCAGACCCGACCGATGGTGCTGAGTGGTGTAAATCACGCTAGTCATGAAAAAGTCAATTGACAATCCGACGTTCCAGACGTCGGATTGTCTACAACGATACCGTGGAGTCCGGAAGAACCGCAGATTGGCGGGGTTTCCGGTGGGTCGGCAGCGGTGGATAGGGCACGTTCGTCCGCCTGTGGCCGACCGTCACGATTAAGTTACGATCGAGCAGCGGCGGGCCGGAACCGGACATTCGGGCCTGTTTCCCGTCCCCCGCACCTGTCCCAGAACGGAGCTCTCATGCCCACGGCCCAACATTCGACGGCGCCGGGGATGGCCCGCGTCCAGCGTTCCTCGACCGTCGACCTGATCACCGTTCAGCTGCGCAATGCGATCTACGAGGGGCTGCTCCTGCCCGGCGCCCAAATCCACGAAGCGGCAGTTGCCGAGCAGCTCGGCGTCAGCCGCGGGTCCCTGCGCGAGTCGGCCCAGCGCCTGGTCCAGGACGGACTGCTGGTCGCCCGCCCGGGGCAGGGCCTGCGTGTGGCGACCGTCGGCGTGGACGACCTCGAGGCGCTGTATGCCACCCGCCTGGCCATCGAGGGTGCCGCGATCCGCACCGTGGCGTCCCTGGGCAGCGTCCGGGAACGACGTCGCCGGCTGGCCCGGGCCCTGTCCCTCCTGGACCGGCTGGAAGGACTCGGCCGGCAGGCCGTCGGACCCACGAGTCCCCGCGTCATCGGGGACATGGACCTGGAGCTGCACTTCGAAACCGTCCAGGCCGCGGGGAACCAGCGGCTGGCCCGGTTCATGAGCACGCTGGTCATGGAGACCCGGATGGCCAGCCTCGGGCACCCGGAGGGCTACATCGTGCGCACCGATGTCCACGGGGTCCATCGTGAACGGTTGGAGTTCATCAGCGCGGGGAAGGGCGACGCAGCGGTGGCCCAACTTGCGGCGCACTTCGCCGACACTGTGAACCGGCTGACGGGCCGGCTGCCGGGACCGGTGGCCACCGCACTGGTCGACCTGGCCGAAGGCGAGCAGCGACTGGGTCCGATCAACGCCTAATGCGCCGGGAGCCGGTGCGGCCTACGCTGGGGTCATGCTGACGCATAAGGAGGTCCTCACCCGGTACCTGCAGAACCAGCGCGATGCCTTGCTGTGGAAGGTCGACGGCCTCGACGAGTACGACCTGCGCCGTCCCCTCACGCCCACCGGAACCAACCTGCTCGGGCTGCTCAAGCACCTGGCGAGCATCGAGTACGGCTATTTCGGGGACGTCTTCGGCCGGCCGGCGCCGGAACCCATGCCGTGGATGGAGGACGACGCCGAGGACAATGCCGACATGTTCGCCTCCGCCGACGAGAGCGCCGAAGGGGTGATCGGCTTCTACCACCGGGCCTGCCGCCATGCCGACGAGACGATCGCGGCCCTGGACCTCGACGCGGAGGGCTTTGTGCCGTGGTGGGGACCCGACCGCGGCCACACGACCCTGCAGCTGCTCCTGGTCCACATGATCGCCGAGACGGCCCGGCATGCCGGGCACGCTGACATCGTCCGGGAGGCCATCGACGGGGCGGCCGGATTGTCGGCGCGCAACGGGAACCTCCCGCCCGGCGACGCCGGCTGGTGGGAATCCCATCGGGACCGGTTGCAGTCAATCGCGGAGCAGTTCAGGGACTAGCCGGACCGGTCCGGGGGCTCAGGACATGACGCGGCGGCCCTCGAAGGCCCGCCCCAGGGTGACCTCGTCGGCGTATTCCAGATCTCCGCCCACAGGCAGGCCCGAGGCCAGCCGCGAGATCTTGATGCCGATCGTGGAGAGCATGCGGGCCAGATAGGTCGCCGTCGCCTCGCCCTCCAGGTTCGGGTCGGTGGCGATGATGACCTCGGAGATCTTGTCGTCGTGCAGGCGTCCGAGCAGCTCGCGGATGTGCAGCTGGTCGGGCCCGACCCCGGCGATGGGATTGATGGAGCCACCGAGCACGTGGTAGCGCCCCCGGAACGAGCGGGTCCGCTCGACGGCCATGACGTCCTTGGATTCCTCCACCACGCAAAGCACGGTGTCGTCGCGGCGCGGGTCACGGCAGATGTTGCAGGTCTCGTCCTCGGTGACGTTGAAGCAGACCGAGCAGAACTTCACCTTGTCCTTGACCGCGCGGATGGCGTCGGCCAGCCGGTTCATGTCCTCCGGGTCGGCCTCCAGGACGTGGAAGGCGATCCGCTGGGCGGACTTGGGGCCGATGCCGGGCAGCCGACCGAACTCGTCGATCAGCTCTTGGACTGCACCTTCGTACACGAAACCTCACACTGCAATGTCGGATGACGGTTCCGGAGGGAACCTAGATGACCGGGGTGCCGTCGTGGTTGCGCTCCTCGATCAGGCGGCCGTTGAGCAGGCGTTCGATCGCCGGCCGGCCGACCACCCCGGATTCCTCGATGGAGATGTCATCATCGCTGGGAATGTCCTCAACGTACCTAGATTCTACGTCCGCCGGCACGTTCTGCGTTGCTGCCCCGCCGCCGGGACGCGGACCCGCTGCGGTCCCACCTGCCTGCGGTTCCCTGGCCTTGGCCTGGTTCAGCAGCTGCTGGTAGCGGCTCATCGGCTTGCCCGGTGCCGGCCGCGGTGCCTCCCGGGGAGGTGCCACCGAGGACGACGGCGGTGCCCCGGCACCCGTTGCCGGTGCGGGTCCAGTTCCCGGAACCGGTGCCACCGGTGCACCCGGGGCCGGTGCGGCTGCGGTGCCGGGGGCGGGCGCGGCCGGCGCCGCCGTCAGGTCCTGGAGCGCGGGGGCGGTCGGCCGTTCCGCCGACGGTGCACCCCGACGGCCCACCGGGACGGGCTCGACCGGAACCGGGCCGGCGGGACGCTGCCAGGTCTCGCCGTCCGGATCGGTGCCGCCACGGGTGGCTGGTTCGGGGGAAGTTTGGCTGTTCGACGGGGTGGAGGGAACAGCCGGGGCGTCCCAGGGAGCCACGGGCACGTTGTCGCTGCCCCAGTCGTAGCCGCCGTCGTCTTCGGGCTCCGGCCCGAAGTCCGTGGGTCCTTCGTCCGGGAACGGGGCTGCCGCCGGACGCTGCTGGCGGTTTGGCGGCGTCGTGGCCCGCCGCTGCCGCAGGGCCGCCGCCGGGCCGGTTGCCGCCGGTCCGCTCGGTGCGGGCGCGGCTGCCTGGGGGGCAGGTGACGCAGGGCGCGGCGCGGCTGCCGGAGCTGGGGCGGCGGCCTCGGGACGCGGAGCAGCGGCTGTATGTGCCGCGGTCTCGGCGCGTGAAGGAGCAGGGGCGGGTGCCGCGGCGGCGGGTGCACCCTGGCGGCCGGGGCGCTGGGTCTCATCCGCACGATCGGCGGGACCAGCAGACGGGGCAGGCCGTGGCGCAGCAGAGGGTGCGGGGTGAAGCGCAGCCGTCGGGACGGCTGCCGCCGGACCATCGTCCGTGCGGGGCGCGGGCCGTGCCGGTTCCCGAGGGGCGTCCGGTTGCCGGTCCTGCTGGTTCTGCTCGGAAGCGGGGGACGGGCGCGACGGCTCGTCCTGGACGCGGGGCGCTGCTAGGGGACCGCGGGACGCCGGCGCTGGCCGGCGCTCAGCTTTTGGGCCCGAACCACCCGCCGGAGCGGAACCCCCGGCTGTGATGACGATCTCGGGGGTCAGCCCCAGGACCTTGTGGATGCTGCGTTGCAGCAGCTCGACGTTGTCCTGCTTGGCCGAGAAGGCCTTCATCGGGCCCGGATTGGCGAAGGCAACGGTGAGCGTCCGGCCGTCGTACCCGGCCAGGGAGGCATGCGGCTGGATCGTCAGCCAGACGAATTTCTTCTCCTCGCGCAGCGCATCCATGATCTCCGGCCAGGCCCTGCGGAACATCTCTACCGATCCGGCCGCGCCACCGGAGTCCCGGGTACCGGCGTCCTGCCGCGCGTCCCCTGGGCCCGGCTCGACGTCGCCGGTGGGGTGGAGGACGGCTGGATCCGTGGGAGCCGACGCTGCCGCCGGGTCGCCGGTGCCCGGCTGGTTCGGAGTCTGGCTGCCGGCCGGTCCGATGACGGGATCGGCCGCGGGAGCGGCAGGTGATGCCGGACGGGCCGGCTCGTCCTCGACCGGACCCCAGGTGCCGCCCCAATCGGGGGACGGCTGGGATGCGGCCGCCGGGGCCTGGGGTGCAGTCGCGGCCGGGCCGTCGGAGGTCCAGCGTTCGTCGCCGGTGCCCGGGGTCGTGGGCTCACCGGAGAGGTCATCCGTGGCTTGGCCAGACACATCGCCGGGAGTGGCTGCGGGGACCTCGGATGGCGAGGGTTGCGGAACGGCGGCTTCTGCCGCTTCCGGTGCCGGCGTCTCGGCTGCTGCCGGGGAATGGGCCGGCTCCGGTGCGTGGGTTGGCTCGGGCGCCGGGGCAGGGGTGGGCTCGGGTGCGGGCGCCTCCACCGGTGCGGCGGGAGCCGCGGCGGCGGGTACGGCGGACGGCTGGTCCTTGCCGCGGGCGGCGCGCAGTGCCTCACGCACGGCGGCAGCCCCCTGGGGGCCACCGCCCTGGGGACCGGCAGGGGAGTCGAAGCCCGTGGCAGCCGGGGAGGCACCGCCGTCGTGCGCTGGCATTCTCGGGCTGGCGGCGCTGGCGGAGTCCTGTGCCGGCGATCCGGCGGGGACCTCGGGGACGTCGCCGGCGTAGCTGAGCCGGCGCTCGATGCGGTCCACGCGGGCGTTGACGCCGCGTTCGGTGGCGTCGGAGGCGGGCAGCAGCAGACGGGCGCAGAGCAGTTCCAGGTGCAGGCGCGGGCTGGTGGCGCCGGTCATCTCGGTCAGCGCCTGGTTGGTGACGTCGGCGCTGCGGCTCAGTTCGGCGTGGCCGAGCAGCGAGGCCTGCTGGTTCATCCGGTGCAGCTGGTCCTCGGGCAGGCCGCGGATGACCTGGGCGGCGCTCTCGGGCATCGCCTTGACGATGATCAGGTCGCGGAAGCGCTCGAGCAGGTCCTCGACGAAGCGGCGCGGGTCGTGCCCGGTCTGGATGACCCGGTCGACCGCCGAAAAGACGGTGGCGGCGTCTTGGGCGGCCATCGCGTCGACGACGTCGTCCAGCAGGGAGGCGTGCGTGTACCCGAGCAGGGAGACGGCGAGCTCGTAGTCCAGCCCGTCGGGGCCGGCACCGGCGATGAGCTGGTCCAGGACCGAGAGCGAGTCGCGGACCGATCCGCCGCCGGCGCGGATGACCAGCGAGAGGACGCCCGGGGCGACGGCGACGTTCTCCTGGGCGCAGAGCCGCTCCAGGTAGGCCATCAGCGGTTCGGGCGGGACGAGCCGGAAGGGGTAGTGGTGGGTGCGCGAGCGGATGGTCCCGATGACCTTGTCCGGCTCGGTGGTCGCGAAGATGAACTTGATGTGCTCCGGCGGCTCCTCGACGATCTTCAGCAGGGCGTTGAACCCGGCCGAGGTGACCATGTGGGCCTCGTCGATGATGAAGATCTTGTAGCGGTCGCGCACCGGGGCGAACGTGGCGCGTTCGCGCAGGTCGCGGGCGTCGTCGACGCCGCCGTGGGAGGCCGCGTCGATCTCGATGACATCCAGGGAGCCGGCACCGCCGGTGGCCAGTTCGCGGCAGCTGTCGCACTGCCCGCACGGGGTCGGAGTCGGGCCCTGGGCGCAGTTCAGGCAGCGCGCGAGGATGCGGGCCGACGTGGTCTTGCCGCAGCCGCGCGGACCGGAGAAGAGGTAGGCGTGGTTGACCCGGTTCTTCGACAGGGCAGCCATCAGGGGAGTGGTGACGTGCTCCTGCCCGATCACGTCCGCGAAGGTATCCGGACGGTAGCGACGGTAAAGGGCTGTACTCACGCCTTGAAGCCTATCTGTTTCGCGGGGCTCATTGCATCCCTCGCCAGGCGGTGGGAAAGCCGGTGAAAACCCATGGTTCGCGGGGCAGCAGCGCCGGGTCGAAGGCCTCCAGTGCGGCATCCAGCGAGCCGCCGGGAAGGCCCGCCGATTCCAACAGCACCGTGCGCACCCGCTCGACGGAGACACCGTCCTCGCGGAGCTGGCCCAGTGTGACGGATCCGTCGCGTTTAGCTAGCCGCCGGCCCTGCCCGTTGAGCACCAGCGGCACGTGCGCGTACTGCGGCAACGCCGGTCCGCCGCTGCCGCGCAGCCCGGCCAGGAGCGTTCCCAGGTACGCCTGCCGCGGGGTCGAGGGCAGCAGGTCATCGCCACGGACCACCTGGTCGATGCCCTGCAGCGCATCGTCGACCACGACGGCGAGGTTGTAGGCCGGCACGCCGTCATTGCGCACGACGACGAAATCGTCCACGAGGCCGGTGAAGTCACCGTGGAGCACATCGGTGATGGTGTACTGCACGACGTCGGTGCGCAGCCGCCAGGCTGCCGGGCGCTCGGCCCGCCGGACGGCGCGTTGCTCCTCGGTCAGGTTCCGGCAGGTGCCCGGGTACGCGCCGGGGGCCGCATGGGGCGCCGAGGGCGCCTCGGCGATGTCGCGCCGGGTGCAGAAGCACTCGTAGAGCAGGCCCGCCTCGCGCAGGGCGGCGATGGCGGCGAGGTACCCGTCGGCGCGTTCGGTCTGCCGGACGACGGGCCCGTCCCAGTCCAGTCCGATGGCGTGCAGGTCCGCCAGCTGGAGCTCCTCGGCGCCGGCGCGGGCCCGGTCCAGGTCCTCGAAGCGCAGCAGGAAGTCCCGGCCCGTGGAGCGGGCGAACAGCCAGGCCAGCAACGCGGTGCGCAGGTTGCCCAGGTGCAGTTCGCCCGAGGGGCTGGGTGCGTAGCGTCCGGCGCCCATGTCGGCCTCCTCGCAGGCGGTGGGTACGTAAAGACCCCTCATGCACCTGCCAGAGCCCACCTACCCTTGCTACCTTCCGGTCCTGGGGGAGTTCGGCGGGATGACACCACATGAGGGGCCGACAAATAGTGTACCCGACATCGGCCTGTGTCCGCTCCGGGTCGGGGTGCCGGGCAGGGGCGGTGTGGCGCCGATTCGGCCTGCGGCATTTCTTCCGGTAAGCTGGAGCCTGCTCTTTTGGGCAATCTGGAGGATTCGCCTAGCGGCCTATGGCGCACGCCTGGAACGCGTGTTGGGTTCACGCCCTCGGGGGTTCAAATCCCCCATCCTCCGCGGATACAAAAGCGGCCCTGACATGGAACGATGTCGGGGCCGTTTTTGTTTGCCGACCGTTTCCCTGTCGGCATCCCCTCTTCTTGCCTAGCATGGACAGTGGGTCCGCAGCCGGCCCGGTAGCGGACCGCAAGCCGGAGGGAGCCCACCATGACCACGCAGTCCGCCAGTTCTCCAGCCCGCAACGTCGCCCAGCAGCTGATCGCCTCGCACCTAGTCGAGGGCAAGATGGTGCCGGGCGAGGAAGTGGGCATCTCGATCGACCAGACGCTGACGCAGGACGCCACCGGGACCATGGTCATGCTAGAGCTGGAGGCCATGGGCCTGGACCGGGTGAAGACCGAGCTCTCGGCGCAGTACGTCGATCACAACCTGCTGCAGACCGATGCGAAGAACCCCGAGGACCACCTGTTCCTGCAGTCCGCCGCCCAGCGTTTCGGCCTCTGGTACTCCAAGGCCGGCAACGGGGTCTCCCACCCGGTCCACCAGTCGCGTTTCGGCAAGCCGGGGGCCACCATGGTCGGCTCCGACTCGCACACCTGCGCCGCAGGGGCGATCGGCATGCTCGCCATCGGGGTCGGCGGACTCGAGGTGGCCATGGCCATGGCCGGTGAACCGCTCTACGTGAACATGCCGGAGATCTGGGGCATCGAGCTGACCGGCGAGCTGCCCGACTGGGTCTCGGCCAAGGACGTGGTCCTCGAGATGCTGCGACGCCACGGCGTCAAGGGCGGCGTCGGCCGGATCATCGAGTACCACGGCCCGGGGCTGGAGGGGCTGACGGCCATGGACCGCCACGTCATCGCGAACATGGGGGCCGAGCTCGGTGCCACGACCACCGTGTTCCCCGCCGATGCGGCAGTGCGCGACTACCTCGAAGCCGTCGGCCGCGCCGGGGACTTCACCGAGCTGATCGCCGATCCCGGCGCCGGCTACGACGTCACCGACTCCATCGACCTCTCGTCGCTGGAGCCGCTGATTGCCAGACCCTCGTCGCCGGGGAACGTGGTGACGGTGGCCGAGGCGGCCGGCGAGGACGTGTTCCAGGTCGTCGTCGGTTCCTCCGCGAACCCCGGCCTGCGCGACTTCGCCGTCGTCGCCGAGATCCTCGACGAACGCCAGACCCACCCGCAGGTTTCCGTCGACATCAACCCCACCTCGCGCGAGGTCCTGGCCGACCTCATCGCCGGCGGCTGGCTGACCCGGCTGGTCGGCGCCGGGGCGCGGATCCACCAGTCGGGCTGCATGGGCTGCATCGGGATGGGCCAGGCGCCGGCCACCGGCCGCAACAGCCTGCGCACCATGCCGCGGAACTTCCCGGGCCGTTCGGGCACGGAGGAGGATGCCGTCTGGTTGTGCTCGCCGGAGACCGCCGCAGCCGCTGCGCTGACCGGCAGGATCACCGATCCGCGCGAGCTCGGCAGCGAGCTGGGCCTGGCGTATCCGCGCCCGGAACTGCCGGCGGTCTTCAGCCAGAACACCAGCATGCTCCAGGCACCCCTGCCCCCGGAGGAGGCGGCCGCCGTCGAACTGGTCAAGGGGTCCAACATCTCGTCCCTGCCCGACTTCGACGCCATCGCCGACGACCTCGACCTGCCGGTCCTGTTGCAGATGGACGACAACGTCTCCACGGACGAGATCATGCCCGCCGGTTCACGCGTGCTGCCCTTCCGCAGCAACATCCCCAAGATCGCCGACTTCAGCTTCACCCGCATCGACCCCGACTACCCGGCCCACGCCAAGGCCGCCGAGAAGGGCCACGCGGTGGTCGCCGGGGAGAACTACGGGCAGGGTTCCTCGCGTGAACACGCGGTCATCGCCCCGCGCTACCTGGGGTTGCGCGTGGTCGTGGCCAAATCCTTCGCCCGCATCCACTGGCAGAACCTGGCCAACTTCGGCATCCTCGCCCTGGAATTCACCGATCCCGGCGACTACGACGCCGGTGCCCCGGGGGAGCGGTTGGTCATCCGCGGGCTGCGGGCCCAGTTGGAGGCCGGACACGACGTGGCCGCCACGCTGGGCGGCAAGGAGATCGTGCTGCGCCAGAAGCTGTCCCGGCGGCAGGTGGGCATGGTCGTCGCCGGCGGGAGGATCCCGGCGGCCGTCAAGGGGTAGCCGGACGCGCAACGGGCCCCCGGATGGGTCCGGGGGCCCGCTGTCGTGCGGCGTCGTGTTCCGCTGGTCAGCTCGGTAGCAGGTCGCGGTTGGCGGCCCGACGGCGGGCCTGCTCGGCCGGATCGGGGACCGGCAGCGAGGCGATCAGGCGCCGGGTGTAGTCATGCTGGGGGTTGCCCATGATCTGGCTGCCGACGCCCTCCTCGACGAGTTCGCCCCGGTAGAGGACCCCGACCCAGTCCGCGAGCATGTCGACCACCGCCAGGTCGTGGCTGATGAACAGCGCCGCAAAGCCGTACTCTCGCTGGATTTCCTTGAACAGCTCCAGCACGGTGGCCTGGACCGACACGTCCAAGGCGCTCGTGGGCTCGTCGGCGATCAGCAACTTCGGGTTCAGCGCCAGCGCCCGGGCCAGGCTGGCCCGTTGCCGTTGCCCGCCGGAGAGCTCATGCGGATAGCGGTCGACGAACCGGCCCGGAAGCTGGACCGCGTCCATCAGCTCACGCACCCTTTCACGGGCCTTGGACGCGGAGGTTGCCTCGTGGACCCACAGGGGCTCGGCCACGCATTCGCCGATGGTCAGATGCGGGTTGAACGAGGCGGCGGGGTCCTGGAAGACGAAGCCGATGTCCTTGCGCAACGGCTTGAAGGTCCGCTCCCGGAAATCGCGCATCTCGTACCCCAGAACCTCCAGGCTGCCGCCGGTGATCTTGTTCAATCCGGCAATCGAGCGCCCGATCGTCGTCTTGCCCGACCCGGATTCGCCCACCAGGCCGTAGACCTCGCCGGCCGAAATCTGGAACGAGACCTTGTTGACCGCGTGGAAGCTGGACTTGCCGATCCCGCCGGGAAATTCGACGTCCAGCCCCGTCGCGCGGACCAGCACCTCCGCCTCTGAGTGGGCCCGCTCCGTCAGCCCGGCCGAGGCCGAATTGCGGCCCAGATGGGGCACTGCCCCGAGCAGTTCCCGGGTGTACTCCTGCCGGGGGTTGGCGAACAGCTCCGCCACCGGCGCCTCTTCCACCACGTCCCCGCGGTACATGACCACGACCCGGTCGGCCAGGTCCGCAACGACGCCCATGTTGTGCGTGATGAGCACGATCGAGGTCCCATCGCGGGTCTGCAGTTGCCGGAGCAGCTCCAGGATCTCGGCCTGGACGGTGACATCGAGGGCGGTGGTCGGCTCGTCGGCCACGATCAGCCCCGGATTCAGGGCCAGCGCCGCGGCGATGACCACGCGCTGCTTCTGCCCGCCGGAGAACTGGTGGGGGTAGTAGTCCACCCGCCGCTCCGGGGCCGGGATGCCGACCTTGGACAGCGCCTCGATCGCCCGCGCCTTGGCCTCCTTCTTCGAGACCCGGGTTCCGGAGCCCGCGTGGGCACGGATCCCCTCGGCGATCTGCCACCCGACCGTGTGGACCGGGTTCAGTGCAGTGGAGGGTTCCTGGAACACCATGGCGACGTCGCGGCCGCGCAGCGCCCGCAGCTGGCGGGGGCTGACCGAGATGACGTCGGCGCCGTTGACCAGCACGACGCCGGAGCTGGCCGCCGTTTCCGGCAACAGCCCCAGGATCGTCTTGGCGGTGACCGTCTTGCCCGAACCGGATTCGCCGACGATCGCGACGACCTCGCCGGGGGCGACATCCAGGCTCACGTCGTTGACGGCGTGGACATCACCGCCATCGGTCGCGAAGGTCACCTCCAGCCCGGAAATGGACAGGACGGGCCCGGAATCGTTTCCTGGTGCCGTTTCCCCGGGGGTGCCGGGGGTGGTTGCGTGGCTCATTTGGCGGCCTCCATTCCGGTTCCATCCACATCGGCCGTGGTCGGCACGTAGCCGCCGCGGCGCTTGTTCCGTCCGGCGCGGCGCCGGCCCCGCAGCCGCGGGTCGTTCAGGTCGTTCATGGACTCGCCCACGAGGGTCAGGCCGAGCACGGTCAACACGATGGCCAGGCCGGGGAAGAGCCCGGTCCACCAGATGCCGCTGGTGGCATCGGAGAGTGCCTTGTTCAGGTCGTATCCCCATTCGGAGGCCGAGGTGGGCTCGATGCCGAAACCGAGGAAGCCCAGCCCGGCGAGGGTCAGGATCGATTCGGCGGCGTTGAGGGTGAAGATCAACGGCATCGTACGGGTCGCATTGGGAAACACGTGCCGGGCGATGATGCGGATGTTCGAGGTGCCGATGACCTTGGCCGATTCCACGAAGGGCTCGGCCTTGAGGCGGATTGTCTCGGCGCGGGCCACCCGGAAGTACTGGGGGATGAAGACCACGGTGATCGAGATCGCCGCCGCCATGATCCCGCCGAAGAGGCTGGACTGCCCGCCGCTGATCACGATCGACATCACGATGGCCAGCAGCAGTGCCGGGAAGGCGTAGATCGCATCGGCGACCACGACGAGGACGCGGTCGACCCAGCCGCCCAGGTAGCCCGAGACCAGGCCCAGGATGACCCCGGCGAAGATCGACAGGAGGACACCCAGAATGATGACCAGTGCGGCCGTTTGGGCTCCCCACACCACGCGGGAGAAGACGTCGTATCCGCCGACGGTTGTTCCCCAGATATGGGCCGCGGAGGGGGCCACTTGCGAGCCGAAGCGACCGGCGTCATCGGCGGCCTGCGCGTAGCCGTAGGGTGCGATCAAGGGGGCGAAGATCGCGGTCAGGAAGAAGACCCCCGACAGGACGAGGCCGATGACCAGCATGGTGCGCTGCAGCCCGACGCTTTTGCGCAGGTGCGAGATGATCGGCAGCCTTTTCCACCCGGGTTGCCTCACCGACTGCGGGGTGGACGGCGTCGTGGTGGTGGAGGTCATGGTCAGTACCTCACTCTCGGGTCGATGAGGGCGGCGATGACGTCCACCAGGAAGTTGGTCAAGGCCACGATCACGGCCATGAGCATCACGATGCCCTGGACCGCGACGAAGTCGCGGGCCGTGAGGTATTCGGCGAGCATGAAGCCCAGTCCCTTCCAGCCAAACGTGGTCTCGGTCAGGATGGCCCCGCCCAGCGTCATGGCGATCTGCAATCCCATGACGGTGACGATCGGGATCAGGGCCGGCTTGTAGGCGTGCTTGGTGACCAGGCGGTATTCGCTGACGCCCCGCGAACGGCCGGCCTCGACGAAGTCGGATCCCAGTGTGCCGATGAGGTTGGTGCGGACCAGGCGGAGGAACACCCCGCCGATCAGCAGCCCGAGGGCGATCGCCGGCAGAACGGCGTGCTGCAGGACGTCCAGGGCGATCGTCAGGTTCCCCGCGCGCAGCGCATCGAGCAGGTAGATGCCCGAGGGGTTGCGCAGGTTCGAGAGTTCAGGCAGGTAGCTGGTCCGGCCCGCGACCGGGAGCCAGCCGAGCCAGACGGAGAAGATCAGCTTCAGCAGCAGGCCGGCAAAGAAGACCGGGGTGGCGTAGCACAGGATGGCGAAGAAGCGCATGAACGCATCCGGCAGCCGGTCCCGCTTGTAGGCGGCGATCATGCCGAAGGGGACGCCCACGACGAAGGCAACGATCAGCGCGTAGATGACCAGTTCGAGGGTGGAGGTGCCGTACTGGGCCAGGATCTCGGTCACGGGACGGTTGTCGGACAGCGTGGTCCCGAAGTCTCCGTGCAGGATGTTGCCCAGGTAATCGAAGTACTGGACGATGACCGGCCGGTCGTATCCGGCGGCATGGATGCGCTCGGCCAGCTGCTCCGGGGGCAGGCGGCCGCCCAGGGCGGCACTGATGGGGTCGCCGGTGATCCGCATCAGGAAGAAGACCATGCTGATCAGGATGAAGATGGTGGGGATGATCAGCAGGAACCGGATCACCAGATAGCGGGCCAGGCCGAGCCCCTGGTTCTTGGGCTTCTTTTCCAGAACCGGGGCGGCCCCGCCCGGTTCCGTGTCGCTTACTACAGTCATGTCTCCCTAAAATCATGTGCCCCGGATCCAGCGGACCCCGGCTCTGGACGGCAAGCGGGGTGGGGCGGCCACATGTTGTGATGACCGCCCCACCCCCTGGGCCCGGTGTGCTACTTCTTCGAGATCACACCGATCCGGAACTTGTAGGACGGATCCAGGGTGCTCTTGACGCCCTCGACATCCTTGCCGGCGATCGCCACCGTCGAACCTTGGAGGATCGGCAGCGTGGAGAGGTCCTGGGCGACTTCGGACTGGATCTCGCCGATCAGGTCCTGGCGCTTCTGCTTGTCCGTGGTGACCTGCTGTTCTGCGATCAGCGAGGCCACCTTGTCGTCCGAGTAGTGGTTGGCCAGGAAGTTGCCCGGTGCGAAGAACGGGGTCAGGTAGTTGTCGGCGTCCGAGTAGTCCGGGAACCAGCCGAGCTGGTAGATCGGGTAGACGTCCTGGGTGCGGTCCTTGTTGTACTGGACCCACTCGGTGGACTGCAGGTTGACCTTGAAGAGCCCGGTATCCTCGAGCTGCGACTTCACCATCGCGTACTCCTCGCCGGAGGACGGGCCGTAGTGGTCCGCGTTGTACTGGATGTTCAGCGACACGGGGGTGTCGACGCCGGCCTCTTCGAGGCGCTTCTTAGCCCGGTCTGCATCCGGACCGCCCTCGCCGTCGCCGTACATCTCCTTCAACGGCTCGGTCGCACCCGGCAGGCCGGAGGGGACGAAGGAATACACCGGGGTGTAGGTGTCCTTATAGACCTGGGTGGCGATGGCCTGCCGGTCGAGGGAATCCGCCATGGCCTGGCGGACTGCCAGGGCCTTGTCCGCATCGTCCTTCGAGGTCTTGGCGCCGTACGGCATGGTGTTGAAGTTGAAGACGATGTAGCGCAGCTCGCCGCCGGGGCCCTTGAGGACCTTGACGTTGTCGTCCTTTTCCAGGTCCGCGATATCGGTCGCGGAGAGGCTGCGGAACGCGACGTCGATGTTGCCCTGCTGGACGTCGAGCTTCAGGTTGTTGGCGCTGGTGTAGTACTTGTAGTTCACCGTCTCGGACGCGGGCTCGCCCAGCAGGCCCTTGTAGCCGTCGAACGCCTGGTAGGTCACCAGTTCGTTCTTCGTGTAGTTGGTGATCTCGTACTGGCCGGCGAAGGCCTTGCCCTTGACGATCGTGCTGTCGGCGGTGACCTCGTCGGGCGAGAAGACCTCCTCGTCCACGATCGGTGCCGCCGCGCTGGTCAGCACGCCCAGGAAGGTCTGGTCGTTGCCGGCCTTCAGGTGGAACACCACGGTGGAATCATCCGGGTCCTCGACATGGTCCAGGTTGCCCAGGAGCGCGGCCGGACCCTGCGGGTCGGCGATGGACACGACGCGGTCGAAACTGAACTTCACGTCGGAGGAGGTGAGATCGTGGCCGTTGGCGAACGTCAGTCCGTCCTTGAGCTTGACGGTGAATTCCTTGGGCGAGGTGAACTCCGCCGACGTCGCGATGCCCGGCTCCGGCTCGGCACTGCCGGGCTTGGAGTTCAACAGGAAGGGGTAGACCTGGGTCATGACCGTCAGCGAACCGTTGTCGTAGGCACCGGCCGGGTCCAGTGAAACGATCTTGTCAGTGGTTCCGACGGTTACGGTCGAGCCGCTGTCGCCGCTGCCGCCGTCGGAAGAACTCTCGACGGGCCCGGTGCACGCGGTGAGCGATAGCGCACCGATGCCTGCGGTGGCCAAGGCCGCGCGCAGAACACGCTTCGATCTGGTCATGGTGTGAACTCCCTTGTTGTCGCCTCGTTGCGCAGATTCCGCTGCACGACGCATGAAAAGTGTGATGTACCACTCATTCGTACTTAAGATTCCTACCAGAAAACCGCGGCTGCAGGGCACCTGCAGCCGAAACCGTGATCAGATTGTCGCCCGACTGGGCTGCGCGGACCCATGTTGCCAGGATCCAGGGCCTACTTTCCCCGGATCGTCCAGAAGGCATGGGGCTGGCGCCGGGCCCGGTGGCCGACTCGTCGATCGCTTCGTTGGTGTCCTCGAGCCCCCCGCGTGCCCTCGCGGCACGGGATGGCGGAACCCGCCGCGTCCCGGGGCGGTGGATGACGACGCCGCCCAGCTCCGGCTCCTGCCGGGCGGGCGGCGGGACGGGGTAGCGGACGGGCGCGGAGCCCTCATAGAGTGTGGCCCAAGCCACACGCCGCGTCGGGCGGCGCTGGAGGACCCCTTGCGCAGGAGGAACACCGTCATGACTGCACCATCGACGCCCGTCGGCGACACCGCTGCCAGTGGACCCGAGGTGGCCGGGCGGGCGAACACCATCGGCACCTTGCTGCGGCGGTCCGTCTCGCGCAACGGCCAGGCAACAGCCATCCGCTTCGAGGACCGGCAGTGGACCTACGCCGAGCTCGAAGAGGCCGCCCATCGGGTGGGCCACCGGCTGCTGTCGCTGGGCCTACCCGCCGGTTCGCGTATCGCGGCCTACGGTGCCAACTCGGATGCCTACATCATCTTGTACCTTGCGTGCGCCGAAGCGGGCCTGGTCCATGTCCCGGTGAACTTCGCACTCAAGGGCGACGAGCTCGGCTACGTGCTGGAGGACTCCGGTGCCAGCCTGGTCGTGGCGGACCCCGCGCTGAGACCACTGGTCGACCAGGTCCGTGCCGGCGGGCGGGCGCCGGAGGTCCAACAGATCTGGCCCCTGCTTCCCGACGTTGAGGGGGACCCGCGCTCCGTGCTGGAGACCGCGTTGGACATCGACGCCGATTCCGCGCCGCTCGGCATTGCCGTCACCGGCGACGACCTGGTCCAGCTGCTCTACACCTCCGGCACCACCTCGGCCCCCAAGGGCGCGATGATGACCCACGGGGCACTGGTCGCCGAATACGTCTCCTCGGTCATCGCACTGGACTTCACGGCGGAAGACCGTCCACTCGTGGCCATGCCGCTCTACCACTCCGCGGCCATGCACGTCTTCCTGCTTCCCTACCTGTCGCTCGGGGCCTCCGTGCGCTTGATGGCCCGGCCGGACATCGCCGAGATCCTCCAGCGGGTGGAGGCGGAGCACATCGGATCCCTGTTCCTGGCCCCCACCGTCTGGGTCCCACTGAGCAACCACCCGGAGATGGAGGCCCGCGACCTGTCCTCGCTGGCCAAGGCCCAGTACGGCGCCTCCATCATGCCCGTGACCGTGCTGCAGCGACTGCGGACCCGCTACCCGGGGATCGGCTTCTACAACTGCTTCGGGCAATCCGAGCTCGGCCCGCTCTGCACCGTCCTGCGCCCCGAAGCGCATGAGGCCCGGCCCGCCTCGTGCGGCCTGCCCGTCTACAACGTCGAGGCCCGCGTCGTCACCGCCGACGGCACCATGGCCGGCCCCGGCGAACCGGGAGAAATCCAGTACAGGTCGCCGCAGCTGCTGTCCGGCTACTGGAACAAGCCGGACGCCACCGCGGCGGCCTTCGTCGACGGATGGTTCCGTTCCGGGGACCAGGTCACCCGGGACGACCAGGGGTACATCCAGGTCGTCGACCGGATCAAGGACGTCATCAATACCGGGGGAATCCTCGTGGCCCCGCGCGAAGTCGAGGACTGCATCTACGAACTCCCCGAGGTTGCGGAGGTCGCCGTCGTGGGCATCACCGACGAACGCTGGATCGAGGCGATCACCGCCGTCGTCGTCCTCAAGGAGGGCGCTTCGCTCACCGCCGAAGGGGTGCGCGCGCACGTCAAGGGCCGGATCGCCGACTACAAGGTCCCCAAGCGGGTGGACTTCGTCGCCGAACTGCCCCGGAACCAATCGGGGAAGCTGCTCAAGCGCGAGCTGCGGGCGGAACGAAGCAGCAGCCAGGGATGATGGTGGAACCGGGGGACACCCGGACGTTGGTCCGCACCGAACGGCGCCCCGGCCTCGTCCGCCTCGTCCTGGACCGGGCGGAGGAGGGAAATGCCCTGGACCTGCAGCTGGCGGGCGAGGCACTGGCCGGCCTCCGCGCCGCAGAGGACGACCCGGAAGTGCACGTGTTGACGCTGACCGGGACCGGACGGTTCTTCTGCGGGGGCGGGGACGTGCGTAGCATTGCCGGACGTCCGCCGGAGCAACGGCCGGGGTATCTTGCCGCGCTGGCCGACGCGGCCCACGAGCTTGCCCTGGCATTGGCCAGCACCCGGCTGCTGGTGGTGGCCGGGGTCAACGGGGCCGCCGCAGGGGCCGGGCTGGGGCTGGTGCTCAACGCCGATTGGGTCCTGGTCGCCGAGGAGGCCACGCTGCTCGCCGCGTACGCGGGCCTGGGACTGACCCCCGATACCGGGGTGTCCTACCTGCTGCCCCGGGTGGTCGGCCACCCACGAGCGGTGGAGCTGACGCTGGGTGGCCGCCGGCTCTCGGGCAATGAGGCCGTGGCCTGGGGCCTGGCCAACGCGTCGGCCCCGGCAGCCGTCTTCGACGGGGAACTCACCGTGGCCGAAGACGCCTTCCTCCAGGGAGCGGTGCGGACCCTGGCCCCCACCAAACGGCTGCTCCGGGCGGAAATGCTCGAGGGGTACGCCGACCACCTACGCGAGGAATCGGCGCGCATCGCGGCCCTGGCGGATCACCCGGATACGGTGCGCCGCGTCAACCGGTTCGCCGGGCGCTGACCCATCGGAAGCGCGGCACCGGGTGGCTAGACTGGCGGTGACCGCACCCCTCGAGAGGAAGGCCACCATGGGCAACGCCGTTTCCACGCTGCAGGACATCCCGCTCACCCTCAACGACGGGACCGGGACCACCTTCGGCGACGCCTTCGGCGGGCGGGTCGTCCTGGTCGTCAACGTGGCCTCCCGGTGCGGATTCACTCCCCAATACGCCGGGCTGGAGGAGCTGTACACCACCTACCGGGAGCAGGGGCTGATGGTCCTGGGCGTACCGTGCAACCAGTTCAAGGAGCAAGAACCGGGGACCGACGCGGAGATCGGCCAGTTCTGCCAGGCCACCTACGGCGTGACGTTCCCGCTGGCGCGCAAGGCCGACGTCAACGGCCCCGACGCACATCCGCTCTACCGTGAACTCACCGCCTACCCCACGGGCGAGGTCCAGGACGTCGCCTGGAACTTCGAGAAGTTCCTCGTCGGCCGCGACGGCCAGGTCCTGGGGCGGTTCCGCTCCGCCGTGGAGCCCCTCTCCAACGAACTCGTCGACGCGGTGCGCGCCGCACTGTAGAACACCCGCAGCAGTGAAGGAGACCTGGCCACGATGACGACTGCCGCCGACCCGATCGAGGTCCTGCGCCGCCGCACCAGCGAGAAGTGGACGGCCCACCCGGACGACGTGCTGCCGATGTTCGTCGCGGAAATGGACTACGGACTGGCACCCGCCATCCAGGTCGCCCTCCGCGAGGCGATCGAGACGGGGGACACCGGCTACGTCAATCCCCACGACACCCGGGCCGCAGCGGCATTCGCCGGCTTCGCGGCCGACGCCTGGGACTGGTCCCCGGCACCCGACCGGATGGCCTACACCACCGACGTCAGCGTGGTCATCGTCGAGTCGCTGCGCCGGTTGATCTCCCCGGGTGACGGGGTGGTCATCACCCCGCCCGTCTACCCGCCGTTCTTCGACCTGGTCCCCGAAGCCGGGGGAACCGTCGTCGAGGTGCCCCTGCTCGACGAGGCCGATGCCTACCGCCTCGACGTGGACGGGATCGACCGCGCGCTGGCCGCCGGGGCGAAGGCCGTGCTGCTGTGCAATCCGCACAACCCCCTCGGGCTCGTCCACGACCGCGCCACCTTGGCCCGCCTGTCCCATGTGGTGGCGCGCCACGGTGCGTTCGTCGTCAGCGACGAGATCCACGCACCGCTGACGCACGCCGGGACGCGCTTCACCCCGTACCTGAGCGTGTCCGAAGAGGCCCGCGACCATGGCATCGCCGCGGAATCCGGCAGCAAGGCCTTCAACCTCGCTGGCCTGAAGACGGCCATGTTCGCCGCGGCGTCGGAACCGATGGCGGCCCTGATCCGCTCCCTGCCCGGGGAAGTCTCCGCCAGGACGGGCCTCTTCGGCCTGATCGCCACCCGCGAGGGCTTCGGGGCCAGCCGGGACTGGTTGTCCTCGACCATCGCCGCCATCGAGTCGAACGTCGCCCTGCTGGATGCCCAACTGGCCGAGAAGCTCCCTGCCGTGCGCTGGCGCCGACCCGAGGCGTCCTACCTGGCCTGGCTGGACCTGCGCGCCCTGGACTGGGGCGCCGATCCTGCGGCCTATGCGCTCGAGCAGGCCCGCGTCGCCTTGGTCAGGGGTCTGGACTTCGGTTCGCAGGGCGCCGGCTTCGCGCGCATGAACCTGGCCTGTGCGCCTGGGATGGTCATCGAGGCCGTGGACCGGCTCTCGGCCGCCGCTAGCGCTGGAAGTCGATGACCTGACGCACTGCCCGCCCGGCGGCCAGCTCGTCCATCGCCTCGTTGATGTCCTCCAGCCCGATGTGCCGGGTGACCAGACGCTCCAGCGGCAGCTTGCCCTCCCGCCAGAGTTCGACAAAGCGCGGGATGTCACGGGACGGGACGGCCGAGCCCAGGTAGGACCCGACGATCGAGCGGGCCTGCGCGGTCAGCCCGAGCGGGCTGATCCGGGACACGGCGTCGGGTGCGGGGAGTCCGACGGTGACCGTCGTGCCACCGGCGCCCGTGAGGGTAACTGCGGTCTCAAAGGCGACCGGGTGTCCCGCCGCCTCGATGACGAAAGGCGCCGTGATGCCCCGTTCGCCTGCCTGCTCGGGGGGCAGGGCGTCGTCGGCTCCGAGATCGCGGGCCAGCTCCAGCTTCTCCGGCTGCTGGTCGATGCCGGTGACCCGGCCGGACGTGACGGCGCGGGCCACCATGAGCGCGGCCATGCCGACTCCGCCGAGGCCGACGACGATGATGTCGTCCTCCGGTCCCGGGCGGGCTGCGTTGAGCACCGCGCCACCGCCGGTGAGCACCGCGCATCCCAGAACCGCGGCGATGGCCGGCGGGACGTCGGAGGCGACCGGGACCACCGACCTCCGATCCACGACGGCCCCCGTCGCGAATCCCGAAACCCCCAGGTGGTGGTGGATCGGCTCGCCGTCCGCAGCCGTCCCGCGGCTCAACCGGCGGCCGCCTCCGAGGAGTTCACCGGTGTTGTTGGAGGCGCTCCCGGCCGAACAGGGCAGCCGGCCGCCCGTTGAGCATTCGGCGCACTCGCCGCACCGCGGCAGGAAGACCATCACCACGCGCTGGCCTGGCTGGAGGTCGTCCACGCCGTCGCCGAGCTCCTCGACGATCCCGGCTGCCTCGTGGCCCAGGAGCATGGGCAGCGGCCGGACACGGTTCCCGTCCACGACCGACAGGTCCGAATGGCAGACACCGGCTGCCTCGATCCGGATCCTGACCTCGCCGGGGCCGGGCGCCGCGAGGGTCAGTTCCTGCACCCGCAGGGGACCGGAGCCGGCGAATGGCCGGTTCGCCCCGATCGTTTCGAGGACCGCGCCGCGGATGGTGGTCGAGCCCGAAGGTGTGATGCCAGTCATGAAGACACCCTAATGCCCTGCCGCTGCTGCCGCTGGCCGAAAACGGGCCAGGGAGGGGAGCGGCAGGGGCGGGAGGTCAGAACAGCGTGGGCTGGGGCTCCAGGCCCAGCGACGGGACGGTCGAAGGACCTTGCCCGGTCCGGTTCCCCGCGTCGGCACGTCCGCGATCCATGCGCCGCGGTGCCGGGGTATCCGCGTCGGTCTTGTAGTCCAGGCCGTGGCGACGCAGCAGCGGCTTGACCCGATGGGCCAGCCACGCGCGGTAGTCGGCAGGGGCGTAGGCGGAGCGGGCATACATGGAGTGGTAGGCGCTGCCCAGGTGCGGGTAGTCGCGTTCGATCCAGGACAGGAACCATTCGCGGGCGCCCGGGCGCAGGTGCAGTGCGCCGTAGATGACGCTGGTGGCCCCGGCCTCTTTGAGGGCGGCCAGTGCGTGGTCCAGGTGCTCCGTCGAGTCCGTGAGGTAGGGCAGGATCGGCATCAGGAAGGCGGTGACGTTGAAGCCCCGGTCCGCAGCGGCCCGCACCGTGGCCAGCCGGGCGGCGGTGCTCGGGGTGCCGGGCTCGATGCGCTGCTGCAGGTCGTCGTCGAAGATGGCGATCGACATCGAGATGTCCACGGGAACTTGGGTGGCTGCCTGTTCGAGCAGGGGCAGGTCCCGGCGCAGCAGGGTGCCCTTGGTGAGGATCGACATCGGGGTGCCGTGCTCGGCCAGCGCGGAGATGATGCCAGGCATCAGCTCATACCGGCCCTCCGCGCGCTGGTACGGATCGGTGTTGGTGCCCAGGGCGACCAGCTCGTGGCCCCAGCGCGGCTTGGCGACCTCGGCACGCAGGACGTCGGCGATGTTGACCTTGACGACGACCTGGGAGTCGAAGTCCTTGCCGGTGTCCAGGTCCAGGTAGCGGTGCGTGTTGCGTGCGAAGCAGTAGACGCAGGCGTGCGAGCAGCCACGGAACGGGTTGACGGTCCAGCCGAATGGCATGTTGCTTGAGGCGGGGACCTTGTTCAGCGCCGATTTGGCCAGCACCTCGTGGAAGGCCATCCCCGCGAATTCCGGTGTCCGCACGGTCCGCACCAGCCCGCGCACGCCGAAGAGCTCCGGCGTCGGCGCGTCGGAGGCGGGCGCCGTGGCCAGGTTCTGGGAGCTCCACCTCATGCCAACGATTAGAACACACGTTCTAACGCCGTGCAATATGAGGAGCAGGCAAGGTGAAGACAGGGTGGGTACGGAAACGCCCCGGCCCCGGCGCCGGGGTGGGCTCCGCGACCGGGGCGAGTGCCGGCGTCGTACCCGGCAGCTACGGGTCCGGCTGCTACTTGACCAGCTCGGGGTAGTGGATCGCGGCGGTCTCCGGGTGGGCGCGCAGCCAGCCTTTCAGGACGTTGGCGCCGTAGGAGGAGAGCATCGGGTTGGTGGGGTCGTCGGAGACGCCGCGGGCCGCGGCAGCCAGGTCGGCGGGCAGCGGGACCGTGTCGATGACCGAGTCCAGCCGCGGCGACCAGAAGAAGGGCACCGAGTAGCGGTCCACGCCCGCCGGCGGAGCGGTGACGCGGTGGATCGTGGCCATCAGGTAGCCGTTCGTCGCGACCTCGAGCATCTCGCCGAGGTTCACCACCAGGGCGCCGGAGATCGGCTCGACGGTGATCCACTCGTCCTGGCCGTAGGGCTTGACCTCCAGGCCGCCGACGAGGTCCTGCAGCAGCAGGGTGACGAAGCCGTAGTCGGCGTGCAGGCCCACGCCCTGGGTGCCGGCCTCGGGGACCTGGCCGCCGACGTAGTGCACCAGCTTGCCCATCCAGGCCGGGGCGGCCTCGAACGGCTCGGCGAAGTAGTCCTCAGGCAGGCCGAGCGAGACGGAGATCGCCGCCAGCAGCTCGGCGCCGACGCGGGACATCAGGTCAGCCCAGGCCATGGCCACGCGCTCGAGCTCGGGGAACGATTCCGGCCACTGGTTGGGGCCCTGCAGGTTCAGGTAGGGGCGGTCGGCCGGGTAGGAGTCCAGCACCTGGCGCTCGGGGCCGTAGTCGATCTGCTCGCGCGAGTCGGCCCGGCCCTGGGTCATCTCCTTGCCCAGCCGCGTGTAGCCACGGAACTGGGCGGAGGTGCGGTTGTCCAGCTTTAACCGCTCCTCGAGGGGCAGCTTGAAGAAGGCGTCCATGGTGTCCAGCAGCTCCTGGGCCTGCCCGTCGGCGGCGCCGTAGCCGGTGAGCTGGAAAAAGCCGACGTTGTGCGTCGCGTCGCGCAGCGCGTCGATGAAGTCCGGGGTGAAGCTGCCGTCTGCGGTGCGTGCCGTGGAGAAGTCCAGGACGGGAACGGAGGTTCGCACAATAGTCATGGCCGTAACGTTAGGGCCGTGAGGCCCGGTGTGAACAGCAATCGTTACGCCGCGTTCCGTCACATTGCACCATGTTGCGCGACCCTTGACATGCCGGTGCCGCCGCGCGTCGTTCCAACTGGCCGTGGGGTTCCCTAAGCTGGACCGGTGATCTTCAAAGCCGTCGGCGATTCCCGCCCGTACCCCGACCACAGCTTCGTCACGTCCCGGGACTGGGCGGACGTGGCCCCGCGCCAGGTGCGTCTCGATGAACTGGTGACGACCAAGACCACCCTGGACCTCTCGGCGTTGCTGGCCGAGGACTCCACCTTCTTCGGGGACCTCTTCCCCCATGTGGTGCAGTGGCGCGGGACGATGTACCTGGAGGACGGGCTGCACCGGGCCGTGCGGACCGCCCTGCACCAGCGCTCGGTCATGCATGCCCGCGTCCTGGTGCTGGAAGACTAGCCGGTGCGGGGCAAGCGCAATCCGCGCGATTGGCACGGGCACCGGATCGTCACCGAGGACGACCTCGCCGAGGGCTTCTCAGACGACGACCCGGAGCACGTGGAGAACCCGCGCTACTACCGGCGCCGGCTGCTGCACGGGATCGTGCTGGGCCTGCTGGCCGCCCTGCTCATCGCCGCGCTGGTGATGGCCTACCTGGTCAAGACCCGGCAGATCGTCATCCCGGCGCTGGAACCGCAACCGACCCCCGCTGCCGCCGCGCCCACGCACGATCCGGTCGCCGCCGCCTGCCCGCAGGAGGTGCTGCAGTATGTCGCGCCGAAGGACGTCACAGTCAACGTGCTCAATGCAACCACCACCGTCGGCCTGGCCGGGGCCACGGCGCAGGTCCTGGAAAAGCGCGGCTTCCGGATCGGGGAGGTCGGCAACGCGAAGCTCAACGACCCGGACATCGTCGGCGCCGTGGTCTCCGGCCAGTCGGGGCGGGCGAAGGCCCTGACGGTCCAGCGGTTCGTTCCCGGCACCGAGTACGTGAAGAAGAAGCGCAGCGCCGACACCGTCGACTTCGTCATCGGCAAGAAGTACGACCTCAAGGACATCGTTCCGGTCAAGAAGGCCAAGAAGGCGGACGGGAAGCTCAGCTGCCCGATCGCCGTGAAGGCAGCCCGTGAGGAGGCCAAGAATTCTGCGGCCGCCTCGGAAGCGGCGGCCTCGAAGGCAGCGGAGTCGCGAGCAGCGGAGTCGGCGAAGGAGCCGGACACGGCCGGCAAGTAGCCCTCTAGTGCACGACGGCGGAAGGGCACCCGGTGCCCGGGAGCCCGCCTCCCAGGGCGGTGCTGGCTAGTTGCAGCCCTCCGGCCCGCACACCTGGCCATCGGCACCAGCGGGGGCACCGGCGTCGTTCCCGCCGTCGTTCCCGGCGGTGGTTCCTGCGTTGACCATGGTCAGCGGGGCCTTCTCCTGCCAGGCGGTGGTCAGCGCCTCGGCGAAGAGCTCGGCCGGCTGCGCGCCGGAGATGCCGTACTTCATGTCCAGCACGAAGAACGGGACGCCGCTGATGCCCAGCGCGCGGGCCTGCGCGAAATCGGCCTCCACCTCGTCGCGGTAGGCCTCCGAGTCGAGCACCTGCACGACGGCGTCATCTGGGATTCCGGCGTCGGCACCGAGGGCACGGAGCACCTCCGGGTCCCCGGTGTCCAGGCCCTGCTCGAAGTGCGCCGAGAGCAGCAGCTCCTTCAGAGCACCGGCCACGCCGTGCTCGGCGGCCAGGTGCAGCAGGCGGTGTGCAGTGAAGGAGTTCGCCGGGCGCAGGGCCTCGAAGTCGTAGGCCAGGCCCTCGCCGACGGCCTGCCCGCTGACATGGGCGAGCATCTGGGCGACCTGGGCCGGGTCCATGCCCTTCATCTGCGCGAGGTACTCGGCCTCGGTGCCGTCGTAGTGCGCGGGCAGCGAGGGGTCCAGCTGGTAGCTGTGCCAGGTGACGTCGACCTGGTCGCGGAACTCCAGGGTGTCCAAGGCGGATTCGAACCGGCGCTTGCCGATGAAGCACCACGGGCAGGCGATGTCGGACCAGATGTCGACGGCGAGGCGGGGAGAAGTCATGCGAGCTTCAACCTCTCCTCGCCGGCGGATATTCCCTGAGGTCAGTTCTGCCAGAAGGGGTAGTCGGTGTAGCCGGCCGGGCCCTCGGTGTAGAACGTGGAGGAATCGGGCTCGTTCAGCGGAAGGCCCTCGCGCCAACGGCGGACCAGATCCGGGTTGGCGATCGCCGGGCGGCCCACCACCACGGCGTCGCCCCAGCCGTTGCCGGCCACCGAGGCCGCGTCGTCGAGGGTGGTGATGGTCTGGAAGCCGGTGTTGAGCAGGACCGGACCGCCGAAGCGGGTCCGCAGGTCCTGGACCAGGGGCCCGGACGGATCGGCGTGCAGGATGCTCAGCGCGGCCAGGCCCAGCGGGGCGATCGCGTCCACCAGTGCACCGTAGGTCGCCGCCACGTCCTCGGGATCGGTTTCCAGCGTGCTCTGGACGTTGTGCTCGGGGGAGATGCGCAGGCCGGTGCGCCCGGCCCCGATGGCCGCGGCGACGGCGGCGACGACCTCGATGACGAACCGGGCGCGGTTCGCGGGGGAACCGCCGTAGGCGTCGGTGCGCTGGTTGGAGCTGGAGGCGAGGAACTCGTGTAGCAGGTAGCCGTTGGCCCCGTGCAGCTCGACGCCGTCGAACCCGGCTTCGATCGCGTTGCGGGAACCGCGCACGAACTCCTCCACGACGCCGGGCAGCTCGTCGGTGCCCAGCGCGTGCGGGACCGGATACGGGTGCTTGCCGGTGTAGGTGCGGGAGACACCGTCCACGGCGATGGCGCTGGGGGCCACCACGTGGTCGTGCCCGGTGGTTTCGGGGTGGGTGACCCGACCGGCGTGCATGACCTGGGCGACGATCAACCCGCCCTCGGCGTGGACGGCGTCGGTCACCCGCTGCCAGCCGGCGATCTGCGCCGGGGTCTCCAGCCCGGGCTGGCGGACGAAGCCCTGCCCGATGGAGCTGGGGTAGACGCCCTCGCTGACGATCAGCCCCATCGAGGCGCGTTGGCGATAGTACTCGACGACGTCGTCGTTTGGGACTCCGTCGAGGCGGGAACGCGAGCGGGTGAGCGGGGCCATGACGAGCCGGTTGTCCAGCTCGAGGTCGCCCAGGGTGAGCGGCGAGAACAGATCCACGAAGGTCTCCTGACGTTGGGGTTGCATCAGGCAACAACCTGGGACGCCGCGGCTATTCCCGGCCGGTGGTGCGGGTGGGCGGGAACACGCCCCGCCGCGGTCAGTCCCGGCTGTGGACGCCGCCGCGAATCCACGGGCCCACCAGGTCCAGGCCGACGTGCCGCCGGACGGGCCCGTAGACGCTGAACTCCCCGTAGACCGGGTGGTTGACGTCCAGTCGTTCGAGCCCGTCCTCGGGCTCGGATTCGGGGCCGCCGGCCAGCCCCAGGACGCGGACGACCTTGTCGGGGGCCTTCGCCGATCCCGCCACCGCGACGCCGCCGACCATCCAGGCCTCGCCGAGGGCCGAGTAGCGGGCCGGGCCACGGACGATGAACGTGCCCGCTTCCGGGGTCTTGACCAGGGCGTGGACGGACAGCTCTTCGCGCAGGGCGGAGCACCCGAGCTTCACGGCGGTCAGGTCGCGTTTGGCGTTGTCCGGCAGGTCCTCCAGCGAGGTGGGGGCCGGCAGCTCGGGCGCGCCGGCCGGGACGGGCAGGGCGCCGCCGAGGAAGGCCTCGACGAAGTCGCGCTCGCCGATCACGGGGATGCCGTAGTCGCGGGCCTTGCGGGCCTTGCTCGATTCCACGTCCGGGTCCCCGGCGACGAGCAGGCTGGTCTTCTTCGACACGCCGGGCCCGACGACGAAACCGGCGGCGGTGGTGGCCGTGGCCAGATCCGTCTTGTCGAGGGTTTCGAGGGAGGTGAAGACGACCTGGTCGCCGGGGTTGAGCGTGATGTTCTCCATGGTTTCCCAGCGTACCGGCATCTGCCCGGATCTCCCCGCCTGCGCGGGCCTGCTCTGGAGCGGCGGACGACGACGGTGGGACACTGGTGCCCATGAATCCTGCGTTGGCCATCGGACTCTACGTCGTCGTGCTGTGCACGGCCTTTATCGCCTGGCAGGCCGGCCGGGACCGCGGCGAGGATCGGCCCAGGCTGCGCCTCCGACCGGTGGCCACCGCGGTGGCGTTCGTCGTGGTCGCGGTGCCGTCCGTGCTGCAGCTGACCGTCGCCGGCTGGCTGCTGGAGGCCTGGCAACGCGACCCGGACGCCACGTGGGCCGGACAGCTCTGGCGGGTGGCGACGGCGCCGGTCGTCCAGGACGGCGGATGGGCCGGCATGGTGTTCAACCTGGCGGCCCTGCTGTGGATCGGGATCCCGGCCGAGGAGGCCTGGGGCAGCCGGCGGTGGACGGTGATCGCCCTGTGCGCGGGACTCGGCGCCCAGCTGTGGGGGTGGGTGGTCCAGCCCTTCGGCGCGGGGAACTCGGTGGTCATCTACGGCCTGGCAGCGTCGCTGCTGGTCCGCGGCCTCGCCGGGCCATCAATACAGCCGCGGATCGCGGGGATGGCCGGGTTGCTGGCCGCAGCCATCCTGCTGGTCGGCGGGGACATCCATGGCGGGGCAGCGGCGATCGGTGCCGTGGTCGCCGTCGTCCTCTTGCGCCGGACCGGCGGTTATCCGGCGTTCAGCCCACGAGGTGGAGGGGCGTCCGGCCGGTAGCGAGCCGCCGGACCTGATCGGCGGCCAGCTCGGAGGCGAGCCGCACGAACTCGGCCGTGTTGCCGGCCATGTGCGGGGTGACCAGGCATCCGGGGGCGTCCCACAGCGGGTGCTCGGCCGGAAGCGGTTCGGGATCGGTGACGTCCAGGGCCGCGCGCAGGCGCCCGGCAGCCAGCTCCGCGACGAGGGCGTCCGTGTCGACGACGGCGCCCCGGCCGATGTTGACCAGCAGTGCGCCGTCGCGCATCCGGGCGAGGAAGGCGGCGTCGACGAGGTGCTCCGTGTCGGGGGTGTGGGGCAGGGTCACGACGACGACGTCGGCATGGGGCAGCAGGTCGGGCAGCTCCGGGACCGCGTGGACCTGGACCCCGTCGCCGGTGGTCCGGGCGTGCGAGGCCACGGGGACGATGCGGGCGGGCCGGAACGGCTCCAACCGGGCACAGATTTCCCGTCCGACGCCGCCGTGGCCCAGGACCAGGACGTTCGCGCCATGCAGGGACGTGGTCCACAAGGGGGCCCAGCGCCGCTCGCGTTGTTGCGCCGCCGCGGCCGGAAGCCGCCGCAGCGAGGCCAGGATGAGGGCGAGCCCGTGTTCGGCCGTGGCGTCCTCGACGGCCCCGCGGGAGTTGGACAGGGTGGCCGCCGCCGGCAGGTGGTCGAGCGCCCATTCGTAGCCGATGGACAGCAGGTGCACGTGCCGCAATCCCGCGACGTCGCGCACCCGCGGGCGGTTGACGTGGTGGCGGGGCCGCTCGGTAATCAGGACGTCGGCTGCCGGCGGGGCCGACTCGTCGTCGTCGATATGCCAGACCGCAACTTCGATCCCGGGGCCACGGACGGCTTCGGCCAGCTCGGTTGAGGGGACCAGGACGCGCAAGGCCACGGCGGCTCCTTCGGATGGATCGTGTGCCCGGCTTCCCGCGGCGCTTTCACGTCCCACTCTGGCACAACCGACGCGTGGACCCGTCACGCCAGGAGCAGGCCGCCGGTGAAAACGAGGCACCCGACCAGGGAACCGGCCAGGACCTGGGCCGGGGTGTGGTCACGGACCTCGATGCGGGACCACCCCACCAGCATCGTCAGGAACAGGGCGGCCGCCGGGCCCCAGGGGTAGGTGGCGAAGGCCGAGAGCCAGATGAACGCCGCCACGGCGGTGTGGACGGAGAGCTTCCATCGCAGGTTCACCACGGCGCAGATGACCAGCCCGGCCAGGACAAGTGCCAGGGACGCGAACGCCGCCGGTGGTGCATCCAGCATCAGTTCGGCAGCGACACCGAACAGCAGGGACACCGCGGCGAAGACGAAGACCGGCCAGCGTTGGGCACGGTTTCTCACGTGGAGATCCGTGACATGACCGCGGTGCTTCATCCAGACCACGAACACCCACGGGATGCCGGTGGTGAAGCAGGCGGCGGAAAGCGCCTGCAGCCAGGTCACCGCGTCAGCACGCAACGGCAGCAGCAACAGGTAGGCGCTGACGAGCAGCACGGGGGAGAACACCTGCGTGACGGCCGCCGCGAAGCGGACCGTCCGGCGGTCCTCGAGAACTGGTTGCATCGACGGCTCCCGGTGTCCCGTGGCCCGGTCGGTCCGGACGAAAACCATCCTATGTCGGGCCCGGGCTGGACTCGCGGTGCAAATCTGGGACGATCGGGGCATGATGACGACACCAGAGGACCTCACCCCCGATCTCGCCCGTGCAGCCCGTGCCTTGACCCAGGTCTCGGCCAGAGTGATCGGCCGGGCCGCCGGCCTGGAGAAGCAGCAGGTCAGGGCCTTCGAGAAGGGCAAAGAGCCCCTGGCGGCCGACCAGCTCCGGCACTTGCGCCGGGCCCTGGAGGAGCACGGCGTGGTGTTCATTCCCGATGACGACCAGGGCGGGTGCGGGGTCCGCCGGAAGTTCAATTCCTCAAAGGTGCGTCGGCTGGAAACGTGGGAAGGCGAAGGCGGTCCGGCCTACGAGGACGACATCTAGGTCCGTGCCTCCCATTGTGGTCCGGTCAGCTGGCCGGGTCCACGGGCAGCAGCAGCTCCATGGTCGTTCCTTGGCCCAACGCTGTGCGGCAGTGGAGGTGTCCGCCGTGGCGGTCCACGATCGTCTTGGCGATGGACAGGCCCAGGCCCGTGCCGGGGATGGCGGCTTCGCGTGCTGCCTCGCTCCGGAAGAACTTGTCGAAGGCCCGCGCTGCGTCTTGGGGTGACATCCCCAGACCCGAGTCGCGTACCGACACAGTTACTTCGCGTCCGTCCGAGGCTGCTGTCACGGCGATCTCGCTGCCATCCGGCGAGTACTTGATGGCATTGGAGATGAGGTTGTCCAGGACTTGGGCGATGCGTAGCGGGTCCACGTGGCCCCACAAGGGCGAGGGGACGTCCACGGCCAGGGAAATCCGTCGTGCCCGCGCCTGCGAATTGAGGGAGCCCAAGCAGGATTCGATCAGTCCTGCGATGTCTGTCCGGCGGGGATGGATGCTGGTGGCCGCCGACGCCGAGAGCAGCAGATCCGAGACCAGTTCAAGGAGCCGTTCGGCGTTTTGCTGGGAGTAGCGCAAATAGTGCGCGACGCTGCCCAAGGGCGCTCGGGCGTCCGAGTCGAGCTCCTCGAGCACCAGGTCGAGGTTGCCCAGAATGGACGTCAACGGTGAGCGGAGATCATGGGAGACATTTGCCACGAGGTCGTCTTTCGCGAGCACTGCCTCATAGAGTCCGGTGACTTCGCTGAAGGCGATGACGGCACCGCCAAAGGCGCCGCCCCCGTCGCGCATGCTGCGGGCAGCGGTGGAGTAGGCGCGCTGTTCGTTGCCTTCACCGGCCCACACCACGTAGTCGCCGAATTCCTCGCCCTCAACGGCCCGTTGGACGGGATGCTTGTCGGCATTGAGGACCGTCTTCCGGTCTTGTCCGTAGAGCACCACATGTTGGCCGCCCCGGGACTCGAGCGCCGGTGGAGGGAAGAGCCGCTTCATGCGTTCGTTGGCCACGATCGGCGTGCCGGTGGCGTCAACCGCGATGATGCCCACCTCGACGGCGTCCAGGACGGCCTCGAGCAGCCGTTCGCGCTGGTTGCTCGAGAGGAGCAGCCCCCGGAGCTCCTTGTCTTTCCGGGCCAGTTTCCGCTGCTGCGCCGCGACGTTGCCCGTGATGGAGCGGATCGCGAGGGACACCGCCAGCAACATCACGGGGAGCAGGAAGGAACCGGTTAGCTGTACGTCCGTGCTCTCGGGTAAAAAGGACGCTGCAGCCCTCATGATCAACAGGGGAGCCACGAAGCTGATGGCCGCCGACATCCAGCGCGGCATCCCGGAAACGGAGAGCCAGATGATCGGGAAGACCGCCAGAACCGCGAGACCGTCGAGGTTCGTCGAGACACCATAGCTCAGCATTCCTAGGGCCATCAGGTCGCCCACTGGGATGACCAGGGGGGCCGTGTCGGGCAGGCGTTCCCAGGGGATGACCCAGCAACTGGCCACCAGCAGCACGTAGAAGATGATGCCGAGGCGGACGAAGTCGCTGTGGAACAGCGTGGCCCACAGCGAGGGTACCGACAAGGCCAGAACCGTGAGAACCACCGTGAGTGGCAGATGGCACAGTCCGATGCGCGCTCTCGGTCCGAGCCGGCCCAGGTGGAAGAGCAGCCGGGTCGGCTGCAGTTCCTCGGTCGGCGGAGCCTGCGGCCCCAAGTTGGCGTGCACGTCCCCCCGTGAATATGGCATGTCCCCATACTGCCTGAACCTGTCACGATTTCGCCGCTGTACCTGTAGTCCGTCAACGGCGCACGCTATTACGTAACGGGCATCTGCCTTGTAGTCTACGAAGGTGTCTCCCGTGTAGCACGGTGGACGAATTGGCCGGACCTCGTCGTTTGGCCCCATAGTGAGCAAGGGGGAAGATGGCCAGCCAGGGGGCAGTTGTTGTCATCGAGGACGACGCCGATGTGCGGAACCTCTTGGTCGCCGTCCTGCAGCAATCCGGATTCGACGTGAGCACTGCGTCCACCGGTCACGAGGGCGTGGATCTGGTGCGTGAGGTGGGCCCGGACGTGGTCACGCTCGATGTGGGCTTGCCGGATATTGATGGCCATGAGGTCTTGCGCCAAATCCGCGCCGCCACCGATTGCTACGTGATCATGCTGACTGCGCGCGCGGATGAGACCGATACGCTGATGGCATTGCAGATCGGTGCCGACGATTACCTGACGAAGCCGTTCCGCCCCCGTGAGTTGAGGGCGAGGGTTGCTGCCTTGCTCCGGCGGCCCCGCGCTTCGGGGACGATGACTCGCGCTGGTGCTGCGCCTTCGGGAGGCTCGGCAGCGACCAAGCGGTCGATCCTGCGCCATGATGGGTTGGTGCTCGATGCGGATGCGCGCGTTGTGACTCTCGAGGACGCCGTCCTGACGCTCACCAGGAGTGAATTTGATTTGCTGCACGACCTCATGCGCAGCGCAGGTGCGGTCCGGACGAAGGCAGACCTCGTCCGTGTCGTCCGTGGTGGTAGCCAGCCTGCTGACAGCTATGTCAGCGACTTCGACCAGCGCGCCATCGAGGTCCACATCGGAAATTTGCGTCGGAAACTGGGGGAGGATTCCAAGAATCCTCGATGGCTGATGACAGTGCGCGGTGTCGGATACCGGCTAACTCCGGTGGCCGAGAACGGTTGACTCCCCGCCTGGTCAGTCGGCGTCTGAAGGCGTGACGTAGTCTTCCTGCAGCGCTTGCAAGGTGAGTCGGCCGCACGACGACAATGAGGGCAGGAAGGTGCTGCCGTCGCCCGCGTCCCCTCTTTTCATGGCGCTTTCGATGTCCTCGGCGCGAGCCGCCAGCCGCGTTGCTCCGACCATTGACGCCGAGGCCTTGAGGCTGAGCAGCGCGTCCATTGCTGCTTCATCGTCCCCGGTACCCAGAGCTTCGGCCACACGCGTGTACCGGGAGGCCCAGAGGTCCGCGAAGTCGCCGACGAAGCCGAGGACAGCGGAACGGCCGTCGAGCTGCTGCTCAAGGTCGTGGAGTACGTCCAAATCCACCAGCGGCGGTTCTTCCGGGTGAGTAGCAGTGCACATGGGCGGTTCATCTCTGGCAATGGCTGTCTCGGGGGCCGGGGGATCCTCGAGCGGAGCGGTGGGCGGCGGGTTCATTTGTCTAGGCTACGTCTCGGTCGGTGGAAATCGGATGGTTTGTATCGCAACTTGTGCAAACCTTGCGCTACCTGCGCCTAAACGCGTGTAAAGGACGAGTAAAGCGATGCCTCGGTGCCGCTCGGTAAAACGCGAACCAGGCGGATGGTGGGGACGCGCCCCATCATGCGCCGCTAAATTGCGCTATGGCGTTGATGACCGCCGGCCCAAGGATGGCGATGAAGAGGACCGGGAAGATGAAGAACAACAGCGGAAACAAGATCTTGACCGGCAGTTTCATGGCCTTCTCTTCCGCGCGCTGGCGTCGTTTCACCCGCATGACCTTCGCCTGGACGCGCAGGACCTGGCTGATGGCAATGCCGTATGTATCTGCTTGTACGACGGCCTGGACGAAGCTCCGCAGCTCGGGGACGTTGGTCCGGCGGGTGAGCGCCGTGTAGGCCTCGCGACGGGATCGGCCGACCTGCATGTCCTGCAGGGTGCGGATCAATTCCTCGGCCATCGGGCCCTTTCCGTTTTCCCCAGCACGGGCCACGGCACCCTCGAAGCCCAATCCTGCTTCAACGCTGATCAGCATCTGATCCAAGGTGTTGGGCAGTTCGAGCTGCAGTTCCTGTTGGCGTTTCTGGCCTTGGCTGACCAATAAAAGGTCCGGAAGGAAATAGGAGACGACGAAGAGTCCCACTGCGAGCAGCTTCATGATGGGGGCGGGGTTCAAGGCGAACAGCACTGCGATGACGGCGCCGCACAGCGCCAGTCCGGGCTTCAGGGCGAGCAGCCGGTCCAACGGCATCGACGCCGGGCGGCCGGCGAGTGACAGCAGGTGGTCGAGTCTCCTCAAGTATGATTCCGGGGTCAGCCGGCGTCCCAGATCCGCCAAGAAGCCCACGCTTGGTTGTGCGGTCGTCTGGTCCTGGACGACTCCCCGGAGGAGGTTTCCGCGGATGGCGGCCTGCGCGCGGCGGTCCACGGTGAAGAGGGCCAGCCCGAAATACAGCAGGGCGCAGCCGATCAGCAGGACACCGGCGATGATGGTAAATGGCATGATCCGGTCCTTAGAACTTCAGGTCGATGATCTTGCGCATCCACAGTCCGCCGATGGTCATCAGCACCACCGAGGCGCCGATCATCACCCATCCCAGCGGTTGCGTGAACAGCGGGGTCATGTAGCCCGGGCTGATGAGCATGAGCATCACGATGATGCCCACAGGCATGGCCATCAGGATGTAGGCGGAGAATTTGCCCTCTGCGGCCAGAGAAGCAATATGACCTTTGATTTCGTTACGTTCGCGGATGGTTCCGTTGACCTGGTCCAGCACTTCCGCGAGATTTCCGCCGACTTCGCGGTTGATCTGGACGGCTTGCGCGATCCACGTGAAGTCCTCGCTGCGCATCCGCGTTGCGGTGTCGTTGAGGGAGGACAACAAGTCCCGCCCCAGGTTGGTCTCGGTGACTGCACGACGCATTTCCTCGGCAGTGGGCGACGCGGACTCGGAAGCAGCGGCATCCAGGGCACGGAGAATGCTGTGCCCGGCGCGGAGGCTGCCGGAAAGCAACTGCAGGGTGTCCACGAGCTGGTCGCCGAATTCCTGGCGCCGCTTGGCGGCTCGACGCTGGACGAACAGGTAGCCGCCCAGAGGGGCCAGAAGGAACAAGAAGATGCCCAAACCGACGCCCGACACCAGGAGACCCAACATCATTCCAACCAGGCCGATGGCAGTGACGAGAACCAGGAAATCGCTTTGGCGAAACCTGAGCCCTGCCCTTTCCAGCGACTCGTTGTCGAAAAGCCGGATCGGGTGGTGGCTGAGGAATCGATCGAGCATTCCGGTGGCGCCGCCCGCGAGCTTTGACAGTTGCGTTGGAGCGGCACTGTCGACGGGGCGGCGGCGTTCGAGCGGCAGCAGGCGGCTGGGGCGCAGGGCCACGCCCAGCACCAAGCCAAGAGCGAGGAGGACACAGATCGTGCCAAGTAGCAGTTCCATGGTCCTCCCTAGGAATTGTTCGCGCTGAACGTGCGGGCGGCGAAGACGGCGGGGGAGACGTGGATCCCCATATCCTCGAAGCGGCTGATGAAGCCGGGGCGAATGCCGGTGGGGACCGGCTTGCCCAGGAAGCGCCCGGAATCGTCCACGCCAGCAGCGAAGTCGAAGACAAAGGCGTCCTGGAGGGTGACGATGTCGCCCTCCATGCCCTGGACTTCCGTGACATGGGTAATCCGTCGAGTGCCGTCGCGCAAGCGTGAGATTTGGATGATCAAGTGCACTGCGGAGGAGATTTGCTCCCGGATGGCACGCAAGGGCAGGTCCATGCCTGCCATGAGGACGAGTGTTTCCAAGCGGGCGATGGCGTCACGAGGTGAGTTTGAGTGCACCGTGGAGAGTGAACCGTCGTGGCCGGTATTCATGGCCTGGAGCATGTCCAGCGACTCCCCGCCGCGAACCTCGCCGACCACGATCCGATCCGGGCGCATACGCAGGGAATTGCGCAGTAGTTCGCGGATCGTCACTTCGCCCTTTCCTTCCGTATTGGGGGGTCGGCTTTCGAGCCGGACGACGTGGTCCTGCTGGATCTGGAGTTCGACCGCATCCTCGATGGTGACGATGCGATCAGTTTGGGGCAGGTAGGACGAGAGGACGTTGAGAAGCGTGGTCTTGCCCGTGCCCGTACCACCGGAAACGATGATGTTCAGCTTCGCCTTCACGCAGGCCTCAAGAAGTTCGGCCATTTCAGGCGTCAGCGTTCCGAAGCCGATCAGATCCTGCACCGTGAGTGGAACCTTGCTGAATTTGCGGATCGTCAAGGAGGATCCGCCAACGGCCAGGGGCGGAATGACGGCATTGACACGGGAGCCGTCCTCCAGGCGCGCGTCGACCAGCGGAGACGATTCGTCGATGCGGCGCCCGACCTTGGACACGATGCGCTCGATCACCTTGCGCAGGTGTTCCTCGGAACTGAAGCGGGAATCAGTGAGGACAAGCTTGCCCTTGCGCTCGACGTAGATGCGGTCCATGCGGTTGACCATGATTTCGGTGACGTTGTCGTCGTCCAGGTACTGCTGCAGGGGGCCGTAGCCGAGCACGTCGTTGGCCACGTCACTAATGAGGCGGGAACGCTCGGCCGGTGAAAGGGGGACCCGTTCCGCATCGATGACCTGGGCCAGCTCATCCCGCGCACTGGCGCGCAGATCCTCGTCTGTGAGGGTGGAATCGCTGAACCGGGTGCCCAAGCGGTCAAAAAGGGCGGTGGCAGCACGTTCCTTGAGGGCACCCAGGGCGTCCACGGGGTGGGGAACGGTGCTCTTGGGCGTCGGAGTGCGCGTGGCAGGCATTCGAGTGTAAATGCTGGAAGGCTCCGCAGACAGCGCGAAGTTTTCGAGCGGGCCTCCTGCAGTATGGGGGAAACCGTCGCCGGGCGCAGCGGCTAGGGAGCCGGATTCTTCGGTGGTTCCGTCGCCTGAGTCGGAACGATGGGAGTCGGTTCCCCCTTGCTCCGTTGAAGGGGCGGCGGTGGGCGTGGCTTCCGCTGGCTGCCTTGGAGCCGTTCCGCGCGTGCCGTTTTCGACGGCGGCAAGACGTTCGGAAAGTTTCACCGGAGCACCACCCTTCTATGGAGTTTGCGGGCTGGTTGGGCACGCCATTGGGGATCGAATCGTTGGAGAAGCCGCCGGTAGCCCTTGACTGCGCGGTCGGTCTTCTGTTGTTGCAAGACGGGAATGCCGCGGTTGGTCGAAAACGCCACCGCGCGTGAACGCGGGATGCTGACATCGACCGGGGCCCCGATGGAGGCCTCAATGTCCTGGATGGACAGCCCAGCCTTGGGGTCGGCCATGTTCAAGACGACGTGGCGCGTTTCGGGCAAGATGTCCAATTTCTTGAGGACATCCAAGCCGGAGCGCAGACCGCGCACGCTGGGTACGTCCATGCCTGTCACCCACACGGCGTCGGTGCAGCGTTCCATGGCAGTGAGTCCGAGCTCGGGAAGCCCCGGCGCACTGTCGACGACGACGTACTGGAATTCCCGGGCCAGCTGATCGAGCAGGTGGCCGACCTGCTCGACGGTGATGTGGTCTGCGTCGGAAGGGTTCGTCGGTGCGCAGAGGGCGTAGAACCCCGCCGGATGCACGCTCAGGAAGGCTTTCAGGACCAGGCTGTCGCGACTGGCAGTGGACGAGACCGCGTCGAGGACCGTGTGCTCGGGGTCCAGGCACAAGGCCGAGGCCACGTCGCCAAATTGCAGGTCCAGGTCGACAATGACGACGCCCATGGGGGCCAGCTTGCCCAGGCCCACGGCGATGTTCGTTGCGACGGTCGTCTTACCCACGCCGCCCTTGGGCGAGAACACGCCAATGACCAGGCCTTTGTCGGAGGACTGGGTGTCTACCGGCTGTTGGGTACGGCGACGCGCCGAATGCGCCTGGCAAGCACGTTCCAGGACGGCTGTGACCTGCGCGAGCTCGGCCGCAGGACTCAGTACATCGCGGATGCCGGCGCGCATGGCCTGCACCACGACGTCGGGTTCGTATTCTCCGGCGAGCACGATGCTGACGTGGGGGAATTGCACGTCGAAAACCGTTGCGAGCCGGAGGGCTTCGTCCACGGGGACATCGGGGCCGAGAATGAGGACCTCGGGTTGGACGGCAAGTCCGGACAGGAGCTGCTGGGGATCCTCGGGCAAGGCCGCGGTGAGGAATGAGCGGACCTCACCGTGCATGCTGCCGGCCACGGCGGTACGGACGAGCTGGTCGAATCGAGCATCGGGGGTGATCAGGACGAAACGGCTCACGGGTACACCTCGGTGATGCGGACAGGCTTTGGCGGGTTGTCTTCTTTGGCATCCTTCGGCTCGTTGGTCAGCCAAATATGGCCGAACTCCGCTGTGAAGACGATCTTGGAAGCTGCCTGGTCATTGACGGCAACAGTGACGAGCATGGTACCTGTCGGCAGAGCTTGGGAGCCTTGAGCAGGCTCGGTCGCGGGATCTGCCCGCTGGAGACGGGTCACCAACACCTTGTGGAACACCCGCTGGGTGCTTTCTTCCCCGGGGTGCTTTTCCAGGGCGTCCTTGTCAAAGGAGGCGAAGATCCCGACGGTGCTACCGGCCGAGATGGTACCGCCGATCATCCGTTGCGGCTCGAGGGCAAAGGTGACTTCCTGGAGGCCCTTGGGAATGGGGATCGAACCGGGTGTCTGAAGGGTCTTGGGGTCAACGAGGCGCTGTCCCACCAGAGCCTCTCCGGGCACCAAGTCCGCTGCGGCCACAGTGCCGGTGAGTCCGTCGAGAGTGCTGAGGGTACCGCTTGGAACCGAGCCGGCCGGACGCTTTTCAAGGGCAACCGAGTCGGAGATCTTTTCTACCGCAGTGCCGGCCGGAATTGCCTTGCGGACGACCAGGACATCAGTGGGTTGCAGGTCGGCCATAGCGCGTGCGTCGGCATTTGCCGCGTAGGAGAACACGAGCACCGCTCCGATCAGGGCGAGGACGACGGCGGCGACACCGCCCAGTAGTCGGGACTTCACAAAGGCTCCTAAGAGATCATGCGGACAACGGTCGCACCGAAGGGGTGAACCGGGCCCAGGGTGTAGCCCTCGTCGAGGGATACGTAGCGGACAAAGCGGCCGATGATGCCGCGGCAGTCGCCGGTGCATTCCTGCGCGCCGACGAACGATGAGGTGTTGTGGAAAACGGCCGGCGCGGTGGAACCGCCGGTAAACTTCCAACCGGCCACTTCGAAAGCTGCGAAGGCCGTCAGCCCATAGATCGCGCCGGAGCCAGTACCCGTCACGCGGTCGAAGACAGGAAGCAAAACGGTGGGGTGACGACCGGCAGTGAGTTCGGTGATCCACTGGTTGAAAATGGCCGTGCAGTTGGGTGGTTCGTTGTTTCCCGTGGCACTACCACCCTCTTGGGTGGCCAAGTCGATGTAGCCACCGCATTGTCCCGTGTCCTGGGCGAGCCAGCCGAAGCCACCGGCCACGGTTGCCCCGGAGGGTCCGTAGTTGCAGCTGGGGTTGGCGTAGGATCCGCCGTGGAGCCCGAGACGTTGCAGGTTCCCGTCGATGTTCCCTTGAACTTGGCAGATGGAAAAGGCAGCGGGGAACACGGTGCGGCCAGCCACGGGGCTTCCCCATTGGGCGCTTGCTTTGGTTCCCACGACCGCTGAATCGATGCCGAGGATGCGGGCGAAGGACAGGGAGATCCGGTTCGATTCCCCGCCGGATTCCTGTGCGCCGGTGGCTACAGTGACTTTGCCCGCCGACTTGTTGAGGGTGACGGACTGGACCTTGCTGAGTCCGTCGTTGGCGTTGGCATTGGCCAAACTGCGAGCAAGCGAAGAAGTGGTGGAGCAGTCCGACGAGGCGAGGTTGCGGGCGCAGTCCTGGGCGATGGCCAGGGCCGCGGCGTCGGCACCGTTTTGCAGTTGGGCCTTTTCGGCGTAGAGCATGCCGGCGTCAACTACGATCGCGGTGAATCCGAGCAGGGCCACCAGAAGGAAGGCGGTTACCACGCTGATCGCACCGCGTTCGTTGTCCCTGGACCGCGTTAGCCTCCGCATCGCATGACTCCCTTGCCCTTCAAGGTAATGGGGCCGACGACGCCGGTGATGGTGGCCAAGGGGTAGGTGATGGTGAGGGTGGCCGTGGCGCCCGGCGTGCAGGCCGCCGGTGCGATATCGATGTCGGTGGGGTTTGGGTAGAGGGTTCGAGCGGCGTTCCGGGTTGCCGTGCGAGCGGCCGTCGGATCGTTGGAGATGGCCATGGTCCGCACGCCTTCGCGGGCTGCCTGGGTGAGGGTCAGCTGGGCATTGTAGGCGTGGCCGAACTCGATGATGCCCATGAGGATGAGGAGCAGGACGGGTAGAACTATGGCGAGCTCCACGGCAGCTGCACCGCGTTCGTTCTTCCGTTCCATACTTGGTCCTTCGCCGATGAGGTTTGGGCAGTTGATAGGGTTCCTGCACGCTGGCGGCGGCGCGGTCGCTCCGCCGCCATCGTGCTGATTTGCGGGGTTATGGAGTCGTCGCCGTGCCGGCAGGGTTGTTGAGGCCGTCGATGATTTCTTGGAACTTGGCTGCGAGATCATCACCCAGGGTGAAGACAAGTCCGATGATCACGACGGCGATGAGCCCGACCATGATGCCGTACTCGACGGCCGTCGCCCCGGTTTCGTCCTGCTGGAGGCGGTTCTTGATCTTGAAGCCGAGGGTCTGGAGGGTGGCGTAGATGGACAGCATGGAGTACTCCTGAAGGAAGTGGTTTTGGTGAGGTGCGGGAGCTTGATTGCCCTGCGCTACAAAAAACATAGCAACGTGATTTCACCTCAGGAACCGACTTTCGTGTTTCCTGTGTGAAGCCTTAGGCAACCTAAGCGAAGCAAGGGATTTGCTGCGTTGTAGGTGTATTTGAACCGCTTGTTAGCCCTGGTTTCCGAGGGGAACCGTGCGTGCTGTGGAGTTCCACTTTTCGTGATGCACGAATGAGAAGCCGGGCAAGACTGACTGAAGCAAGGGAATTCCGTCGGGAGCTACGGCGAGAATGCTCACATGGCGGTGTCGCTAAGACGGCTTCTTGGAGCCAACGCCCACCGATCTTCCGGCTTTCGGCCGCACGGCATCTCGGAGTCCGGGTGGTGACGAGGGACTGGGGCCCCGCCCAGAGGCCCGACGGCCGTTGCCCAGGAGCTGCTGCGCTTCCTCGCAGACGGCCGGCTAAGCGTGGCGTGGACCGGCTGGCAGGTCACGTCCGGGCTGGGGAGCACCGACGTCTACGCGGTCCGCACCGGAGCGCCATCCAGCGGCTGCAGGATGAGGTTATTCCAACGCTCTGCTGCGCCGTCCAACGGAAACAACGACAAACGTCGGGCTCCCGATGGTGCTCCGAGGCCCGGCGTTTGTCGTCGTGCTGAGGTATTCAGCGCATTTCTGACGTCGTCGACTCCTGCTGTTCGACGGCGTAGGCGGGTGCAGGGGCTTCGCCCGACCGATACCGGTACGTGGTGCTGTGGTCCTGGACAATAAACGTCTCGACGTCGCTGCGGCTCCAGTGCAAGACGAGCAAGCCGTAGCGTTCCGCGAGCTTGGCCAGTGTGGGGAAATCGACGACGTCGATCACGGGGCGCCCGGGAGGCATGGGAATGGGGTGCACGGGAACAACGAGCGACGGCCACCTGTGTCGGATGGCCTCTGCCGACCCGCTCGCCGGCTGCCGGTAGACGGCAGCTGCGACGAGCGCCAGCGCGGCCAGGGCCACGGCCAGCAGCAGGGGCGCCACCACGCGTGCCGCCTCGGCGGTGAGGTGCCAGGCACCGACGGATAAGGTGCGTTCAGCGGGGATGCCGGATGCATCGGACGGCGCGACGGTCAGTGCTGCGGGATCGACGAGCGAGACCTGCAGCGCCGTGACCGACAATTTGAGTGCGGGGCGGAAGTCGACTCCGGGCCCGGTCACTACCGGGACCACCTCAACGGTCAGCGGGGTGGCCTGCAGGCCGGTGACCTTCGCCGCCCGGTCCGCCCGGGTCTGCAGGGCGGCGATGTCGAGTTCGACGCTGCCCTGGTGCAGGCCGCTTTGCACGGTGGTGGAGTCGCCGAGGGGGACGGTCGTGTGCCAACCGCCGGGAGCGGAGAGCTCGGCCACCGGTGCAATGGTCGCCGCCGGTCCGCTGTAGGAATAGTGCACCTCGACCGTATCGGTGACGCGGCGGAACACGGGATCCGGGGAGACAACAGACGTCCCGTCATAGGCCGCAGTGCGCGGGACCTCCGCGCTGTAGGAGAACGTCATCTCCTGGTTTTCCGGAGCAGCGGCGGCATCACCAGCCGGGCCGGTCCATGCCCAGGTGCCCAAGGCAATGGCGAGGATGGCCAACGCGGCTGTGGAGCCTGTCCACGCGGCGCGTGGACCCTCGATCATCCCCCGCTGGATGCGGCGGGCCTTCTGCACGGCGACATGGGATGACATCTGTTCTCTCCTTGCTGCGCGGCGGCGCCGCCGGCGGGTCAGGGTGGGGGTTGCGCCGGCCAGCAGCGCCAAGGCGATCAAGCCCAGCATCGGGGGAGAGGTGATTCCCCGCAGGAAGTCCCCACCGTGGGGGATGTGGAACCAGGCCTTGCCGATGAGCTGGGGAGCCTTGGGGTGGTCGACGTCGATGGATTCGTTGTTGTCGCCCTTGAAGGTGAATCCGTTGGTGTCCGAGGCGATGATCCGGTGGAGGACCACCCTGTCGCTACCGGTGAGGTGGTAGGCGACGATGTCACCGGGGGAGTAGGCATCGGCACGGGAGACCACGACCAGGTCTCCCTGGTAGTAGACGGGGTTCATGCTCACCCCATAAGTGCTCACAAACGCGATCTGGTGGCTGGCCAGCAGGACCGCGACCAGCGTGCAGACAAGGGCGGCGACGATGGTCCCCGCTCCGGCGATGCGCGGGCGTGCTCTGGACACGGTGCTCCTAGGGTGGTGAAGAGGGGTGGCGGCCCGGGAACGGCCGGGCCACCACGTCATCGCGGCGTTGGGGAACGCCGGAACCTTTGCTACTTGCCGTCAGGATGGCTGGTCTCCCCGGTGCTCCTGCGGCATTGCCGCGGGCGCACCGGGGAGGGGAAGGGACTAGGCAGCGTTGTCCAGGGTGCCCACGGTGATGTCCAGGCTGGTCAGTCCGGTGTAGCCGGTTTCGTTGGCCGTCGGAGCGAACGTGCAGGTCGAGGCGTTGGCGCTGATGGTGGTGCAGCTGAACGCGCCGCCGGTGCCGCCCTGGGGGTTGACGGTCACGGCCTTGCCGTCTTCGGTGTTCGCGAAGGACAGGTTGATCGTCTTGATGCTGTCCTGGGTGCTATCCGTGAAGTCGTAGTCCACGCCGGCCAGCGTGGCCCCGGTGACGGACTGCGAGACCTGGCCGCCGATGAACTGGGTGCTGCCCGCCTCGTTCGTGAGGCCGGTGCCGGTGAAGGCGGAACCGCCGGCGAAGGCGATGCCGGCGAGGGCGACGGCGGTGAGGAGCTTGTGGGACTTGCGCATGATGAATTTTCACTTTCGATATGGCCCGAAGGTCATTCCCCGGGCAGGACCTACCCGCAGGGCAGGGCAGTGGAGGACGTGTCGAGAGTTGCGAAGCGCAGGACGGTTCCCGTGGCCGGGCCGCTCGCTTCGCACCGACACATGAAGGCTATCCACGGAACGACGGCGAAAGTCGGGTCTTGGGCCATTCCTCGGCGAATGGTGGGACCGTCTTCGGGGACCTCACGACGCCCTGCGCCTTTCATGCGGTACGGCTGGTCATCAGGTCTGCGCGGGCACGGACGACCGCGGGTAGCGGCAACCCACGACGGCACTCGAAAGTGGGGCATTAGTTAAAGGGAACGACGGACCCCGGCCGCTCTGCCAGTGGGGTCCGTTGTCCGGTCGGGAAGCCGCCCGCCCCGCGCCGGCCGAAGCCGGGTCCAATGGAGGGGGAACGCCGCGGGGCGGGCGGTGGTCTTAGGCGTCGATGGTCTGCTTGGCCTTCGACTGGCACAGGAACCGGGTGTAGGCCGGCACCGTGAGGAATGCGGGGTACTGCTCGCGCAGCGCGCACTCGTCGAAGATCTCGCGGGCGTCGGCGAACCGGTCGCCCTCGAAGCGCTCCATCCGGGCGAATTCGTCGTCGACGATCTCCTCGACGAACTCGGTGGTGATCAGTTCGCCCTCGTCGGTCACGGCACCCTGGTGGATCCACTGCCAGATCTGCGAGCGGGAGATCTCGGCGGTTGCCGCGTCCTCCATCAGGTTCTGCAGGGCCACGGCGCCATTGCCGCGCAGCCAGGATTCGATGTAGCGGATCCCGATCTCCACGTTCATCCGCACGCCGGCCTCGGTGATCAGGCCCTGGGTGCCGGCGATGTCGAGCAGTGAGCGGTCATCGGGCACGACGTCCTCGCGCTGGCGGTCCAGCTGGTTCGGCTGGTCCCCGAGGGCCTCGTCGAAGACCTCGCGGGCCACCGGCACCAGGTCCGGGTGGGCGACCCAGGAGCCGTCGAAGCCGTCGCCGGCCTCGCGGGTCTTGTCGGCCCGGACCTTCTCGAAGGCCACCGCGTTGACCGCCTCGTCCCGGCGGTTGGGGATGAAGGCGCTCATCCCGCCGATGGCCATCGCGCCGCGGCGGTGGCAGGCGCGGACCAGCTGCTCGGTGTAGGAGCGCATGAACGGGGCGGTCATGGTCACCATCGCCCGGTCGGGCAGCACGAACCGCGGGCCGCGGGTGCGGAAGTTCTTGATGACCGAGAAGATGTAGTCCCAGCGCCCGGCGTTCAGCCCGGCGGAGTGCTCGCGCAGTTCGTAGAGGATCTCCTCCAGCTCGAACGCCGCGGTGATGGTCTCGATGAGCACGGTGGCCCGGATGGTGCCCTGCTCGATGCCCACCGCGTCCTGGGCGAAAACGAACACGTCGTTCCAGAAGCGGGCCTCCTGGTGGTTCTCGATCTTCGGGAGGTAGAAGTACGGGCCCCGCCCGCCGGCGATCAGCCGCTGCGCGTTGTGGAAGAAGTAGAGCCCGAAGTCCACCAGCGAGCCGGAGGTCGGCTTGCCGTTGATCGTCAGGTGCTTCTCCGGCAGGTGCAGCCCGCGGGGGCGGACCACGATCGTGGGCAGCTCGGTGAGCGTCTGCCCGGTGACCTTGTACTCCTTGCCCTCCGGCGAGGTGAAGTCCAGCTCGCCGTCCAGCACCGCGCGCAGGTTCAGCTGCCCGCCGATGACGTTCTGCCAGGTAGGCGTCGAGGCGTCCTCGAGGTCGGCCAGCCAGACCTTCGCACCCGAGTTCAGCGCGTTGATGGCCATCTTGCGGTCGGTCGGCCCGGTGATCTCCACGCGGCGGTCCTCCAGCCCGGGGGCGAGGGGGGCGACACGCCAGGAGTCGTCCTCGCGGATGTGGCGGGTCTCGGCCAGGAAGCGCGGGTCCTCGCCGGCGGCGATGTTGCGGCGCCGGTCTTCGCGGTCGGCCAGCAGTTCGTGGCGGCGCGGCTCGAACTCGGCGTGGAGCTTCGCCAGGAAGTCCATGGCCTGCGGGGTGAGGATCTGCTCCTGCCGGCGGACCGGGGAAGCGTTCAGCGTGATGCCGTTCAGGGTGATGGGGTCGTTCATGGCGGATCTCCTTCAAAAATGGTGGGGGACGACGCCGGTGCCTCCTGCCTCGGGGAGGAGGCACCGGCGTCGTGCTCTGCTTAGTGGAACTGTCCGGCCTCGGTGGATCCCACCAGGGCCAGGGTGGACGCGTTGGGGTTCAGCGTCGTCGCGATCTGGTCGAAGTAGCCGGTACCGACCTCGCGCTGGTGCTTGGTGGCGGTGTAGCCGGCGGCCTCCGAGGCGAACTCGCGCTCCTGCAGCTCGACGTAGGCGCTCATGCCGTTCGCGGCGTAGCCGGAGGCCAGGTCGAACATCGAGTGGTTCAGGGCGTGGAAGCCGGCGAGGGTGATGAACTGGAAGGTGAAGCCCATGGCGCCGAGTTCGCGCTGGAACTTCGCGATCGTGGCGTCGTCGAGGTGCTTCTTCCAGTTGAACGACGGCGAGCAGTTGTAGGCAAGCATCTGGTCGGGGTGCTCGGCCTTGACCGCTTCGGCGAACTTCCGGGCCAGCTCCAGGTCCGGGGTTCCGGTCTCCATCCAGATGAGGTCGGAGTAGGGGGCGTAGGCCTTGGCGCGGGCGATGCAGGGTTCGATCCCGTTGCGGACCTTGTAGAAGCCCTCAGCGGTGCGCTCGCCGGTGATGAATTCGGCGTCGCGTTCGTCGACGTCGGAGGTGATCAGGGTGGCCGCCTCGGCGTCGGTGCGGGCGATGATCACGGACGGGGTGTTGGAGACGTCGGCGGCGAGGCGTGCGGCGCTGAGGGTGCGGATGTGCTGGCCGGTCGGGATGAGGACCTTGCCGCCGAGGTGGCCGCATTTCTTCTCGCTGGCGAGTTGGTCCTCCCAGTGCACGCCGGAGGCGCCGGCGGTGATCATGGACTTCATCAGTTCGAAGGCGTTCAGCGGGCCGCCGAATCCGGCCTCGGCGTCGGCGACGATCGGCACCAGCCAGTCCTCGACGGACTGGATGCCCTCGGCGAACTCGATCTGGTCGGCACGCTGCAGGGCGTTGTTGATGCGGCGGACGACCTGCGGCACCGAGTTGGCCGGGTAGAGCGATTGGTCGGGGTAGGTCTGACCGGAGAGGTTGGCGTCGGCGGCGACCTGCCAGCCGGAGAGGTAGATGGCGCGCAGCCCAGCCTTGACCTGCTGTACGGCCTGGTTGCCGGTCAGTGCCCCGAGCGAGTTGGTGTAGGCGCCGGTCTTGGCCTCCTCGGTGAGCTGCTTCCAGAGCTTTTCGGATCCCCGGCGGGCCAGCGTGTTCTCCTCGACGACGCGGCCCTGCAGGCGGACGACCTCGGCGGCCGTGTAGTCGCGGGTGATGCCTTCCCAGCGGGGGTTGGCGCTCCACTCCAGCTCGAGGGCCTGCTCGCGTTCCGCGGCGGTCTGCTGGTTCTGCGTCATGTCGTTCTCCTCTGGTTCGCCGATGGTGTTTCGGTGTTCTTCTGCGTGGACACCACTTTTCGCGATCCGCAAGGGGTTATCTAGGGGGTTCTTCTGGAAAGATTTGCGGTTCTTTAGGTATCCTCAAGAAGTGACGACTCCCACATGGAACCGGCCGGCCGGCGGAGTATCCCCGGACGGCAACGCGGCGGAACTCGACGCCGAACTCGACTCGATTGCCCTGGGCCGGCGGGTGCGCCACCTGCGCAAGGCGAAGGGGCTGACCCTGGACGGGCTGGGGGAGGTCGTCGGGGTGGCACCCTCGCAGTTGAGCCTGATCGAGAACGGCAAACGCGAGCCCAAGGTTTCACTGCTCAAGCAGCTGGCCGGCGCCCTGGACACCGGGCTGGACGACCTGCTCGGGGCGGAGCCGCCGAACCGCCGGGCCGCCCTGGAAATCGAATTGGAAAAGGCGCAACGCGGACCGCTCTACGGGTCGCTCGGATTGCCGAAAGTCCGCGTCTCCTCGCGGCTGCCGATGGACGTGCTCGAGTCCCTCGTCGGCCTCCAGCACGAGCTGGAGCGGCGCCTCGAACAGCAGTCGGCGACCCCGGAGGAAGCCCGCCGGGCCAACACCGAAATCCGCGCCGAGATGCGCGAGCGCAACAACCACTACCCGGCCCTGGAGAAGCAGGCGCAGGACCTGCTCGACGCCGTCGGCCACACTTCCGGCCCGCTGTCCCACCACGTTGCCGCCGACCTGGCGGAGCACCTCGGATTCGGGCTGCGCTTCGTCGGCAACCTGCCGCATTCGACCCGCTCGGTGACGGATTTGAAGAACCGCCAAATTTACCTGGTGCAGGGCTCACGCACGGAGCACGATGCCCGATCGGTGCTCCTGCAGGCCCTCGGGCACTACGTCCTGGGCCACGAAGCCCCGCGCGACTACAGCGAATTCCTGCGCCAGCGCGTCTACACGAACTACTTCGCCGCCGCCCTGCTGATGCCGCAAAAAACCACAGTGCAGTTCCTCGAGGAGGCGAAGAAGGCCAAGTCGCTGGCCATCGAGGACCTGCGCGACGCCTACGCGGTCTCCTACGAATCGGCGGCCCACCGCTTCACCAACCTGGCCACCGAGCACCTGGGCATTACCTGCCACTTCCAGAAGGTGCACGAGTCGGGCATCCTGCACAAGGCCTACGAGAACGACGGCGTGAACTTCCCTGCCGACCACACCGGCGCCATCGAGGGCCAGACCATCTGCAGGTACTGGACCAGCCGGGCGGTCTTCGAGGTCCCGGACAAGTTCCGGGCCTACGAGCAGTACACCGACACGGTGGTCGGCACCTACTGGTGCACGGCCCGCACCGAACGCCACTCCTCGGGCACGTACTCGCTGAGCATCGGCGTCCCGTACGAGCACGTGAAGTGGTTCCGCGGCAGGGACACCACCGAACGCTCGAAGTCGCGCTGCCCGGACGAAACCTGCTGCAAGCGGCCGCCGGACAACCTGTCCCGCATGTGGGCCGGCCAGGCCTGGCCCGCGGCGCGGGCGAACTCGCACCTGCTCGCCGCGATGCCCTCGGGGGCTTTCCCGGGAGTGGACGAGACCGAGGTCTACGAGTTCCTGCAGGCCCACGGCGGCTGAACCGAGAGGCTGGTTCGCGGAGTCCATATGACATTTCCTGCTGGATCCCGATGGCGCACTCAAGATGTTCCAAAGTGTCTGGGTGGCCTGATGGTCTTGGGTCCTACCGCCTTCGAGGTGTCCTGGCGTCAGGCCCGCCCGCAACCAGTGCACTTGTAGCGGCGCACAGACCAACAGTTTCTTTGGCCTCCACCCCAGGGCTCGTGCGCCAGTCGGCGGATCACCGTATCGCGCGGTGCTCCCTGGCGTTCGCATCGGTGGCGCCAGTCATCTGGTTCGATGACCCGACATTCGAGTACGGCTTGACCCGGAGCCAAGTGTTGACCGGTTGCCTCGTGGCCAATTTCGTCGAGGCGGCCGCCGCACGGGTGCGGAAGCATCGCAGGTCGTGCCGGTGCGGCTGACCGCCTCCGAGCTTGAGGCGCTTATGGCGCGGGCCGAGCACGAGCATCTGAACCGCTCGGAGGCGATCCGTGCTGCGCTGTGGGCGTGGGCGCACGCGGCGCGATAGTCCGGCCTCCGCACTCAAGCATGAGATCAGCAGGGACGACGGCGTCGAGGCAGCCACGTGGCCGGTCGTGTCGGCACCCTTGGATGACGAAGATCCGCGCCGCTTCCCCCGTATTGGCTTCGACACCCAGGGGCGGCTGTTGGAACTTGTGGCGCTGGTCCGGGACGACGGGTCCGAGGAACTCATCCACGCGATGAAGTGCCGACCCCAATACTTCGGGATGCTCGGTTAGCGCAGAACGGTTTGCCCGAGTGCGTGGCAAAGTGCATTGGCCGGTCGTTTGGCAGGGCTTTGGCGTTACAGGGCGGGCGAATACCGGGACATCTGCGATCTGCAGGACGAGGAACCGGCCATCGTCGAGCAAGGGCTCGGGCACCACTCCAAAATCGACGACTAAGGAGCGGCCTGGTCTCGGCCGCACACTGGAAAGTCGTTCCTCGTCGGCGTCTGGTCCGGGTGCCGAAAGCATCAGGAGATGAGAAAACCTCTGGTGCCTGCCAGAGGCTCCTTGTGCCTCTGCCGCCTCCGGCAATCCAATGGCCATCCAGCCCTGGTCCCGAAGGCCTCGAACACGAGATCTTGGGGTTGGTCCAAAGCGTTCAGCGGCCAAATCGCCTCCGTCATTGGGCCGTTGGGAATGCGCGACCCCGTGGTAGGCGGAGATCGGCGTCGCTTGGAAGACCCCCATGCCCGAGATGGCCATCGTGAAGCGGTTTGGTCGTCAAGATCCTGGCATCGACTTCCACCGGCCGCAGGTTCTTCCTGGTTTCAAAGAGGATCTCTCGCCGCAATGCCCTCGGGGGCGTTGCCGGGAGTGGACGAGACAGAGGTCTACGAGTTCCTGCGGGCCCACGGCGGCTGATCCTCGGCTCGCGCGGCGCTGCGGCTAGGCATCGAGCCAGGCGAGGACGGCAAGGACCCGGCGGTGGTCGTCGGGCCCCGGTGCGAGCCCGAGCTTGGTGAAGATGGCGGAGATGTTCTTCTCCACGGCCCCGGCGCTGAGGAACAGCGTCGAGGCGATGGCGGCGTTAGTGCGCCCCTCGGACATCAGTCCCATGACCTCGCGTTCCCGCGGGGTCAGCGAGGCCAACGGCGCGGCAGCGCGCTGGCTGAACGCGGCTGAAACGACTTCCGGATCCAGCACGACCCCGCCGTCGGCGATGCGGTCCAGGGCACTGGTCATCTCCTCCAGCCGGGCGATCCGGTCCTTGAGCAGGTAGCCGAGCCCGCCGGTCCCGGACGATGAGGCGCCGGCCAGCAGCTCGGTCGCGTACGTCAGCTCCACATACTGCGAGAGCACCAGGATGCCGATGCCGGGATGCTCCGCCCGGATGCGGGCCGCGGCGGCGAGCCCCTCATGGCTGAACCCCGGGGGCATCCGGACGTCGGTGACGACGATGTCCGGCAGATGCTCGGCCACCGCGGCCAGCAGCGAGTCCTCGTCGTCGACGGCGGCGACCACCTCGGCGCCGCCCTCACGCAGCAGCCGCACGAGCCCCTCCCGGAGCAGGACGGAATCCTCGGCGAGCACGATGCGCATGGAGCCAGCGTACCGTCGGCTCCCCGCGCAGCGTGCCCGGCGGGCGGCAGGCTCAGGTGTGCAGCGGGATCATCGCGGTGACGGTGGTGCCGCCGCCCTCGGGCGAGTCGACCTCCAGAGTGCCGTCGACCCCCGCCAATCGGTCGCGCAACCCGGCCAGCCCGGAACCCTTGCCCGGGTGCGCGCCGCCGACACCGTCGTCGTGCACTGTCAGCGTGAGGACGCTGCCATCGGTGGCCAGGGCCAGGGTGCACTGTGCCGCAGCCGAGTGCTTGGCGGCGTTCGTCAGCGCCTCGACGCCGGAGAAGTAGGCGGCCTGCTCGATGGTGGCGGGGAAGCGCCGTCCGGCGCCGGGGTGGATGGTCAGCCTGACGGGCAGCGGGGAGGTGGCGGCGGCCGCCTCGAACGCGGCGACGAGACCGCGGTCGGTGAGGATCGGTGGGGCGATGCCGCGCGAGAGGGCGCGCAGTTCGGACAGGGCGTCCTTCGAGTGGGACAGGGCCGCGTCGATGAGCTCGCGGGTCGGCTGGTCCTGCGGGTCGATTCGGCGCTTGGCCGCCTCCAGGTCCATCGCCATGCGCACCAGCCGCTGCTGGGGCCCGTCGTGGATGTCGCGTTCGATGCGGCGCAGCGTGCCCGCCTCGGCGGCGATGACCTGGCTGCGCGAACTGGTCAGGCGCGTGGTCTCCTCGCGCAACGCCTGCCGCTCATTGGTCAGCAGGCCGATCGCCAGGGCCCGCTGCAGCAGCGCCAGCCCGCGGCTGACCGGGAACAGGGTCACCAGCAGGATGATGCCAACGCCGATCTGGATCCAGGGGTGCCAGACCGGGTCGATGCCCAGGATGTCCCAGATGTCGTTCTTCGGTTCGGGGATGAAGCGGTACCAGAACCATTGGGTCAGCCCGCCGAGCGCCCCGGCGATCCAGGTGACGGTCACCGAGAACGCGAGGATGCGCACGGGGAAGGACACCACCGCGTGGATCAGGTCCTTCCAGCGCTGCACGTCGGCCAGTGGGGACAGCATTCGGCGCAGGGCCGACCCGGTCGGTGCTGACCGGTAGTACGTCGGCGGCAGGGGCCCGGAAGTCCAGCGGGCCAGGGCCCGTTCCCCGGCGGCGAAGAAACTGGCGGTGAAGAGCGCGCCGACGAGGACGAAGACGCCGATGTAGATGAGCACGGTGCCTAGGCCCGCGGAGAACAAAGTGATCGCCACGCTGAACGAGATGACCCCGATGAACAGGGCCGCCAGGTTGTAGCCGAGGTTGCGTCCCAGGTGGGTCAGGCGGGAGGGCACGACGGCGGGGATCTCCCGGGTGCGGTGCTCGCCGGTGGTCTCGGGTGGGGGATTGGCGTGGTCCATCGGTCTGGAGTCTAGCGCCGCGGTGGGGTCCGGCAGGGTGGTCATGGCTGGTTCCTTCGGTGGAGGAGGGATCGTGTCTTCCATCCTTCCGGGTGCCGAGCCCGCCGCCTGCCCGGCCAACCCCCGCCCCCGCGGGGGTTACCCCCACTATCCGCCGGCCAACCGATACGACTCGCCCAGCAGTTCGCGCAGTTCGGATTCGTCGATGCGCTCCAACCGGATCAGGACCAGCTGCGGGGAGGCTTCGTGATGGGGCGTCCAGAAATAGGTGTCGGGTTCCGTGGCAGCCAGGGCCTCGCGTTTGGTGGTCTTGACGGTCAGCACCGTGTCATCCCACATGCGGGCCATCAGGGTGTGGGCAAACCAGGCGGGGCGGTTCCAGCTGGGCCGCTCGGTGACGCCGGGCAGTCCCAGGCACTGGGCCCGGACCTCTGCTTCGGTGCTCATGGACCCACGATGCGGTGCCTGCGCGCCCCGGTCAAGGGTGGTGCGCAGGCACCGCACTGCTGGCCGGCGGCTTGTTAGTCGGCGCCGGACGTCCGCCCCTCGAAGTCGCCCTCGCTGGCCGCCCGGGTGGGTGCCTTGGCGAAGACCGATGGCTCATCGGGGGTGCCCGCCTTGATGTGGTTGAACAGGACGTTCATCAGGATGGCCATCACCGCCGCCGAGCTGATACCGGAGTGGAAGATCGTCTCGAACCAGGTGGGGAACTTGTCGTAGAAGGTCGGCGCGGCAATGGGGATCATCCCGAAGCCCAGCGACGTCGCCACGATGACCAGGTTCATGTTGTTCTTGTACTCGACCTGGGCCAGGGTGCGGATGCCGCTGGCCGCGACAGTGCCGAAGAGCACGATCCCGGCGCCGCCGAGGACCGAGGTGGGTACGGCGGCGACCACGCGCCCCAGGATGGGCAACAGGCCCAGGACGATCAGGATGAGGCCGCCGGCGCTGACCACGAAGCGGCTCTTGATCCCGGTGATCGCGACCAGCCCCACGTTTTGCGCGAAGGCGCTCTGCGTGAAGGAGTTGAAGACCGGGGACAGGGCGCTGGAAATCATGTCGGCGCGCAGGCCGTTGCCGATGCGCTTGGAATCGACCTTGGTGTCGACGATTTCGCCGACCGCGAGGATGTCCGCCGTCGTCTCGGTCAGGGTCACCAGGATGACGATGAGCATGGAGATGATGGCGGCCAGTTCGAACGTCGGCGGACCGAAGGCGAACGGCGTGGGGAAGGCGAAGACGGCGCCCTCGCCGACTTTGGAAAAGTCGGCCATGCCCAAAGCCGCGGCGATCAACGTACCGATCACGATCGCCAGCAGGATCGAGAGCCGGGAGACCGTCGCGTTGCCCAGTTTGCTCAGCAGCAGCACGACCAGCAAGGTGATGCCGGCCAGCCCGATGTTGGCCATGGATCCGTGGTCGGGGGACTTGGCGTTGCCGCCCATCGCCCAGTTCGCAGCCACCGGCATCAGCGTCAGGCCGATGGTGGTGATGACCACGCCGTTGACCACCGGTGGGAAGAAGCGGATGACCTTGGAGAAGATCGGGGTGATAAGCAGGCCGACCAGCGAGGCGACGATCACGGCGCCGAAGACCGACTGGATGCCCCCGCCACCACCGATGATTGCCGTCATGGTGGCGACCCCGGCGAAGGAGACTCCCTGGACCAGTGGCAGCTGCGAGCCGAAAAACGGGATGCCGATGGTCTGGAGCAGGGTGGCCAGACCGCCGACGAACAGGCAGGCGGCGATGAGCAGGCCAATGTCCGACGAACTCATGCCCGCTGCGGAGCCGACGATCAGCGGCGGGGCGATGATGCCCCCGTACATGGTCAACACGTGTTGGAATCCGTAGGCGAAGGTCCGGCCCCAGGGGAGGCGTTCGTCTTCGGGTCGAGCAGGGGAATGGGTGCGGAGTGATTTCCGGATCATGCTGGTCACCTCTGGGCCGATGGGTGGCTGGGAGCGGCGAGGACCCCAGGCTCCACGGTGCCGAACCCCCTTGTTTCTCGATCTGCATTTTTTCGCATGCTGGAAACAAGATCTCGTAATACGTAAAAGTGAACTGCGTCACAGAACGCTTGTCAAGGGGTCAGGAAGAAAAGACCAGACGACGTGCTGCGGCACCGTGCTCGGCGACGAGCGCCTCGAGGTCCAGCCCGGGGATCGCCCCGTCGACGACTCTCCAGCGCCCGCCAACCATGACGCGGTCGGCCCGGTCCGCGCCGCAGAGCAGCAGAGCCGCCAGCGGGTCGTGGCTTCCCGAGAAGCGCAGGGCATCGACGGTGAAGAGTGCCAGGTCGGCTTGCAGACCGGGACGCAGCTCGCCGATGTCGCTGCGGCCCAGTGCGCGGGCCGAGCCGCGGGTCGCCCATCCCAGCGCCATCTCGGGCATCACGGCGGCGGCGCCGCAGCGCAGGCGCTGCAGGTACAGCGCCTGGCGGGCCTCGAGGATCATGTTCGATGCGTCGTTTGAGGCGGACCCGTCGACGCCGAGTCCGACCGGCGAGCCGGCCGCCTCGAGTTCCACGGCGCGCGCCATGCCGGAGGCCAGGCGCATGTTGGACGTGGGGCAGTGCGCCACGGCGGTTCCCGCAGCGCCGAGCCGGGTGATCTCCTCGTCGCTGAAGTGGATGCCGTGGGCCAGCCAGGTCCGGTCGGTGAGCCAGCCGACGTCCTCCAGGTAGTCGACCGGGCGCAGCCCGAATATCTGCAGGCAGAACTCCTCCTCGTCCAGGGTCTCGGCGAGGTGGGTGTGCAGGCGGACATCGCGGGAGGCCGCCAGGGCGGCGGTCTCGGCCATCAGCGAGCGGGTGACCGAGAACGGCGAACAGGGGGCCAGGCCGATCGTGATCTCCGCCCCGTCGCCGCGTTCGTGGTAGCGGTCGATGAGCCGGTTGCTGTCCTCCAGGATCGCCTCCGGATCCTGCACGACGCGTTGGGGCGGCAATCCGCCGTCGTCCTCCCCGAGGCTCATCGAGCCCCGGGTGAGCATGCCCCGCATGCCCAGCGAGCGCATCACCGAGACCTCGACGTCGATGGCCTCCTCGAGTCCGTCGGGGAAGAGGTAGTGGTGGTCCGCCGCCGTCGTGCAGCCGCTGAGCAGCAGCTCGGCGAGGGCGACCGTGGTGGCCAGTTCCAGGTCGCGCGGGGTCAGCCGGGCCCAGACCGGGTAGAGGTTGACCAGCCAGGGGAAGAGCTCGGTGCTGACCACGGGGGCCCAGGCGCGGGTGAGAGTCTGGTAGAAGTGGTGGTGCGTGTTGACCAGCCCGGGGATCATGACATGCCGCGAGGCGTCGGAGACCTCGTCGCAGGGGATCGACGGCTCCGGGCCCGCTGCCAGGACCTCGGCGATGACGCCGTCGTGGATGACGAGGCCGCCCGAGGCGTCGAGTTCGTTGGCGGTGAAGGCGGACAAGGGGCTCTTGACCCAGAGCCGGTGGGTGGCGTGCGTGGAATGGCCTTTGCTCGAAGGGGGACTTCGGGCCGGTCCACTGGCTGGCCGGCTTGGTGAAGCCAGCTCAGTGGTGCCTGTCTGCTGATCCAGGTTCTGCACGCTGCAGATGGACACCGAGCCTAGGGAAGCCGGCGGGGTGCGTCAAGGGTGGTTCGAGCGGTTGCAGGGCGCGGCACGTCGGACGGGCGGTGTGACGCGGACAGTGGCGTAATGCGCGGTGCGCTCCCGGGGCTGCCGAACTTCCGGTGGCATTTGGGGGGATTTCCGTTCTTTCTTCGGCACGGCATGGCCACGGCGGGGGAGTGCCGCCGAAAACCCCTGCCGGGTTGAGGTTGCCTGCTTGCTCGGGCAGTCTGGCGGGAGAGCTTGAAACCATCGCAGGGGAGGACACCATGGGCATGCAGCAGCCGGAACACGTCGTCATCGTCGGGGCGGGCATCGTCGGCCTGTCGACCGCCTGGTACCTTCAGGAGCAGGGAACCCGGGTGACGGTGGTGGATCGAACCGGGGTTTCTGCCGGTTCCTCGTGGGGGAACGCCGGATGGCTGACCCCTGCCCTGACCCTGCCGCTGAGCGAGCCGTCCGTGTTGACCTATGGGCTCAAGGCCATGTTCAACCCCGGGTCCCCGCTCTACATCCCGCCGACCACGGACCCGTCACTGCTGCGCTTCCTCGTCGGGTTTGCCCGGCACTGCACTCCGGGCAAGTGGCGCGAGGCGATGAAGGTCTTCAGCGAGATCGGCTCGACCGGGCTGGATGCGTTCGCCGAGATCACCGAGGGTTCCAACACGGTCATCGAGCACACCAAGCCGGCCGACCCCTTCCTGGCAGGGTTCGCCAGCGAGCAGGACCGCGAGGGCCTCGTCCACGAATTCGAGGGCATCCGCCAAGCTGGTGGATCGGTTGACTTCGACCTGATCTCCGGCGAGGAGATCCGCGGCCTGGAACCCACCCTGGGATCTGGCGTAGTGGCCGGCGTGAAAATCCACGGGCAGCGCTTCATCAACCCACCGGACTTCGTGGAATCGCTGGCCGAGTCGGTCCGCCAGCGCGGCGGGGAGATCGTGGCCGGGTTCAGCGTCACCAACGTCACCGATACCGGCCGCGGGGTCACCGTGACGGGCACCGCCGGGCGCAGCCTGGACGCCGACGCCGTCGTGCTGGCCACCGGCGCCTGGCTGGGCAGCCTGGCCCGCCGCTTCGGCGTGCGCCAGGTGGTCCAGGCCGGCCGCGGCTACAGCTTCACCGTCAAGCCCGAGGCCATGCCGACGCACCCGATCTACTTCCCGGCGCAGCGCGTGGCCTGCACCCCGCTGGGCGACCGCTTCCGGGTGGCCGGCATGATGGAGTTCCGCAACGCGGACGCGCCCTTGGACCCCCGTCGCATCCAGGCGATTATCAATGGCGCGTCACCGATGTTCACCGGCATTGACTGGGAGGACCGTCAGGAGGAATGGGTCGGGGCCCGTCCATGCACGGCCGACGGCCTGCCGCTGATCGGCGCCACGAAGTCATCGCGCGTCCACGTCGCCGGCGGCCATGGCATGTGGGGCGTCGCCCTGGGCCCGCTCACCGGCAAGATGCTGGCCGCCGAGCTGACCGGGCAGCCGGCATCGCCGCTGATGCGCCACTTCAACCCGTTGCGCTGATCCGGACGCCGGCCTTCTCGGGGTCCGGCGTCAGTCCTCGATGAGGTGCGCCCGGACCAGGAGGCGGTCCTCGGATAGCCACCCCTGGGTTCCGGCATGGTCGATCATGTCGGTGAACGCCTGCTCCCAGGAGTCGCCGCGGTCGGCACCGGCGGCCTGTAGCGCGGTCACGCCCAACCAGGCGTGGTCGGCGGCCACCGAGCCGAGTCCGGCGGCGACCAGGGCCGCATCGGTTTCGTCGCGGGTGGCACCGTGGGTCCGCACCTGCAGCTCACGCAGGTTGTCCATGTCGTGGACGGTGGCTTGATGGGCGTTGCTGATCTCTAAGTACATGGGGACAGGCTACGCCCGCCTGAACCGGACGCCCATGGCTGCGTCCCCGGGCCGGGCAGCCTACGATGGTTGGACCGGCACGACATGGAGGAAGACGATGGCGAAGAAGAAGTTCAAGGACCTCGGCACCGGCGCGAAAATCGGCGTCGTGGTCCTCAGTGCCGCCCAGCTGGCACTGCAGGGAGCGGCGCTGAAGGACCTGAAGGAGCGGCCCGCGGCACAGGTGAAGGGGCCGAAGATCCTCTGGTTCGGCCTGAGCTTCATGAACTTCGCCGGGCCGTGCGCCTACTTCCTCATCGGCCGCCGGAAGTAGCCCCTCGGCCCGTCTGGCGGGGCGTCAGCGTGTGAGGCGGTCGACCGGGACCACGGAGACCTCGCGCAGCTGTCCGTCGTCGGCCACCGCCGTCATGTAGGTGCACACCGGCTGCCGGCGCCGGTCCGTCGGCGAGCCCGGGTTCAGCAGGCGCAAGCCGCCCGCCGCCGTCGTATCCCAGGGGATGTGGCTGTGCCCGAAGACCAGCACGTCCGTGTCCGGGAACCGCTCGGCGCAGCGTTTTTCCCGGCCTGCGGCGGCGCCGGTCTCGTGGGTCATCGCGAAGCGCACTCCGTCGATTTCGACCCGGGCGACCTCGGGCAGGCGGTCGCGCAGCTCGTCGCCGTCGTTGTTGCCCCAGACCCCGACCAGCCGGCGGCAGCGCCGTTCGAGTTCGTCCAGCAGGTCCGGTTCGACCCAGTCCCCGGCATGGAAGACGACATCGGCCGCCTCCAGCTCCCGCCAGAGGTCCGGATGCAGTCCACGGGCGCGCTTGGGCAGATGGGTGTCGGCGATCAGGACCAGGCGCGTGCTCATGAAGGCATCTTCCCACGGGAAGCTGCCCGGACCCGGTGCACCGAGAACCCCGCCAGCCACGCCACGGCCAACTCGAGCCCGACGACGACGAGCATCAGATCGGCATGCGCCGACCCGGCACCGGTACCACCGGCACCGGAGTGGTGGGCACCGCCGTCGTGCATCGCATGCAGTCCCGGCCCGCCCGGGATCCCGAGGACGAGTACGGCATGCACCAGCGCCATGCCAGCCGACATGGCGACCAGGGTGCGCGATCCCTGGCAGCCCGGACGCATCACCGCGTGGGCCGCGCAGCCCGCGCAGGCCAGCGCCATGGCGGCCAGCGCCGGGCCCAGGAACAGTCCGTGGCCCCCGGAGACCAGCATGACCACGTGCAGGACCAGTGACATGGCCGTCAGGCAGGCCGCCCCGGCACCGGCCCAGCGCCCCGGCGCCGCGACCGGCGCCGGGACCGGGCCCGGGGTCGGGCCCGGGGTCGGGCCCGGGGTCGGCGCGCCCACCCTGCCGGCACCGGGACGTCCGTTGCGGACGGCCGGGCGGGCGAGGGCCGGTGCCGGCAGTGCGGGGCTGGCCATCGGGGCTACCGGTGGCAGGCGGCGCCCGGTGCGGGGGCCGGGACGTCGAGCACGGGGGAGCGGTCGAAGAAGCCCTCGGGCCGCAGCTTGAAGCCGACCGAATCGACCGGCATGATCGGCCAGTCCTCGGTGCGCGGGAAGTGCGTGAGCCCGAAGGTGTGCCACACGACCACGTCCTGGCCGTCGATGTCCCGGTCCGCCTCGATCCAGGCGGGGATGCCCGCGCCCCCGGGGTGCTGGTTGACGAAGTCGCCCGTCGGGTAGCGCTGGGACTCGTCGTGCCGGGTCACCCACAGGGCCTTGGAGGCGAAGGTCGCCCGGCGGTGGATGGAGGAGCCCTCGTCCGCCAGTAGCGTCGGCTGGCCCTGCGGGTGCAGCTTGTAGCCGACCGGTTCGCCCAGGCGGTTGGCGGCCCGCGGGTTCTGCACGATCCAGGTGCGGGCGACCTCTGGCTTGGCGTCGCGGGCGGCCTGGGATTCGGTGGCCAGCACCGTGCGGCGACGGGTGAACGCGTTGCCGCGCGGGTTCTCCGGGCCGGTGGGCACGCGGACCGCGTCCTCCTCGGCCACCCGGCTGGGTCCGCCGTCGAGCGCGAAGTCCAGCCGGGCGCCAAAGAGGTGCTGGTGGAACGGGGCCCCGAGCCCGGGCGCCATCTCGGAGGCGTACGGGTAGTCGCCGCCGGGGTGGGCGCTGGTGAACACGACGCCGGTGGCCTTGGCCTCGAACTCGATGGTCCCGTCCAGGTAGAGGTACCAGTAGAAGCCGTAGTCGTAGTTGCCCACGGTGGTGAAGAAGGAGATGACCAGGCGGCGGTTGCGGCGCGTGTAGTTGATCCCGCTCCACAGATCCGAGTGCTTGGCCAGGATGGAGGCGTCCTCCTCGTGCATGCAGATGCCGTTGGCGATGGTGCGCGGGTTGCCCAGCGCATCGGAGACGGTGGGGGAGATGTAGTGGATCTCGCCCAGGCAGTCGCAGCCCAGCTCCAGCGAGTTCGCGAACTGGCCGACCAGGTATTCGCCGGTGTCGAAGTAGTTCTGCCAGCTGCGCACCGGCGACGGGTCGCCGTAGGGCACGACCATCTCGGCGATGGAGGCGCGGTTGAGGATGCGCCGGGTCCGGTCGCCGTCCGCGAACCCGATGTTGTGCAGGACCAGGCCCTCGCGCACGTCGAAGCCGATGTCCAGGCTCCATTTCTCCCATTCCACGTGGTTGCCGTTCGTGACGGTGAAGCTCGGGCCCTCGGGCTGGGTGATCTCGATGGGCTTCTGCGTGGTGCGCAGCGGTCCGGTCAGTTCCGGGTCGGTGTAGTTGCCGTGCTCGGCGGGGACGGGAACGACGGCGATATCCAGGACCTGGTCGACCGTCTTGTTCGCGACGTCCACGTAGGCGACGAGGCCGTCGACCGGGTGGGCCCAGGCCGAGTCCTGCGGGTGGTCCTGGACGAAAGCGAGCCCCCGCAGGATGCGCCGGCCCTTCTCCTCGGGGTATTCGAAGACGCCCGCGGAAAGCGGGGCGACGCGGACCTTCTCCACATCGAGCCCGCGCTTGTCCAGGGCCGCCAGCCAATCAGGGTCGGTGGACAGGATCTGTTCCACGACCTCGAACTCCTCCTCCAGCACCGGCAGTTCCCCGGTTTCGGCGGTGTCCAGCTCCGTTGCGGTCAGGACGGTGTTGGCGGTGGCGCTGACCGCCAGGTCGCGGGCGGGGCCGCCGGCGGTATCCAGGGTGAAGACGCGGAAGATCCTCTCGCCGTCGGCGTCGTCCTCCGGCCGCCGTGGCGGGTCGACGAGGCCAAGATAGGCGATGCGGGAGGAGTCGGGGAAGTAGCCGGCCTCGCGCAGGGTGGAGACCACGGTGGTGATCTCGTCGGGGGTCGGGAGGCTGTAGGCGCCGAGAGGGGTGTCGGTCATGACGCCGGTGGCGGCCGGGGTGGATGCTGCGGGGTCGTGGCAGGAGTGGCTCATGGGGTGCCTTTCGCTGGGGAAGTCCCGCGGCCGAACGTGGTGCGGATCACTTCTTTTTTCTATGACTGTAGAGAATACGGGTCGCATAGGCTGGTGGCAAGACCTTCGGCTGGCGGGGGTGAGTGGAAGGTGGACCCGGGTGCCAAAGATCGTCGACCACGACCGACGGCGGATCGAGCTGGTCGAGGCGACGTGGCGGATCATCGCGCGGCTCGGTCTGGAACGGGCCACCATGCGCGAGGTCGCCGAGGAGGCGGGGTTCGCCAACGGCGCGCTGAAGCCGTACTTCCCGACCAAGGATGCGCTGGTCCGGGCCACCTTCGAGTACGTCTTCGCCCGGACCAACGAACGCGTCCGCACGGCCGCCGCGGGGCTTGGCGGGCTGGCCGCGCTGCGGGCCTTCTGCTGCGAAGTCCTGCCGCTGGATGCCACCCGCATCGACGAGGCCCGCATCGTGTTGCCGTTCTGGCATGTGGCCATCCACGATCCGGTGAAGGCCGGGTTGAACGACCGGTCCATGGCCGTCTGGCGCGACTGGATGACCGGCTGGCTCCAGGACGCACGGCAGGCCGGCGAGGTGCGGGCGGATGTCGCCATCGCCCCAATCGTCGAGGCCCTGCTCACCTATCTGCTCGGAGCGCAGGTGACCGCGACGCTGGATCCCGCGAACGCCGCGCCCGCCCAGCTGCGGCGCCAGCTCGACGTCCAGTTGACGCTGCTGTCTGCGTGATCCGTTTTTCCACACTCGGAGAAAAATAGTGACTTTTAGGCCCGACGAGCGTATCTTGACAGCAATGTGACAGCCATCACCGAGCAACAGGAGCATCATGACGGTCGCGCCAGCACACCCGGCGACCCAGCGCGCGGAGGATTTCGCGCGCTGGCGGGAGATCGTGTCGGAGTCCTTCGTCCCGCTGGAGGCCGATCCGGTCGGCCCCGGTCCGTTTGCAGGCCAGGTTTCCGGCCATGAGCTGCACGACCTCGCGGTCGTCGAGGTCGACGCCATGGCACACCGCGTCCGGCGCACCCCGGCCCTGATCCGCGGGGACGAGCCCGGATACTACAAGGTCAGCTTGCAGCTGGCCGGACGCGGCATCCTCGTCCAGGACGGACGCGAGGCCGTCCTCTCGCCCGGGGACCTGGCCATCTACGACACGCAACGGCCCTATACGCTGAGCTTCCACGAGGACTTCTCCACGCTCGTGCTCATGTTCCCCAAGCGCCTGCTTGGCCTCGACGACCTGGACCTCTCGGTGCTCACGGCCCAGCGGCTCGGCGCCGATGACCCCGTGGCCAGCGCCGTGGTGCCCTGCATCGCCCGCATCGGCGATGTCCTGCCCACCGCCGGTGCGGGCATCGGCTACCGGCTGGCCCGCAACGCCGTCGACCTGCTCGCGACCGTGCTGGCCGCGGAGGTGTCCAGCGGACCACGGAGCGTCGGCTTCGAACAGGCCCTGCAGCTGGGCCGGATCAAGGACCACATCGACCGGCACCTCGCCGACCCGGCACTCGGGCCGGCCGGCATCGCTGCCGCCCACTTCATGTCCGCCCGGACCCTGCACAAGCTGTTCGAGCCCACGGGCACGACCGTGGCCGCCTGGATCCGGCATCGGCGGCTGGAGCACGCACACCGCGAACTTCTCGACCCGTTGCTGGCGCACCTGCCAGTCGGGATCATCGGGGCGCGCAGCGGGCTGCCCGATGCCGCGCATTTCAGTCGGGTCTTCCGCGCCGAGTTCGGCTATGCGCCGAGCTCCCTGCGCTCAGCCGCCTGATCGTCGAGGCCGCTCCGGTGGTCGGCGCCAGCTGCGGCGGAGCCTACTTCTTCCACTTCCGCTCTGGGGCCGTCCAGGAGGCCATGCGCTCGAGCAGGTCGTCCGGGTCGCTGCTGGTGATCAGCGCGTCCCGGTAGGTGGAAGCGAGGAACCGGCGCTCGACCATCTGGTCGATCATGGCCAGCAGCGGGTCCCAGAACCCGTCGACGTTGAACAGGGCGACCGGCTTGGCGTGGATGCCCAGATGCTGCCACGTCCACGCCTCGAAGAACTCCTCCAGCGTTCCGGCGCCGCCGGGCAGGGCGACGAACGCGTCCCCGAGCGCGGCCATGCGTTCCTTGCGCTCGTGCATCGTGTTGACGATCTCCAGCCGGGTCAGCCCCCGGTGGGCCGTCTCGCCGTCGACCAGTGCCTGGGTGATGACGCCGGAGACCTGGCCGCCTGCCTCCAGGGCGGCGTCGGCGACCTGGCCCATCAGGCCCACATGGCCGCCGCCGTAGACGACCCCCAGGCCGCGTCGTGCCAGACCCGCCCCTAGACGTGCGGCAGCCTGCCGGTAAACCTCCCCGTCGCCGGTCTTGGAACCGGTGAAGACCACGATGTTGCCCGGCATCCGCGGGGCCCGAGCCGCGAGGGCCGGCAGCACGTGGTCGGCCAGCAGCGGAGCCAGGTCGCCTGGCCGCTGGCGGGCCGCCGGGTCCTGCCACCGGACGGCGTCGATCTCCGCACCGGGAACCGGCTCGATGCGCGCCGGGTGTTCGAAGACCGTCGCCACCAGATCGTGGCCCGGTTCGTTGGCAGCGCGGCAGCGGAAGACGCCGAGTTCCCGCAGGCCCGCAGGATCGAGCTCGGCCCCGATCTCCTCGGTGCATTCGCGCAGGGCGGCCGCGGCCGTCGATTCGCCCGGTTCGGGCTTGCCGCCGGGGAACATGAACCGGTCCGTCCCGGTCTTGCGCACGGTCAGCACCTCCCCTGCGGGGTTGCGCAGGACGACGGCGCTGACGTGGATGGTGGGGCTGGCTTCAGAGTTCACGGATCCACGGTACCGGGCGGAGGTGCTGCGCCCGCGAACAAGGGGCCGACACGCAAAGCCAAACTCATCGGCTGTGGCGCAGGGCACAGTGGGAAGCAGTGCCGGATCCGTCATGACCAGGCACCCGTCAACAGGAGGAACCATGGCAACCCACAGCGTCCCCCCAGAGGTCCGGCCCGCAGCCGCGGCGCAGGGGTCCCTCGGCCAGCGTCGGCTGGGCATTCCCGCGCTGGTCTTCATGATCATCGCCGCATCCGCCCCGCTGACCGTCGTCGCCGGCGGCGTCACCAGCAACTACGCCGTCAGCGGCCTGCTGGGCATTCCGCTGTCCTTCGTGGTCCTGGGCGCCGTGCTGGTCCTCTTCGCGGTCGGCTACCTGGCCATGAGCCGCCACGTCCACAACGCCGGCGCCTTCTACGCCTACATCTCCCGCGGGCTGGGCAAGCCGGCCGGCGTCGGCTCCGCCTGGGTGGCGCTGATGGCCTACAACGCCATGCAGATCGGGATCAACGGGCTCTTCGGGTTCGCCCTCTCGTCGTTCCTGGCGAACCTGGCCGGGCTCGAGATCCCCTGGTGGGTCTGCTCGCTGGGCGGCTGGCTCCTGGTGGGCATCCTGGGCATCAACAAGGTCGACCTCTCCGCCAAGGTGCTGGGCATCCTGGTGGCCCTGGAGTTCCTCGTGGTCATCGTCTACGACATCTTCGCCTTCGGTGCCGCCCCCGAGGGCGTCAGCAGCGCCTCGCTGGAACCCTCGGCCCTGTTCGCCACCGGCGTCGGGGCCGCTCTGGCGTTCAGCATCGCCGCATTCATGGGCTTCGAATCCGGGGCCATCTACAACGAGGAGACCAAGGACCCGCGCACCACCGCGCGCCGGGCGACCTATATCGCCGTCGTCGTGATCGCCGTCTTCTACGCCTTCTCCGCCTGGGCCATGGCCGTGGCCGAAGGCGACAGCCTGGTCATCGCCCGCTCCGGCGAATTCGGGCCCGACCTGATGTTCGTATTCCTGGCAGAGCACGCCGCCACCTGGTTCGTGGACGTGGCAAACCTGCTGTTCATCACCAGCCTGCTCGCCGCGCTCGTCGCCTTCCACAACGTCGTTTCCCGCTACGTCTTCGCGCTCGGACGCGAAAACGTCCTGCCGGCGGCCCTGTCCCGGGTCTCGCGGCGCTCGCAGGCACCCGTGGCCGGATCGCTGGTGCAATCGGTGCTGGCGCTGGCCGTGATCATCGTCTTCGCGGTCGCCGGCACCGGGCACGAATACGGGGCCCTGTTCCCGGTCCTGACGCTGTTCACCTGGCTGACCAACATGGGCGCCTTCGGGCTGGTGCTGCTCATGGCGCTGACCTCCTTCGCGGTCATCGGCTTCTTCCGCCGTACACCCTCGGGCAACGGACCCTGGACGACGACGGTTGCCCCGCTGCTCGCCGGGGTGGCGCTGACCGTGCTGTTCGGCATGATCGTGGCCAACTTCGACGTGCTCATCGGCCTGGCCGAACCCGGGGTGCTCAGCTGGCTCCTGCCGGCGATCATCGTGGTGCCCGGTGTTGCCGGGGTCGCCGCCGCCTACTGGCTGCGCTCGGCACGGCCCGGCGTCTACGCGGGGATCGGCCGCGGGGGAGCCGACCCGGACGAACTGGACTAGTCGACCTGCATGCCGGTGTCCAGGCGCGCGCATAATGGCCAAGACGCAATGGGCGGCGGAGGACCCGACCACGAGGCCTCCCGCCCCGCCGCGGAATCCCTTGGGTAGCGGCCAGCGCGCGGCATAAGCTGGCTGCAGGCCTGACAGGCCGGGGCGGCACCCTTGGTGCCACCCACCATCGAACCGAAGGAGCGTGCGATGACCACCCCAGCAAACGACCGGGACGACGCGGACCGCCCAGAGGAAACGGACGCCCCGCTCTCCGAGCACGTCGCCGCCGAGAACGACAACGACGACGTCACCGAGATCGATGCCGAGTCCATTCCCGTCCAGGGCGACGAGGATGTGGCCGATGACTTGGCCGAAAAGGCCTACGGGGACAAGGACGACGACGGGAACCCGGACATCCCGAACGCCCAGTTCCCGGCCTGAACGGATTCCGCCTGAACCGATTCCGCCTGAATGCGAACGCCCCCGGGACCTGGAGAACAGGTTCCGGGGGCGTTCGCCGTCCGGCGGCTACGCGGCCAGCGCCGCGTGCCCGGCGGAGCCGGTGACCAGCAGCCGGTCGCCCTCGGCAGCCACCGTGACGGATCCGCCGTCGTGCACTTCTCCGGTGACCAGAAGGTCGGCGATGGCGTCGTCGACCTCGCGCTGGATCACCCGGCGCAGCGGACGGGCGCCGTACTCGGGTTCGTAGCCGTGCTCGGCGATCCAGTCCACCGCGCTGTCCTCGGCCGTGAACGTGATCCCCTGGGCCGCCAGCCGGGTCTCGGTGGCGCGCAGCTGCAGCCCGACGATCCGGCGCAGCTCGGCCTTCTCCAGCTTGCGGAAGAGCACGATCTCGTCGATCCGGTTCAGGAACTCCGGCCGCATCGTCTCGCGCAGCCGGCCCATGACGCGGTCGCGCAGTGCCTTCTCCGATCCGAATCCGTTGGCGTCCCCGGACTGCGGGGTGAAGCCCATGGCCCCGGTCTTGCTGGCCAGGAACTCCGAGCCCAGGTTGCTGGTCATGATGACCACCGTGTTGCGGAAGTCGACCGTGCGGCCCTGCCCGTCGGTCAGCCGCCCGTCGTCCAGGACCTGCAGGAGCAGGTTGAACACGTCCGGGTGCGCCTTCTCGACCTCGTCGAGCAGCACCACCGAGTACGGGTTGCGGCGCACGCGCTCGGTCAGCTGCCCGGCCTCGCCGTAGCCGACGTACCCCGGAGGGGCACCGACCAGCCGCGAGACGGTGTGGCGCTCGCCGAACTCGCTCATGTCGAAGCGCAGCATGGCCTCCTCGTTGCCGAACAGTGATTCGGCCAGTGCCTTGGCCAGCTCCGTCTTGCCCACGCCCGTCGGGCCGAGGAACAGGAAGCTGCCCACGGGCCGGCCGGCGTCGCCCATGCCGGTGCGGTTGCGCCGGACCGACTTGGCGATCACCGAGACGGCGTCGTCCTGCCCGATCACCCGGGCGTGCAACTCGTCCTCCAGCTTGGCCAGCCGGGCGCGGTCGCCCTCGGTCAGCCGCGAGGCCGGGATGCCGGTGGCGCGGGAGATGATCTGGGCGATCTGCTCCTCGTCCACTGTGTTGCTGCCGCCGGCCTCCGGGGTCGGTGCCGCGGAAGTCGCGGCCTCAAGCCGGCCGGTGAGTTCGCGGATCTCGTCGCGCAGGCGTCCGGCGTCCTCGAAGCGTTCGGAGGTGACGGCGTCGTTCTTGCGTGACTCCAGCTCCGCCAGCTCGGTGCGGAGGGCCTCGGTGTCCACCTTCGGGCCGCGGCGCAGGCTCAGCCGGGCGCCGGCCTGGTCGATCAGGTCGATGGCCTTGTCCGGCAGGAACCGGTCGGTCAGGTAGCGGGCCGAGAGCTCGACGGCGGCACGCAGGGCCGCGTCGGTGTAGGCCACGCCGTGGTGCTCGGCGTAGCGGCCCTGCAGGCCGGCCAGGATCTTGACGGCGTCCTCCTGGGAGGGCTCGCCGACGGTCACCGGCTGGAAGCGGCGCTCGAGGGCCGGGTCCTTCTCGATGGTGCGGTATTCGCCGAGCGTGGTGGCGCCGATCAGCCGCAGCTCGCCACGGGCCAGCCGCGGCTTGAGGATGTTGCCGGCGTCCATGCCCCCGCCTTCGCCGGAACCCCCGGCGCCGACGACGGTGTGCAGCTCGTCGACGAAGACGATGAACTCGCCCTCGTGGGCGGCGATCTCGTCCATGGTCTTGGTCAGGCGCTCCTCGAAGTCACCGCGGTAGCGGGTTCCCGCGAGCATGCCCGGCAGGTCCAGGGAGATCACGCGCTTGCCGTGCAGCTGGGCCGGGACCTCGTCGGCCACGACTGCCTGGGCCAGGCCCTCGACGACGGCGGTCTTGCCGACGCCGGCCTCGCCGATCAGCACCGGGTTGTTCTTGGTGCGGCGGGCCAGGATCTCGATGGTCTGCTCGATCTCCTCCTGCCGGCCGATGACCGGGTCGAGCTTGCCCTCGGAGGCCAGGGCGGTCAGGTCGGTGCCGTAGGTCTCCAGCATCGGGGTTTCCGAACCGGAAGCCGGCTGGCCCGCGGTGGGCGACCCGTTTGCGCCGGGGGCGGTTGCCTGCTGGGCGGCGGCGCCGATGTGCTGCAGGGATTCGGGGGTGACGCCCGAGACGGCCAGCACCTGGCCGGCGGGGGAGTCCTGGTTGAGCACGAAGGCGACGAACAGGTGCTCCGGGTCGATGTAGGTGGAGCCGAAGGCGCGGGCGACCTGGCGGGCGTCCAGCAGGGCACGCTGGGCGGAGGCCGTCAGGGAGGGGGCACCGCCGTCGTACCGGCTGGACGACTGCGGCAGGCGCTGCTCGGCATCGCGGATGATCGCCGCGACGTCGATGCCCGCGGCCTTGAGCTGGGCAGCAGGGCCCTCCTGGTCGAGCATGACGCGCAGCAGGTGCAGGGCGTCGAGTTCGGCATGGCCGTGCTCGGCGGCAAAGCCGGCGGTCTGCGCGAGCAGCTCGTGCGTGCGGCGGCTGAGCAGCCGGGTGATGTCGATCGGGCGGCCCGCCTGCGCGGCCCGCTGGCCCTGCAGGTAGCGGGCCAGGAAGTCATCAAATGAGCCGTTGCCCGACCCGTATGGTCCGAAGAACGTTGGCAAGTGATCCTCCAAATGGAACTTGAGTGCCTTGCGCTCAAGTATGTAGTTGAGCGAATGTCACTCAAGTTAACGTCGGGGACGCTGGTTTATTCCAGCACGGCGGCCGTGACACGAACCACGGTCCCCGGCAGGCCTGTCGGTAGGCTGTTGGCAACGACGAATCGCCGGCGACGGCCAGACGTCGGCAAGGACGAACGGAAGGACGACAGTGGCCGAAGCAGACGATCCAGCGGCACGCGGATGGCTGGCCCGACGGGTCCTGCCCGGCGGCGACGAGCCGGATCCGCGGTTCACGCTCGCCAACGAGCGGACGTTCCTCGCCTGGATCCGCACCTCGCTGGCCTTCCTGGCCGGGGGCATCGCCCTGGAGGCCTTCGCGTTCGACGCGTTCCCGCCGGACCTGCGCAAGGCCATCTCCATCATGGTCATCTGCATCGGCCTGCTCATCAGCGCCGGTGCCGTCTTCCGGTGGCTGCGCGTCGAGACGAGCATGCGCCACCACCGGCCGCTGCCGTTCCCGGCGATCGTGCCCGTGCTGGGGTTGGGCGGCGCGCTGGCCGCCGCGGTGATCGTCATCGTCATCGCGGTGGCGGGCTGAATCGGACATGTCCGCACCGCTGACCCGCGCCCACGACGACCCCGGCCTGCAGCCCGAGCGCACCGTGATGTCCTGGGGCCGGACGACGCTCTCGCTCTTCGTGGTCAGCGCCGTCTTCCTGCGGTGGATGCCGCACTACGGGTTGCCCATCCTGCTGCTGGTGGTCCTCGCCGCCGGCGGGGCGCTGGCGATCTACACCACCCAGCGGCGCCGCTACCACACGCGGGCGCAGGGGATCGCCGCCGGCCGGTTCGCCGCCGATGCCGCAGCCGTGTTCTTCACCGCAGGGGCGGTCTTCGTGCTGGGCCTCCTGGCCCTGCTGGTCGTCCTCGCTACCTGATGGTCAGCCAGATCGTCTTGAGCTGCGTGTACTGTTCCAGGGCCTCGAGCCCGTTGTCGCGTCCGCCGAAGCCCGAGGTCCGGTAGCCGCCGAACGGCGTGGTGATGTTGCCCTCGCTGTAGCCGTTGATCGCCACCGTCCCGGCCCGCACGCCACGGGCCAGCCGCACGGCCCGGTCGATGTCGCGCGACCAGATGGTCGCCGCCAGCCCGTACTCGGTGTCGTTGGCCATCCGCAGCGCCTCGGCCTCGTCGTCGAACCCGATGACGGCGACCACCGGGCCGAACACCTCCTCGCGGGCGATCGGCAGGTCCGGGGCAACGTCGTCGATCACGGTCGGTGCGATGTACCAGCCGCCGGTCTCGGCGAACAGGGCCTCGCCGCCGGTGACGATCCGGGCGCCTGCGGACCGTGCGCCGTCGACGTAGCCGAGCACCCGCTCCAGCGCCGAGGCCTCGATCAGCGGCCCGGTGACGGTTTCCGGCGAGGACGGGTCGCCGACGGTGCGGACCGTCGCCTGCCGGGCGAGTTCGTCGACGAAGTCGGAGCGGATCGACTCGTGGACCAGGATCCGCGAACCGGCGGAGCAGTTCTGCCCGGAGGCCCAGAACGCCGCCTCCGCCAGGTCCTCCGCGACCTCGGGGAGCCGGTCGGCATTGTCGGCCAGCACGATCTGCGGGGACTTGCCCCCGCACTCCAGGGCGATGTTCTTCAGGTTGCTGTCCGCCGAGTAGCGCAGGAATTCGCGACCGATCTCGGTGGACCCGGTGAACGTGATCATGTCGACGTCCGGGTGCAGCCCCAGCGCCCGTCCGGCAATGTGCCCCAGGCCCGGGATGACGTTGAAGACGCCGTCGGGCACCCCGGCCTCGGTGGCCAGTTCGGCAATCCGCAATGTGGACAGGGAGGCGAGCTCCGGCGGCTTGACCACCAGGGAGTTGCCGGCGGCCAGCGCGGGCGCCATCTTCCACGCGAGCATGGCCGCCGGGAAGTTCCACGGCAGCACGGCGCCGACCACGCCGATCGGTTCGCGCACGATCAGCCCGAGCTCCCCGGAGCCGGTGGGCGAGACCTTGCCGAAGACCTTGTCCACGGCCTCGGCGTACCAGCGGATGGTGCCGATCGTGTCCGGTATATCGAATTCGTGGCAGTTGGCGATCGGCCGTCCGGCGTCGACCGATTCGAGCAGGGCGAGCTCGTCGGTGGCCGCCTCGATGAGGTCGGCCAGGCGCAGCAGCACGGCCTTGCGCTCTGCCGGATTGGTCTGGCTCCACGTCCCCGCCTCGAAGGCGGCGCGGGCACTGGCCACCGCGGTGTCGACGTCCTCGGCACCGCAGGCCGCGACGTCGGTGATCTTCCGCCCGGTGGCCGGGGCGAGGGACTCGAAGGTCGCCCCGTCGGCAGCGGGGCGGAACCTTCCGTCGATGTAGGCGCCGGTGCGCAGGGATTCTGTGGGGATCTCGGCCATGGTGCGACTCCGTCCGGGCTCGGTTGCTGCGTTGTCCCCGATGCTAGTGGCGACGGCCCCGGGAAGCCATGGCCGGCGGGATCGGGGCGCTGTCGCAGTCAGCTGTCGCCGTCAGCGGAGCCGGCAGGACGGTCCGGGGAGCCCGCGGCGGCTATCGTCCCGGCGCATCGTGCGGACTGTCAGACGGATCGGCGCCGAAGGTGTCGTTGACGAGCTGGGTGTCCATGTACTCTCGGACCTCCGTGATGAGGTCGCCGGTAAACGTGAGGACCCAGCAGTAGTTGTTGTTGTACGGGTGGCCGTCAGGTGTCCGGCTGCGCCCGACATGTTCCACCACCACCTGGTCTCCGTCGGCCAAGATCCGGTGGATGTGGCCCCTGGACGCATCGGCCAGGGTTGCATCGACTCCGCCGAACAATTCGTTCAGCACGCTGCCCTTGCCCTCGAAGGTCCTGGACCACCTGTCCACGCCCATCCACCGCCAGGTGACGTCCACGGCCATCGCGTCGAGTAACGGCCTCCGGTCCCCGGCGCGCGCCAGGGCGTCCATGATCTTCCGGGTCCGTTCCTTGTTGTCCATGTGACCGATCATGGGCCGTCCGGGCGGCGACCACAAGCAGTCCCCGGGATCCATCCCGCGAGGCCCTGCGGATCCCGGAAGCAGTGCGGGCCTATCGATCTACTCCAGGACGACGGCGGTGCCCGGAACCAGGGTGCCGCCGCTACGCACGTGCGCGTAGACGCCCATGTTGGTGTGGCCGAAGGCCTCGTGGAGCGTCGTCAGGACCGGCAGGTCGCGCCGCGCCGAATCGAGGCCGACCTCGGTGGCCGCGCACCGGGCGATCTCCTTGAACACGTCCAGCCGGACACCTCCGGCCGCCAACTCGCTGCCGAGCCAGTCGCGTTCGGCGAAGGGCTCGAGTCCGTCGAGGTAGATGTTGGCGCGGAAGCGCAGCGGATCGACCTCCATCCCGGCGGCACGGGCCAACTCGCGCACCGAGGCCAGGTTGATGATCGAGACGGCCTGCATGTCCGCGGGGTCGTCGCTGCGCAGCAGGTCCGGGAAGCGGCGTCCGGGCTCCTCGGCGAAGACCGGCTGCCTGTCCGCGGGCAGCCCCAGCAAGGTGGCGATGCACGCGGTGAACGAGGCCCGGCCCGCAGCGGTGGACAGGTCCGCGCGCAGGAGGGGGCCGCCGTCGTGCCCGGCACCGCCGTCGTGCCCTGCGCCGGGAAGGGCGGTGGAGATGCCCGCGATGGAGCGCAGCTCCACGGTATCGATGTCCGGGAAGTACTCGCTGCGCACCCCGGCCAATGCCGGTTCGCGCATCAGGACATGGAACTCGCGCTTGCCCAGGTCCTGCCGGGCGCCGGGGACGTAGCGGCCGTCCGCGCGGGCGAGAGCGTATTTGCGGTCGTGCGCGATGCCGTGCCCGGAGGCCAGGGTGGCCGCGTCCAGCCGCTGCGGGCTCAGCCCCTTGATGGGGTAGTAGTAGAGCGACTCGATGGTGGGCCCGGGGCCGGCGGTCTGCAGCACGGGCCCATTCTATGCGGGTGCGCCAGCTGCGTTGCCCGTGCCCCAGGCGGGGTGGGGCGGTTGCGTAGGCTGGAAGCGTGACCTCACTGATCCTGGCCGCCCTGCTCGCCGTTCTCTACCTCTGGCTGCGCCGCAAGGACCGGAGGATGCTGCGCAACGGCGTGGTGCTGGTCGCCGCGATCTGGTTCGGCGTCGGGGGAGCGTTGCAGATCCTCATCCAGTGGTTCCCTCCGCTGGAGTACCTCTGGTTGGCCGTCCTGGCATTGGCGCCGCTGGCGGTGCTGGTGCTGGCGGGGTTCCTCATCGCCAACGGGATCACCATGCTGCGCAGCGAGGGCCGCCGGCCGGGCAACCTGCTGACCCTGCTGCTGGGGGCCGCGATCCTCGCCCTGCCGGTGATCGCGCTGTACCTGGTCGTCTCGCTGAACCCGCTGGCCATCGGATTGGCGTTCCTGCTGTTCTTCCTGTGCAGCTACCTCGGGGTCGTCTTCGTCATCTTCCTGGCCTACGCCATCGCCTACGGGCGGATGGAGCACGACGTCGCCCCGGCGGCGATCACCATCCTGGGCTCGCGGCTCATCGGCGGGACGGTGCCGCCGCTGCTGGCCAGCCGGCTGGACAAGGCGGTGGAGCTGTACCGGGACGCGCCCGAGCCCAAGCCGCTGCTGATCCCCTCGGGCGGGCAGGGTGCCGACGAGAGCCGCCCCGAGGGCGAGGGCATGGCCGAATACCTCCGCCGGGCCGGGATCCCGGCCGGCGACGTCGTGCCGGAGAACCGGGCCCGCACGACACGGGAGAACCTGCGCTTTTCCCGGGCCGTGCAGGAGGAGGCGGGCCGGCCCGGCGCGCAGCTGGTGGTCACGAACAACTACCATGTGCTGCGCGCCGCGCTGCTGGCCCGCAAGTACGACGTCGATGCCCAGGTGGTGGGCTCTCCCACCGCCCGCTACTACGTCCCCAGCGCGTTCCTGCGTGAGTTCGTCGCCATCATCAGCGAGCACCGGGTGCTCAACGCCGTGCTGTGCCTGCCGTTCCTGGGCCTGTCCGCGCTGATGGTGGTCGCGGTCCTGGCCAACGTGTAATCAACGTGCGGCCCTGCGGGTCCCTACCGCGGGGCCGCCGCGGGCGACCACGGCTTCAGCCAGGCGGTCTCCGGCAGCCCGTCGGCCGCGGCCATGAGCTCGAACCAGGTGGCCCCGTCGAGGGATTCGCGCAGGATGTCTGCATGCCCGGCATGGCGGGCCTCCTCCTCGATCAGGTGCCCGAGCACCCAGCGGACCGACCAGGCCTCGATGTCCCGCGGGAACCACGGGGCGCTGCGCGGCACCGGCACCGCGGTGTCCAGGTCGGCCGCGGCGACGACGTCCCGGGTGGTGGCCTGCTGGTCGTCGAGGGCGGCGAGCAGCCCGGTCAGGGTCTCCTCCCCGGTCATGGTCCACTGTCCGGCATAGAGCGCCACGGCCTCCTCGAACGGGACGGCATCGGATGCCGGGCGGCCGGGTGCGGCGGCGATGCGCTCCACCCAGCTCGCCTCGCAGGCCGTGACGTGCTTGATCAGCGCGCCGATGGACATCGAGGAAACGGTGGGGGTCGACCGGGCCTGGTCGTCGGTGAGCCCGAAGGCGACGGTGCGCAGGTTCTGGCCCTGCTGGTCCAGGTAGGCCAGCAGAGAGGTCTTCTCGTCGGCAACGGGGCCGGGCATGGCGGGCATGGTGTGTCCTTTCGACAGGGGGTGGGTGGGGGCGTGCGCGTCGGTCAGTCGTCGTCGTGCGGGTGGCGGGGCAGATTGCGGTGCAGGTACAGGTCGCGCAGCAGCGCCATCTCGGCGCCGTGGTGGATCACCTCCCGGTGGATGTGCAGGACCAGGGTGGCCATCGGCAGGTGGGCGAACGGGCCTTCCGCCGGGCCGCAGGGCCGGGCGAGCGCGGCAGCGTCGAGGGAGCGGACCCCGGCGATCCAGCGGTCGTGGGCGTCGTCGAGCTGGGCGAGGGCACCGGCCGCGGTGCCCGCGTAACCGTGGGACTCGTAGGAATCTGCCGGTCCGCCGAAGTGGCTGGCGTTGCGGGCACCCAACACCCCGACCACCACGTGAGCCAGGCGCCACGCGATCGTGGTGACCGGCGGCGGCGTCGGCTCCGGGAAGGCGAAGTCGATGACGTGGTCGCCGCCGCCGGCGGTGACGGCGCCGGGCAGATCGGGCCCGGCCTGGCCGCGGGGCCTGACGGTCCAGCAGCCGGGAACCGGTTCCCAGAGGTACTCGTCGTCGGTGAGGCCCTCGAGCCGGGGCCGCAACTGGTTCTCCCAGTGCCAGGAGAGCTGTTCGGCCAGTTGGTGCGTCCAGCCGGGGGCGGGGACTGCTTCCGTGGGGTCTGTGGTGGTGTCCATGCGTCCAGTCTCCAACCTCTATAGGACAGGAACTGTCCGCTACCTGTGCGATGCTGGCCGCATGGACGAGACGATCGGACGGGTTCTGGGCCTGTTGAACCTGCTGCAGTCGCGTCCGGTGTGGACCGGCAGCGAACTGGCCGCCGAACTCGGGGTGACCACGCGCTCGATCCGCCGCGACGTCGAGCGCCTGCGCCGGCTCGGCTACCCGATCCGGGCGACCCAAGGGGTGGGCGGCGGGTACCAGCTCGGAGCCGGCCGTGCCCTGCCGCCGCTGCTGCTGGACGACGGCGAGGCGGTCGCCGTGGCGGTGAGCCTGCGTCTGGCCGCCGGCGGGTCAGTGGCCGGAGTCGGCGAGGCGGCGCTGCGGGCCCTGTCGAAGCTGGACCAGATGCTGCCGGCCCGGTTGCGGGCCTCGGTGGACGCCGTGGCCGGCTCCACGGTCTCGCTCGACGGCACCCGGGGCGGCGACGACATCGTCCCCTCCTCCCGGCTGCTGGCCCTGGCCCACGCCATCCGCACCCCCGAACAGGTCACCTTCGCCTACACCCCGGCGGGACCGGACGCTCCCACGGCCGAACGACGTGTCGAGCCCTACCGCCTGGTCTCCGCCGGGCGGCGGTGGTACCTGATGGCCTACGACCTGGTCCGCGAGGACTGGCGCACGTTCCGGCTGGACCGGATCGACGCCGTGCACGCCACCGGTTTCCGGTTCGCCCGCCGCGCGGCCCCCGATGCCGCCGGGTTCGTGCAGGCCGCCATCTCGCAGAACCCCTACGCCCACGTCGCGCGCATCCGGATCGCGGCACCGGCCGGGACCGTCCGCTCGCAGATCCCCGCCAGCGTGGCCGCCGTGGAGGCCGACGGGGACGACGCCTGCATCCTGACCGCCGGGGGCAACTCGCTGGAGTTCGTCGCCCTCCATGTGGCGCTGCTCGGCCACGTGGCCACCGTGCTGGACCCGCCGGAACTGGCCCCGGCGCTGAAGGACCTCGGCGCGCGGCTGGCCCGCATGGGCGGGACGGGGCCGGACCGGAACTAGACTTGGCACCGACCGAAGCACCGACCGAAGCACCGACCGAACCGCCACCGGGGCGCGACCACGGCGTCCACCGGAGCGAGCCGAAAGGGCCCACATGGGACAGCGCCTGAGGAATGCCGCCACCGCCGTGCTGATCTGCGCGGTCCTGCCCCTGGCAGCCTGCACGACGCCGGAACCCGGTTCCCCGGCGTCGGGCACCTCATCTTCCGGAACCTCCGGCAGCGGCAACCCGACCGGAAGTGGCAACCCCACCGGAAGTGCCACCGGCCCAGCGGCCCCGGCATCGCCGTCGTCCTCGGAGGATGTGGCGGATCCGGTGCAGGCCGCGGCCCGGGAGCGCCTCGAGGGGCTGACGCTGGAACAGCGGGTGGGCCAGGTCCTGATGATGGGGGTGCCGGCGACCGGTGCCGGCGCCTCCGGGCTGGCCATCCTGAAGCGGGAGCACGTGGGAAACATCTTCCTCAAGGGCCGCAGTTCGGCAGGCCTCGACGCCACCGCCGCCGCCGTGGAGGAGATCGAATCCGTCGTCTCGGAGAAAACCACCGGCGGCGTCGGGCAGTTCATCTCCACCGACCAGGAAGGCGGCCAGGTCCAGGTCCTCAAGGGCCCGGGCTACACGCGGATCCCGGCAGGCATCACCCAGGGCTCGTGGGATCCGGACGTCCTGCAGCGCCGGGCCGCCGGTTGGGGGAAGGAGCTCGCCGCGACCGGGATCAACGTCAACCTCGCCCCCGTCGCCGATACCGTCCCGGCCTCGATCGGCACGGCCAACGCCCCGATCGGCGCCTTCGGCCGCGAGTACGGGCACACCGCCGCGAGCGCGGCCGCGGGGGCCTCGGCCTTTGCCGCCGGCATGGAGGCCGCCGGGGTGCACCCGGTCATGAAGCACTATCCGGGCCTTGGGAAGGTCAGCCGCAACACGGACGTTTCGCACGGGGTCACCGACACCGCCACCACGCGCGACGACGCCTCGCTCCGGCCCTTCCAGACCGGGATCGACGCCGGCATCGACTTCGTCATGCTCTCGAGCGCCTACTACGCGAAGATCGACCCGGACCACCCGGCGGCCTTCTCGGACACGGTCATCAACGGCATGCTGCGCGGCGACCAGAGATTCGAGGGCATCGTCATCTCCGACGACATGTGCGACGCCGTCCAATTCCGCGACTGGAAGTACGCCACCCGCGCGAAGAAGTTCTTCGACGCCGGGGGGACCATGATGCTGTGCGTGGACCAGAAGGCCATCCCCTACATCGCCGACGGCCTCGTCGCCCAGGCGAAGGCCGACCCGGAATTCCGGCAGAAGATCGACGACGCGGCGCTGAAGGTCCTGGCCGTCAAAAACGGGCTGTAGCCCGCTCCGCCGTGCCGCGCGGATCGGCCCGCAGGTGCTGAGGGCCGAGCTCGGCGATGCTGGAGACGCCCAGCAGGGTCATGGTCACGCGCATCTGCTCCGCCAAGAGGTCCAAAGCGCGCAGGACCCCTTGCTGGCCCCCGGCCATGAGCCCGTACATGTAGGCGCGGCCAATCAACGTGAAGTCCGCCCCGGCACACAGCGCGGCGACGATGTCCCCGCCGGACATGATGCCCGAGTCGAGGATGATTTCGACGTCGGGACCCACCTCGGCGCGGACCTCCGCGAGAGCGTGCAGGCTGGCCGGGACCTGGTCCAGCTGACGTCCACCGTGGTTGGAGACCACCATGCCGTCGGCACCGGCGTCGAGGGACTTGCGGGCGTCCTGGGCGGTCAGCACCCCCTTGACGAAGAGCTTGCCGGGCCACACCGAGCGCAGCCAGCGCAGGTCCTCGAGCGACAGGGTGGGGTCGAACATCGAGTTGATGAGTTCCGGTAGCGCATGCGAGGTGCCGCTGAGCGAGGCGAACTTCAACGAATCCGTGGTCAGGAAGTTGAACCACCACCCGGGCCGGTAGGAGGCGTCGAGCAACGTCTTGACGTTCAGCCGAGGCGGGATGGTCATGCCGTTGCGCACATCGCGCAGGCGCTGCCCGGCGATGGCGGTGTCCACGGTGACCATCAGGGTGTCGTAACCGGCGGCAGCGGCTCGGTTGACCAGTTCGAGCGAGGCGTCGTGGTCGTTCCACAGGTATAGCTGGAACCATCGCCGTGCGTTCGGTTGGAAGGCGGCGACCTCCTCGATGGAACGCGTGCCCATGGTTGAGAGCGTGTAGGGGATGCCGGCGGCTGCAGCAGCGCCGACTCCGGCCTCTTCTCCTTCGCTGTGCATGAAGCGGGTGAATCCGGTGGGGGCGATGCCCACCGGCAGGGCCGAGTGGGCACCGGCGATGGTGGTGGACAGGTCCACGGCAGGATGTCCTGCCAAGATCGCCGGGCGCAGTTCGACGTCGTCGAAGGCCCGGCGGTTGCGCTGCAGCGTGATTTCCCGGCCCGCCCCGCCATCCACGTAGTCGAAGGCCGGCTTCGGCGTGCGGCGCCGGGCGATGCTCCGCAGGTCCCAGAGGTCGGCGGCCCGGGCCAGTCGGGTGGCACGGAAGCCCAGGCTGGGGCGTTCGAACTTCATCAGCGGACGCAGCTCGGAGAACTGGGGGAAATTGCGTTGCATGTACGGTCCTTCGGGGAAATGCGGAGGTCGGAGTGCCCGCGGGGCGGATCAGGCTTTCGGGTCGCGTGACGCGGTGGATGCAACGGCCGCGCCATGGCCGGAGGGTTCGACAGCGGCCTGGTTGCCCCGTCCGCGGGCGGCCAGCACAGCGACGAGCGAGACCAGGCAGCAGGCCGAGAGGTAGGCGGCAGCGGCCCAGCTGGCTCCGTTGGCCCAGGTGATGAGGGCCAGAGCGATGAGCGGGCTGAAGCCGGCGACGAGTGCGCCGTTGAGTTCGCGGGCGACGGCGACCCCGGAGAAGCGCGACGCCGTCGGGAAGAGGTTGGTCAGGAAGGCGCCCTGCGAACCGGACGTCGCGCCGATCACGCAGCCGTACCCGACGGCGATCGCGATCGTCGCCCGCAGGGTGCTTCCGCTCTCCAAGGCGGCGAAAAGCGGGAAGGCGAAAAGCAGCCCGGCGGCCGCGCCAAAGGCCATGACACGGCTGGCGCCGAAGCGGTCGCTCGCCCAGCCGCCGACGGGCGCGCCGAGGATGCCGAAGACGGAACCGATGGTCACCGCCAGCAGAGCGTCGCTGGCCGGCACGCCCACCGCCGGGCTGGTCATGAAGTTCAGCGCGAAGGCGGCCATGATGTAGTTCAGGGCGTTGTGGCCGGTGATCGAAAGAAATCCCAGCACGACGCCCGAGGTGTTGCTGCGGAACAGCTCGACCAGGGGCAGCTTGGCCTGCGCGGCCCGCTGCGAGGATTCGAGGGCATTCTGGTAGGCGGGGGTCTCGTCGAGGTTCTTGCGGATGTAGATGGCCACGAAGAAGAGCGCCGCCGACAAGAGGAAGGGCACACGCCATCCCCATGCCATGAACCCGTTGTCGGGCAGCCGGGAGAACAGGAAGAACGACAGAGTGGCCAGAACGATGCCCGCCGGCGGGGTGGCCAGCACCAGGGAGGTGTAGAAGCCACGGCGCCGTGCGGGCGCATACTCAGCGACCAGCGTCATGGCCCCGGCCAGCTCGGCTCCGGCGCCAAAGCCCTGCAGGCACCGCATGGCCACGAGCAACAAGGGAGCCCACGCCCCGATTGCCACGGCCGTGGGCAGCAGCCCGATGCACACGGTGGCGGCGCCCATGAGGATGACAGAGAGCAGCATCGCCGGCTTGCGGCCGAAGCGGTCCCCGACGTGGCCGATGACCACCCCTCCCAGCGGGCGGATGATGAAACCCACGGCGAAGGTGGCGAAGGCCGCCAGCGAGGCCGCCGAGGAGATGGCCTCGGGAAAGAAGAGCGGGCCGATGATGAGCCCGGCTGCGGCCCCGTACAGGCCGTAGTCGTACCACTCGATCACGGTGCCGATGATCGCGGCCGTCATGGCCTTGCGCAGCGACGGCCTGGACGCGGCGGCGCGTGCCGCGGGTCCGGCGTCGGGAAGATGGTTCCCAGTCACGAGTCCCCCTTGGTCGTGGTTGTCTTCCGGCCCGGGAATCCAGTGCGTGCTTGGTCCGGGCCAATCAAATATATTTCTAACATATTTGTGGAAGAGATCACAGGTCCCCGTGTGGAATGATGCTTGCATGACGCCATCGAGTCCACCCGGCACCCTGTATCACCGGCTGCGCGAGGGCATACTCACCGGGAGGTATGCCCCAGGGGAGCTGGTCTTCGAGGGGACGCTGGCGCAGGAATACGGCCTCTCCAAGACGCCCGTCCGCGAGGCCCTGCAGCTGCTGGCCGCACGGGGCCTGGTGACCGTCCTGCCCAAAAAGGGCTACATGGTGCGCACGATGGACTTCCAGGACGTGCGGGAGATCATGGACCTGCGCATGCTGCTGGAGCCGCACGCCGTCGAAGCGGCTGCCCGGGCCTGCGCCCCGGCGGTCATCGGCGAACTCCGCCGGTTCCTCGACGAGCAGTCCCGGCTACGGAACCGGCCGCTGGAGGCCATGGGCCAAGCGCAACAGTTCCACCTGACCCTGGCTCGGGCCGGGGGGAACGGCCGGGCGTTCGACGTGCTGCGGCAGGTCCTGGACGAGACGTCCCGGGCGCACCACGTGCTTCCGGCGCTGCAGTCCTACATGTCCACCGAGCAGGAACAAGCCGAACACGAGAAGATCTTCACTGCCGTCGAGGCAGGGGACGCCGAGGCAGCCGGCGAGTTGATGCGGGCACACCTGAAGAACATCAACGCCGAGATGCGTTCGGCCTCCATGGCCTCCGAGGGAAGCCTCTGGGGTTAGGGCTTGGCGACGTCGATGACGACCTTCACGTCGCCGTCGCGGTGCTCGAACGCCGTCGCGTAGTCCTTCATCGGGTGGCGTCGGGTGATCAGCCGTCCGAGCCAGTCCGCATCGGCCTTGGCCAGGGCCTCGGCTCCCTGCTCGTAGTGCCGCCGGTTGGCGTTGACGGTGCCGAAGACGACGTCGTTCTCCAGCACGGCCGTGCGGTTCATCGCGCCCACGTCCAGGGGGGTCTGTTTGCCGCTGCTGGACACGCCGGTCAGGCAGACGACGGCATTCTTCCCGTTGTTGGCGATGGCATCGACGATCACCGAGGGGACCCCGGTGCACTCCACGATGATCTCGGGTTCCAGACCCGAATCCGGCAGGGAATCGGTGTGGAAGGTGGCCCCCAGGTCCTTGACCAACCCCGGCTTCGGGCCTTCGTCGACGATGTCGAAGACATGGACCTCGTATCCGCGCTGGACCCCGAGCAACGCGGCGAGCAAGCCGACCGGGCCGGCGCCGGTGACCGCGACGACGTGCGGATCGAAGAACGCCCGCGAGCCGATCCGCTCGATCTGTTCCCAGGCCTTGGCCACAATCGTGGTCGGCTCCAGCAGGACGCCGACCTCGGCCAGGGACGAGTCCAGCTTGACCATGTCCTCGGGATCTCCGCGCCACTGCTCCCGTGCGAATCCGTCGAGGGACTTGATGCCGTGCTCGGTGTATTTGCCGTTCAGGCACATGTCCCACTCGCCGACGGCGCAGGCCGCACAGGGGACGGGATCCGGTCGGCGGACGATTCCGACGACGAGGTCCCCAGCGGAGAACCCGGAGTCGTCGGGGGCCTCCTTGACCCGGCCGAGGTTCTCATGCCCGATGACGAGCCGGTCCTTTCCCTCGGGTGCCGTGCCGTACTCGGCGTTGAGGATCTCCTTGTCGGTGCCGCACAGGCCGATGGACAGTGCCTCGACCAGTACGCTGCCCTGGGACTCCTCCGGGGCGTCCACGTCCTGCAGCGAGAGCGAATCCTTGGTTCCTGGTGTGAGGGACAGTGCCTTCATGATTCTCCTTCGATCGTCCCGAACGGCGCGAGCACAGCGCCGTGGTCAGTTCTCAAGCGTGGTGGTCAGTTCTCATTGGAGAAGGCCTCGTTGACCTCGACCGGGCTGGCGTATTCCTGGTCAGGAAGTCCACGTAGCGCGTCCAGGACCGAGTCGTCTGCCCTGTTGCGTTCGGCCGCGGACACCAGGTCCGCGACGGAGGCCGGATAGTCGACGCCGCCCAGGGCCTTCTGCAATTCGACGGGATTTGGTGCGTCGGACATTGATCCACTCCCTTGCTCGATTCCGGTGCGGGGCCGACGGATGCCAACCCATCCTGCGTTGACCGCGGGATGGGTTGGCGATGCCTGCCCCGGTGTTTTCAGTATTGCGCAGTTGGTGCACTGTGTCTCGGGTTCATGCGCCGGACCGGTGGCCGGGGTCGATGGCGCACGGACCGTTGTTGGCCGGTCACTTGGACATTATGTTGGTGGTAGAAGACACCCGTTTCGTTGGAGGAGGCACACCGTGCCCATGTGGCTGCTGGCCTGGATGTGGGGGACGATCGCCGGTGCCGCTTTGGTCGTCGGCTCGGCGCTGTCCTGGACCTGGACGATCCGGGCCAAACTGGTGTCCTCCATCATGGCCTTCGGCGCCGGCGTGCTGATCTCCGCGTTGTCCTTCGACCTGGTGGAGGAGGCGGCGAACGGGGGCGGTCTGTGGCCGACCGCCGGCGGATTCCTGGCCGGGGCGTTGGTCTACGTTGGCGCCAACGCCGTGTTGGAACGGCGCGGGGCCAAGCACCGGAAGCGCTCCGGCGGAAAGCAGCCCTCCGAACAGCAGCATCCCGGTAGCGGCACGGCGATCGCGATCGGGGCGCTGCTGGACGGCATTCCGGAGTCGGTGGTGTTGGGGCTGGGTCTGGTCAGCGGTGGTGCCGTGAGCCCGGCCATGTTGGCTGCCGTCTTCATTTCCAACGTCCCCGAGGGGCTCTCCAGCACCGCCGGCATGAAGAAGGCAGGACGCAGCGCAGGGTATGTCTTCGGCGTGTGGGGTGGCATTGCCCTGATCTCGGGCCTGTCCGCGCTCGTGGGATATGCCGCCCTCCAGAACGCGTCGGAGGGGCTCGTCGCGTTCATTACCGCCGTGGCCGCGGGCGCGATACTGGCGATGCTCGCGGACACGATGATTCCCGAGGCGTTCGAGGAGCACCATCTGCTCACCGGGCTGATTGCCGCACTGGGCTTCCTGGCCGCCTTCATCATCAGCAGCTTCGGGGGATAGGGCCGCGGCCAGCGGCCCGGCCCTATCCGCTCAGCGGCATCCGGGGGATGTTGGGCCGTCCATCGGGTCCCAGCCCGTAGGCTCTCGTCGCCAGCTTGTTCGCGAGATCCTCGTTGATCCGGTACTTGAATATGGGAGTTGCCGGTGTCTTGGCCGCCGCCGCTGCTGCACGTGCCGCCGGTGCCGTGATCTTTCCATGTGTCCGATGCCGTCTGAACATGCTCATGATGACCTCCTCGTCGAACCCACAAGTTGTCCTGACACTTCCAGAATACGCCGAAAATCCCCGGAATCCAGAGGCTCACGCGCTTCCGGAAGGGCGCAGGATGACTGTCCGCCCGCTTTGGGTTTCCCGGACGCGGGCGGACGGTCCGTCACCGGACCCGGTGGTGCAATCCGGCCCGATGCAGCACTGCCGGGTAGTAGCCCCGCAGGTAGCCGGTGGTGGTGGGGTGCATGTTGAAGGGGTCGCCCGGATTGGCCGTGTTGAAGTAGATCCAGGAAGTTGGCGAGCCCAGGCCATGCCGGTTGAAGGGACCGGCGACCGGGACGAACCGGGTGTGGGTCCGGCGCGTCGCGGCCCGGACGGCCCGGTTCAGTCCGTCGGCTATTCGGTTCAGCTGCCGGGCGTGCCGGGCGGTGACGAAGTCGTTGTCGCCGTATTGCGGTGAAAAGAGCCGGGGGTAGCCGAGCACGAGGATGCGGCCGGAGGTCGAGGCGTCGATCCGGCGCAGCGTGGTCCTGGCCGAGGCGGTGATGGACGGCAGCGTCTGACGGGCCATAGCGAGGGCCTGCCGGCAGGCCGCGTCACTTCCCAGGGTGCTGCAGGCCGTGATCAGTCCGGCGAGGTCCAGGTCGTTGCCACCCAGCGTCAGGGTCACCAGGTCGGCCGTTGCCAGTTGGGTTCGGACGGCACCAGCGATGGCGGTGATGTCCTCGGGGGTGGCCCCCGCGCAAGAGGCGTCGACGGTCAGATGCACCCCGGGCAGTGAGGCGAGCCGGGTGACATGGGATGGGCCGGTTCCCTGCAAGCAACCCGGGATTGGACCCGCCCTCAGTGTTCCCGAGCCGAAACCGGCAGAAAACGAATCACCGAGGTTGACGTACTGGACGTCCGGGGTATGCCGATGGGTGGGGTGCACCCGCCCGCCGGAGGCTGGGGTGAGGGATGCGTCGACGGCGACCGGGGCGGCGGCCTGGGCCGGAGCCATGCCGGCTCCAGCCAGGGCCAACGCCGCAAGTGCGGTGCCGAGCAGCGTGAGGATTCGAGGTGGTGTGGTGCGGGGCAATGGGACCAGATCCTTTACGTCTCCCCGTCGCGCTGTGGGCACCAGGGATGAACCCGATAATCGGGCGGCAATGTGCGGCAAGCCCGGCGGGCCACCGCATGGACCACCTCCAGATGGGCCATCCGCCGAGCCACGTTGCCGCGGGCCGGTGCCACATCGCGGCTGCAGGGGCAGGCGCGTGGTGTCATCCTAGATCGGCCCGGCGGGGGAAGGAAGAGCGCATACCCGTCCGGCGAGGAAGCCTCGAGCACCATTTTCCCGCGGCTCTGCACGCGGGGTCGGGCACGATCGGCAGCTTGGAGGCTGGCCACTGCCCAGAAGTGCATCGGAGGAAACCGCCGACGTCGTACGACAAGCATGCCGCCCCTCGATCTTCGACGACAGTGGCGATTCGGTGGCGCTGTGGCGTGCGCACGGCACGCTGCCAGGCGCGGTCGCGAAGTACTCCGGCCTGCCGCGCCTTGACGGCGACCGCGTCCCCGCAGATGATCGAGCAGGAACGGCGACAGTCCACGATTTCTTGAGGGAGGCAGCATGCGCGAGGTCAAGACCGGACTCTTCCAATCGGTCGACGGAGTCGTCGAGTCACCGAACCTCTGGCAGTTCGACAGCTTCGACGAGGAACTCGGTGCGGGCATGGGCACCATGATGACGCAAACCGACACCGTCCTGCTGGGACGCCGCAGCTATGAGGAGTGGGCCGGATACTGGCCGAACGCGGGGCAGGAGGACCCGTTCGCCTCATTCATCAACCCCGTCGAGAAGTTCGTCGCCTCCCGCACGCTCACCGGGGAACTGGCCTGGCAGAATTCCACGCTCATCCAGGCGCCGCTGGAGGACTTCGTCTGTGAACTGCGCCAGTCCGACGGCGGGGACATCTCCGTGTGCGGGAGCATCTCGGTGGTCCGGCAGCTGCTGTTCGCCGGGCTGCTGGATTCGCTGCTGCTGATGGTCCACCCGGTCATCGCCGGGGCGGGCAAGCACCTCTTCGAATCCGGTGACCCGGTGACCCGGCTGGTGCTGCAGGATTCGCAACAGACCAGCAAGGGCAACATGCTGCTCAGCTACGGCCGACACAGCAGTTGAGCACCCCGGGAACTCCGAGGCGGTGCATCACCCGGCAGCCGGCCGGCGCGGGCTCATGACGTGGACCGAAGCACTCGGGGGCGCCATCGGCGCCTTGGCGCTCGCCTACCTGGTGGCATTGGTGGCGATGCTCGCCTATGCCAGGCGCCATCCGGGGGTGCTGGGCCTGCGGGATACCTTGCGCTTCGTTCCCGACCTGCTGGTCCTCTTGAAGCGGATCCTCGGCGACCGGGCTACCGGGCTAACGCCGCGGATCCTGGTCGTCGTGCTGCTGTTGTACCTCGTCTGCCCGATCGACCTGGTTCCGGACTTCATCCCCGTGATCGGCTACGCCGACGACGTGCTGGTCGTTGCCTGGATCCTTCGCCTGGTGGTCCGCTCCGCCGGCCCGGCGCCGTTGCGGCGGCACTGGCCCGGGAACGATGCGGGTCTCAGCGCCATCGAACGCCTCGCCGGGTTGCCCGGACGACCGCCAGAGTCGGCGGAAGCGGCGGGGGAAGGACAGTGACCAGCCTCCGGGCAGCGGGGTGATGGCACCGCTTCTTCGCCATCGGGATCGAGGCCACGGGTTCCGGGTCCGAAGGCGTTCCGGCGGGTCAGCCGTGCTGCGGTGGCTCGATGATCTTGAACGAGGCCCCGGTCGGATCGGAGAGCGAGGCGACGCGGCCGAATGGGGAATCCCGGGGTGCGTCGACCACGCTCGCGCCGAGGCCGAGCGCCTGGGTGATGGCCGCTTCGGCGTCCTCGACCTGGAAGTAGACCTGCCAGGCGGCGGGATAGCCGGCATGCAGGAACGCCGTGGCGTCCAGGATGCCCGCAGAGGCCGTGCGCCCGGACCGGTCCGTCGTGTAGCGGAACTCGTCCGTGTCCGACATCGTGGCGGCTTCCCAGCCGAAGACCTTCCGGTAGAACTCGACCGTGTCGGGGTAGCAGCGGGCGTGGAGTTCATGCCAGGCCGGTGCCCCGGTGTCGCCGTGGACGCCGAACCCGGTGTGGGCGCCGGACTCCCAGGCGCCGACGGCTGCGCCGGCGGGATCCAGCAGCATCGCCATGCGTCCCTGTGCGGGGATGTCCATCGGCGGCAGGAGGACCTTGCCGCCATGTGCGGTGGCAGTCGCGACCGTGGCGTCGACATCCTCGACCCGCAGGTAGGTTGACCATCCATCGGGGGTGCCGGCCTCGCCGTCGTTCTCCATGAGCCCGGCGACCAGGTGGCCGTCCTTGGAGGCCAGGACGTACCCGCCATAGGTTTCCTGGTCGCCGGCCTCGTACGTCCAGCCGAAGAGCGTCGCGTAGAACGAGCGGGCGCGTTCGGGCTTCGAGGTCATCAGGTCGATCCAGCACGGGGAGCCGGGGCGGAGATCGGGTACGGGCATGGTGTCCTCCGGGATGGCGGTCGGTGTGGTGATTCTATGCCCGCCTGCCCTGCTGGGCCCATGGAGGAGCTTCGAATGGGCCAGGGCATCATCTCGCTGTAGGGGACCATTCGGGAGTCGTCCCCACCACCGGATTCGTCCATTCGACGGGATCGCCAGCTGGACGCAACACGTCGGCGAGCCAGTAGGTGGCGTCCGGGTCCCAGCCCGCGAGGATCGTCCGTCCATTGCCGGCATCGAGCGGCCGGCCCGCGGTGGTGAGGTATCCGGCCACGGTGAGGTGGACGCCGTCGTACTCGCGGGCCACGGCGGCGAAGTCGGGGATGAGCCAGGTGCCATCGATCCCGGTCGTCTCCCACGCCGTCTTCCGCCACGTCTGCGTCACCTCCAGAGGGTGCCGTTCCACCAGATCCACCCAGTCGGCCGGTCCGCGGATCTCCAGGATGCGGGCCGAGGGGACCGGCGCCAGCGGCCACACCCGGGCCCGATCCCACCCCGCACCGTCCTCCACCAGCAGCAGGCCGGCGGCACCGAGCCCCGGCAGCGAGCGGGTGGTGTGGACCAGTTGCGACAGCGCCGGCGTCGACCACCAGGAACTGCCGGGCCGCTTCTTCAACGAGCGGGTCCAGCGGGAGGCCGCCCGCTCCGACTCCACCGTCCGCCGGTGCCAGTCGGCCACGCGCCCCGTGGCGCCGGACAGCTGCGGTGCGGGCATGTCGGACTCGTCGATCCACTGCACGGCGCGCTGGCTTCCGGCCCCGATGCCGGAGGACCACCAGGACCCGGCGATCCGGCCGGATAGGATGTCGGCCACCGGCCCCAGGGCCGTGAGCATCGCCGGGATTGCAGCCAAGCCATCGGTCTCGTCCGGCGGCTGCCAGTAGGCGGCACGGTCGACGGCATCGGCCAGGGCCGTGAGCAGTGCGGCGTCCGGCGCCTCCGAGATGGAGCGCAGGACCTCGTGCGAACCGATGGCCGCACAGAGCTCGGCGCGCAGGGAAGCGTTGCCGGGGTCCCACGCGGACCGGAGGGACAGCGACCACAGGTCATCGGACAACCCGGTGACCGCGGCCAGACAGAACCGCCGGCCGCGGGGGCCCGCCAGCAGGTCGAGGCTCGTCATCCCCCGAGGCTACCTGCGGCTGCGCCGGAACCAACCCCTCCCGCCCGGAGCGCTGCTGACCTAAGGTGAAGCCATGGCCATCATCTACCGCGCACAGCTCACACCCGGCAAACAGGACGTCATCACCTCCTGGCTCGCCCGCCAGCCGTGGTCGGGGGTCTCCGAGGGCGAGGCGATCGAGCTGGTCGGCGCCTTCCGGTTCGACGACCCCGACGAGCATATCGGCATCGAAACGCACATCGTCCGCCGCTCCGACGGGCGGATCCTGCAGGTCCCGCTGACCTACCGCGGTGAGCCGCTGGAAGGCGCGGAGGACCATCTGGCCGGGGAGATGGAGCACTCGGTGCTGGGGCACCGCTGGATCTACGACGCGACCGGGGACCGGGTGTACGCGCAGGCGCTGGCGAGCACGATCCTGCGCGGGAAGTCCGGGGCCGACGTGTTCCTCGACGCGGACGGGACCCTCGTGCCGCAGACGAGCACCGTCGTCGTGCATGGGTTCGGGGACCCGGACAGCCAGGAACCGGAGGTCACCACGGTCAGCCCGGCGGTCGAGGACACCCCGGACGGGGGAGCCGTGTGCATCCTGACCACCGATACCGCATCGCTGGCCGTCTACTTCACGCCCCGTCCGGCCACGGGCGACGAGGGCCAGCTGACCGGCCGCTGGGACGGGCTCGGCGATTCGATGCTGCTCGCCGGGATCATGTGAGCCGCGCGGTCCCGCCGACGGCCCGACGGCGCCACGTAGGATTCCACTCATGACGACTCAGAGCGCGATCTTCGTGGATGCAGGGTTCCTCCTGGCCGTCGGCGGGCAGCACACGGCCGGCACGTCGCTGCGCTCGGCCTTCCGGGTGGGCTACGAGCAGCTCGTCGAGGGGATCGCCGCCATCGCCCGGGAGGATTGCGGGCTGCCGCTGCTGCGCACCTACTGGTACGACGCCTCGCGCGATGGCCTGTTCACCGACCAGCACAAGCGCATCGGCATGGTCGACGGCGTCAAGGTCCGCCTCGGCCGGATCTCCTACAGCGGCGAGCAGAAGGGCGTGGACCTGCGCCTGGCGCTGGACCTGGTGGGCCTGGCCCGCAGCGGCGCGGTCTCGGTGGTCTACCTCGTCTCCGGCGACGACGACCTGGCCGAAGCCGTCGAGGAGGCCCAGGACCTCGGCGTGCAGGTCAAGCTCATCGGGCTGCGCAAGCCCGAGACCCGCATCGGACTGGCCTCGGTGGCCGAACACCTGGCGCTGTGTGTCGACGGGATCGCCGAACTGCCCGCCGACCTGCTTGAATCGACCTTCACCCGCTCGGTGACCACCGGACCGCTGCCCGGTCCCGGAGTGCACTCGCTCCACGAGGTGGTCGCCGGGGCACACACCAGTACGACGGCGGATCCCGCCTCGCGTGCCCGGGTGGCAGCCGGTGCCGGGGCCGCTTCGACGGGCCACCCGGACACGGACCCTGCGGGAGCGCCGGCCCTCTCCCCGGCGGCGCCGATGCCCCGCCCCGTGCCCGGTCCCGGCCCTGGGCCCGGTCCCGGCCCCGCCCACGTTCCCGGTACGACCGGTGTACTGCCGCGCGTGCCGGCAAACCACCAGGGCGCCCGCGAGGCGCCGGCGGCGTCCGGGCACCCTGAGGCAGGTGACAGCGCCCTGCTTTCGGCCGTGGGCACCGTGGGCGCCAGCGTGGCCGACAACTGGTACGCCAACACGACCCAACGCGAGCTGATCGAGCTGCAGGCGGATCGTCCGCTGCTGCCGCCGGAGATCGACCGGGTGCTGCTCAAGGACTGCGCCCAGCAGATCGGCGAATGGAAAACCGACATCCAGGTGGTCCGCAGGGCGCTGCGCGCGGCGTTTTGGGACCGGCTCGACCAGTTGACCTGATCCCCCGACCGGCAGGAGGCCGAATCATGACCCAGCAGCCAGCACTACCGGCCTACCGACGCCTCTTCGCGGCCGTCGCGGTGGCCGTCGCGGCCGGGGTGGCCGTGATCATGGCGGGGACGCCGGAGAGCACGGCCAAGCTGTGGCTGGTCGGCGCGTGGATCGTCCTGGCGTCGCTGGCCACGGGCTGTGGCCTCAACCCGGCGTCGGTCCCGGCGGTGGTTGCCGTCCTGCTGCTCTGCGTCACCGTCGCGGTGCCCGTGGTGGCCTGGTTCTCGGGGGTCCGGGAGGGGCTCCTGTTGTCGCCGTTTGGCGCGTTGGCCTTCGCGTTCCTCGGGGTGGCGTTTTCGGGCAGGCCGTCGCGTCAGGAAGCGGGAGCGCCCTCCGCGTAGAGCTCCCGTGCCAGGTCGACCATGGCCCGGGCGCACCGCGAGGGCTGCACCGGCGCGGGCCAGACCAGCGAGACGTTGATCCGGCGGATGGCCGGGCTGATCGGCCGGACGACCAGTTCCCGGCCCTCGTAGCTTTGCGAGGAGGCGGGCTGCTGGACCAGGACGGCGTAGCCCATGCCGCGGGCCACCAGTGACCGGGTGACCTCGTAATCGGTGGTCCTGAAACGGATGCGCGGGCTGATCCCCGCGGTGGAGAACATCATCATGGTGTTTTCCCGGCTCGGGTTCACATCCAGCAGGATCATCGGCTCGTCGCCCAATTCGGCCAGGGCGATCGACTCCCTCGACGCCAACGGATGCGCGGCATCCAGCACCAGGCTCGGCGTCGCGTCGTAAAGGGGCAACCGTTCCAGGCCCGCCGGCAAAGACATGTCGTAGGCGACCGCCAGGTCGATGCGCCCGGTGAGCAGGCGCTCCTGGACGTCGTGCTGCGATCCGTCGAAGAAGTCCAACTCCACCAGCGGGTAGCGCCGCGAGTACTCGTCGATGAGCCGCGCCAGCACGGTGGGGGCCAACGTCAGGTAGCAGCCGAGCATGAGCGTGCCACGCAACTCGCCCCCGGCGTCGGCGGCGTGCAGGGAAAGGTCCTCCGCCGCATGCAGGATCCCGCGGGCCCGGTCCAGGACGTAGCTGCCCGAGGGGGTCATCGCCACGCCGTGGGCCTTCCGCCGCACGGTGAGCTGCGCGCCGAAGACGCGCTCCAACTCGTTGACGGCCCCGGCGACGGCCGAGGCGGAGAGGTGCAGTGCGTTCGCCGCAGCGGTGATGCTTCCGTGTTCGGCCACGGAGACGAAGCACTCCAATTGGCGCAGCGTGTAGCGCGGCATCAAACACCTCGGTTCAAGTGTGGATATAGAGCTGTTTATTGCACTTTACCGTGCATATGCCGCCGGTCACACTGGAAGCCTAGCCAGCCACCAGCGACACCAGGAGTTTTCGTGACCGCCACCAGCAACGACGCCACGGCCACCGCGGGCTGCCCCTTCACCGGGGAGCTGCCCACCGACCCGGCCGAACTGCAGCGCCTGATGTCCCAGGTGCCGGCCAGCCACTCCACCGGTGGCGCAGGGGATACCCGCGAGGCCCCCGTGGCCGACTGGGTCACCATCGAGGACCTGCACCGCGACCCATTCCCCATCTACCGGCGCCTGCGCGAGGAGGCCTCGGTCCACTGGGTGCCGGCGGTCAACCGCTTCATGGTCGTGTCCTACGAGGCCTGCCACACCATCGAACAGGACGAGGCCACCTTCTCCGCCGATGAGCGCGAATCGCTGATGAAGCGTGCCATGGGCCATTCGATGCTGCGCAAGGACAACCCGGAGCACCAGGTGGACCGGGACTCCTACGGCTCCACCCTGCGCCCCGGGACGATCAAGAAGCACTGGACCGGGATCTTCGAGGCCAACCACGAGCGGTTCATGGGCGAGCTGAAGGCCAAGGGCCCCGGCTCCGACTTCATCTGGGACTACGCCGCCCCGTACGCCGCCGAGAACCTGCGCCTGGTCATGGGCTTCCACAACGCCAGCCAGCAGGACATGCAGCGCTGGAGCCAGACGATGATCAACGGCACCGGAAACTACGCCGACGACCCCGCGGTCTGGGCCGAGAGCGAGACCTCCTCCGCCGAGGTCGACGCCGCCATCGACGAGATGCTGCCCTACCTGCGCGAGAACCCCGACCAGTCCCTGCTCTCCGGCCTGGCCTCGCTGCCCATCCCGTTGGAGGCCATCCGCGCCAACCTGAAGATGACCATCGGCGGCGGCCTCAACGAACCCCGCGACGTCCTGGGCACCACGGTCTGGGCACTGCTGAACCACCCCGAGCAGCTCGCCGCCGTGCACCAGGACCCGTCGCTGCACGCCAAGGCGTTCGAGGAATCCGTGCGCTGGGTCGCCCCCATCGGGATGTACCCGCGCGAGGCCACCGCCGACACCGTGCTCGAGGGCATCCAGCTGCACCGCGGTGACCGCCTCGGCGTCGTCCTCGGCGCCGCGAACCGCGACCCGGAGGTCTTCGTGGACCCCGAGGAATTCAACATCTTCCGCCCCAAGAAGCCGCACCTGGGCTTCGGCGGCGGCGTGCACTTCTGCGCCGGCACCTGGGTCGCCCGCGCCCAGGTCGCCCAGGTCGCCATGCCCCGCGTCTTCGCCGAACTGCCCGGCCTGCGCCTGGACCCCGACAGCGCCTCGGTCGACGCCGGCTGGGTCTTCCGCGGCCTGGTCAAGATGCCCGTCCTCTGGGACTGACCCCCGCACCGACCCCGACCCCTTCAGCACCAGCACCACCAGGAGAACCACCATGCCCACCATTACCTATGTCCAGCCCTCGGGCGAGGAGACCACGCTCGACGTCGAGCAGGAGACCACGCTGATGCGCGCCGCGGTGTCCAACGGCGTCGAGGGGATCGTCGGCGAATGCGGCGGCCAGGCCATGTGCGCCACGTGCCACGTCTACGTCCGCCCCGAATTCGCCGATGCGCTGCTCGGGATCTCCGACGACGAGGAGGAGATGCTGGACTGCACCACCGCCGAGCGCACCGACCGCTCCCGCCTGGGCTGCCAGATCACCGTCGGAACCGCCCAGGACGGCATCACCGTCGACGTCCCCGCGGACCAGGTATAGCCATGGACGCCACCCAGGAGCGCGCCACCCACGAACACGCCGCCCCCGGCCAGGCAGCAGAGGCCGGAACGGTCATCATCGGCGGCGGCCAGGCCGGCCTGCAGGTTGCCGACTCGCTGCGCGCCGGCGGCTACACCGCACCGGTGACGATCATCGCCGACGAGGCCGGGGCGCCCTACCAGCGCCCGCCGCTGTCCAAGGACTTCCTGCTGCCCGGCAAGGACGCCACGCCGCTGCCCCTGCGCGGCCCGGACTTCCTCGCCGACCACGACATCACCCTGCGCGCCGGTGCCCCCGCCACCGCCATCGACCGTGCCGCGCACACCGTCGCGCTGGCCGACGGCAGCACCATCGCCTACGAGCACCTGGTGCTCGCCACCGGGGCACGCAACCGCTCCCTGTCCTGCCCCGGCGCCGACCTGCCCGGCATCCACGGCCTCAAAACACTGCACGACGCCGAGGCGCTGCACCGGGCGCTGCCCGGGGCACGGGACGTCGTGGTCGTCGGGGCCGGGTTCATCGGCCTGGAGTTTGCCGCGGCCGCCCGCGCCCACGGAGCCCGGGTGACTGTCCTGGAGTTCGCGCCCCGGCCGATGGGCCGGGCGCTGAGTCCGCTGATGGGGGACTGGTTCGCTGCCTCCCATGCGGCCCAGGGCGTCGAGTTGCATCTGGGCGAAGGCATCGGCTCCTTCACTGCGGGGGACGACGGACGCGTGGCAGCCGCCGTCTCCACGGCGGGCACCAGCTATCCGGCCGATCTCGTGGTGGTGGGCATCGGCGTCGTGCCCCACGACGCCCTCGCGGCCGAGGCCGGGTTGGAGGTGGGGAACGGCATCGTCGTCGACGGGGCGCTGCGCACCTCGGATCCGTCGATCCTGGCGGTGGGGGACTGCGCGAACTTCCCCAATCCCCACGCCGGGACGCGCACCCGGCTGGAATCGGTGCAGAACGCCACCGACCAGGGCCGGCATGCCGCCGCCACGATCCTGGGCACGGTGGCGGACTACACCGCCCTGCCGTGGTTCTGGTCGACGCAGGGGCCCGTGCGGCTGCAGATCGCCGGGCTGACGGCGCCGGGGGACGAGACGACCGTCCTCGGTGACCCCGCGGACGGAAGGTTCTCCGTGCTCTGCCACCGGGAGGGCCAGCTGGCCGCCGTCGAATCCGTGAACTCGCCGGCGGACCACATGGCCGCCCGCAAGCTCATCGCCGCCGGTGCCGGTCCCGATCCGGCCGAGGCGTCCACCCCGGGTTTCAGCCTCAAGGCGTACGCCAAGGCCGCACTCCGGGTGCCGGCCGCCGTCTGACTGTCTCGTCAGGCCGTAACGCAAACCACTCGTTCGCCCAGCGGCCCTTGTAAGCTCCATCACTGCATCAAACCCCCTTCAGGAGAACACCATGCCAGCCCCTGCGCCCATCCAGCCCTCGAAGGTGAACCAGCGACGCGTCGCCATGGCCACCCTCGTCGGCACCACCATCGAGTGGTACGACTTCTTCATCTACGCCACAGCCGCCGGCCTGGTCTTCGCCCACCTGTTCTTCGAGCCGGCCGGCGAATCGATCGGCCTGCTGCTGGCCTTCGCCTCCGTCGGCATCAGCTTCCTGTTCCGCCCGCTCGGCGCCTTCCTCGCCGGGCACTTCGGCGACAAGATCGGCCGGCGCCCGATGCTGGTGATCACCCTGATCCTGATGGGCGCCTCCACCACGCTGATCGGCGTGCTGCCCTCCTTCGAGACCGCCGGCCTGCTGGCCCCCATCCTCCTGCTGCTGCTGCGCATCCTGCAGGGCATCTCCGCCGGCGGCGAGTGGGGCGGGGCCGTGCTGATGGCCGTCGAGCATGCCCCACGCGAACGCCGCGGCCGGGCCGGGTCGGTCCCGCAGCTCGGTGTCCCGCTGGGCATGCTGCTGGCAGCCGGCATCACCGCCCTGATGACCGGGGTCATCTCCCCGGGCGAGGCCTTCCTGGCCTGGGGCTGGCGCATCCCATTCCTGCTCAGCGTGGTCCTGGTCGTCGTGGGCTACCTCGTCCGCCGCGCCGTCGACGAGTCCCCGATCTTCCTCGAGATCGCCGAGCGCAAGCAGCAGACCAAGGTCCCCGTCGTCGAGCTCTTCCGCAAGCACTGGCTGCTGGTCATCCTCGCCGCCCTGGTCTTCGCCGGCAACAACGCCGCCGGGTACATGGCCACCGGCGGGTTCATCCCCAGCTACGCCTCCGGGCCGGCCGTGGGGCTCGAGCGCACCGACGTGCTGCTGGCCGTCACCTTCGCCGCCGCCACCTGGTTCATCTTCACGCTGCTGGCCGGCTACCTGTCCGACAAGATCGGACGCAAGCGCACGTACCTGATCGGCTTCAGCTGCCAGGCGCTCATGGTCTTCCCGCTGTTCTGGATGATCAATACCGGCTCGCTGCCCCTGCTCTACCTGGCCTTGGGCCTGTTCACCATCGGGCTGGGCTTGTCCTACGGTCCGCAGGCTTCCTGGTACAGCGAGATCTTCCCGGCCAGCGTCCGCTTCTCCGGCGTCTCCATCTCCTACGCCCTGGGCGCGATCATCGGCGGCGCCTTCGCCCCGACGATCGCCCAGGCCCTGGTCAACGCGACCGGCAGCAGCGCCGCCGTCTCCGCCTACCTGCTGGGCATGACCGTCATCTCGCTGGTGGCCGTCTCCCTGCTGCGCGATCGCAAGGGCATCGACCTGTCGATGGACAACCAGGCCGAGCAGGAGGTCGGCGCCACGATCTTCGACCAGCGCCGTGTCCCGGCGTTCGTCCCGGTGGCCGAAAGCGCCACGGCGAGCCACTAGCCAACGGTCCGGTCAAGGGGTGGCGCAAGGATCCGCATGGTCCGGGTGCCACCCCTTGCGGGCCAAGGCCATCCGGTTCAGCACGCTGACCGCGATCTGCGATGTGCTGGAGTGCGGCATCGGCGACCTGCTTCGAACTCTCCCGGCGTTGACGGGTCCGCACGATGCCGTGGGCGAACGTCCCGCCTAGAGTGGGGATGTGACCTACACCGCACCGGATTCCTTCACCACCCGCCCCACCCTGCAGGGCAGCTTCGGCATGAGTGCCTCGACCCATTGGCTGGCCACGGCCTCCATCCAGTCGGTCCTCGAACGCGGGGGCAACGCCTTCGACGCGGCGGTTGCCGGCGCCTTCGTGCTCCATGTCGTGGAGCCGCACCTGAACGGTCCCGGCGGGGATATGACCGGCATCTTCGCCACCGCCGACCGGCCCGGGGAGCCCGTGGTCCTCATGGGGCAGGGGCCGGCACCGGCCGCCGCGACAACGGAGCACTACCGGGCCGAGGGGCTGGAACTGGTGCCCGGTGCCGGCGCCTTGGCTTCCGCCGTCCCCGGAGCCGTCGACGCGTGGCTGCTGCTCCTGCGCGACCACGGGACCTGGCCCCTGGCCGATGTGCTCGCCTACGCGGTTGGCTATGCCCGGCAGGGGCACCAGATCCTGCCCCGGGTACGCGACACCATCGCCACCGTGGCCGAGCTGTTCACCGACCACTGGCCCAGCTCCGCCGCCCACTGGATGCCGGACGGGGAGGTGCCCGGCGACGACGCGCTGCTGCGCAACGAACCCTATGCCGCCGTGCTGGACCAGCTGGTCGGCGCGGCGGAAGGCACGGCCGGCGGGCCGGACCCCACCGGCACCGCCGCCGGTCGGCGGACTGCGGGGATCGAGGCCGCACGTGATCTCTGGGCACGCCTCGTCGGCCGGGAAGCCGAGGCCTTCCTGGCCCGACCCCATCGGCATTCCTCCGGCACGGATCATGCCGGCGTGCTGTCCGCCGCCGACGTCGAGGGCTTCCGCGCGTGCTACGAACCCTCGGCCACGGTTTCCTTCCGCGGCCACACCATCGCCAAGACCGGACCCTGGGGCCAAGGGCCGGCCCTGTTGCTCACCCTGGCCATCCTCGAGGGCTTCGACGACGAGTACCTCGACCCCTCGACGGAGCTCGGTGCCCACACGATCCTTGAAGCCCAGAAGCTCGCGATTGCCGACCGCGAGTCCTACTTCGGGGACACCGACGTTCCGCTGGGGCACCTGCTGTCCACGGAATACAGTGCGGAACGCAGGCGTCTCATCACCGAATCAGCCAGCCACGAGTTCCGCCCCGGGACCGTGCCGGGCCACCCGCCGTTCATTCCACCGCTGCGCGTGGACTACACGCCACCGGCGGCGGCCACCGGTGCCAAGACGGGATTCGCCGGCATCGGGGAACCGACCGTCCAACCCGACGGGGAGACCCGCGGGGACACGTGCCACCTCGACGTCGTGGACCGGTGGGGCAACATGGTCTCCGCGACACCGTCCGGGGGCTGGTTGCAGTCCTCGCCCCTGGTCCCCGCTCTCGGGTTCTGCTTGGGAACGCGGCTGCAGATGACCTGGCTGGAAGATGGTGCCCCGTCCACGCTCACCCCGGGGAAACGGCCGCGCACCACGCTGACCCCGACCTTGGTGCTCAAGGACGGCCAGGCGGTCTCCGCTCTTGGTTCGCCGGGTGGAGACCAGCAGGACCAGTGGCAGCTGCTGTACCTGTTGCGCACCATTGTCGGCGGATACTCGCCGCAGCAGGCCATCGATGCCCCGGCGCTGCATACGACCTCGATCCCCGGATCGTTCTGGCCACGTACCTGGACCCCGGGCGGCGCCGTGGTCGAGGACCGCCTCGGCCAGGAGGTCATCGCCGGGCTGGAGGCGCGGGGGCATGTCGTCACGCGGGCCGGCGATTGGGCACTGGGGAGGCTGTCCGCGGTCGTGCGGGATCCCGCAACGGGCCAGCTCGCCGCGGCGGCGAATCCGCGCGGCGTCCAGGGATACGCAGCCGGGCGCTGACCAACGGGACGCGGCCGTGCCCCGGTTCCGGACGCGTGGCGTCCACCGGGGCACGGTCGTGCGGGGCGGTGTTCAGTGCGCTGTGGCGGTGCGGTGCGTTCGTGCCAGCCAGGCCGGCGCCTCCGTGGCGGCGAGGCGGTTTAGGGCGAGTGCCCCGATGAGGAGCCCGAAGTCGCGCAGGCCGACATCGAAGAACCCAGGCACCAGGAGCAGGTTGACGATGATGCCGAGGAGCCACATTGCCACGACCAGCGACCCCAGGCGCGGGCGCAGGGCGACCACGATGCCGGCGATGATCTCGACGACACCGACCATGTACATGAAGACCTGCGGGCTGACCGGCACGATGTCGGTGGCGATCGGCGCGAGGTAGTGGGTCCAATCGGTGAGGACGTTGGTGAACTTGTCGATCCCGAAGAGGATCGGCGCAACGGTGAAGATGGTGCGCAGCAGGACGAAGGCCTGATGCGATGCGGCGTTTTGACGCCGGTCGGCAGCGGGGACAGCGGGGGCGGCCATGACGTGGTCCTTTCTAAAGCGATGATGCCTCATTTTAGACTCGGTCGTTTTTCTAAGTCAATAGTTACTCGTTTTAGAGATATGATGGGTCCATGCAACAGCTATCCCAGCATGAACGTGTCGAGGCCGTCGCCGCCGTGGCCGACCCCCTGCGGGCCGCCATCTTCGACGTCATCGCACGCAGCGAGGAGCCGTTGGGCCGCGAGCAGGTGGCCGAGGCGGTCGGGATCGCCCGCCAGGCCGCCGCCTTCCAACTGGACAAGCTCGCCGACCAGGGGCTCCTCGAGGTCTCCTACCGCCGGTTGAATGGGGCGACCGGGCCGGGTGCAGGCCGGCCGTCTAAGGTCTACGGCGCCGTCCACACCGAGGTCACCGCCAGTGTTCCGCACCGCGAATACCCGCTGGCTGCCGACATCATGGCCGCGGCGATCGAAGCCGCACGCGCCGACGGCGGTCCGGTCGACAGCCACCTGGCCGCAGCAGCCCGGTCCACGGGACGACGCCTCGCCGCCGACCAGGCCGACCTGGAACACTTCCTGACGACCTACGGGTACCGACCCGAGTCCCGGCCCGACGGCACGGCGGACCTGACGAACTGCCCCTTCCATGCCTTGTCCTCACGCCACACCGACACGGTCTGCGACATGAACGAGGACTTCATCGGCGGGGCCCTGGAAGCGCTGGAGCCGGGACGGCGTGCCGAACGGGTCGCCCCGGGCCAGCCGTGCGGATGCTGCGTCCGGCTGACATCCGCCCCGGCACCCGACACGGACCCTCGGGGTAGCGCCGGCGAGTGACCCAGCCGCCCGGGGTGGGGGCCGGTTCGCCACCGCCGCCGCCGCCACCGCCGCCGCGCCACCGCCGCCGTTGCGGCTCCGCGGCGGCTCGGGCGTCCCACATGTCCGAGTTTTCGTCGGAATATCCGGAGCCAACCGACGATAACTCGGACAGCAACTCACAAGCGGGCTTCAAGGCCCGCATCGACCGGCCGCGCACCGTCATCATTGGCCGTCGCCGCGCCGTACGTGTAGATCTGGAGGGGTGCACCCCACCGATTCCCGCGCGACGCCGGCTGCTGCGCCCGCCCCCGTTGAACCCATCCTCCCCGACAACCCACCCACCATCGCCGAACAGGTCCTCGCCGCCCGTGGCCACGGCGGCTACCGCCAATACCGCATCCCCGCCCTCGCCGTCTCCCCGCGCGGCACCGTCCTGGCCGCCTACGACGGGCGCCCCAACCTGGACGACCTGCCCAACACCATCGACCTGCTGCTGCGTCGCAGTTTCGACAACGGCCGCACCTGGGAACCGCAGCAGGTCATCCGCACCGGCACCGGCCTGGCCGGCTACGGCGACCCGAGCCTGCTGGTGGACCGCGAGACCGGCCGCCTGTTCTGCTTCCACGCCGCCGGCACCCACGCCGGGTTCTTCGAGGCCGTCGAGGGCCTCGAACCCGAGGACGACGTCCAGCACGTGGACCTTTCCGTCTCCGACGACGACGGCGCCACCTGGACCCACCGCCGCCTGACCGGCATGCTCAAGCGCGAGGGCATCACCGGGATCTTCGCCGCCGCCGGCACCGGCATCCAGCTCGACGCCGGCCCGCATGCCGGACGCCTCATCCAGCAGATGGTCATCCTGCTGCACGGCACCATCCGCGCCGCCAGCGCCTGCTCCGACGACCACGGCGAGACCTGGATCCTCGGCGAGCCCGCACCGGGGGAGGGCAACGAGAACAAGACGGTCGCCCTGCCCGACGGCACCGTCCTGCTGAACTCCCGTGCCCCCGGCGCCCGCCTCGCCGCCCGCTCCACCGACGGCGGCCACAGCTACACCGCGCTGGAGCCGGTCCCCACGCTGCCCGACCCCGGCGACAACGGCTCCATCCTGCGCCTGCGCACCACCGCCGACGGCGGCTGCACCCTGCTGGCCACCCACAACCGCGACACCGCGCTGCGCCGCAACACGGTCCTGGCCGCCTCGCACGACGCCGGCACCACCTGGGAACCGGTGGCCACCCTCTGCGCGGGCAGCTCCGCCTACTCCACCGCCGCCGTCCTCGCCGACGGGGCCCTCGGCGTCTTCTTCGAACGCGACGGCTACTCCGAGCTGGTCTTCACCCGCATCGAACCGGAGGCACTGACCGACGGGGCGCTCGCGGGCGCCGCGGCCTCCTTCACCGAGGACGACGGCGGGGCGCTGGCCATGGTGCTGCGCTCCATCACCCCGGGCCGGCCCGAGCACTGGATGAGCGTGGGGGAGTCGCACACCATCGGCGCCGACGCGGGCGCCTGGGGCGTGCACACCTGGAAGGAGATCGGGCAGGGCTACACCGGCACCGCCCAGGTCCTGGGCACCCGCGAGGCGCAGGTCGCCAACTACGGCGAACCCGCGCCCGGGCTGCGGGCCGGGGACATCCTGGCCTTCACCGGCCGGTTCACCAACACCACGGCCAGCATCGTCACCGCTGCCCTGGCGGGAACCTTCGACGGGCACGACGACGGCAGCATGGCCGCGCTGTTCCCGCCGGCTACGCTGGCCCCAGGGGAACACGTCCTCTACTTCACCCCGGTCTACACGGTCACCGCAGACGACATCGCCGCGGGCGCCGCCGTCGTCCGGTGGTCGGTGGAAGCAGGGGGCCGGACCCGGTCGGGGTCGCTGGCCATCGACACGTCCACCGGCGCCATGCGGGACGGATAGCTGACCGGCAGGCCCGCGCGGCCGGGGGCCGCAGTCACTCCCCGGATGGGTCGGGGTTGAGCATCGCCGCGGCGGCGGCCCGGTGGTCCGGCTCCCCGGTGGCCAGCGCGAAGAGGCCGTAGCTGAGCGGACCGGCGGAGAGCAGGGCGCCGCAGCGCTCGGCCAGCCGCGGCTCGGTGCGGCCGGTGAGTTCTGTGTAGACGGCGACGGTGCGCTCGAACGCATCGGCGGAGGAGCTCATGCAGTGGAACGCGAAGTCGATCGCCGGGTCGCCGACCTTCGCCGTGGTCCAGTCCAGCACCGAGACGACGTCCTCGTGCTCGTCGAGCAGCAGGTGCGCCGGGTAGAGCTCCCCGTGGGTGAACACCGTCTCGGTGGGCCAGAGCCCGTCATCGGCCAGCCAGGCCCGCCAGCCGCCCAGCAGGTCCTCGGAGACCTCGAACTCGGCGCGGACCCGCTCCAGGTCGGCGCGCCACTTCTCCCGGACCCCGGCGGGGGACTCGGAGGGGACGCCGGCGGCCTCGGCTGCGTCGGGATCCAGGGTGTGCAGCGCGGCGATCACCCGGGCCAGCGACTCGGCGTACGCCGGCGAGGAGGTGTCGACGTGCCAGACCGGTTCGCCGTCGTCGTCGAGCGTGAGGCCGGGAAAGCCGGGCAGCAGCGGGTAGGCGATGAGCTCCGGTGCATGGATTCGCCAGTGGGGGACGGCGACGGACAACCGGGGGCGCACGAAGTCCAGGATCGCGCGCTCCTCGTCGAGCTTGGCCGAGACGTCGTCCCGGCGCGGAATGCGCAGGACCCACTGCTTGCCGGGGTCGCCGTCCTCGTGGGCGAACGCCACCCGGTAGTCCAGGCCGGCCTCGTTGAAGGTGATGCCCTCGGTGGCCAGTTCCAGCCCGTGGCGGGCCGCCAGTTCGACGACGGCGGGCATGTCGGCGTCAGGGGAATCGGTGCTCATGCCCCCATCGTCTCAGAGGTCGGTGACGATGATGACGTCCAGGTTCCGCGGCCCGTGCACCCCTTCGACGCGTTCGAGTTCGATGTCGCTGGTGGCGCTCGGCCCCGAGATCCACGTCAGCGGGTGCGTCGGGTCGATCCGGGGCAGCGCCTCGGGCAGCAGCTGCACGATGGAAGACGCCGGAACGACGCAGACATGGTGGTCCGGGACCAGGCTGATGGCCCGGCGTCCCTGGGTGGGGGAGCCGTCCAGGATGATCGTCCCGGACTCGGCGATTGAAACCGCCGAGGAGGTGACCACGGAGATGCCGTCGAGCTCGTCGACCGCCAGGCGGCTGCCCGGCGCATCGGTGAGTCTGCGGTCGTCATTGCGCAGCCGGTCGTCCTCGAGCCACTCGGCCGGCAAACCGTGCGGGACCGCATAGCTCTTCGCGTCCTGCAGCAATGCGGCGATCGTGCCCGGCAGGTTGGCGGCGGACACGCGGTCGACGGTGGCCTTGTAGTCCTCCAGCCGGTCGACCATCAGGCCCAGCACCTCGTCCCGCTCCAGGTCCGCGGTCCGGCGGTAGGTGCGGGACACCTCCGGCACGGCCGGGCCGTCGCTGATCGCCGAGCGGATGCGCCCCAGGATCTCCTCGCGTGCTTCCATCACTTCGCCTTCCCGCTCGAATCGGTGGTGCCGTTCCCGTGCTCCCTGGCCCACCAATCCCTGAAGGACTGCGTCGGCGGGGCCGGGATGTCGCGCGAGCTGGTCCAGCCACCGGCCAGGTGGCCGGGCAGCCGCTTGATCTTCTTGTCGCGTCCCGCGGCCAGCTTGCCCAGCGGCAGGGCCTTCTCGAGCAGCCCGAGGCGCGCCCCGGAGCTGAAGGCCCACTGGACCCCCTTCATCATCAGGTCCATCTCCGAGGGCAGGCGCGGCTTGCCCCGCCGCGCATCGACGTCCTCCCCGCGCAGGTGCACGAGGATCTCGGGGATGTTGATCTTCACCGGGCACGCGTCGTAGCACGCGCCGCACAGGCTCGAGGCATACGGCAGCGAGTTGTTCTCCTCCGCCTCGATGCCGGTCATCAGCGGCGAGAGGATCGCCCCGATCGGGCCGGGGTAGGTGGAGCCGTAGGCGTGTCCACCGGTGCGCTCGTACACCGGGCACACGTTCATGCAGGCCGAGCAGCGGATGCAGTGCAGCGCCGAGCGCCCGTGGACGTCGGCTAGGGCGGCGGTCCGTCCGTTGTCCAGCATCACCAGGTGGACGTTCTGCGGTCCATCGTCCTCCGTGACGCCGGTCCAGAAGGACGTGTAGGGGTTCATGCGCTCGCCGGTGGAGGAGCGGGGCAGCAGCTGCATGAAGACCTCGAGGTCCTCGGCGTGGGGCAGCAGCTTCTCGATCCCCATGACCGTGATGAGCGTTTCCGGCAGGGTCAGGCACATCCGGCCGTTGCCCTCCGACTCGACGACACCGAGCGTGCCGGTGTCGGCCAGGGCGAAGTTGGCCCCGGAGATCGCGACCTTGGCGGAGAGGAACTTGCGGCGCAGGTGGGCCCTGGCGGCCATGGCCAGTTCGCGGGGGTCGTTCGACAAATTCGGGTCGACGTCCTGCATCTCCTGCAGGAAGATGTCGCGGATCTGGGAGCGGTTCTTGTGGATGGCGGGAACGAGGATGTGGCTGGGCTTGTCGTGGCCGAGCTGGACGATCAGTTCGGCCAGGTCCGTCTCGAACGCGTGGATGCCGCGGTCGTCGAGGTACTCGTTGAGCCCGATCTCCTGGGTGGCCATCGACTTGACCTTCACGACCTCGTCCGTGTCCTGCTCGCGGACGAGGGACTCGACGATCCGGTTGGCCTCGGCGGCATCGCGGGCCCAGTGGATGATCCCGCCCCGGGCGGTGAAGTTGGCCTCGAACTGCTCGAGCAGGGCCGGCAGGCCGGCCATGACGGCCTCCTTGGTCGCCGACCCGGCGGAGCGCAGGTCCTCCCAGTCCGGGAGTTCGCCGACCACGTGCGCGCGCTTCTCGCGGATCGAGGTGGTGGCGTGGCGCAGGTTGCTGCGCAGCTGGTCGTTGCGCAGCTCGTGGTGCGCCGCCTCGGGGAAGGACTCGGTGGCGAAGAGGTTCCCGGATCCGTGGGTGGGGACGGCGGGCATGCCGACGAAGACCTGGCTCATCGTGCCACCTCCACATCGCGCGGGAAGGAGGTTCCGGCGTCGTACGGGTTCTCCCTGGTGCTGGCGAGGATCTCGGCCAGGTGCAGGGTGCCGGCGTTGGCGCCGGTGCGGGAGAGCCCGCCGCCGATGTGCAGCAGGCAGGAGGCGTCGCCGCCGGTGCACAACGCGGCCCCGCTGGCGGTGACGTTGTCGGCCTTGTCGGCGAGCATGGCGGAGGAGACCTCGGCGTTCTTCATCGAGAACGTGCCGCCGAAGCCGCAGCACTGGTCGGCCGCGGGCAGGTCGGCCAGCTCGATGCCCTCCACGGTGCGCAGCAGGTCCAGCTGGCGGTCGCCCAGGCGCAGCAGCCGCATGCCGTGGCAGGAGGGGTGGTAGGTGACCGAGGTGGGGAACCAGCTGCCCAGCTGGGTGGCGGCGTCGGTGACGCCCAGGACGTCGACGAGCAGCTGCGAGAGCTCGTAGGTCCGGGTCCCGACCTCCTCGGAGCGGCGTTTGAGCCTGGCGTCGCCGGCGCGGTCGGCGATCATCGGCTGCTGGTGCTTGACCGAGGCGACGCAGGAGGCCGAGGGGGCGACGGCGACGTCGTAGTCGCCGGTGTCGAAGGCCTTCACGTGGTTGGCGACGACGGGCAGCGCTTCGGCGAAGTAGCCGGAGTTGATGTGCATCTGGCCGCAGCAGGCCTGGCCGGGAGGGAAGACGACCTCGTGGCCGAGCCGCTCCAGGATCGCGACCGTGGCGCGGGCCGTGCTGGGGTACATGCCGTCGACGATGCAGGTGGCGAAGAGGGCGATTTTCATGGTGATGCCTTCCGTGGCGCCGCCGGGGCGACACCGTAGCCGGTGTGGTCTGACCACTATAGGTGGATGCGGGTGGCCCGTCTAGTGGCGGGGTGGATGCGCCGGAATGCCGAATCGGCGGGGGCGCCGTGGGAGATGGGGGCTGTGATGGGGTTCACAAGTGCCCAAGGTACAGGTTATGCTTCCGTGGTCAGACCATAGTGGTCAGACCACAGAAGACCGCCACTCGCGTGTAAGGACCGAACGATGGACACATTCACACCCCCGACCGACCCGGTGGCCGGAAGCGTCGCCCTGTCGGCACTGGTGGCCCTGCTGCCGCTGGTGACCTTCTTCGCGCTGCTGGCGCTCGTCAAGACCAAGGCGCACGTTGCCGGGGCCTGGTCGTTGTTGGTCGCGCTGGCCGTGGCGATCTTCGCCTTCAAGATGCCGGTCGGCCTCGCGTTGATGTCCGGGGTCATGGGCGGGGTGTTCGGCGCCTTTCCCGTGGTGTGGATCGTCATCATGGCCATTTGGCTGTACCAGGTCACCGTGGTCAGCGGCCGCTTCGACGACCTGCGCCGGGTCTTCGACGTGATCGGCGGCGGCGACGTGCGCATCCAGTCGGTGCTGATCGCCTTCTGCTTCGGCGGCCTGCTCGAGGCCCTGGCCGGCTTTGGCGCCCCCGTGGCCATCACGGCTACCATGCTCATCGCGCTGGGCATGGCCCCGCTGCGCGCCGCCGCGGCCGTCCTGGTCGCCAACACCGCGCCGGTGGCCTTCGGCGCCGTCGCCATCCCGATCACGACCGCCGGGGCGCTGACGGGGCTGGATCCGGCGCACATCGGTGCGATCGTCGGGCACCAGGCCCCGCTGCTGGCCCTGTTCGTGCCCACCCTGCTGCTGTTCATCCTCGATGGATGGCGCGGCGTCAAGGAGTGCTGGCCCGCCACCGTCGTGGTCGGGGTGTCCTTCGCGATCGCCCAGTTCCTCACCGCCACCTACTTCGCCTACGAGCTCACCGACATCGTGGCCTCGCTGGCCGGCCTGGCCGTGGCCGTCGTCTTCCTGCGCTTCTGGTCCCCGGTCGGCACCGAGGCAGCCCGCGAGCGTGTCCTAGTGGGCGGGTCCGGCGCATCGCACGTCGAGGACGACCAGGAGAGGCTCGGCGCATCGCGCGTCTTCATGGCCCTGTTCCCCTACCTGCTGGTCATCGTCATCTTCGGCGTCGCCAAGCTGTGGACGGCCGGCATCAGCATTCCGAAGCTGCTCGAGACCACCGACGTCAAGGTGGCGTGGCCACTGCTGCACGAGCGCGTCGTCGGTGCCAGCGGCGAGGCGCTCTCCGGCACCACGTACAACTTCCAATGGCTCTCCAGCCCCGGCACGCTGCTGCTGATCACCGGGCTGATCGTGGCCGTCGTCTACTCGATCTGGGACGACCGCGGGACGTACAAGATCACCGTCGGCCAGGCCATCGCAGAGATCGGGCGCACCATCTACAACATGCGCTGGGCCGGGCTGACGATCATCTGCGTGCTGGCACTGGCCTACGTGATGAACCTGTCCGGGCAGACCATCAGCATCGGCACCTGGCTGGCCGGCACGGGAGCCGCCTTCGCCTTCCTTTCGCCGGTGCTTGGCTGGATCGGCACCGCCGTGACCGGCTCCGACACCTCGGCCAACGCCCTGTTCGCCAAGCTGCAGCAGACCGCCGGCATCAAGGCCGGGATCGACCCGTACCTGCTGGTGGCCGGCAACACCGCCGGCGGCGTCGTCGGCAAGCTCATCAGCCCGCAGAACCTGGCCATCGCGGCCACGGCGGTGGGCATGCAGGGCCAGGAATCGGTCATCCTGCGCAAGGTCGCCGGCTGGTCCATCGCCATGCTGCTGATCCTGTGCACGCTGGTGTACTTGCAGTCCACGCCGATCCTGAGCTGGATGCTCCCGACCCCCTGACGGGAGGACGTCGCCCATGGCCACCACATGGGAGAATGCCGGGGTGAACGCTTCTTCCGATGCCGGCCGTGCCCGCGGGACCACCGCCCGCACGACGCCGGGGCCGCCGGCCGACCCCGCGGCCACCGCACGGCCCAAGGCCTACCAACTGGTCCTGGACGACATCGAGGACGAGCTGCGCTCCGGCCAGTTGAAGGTCGGCGACCAGCTGCCCGGGGAACGGGCCTTGGCCGAGGCCCACGGGATCTCGCGTGCCTCGGTGCGCGACGCCATCCGGATCCTGGACGCCATGGGTGTGGTGCGGACCTCCACGGGGTCGGGCCCGGGCGCCGGGGCCGTGTTGATCTCCGAACCAGCCACCGGAATCGCCACCGCGCTGCGCATGCACGTGGCCTCCGCCCGGCTGAGCGTGCAGGAGATCGTCCAGACGCGCATCCTGCTCGAGACCTGGGCAGCCCGCAGCGCTGACCTGGACGCCGATCCCGGACGGAGCGCCGCCGTGCTCGCCGATGCCCACAGGCTGCTCGCGACCATGGACGACCCCCAGCTGGAACGCAGCGCCTTCCACGAACTCGACGCCCGCTTCCACGTCCTGCTCTCCGGGCTGGCCGGCAACGCGGTCATCGAGGCGATGATGGAATCACTGCGCCTGGCCATCAGCGACTACGTGCGCGATGCAGTGCGCAGCGACGAGGCGTGGGAACCGGTGGCGAAGGTCCTGCGCGACCAGCACCACGGCATCCTCGACGCCGTTGCGGCCGGGCAGGGCGATCAGGCGGCGGACCTGCTGCGCGAGCACATCGAATGGTTCCATGGCTGGTCCACCCGCAGCTGACCGCGACCTAGAGTAGCTGGGGGACGACTTCGCCGGTACAGGTCGAGTCCGGGTTGAGCAGCCACCCCAACCTTTTATGCGTGCGGACGCAGACGCTGGACTGGATAATGGTGACCGTCGGAACCGCTGCCTGCAGATGCTCCTCGAGCTCGACGATATCAGCGGGCGTGCGCAGCCACAGATGGAAGGTCAGGTTGGCGCTGCCGCTGATGGCCGCGCACAGGCGAAGTGTCCGGTGCCGCCGCAGGAACGCCACGGTTGCAGCCATGTCCGCGGGTGGGACGCGGACGAACCAATGGCACGCGACCGGGTAGCCGGAGAAGTCCTGCGCCAGCTCGCAGCGAAAAGTCAAGAGCCCGGAAGCGACGGCGGCACGTAGCTGCCGCCCGGCCGTTGACGGGTGCACGCCCAGGTCCGTGGCCAGCTCTGCGGCGGTGGCCCGGCCATTGCGGGCCAGTAGCGGCAGCATCCGGCCGAACAACGGAGGCGGATTCCGGGCGTGGGCGTCTGCCGCCTGGCGCAGCCCGGTGAGCCGTCGCTGCTGCTCGGCACCCAGAACGTCCAGGCGCCAGTTGTTTCCCAGCGCGTACAGTCGCGTGCCCAACACGACATCCATCCCGGCGACGCCGGCTACCTCGCGGATCCTGGGCAGTGTCTCGGTGGCCAGGTGCCGCCAGTCTGCGGTCAACACGACCAGTCGCAGGGCCCCGTCGTCGGCCACCTCCTCCACGGTGGCGACCTCGGGGATGGCCTGGAGGCCACGCACGGTGTCCTCCCGCAGCCGCTCGAGGACCGCGATGCGGACCAAGGCGGTGCACGACTGTCGAGGGTCCCCTGCCAAATGCCCGGTGACCCATACGAAACCAGAGTCGTGCAGCCGCGCCCATCGGCCGGCCAAAGTCGTCGGATGCCGTTCCAGCGCCATGCCGAGGTCGCTCCAAAGGGCGCGGGGGTAAATCTGCAGCGCGTGGACGAGTTCAAGGTCCTCAATGGGTAGTTCCATCAATATCCCGCAATCATTCTTGGTTGGCCGTCCACATTTTGCATGTTTCGTGATTATAGAACCTTTGTGCCTTGTGCCACACCATCATCGAATGCGTACCGAGAACGAAAGGCACCCATGAACACGTCAGCCGACAACGCCGCAGCCCTGCTGGAGGACGCACGCGCCCTTCAGGGGGACATCGCGGACTTGCGCCACCGCCTGCACCAGGAACCCGAGATCGGGCTCGACCTGCCTCGTACCCAGGAAAAGGTGCTGGAATGGCTGCAACCCCTCGGCTACGAGGTCACACTCGGAACCGACGCCACCTCGATCACGGCGGTGTTGCGGGGTGGCCAGGCCGACAGAACCGCAGGCGCCCCGGCGGTGCTTTTGCGCGGGGACATGGATGCGCTGCCGGTCCAGGAGCGGACCGGTCTGGGCTATTCCTCCCGTTTCGACGGTGCTATGCACGCCTGCGGCCACGATCTGCACACCGCCATGCTCGCCGGTGCCGCCACCGTGTTGGCCGAGCGGCGCGAACGGCTCGCCGGCGACGTCGTGCTGATGTTCCAGCCGGGCGAGGAGGGATATGACGGGGCATCGGTCATGATCCGCGAAGGAGTCCTGGACGCGGCCGGGCAGCGCGTGAGCGCGGCGTATGGGCTGCACGTCGCCAGCGCCATGGCTCCCGGGGGGATGGTGATGGGCCGTCCCGGTCCGGTCATGAGCGCCTCCGATGGGCTGATCGTGACCGTTAAGGGTGCTGGCGGACATGGGTCCGCGCCGTACCTTGCCCGCGATCCCGTGCCGGCCGCCGCGGAGATGATCACCGCGTTGCAGGCCATGGTGACCCGCCAGTTCGACATCTTCGACCCCATCGTGGTCACGGTCGGTCTGCTGCAGGCCGGGACGAAGCGCAACGTCATCCCCGATGACGCTCGGTTCGAGGCCACCATCCGCTCCTATTCGGCCGCCAGCGCCGACAAGCTGCGCGCTGCCATTCCCCGCTTGCTGCACGGCATCGCCGCCGCCCACGGCCTGGAAGCCGACGTCACCTACCTCGACGAATACCCGGTGACGGTGAACGACGACGTCGAAACCGCCTTCTTCCGCCAGCAGGCCGAGGAACTCTTCGGCACTGCACGGTACTTGGACATGGCCTCGCCGCTGGCCGGATCCGAGGACTTCTCCCGCGTGCTGGAAGAGGTACCCGGTTCATTCCACTTCCTCTCAGCCGTCCCAGAGGGCGCGGATTTCGAAACCGCACCGTTCAACCACTCCGCCGAAGCCGTCTTCGGCGACCATATCCTCGCCGACGGCACTGCGCTGTATGCCCGACTGGCGATCGAACGACTCGCAAAGGAGACGCCATGAGCGCCAACCCCGCCCCAGCAACAGACCGGTCTACTGTGATGCGCACGCTCGTCGCCACCGGCGCCGGCAACGCCGCAGAGTGGTTCGACTGGGCCATCTACGCGACGTTCGCCTCGTTCATCGCCTCCCAGCTGTTTAGCCATGCAGACCCGGCCTCCGCTTTCCTGGCCACGCTCGCGGTCTTCGCCGTCGGATTCGCCGCCCGGCCACTGGGCGGGTTCTTCTTCGGCTGGCTCGGCGACCAGCTTGGGCGCAAGACCTCGCTGGTCTGGTGCGTCATGCTCGCCTCGCTCGGATCCCTCGTGATTGCCTTCTGCCCCACCTACGACGCCGTCGGCGCCTGGTCCTCCGTCATCCTGCTGGTCGCCCGTATCGTCCAGGGCCTGGCCCACGGCGGGGAACTGCCCAGCGCCCAGACCTACCTCTCGGAGATGGCCCCGCGCGAGCGCCGCGGCCTGTGGTCCTCGCTGATCTACTTCTCCGGCACCCTGGGCATCATGGCCGGGACCTTCATCGGTGCGATCCTCTCCACGATCCTGAGCGAGGCCCAGATGTCCAGCTTTGGCTGGCGGATCCCGTTCCTGATCGGCGCCGTCATCGGCCTGTTCGCCCTCTACATGCGCACGAAGCTCGAGGAGACGGAGGCATTCGAGGAGGCCAGCGTCGAGGGCGGACGCCGTCCGGAGGCCCCGGCGGGGTCCGCTCCGGAGAACGTCTTCCGCCAGCTGGCCACCAACTGGCGCCAAGCCGCCAAGGTCATCGGCCTCACCGTGGGGCTGACGGTCGTCTACTACGTCTGGGGAGTCTCCACCCCTGCCTACGCCATCCACGAGCTGGGCATCGACGCCACCGGCGCCCTGTGGGCCGGGGTTGCAGCCAACGTCGTGTTCCTCGTCGCCCTGCCCCTGTGGGGCAGGCTCTCGGACCGGATCGGGCGCAAGCCGGTCCTGCTGGTCAGCGGCGTCGGCAGCGCGGTGTTCTTCTTCCCGGCGACCCTCATCGTGCGCGATTCCGCCGTGCAGCTGGCGCTGGGCATGTCCATCATGCTCGTTTTCATCGCCGCCTCCGCGGCGATCGTGCCGAGCGTCTATGCCGAGCTATTCCCCACGACCATCCGCACCATGGGCGTCGCCATCCCGTATGCCATCTGCGTGGCCGCCTTCGGCGGCACCGCGGCCTACCTGCAGGCGGGGATGAACGCGTGGTTCGGCGCCGCCGGCCCCACGATCTTCGGGATCTACACGGTCGTGCTGCTGTGCATCGGGATCGGCACCGTCTTCACGTTGCGGGAGACCAAGGGCATCGACCTGCGCCAGCCCTCACTCCCACAGGAGAAGAGCACGACGACGGTCCGTTAGGCCGAAGTTACGTTTGTTGAGATGAGGAGATCCCCGCGTTAGCGGGGATCTCCTCATTTTTGTCGGGTTTTGTCTGGCTACTTTCGTTGGTTCTCGAGGTGGTGGTCGATGAGTTCGAGGGTTTCGCGTTGGGTCGGTGTGGGCAGCGTGGTGAGCTCGAACGTGGCCTCGGTGCCGGCTGCGCGCAGGGTGTTGCGGGTGCGGGTTGCCAGGTGCCGTAGCAGGGACTGGTAGCTGTGGGCCGGTGTCCCGTCGGGCAGTGTCCGGGTCGACGCCTTGGCCTGGGCCTGGGGTGAGCGGGTGGCTGCGGTGACCGGGTTCTCGGGGGTGGGGCGGTCTTGGTCGGTGTAGGTCAGCGGGGCCCAGGCGTGGCGCAGGTGCCAGGTCAGGTGTCCGGCGAGCATGCAGAGCAGGACGTGGGCGCGGGTGCGGTCCTCGGTGTGGTGGTGGATGGGCCGGATGCGCAGGTCCACGGATTTCAGGGACTTGAAGATCTTCTCCACGTTCGCCAGCGACTTGTAGATCCTGACGGCTTCGTCGGCGTCCATGCTGGTGGCGGGCACGGAGGTGCGGATGACGTAGAGCCCGTCGAGGGCGGCCTCGGCGGCGATCTCGGTTTCCCGGCGGGCGTGGGAGAGGCTGTCATCGGTGATGGTGACCTCGAGGTGCTTGGCCATCTTGTATTTGTCGATGACCTTGCCGACCTTGATCCCGATTTTGCCGGCTCCGGCCAGGCGGCCGGCTTTGACGGCGGCTTTGAGGGTGTCCAGTTCGGTTTCGGTGGCGTCGAGCAGTTCGTCGCGTTTGCGGGCGCGTTCGGCGGCCAGGGCGGGGTTGCGGCAGGCGATGAGGCGTTCGCCCGGGTAGTCGGGGTGGTTGATCTCGGCGAGGTCCTGCTCGTCGAACAGGCGCATCTGCAGGGGCCCGTCGTCCGCGGTGAGGGCCTGGATCGCCGGGGCGCGCAGGCAGGTCACCCAGCCCAGGCCGCCGAGGTCGGCCAGTTGGCGGATCCTCGCGGAGGTGATCATGCCGCGGTCCCCGACCATGACCATGTCATCGACCCCGGCCAGGTCCTTGATCTCGGTGGTGATGGCGGTGAACGCGGCCGGGTCCGCGGTGTTGCCGGGCACCACGCGCACGGCGATGGGGAGGCCGTCGCGGGTGGAGAGCATCCCGTACTCGATTTGTTCCACGCCCTTCTTCTTGTCGCGTGAGTAGCCGCGGGCGGCCAATGGGTTGTGGTGCCCGGTGACCCAGGAGGAGGAGAGGTCGAATAGGGCGAGCTTGTCCGGGTTGGCGTCCGGTCCGAGGTAGCGGTGGGCGAGTTTGGATTCGATGGCGGGTTGGCGGGCGAGCAGCCAGTCCATCGCGTGGTAGGCCTCGTCGGTGGTGACGGGGCCGAGGTCGGTGGCCAGGGTGGTGTCGGCGAACCAGCGCAGCGAGGCGAGCTTGGAGGCCGGGGTGCAGATCCTGGCGGTGATCAGGCCCATGACGACATCACGTTGCCGGCAGGCCGGGCCGAGCAGGGACTCGAACCCGAGCCCGCGGGCCATCTGGTTCACGGCGTCGATGTGTCCGGCTGGCAGGGAGCGGGTGACCTCCAGGCCGGCGGTGGCCTCGATGAGGGTCTTGCCGGCCAGCGAGGCGCGCAGGTCTTCGATGGCGGTCTCGGGCAGGGAGGCCAGGTTGGCCAGGGTCTCGTGCTTGACCTTGCCGTCTTGGCGGTAGGAGCGGCGCAGCAGCACGGACTCGTATTCGACGGTTTCCCCGGCCTTGTTCACCCGCCTGGACTTCGTCCGGGCTACGTGGACGGCCTGCTGCGTCTTCGACATGTTCCGAGACTACGCCCACAAGTAGGGCACGGCGGCAACGACACACCATAATTTAGTGGCTACGTTTCGGCGGCTAAAAGTGGGCTGATCGCCCGGAACCATTGGGAACCAGGGCGATCAGCCCACGTAACTTCGGGTTAGGTGGTGCCCCGGCCTGCTCTCGCGGACGGGGAGTGGGACTACGGGCGCGCTTCGTGGTGGCGCTGGCTGTGGGTGCGGCGATCTTCCTTCATCCGGGCCTCGAACAGGTGCCGCTTGCCCTTTGCCAGCTCCTGGCGGGCCCGGCTCTCCTGGGTGCGGAACTCGGCGTAGTAGCCGTCGTCGTAGTCCTCGATGATCTGGAACGTCCACCGGTGCTCGATCACGTTGCGCCCCACGAGCTCGCGTTCGATGCGGTCCGCGGTCGCCGTGTGCCCGGCGGCACGGAACATCTCGACCGCCTCGCCCAGGGCCAGGTCGGAAGCACCGGTCTTCCGGTGGAAGTTGTAGAGACTCCCTCTGGCGTCCTCCGTCAGTTCGAGCGCTTCCGAGAGCTTGCCGAGGGCTTCCACGGTGGCTGCGGTGACGCCCTCGGGGGTCTGGTGGGCCGCGTCGGGGCCGTCGTGTTCAGCGGGCCCGTTCGACGGGTCGGATGGATTGCGGGTGCTGGGCATGGCGGCGTTCCTCCACGGTGGGTGTCGCTGTTGCGGTCGTGCAGAGCCTACGTCCGGGGCGTCGGCGTGTCAGCACATCACGTCCGGGCCGTCCTGGCCGTGCGGCGGCCCGATGCCGGTGGCGGCGACACTGCAGCCGCCATGCTCCCGCCGGCCAGATGGCCTGCACGATGAGCGGACCCGCCGGCAACGATTTCGGCGAATTCCTTGCGCGCAATGGCCAGTGGCTGCCTCCGGCGGATACCTGGAAGGCCCCACAGGACGGTGGCCATCCGGCGGCCACAGACGGGCGTGGCGGACGGCGCTTGCGGACAGGCGCTGACGGCGTGCCGTGGCCGGTAAATAGCAGATCGATCTCCGCATGGGTTCGGCGGCACAAAGGATCTGTCTAAGTCTTGTCAACGCCGAATTGCCGCCCTGACGCGGATCGGACGGGATTACACCTGTGCCTTGGGCCACCGCGCGGCATGGCTGTCGTCACATCCGTGTGCGGTGATGCCCTACGATATTCTCTAGCAAGTGCTTCACAACACTTGAACCTCACAACAAAAGCAGCCGTAGCGGTGCGCGAAAGACCTTCCCGCCGTCCGGCATCACAAGGAGCATGAATGCGTTATTCGCGCACTTCCAAGATCCTCAGCATCGCAGCGGTCGTTGCGTTGAGCCTGAGCGCCTGTGGCGGCGGGGGCGACAAGTCCGCCGAGGGCGGCGGAGACACCGGCCGCGTCATCGTCGTCGATGGCTCGGAGCCCCAGAACCCGCTGATCCCCACGAACACCAACGAGGTCGGTGGCGGCGCCATCCTGGACCTGGTCTTCGCCGGCCTGATCAGCTATGACGCTGACGGCAAGCCGCAGAACGAGGTGGCCGAGTCCATCGAGACCGAGGACTCGCAGAACTACACCATCAAGCTCAAGGAAGGCCAGACCTTCACCAACGGCGATCCCGTCACCGCGAGCTCGTTCGTCGACGCCTGGAACTACGGCGCCGCCGCGAAGAACGCGCAGCTGAGCAGCTACTTCTTCGAGAGCATCGAAGGCTACGACGAAGCGGCAGCCGAGGGGTCGAAGATCGACGAAATGACCGGGCTGAAGGTCGTGGACGACACCACCTTCACCGTCAAGCTCAAGCAGCCGGAGTCCGACTTTCCGCTGCGCCTGGGCTACAGCGCCTTCTACCCGATGCCCGCAGAGGCCCTGAAGGACCCGAAGAAGTACGGCGAGCACCCGGTCGGCAACGGCCCGTACAAGTTCGACGGCGAAGACGCCTGGCAGCACCAGCAGCAGATCAAGCTGGTGCCGAACGAGAGCTACGAGGGCCCGCGCAAGGCCCAGAACGCCGGCGTGACGTTCAAGATCTACCAGAACGACACCACCGCCTACCAGGACCTGATCTCCGACAACCTGGATGTTCTCAAGACCATCCCCACCTCGGACATCAAGAACTACAAGAACGACCTGGGCGACCGGTCCATTGAGTCGCCCTACGCGGGCAACCAGACCATCGCCATCCCGTACTACCTGGACAACTTCAAGGGCGAGGCCGGCAAGCTGCGCCGCCAGGCCCTGTCCATGGCGATCAACCGCGAGGAGATCACCCAGGTGATCTTCAACGGCGGTCGCACCCCGGCCAAGGAATTCACCGCCCCCGTGCTGGACGGCTACTCCGACTCCATCCCGGGCAGCGAGAACCTCGCCTACAACCCGGAGAAGGCCAAGGAACTCTGGAAGAAGGCCGAGGAGCTCGAGCCCTATGACAAGAGCGAGAAGCTGACCATCGCCTACAACGCCGACAAGGGCGACCACAAGACCTGGGTCCAGGCAGTGGTGAACAACATCAAGAACAACCTCGGCATCGAGGTGTCCGGCAAGCCGTACGCCACCTTCAAGGAGGTCCGCACGGACGCCACCGATCACAAGCTGACCGGGGCGGTCCGCGCCGGCTGGCAGGCCGACTACCCGTCGCTGGCCAACTTCCTCGGCCCGATCTACACGACCGGTGCCGGATCCAACGACGCCGTCTACTCGAACGAGAAGTTCGACGCCGCCATCAGCGAGGGCCTCTCGTCCGCCACCGTCGAAGAAGGCAACAAGGCCATGAACAAGGCCCAGGAGATGCTCCTGGCCGACCTTCCGGCCATCCCGCTGTGGTACCAGGTCGCCCAGGGCGGCTGGAGCAACAACGTCACCAACGTCGAATTCGGTTGGAACGGCGTGCCGCTGTACTACGCGATCACCGGCAAGTAAGGGCCCCTGGTCATTCCACGCCCTCCGCGGGGCCCGCTCCCCACCCCGGGAGCGGGCCCCGCGGTCCTGCCACATCCCAAAGGTTAAGTTGATGCTATTTTCCCTGCGCCCCGAGCGGGCGCGATCCACCCGGGCGGGTGAGGCCTGATGGCCAGATTCCTGCTCCGTCGTTTCCTGCAGCTGATCCCGGTCTTCCTGGGTGCCACCCTGCTGATCTACTTCCTGGTGTTTTCCCTTCCTGGCGACGCCACGGCCGCCATCTGCGGAGAAAAGGGCTGCACGCCCGCCGTCGAGGCCGCCCTGCGTGAGCAGTACAACCTGGACCAGCCCTTCTGGGTCCAGTACTTCCTCTATCTCAAAGGCATCTTCACCTTTGACCTGGGCACCAACTTCGCCGGGCAGCCCATCACCGACATCCTGGCCCGTGTCTTCCCCACCACGGCCCGACTGGCCATCATGGCGCTCATCTTCGAAGCCGTCTTCGGCATCATCGTCGGCCTGGTCGCCGGGCTGAAGAAGGGCAAGCTCTTCGACTCCACCGTCCTGGTCTTCTCCCTGGTCGTCATCGCGGTGCCGATCTTCGTGCTCGGCTTCCTCATGCAGTTCGTGGTCGGCGTCAAGCTCGAATGGGCCAACCCGACCGTCAGTGGCGACGCCACGTTCACCGAACTGATCCTCCCGGCCCTGGTGCTCGGACTGGTCTCCTTCGCCTACGTGCTGCGCTTGACCCGCACGGCGGTCATCGAGAACTCCGGCGCAGACTACGTCCGCACGGCCACGGCCAAGGGGCTCAGCAGCCGCCGCGTCGTCGTCGTGCACGTGCTGCGCAACTCCATGATTCCCGTGGTGACCTTCCTGGGTGCCGACCTGGGCGCCCTGATGGGCGGGGCCATCGTCACCGAGGGAATCTTCAACGTCAACGGCGTGGGCAACACGCTGTACCGCGCCGTCCTGAACGGGGAGGCCCCCGTTGTCGTTTCCATCGTCACCGTGCTGATCGTGGTCTTCGTCCTGGCCAACTTGCTGGTGGACCTGCTGTACGCGTGGCTCGACCCGAGGATCCGATATGCCTGAGAACACCCAAAACACCCCCACCATCCGCGGCGCCAAGGTCTCCAAGTACCCGATCGAACACTTCGTGGCCGACCCCGCAGACACCCCCGTCCAGGCCACGGACAGCGCACTGTCCACCGCGGCTCCGGTTTCCCTGTGGCTGGAGGCATGGCGCAACCTGCGCAGGCAGCCGCTGTTCATCATCAGCGCGTTCCTGATCATCGCCGTGATCTTCGTGGCGCTGTTCCCGGGCCTGTTCACCAACGAGGAACCCAACGCCAACTGCCTGCTCGCCAACTCAGACGGCGGCCCGGCCCCCGGCCACCCGCTGGGCTTCACCCAACAGGGCTGCGACATCCTGGCCCGGGTGATGTACGGGACCCAGTCCTCGCTCACCATCGGGCTGTTCGCCACGCTGTCCATCGTGGTGTTCGGCGGCACCATCGGGGCGATTTCCGGATACTTCGGCGGCTGGGTCGACGCCGTGCTGGCCCGCCTGGGCGACATCTTCTTCGCGCTTCCGCTGATCCTCGGCGCGATCGTCGTCGTGCAGATCCCGTTCTTCCGCGAGAACCGCAACGTCTGGACCATCGTGCTGATCCTGGCTGCCTTCGGGTGGCCGCAAATCGCCCGCATCACGCGTGCGGCGGTCATCGAGGTGCGCGACGCGGACTTCGTCATCGCCGCCCGTTCGCTGGGCGTCAGCCGGGCGGGTGCCCTGATCCGCCACGTCATTCCGAACTCGTTGGCCCCGGTGATCGTCATCGCGACGATCTCCCTGGGCGTGTTCATCGTGGCCGAGTCCACGCTGTCCTACCTGGGCATCGGGCTGCCGCCGGACGTCATGTCCTGGGGCAATGACATCTTCTCGGCCAAGAGCTCGCTGCGGTCGAACCCGATGGCCCTGTTCTGGCCGGCACTGGCGCTGTCGCTGACGGTGCTGAGCTTCATCATGCTCGGTGACGCCCTGCAGGACGCCCTGGATCCGAAGGCGCGCAAACGATGAACGGTGAAACCATGATCGAAGAAACCATCGACGAGGTGTCGAGGCCCCGTCCACTGCTGGAGTTGCGCGATCTGGCGATCAGCTTCAAGACCGGCAACGGCGAGGTCGAGGCGGTCCGCAAGGCCAACCTGACCATCCTGCCCGGCGAGACCGTGGCGATCGTCGGCGAGTCCGGTTCGGGCAAGTCCACGACTGCGCTGGCGGCCATCGGCCTGCTGCCGCGCAACGGCCGGGTGGCCGGCGGGACCATGCTCTTCGACGGGGAGGACATCACCCACGCCTCGGAGAAGCGCATGATCGAATTGCGCGGCTCCTCCATCGGCATGGTGCCGCAGGACCCGATGTCGAACCTGAACCCGGTGTGGAACATCGGCTTCCAGGTCAAGGAGACGCTGCGTGCGAACGCCTTGCCGCACCAGAAGAAGGACGTGGCCAAGGTCCTCACCGAGGCCGGCCTGCCCCGGGCGGAGGAGCGGGCCAACCAGTACCCGCACGAGTTCTCCGGCGGCATGCGCCAACGTGCGCTGATCGCCATCGGGCTCTCCTGCCGTCCGCGCCTGCTCATCGCCGATGAGCCGACGTCGGCCTTGGATGTCACTGTCCAGCGCCAGATCCTGGACCACCTGGATACGATGACCACCGACCTGGGCACTGCGGTGTTGCTCATCACCCACGACCTCGGTCTGGCGGCGGAGCGCGCGCACAAGGTCGTGGTGATGTACAAGGGCCAGGTCGTGGAGGCGGGTCCCGCGTTGGAACTGCTGACCAATCCGCGCCACCCGTACACGCAGCGGCTGGTGTCCTCGGCCCCGTCCCTGGCCTCGCGCCGCATCGAGTCGGCCAAGGAGCTAGGCCAGGAGGCCGAGGAGGTCCTGGCCACCGAGCAGCCTGCAGCTGGCGACGACGTCATCGAAGTCCGCAACCTGGTGAAGAACTACAAGATCCGCGGCGAGCTGGGCAAGTCGACCGAGTTCCGCGCGGTGGACGACGTCTCGTTCAGCATCAAACGCGGCACGACGACGGCGGTGGTGGGGGAGTCCGGCTCGGGCAAGTCCACCGTCGCCAAGATGGTCCTGGGCCTGGAGGACGCCTCGGACGGTTCCATCCTGTTCGACGGCGTCGACCTCACCTCGCTGTCGCGCAAGGAGATGTTCGCCTTCCGCCGCCGGGTGCAGCCGATCTTCCAGGACCCCTTCGGTTCGCTGGATCCGATGTACAACATCTTCCGCACCATCGAGGAACCGCTGCGGGTGCACCGCATCGGCAACGCGAAGGAGCGGGAGAAGAAGGTCAGGGCGCTGCTGGACCAGGTCGCCCTGCCGGCGTCGATGATGCAGCGCTTCCCGAACGAGCTCTCCGGCGGCCAGCGCCAGCGCGTGGCCATTGCCCGGGCGCTCGCGTTGGACCCCGAAGTGGTCATCTGCGACGAGGCCGTGTCCGCGCTGGACGTGCTCGTGCAGGCCCAGGTGCTCAACCTGCTGGCGGACCTCCAGTCCGAACTGGGCCTGAGCTACCTGTTCATCACCCACGACCTGGCCGTCGTACGCCAGATCGCGGACCACGTGTGCGTCATGGAGAAGGGCAAGCTGGTGGAAACCGGCACCACCGACGACGTGTTCGACAACCCGCAGACCGAGTACACGCGCTCGTTGCTCGATGCGATCCCGGGCGCCGGTCTGATGCTCCCGCCCGAGGTCGCCTGACCCGCAGCTCCGCACGCCCGGCCCTGCCCGAACGGCCCGCCATCCTCCACCGGATGGCGGGCCGTTCGCGCTTCCGCACACGGTGCAGCGGCCGCCGCGACCTGTCGGACCCGGCGGCGACCATGGCGCCATGACCACGGAACGCACCATGCCACCCCTGAACGCCCCAGCACGCGAGACCCTCGAGGGATGGCTCGACTACCAGCGCGCTTCCCTGCTGCTCAAATGCGAGGGCCTCGAACCCCACGCCCTGCGGCGCCAGTCGGCAGAACCGTCGGCGCTGAGCCTGCAGGGCCTGGTCCAGCACCTCGCGGAGGTCGAACGCAACTGGTTCCGCCGTGTCCTCGCCGGGGAGCAGCTCCCGTCCATCCACCCCGGCGGAAGAAACCCGGAAGGGCACGACGGCGGATTCCAGGTGGACCCCTCGACCTCCTTCGCCACGGCTGTCGAATACTGGAAAGCCGAAGTCGCCGCAGCCCGGGCGAATTACGCCGGCCGCGGGGTCTCGGAAACGGTGCCGTTCGGGGGATCCGAGGTGAGTCTGGGCTGGATCTTCACGCACATGATTGCCGAATACGCGCGGCACTGCGGCCACGCGGACATCCTCCGTGAACGGATCGATGGGGCCACGGGGATCTGACCGTCAACTGCCGTGCAAGAATCGGACCACGGCCCAACGGCGGGCGGACGAGGGGAGCGGCATGGCTGAGCGGATCGGGATCATCGGCGGGGGAATCGTGGGCATCGCCATCGCCCGTGCCCTGGCGGCCGGGGGCGGGACCGACGTGACCGTCCTCGAGAAGGAACATCGGGTGGCGGCGCACCAGACCGGGCACAATTCCGGCGTCGTGCATGCCGGACTCTACTACCAGCCCGGTTCCCTGAAAGCACGGCTCTGTGCCCGCGGGCGGTCGATGACCCGCGAGTTCTGCCAGGACCGGAACCTGCCCTACCGGGAACTGGGAAAGCTCGTCGTGGCCGTCACCAACGACGAACTCCCGCGGCTCGACGACATCGAGCGGCGCTCCCGGGAGAACCGGGTCCCCGGGCTCCGCCGGCTGACGGCCGGGCAGCTGCGCGAGATCGAACCGCACGTCGCCGGTGTGGCCGCCGTCCACTCGCCCCACACCGCCGTCGTGGACTACGCGGCCATCACCGAGGCCCTGGCCGATGACGTCCGCCGGGCCGGGGGGAAGATCCTGCTCGGCCAGGAAGTTACCGCCGTGGCCCCCGGGGCCGGGACGGTGACGGTCTCGACGACCGCGGGAACGCATGACTTCGACCGGCTCATCGTCTGCGCCGGCCTGCAATCGGACGTCGTCGCCCGCATGGTCGGCGCCACCCCGTCGCCGAAGATCCTGCCCTTCCGCGGCGAGTACTGGTCGATGGCCGCCGGCCGGCAGGACCTGGTGAAGGGCATGATCTACCCGGTGCCCGACCCGCGCTTCCCCTTCCTGGGCGTGCACTTCACCCGCGGGGTCTACGACGACGTCCACGTCGGACCGAATGCCGTGCCGGCGCTGGCGCGTGAGGGGTACGGCTGGGGCAGGATCTCGCTGCGCGACACCCTGGAGTCGCTGCGCTGGCCCGGCGCACCGGTCCTGGCCCGCCAGCACTGGCGGATGGGTGCCCGGGAGATCTCCGCGTCGCTGGTCAAGCCGCTGTACTTCCAGCAGGCCCGGCGGTTCATCCCCGAGCTGCGCCCGGCCGATCTCGCGGCGAAGACCGCCGCCGGCGTCCGCGCCCAGGCGTGGGACAAGGACGGGTCGCTGCTCGACGACTTCGCGGTCGACCAGGTCGGCGCCGTGACCCTGCTGCGCAACGCGCCGTCCCCCGCGGCCACCTCGGCCATGGCGATCGCCGAGCACGTGCTCGAACACCACCTGGGCATGCCGCAGGTTCCCTGAACGACGACGGGGCATGGCACCTGAGTGGTGCCACGCCCCGCAGTCGGGATCAGGCGTGCTACTTCACGCGGACGGTGAGCGGTTTGCTCGACGTCGTGCCCGCCGCGTTGGAGAACTCCACGACGTATTCATAGCTGCCGGGGTCCCGGCCGGTAATCGACACGCGCGTCCGCTGGGCCGCTGGGGTGTTCGCGGTCAGGTCGCCGGAGGCGATCTCCCGGCCGTCCTCCAGGAGCCGGTAGCTGTCCGCATTGGTGCCCCACCAGAGATCGGCCGTGAGCGAGTACGCACCGTCGTGGTCGGTGTTGTCGGCACTGAGCACCGGCCGTCCGGGGGACGCGTCCGTGACCTTGACGGTCAACGGCTTGGTCGGCGTCGCGCCGGCGGCGTTGACCAGTTCTCCCGTGTACCGGTAGGTCCCGTTGGCCCTGCCCTGGAGGGGGACCGACACGCTCTGCGCCTTCGGGGTAGCCACCTCCAGCGGGGTCACGGAGACCAGAACGCCGTCTTCGTACAGACGGAACAGGCTGGCATTCGTTCCGTGCCACAAGTTCATGGTCACCCGGTAGGTGCCGTCCCTGAGACCCGTATCCCATCCGCTGTCGTCACTGAGCACAGCCGTGCCGGGCACCGTGGTTTCCCGGTCCGTGGGGGTTCCGGGGTCGACCCCGGTTCGGACGTCCAAGGGCAGGGCCGCGATGGCAGCCTCCACGGAAGCGTCTAGTGTGCCATTGGCCGCCGTGAAGGCCATGGTGTGGGCAGCGACCTCTCTGGCAGCGAGATCCTCATCGGTGAGCGTATGGCGCCACGTGTACTCCACGCTGTCGCCGACGGCCAGTTCCCCGGCCACCTCGTCGCCGCCTACTGACAGCCCGGTCAGACGGACGTTGCCGCTGTTCTTCAAGGTGACCGTGGTCTCGGCCGTGTCGCCGGCTGAAGCGAAGCCATCGGCATCGACGTCGACTACAGCGCCGCCGTCGTGCTCCTCGGTGAGCTGCGGGGCCCGGCGGAGCAGGTCCACTTCGTCGCCTGTCACGTTGTACGTCTCGTCGATGGTCGTGTAGGCCGGAACCTGCCCGGTGGTCCAGGTCGTACGGGGAACGAAGAAGCCGTCGGCGGCCTCGGCGGCGGTCACTTCATGGCGCGGAGTCGTGCAGCTGTAGGACGCTCCGACGGCCAGGGAGCTGTAGCGGCAGTTCCCGGCCGGGCTGGACTCGCCGACGGGTTTGGCGGCAAAGGGCGAGAAGTTGCCCGCCGTGGGAACCACCCATTGGGTGACGTTGCCGGTGTGGGTGACCCGGAACGTATAGGGGACTTTCTCGCCGGCGGCATAGGGGTTGCTGGCCAGATCGCGTGTGGTATCGGCGCGGTTGCCCTCGACGCTGATGCCAACGACGGTTTCGCCGGCGACGTCGGCGGTGACCAGTCCCTGCGACTCGCGGCCGTCGGCGGCGGTGAACACAACCTGCAGCTGGACGGACCCGTTGGCTTTGGCGGGCGAAGCCACGGGTACCTCGACCACGGTGCTCTGACCGGCGCCGATCTCCGGGACGTCGACAGGTTCCACTGTCCACCCGGTGGGGCCGGAAATGGTGAGCGTCCCGCCGGTGAGGCGGTCCGGTTCCTGGTTCGTGATCGTCACGGGAACCGTTGCCTTGGCCCCGGCATCGATGTCGAAGGCCTCTGCGGCGACGGGGGCGCAGGCGACGTTGAGCCAGTCCCCGTCATACGCAGCGAACTGCAGGTTGTTGGTGTAGCTGGCTTCGTAGAAGGTGCCGAATCGGCCGTCGGCGAGGGCCGTGGTGCTGGAGTAGGCGGAGAAGCCGGGGCGGATGGTCCGCAGCCCAGGCCAGGTCTGGCCGTCGTCGCAGGAGACCCGGGCGGAGACGTTCTCCCGTGCGGACTGCGAGTTGGCGCCGGTGTAGAGCAGCTTTCGGGCGGCGGCAGAGCCTTCCGGGGCATCCGGGACCAGGCGGGTGATCTGGGCGTTGTTCGTCGGATCCGGTAGCGCGTGGTCGACGGTGACGGGTCCGTAGGTTTGGCCGCCGTCTTCGGAGATGGCCACCTTGCGGAAGTGCCCGTTAGTTGAATCGCGTGAGTTCAACATGACCCGGCCGTCGGAGAGCTCGACAACCTTGTTTTCGTCCATCCCGGTTCCAACGAATTCGCCCCGGTGCCAGGTCGCCCCGTGGTCGTCGGAGTAGACCGAGTAGGCCTGAATGCTCCGGCTGCCGTCCGCCTGCTGGACATCTCCCGCATACTGCTGGATGAGGCGGCCCGGGTGTTCGCCGTAACGAAGCTGGATGCCTTCGCCTGAGCTGGCGAACATGCTGCGCACGTCGCCCGGCGCCGGCGTCTTGGACTCGCCGGGCTTGACGACGTCGGTGATCAGTCGGGGTGTCGACCAGCTCAGACCGCCATCGTCGGACTCGGCGACCGCGGCGCTGATGACCTGCCGGTCGGCGTCGTCGTTGCCGAATTGGCTGCCGTGGAAGCCCTGGTCCTTGGAGTAGACAAAGAAGGCGAACACCTTGCCGGCCTCGCGGTCCGTGACGAAGCTCGGGTCGCTGTATCCGTATTTCGGTTCGTTCTCGTCGCCCGGGTGGCCGGCGGCAATGGTCGACATGGCGCTCCACGTCCTGCCGTTGTCGGTGCTGCGCCGCATGACGATCGAGTTCGGGTTGGGGGAGTCGGCGGCGCTTCCGGGACGTGCATCCCAGGCGGCCAGCAGGACCCCGTCCCCGAGATGGGTCAGCGCTGTGATCCGGTAGAAGAAGTTTTCAGCGGTCCGGTCCGCTGCGAGGTTCTGTTCCGTGAACTGGCCTGGATCGGAAGCGGGGTCGCTGCCCGGGGTCGTAGTGGATGCGGCGGCTGGCCCGGCCATGACGAGGGGGAACAGCAGACCCAAGACGGCGGCGCCGATAGTCGTGCGGCGTAAGCCACGCAACCGTGCGTCTCGCCACCGAACAGCAAGGGGAAGGAGCGCGGGGGGTTCGCGGTGCATATGATGGCCTTTCGTGCCTGCGGAGAGGGCAGGTAGGAGGTGGGATGTCCTATATTGCTATGTGAAGCACATCACGAAGTCAAGGCTTGACGGGAATTGTGACAGGGGTCGTCGGGAAGCCGCGATGGCCGGGAGGAAGTCGACTTGGAGATGTCTTCGCGGGCCTCTACTTCTGCGGCGAGATGCTGGGCGGCTTTGTTCTCGGCCAACTATCCGGGCGGCTCGGGTCGGGCGGCGGACGTCTTTTTCGGCCGCTGCGCCGGTCGTCGGGCCTGAGTAAAAACGCGAAGGGCCCCGGTAGGAGCGTGGAAGGGGAAGCGGATCGCGGTGGAGGCCGGTGCGGATCAGTGGCCTGGGATGGCTTCTGCCAGGCCGGACACGACGCCGAGGAGCCGGGGCGCGCTGAAGTCGCCGGGGCGGCGGACCACGTCCATGGTGGCACCGTAGATAAGCGCGGCCAGGGCCGAGCGCAGGGCTTCGGGTTCGACTCCCGCGGCTTGCGAAATGCGTGCGGCCACCGGCTCCATCCTGGCTGCGTACTCATCGAGCGCCTGGTTGATCGGGCCGCGGAACTCGTCGTTGCGACGGGCAAAGTAGAACTGGAAGATCAGGTCGAGCTCGCCGCGCTGGCTCTGCAGGCCCTCGAGCTCCTCGGCCATCATGGTGTTCAGGGCGTCCGCCGGCGACAGCGACTCGCCGAAACCCGGCGGCGGTCCGTCCAGCGTGATTTCCAGGAGGCGGTCTAGGAGTGCGTGGAGGAGGCCCTCCTTGGAGTCGTAGTAGAAATAGACGAGTCCGATCGACAATCCCGCCTCGGCCGCCACGGTCCTGACGGTTACCGACTCGATGCCGCCGTGGAGCGCTACCGATTGGGAGGCCCGGATGATGTCCCGACGTCGCTCGCCCTCGGGCTTCTTGATCCCCACCATGGCCCAACCCTAGCCTTGCGTTACATCGAACTGTCGTTCAATATGTAATGTGGCTTACGTCACCCCGTCCGGCGGGCCTGGCAGCAGGGCCAGCCGGTGCCCGCGTGCCCAACCACTTCAGCAGGCAACAGGAGAAACCATGCGTCATCCCTTGCGAAACGAAACCGTCCTGGTCACCGGTGCCGGCAGCGGCATCGGCCGGCTTATGGCCCTCGGTGCCGCCCGACGCGGGGCACGCGTCGTGATCTGGGACCTCGATGCAGCCGCCGGCGAGGCAGTCCGCGACGAGATCCGGGCGACCGGTGCGGTGGCGGAGTCCTTCTGCATCGACGTCTCCGACCGCGAGGCCGTCCGGTCCGCCGCGGAGGCCACGGGGTCGGTCGACGTGGTGGTCAACAACGCCGGGGTCGTGACCGGAAAGCGGCTCCTGGACGCCTCCGACGAGGCCATCGAACGGACGTTCCGCATCAACACGCTGGCGCTGTACTGGGTGACCCGTGCGTTCCTCGGCGGGATGGTCGAGCGTCGGCACGGCACCGTGGTGACCGTCTCCAGCGCCGCCGGGATGGTCGGGGTCGCGAAGCAGACGGACTATTCGGCGAGCAAGTTCGCGGCCCTCGGATTTTCCGAATCGCTGCGGGTGGAGCTGGCCAAGGACAACACCGGCGTCAATTCGCTGGTGGTCTGCCCGTACTACATCGACACCGGCATGTTCGAGGGCGTGAGCACCCGGTTCCCCCTGCTGCTGCCGATCCTGAAGCAGGACCATGTCGCCGGGCGCATCCTGGACTCCATCGAGGCGGGCAAGCAACGGCTCATCATGCCGCCGGTGGTGCACGCGCTGTCCCCGGCGCGCATCCTGCCCGTACCGCTATTCGACAAGCTGGCCAATTTCCTGGGGGTGAACAGCACCATGGACCATTTCGTCGGCCGCCGCCGGGACCCCGCCCAGCCGTGACGGTCCCGCGCGTCGCTAGCATGGGCGTATGAACGACGTGATGACCCTCCGGTTCCTGGCTGCGCCGACGGATGTGTCCGAGGACGGGGTCACCGTCCAGGCCGGGCGGGTGCTCGAATGGATCGACAAGGCCGGCTACGCCTGCGCCGTCGGATACAGCGGCGGGTACTGCGTCACCGCCTATGTCGGGAACGTGCACTTCACCCGCCCGATCCGCAACGGCGACCTGATCGAGGCCACCGCCCGCATCGTGCATACCGGGCGCAGCAGCATGCAGATCGTCGTCACCGTCGACGCCGCCGATGTGCGCGAACGCCGGTTCCGTCCCGCGATGGACTGCATCCTGGCCTTCGTCTCCATGGACGAAAACCGCCGGCCGAAACCGGTCCCGCCGTGGCACCCCTCCGACCCCGAGTCGGAAGCGTTGTCCCACGGACTGGCCGAACGCATCGCCGCCCGGGCAGCCATCCGGGACCTCATGGGCGCCCAGGAGTACACGAACGCGGGCACGACGCCGAGGCAACTGTTCCGGTTCCTGGCCTCGCCGTCGGATGTGAATTGGGGAGGCAATGCGCACGGAGGGATCGTCATGCGGTGGATCGACGAGGTGGCCCGGGCCTGCGCCATGGGATGGTGCGGCGACGATGCCGTGGCCGTCTACTCCGGCGGCATCCACTTCCTGAACCCGATCCACATCGGGGACGTCGTCGAACTCGAGGCCCGCCTGATCCACACGGGCGAACATTCCATGCACCTCGCCGTGCATGTCAGGGCCCGGGACCCGCGCTCGGACCAGTGGCGCGACACCACCCGGTGCATGACGATCTTCGTCAGCCGCGACGACGCCGGCAAGGCCTCGCCGGTCCGCCAGCTCGTACCCGCCAGCGACGAGGACCGCCGACTGGACGCGCACGCCCTCGACCTGGTGCGTCTCCGCGCTGAGCTCGAACCCCTGCACTTCGCCACGGCACGCACCTACTAACTGCGGCCGGACGCCTCTAGCGGCCACGGCAACGGCCCCCGGGCCGAGCTTGTGCCCGTTCCGCGACCCGTTGCCGGTAGCCGATTCCGCGTCAGTCGGGGCTGTTTCCCGTTGCGCTCGTTTCGTTCAACCGTGCCAGTAGTTCCGCGAAGCGCTCGACCTCGTCCTGTCCCCAGGTCGAGAGCCGGCCATGGAGCAGCTTCCGTGATTCTGCAATGCTCTGCTCGTAGCGCTCGCGGGCCGCATCGGTGATGCTGACCAGCTTGGCCCGCCCATCGGCCGGGTCGGAGGCGCAAGTGACCAGGCCGAACGCGGCCATCTGCTTGATGGTCCGGCTCATCATCGCCTTGTCGGCCTGCAGCTCCTCGGCCAGTTCGACCTGCTGCCGCCCAGCGGAGTGGTTGAGCAGGGTCAGGACCTTGTAGCCCAGCGGCGGAAGGTCCGGGTGGATGGATGCAGCCCGGTTGCGGATGCTCCTCCGGGCTGAGATCACCAGCAGGCCGAATTGCCGTTCAACGTCGCTGATGGCCGCGTCCAACCCGGCGGCACCGGCTGGTTGGCCGTCAGCGGGGCCGTCGGCTGGGGCCTGCGTAGGCGGAGCCGCTGCGTTGAATGGATCGGGCAGGTGCGTCATCTCAGCCACGTGCTCCGGGGGTTTCCGCATCGCGGGCCGCCGTGGCGTCGACGTCGTGCCCGTCCGGGCTGGAGGCGACGAGAGGAATCGCATCCGTGTCGAGCGTCGGGGTGACCGCGATGGTGGCTTCACTCACCTCGGCCAAACGCAGTTCGGCGGCCTCGAGCTCCGGGTTGGCCGTTTCGGCGGAGGTGCCGGTTCCGGCGGCTTCGGCCTCGGCGCGCTGCTGGCGGGTTTGGTTGCTCAGTTCGAGGTTGGGCATGAAGACGATGGCCAGAATCGTCAGGATGCTCAGCGGCGCGGCCACCAGGAAGACATGGGCGACGGCGTCGCCGTAGGCCGATTCGAGGATCGTGCGCACCGATTCCGGCAGCGAGGCTACCGGGGGGATGCTGCCGCTGGCCATCGTCGCGGCCAGTTCCCTGCCCTGGGCTCCCAGGCCGGCGATGGCGGCCTGCAGGTCCTGGGTCCGCTCGGCGAGCAGATCGGCGATCTTGGTGGCCATGACGGCACCGAGGACGGAGACGCCGATAGTGCCACCGAGGGAGCGGAAGAACGCGATGCCGGAGGAGGCGACGCCGATCTCGTCTGGGGCGACCGCGTTCTGCACGATCAGGACCAGGTTCTGCATGACCATGCCGAGGCCGGCGCCGAGGACGAACATGTAGGTGGAGACCAGCACGAAGTTGGTGTCGTAGTGGATGCTGCCCAGCAGGTACAGCCCGGCGAGCTGGAGCACGGAGCCGATGACCATGAAGGCCTTCCACTTGCCGTGGCGGGAGATCAGGGCGCCGACGATCGTGGAGATGACCAGCAGGCCGGCCATCATCGGGATCGTCATGAGCCCGGATTCGGTGGCGTTGGCGCCGCGGGCCAGCTGCATGTACTGGGCGAGGAAGACCGAGGTGCCGAACATGGAGACGCCGACGGAGATGGAGCCGACCACGCTGAGAGTGAAGGTGCGGTTCTTGAACATCGAAAGCGGGATGATCGGCTCGGAGGCCTTGAACTCGGCGATGACGAAGGCGGCCAGGGCGACGACGGCGCCGCCGACCATCCAGGCCGTCGTGGCGCTGGCCCAGGCGAAGTCGTTGCCGGCCAGCGAGACCCAGATCAGCAGCAGGGAGACACCGGCAGACAGCAGGACGATGCCGGCGTAATCGATGGAGACCTTGCGCTTGGCCAGGGCGGGCAGATGCAGGGTCTTCTGGATCAGGATGATGGCCACGGCCGCGAAGGGCAGGGCGATGAAGAAGTTCCAGCGCCAGTTGATCGAGTCGGTGATGAACCCGCCGATCAGCGGGCCACCCACGGTGCCCAGCGCCATGATGGCTCCGAAGAGGCCCATGTACTTGCCGCGGTCACGCGGGGAGATGATGTCGGCCATGACGATTTGGCTCAGTGCGGTCAGGCCGCCGGCGCCCAGGCCCTGGAACACGCGCATGGTGATGAGCATCGTCGTGTCCTGCGAGAACCCGGCGATCGCCGAGGAGATCACGAAGACCAGCAACGAGAGCTGGAGCAGGACCTTGCGGTTGGTCAGGTCGGCGAGCTTGCCCCAGATCGGAGTGGAGATCGTGGTGGCCAACAGCGTGGCGGTGACGACCCAGGTGTAGGCGGTCTGCGTTCCGTTGAGGTCGGAGAGGATGACCGGAAGCGAGGTCGAGACGACCGTTCCGGCAAGGATCGAGACAAACATGCCCATGAGCAGGCCGGTGAGGGACTGCAGGACCTGCCGGTGGCTCATGCCGGAATCGGACAGCGAGGCAGAGCGCTGCGGGGCGGAAACTGAGGACAATGGGGCTCCAAGGGAGAGAAAGGGAATGGTTGATCTGCGACAACTATATCTAAATTGGTTGCCTGAGGACAACTAACTTCTCTGTGAGGTGCATCGCGTGAGACCCATTCTTGTTGAAGGACATACCCCCAGGGGGTACGGTCGACGTGTAGTCGAAGTTGGGAGAATGCATGAAGACCTCGTCGGGAATTCGATGTGCGGGTGCGGTGGCCGCCGTCGTACTGGCTCTGAGTGGCTGTGCTGCGGGAGGTGGCAGTGCCGCCGGCTCCTCGAGTCCGTCACAGTCGTCGCTGTCTTCGTCGTCGTCCTCCGGCTCCGCGGCGCACGGCCACGACATGGACGGCGGTCCTGCACCCGAGGGCATCGAGAAGGCAGCGGATCCCCGATTCCCGGTCGGGACAGACGTCATCCTGAAGGCCGACCATATGCCGGGCATGATGAACGCGCCGGCCACGATCGCCGGGGCATTCCAGACCACCGCGCACGCTGTGGACTATGAGCCGACGGACGGCGCAGCTGTTGTCGAGGACCACAAATGGGTTGTGCAGGAGGAGCTGCAGGACGTTGGGGACCAACCGTTGGAGGTCGGGGATGACGCGGTCATGACCGCCGACCACATGCCCGCGATGAAGGGTGCGACGGCGACGGTCTCCCAGGTCTGGACGGGAACGGTCTACATGGTCGACTACCAGGTCGACGGCATGACGATGACGAACCACAAATGGGTCGTCGAGGATGAGATCCAGCCCGCCAACTGAGCAATGTATCGAGGAGGAGTCCGATGGAACACGATACGGGGCGGGAGTCCACGGAGCACGACCACGGGCAATCCGGGCACGACGAACACGGCGCGGGACACCCCCATGACATGTCGGGCATGGCGGTCGGTGCGACGCTGCACTGCCTGACCGGCTGCTCGATCGGCGAGATCATCGGGCTTCTGGTGGGCACCGCTGCGGGCTGGGCGAACCTGCCGACGATGGTCCTGTCCATCGCATTGGCCTTTGTCTTCGGGTATGCGCTGTCGGCACTTCCCCTGGTCCGCGGCGGCATCGCCCTCTCCGCGGCCTTGGGACTCGTCCTCGCAGCCGACACGCTGTCCATCGTGACCATGGAAATCGTGGACAACCTGGTCATGCTGGTCATTCCGGGTGCCATGAACGCTGGCCTGGTCAACCCCATCTTCTGGATTTCCATGGCGATTTCGCTGACCGTGGCATTCTTCGTCGCCTGGCCGGTGAACCGTGCGTTGCTGCGCCGCGGCAAGGGCCACGCCGTCACTCACCACGCTTTGGGCGCGGATGCGAGCATGGACAACCGCCCGCTCGTCATCGGCATCAGTGCTTTCCTGCTGGGTGGGTTCATCGCCTCCGTCGGAACGCTGCTGGGCTGAGGGCGCGGCAGGTCAACTGATGACCAGCCCGGGAACCGAGGCCAGCGGCTCCTGCGTGTAGGGGTGCTGCGGAGTGGCGAAGACCGCGTCCGCGTGCCCCGGCTCGACGGCACGTCCATCCTTCATCACCGGGACGCGGTCGCTCATATGGTGGATGACGCCCAGATCGCGGGAGATGAACAAGTAGCTCAACCCGTACCGCCGTTGGAGGTCGGTGAGCAGGTCCAGCACCTGGGCCTGTACCGAGACATCCAGCGCAGAGACCGCCTCGTTCAGAATCCCCCACGATGCCCAGTGTTTCCCGCCCGTAGCTTGAACGAGACATCGTTGACGACTGTGGCCACCGCGCCAGCAGGGCACGGGTGTACTCGTGATGGGGATAGCCCAGGATCCGGTCCGTCGGGCCCTGCTCGACGATGGCCCCGCCCTGCATGACGGCGACGTGATCGGCTAGGCGCCCGGCTACGTCACTGCAACGATCCTGATGTTCAGCGGACCGAGTCTGCGCGACAGCCAATCCAACTCGTGGTCGAAGGCGAACGCCCGGCCGCTTCCGGGGACTGTCTGGAAGTCGTCGCGCGACGCGCTCGTGCCAAAGAACACGTACGATCGGGCCGAATCATGCAGGCGGCTCATCCACACCATCCCGTCGAATCCTGCCGCGTGCGCGGCCGCAGCCCAGCGCACAGTCTCCCCGTAGTGTCGCGGTGACGTCCGGGTGATCTCTTCCGGATCCGTCCCGAGGCGCCGGAAGCCGTCGCCATGCAGAACGAGCAGATGAAGATCGCGCGATGAGGCGACTTTCGAAAGCACTCGTCGGCGGACCAGCGCCTCGTCAAGCCGGCCGCCGGAAAGCGGCACATCATGCAACAGCGTTTCGGCGATGGCGGCGTCGTCGTTCTGGGCCGCGTAGAGGACGGGAACAGTCGGCGTGCCGAAGAAGGCGAACCGGGTCTCCACGGCGGCAGGGGTCGGTCCGGGGTTGTAGTCTGCTGCGCCGAACATGGCCGAGTGGACGCGGGAGAGCCCGGAACCGGCCGGAAGGATTTCGCTCCGGGGATCGACGGTCCGTCCATCCGGGGTGAGCATTACCAGCTGGCGCCGTAGTGCGCGGCGAAGGCGGCGAGGATGCCGTCCGGGTCATCCAGGTGGTCGACCGGGCGCGAATCCGCATCCCACCACGTCGTCGGGGCCGTCAGCCACAGCAATGTCGCCTCCTCGCCGACGTCGAGCCGGTCCGCCGCTGCCTTCAGCGTGGCGATGACTTCGAGGGGGCCGTCCGGTCCCAGTTGGAAGGCCGGATACAGATAGCGGTTCAGCCGCTTGACCGCCAGAAGCCGTCCGCTGCGCCGAGCATCCGTTGCGTAGCTGCTGCGGCCGGTGGACGTTGATCCGCACCGTTGGGCGACCTCGGCACCGCTGAGCAGGCCAAATTCGCGGTCGATGGACCGCCATGCGCTTTCCGCGGCCTGTGCCCGGGAGGCCTGTTCCGGGGAGTGGTCGGCAACGAGGGTTGCCAGGCGTGATTTCAAGGCGTGGGCCGCCTGCAATTGGTCGCGCACTCTCGTCAACGCTTCGACGCCGATTCCCTCGCGGTCCAGGGCCTGGATCTCGCGCAGGAGTTCTGCTTCACGTGGGGCGAGCGTCATGATCGATAACCTCCTGCATATCCTGCACTCCATTCTATCCCCGGTTCTACAGGATGACCATGGCGTCGTCTGTTGCGGAAAGGCAGCCGGCTGGCACCGATCTAATGAGTGCATTTTGTAGGACAATTTGTAACATGAGTACGCTGACGATACGCACTGATATTGAGGTTGAACGCGCCCTTGACGTGTTGACCAGCGAGGGACTTTCCCGGTCCGAAGCCGTTCGGATGGCGATCCTGGACGCGGAGCGGGCACGCCGTCGGGCGCGGCTTCGCGTCGAGGCCGAATCACTCCGAAACGACCCCGAGGACGTGGCCGCCTCGCGTGAGCTGGCGGCTGAACTGGACGCGGCCCGTGCGTGGTGACCTCTATCGCCTGAAGGCACCCAAGGATTCGCGGGGGCCCGAGCAGGCTGGGGGCGGTTCGCCGTGGTTGTCCAGTCCGATGACCTTCCACTCTCGACCTGGGTTGTGGCACCGACGTCCACCGGCAGGCGGGAGGCGTCCCGCGCGCCCTGCCAGCAGCTCGACCCGAACGCTGCACGAGCGGTATAACGGTACAGGCAGCACCACCCGGCGGGGGGACATACCATGGACGACGGCGACGGGACCCTGCACGCCACGGGAACCGTGTTCTACTGGCGTGGGCCGGCACCGTTCTACTACCTGCGCGTGCCCGACGACGTCGCCGCCTACATCCACGACGTCGCCGCGGAAGTCACCTACGGGTGGGGCGTGATTCCGGTGACCGCGACCGTCGGCGCGACCCGCTTCACCACCTCGCTGTTCCCGAAGGACGGCGGTTACCTGGTCCCGCTCAAGGATGCGGTGCGGCGGGCCGAGGACATCGAGCTCGACGACGAGCTCACCGTGCACCTGCAGCTGGGCCGGTAGCCGGGGCGGCCCGGCTACCCGGGGGCCGGCCGGCTGCCCGGGGGCCGGCCGGCTGCCCCGATGAGCACGGCCACCGCGTGGTCCCAGTCGATGCGTTCCTGTTCCAGGCGCACGTTGCCGCGTTCGGCGAGCAGCCCGAGGGTGTCGCGCTCGGCAGTGGTCAGGTACTCCAGCGTCGCGGTCGAGGGCGCGGGTTCGGGTACGCAGAGGTCCGCGTACGCATCCAGGGTCGCGGTGTCCATGAGGACAGAGCGCGCCGTGACACCGTGGGCGCGCAACCGGTTCAGGATCGCGAAGCCGTGGCTGTCCAGGTCGCCCCAGTACACGACGTCGGCGCCACGCACCCATGGGATCCGGTCGAGGCGGTCCACCGCGTAGCCGGAACCGTGCACGACGACGTGCGGACCCGGGCGACGTCGGCCGGGACCTCTTCGACCAGGCCGAGGATGTCCCGGATGCGTTCCAATGCACGGTCCGGGGCGAGCACGTCGATCTCGCCTGATTCCACCCGGTCGATCTCCGCCTGGATGCGGTCGCGCTCGGTGTACAGGGCCTGCAATCGGGAAGCGGCATCCGGGTCGGTATCGCGGGCGAGTTCGCGCAGCCGGTCCTGGATGGTCGCCAGCCGGGACTCGGTGACGCTCTGGCGTGGCTCGGCCAAGTCGGTGACGAAGCGGATGGCCGTGAGCGCGCCCGGGGAGAGTTCGAACGTCTCCTCGCGTGATTCCTCGGCGGAGCGGCGGATGAGAATCTGTTGGTTCCGCCACTCGGTGCAGTATGCCTGCGCGGTCTGCGGCAGGTCGAATCCTTCGGCGCGGAGTTCCTCGAGGTCCGCGTCGACCTCTTCGAAGAGCACGGGGGCTACCAGCCGGCGTTCCTCCCCGGCCAGATGATTCCCCAGGATCGCGACCGCTGTGTCCGCATTTCGGGCACGGAGCATCGTCCAGGCAGGATGAGATGCCTGCAGTCGGGAGGCGGCACGGGCAGTACGGAGGACGTTCACGGTTTCACGCTACCGGGTGTTGCCGAAAGCCGAGGTTCTCCGCGGGCAGCAACTCAGGATCAGGTTGCTGTTTCGCGAAGAACTTACGGAACAGTGGCCGTGACCGGGGGTTGTAGGTCGCTCCGTGTACCTGCCGGTTTCACGGTTCACGGCGTAAACTACCTACATGAACTTGACCCTGACTGAAGTGCTTGACGCGGCCCGTGCGCTGTCTCGTGCCGAGCGCGCCGAAGTCGCACAGGAGCTGATCGCGTCGCTCGAATCGACCGACGAGTTCGATGAGGCTCGCGACGGCGAACTCCGTGCTGCGGTGAACCAGGGAATAGCCAGCCTTGACGCCGGTCGCAGTACTCGCGTCTCCGTCGATGACCTCGACGACTACCTGCGTGAGCGCGGACGGCTGGCGACCGAGCGGGCAGCCGCAAAGAGCGCGTGACCTTCCAGCTCGACCTCGGTGAAGATGCTGAAGCGGACATCGATGACATTCTCGAATGGTCGGTGATGCGCTTCGGTGAAGCCGTAAGAGACGGATATGAAGCGCTCATCTAAGCGGCGTTCGTCAGCATCGTCCGCGATCCCGAGTGCCCAGGGTCGCGCGACCGGCAAGATCTCGGACACGGAATCCGCACGCTGCATCTGAGAACCTGCCGCAACGAGGTCAGCCCGACGGCCCGACGCATCGCCAACCCGCGTCACTTCGTGGTCTATCGTCAACATGGCGAGGTCATCCAGGTGGCCCGCCTGCTGCATGAGGCAATCGACATCCACACGCAACGCATCCCCGGATCGGCACAGAAACGCATCGCCCGAAATTCACCCTGAGAGCGGTTTCTGTGGACGCAGAGCCGCCGTGCGACCCCGCAAGATCAAAGGAACCGGGATTCTGGGCGCCTTCAGGAGGAGCCCACTCTCCAACCGTTCGCCGCTGACGGTTGGGAAGCGGCCGAGGACGTGTGCGGGATCGGCCGTGTTCGCATGGCCCCAGACGCCGCGGGGACGATCTTGGACCTCTGACTGGCGAGCCTTTCCTCTTCCAGTTCGCCGGAGGACGGGCTGGGTACGCCGGATTTAGCGACACGATCACGCACTCCCGGGGCTTGGCGCGCTGGTAAGTGACGCGCTCAGAGACCGTGACCCACGTGGAGCTGATCCTTGGCCGTCTCCGGAGGTCCGTCTCCCGAGGCGGGAGCGTGCGTCCATTCACGCAATGGCGGACCTCGCGGCCAAGGAGCGCACGCTGATTCGCATTGCACTGGAGATGGGCCTGGCGAAGGCGACCGTGCAGGCCAACCTCACCGGCAGTTGGCGCGGCACAGCTAAGGCATCCCACCGCCAGGAGACACCCTGCCTCCTAGCGGTGGGAGCTAATGTCTCCCTGACGCTGGCCTGCCGTAGTCGGCAGGCCAGCGTCAGGGAAAGGGATGGCCACATGGAAACGGTCCATGGACACCAGGCCCATGGACCGCCATCGTGCTCCTACCCCCATGTCGGGAGCACGTCATGGGGGGCTACTTCTTCGAGGAGCCCTTCGAGGAGGACTTCGATCCGGACTTCGTCGAGGAGGCGGCGCCCTTTTCGGTGCCGGCATCGGCGTCGTCCAGTCGCCCCTGGCTGTTCTCCAGGTGCGAGCGCATGAACCACTGGAACAACTCCAGCTCCGCAATCTGGCCGATCAACAGGTCCTCGGTCACCGGGTCGAGTTCCTCCACGGTGGCGCGGGCCTCACGGTGGCTCTCCACCACACCGTTGTAGACCACGTCCAGGGCGGCCAGGTGCTCGGCGGTTCCCGCACGCTGGATGTCGTAGTCGTCCCATGGCCGGGCCTTGACCATGGCCCCGGCGAGGCCGTTGGGGGAGACGCCGAGGGTGGCCATGCGTTCGGCGATGGCGTCGATCATGCCGCGGACCTTCTCGATCTGCGGGTCCAGCATCTCGTGCACGCCGATGAAGTCGCGTCCGACGACGTTCCAGTGGGCGTGCTTGAGGGTGAGCTGCAGGTCGTTGAGCGCGTGGAGGCGCATCTGCAGGGTGTCGCCGACCTGGTGTCCGTCCTCCAGGCTCAGGCCCGGGACGGTGTATCCGGCATGGGTGGTGTTCTTGGTGGCCACGAAAGTGCTCCTTCTGTCGACAAAGGGGGTGTGCGGACGGGCTCAGGAGGACAGTTCGTCCTCGATGGCACCGACGAAAGCGTCCAGGTCGCCCGGGTTCCGCGAGGTGATCAACGTGAAGCCCTCGGCGGGGCAGCGGAAGACCTCGACGTCCTTCCAGGTGCCGCCGGCGTTCTCGACGTCGGTCTTCACCGAGGTGTACGAGGTCAGCGTCTTGCCGCGGACGAGCCCGGTTTCCACCAGCAGCCAGGGCCCGTGGCAGATCGAGGCGATCGGGCGGCCGGAGGAGGCGAAGGCCTTCGCAAGGCGCTGCGCGTCGGGGTCCAGGCGCAGGTTGTCCGCGTTCAACGTGCCGCCGGGAACCAGCAGCAGGTCGAAGTCGGCTTCACCCACGTCCGTGAGCGTGGCGTCCACGGGCAGCTTCTCGCCCAGATCCCAGTCGCTCACCAGCGTCTGGACGTCCCCGGACTCGGGGGCCGCGACAGTGACCTGTGCCCCGGCGCCGCGGAGGCGGTCCACGGGCACCTTGAGCTCGTCCTGCTCGACGCCGCGGTTGGAGACAACCGCAAGGATCTTCTTACCGGCTAGGTCAGCCATGTGTGGTGCTCCTTTCAGAGGGGAGTCAATACCGCTACCCTGTCATCGGCCCCCGGGGCAGGCAAGGGAAAGTGCAGTCTTTCGCTGCCCGCGTACGTCGCCGGGACCCGGCTTCCAGCCCCGGCGGCCGCGGGTGCTACTCGCCTTCCGTGGCGGTCTCGTCGTACGGCGTGCCAACGGGTTTGGACTCCGAGGAACCGCGCTGGCGCAGGAAGATCGACAGGGTCACCATTCTGCCCACGGCCAGCAGCCCGGACTGCCAGTTCTGCAGCGTCCGGTTCCAGAAGTCGGCCGAGATGACATAGCCGGCCCAGGTCACGGTGTCCTGCCCGTGCTCCATCTGCGTCTCGTTGTAGACCACGACCCCGGCCAGGGACTGCGCCCACCAGGAGAGCAGGAACACCGCACCCATCACCAGCAGCAGCGAATTGGAGAAGAGGACCCGGCGCCAGCCGTCGACCTTCGCCCACGCGGGGGAGTTGGGCTTCGCGTACTCGCCGACGAGCTGTTCCTCGTCGGTGCCCAGACCGGCATCGCCGACCTTCTTCGACTCCGGCGAACCCTTCTGCACCAGCCAGACGGTGGCCAGGATGAAGAGGAAGAACTGCAGGTACTCCGACTGCCAGTTCTCGGCGACGTCGACGATGAAGTCGGAGGAGGTGATGAAGTCCAGGTAACCGGACACCTGGCCTCCGTGGCTCAGCCGCGTCTCGTTGTGGTCGGCCAGCCCGGCGAAGGACTGGCCGAGCCGGGTCAACAGGAACAGGGCCCCGAAGACGATGCTCAGGCCCTGGCGGTGGATTTTCTGTCGCATCGTCGCCCTACCGTCCCGAGAAGCCGATGATGATCATGTAGGTCAGGCCCAAGGCCAGGAGAGCCAATGTCGAGAAGAATACTGTTCGCATGAGGCGACCACATGACGAAGTGACCCCGTTCCGCCTCCTGCTGAGCCCCAGCGGAAGTGCCCGTTTTTCCTTGCCCGCGCCGGTGAACAGTGGTTGGGTGGCCGGGAAGCATACGGCGGACCAGCAGGGAAGGTGGAGCGACATGGACGAACACCACCGGATCGTCATGGTAGGCGGCGGGAATGCGGGAATCTCGCTGGCAGCTCGTCTGCTGCGGAAGAAAGTACGAGATGTCGCGATCATCGAACCGCGTTCCACGCACTACTTCCAGCCGTTGTTCTCGCATGTCGGCGCCGGGGCAGCGGGGATGGAGGAGGCACAACGGCCACAAGCCGCAGTGATGCCCCGCCGTGCCCGCTGGATCCAGGGGGCCGTCTCCGGGATCCGGCCCGAGGAGGATGCCGTCATTCTCGACGACGGCCGCCGGATCGCCTACGACCAACTGGTGGTGTGCCCCGGCGTGCAGCTGGACTGGCAGGCCGTTCCGGGGCTGCGTGCGGCCATGGACGGGGTGCACGGCACCTCCAACTACGATGCCGCGCTGGTGCCCGCCACGTGGGAGCTGGTGCGGGGCCTGCGCCGCGGGACCGCGGTCTTCACCCAGCCGCCAGGCCCGGCGAAGTGTTCTGGGGCAGCGCAGAAGATCGCCTACATGGCCTGCGACTACTGGCGGGAACAAGGCGTCCTCGAGGACATCGACGTGTACATGGTCGTGGCCACGCCCAAGGTCTTCGGCATGCCCGATGTGGATGCCGAACTCGAGCGCAAGATCGCCGAGTACGGCATCACCCTGCTGCCCTCGAGCCGCCTCGTCTCCGTCGACGCCGCTGCCTGCCGGCTGCGGTTGGAAGGCCCCACCGGGTCGCGGGAGATCGCCTACGACCTATTGCACGTGGAGCCGCAGCAATCGGCACCCGACTGGCTGAAGGCCACCACCCTGCCCGCTGACGACGACGACGCCGGGTTCGTGGAGGTTGACGATGCGACGTTGCGCCACCGGCGATACCCCAACGTCTGGTCGTTGGGGGATGCAGCCGGGACGTCCAATTCGAAGTCCGGCGGGGCACTGCGCAAACAGACCAAGGTCGTCGACCGGAACCTGCGGGCTGCCCTGGAGGGCCGGATGCCACCGGCGCGCTACAACGGGTACTCCGTGTGCCCGTTCACGCTGAGCCGTGGCACCGCGTTCTTCGCCGAATTCGGGCCCGACCTCGAACCGATGCCGAGCTATCCGTGGCTGCGGATGGCCAAGGAACGACGCTGGCAGTGGGTTGTGGACCGTCATGTCTTCCCCCAGATCTACTGGCATCTCATCCTCAAGGGCCGCGCCTGAGGGGAGGAGCCGGCCTCAGGGGTCCGCGTCGCAGAAGGTTACGAGTGGGTAACGGAATGGGGCAGGGGCCGTCCGGCTGCCTCGGATCCGCCGCGCCCCCGTTACCGTGGGGAACCACGAAGGCGGCTCCGATCCGCCTCCGTCAGAGGGTCGAAACAGGGTGAAGAGGGTCTGAACGTGTGGGAATTCGTCGGCGACAGATATCGCCAAATACTCTTTGCCTCCTGGCAGCACTTCAGCCTGGTCGTCCAGTGCCTGATCCTGGCGACGGTCATCGCCGTCGTCATCGCGGCCCTGGTCTACCGCAGCAAGGTGGCCAGCTCCACCGCGAACAGCGTCTCCGCGATCGGCCTGACCATCCCGTCCTTCGCCATGATCGGCCTGTTGATCGCCCCCATGGGCTTCGGCGTCCCGCCGGCCGTCACGGTGGTGACGTTCTTCGCGGCACTGCCCATCCTGCGCAACGCAGTCGTCGGGCTGGCCGGCATCCCGGCGGCCACCGTTGAATCCGCCCGCGGCATCGGCATGAGCCGGTTCCGCACCCTGGCCACCGTGGAGATCCCCATGGCCTGGCCTGTCATCCTCACCGGCGTACGCGTCTCGGCCCAGATGGTCATGGGCGTGGCCGCCATCGCCGCCTATTCGCTCGGCCCGGGTCTGGGCGGTTTCATCTTTTCCGGTCTGTCCCGGCTCGGCGGCGCCAACGCCTTCGAATCGGTGGTCGTCGGCGTCGTCGGCGTGATCCTGTTGGCCTTCATCCTCGACCTGCTGCTCGTCGGCCTGGGTCGTCTCACCACACCGCGAGGTATCCGTGTCTGATCTGCAAACATCCACCCAGGACACCCCGGAAGGCGTGACCGGCGCCTCCATCCTGTTGCAGGAGGTGACCAAGCGCTACCCGGGCCAGTCCCAGCCCGCCGTCGGCGGTCTGACCCTGGAGATCCCCGCCGGCTCGATCGTCATGTTCGTCGGTCCTTCCGGCTGCGGCAAGACGACGACGCTGAAGATGATCAACCGGCTCATCGAACCGACCGGCGGGGGCATCGTCATCAACGACGAGGACGTCACCGGCATGGACGGCGACAAGCTGCGCCGGAAGATCGGCTACGTCATCCAGGCCGGCGGCCTCTTCCCCCACATGACCGTGGCGTCCAACATCGGGCTGGTCCCGAAGATGCTCGGGTGGGACAAGCAGCGCATCGCCGCCCGCGTCGACGAACTGCTCGAGCTCGTCTCGCTGGATCCGGCCACCTACCGCGGCCGCTACCCCAAGGAGCTTTCCGGCGGCCAGCAGCAGCGCATCGGCGTGGCCCGGGCGCTCGCGGCCGACCCGCCCATCCTGCTCATGGACGAGCCCTTCGGCGCGGTGGACCCGATCACCCGCCAGCGATTGCAGGACGAACTGATCAACATCCAGTCGGAACTGCAGAAGACGATCGTCTGCGTCACGCACGACTTCGACGAAGCGGTCAAGCTCGGCGACTGGATCGCCGTGTTCAACGAAGGCGCCCAGCTGGTCCAGTACGATTCGCCGGAACGCATCCTGGCCAACCCGGCCAACGAGTTCGTCGAGAACTTCATCGGCTTCGGCGCCGGGCTCAAGCAGCTGACCCTCAACCGCGTCCACGACGTCCGCCTCGAGGAGGCCGTCACCGCCGTCCCCGGAGACACCGCGTCCGACGTGCTCTCCCGGCTGCAGGGTGCGGGCCACCAGAATGCGGTCATCGTCGATTCCCGCAAGCGGCCCATCCAGTGGCTCTCACGCCGGCAGCTCAGCCGCATGCAGGTCATCACCGACCAGGTCGATGCCAACCTCTCGGTCGTCTCGGACCGCTCAACGCTGAACGATGCCCTCGACGTCATGCTCGTCGGCAGCGTCAGCGCCGCCATCGTCACCGGCCGCCGCGATGCCTTCCTCGGTCTGGTCACGGTCGACACCGTCATGGAGTCCATCCGCGCCGCTCAGGAAGCGGCCAAGGGGGATGCGGATTCGCCCGTGGGCCTGAACAGCGGGGCCATCCCCACCACCGCCGTGGCAGAGGCCCTCGACACCGAGGTGCCGGCGGGGGCAGCCGACGCCCGCGACGAGGGCGCGCAGCCATGAGCGCCACCGAAAACCGCAACCAGGAGACCGCTCCGGCCCCTCCGACCGCTCCGGCCGCTCCGGCCGACCCCGACGGCACCGGATTCGTGCCCCGGCGGTCCGGCCCCTCGGCGAAGCCGCTGGTGTGGCAGATCGTCGGCATCCTCATCGCCCTCGGGCTCGTGCTCGTCTGGCTCGCGACCGCCGACCTCTCGGCCACCGAACGCGCGACGCTGGCACCCGACGCCCTGTGGGGCTACACGCTCGAACACCTGCAGCTGACGATCGTCGCCACGGTGATCGTGCTGGTCATCGCCATTCCGCTGGGCATCCTCCTGACCCGCGGACCCCTGCGCAAGGCCAGCGGCCCGATCGTGGCCATCGCCAACTTCGGCCAGGCGGCCCCCGCCATCGGCCTGGTCGTGCTGCTGGCCTTCTGGGTCGGCTTCGGCTTCTGGGCCTCCATCATCGCCCTGGTCGGCTACGGGATCCTGCCGGTGCTGCGCAACACCATGGTCGGGCTGCGCCAGGTCGACGAGCGCCTCATCGAGGCCGGCCGCGGCATGGGCATGAGCGCCGGCGCCGTGCTGTGGAAGGTCGAGCTCCCGCTGGCCGTGCCGGTCATGCTCGCGGGCATCCGCACCGCCCTGGTCCTGCTGGTGGGCACCGCCACGCTGGCCACGTTCATCAACGGCGGCGGCCTGGGCATCCTCATCACCACCGGGGTGAACCTGAACCTCACCACCGTGCTGGTGGCCGGCTCGCTGTTGGTCGCCCTGCTGGCCCTGATCGTCGACTGGCTGGGCCGGCTCGTCGAGCACATCGCCCGCCCGAAGGGACTCTAGGCCATGGCCACACCCACCCGATTCCCCCGAGTACGACGGCGGCTGCTCGCCTCCGCGGCGGCCCTGTCCATCGCCGGGCTGCTGGCCGGATGCGGGCTGCAGCCCGCAGCCTCCTATGTCCCGGATGCCGGGCCGGGCACGATCGAGCACATTGACGGGCTGCCCCAGAACGCCAAGCTGACGGTCACCTCGAAGAACTTCACCGAACAGCTGATCCTGGGCAAGATCGCTGTCCTGGCCGCCAAGACCGCCGGGTTCAAGGTCACCGACCTGACCAACGTGCCCGGCAGCCAGCCGGTGCGCGAGCTGATGGTCTCCCACCAGGCGGACTTCACCTGGGAATACACCGGGACCGCCTGGATCACCTACCTCGGCCATTCCGAAGGCATCCCGGACAAGCAGGAGCAGTGGCAGGCCGTCCACGACGAGGACCTGGGCAACGGACTGACCTGGGGCGCTCCCGCACCGCTGAACAACACCTACGCCTTCGCCGTGCGCCGCGAAGCGGTGGAGAAGCTCGGCGGCATCAGCAAGCTCTCGCAGATCGCGGACCTGCCGGTCAAGCAGCGCACCTTCTGCCTGGAGGCCGAATTCAACTCGCGGCCCGACGGATTCAACCCGATGCTCGAGGCCTACGGGCTCGAACGGGGTTCGCCGAAGGGCGTGCCGGACGGCAACATCGGCATCTACGACACCGGTGCCGTGTACTCGGCCACCGACAACGGGGACTGCAACTTCGGCGAGGTCTTCACCACCGACGGACGCATCAAGTCACTGGACCTGGTGGTGCTGGAGGACGACCGCAAGTTCTTCCCCGCCTACAACGCGGCACCTGTCTACAACACCGAGACACTGCAGGAGTACCCGCAGTTGCGCGAGGTCTTCTCCCAGGTCTCGCCACTGCTGACCGATGACGTGATGCGCGAATTGAACCTGCGGGTCGACGTCAAGGGCGAGGAGCCCGCGGACGTCGCCTATGACTGGATGCTCTCCGAGGGACTGATCACGAAGAAGTAGCCGAGGCGCTAGTCGGACGCGGTTCGCCGGGAGGTCGTCAGCGGATCCAGTCCCGCAGTTCCTCCAGCCCGAGTTGGGGCTGGCGCTGTTCTTCGCCGAGCAGGTCCAGCGCTTCCCGGCCGCGCTGTGGGTCCGTGGAGCCGATGGCGTCGCGGGCGTAGGCGACTCGGAAGTCCAGGGCGAAGGCATCGGCGCCGGTGCGGGCCACGCAGTTCTGCCCGGACACCCCGGCCAGGACCAGGCGGGTGATGCCGTGCAGGCGCAGCCGTTGGGCCAGATCGGTGCCATGGAAGGCACTGTCGCGAATCTTGGTGACGGTGTGGGCATCCCCGACGTCCAAGCCGGGCACGAGCGCGGCCTGCTCGGAACCGGCGAACATGTAGCCCTGGCCGTCGTCGAGCATGCTCAGGGTCCAGGTGGTGCCGTTGCGGGCATGCTCGGTCACCACCACGTACACGGGCAGGTCGTGTTCGCAGGCGAGGCGCAGCAGGTCGTTGTTGGCGGAGACCAGCTGGTCGCGTTGTTCGGTCAGGTCGCCGTTCTCGAAGTACCCACACTGCATGTCGATGATGACAACGGCGGTTTCCACGGTTGTCCTATCCGTCGAGTTCGTGCCAGGGAAATGGTCCAGGTGAAGGGGCCCGCCCGTAACAGGGATGTGTGGGACGGGCCCCTGGACGGTTCCGGCGCATAGGTTCCGGAACCCGCATTCAACCTATCGGCCGTCCCGGGGGCACCGGAAGCTTTTGCGTGCGCACCCCCGCCAGCCAGTGTGGGCCGGTCAGGCTTTGATGTAGCCGTTCGGGTTCAGCACGTACTTGGTGGCGGCGCCGGCATCGAACTCGGCGTAGCCGCGGGGGGCGTCATCGAGGGCGATCGCCTTGGCGTTGACCGCTTCGGCGATGTGGATCCTGTCGTGCAGGATGGCCATCATCAGCTGCCGGTTGTACTTCATCACCGGGCATTGCCCGGTGGTGAAGGACAGCGACTTCGCCCAGCCTGTGCCCAGCGACAGCGACAACGAGCCCTTCTGCGCCGCCTCGTCGGCCGCTCCGGGGTCCCCGGTCACATACAGCCCCGGGATGCCCAGCGAGCCGCCGGCAGCGGTGAGGTCCATCAGCGAGTTCAGCACCGTGGCCGGGGCCTCCTTCGCGTCCTTGCCCCCGCCGTGGCCGCGCGCCTCGAAGCCGACGGCGTCGACGCCGCAGTCGACTTCCGGGACACCGAGGAGCTGCTCAATCTGGTCCGCCGGATCGCCGTCCCCGACGTTGATCGTCTCGCACCCGAAGGTCCGGGCCTGGGCCAGGCGGTCGTCGTTCATATCTGCCACGATGACAACGGCGGCGCCGAGCAGGCGCGCACTCGCCGCCGCTGCCAGCCCCACGGGGCCTGCCCCGGCCACGTAGACCGTGGATCCGACGGTGACCCCGGCGCTGACGGCGCCGTGGAATCCGGTGGGCAGGATGTCCGAGAGCATGGTCAGGTCCATGATCTTCTCGAGGGCCTGGTCCCGGTCGGGAAACTTGAGCAGGTTCCAGTCGGCGTAAGGGACCAGCACGTATTCGGCTTGGCCTCCGACCCATCCACCCATGTCGACGTAGCCGTAGGCGCTGCCTGGGCGGTCGGGGTTCACGTTCAGGCAGATGCCGGTCTTGCGCTCCTTGCAATTGCGACAGCGACCACAGGAGATGTTGAACGGCACCGAGCAGATGTCGCCGACCTTGATGAACTCGACGTCGGAACCGACCTCGACGACCTCGCCGGTGATCTCGTGCCCCAGCACCAGGTCGAGGGGCGCGGTGGTCCGGCCACGCACCATGTGCTGGTCGGAGCCGCAGATATTCGTGGCGACGGTGCGCAGGATGGCCCCGTGCGGCACCTTGCGGCCCACGTTGTCCGGGTGGACGCCCGGCCCGTCCTTCAGTTCGAAGGTGGGGTAGTCGACGTCGATGACCTCGACCTTGCCAGTTCCCTTGTAGGCGACAGCCCTGTTTTCAGCCATGGTGTTCTAGACCTTTCCGAAGTGTGTTCGAGTGGTTCCCCAGCGTGGTTGATTCCCGTGAAGCCGACTAATCATCTTCCTTTCCGAACCGTGGTGGGCTGCGGCCCACCGCCCCAGGGAAACTACTGGACGTCGTCGTCGACCCAGTCCAGCGTCTTGGTGACGGCTTTCTTCCAGAGGCGGTACTGCCGGTCTCGCTCGCCCGGATCCATGCTCGGGCTCCAGCGCTTGCCTTCGCGCCAGTTCGCGATGACGTCGTCCTCCCCGTCCCAGAAGCCGACGGCGATGCCCGCGGCGTAGGCGGCACCCAGGGCCGTGGTCTCGGCCACCTCGGGCCGTACCACGTCCACGTTGAGGATGTCGGCCTGGAACTGCATCAGCAGTTCGTTGGCGACCATGCCCCCGTCCACCCGCAGTTCCGTGAGGTCGACGCCGGAGTCGGCGTTCATGGCGTCCAGTACCTCGCGGGATTGGAAGGCCGTTGCCTCCAAGGCGGCCCGGGCGATGTGGTTCTTGTTCACGAATCGCGTCAGGCCCACCAGGGCGCCGCGGGCGTCGGACCGCCAGTGCGGGGCGAACAGACCGGAGAAGGCGGGGACGAAGTAGGCGCCCCCGTTGTCCTGGACCTTGTGCGCGTAGTACTCGATGTCCGGGGCTTCCTCGAAAAGCCCCAGGTTGTCCCGCAACCACTGTACCAGCGACCCGGTGACGGCAATCGACCCCTCCAGGGCGTACACCTGTGGAGCGTCGCCGATCTTGTAGCACACGGTCGTCAGGAGCCCGTTCTTGCTGGCGACCGGCTCGGTTCCGGTATTCAGCAACATGAAGTTGCCGGTGCCGTAGGTGTTCTTCGCGGCACCCTTCTGGAAGCAGGCCTGGCCAAACGTCGCTGCCTGCTGGTCTCCCAGGATGCCGGCGATCGGAACGTCCGGGACCATGCCGCGTTGTCGGCCGTGCCCGTAAACCTCGGATGATGAACGAATCTCCGGCAGCATGGACATCGGGATTCCCATGTCCGCGGCGATGTCCTCGTTCCACGTCAGCGAGTCGATGTTCATGAGCATGGTACGCGAGGCGTTGGTGACGTCGGTGACGTGGACCCCGCCCTCGGTGCCTCCGGTCATGTTCCACAGCACCCAGGTGTCGGTGTTGCCGAAGAGCAGGTCACCGCGCTCCGCTGCTTCCCGCGCCCCGTCCACGTTGTCGAGGATCCACTTGATTTTCGGACCGGAAAAGTAGGTGGCCAGGGGCAAACCCACGCGCGACTTGTATTTGTCAGCGCCGTCGCTGCCGCCGAGTTCCTCCACGATCTTCTGGGTGCGCGTGTCCTGCCAGACGATGGCGTTGTAGACGGGCTTGCCGGTCGTCTTGTCCCAGACCACCGCGGTTTCGCGTTGGTTGGTGATGCCGACGGCGACGAGGTCCTGGTGGGCGATGTTGCCGCGGGTCAAGGCCTGGCCGACGGCTTCGCGGACATTGTTCCAGATTTGTTCGGGATTATGCTCCACCCAGCCGGCCCGGGGGAAGATCTGCTCGTGCTCGAGCTGGCCGACCGAGTGGATGGTCCCCTCGTGGGTGAAGACGATGGCGCGCGAACTGGTGGTGCCCTGGTCGATGGCAAGGACGTACTGGGTGCTCATGGCAGCTCCTGATCGTTGTGGTGGGGTGATCGCAGGTGCGAGGTCTGCCGGGGCAGGCGGCTGACCGGGGTGCGTGCCGACGTCGGTGCACCGGCAGGGGACTCTGGGACGCCGGGCCGGTGCACGCGACGGCAGAATGCGGATCCATGGAGGGGATTGGGTGGGGCGGTGCGCCTGCGGACACTGTGCGTGCAGACTGGACGCATCCGGCCCGGGCTAGGTGCCAACGGGACCTGCAGCGCCAGGGGACTGCGGGGAAGACCCGGGTTTCACCCCGGCTTCGGGTGGCGGTCCCAGGGGAGCCAGTGGAGCGAGGTCCTTGGCGCGCAGCCGAGTGGTCTCGGCGGACGCGTCATCCGGCTCCGACTCGGCCGCCGCTTCCGCCATTGCCCGGGCGGTATAGGACTGCACTTCATGCCGACGCCGGTCCTCGTCCCAGCCTAGGACCCCGGACATCAGCAGGGAGATTTCCTCCAGGGCAGCCAGGCCCCGGTCGGCGACCTCGTAGTTCAGGCGGGTGCGGTGCAGCATGACGTCCTCGAGGTGCAGTGCGCCCTCGTGGCTGGCCGCATAGCTGATCTCGGCGCGAAGGTAGGCCGGTGCATGTTCCAAAGGCCGGGCCAGGGATTCGTCCCCGGCACAGAGATCGACGATGTCGGTGATCAAAGAGCCGTACCGGTGCAGAAGGTGGTCGACCACCGCTTCCGACCATCCGTACGTGCGGGCGTAGGTCCGGCTCCAGTTTCGTTGGACGTCGAGGTTGACGGCTCCCACGAGGGGGGCGTTGCTGGTGACCGAAGGGTTTTTTCTTGCCTCGGGGCCCAGGGCGAAGTCCACTGCATCCTCGGCCATGACGCGGTAGGTTGTCAGCTTGCCGCCGGCGATAACGGTCAGGCCAGGGGTCGGCGAGGCCGTGGTGTGCTCGCGGGATACCTTGGCCGAAGAGGTGCCTTCCTTCGTGCCGGGCTGCAGGAGCGGGCGCAGGCCGGCCCAGGTGCCGATGATGTCGGCCCGGGTCAGGGGTCGGGCCAGGACGCTGTTGGCGTGTTCCAGGATGTAGTCGATGTCGGCGGAGGTGGCGACGGGGTGCTGGAGTTCTTGTTTCCAGGGGGTGTCGGTGGTGCCGATGATCCAGTAGCGAGACCAGGGGATGACGAAGAGCACGCTCTTCTCGGTTTGCAGGATCAGCCCGGCCTCGCCGGAAATGCGTTCGCGGGGCACCACGATGTGTACGCCTTTGGACGCCAGAACCCGCAGTCCACCGGTCCCGCCGGCCAGGGCCTCCGTCTCCTCCGTCCAGACCCCGGTTGCGTTGATGACATGGCGGGCATGCACGCGCAGCTCCTCTCCGGTTTCCAGGTCACGCAAGTGTGCGCCGTCGATGCGGCCTTGTCCATCACGCGTCAGGTCGATGACCTGCGTCCTGCTGGCTGCCTGGGCGCCGTGCGAGGCTGCAGTACGCACGAGGGTGCTCACCAGCCGGGCATCGTCCACCGAGGCGTCCCAATAGCGCAGGGCACCCACCGCTGCGTCGTGGCGCAGGTCGGGGAAGAGGCGGTTCATTCCCTTCCGTGACAGGTGCTGGTGCAATGGCAGGGCGCGTCGTCCGGGGGTCAGGCTGGCCAAGGTGTCGTACAGTGCGATTCCGGCGCCGACGTAGCCGCGTTCCCAGATGCGGTGTTCGAGGGGGTAGAGGAACGAGACCGGGCGGACCAAATGTGGCGCCAGCTTCGAGATCAGCTGGTCGCGTTCAGTGAGGGCCTCGTGGACCAGGTGGAAATCGAGCATCTGGAGGTAGCGGAGACCGCCGTGCACCAGCTTGCTGGAGCGGCTGGAGGTCCCCGAGGCCCAATCCTGAGCCTCGACGACTGCGGTCTTCAGCCCACGCGTGACCGCGTCGAGAGCGGTCCCCGCACCGGTAACGCCACCGCCGATGACCAGGACGTCAAGTGGCTCTGCCGCCGTGGTCGCGCGCATGGCCTCCAGGGCCGTGGTGCGCGATTGCGGAGTCAGGGCGGAACTGGATGAATTCACGTGGGCCTCCAAAACCGTTGACTGACCCTAGCGTCACACCGATCCCCTCTTGGCACAAGAGACCAGTAGCCCTCTTAAGTGGTTGCGACCGGGCAGCGGGCCGGGTCGCGTACAACGCCCCCCTAGCGAACCGCACCGGCGAGAGTTATTCTTCGACCACGTCCGTAGGTCCCTGCACACATGGTGCCCGGCAGCGGATTTTCCGAGGAGGTTCAACGTGAGTGACATCGTTCCGATTCGAAGCACGCTGCGGGGCGCAGTTCGCAACGGAAGCGGGCTCAAACGGCTCGGCGGCACCTGGGGAGAAGCCCTGGCGGAGTTCTTGGGGACCTTCGTCTTGATCCTGCTGGGGGACGGCTCCGTCGCCATGGCGGTTGCCGGCTTGCCGGGATCGGGCCGCACCGCTGCACCGGACGTCTTCTTCCAGGGAACCGGCGACTGGATGCTGATCGCCTGGGGGTGGGCGTTCGCTGTGGCCTTCGGCGTGTACATCGCCGGCGGAGTCAGCGGTGCCCACCTCAATCCTGCCGTGACGCTGGCCTTCGCGGTCCGGCGCAAGTTCGCGTGGAAGAAGGTGGGGCCCTACATCATCGCGCAGGTCGTCGGTGCGTTTGCCGCGGCCGCGCTGGTCTACGCCGTGTATTGGCAGGCCATCGATGCATTCAATCAGGCTACGAAGACCGCGCGGGATGCCGTCGGGGGGCTAGCCACCTACTCGATCTTCGCCACCTTCCCCGCCCCCTACTACGACGGAAGCAGTTGGGGGCCGCTGCTCGACCAGGTCGTCGGCACCGCGCTACTGCTGATGATCATCGCCGCGGTCGTGGACCTGCGCAATACCGGCGTGAAGGCGAACCTCGGCCCCCTCATCATCGGATTCGGCGTGGCGGCCATCGGCATCTCCTTCGGCGCCAATGCCGGATATGCCATCAACCCCGCGCGCGACTTCGGCCCCCGTCTCTTCGCGTGGATGGCCGGATGGGGTGACACGGCGCTGCCGGGGACGGTCGACGGTTCATTCAGCTGGTACTTCTGGGTTCCGATCGTCGGACCCATCGTCGGAGGCCTGATCGGCATCCTGTTGTACGACCTGTTCATCGGCGACATCCTCCACGCCCGTTTCAGGCTGCAGGAACTGGACGGGGAGGCAGGGCCCGGGACCGAGGAGGGCATCGTGGGTGATCGGACCGCGTCGAGCCACACCGGGCGGACCACGGGCCGCAGGGCCGCCACCGACCCGCCGCAGGCCTCCGACGAGGAATAGCCGTCACGGACTCCGGTCGACCAGCGTTATCTCATCGGGGACACCATGACACATGTTGTGACGCGCCCGAGCGTGACCGGGGCGACGGCGGCAGCCGGGCTGCTGCGCTAGCGTGGAATCATGAGCGGCCCGGAGGTGCCGGGCCGGGAAGGAGCGCTGTGTCCGTCGTCGTCATCAATGCCCTGAAGGTCCCCGTCGAGGCCGGGTCGGAACTCGAGAAGCGCTTCGCCGCCCGCAAGCATTCCGTGGACGGCCAGCCGGGCTTCGAGGGGTTCCAGTTGCTGCGCCCGGTCGCCGGTGAGGACCGCTACTTCGTCTACACACAGTGGGCCACCCGCGAGGACTTCGAGACCTGGCGGGACCAGCGCGCCCCGCACGACCACTCCAAGGGCGCCCCCGTGGCCACCGGCATGGACCTGCTCGAGTTCGAGGTCGTCGACCTCGACGACTGACGAACGGCCACTGCCCCCCCCGCGACTGTCGCCCGATCGTTACCGGGATAGGCGGGCAAGGTTCAAGTGCCCGCATATGATGTGGGGCGTCTGATCGATTCATCCCCCGGGGGACAACATGACCGCACCATCGGGGCTTCAGCCTGCCCCGAAGAGCAACCGCCCGCGACCGAATTGGATCGCGCTCGCCGTGGCCGCCGTCCTCCTGGTGGTCCTGCTCATCGCAGCGCCCGGGGTCGTTGCATTCCTGGGCGTCTTGGTGCTGTTGTTTGCGTTGGTGGTGCTGCTGATCGGACGTGCCCGTTGGGCCAGAATCCCGCACCGCAAAGCGGCAGCCGCAGTCGCCGGCGCAGCGTTTGTGCTGGTGGCCGTCGCCGCTGCCGTCGGTGGTGCGTCGGAGACCTCCCCCTCGCCAGCTGCCGAGGCCGCCACCCAGGAAACCCCGGCCGCAAGCGCGGAGCCGGAATTGGCCAGTTTCGTGGGTCAGGCCTGCGATGACGACCAACTCGTCATGACGCAGGACGGGGAAAGCAACTACTGCGACGCGAGCGACACCGGGTTATTCGTCTGGGTTGCGGCAGCCGACCATGAGAAGGCGGAGGCGGCGGCGGCCGCCCTGGCGTCCCAGCAGGCGGCCGACGAGGCCAAGGCCGAAGCCGAGAAGGCTGCGGCAGCCAAGGCGGCTGCCGAGGCGAAGGAAGCCGAAGCCAGGGAAGCCGCCCGCGGAAAGGCCGCCGCGAAGCTCAAGGCCGAGAAGGTGGCCGCCGCGAAAAAGGTCGCCGCCGAGAAGAAGGCACAGAAGGCGCAGGCCCAGAAGGCGGCGCAGCAGGAGAGCGCCCGCAAGGCGCAAGCCGCACGGGACGCCGAAAAGCGGGCTGCCGAGAAGGCCGCCGCTGCCCGCAAGCAGGCCAGCGTCGCGCAGCCGGCGGCGCCGAAGAAGCCGGTGTCGACGTTGGTGTACTACCAGAACTGCGACGCCGTGCGGGCCGCCGGGGCGGATCCCATCCACGTGGGTGAACCCGGGTACAGCCGCAAGCTCGATCGCAATGGAGACGGTGTCGGTTGCGAGTAGACACTAGCGCCCACGGAAGCGCGGTCGGCGGTGGACGACGGTTGCTTGGCATTCTCCTGGCCGGAGCCCTCGGACTGGGTTTGGCAGGCTGCGGGGACACCGGTGCCCCGCAGCAGGCCGGCCCAATCGTCATCACGACGGAATCCGCGGCACCGGGTCCACTCGTCGTCTGGTCCGAGGCCCCCACCGTTCCGCCATCATCGGTTGCTCCTTCCGCGACGCACGCACCGCCGCAGGAGAAGACCGCGTCGACCGAGGCGCAGACACCTGCGCGTAAGCGGTCCGCTCCGGCAACGCAGAAGCCAGCCGCACCTGCGCCGAAAAAACCAGCCACGGGTCCAGCAGCGGGAACCGTCCTGGCCCAACTGGCGAGCCTGCCCGTCAAGGGCAGGGCACCGAAAACCGGGTATGAGCGCTCGAACTTCGGGTCCGGGTGGAAGGACCCGGACCGCAACGGCTGCGACGGGCGCAACGACATCCTGCGCCGCGACCTGACCTCCGTCGTGGCCCGGCAGGGGACCCAGGGGTGCATCATCACCTCGGGCATCCTCAACGACCCCTACACCGGCACGTTCATCAACTTCGTCCGCGGGCAGGGGACAAGCAACGCCGTGCAGATCGACCACGTCGTCGCCTTGTACGATGCCTGGCAGAAGGGCGCCCAGCAACTGGGGGCCGACCAGCGCATCGCGCTGGCCAACGACCCGCTGAACCTCCTCGCCGTCGATGGACCCACCAACGCCTCCAAGGGCGACGGCGACGCCGCGACCTGGCTGCCGCCGCGCAAGTCCTACCGCTGCGCCTACGTCGCACGGCAGACCGCGGTGAAGGCGAAGTACGGCCTGTGGGTCACCCCAGCCGAGCGCGATGCGATCCAACGTGTGGTGACGGCGCAATGCCCGGGGCAGAAGGCGTTGCGGTAGGCCGTTCCCTTCGACGCCCAGGGGGCACCCTGGGCAAGGGGGCCGTCAGGCTCCCGCGCGGGCGCAGACCCACCCGTCGGGCGTGGTGCCGGAGGCGATGAAATCCTGCAGGTTGGCGGTGGTGGATGCGTCCAGGGCGGCGTCGGCCTGCGGGTAGATGATCGGTTCCTCCTTCGAATTGTGCCGGTCCAGGGCGAAGAGCAGCTCGGTGCAGGTGGAGACGAGCTCGGCAGGTGCCGCGCCGCCGTCGTGCAGGTCGGTGACGGTGTCCATCAGGTCCCAGAGCTCGCCGTGTTCGCGTTCCATGACCATGACCGGCATCATGAGCCCGGCCCCACGCAGGGGCGGGAAGAGGAACGCCTCCTCGAGGTAGATGTGCCGGCGCAGGGCGGACAGTGCGGCCAGCAGGGCGCCGTCGTCGTACACTCCGGTGGCGGTTCCGGCGGTGAAGGCCTCGATGCCGCCGTCGATCTCGCGGTGTTCGCGCTCGAGCGCGGCGCTGAGCAGCCCGGTGCTCATGATGTCGACGTGCCGGCGGCCGGCAGCCCAGGCAGCGGCTGGCGGGTGGTGATGGCCATCCGGTTCCACGCGTTGATGGCGCAGATCGCCATGATGAGCACGACGATGTCCTGGTCGCCGAACTCCGCGGTGGCCCGGTTCCAGGTCTCGTCGGAGACGCCGCCTTCGCCGATGAGGGTGACCTCCTCGGCCAGGGCGAGGGCCGCCTGTTCGCGGGCCGAATAGAGGTCGGGCGCCTCGTGCCACCCGGCGAGGACGTCGAGGCGGCGTTCGTCCACTCCCGCGGTGCGCGCCTCGCGGGCGTGCATGTCCAGGCAGTAGGCGCAGCCGTTGATCTGCGAGGCGCGGATCTTGACCAGGGCCAGCAGGTCCTCCCCGAGGTTCCCGGCGTGGATGTACTTCTCCAGGGCGAACATGGGCTGGTAGGCGGCCGGGTCGATGTCCTGGATGGATAGGCGTGCCGATGTGGGCATGGTGGGGTTTCCTTCGGGCGGTGTCGGGGCGGCGGTGGCCCGTCGTCCATTTCACTTTCCCGCCGTCCCGCCGGGGTGTCAACCGGGCTAAGGTGGGCCCATGCCCGAGATGCCCGAAGTGCAGGGTCTCGCCGACTTCCTGCGGCTCAAGCTCATGCCGCCCGGCGTCCCGCCGAAGAGGATCGACGAGGTCGAGGTGCTCTCCTTCTCGGTGTTGAAGACCGCGGCCGTCCCGCTCGCGGAGCTGGGCACCGGTCCGGTCTCCGCCGTCGTTCGCCGGGGGAAGTTCCTGGACATCGGCGCCGGCGACGCACACCTGGTCATGCATCTGGCCAGGGCCGGATGGCTGCGCTGGTCCGATGCGCTGAAGCCGGGACGGTTGCGACCGGGCACGGGGCCGATAGCCCTGCGGGTCAGGTTCGCTGCCGGGGACGACGGCGATGCCCAGCAGGGGTTCGACCTCACCGAGGCGGGCACGAAGAAGTCGCTGGCCGTGTACGTGGTGCGCGAGCCGGACGAGGTCCCGGGCATCGCCCGGCTGGGGCCCGACGCGCTCGATATCGCCACGGAGGACTTCGCCCGGCTGCTGGCCGGCCACGGGGGCCAGGTCAAGGGGCTGCTGCGCGACCAAGCGGCCATCGCCGGCATCGGCAACGCCTACAGCGACGAGATCCTGCACGCGGCCCGGCTTTCCCCGTTCGCGCTCGCCGACAAGCTCGACCCCGAGCAGGTCGACCGGTTGTTCGCCGCGATGCATGAGGTCCTGGACGCCGCGGTCGCCAGTGCCGCCGGGCGCCCGGCCAGCGCGCTGAAGGATTCCAAGCGCCAGTCGATGCGCGTCCACGCCCGCACCGGCGAGGCCTGCCCGGTGTGCGGGGACACCGTCCGGGAGGTCTCCTTCGCCGATTCGTCGCTGCAGTACTGCCCCACCTGCCAGACCGGGGGCAAGTTGCTGGCGGACCGCAGGACGTCCAGGTTCCTGAAATAGGGGAACGCCGACGGCCGTCCCGGTACCCGTGTGGCCTACCGTCCGGTAGCGTCGCCCGTATGGCATCGACGTATGAGCTCTACCAGAAGGTCACCGCCCAGCCGTTCGGCCGGAGGATCTTCTCCGCGGCCTACATGCTCAAGGTGCCCTATTTCCGCTCGGTGCGTCCGGCGGTCCTGGAGATGGCCCCGCACCGCGCGGTGCTGCAGATCGGCAAGCGGCGTGCGGTCCACAACCACATCGGCACCCTGCACGCGATCGCCATCGCGAACGGCCTCGAGGCGGCGATGGGCCTGCTCGCCGAGGCGACCGTGGCACCGGGGATGCGGTGGATCCCGAAGGGCATCGCGCTGGACTACCTCGCGAAGGTCCCCGGCGACGTCCGCTGCGTCGCCGAGACGGAACCGGCGGACTGGGAGCAGCAGGCACCGTTCCAGGTCGACGTCCGGGTCGCCGCGCACCTGCGGGACGGGACCGTTGTCGTCCGCGGCATCATCCCGATCTGGGTGACGGCCCGGAAGTAGGCGCCGCGCCGCCCGGCAGGGACGGCGCGGCACCCCACACTCAGGCCAGCGCGTCGGCGATCGGCGTCTCGCCGTCGTAGAAGTTCACGGTCGCGCGGATGGACGTGTTGGCCGCGATGGCGTGGGTGATGACCGCTGCGACGTTTTCGCGCGAGGTCACCTTCTGGTCGGCGGCCAGCTCGCGTCCGGCGACCTCGCCGTGGGCGTCGGCGAGCTGGATCTTGCCGGTGGCCGGTTCCAGCGTCAGCCGGCCGGGGCCGAGGATGGTGTAGTCGAGCCCGGTCCCGCGCAGGTGCGCATCGGCGTCGTGCTTGGCCTGCGCATACGGGTAGAACGAATCGCCGGGATCCAGCCGGTCCAGGTCCACGTCGGCGCGCGCGTAGGAGACCATGACGAAGCGGCGGACGCCCGCCTGCTCGGCGGCGGTCATCGCGCGGACGGCGGCGTCCAGGTCCACTGCGCGGGTACGTTCGGGGCTTCCGCCACCGGCGCCGGCGGAGAACACCACGGCGGCGGCGCCGGAGAACGCCTGTGCCAGCTCGTCCACGCCTGCGGTTTCGATGTCCAGCACGACGGCGGTGCCGCCTGCCGCTTCGATCTCACCGGTCTGGTCCGGGTTGCGGATGACCGATTCGACGGCGTACCCGGCGTCCGTGAGCTTCGGGGCGGCGAGCAGGGCGATCTTGCCGTGCCCACCGAGGATGACAACGCGTTCTTCTGACATGTGACGCTCCTTCTGCACCGCTGACGGTGCCACAGCTTCCCCAGGCCGGATCCGCAGGGATCGGCCGGTGGCTTCCACTGGGCATAACGCGGCACGGCCGCGGATATTCCGCCCGAGCGGGAGCACGACGCGCGTAGGGTGCTGGTAGCGATCGGATCGGGCGGAGGTGTGTGCCATGCATGTGGCGGTCATCGGCGGTGGGATCGGCGGGCTGTGTGCCGCCATCGGGCTGCAACGCCACGGCGCCGAGGTGGAGGTCTTCGAGCGGTCGGCGGTGCTCGCACCGGTGGGGGCCGGGTTGTCGCTCTTCGGCAACGGGTTGGCGGCACTGGACGCGATCGGTCTCGGGCCGCGGTTCCGCGACCTGACCGATCCGCACGGGGCCGTCACCACCGGTGGGCAGCGCAGGCCCGACGGCACCTGGCTGGCCCGGCTCGGACCCGGGCTGCTGCCCGACCTGCGCGTCATCCACCGTGCCGACCTGCACGAGCTGCTGGTCTCCGCCCTGGAGCCGGGAACGCTGCATCTCGGCTCGACGTGTGCCGCCGTGCCGGGTGGGGGACGGGAACTCGACATGGCGGACGCCGGCGGCACGCGGCGGCAGCGGTACGACCTGGTCGTCGCCGCCGACGGCATCCGCAGCTCCACGCGCGCCGGATGGCCCGGCGATCCCGGACTGCGGTACTCCGGCTACTCGGCCTGGCGCGGGGTGACCCGCGGGCCGGTCGACCTCGGCGGGGATGCCGGGGATGCCGGGGAAACCTGGGGGAGGGGATTGCGTTTCGGCATGGCGCCGCTCGTCGACGGGCGGGTCTACTGGTTCGCGGTGGCGACCATGCCGGCCGATGCGGTGGTCGACGATGAGTTCGCCGAGGTCCGCCGGCTGTTCGGGAGGTGGCACGATCCGATCCCGCGGCTGCTCGACGGCACCGACCCGGCCGCCGTCGTGCGGCATCCCATCCACGACCTGGCCAAACCCCTGCCGACCTTTCGGCGCGGCCGCACCCTCCTGCTCGGGGATGCCGCCCACGCCATGACCCCCGACCTGGGACAGGGTGGGGGACAGGCCATGGAGGATGCCGCCACGCTGGCCGCACTCCTGGCACCGGTCGCCCGGAACCAGGATCCCGACCTCGACGCGGCGTTGGGCCGCTACGACGCCCTGCGCCGGAAGCGCACGCAGCCGATGGCCCGGGTGGCCCGCGCGGTGGGGCGGGTGGCGCAACTGGGGTTCGGCCCCGCCGTCGTGCTCCGGGACACCGCCATGAGGATCACCCCCGCGTCGGCGATGGCCGGCAGGATCCGTGCCGTCCAGCAGTGGACTCCGCCGACGCCATAGCGACCGGCTCCCCGGCACGACGGCGGTGCCCGGCTACCGCTGGAGGGCTGCGGCATCCAGCGGGTAGGTCACATAGGCAAACCGGTCCGACGTCGGGGCCCAGCTGTTCACGTTCAACGTGCCCTGTCCACCGAAGAGCGCGAAGGTGTGCACCGGCGTCGTCCAGTTGTCGGTGGAGACCACCACCAGCTCGACGTCCAGGTCGGCCGGGTGGCCCCTCGTCCCGGCCGGGAACCGCAGGTAGGTGGCCAGGTGCCCGTCGGGGGACAGGTGCGGGAACCAGTCCACGGTCCGGCTGTCGAGGAGTCGTTCGAAGCCGGAGCCGTCCGGCCGGATCCGTGCCAGCTGCGCGTGGCCGGGATCGGGGGTGAACGCCTCGGTGTTCAAGTACAACCATTGGCCGTCGGGGGAGTACTCGGGCCCGTCGCAGTGCCCCGTGCCGGTGTCGATGGGCGTCGGCATCCCGCCGTCCGCCGGCATCGTCATCAGACGGCCGGGCCGGGAAAAGTCGCCGTCCTCGATGCCCACGTAGACCAGGGTGCCGCCGTCGGGGCTGACGCCATGGAGGAAATGGGACCAGCCGTCGTCTGCGGTGACGCGGGTGGGTTTGCCCCCGCGCAGGGACGCCCGGTGGATGTGTCCATCTGCGGCCGAAAGGTAGATGTGCCCGCCGTCGGGGTCGAGCACGTGGTCGTTGTTCAGCGCGGCGATGCCAGCCAGGGGCACGCGGTCGAGCCGACGGCCAGCGAGGTCCAGCATCCACAGGCTGCCGTCGCCGTTGAGGACGAGCGCGGCGCACTCGAGCGTCCAGTTCGGCGCCTCCAGCAACCGATCATGCGTGGTGAACAGCAGCTCGCGCTCGCCGGTCGCGGCGTCCGCCACCCAGACCTCGCAGCGTTGGCCCGTGCGCAGCGAACGGGCACGGGCGGCAGAGGTGGTCGGTGCCGCGGTCCCCGAAGGTTCCCCGGACACGCGGCTATTTCCCGTCGTCGTAGTACTTGCTGTTCTTGCCGTAGTCGGCATCGATCTCCAGGCGCTGCATGCGGTGCTCGACGGGCTGCTCGGCGCAGGGCGAGGTGACGATGACCTCCAGCGTGGGCCGGGAGCCACCCTCGACGATCTTCGCCGTGGCTCCGAGGTCGCCCTTGCGGAAGTACAAGGCCCGCGTCGATTCGTCGGTGACCTCGTTCTTCTTATCCCAGGAATCGGCCAGCAGGTGCTGGTCCATGCGGTCCAATGCCCGGTTGGCCGCCGTGCGTGATGCGACGGGTGCCTCGGCCAGGCCGATCCAGGCGGTGTTGGTCTGGGGGTCCTTTTCCTCGGGACGCAGGCACGTTTGTTCCCGCGCCTTGCGGATCTCCAGTTCCACGGCATCCCGTGACGACTCGACCAGCCCTTTCAGGACGGTGCTGATGTCCTGGCCGAGCGCGTGGGAGGCGCTCGAGGCCTGGGCGGGGTCCGGCGTCGTGTTCATGGAACAACCTCCAAGGAGTGGTGTGAGGGCCAACGGCAGTGCGAGGAGGGCGGCACACCCGGCGCGCGGGGTCCGCCACCTCACTTTTCCAGGCTTCCGGTGCTCACGGTTCCCAGCTTGCCATAGGCAAAGTCCTCGGGTCGCTCCTCCAGGGGCGATTCCGTGGAGGAGGAGCCGAAGCCGTAGTGGTGTTCGTAGTCGACGAAGGGGCTGACCGTGGTGCCCTCGATGACCCCGTTGATGTTGGTGGCAGCCGTCGACCCGTCCCAGAAGTAATCCGTGTGCCCGCCGATGACCGAGCCGGGGTCGCTGGGGTCCTTGAACCCGGATTCGAGGCGGACGGCACCCATCTGCTGCTGGGGGTTGCTGCCTTCCCAGAACGACGGGCCGCGGTACCCGCCGCCGAACGCCTGGGCATACGCGATCGGGTCGTCGCGGGTCTGGATCCAGTAGCGGTTGGCCTCGGAATTGGCCGTATCCGAGGGGCTGCCGACATCGTGCCCGACGCCGGCCGGGGCCACGTAGACGATATTGGTCGAGTCCAGCCCCTCCCGCTCGCCCGTGCCCAGCAGCGACCCTCCCGCGCTGTAGCCGACATAGGTGCTGCGGGCTGCCGGGGGCACCTCGGCGTCGAGCGCATGGTCGAAGGCCGCCAACAGCGGGCCGCCGTCCTCGTTGTACCGGCTGGTCACGTTGTCGGGGATCTCGTTCGGCAGGTCGGTCCCCTGCCAGTAGAAGGACACCCGGTCATTGCCGGCCGTCCCGTCGATGGCGTCGAGCTTGCCCGTGTAGTCCTCCAGGCTGCCCAGGTCAGCCCCCGTCCCCGGGACCAGGGTGGCAACGGTCGAGGTGGACGAGGAGGGGGTCCCCTTCATCGTCACGATGCGCCCGTCCCCGTCGAGGGAGACCATGACGACCTGCGTGTCGTGGTCCATGGCGTAGTCGAGGCCGGTCGCTTGCCGCGCGAGAGCGTCGTACGTGGCCTTGGACTCCTCCCAGCGGCGGTGCGCCTCCTGGTAGGAGCCGTAGGCGCTGTACGCGCGCACCCGGTCGTTGCCCGGTTCCGAGAAGGCCTCGGCGGTGAAGTCGTTGATGTCCGGTTCGGGGCCGGGATCGGCCTGCCGGGTGCGGACCTGCTCCCTGAGTCCGGCCACGGTGACGATGTTGGCCGTGGCGCGTTGGGCCAGGGGCACGCCATTGAGGTTGCCGAAGACGGCGGGGTAGAGCAGCAGGAGCTTTTCCTGGTCCCCGGGTGCCAGGCCCAGCCAGGTGGACCGGATCCGCTCGATGCCGGAGGCGGTGAGCGGCGCGTCGCCACCCATGACCGCTGCCATCGTCTCCTCGGGCGAGCCCGGCATGAAGGGCCCCATCGGCCAGTTGGCTGCCAGCATGGCGGCCGCCTCGGGATTGGCGTCGGCCCACGCCCGCAGCTCCTCCGGTGAGAGACCGCGCAACGAGGGCAACAGGTCGCGCGGGTCGACCGCCCCGTAATCCTCGTCGAGCCCGGACGTGAAGTCCGCCCAGGAAACCGTCGGCAGCGTCGCTCCGCCGATGGATGCCGACGTCGGCAGGGAGTCCCCCGTGCCCTGCGTGATGGCATCGAGTGCATCGGCAGCAGTGGATTGCGCGGTGTCCCACTTCGTGGTCAAGGCGCGGGCGCGGCGGTTGAAGTCGGACAGTTCCGAGGTGGTGGCGGCCTTCTCGCCGTCCGGATCGCTCCTGACCTGCGACCGGAGGCCGGGAAGCAGGTCGGCCAGGGCCGCCGATTCCCGCTGGAGGGGACGCCCGGTTGCGATGAAATCCTCCAGGACGGTCTTCGCCGACGACAGTGCGGTGGACCAATCGGCGACGGGGGTCGTCAGGTCGTCCAGGGCGGCATGGAGGATCGCCTGGGTTTCGTCGTGGCGGTAGGCATCCCGCACGCCTGTCCATGCGTCCTGGGTATCGGTGAGGTAGGACTTCGCGATGCCCGACTTCGTGCCCAGGTCCGTCGCGGCGTCGTCGAGGTCATGCCACGGAACGTCGATGTCGGGAAAGCCTTCGATGGATTCCATGGCGCCTACTCCGGCTGCGGTCCGGGGCGGCGAGCTGCGGTCGGCGCAAAGCTGGCGGGGATGCGCCGGAGGGCTGCCGTCGCACTGTCGGTCATTCTGCCGTCGGCTTCGATCAGGGCGACAGCTGCCTGCGAGAGGGATTCCGCCTTCCGGAAGACGAGACTTGCCGCGCGCAGGCCAACGTCGTCCCGGGGGGCCCAGAAGCGCGAGAAGGCCGCGGAAACGGTGCCCGCTGAACCGAAACGTCTGGCGGCATCGTCGCCCGCGGTCCGGGCGTCCTGGGCGGCGAGCTGGAGCGATTGCCCATCCGCGGCGACGTCGATGAGGACTGCGTGCAGTTGCCCCTTGTCGATTTCGTAGGCCATGGCCACCCCCGGAGGTCGTCGTGGGGTGGCCGGGTCGGGGCCACCCACTGTGACTCTCCCCGATCCGTGGTCCGCGGTCCATGGGGACTTCTCCCCATGCAGCCCTAGACTGGCGGAAAGCACCGTTCGACGGGAGGAAGCCATGTCCGAAGCGACAGTGTCCACGACGGCTGAGCTGCTGGCCGAGCTGGCCGGACTCGAGGACCCGAAGATGCGGGCGGTGAACGAAAGACACGGCGACGACCACGGGGTGAACCTCTCGAAGCTGCGCGCCATCGCCAAGCGGCTGAAGACCCAGCAGCCCCTCGCCCGGGAACTGTGGGCCACGGACGACACCGCGGCCCGCCTGTTGTCCCTGCTCATCTGCAGGCCCAAGGAGTTCGACGGCGGGGAACTCGACTCGATGCTGCGCGCCTCGCGCGCGCCCAAGGTGGCCGATTGGCTGGTGAACTACGTGGTCAAGAAGAACGTCCACGCCGAGGACCTGAGGGTGGCCTGGATGGACGACGCGGACCCGGTGGTCGCCAGTGCGGGGTGGGCCCTGACCAGCGACCGGGTGGCAAAGGGGAGGTCCGGGGGATTGGACCTCCCGAAGCTGCTGGACACCATCGAGGCGCAGATGAAGGATGCACCCGGCCGGTTGCAGTGGGCCATGAACCAGACGCTGGCCACCATCGGCATCGAGCACGAGGAGCACCGGGCCAGGGCGTTGGACATCGGCGAACGACTCGAGGTCCTGAAGGACTACCCGACGCCGCCGAACTGCACTTCTCCGTTCGCCCCCAGCTGGATCAACGAGATCGTCCGGCGCAAGGAAGCCGTCTGACGCGGGCCCTGGACGCGTAGGCCGGCCCCGATGACCCGGCCGGGAGGGCGCCCCGGAGTCAGATCGCGTCGTCCTCGATGAGGCCCCGGGCCATGGCGACGGCCTTGTTGAAGGCGTCGTTGCGCAGGTGGACGCGTTCACGGGTCCGGTCGTCGTCTCCCTCGGGGGCGGGTTCCAGGTAGGCGCCCTGCCCGGGGTAGAGCGTCCAGATGTCCCCGGCGGGCGGCAGGTAGAACACACCGAAGGACCGATGGATGTCGTCGTCGTCCGTCCAGATGGGGACGACGGCGAGTGCCGCCCCGGTATCGACGTTGATCCATTGCGCACGCGGCACCGGTTGTTCCAGGACCTCGGGATCCAGGAATGGGGCGGTGCCCTGGCCCCATCGTTCCTCGAAGCGTTGGTGGAACACGGGTAGCAGGGCCTTGTTGTAGTAACGCCAACCGCTCATGGGTGACCTCCTCCGGGGTTTCGCGTGCAGGGCCGGGCAGCAGGGGGCCGGGGCGGCGCCCGGCCCCACGGGCGCCGCCTCGGCTGCTGGGGTGATCGGCCTAGGCGTTGATCTCCTGCTGCTGGGATTCGCCGGTCTCGATCTGGATCTTGCGCGGTTTGGCCTTCTCGGCGATGGGGATCCGCACGGTCAGCACGCCGGCGTCGTACGTGGCCTGGATGCCTTCCGTGTCCAGGGCCTCACCGAGGATCAACTGGCGGCTGAAGACGCCCCGCGGGCGCTCCGAGACCACCAGCTCGATGTTTTCCGCCGTCCGGTCCGGTCGTTCCGCCCGGACCGTCAGGGCATTGCCCTCCACGTCGAGGTCCACCGAATCCGGTGTGACGCCGGGAAGGTCGAATTCGACGACGAATTCATGTTCCTGCTGCCAGGCGTCCATCGGCATCGCTGCCGGCCGCGCGGTCGTCCCCAGGACCTGTTGTGTGAGCCGGTCGAGCTCACGGAAGGGGTCGGTGCGCATCAGCATGGTCTTCTCACTCCCTCACAGATCGTTTGCTTTTGTTGTCCGTACCAACCGATTACCTGTATCGACGGGTACAGATTTTTTATAGCATTGGGTCGTGGTCCCGTAAAGGGGTCGCACGGAAAATTCCTGGGAGGACCGATCGGATGGCACGACTGTCGTCGAACAAGGGCATCTACGGCATTGCCGTCGTCGCCGAGCTCACCGGCACGGGGCAGCAGAACCTGCGCCTGTATGAGCGCAAGGGGCTGCTGGAACCCGAACGTACCCCCGGGGGGACGCGGCGTTACAGCGAGGAGGACGTCCAGGTGCTTCACCGCATCATTGCCCTGCTCGACGAGGGGGTAAACCTGGCCGGTGTCCGACTGATCCTCGAACTGGAGGCCGATAACCACCGGTTGCGCCGCAAGCTGGACGGGTTGTCCGCGCGGTGAACGGCAACGACGCAAAGCCGCCGTGGCCCGTCCCGGGGCGATGACGCAAAGAGCTGACGCGGTCCGGAATCCGGTCTACCTAGGCGGCTGCCTTCAAACAAACGCTGGAGCTGGAAGCGAACCGTGGAAAGGAAATGACTTGTCCCAGAAACCGATCATGCCCAGTGACGCGTCCTCCCGGGTGGGGATGTTCGACCGTTTCGCCGACGGCGCGTCGCTGGTCGCATCCCGTGCGTGGTTCTTTTGCTGCTGCGTCGTCATCGTCGTCGTCTGGGCTCCCTCCTTCTTCGTCCTCCAGGACATCGACACCTGGCAGCTGATCATCAATACCATCACCACCATCGTCACGTTCCTGCTGGTCGCGCTACTGCAGAACACCCAGACGCGGTCGGACCAGGCGATCCAGCACAAGCTCAATGCCGTCGCCGATGCCTTGAGCGACCTGATGCAGGACAACGAACACGCAAAGGATGCCAAGGAGCTGAGGGAGGCCGTTGGCCTCGAGGAGCGCGAGGTCTCCACCAAGATCAAGTCCTAGCGGAGCCTGCTGGGACGCGCATCCAGCGCGTCCCCGCGGTGGGGCCCGCAGGGCTCGGCGCTGGCACCATACCGTCGTATCCTCGAAGGAGCAGAACAAGCAGGAGGACGAGCAGTGGGCACATGGCTGGCAACCCTCCAGGACTGGGCCGCAGCCTGGGCGGCGGTCCGGGATCGCGAAACCACGGTGGACGGGGCAGGTGTGCGGACCATCGGCTGGCACGCCCCTGCCGAGTACATTCTGGGTTGGCCCGGTGACGACATCCCCCGCGTGGCGGACCAGGTGCGCTCCCACCCCGGGGCGATGCTGACCCTGGTGGCCGACCAGGCGGAGGACCTCCTCGACGAGGCCGCCCCGGTCGGGCTCGTTCCCGTCAAACGTGCGGTCCTGCTCATGGCATCCACCGCCGGTCTCGAAACCTCCACGGCATTGCCGGAGAACGGCGGACTGGAGGAGGCACCGATGGATCTGTACGAGGTGGTGGAGGCCACCGAGTTCGGGCGCCCGGTCGCCAGTGGCCGTATCCGCGTCGAGAACGGCGTCGCCGTCATCGGTTCCCTCAAGACCCACCACCCGGAAACCGGTCCCGCCTTCGGCCGCGCCGTGCTCGCCGCCTTGGTGGAGGAGGCCTACGTGCATGGGGCGGACACGCTCTTCACCATCGTCTCCGAGCGGCAGGCCTCCGGCTACACCGGGACCGGCTGGACCATCGCGGCCCACATCGTCACCTTCCGCAGCACCGAGTAGGCAGAGCATGACAGGACGACGCCGGAACCCGGGTTCCGGCGTCGTCCTGTCTGGGGGTGGTGGCCTGTGGCCTACCGCTCGGCGATCGTCACGTCACCCCGGGACCAGTGCGTCGTCGGGATTTCGCGGATGATGACCGTGGTGTTGTCGGGTACGGCGCCGACGGACTCCTCGGCGGCCCGGTGCAGCGCGGACACCAGCGACCGCAACTGCTGCGGAGACCGGCCCTCGGCAATGGACACTTCGATCAACGGCATGCTCAGCCCCTCATCACGAACGGGTCCGACACGGGGCCCTCGTCGGTGTTGATCCACACGCTCTTCAGCCGCGTGTACTCGTTCATCGACTCCAGCCCATGCTCGATGCCGACACCGGAGGACTTGAAGCCCTGCCGCGGCGACATCGGGGACATGGCCCGGTAGGTGTTGACCCAGATGGTGCCTGCCTCCAGGCGGGAGGCCATCCGGTGGGCCCGGGCCAGGTTGTTCGTCCAGACACCGGCAGCGAGCCCGTAGTTGGTGTCGTTGGCCAGGGCCAGCACCTCGTCCTCGGTGTCGAAGGGCATGATGGCGGCCACCGGCCCGAAGATCTCCTCGCGGACCACCCGCATCGAGTTGTCCACGTCGGTGAGCACGGTCGGTTCGTAGAAGTAGCCGGGCAGGTCGACTGGGGGACGCCCACCGCCGGTGACCAGATTCGCGCCTTCGGAAAGCCCGAGATCCACGTAGGAGGAAACCTTCTGGTGCTGGGCAGCGAAGGCCAGCGGGCCGAGTTCGGTCGCCTCGTCCAGCGGATCGCCGATCACGATGGACTGGGCGCGCTGGGCGACCTTCTCCAGCAACTCGTCGTAGACCGAGCGATGGGCGAAGACACGGCTGCCGGCAATGCACGTCTGGCCCGCTGCGGCGAAGATGCCCGCGACGACGCCCATGGCGGCGTTGGAGACGTTGGCGTCGCCGAACACGATGTTCGGGCTCTTGCCACCGAGCTCGAGCGTGCAGCCGATGAATCGGGCGGCGGCCGAGGCTGCGATGGACGAGCCGGTCGCGGTGGACCCGGTGAAGGAGATCTTTGCGATCGCGGGGTGCTCGACCAGGGCTGCACCGGCTTCGGCTCCGAACCCGGTGACGACGTTGATGACGCCATCCGGGAACCCGGCCTCGGTTGCCAGTTCGGCCAGGCGCAGGACCGTGCGGGAGGTGTATTCGGAGGGTTTGATGACCAGCGTGTTCCCGGCGGCCAGGGCCGGGGCCAGCTTGGAGGTCGTCAGGGTCAGCGGCGAGTTCCAGGGGGTGATGGCGCCGACCACGCCGAGCGCCTCGCGCTGGGTGTAGTTGAGGATCAGCGGCGAGTTCGCCGGGATCTGGCTGCCCTGGACCTTGTCGGCCAGGCCGGCATAGTAGTAGTAGTACTCGGGAACCGAGGCCAGCTGCCCCCGCATCTCGCGCAGCAGCTTGCCGTTGTCCAGGCTCTCCAGACGGGCCAGTTCCTCGGCGTTCTCCCCGACCAGGTCACCGAGACGGCGCAGCAGGTGGCCGCGCTTGGTGGCACTGAGGTTGCGCCACGCGGGGTTCTCGAAGGCGGCCTGGGCTGCCTGTGCAGCGGATTCGACGTCCGCGGCGTTGCCGCGGGCTGCCTCGTAGAGGGGTTCGAGCGTCGCCGGGTTCGTGCTCGTGAAGTACTCGCCACTGGACGGGGCCACGGAGGCGCCGTTGATGAAATGGCCAAACTGCTCAGGCATTCGTTGCTCCTGTCGATTCGTCGATGAACCCGGTGACGAGCCGGGCGAGTTCGTCGGCTTCCTGGACGGGAAGCATGTGCCGTGCCCCGGGAACGACGGCGGTGCGCGAGCCCGGGATGGCCTCGCCCAACCGGCGGGTCATCTCGGGGGTGGATCCCGGATCGAGTTCGCCGGTGACGGCGAAGGCCGGGACGCGGATGTTTCCCAGCTCCGGTCCGATGTCAGCATCCCCAGTGGCGAAGACCCGATAGGCGTGCAGGTAGGAGGTGACGTCGTTCGCGCGGAGCGTGGCCCGGGTGGCTTCCACCCATTCCGGCCCCACTCCGGAGCCGTTCGGGTACCACCGCTCGATGGACGCCTCGACGCTCGCCGGGAAGTCCCGGGCCCCCATCTCCAACCGGCTGGCCACTGCGGCGGCCTCGGACGCCGTCCGCCGGCAGACCGAGGAGACGCTGGTCAGCGACGCCGCCCGTTCCGGGTGGAAGCGGGCCACATGCTGTGCGATGAGCGCACCGAGGCTGAAGCCGACCAGGTGGGAACGATCCGGGATCCGGGCCAGGACGTCCTCGGCCAGTTCCGCCAGGGTGGTCGCCCGGGACAGGGGCGGTTGGCCCCCGTGCCCGGGAAGGTCGATGGCCGCCACGGGCCGGTCGGTCAGATGTCCTGCCGCACGGGTGAACGGTCCCCACATGGTGTGGTCGAGCCCGACGCCGTGCAGCAGGACGATGGGAGTGCGCATGGCCACCGGCTACTGTTCGGTCGACAGCGACGCCAGGCGCTGCTGCGGGCGCCCCTGCGCGGAGGCGGCCAGTGCCACCAGGATCTCGCCGGGGTGCGGCGCGTCGGGGATGCGTACCTCGATGCTCTGGTGGTGCGAACGGATGGTGGCATCGGTCTTGTGCTTCAGCGGGATGTCGAAGACCGTGCCCGCCCCGGCGCGCTTTTCCACCGCCGGCAGCAGGGTCGTCGCGTCGGCCGCCCGGCGGAAATGGTCACCGAACTTCAGCGTGTGGATCAGCGCCGAACCGTGTTCGATCTCGCCTTCCAAGCCGACGATGGCAGCCTTTCCATAGGCTTCGACGGGGCTGCCCAGCGCCTCGATGACGCGGGGGGCCAGCAGCGCACCCAGGTCCGAGGCGGTGGCGTCGATGCCCGGGCCAAGGTCGTCCACGAAGCCCTGGCCGGCCCAGGGGTTCTCGATGACGGCGGCAACCACCGCGACGCGAGCGGCGGGCTCGACGGGGCGGCCGCCCTCGGTCACGGTTTCCTCGAGCAGGGTGATGATCTTGCGGACGTTCATGATGATGCTCCTTGCAGGACGTTGGAGGTGACGGCGCGGTCGGTCGTCCGGTCGCCGATACGGGCGTGGGGGCGGGGTCCGGTGGAGGCGGCGGCGATGACCACGATCTCCCCGGCGCGCGGGGCGTCGGGGACGCGCGCCGCCACGGTCTGGTAGTGGCTGCGGGTCGCTGCGTGCTCCTTGTGCCACATGGGCACGACGATCGACGTGCCGGCATCGGCGCGGTCGTCGGCGAAGGAGATGATCGACGTGCCTTCGAGGAACTCGCGGACCAGGTTGCCGAAGTATGGGGTGTGGATCAACGCCCCGGCATGTTCGATCTCCCCGGCCGTGCCCACGATCGCCGCCTTGCCGAAGGCCTCGATCTGGCTGGCCCCGCCGAGTCCGGCCTTGAGCCGGTCGGTGAGCAGCTGGGCGATGCGCGGGGCAACGCGTTCGGCTGCTTCGGCCAAGTCTGCCGCTGGGCCGGAACCCAGCCAGGGATTGGAGACGACGGCGGCTGCCGTGGCCCGCAGCGCCGGTACAGCCGGCGCCTGTCCGTTCTCCTGCATGACCTCCTCCTGGTAGTAGACGATCTTGCGGATGCCGGCATCGACCGCGCCGGTAGTGTCTGGCCTAGGCAAAGTGGGGCATCACTTTCTCGGAGAACAGCTGCAGGCTGCGCATGGCGTGCTCGTGCTTGAGACCCGGGTGGGTGGTCCAGAGCATCATGTGCTCCATCCCGACTTCGCGTTCGAGCTCCTTGATCTTCTCGGTCACGTACTCCGGGGTGCCCACGAGCATGTTGCGGTCCATGAGCATGTCGAAGTCCAGCTGGTGAGCGTCGGTGAGCTCCTCGCCTTCCTCCATGAGGTTGCTCAGCCCACGCCAGTGGGTGATCCACCGGTACGTGTTCATCACTGCTTCCTCGAACTCCTCGCGTGCCTGCTCCATGGTGTCGGCGACATAGACGTCGCGCACCAGGGCAACGCCCTCGCCGAGCGGGACCTCGCGGCCCTGTGCCTGGGAGGCGTGCTCCCGGTAGAGCTCGAAGCGGCCCTTCAGTGCGGAAACCGGGGGGAGCCAGAAGATGCCCTGCACGCCGGCCTCCGCGGCGCTGACGATCGAGCGCGGGCTGTCGATGACCTGCCACAGCCCCGGGCCGTTCTGCTGGTAGGGGCGGGGAACCAGGGCCATCTTCGTGATCTCGCCATCCTCATTGGTGAATTCCGAGGTGGCGGGGGAGAGCGGATGGTTCCATTTCACGCCGGGGGCGGGGAACTGGTAGAAGTCCCCCTGGTGGCTGAAGAACTTGTTGTTCCATGCCTTGTCCAGGATCTCCATGGTCTCGGCGAAGAGCTTGCGGTTCTGTTCCTGATCGCGCGGGTCGGCGGCCGGATTCAAGTTCAGGGCCTCCCGCCCGTACAGGCCGCGCCCAACACCGACCTCGAGCCGGCCGTCGGAGAGCTGGTCGAGCAGGGCCAAGTCCTCGGCCAGGCGCAGCGGGTGCCAGAACGTCACGATGGAGGCGGCCTGTCCGATGCGGATCGTGCTGGTGCGGGCGGCGATGTCCACTCCCATGAGGATCGGGTTCGGGGTCAGTTCCTGGCCCTCGTGTCCGAAATGGTGCTCGGTGTACCAGGTGGACCAGAAGCCGTACTTCTCGGCCGTGATGGCGTACTCGCGGGCATCCTTCATGTGCTGGTTGTAGTTCTCGATGTCGCCGGGGGCTCCGAGGCCGTGGAAGACGGAAAAGCGCATGATGGCTCCTTTCGGTTGGCGCGCTTCGCTGCGCGTCGTGGTGGTGGTGGGTCGCGGGCGGTGGCCCGTCCCGGAGTCGCTAGTGGACCTGGTCTTGCCCGTGCGTGGTGCGTGTATCGGTGAGGACTTCGCGTGCCGATGCGTAGACGTGGTTGCGCATCGTGGATTCCGCGCCGAAGGCGTCCTTCGCACGGATCATCTCCAGCACGGTCCGGTGCTCGTCGGTGGATGCATGGATTCGGCCTGGCCGCTCGACGGTCTTGAGGACCAGCCGGTGGTAGGCCAGCTGGTTCATCAGGCGCTGGTAGTGCTCGACGAGTTTGGTGTTGTCGGCGGCCCGGATGAGCGTCCAGTGGAACTCGTGGACGAGTTCGGCATACCGTGCCGTGTCGTCATGCTCGGCGGCTGCATCGGATTCGTTGATGTTGCGCTGCAGCACGTCGAGTTCGGGGACCATGCCCCGGCGGGCCAACAGGCCCGCCGCCATGCCCTCGAAGCTTTCCTTGAGCTGGAACATCTCGACGATCTCACGGCGGGTCGCTTCGCGGACGAACGTGCCGACCTTGGGGCGGATCTCGATCAGGCCCTCGTGCTGCAACTGCTTGAGCGCTTCCCTGATGGGGGTGCGGCTGACCTCGAAGTGCTGGGCCAGGAAAACCTCCGACAGCGGGGACCCGGGCAGGTACTCGCCGCCGAGGACCAATCCGCGGACCTTCTCCAGCAGGGTGGGCTCGGCGAGGTCGCGTGGATCGTCGTCGACGAGGGTTGATAGCTGTTGCATGCAAGAAAGACTACGTTGCATGCATTACGTGGTCAAGCATTCGTCGCTATCTCGGGTACTTGGCGGCAATTCTCTGAGATTTCATTAAATTTTGAGGCGAGTATTGCATACATCAGTGATCTGGATTACGGTCTCTAGCATGCAACAGACTTTCAATACTTTCCTGACCGAGGCTTGGCGGGCAGCATGGGATGACGGCAATGTCGCCGCCCTCGACGCGCTCGTCACCGACGACTACGTGCGCATCAGCAAGGGCAGTGGCAAGGGTGCCGACCTCGTGGCCTTCAAGGCAGAGATCCGCGCCATCCGGGAGGGCTTTCCGGACCTGAAGACCACGATCGATTCCGTGATCCTCGACGGCGACCACGGCGCCATCTTCTGGAGCAGCACGGGCACGCACACGCGTCCATTCCTGGGTGTTCCCCCCACGGGCCGCAGCGTCAGCACCCGTGGCTCCAATTACCTCACCCTCTCGAACGGCAAGATCGCCTCCGAGACCGTGACCTGGGACGGCGGGGAACTGCTGAACTCCCTCGGAGTGCGCCACCTCGGCGACGCCCTGGCAGCCGAAGCCGCGGCCGACGGCGAGCAGAAGGTCGTCGTCGACACCATGTCCGGAGAACCCGACCCGGAGGTCATGAAGACCTTCAACCGCCAGTTCGTCACCGGCGTCACCGTCGTGACCACGCGCGAGGGCGAGACGCCGAAGGGCCTGGCGGTGAACGCCTACGCCTCCATCTCGCTGGAACCCCCGTTGGTGATGGTGTGCGTGCAGAAGACGTCCTCGACCTACCCCGCCCTCTTCGCCTCCACCCACCTGGGCATCAACATCATCGCCAACAACCAGAAGGACACCGTCGGGACATTCGCGTCCAAGGCGGCCGACAAGTTCGCCGAGATCGACTGGCATGCCGGCCCGGACGGGAGCCCGCTCATCGATGGCTCCTCTGCCTCGATCGAAGCCGAGATCCGCGAGCGCTTCCAGGCCAAGACCCACACGATCTTCGTGTGCCGGGTCCGCCATGCCGAGGTCAGCGACAACGAACCCATGGTCTACAAGGCCGGCCGCTTCTACGACGGCGACCAGCTCAGCCCCCTCTGATCGACCGGCAGCTCCGGGGCCGGGGCCGCCACGCCCCGCCCCCGGCGGCCCCGTCTGTCCCCGACGGTGCCACCACCACCGGCCGAGCCCTCCGGGCCGGCGGCCCCACACCGTGCAATGAAGCAGAATCGGAGACCCTCCGTGGTACAGCAACTACCGTCCCCCGTGGAAGACCCGTCCGTCCGACCGCCGCGAAGCGGCGCCAACCGCGGCACCCGCCCGGGCGGTGTCGGCTCGGTGTTCTGGGGCTCCGTGGCCCTCATCGCCGGGTTCGTCCTCTGGGCAGCCATCTCGCCCTCCGGCCTGGGCGCGGCGATGACCGCGGCCATGGACTGGGTGGCGGCCTCCATCGGCTGGAGCTACCTGTTGGTCACCCTGCTGTGCATCCTGTTGATGGTGTATCTGGCCTTCAGCCGTTTCGGGGGCATCCGGCTCGGTTCAGACGACGCTCGGCCCGAGCACAGTACCTGGGCATGGCTGGCGATGATCCTCTCGGCTGTCATGGGCATCGGGCTGATCAGCTACGGTGTCGCCGAACCGATCTCCCACTTCATGGCACCTCCCCATGGCCTCGCGGAGGCCGGCACCATGGACGCGGCGGTGATGGCGCTTCAGTTCAGCTTCTTCGACTGGGGACCCCACGCATGGGCGGTCTTCGGGATCTTCGGCCTGGCCATCGCCTACTCCACCCACCGCAAGAACCGGCCAGGCCTGATATCCCCGATGCTCCGCCCCGTGCTGGGGCGATTCGTGGACGGTTGGGGCGGCAAGGCCATCGACATCATCGCGATCATCGCCACCCTGTTCGGCACGACGACGTCCCTGGGACTCGGAGCCGCGCAGATCGACGAAGGCATGGGGCGGGTCTTCGGGATGCCCTCGGGCCTGGTCGTGCAGATCGTCATCATCGCCGTCATCACCGTGCTGTTCACGCTCTCGGCCCTGTCGGGGGTGAACCGCGGCATCAAGTACATCAGCCAGGTGACCATGGGCCTGTCCGCCGCCATGGCCGTTTACGTGCTCTTCGCCGGTCCCACGAACTTCATCTCCAACCTCTTCTTCCGGTCCGTCGGACAGTACGCCTCTGACTTCTTCGCGACCAGCCTGATCACCCCCAGCTCCGCCGATGACCTCCAGTGGATGCAGTGGTGGACGTACTTCATGATGGCCTGGTGGCTGAGCTGGGGTGCCTTCGTCGGCGTCTTCCTGGCCAAGATCTCGCGCGGACGCACCATCCGGCAGTTCGTCGCCGGCGTCCTGGGGATCCCCAGCCTGGTCTTCTTCGCCTGGTTCACGATCTTCGGCGGCACGGCCATCAACATGGAGATGGGTGGCGCGGACATTGCGGCCAAGACCACGGACAACCTGAACAACGCCTTCTTCGCCATGCTCGAGGGCCTGCCGCTGCTGAACATCACGGCGGTCATCACCATCATCCTGGTCGCGCTGTTCTTCATCTCCGGTGCCGACGCCAACACGTTCGTGCTCAGCATGCTGTCCTCACGCGGATCGCTCCAGCCGACCAAGCCCGTCCTGACCGTCTGGGGAGCGATCACCGGCATCTGCGCCATCGTGCTGCTGCTGGTCGGCGGCTTGACGGCGCTCCAGCAGGCCGCCATGCTCTCCGCCCTGCCCTTCACGATCATCGTCGCCCTGCTCGGCATCTCCCTGATCTCCGAACTGCGGCGCGACCCCGAATTCGCCGCCTACCGTCCCCACGGCACACCGTTCCCGCCGACCCCGGCCCGGGAACGCGAAACCACCCACGATCCGCTTCCGGCGGGCAGCAAGGAACTCCCATGACCACCATCAAGCAGCAGAAGGTCGCGCCGGTGTCCGAGGACTCCATCGCCCAGGACCGGGGCTACCGCAACAGCCTGACCAAGATCGAGCCCTACGGCATCGAACACATCCCCGACGTCGAACGCCACGGCAAGCCGGCTTCGCAGTTCTTCCTGTGGTTTGCCGCCGGCATGAACTTCCCGATCGTCGTCCTGGGATTCAGCGCCACCTACTTCGGGCTGCCGTTCTGGTCGGCGGCGCTGGCCATCCTGGCGGCGGGCCTGATCGCCGCCAGCGTGATGGGCTACCTCTCGGGCATGGGCGTCCGCCTGGGCGTCCCGCAGCAGATGCAGGCTCGCGGTCCCCTGGGGTTCATCGGCAACCTCCTGCCGGTGGCCTACGTGAACGTCTTCGCCGGCATCGGGTGGGCCGCCGTCACCGTCATCCTGGGCGGGCAGGCCATCGCCCTGCTCTCGGGCATGCCGTTCTGGGCCTCGGCATTGATCCTGATGCTGCTGCAGCTGGGCGTCGCCGTGATGGGGTACAACCTCATCCACTTCCTGCAGCGCGTCCTGTCGATCATCCTCTTCGCCGGATTCATCTTCATCACCGTCGTCGCCCTGGCGAAGGGCGAGGTCGTGAACACCGTCAACACCTCGGCCCCGGGGTTCGCCGGCCTGGGCGGGTGGATCATCTTCTTCGGCTACTTCATGTCCTTCATCATCGCCTGGATGCCCTTCGCCTCGGACTACTCCCGCTACCTGCCGAACACCCCGGCCAACCGCCGCGGTGCCGGCGTCTTCACGATGCTCGGCAACTTCACGACGCTCTCCTGGATGGGCATCCTGGGCGTCCTGCTCGGGGCCACGGCCACCACGGACGACGCCATCGGCGCGCTCAAGGAACTGATGGGTCCCTGGGCCATCGTCGGCATGGGCATCGTGGCGCTGTCCTCCTTCACGCAGAACTTCCTGAACGTCTACGGCGGGGCCATCTCGATCCAGACCATGGGCGTTCCCGTGAAGCGGCACACCGCCGTCGTCTTCATCTGCGCCGCCTCCTACCTGGTGGCCCTGTGGGGCCAGACGGGGTTCAACGACGGCTTCACCGTGTTCCTGAACCTCACGGCCTACTTCGTCGGCCCCTACGTCATGGTCCTGGTCTGCGACTACGTCCTCGGCCGGCGCCGCAGCGAGCGCGGACTGCGCGAGCTCTTCGACAAGTCGCGGAAGTTCGAATGGGGCTTCGTCGCCTGGGCAGCGGGCGTGCTCGGCTCCACCCCGTTCTGGATCTCCGGCCTCTACACCGGCCCCATCGCCGCGGCGAACCCCCAGCTGGGTGACCTGACGTTCTATGTCGGGGCGGCCATCGCCCTGGCCGTCTACCTGGCCACCTTCCGGCTGCCGCGCCTGTCCCGGCGCGAGGCGCTGACGGCCGACCAGGGATTCTGAACCGTGGTGGTCCTGCGGGGCAGCGGCACCGCGCGGCTGGTCGTGATCGACATGCAGGAGGCTTTCCGCCGGCCGGGGCAATGGCACGTGCCCCGCTACGACGAGGCCGCCACCCGGATCGACCGGCTCCTCCCGCTCTTCGGCGACCCGCTGTTCACCCGCTTCGTCCCGGATCCGGCCGAGCCGGGATCGTGGGGCGCCTACTACGACCGCTGGGACCAGATGCGGTTGCCACCCGAGGACGCCGTGTGGGGCATGGTGCTTCCCGGGTACGACGGCGGTGCCACCCTGGATCTTCCCACGTTCGGGAAGTGGGGCACGGCGATGGCCGGACTCGTTCCGGTCGGCGGAGAACTCATCCTCACCGGCGTCGCCACCGACTGCTGCGTGCTGTCCACGGCGCTGGCAGCCGTTGACGCGGGCCGGTTCGTCACCGTGGTCACCGACGCCTGTGCCGGGCAGGACGATGCTGCGCATGACGGGGCCGTGGAGCTGATGGGACTGCTGTCCCCGATGGTGCGGCTGGTGACATGCGACCAGCTGCTGGCCGACCGGTAGCCTATGCAGTCGAAAACCGCCGTGGCACGCTGGAGGCATGGATAGAGCCGATCTTGAACAGGCGGTGCAATTGGCCACCGATACCGAGCGGATGGCTGCCGCCGAGTACCGCGCGGAGATCGCGCAGAGCGACGCCGATGGCAACGGCCAGCTGTCCGACAAGGGACGGGAGTGGGTCATCGCCTTCGACGAACTCGCGGCCGCACGCGACGAGCTGGAGGCCGACCAGCGCTGAAAGGAGGTCCACCGTGTCCTATTACCTGGAGTACACCGTCCCGGCCGGCTCGGAGGAGGACGGCTTCGAGTTCCCCGTCAACGACGAGCAGCGCGGCGAAACGATCCCGCTGACCGAGACCGATGCGGACGTGGTCCACACCGACAGCCTGCCCGTGCGCACCGAGGTGTTCGGGGCGTCGCTGCCGGAGGCCCAGCAGGCGACCGAATCGATCCTGCCCAACAGCAGGGCCCGGCATGCCAAGCTGTATGACGACTCCGCGGATTCCCTGCAGCCCGGTGCGGGCACCCTGACGGCCCGGTACGCGGAGGGAACCGGCTGGCAGGACGCCGTGTAACGGCCAGAAAGTAGCAGCGGCCAGACATAAGTTCCGTCAGCGGAACGGCGCCGGACCCCCGAGGGGATCCGGCGCCGTTCCGCTGGCGGGCCCGTGCCCCGCGGGCTGCTACGCCTTCTGCGCCTGGTTGGCGTGCAGCAGCGGGGCGAAGAAGGCCGCGAGCTCATCGGTCGCGGTCAGCGGCAGGACGTTGGCCACGTACTGGTCCGGGCGGACGATGACCACGACGCCGTCCCGGCTCAGACCGCGCTGATCGAAGATGTCGGCGCCGGGAACGATGCCGTAGACCTTCTCGAGGTTGGTCAGCTTGAACGGGCCGACCTCGGGGCGGAACACGGCGGGGACCGCGTTGATGTCGATCTCCTCGTGGGGCTGCTGGTAGATGACCTTCAGATCGAACCAGGCATCGTCGTCGTACCCCTCTGGGGTGGCGGTGAGCGGTGAGTCCGGTGCGGTGGCGAGCCATGCGGCCAGGTCCGTGGTGGGGGAGGCGGTGCCGGCCGGTGCCGGGTCGGCGAAGACGTAGATGCGCCAGCGGCCGTCGGCGGTGGCCTGGTGGCCCAGCTGCAGCGGGTTGGTGTCGCAGACGCGGGAGGCCAGGGCGGACTTGAAGCGCTTGCCGACCGGGAAGCCGGTGGCCAGGTCCTGGTGGGTGGCCTCGCCGGTGATCAGCGAGGGGGCATACTCGGTCATGAAGCCGGCCGGGAACTCGGCGGTGTCCACGTAGAAGTCCTCGAGGTCCGAGGGGCTGTCGAACTCCTCGGGCTTCTTGGCCATCATCGTGGACCATTCCTTGTCGAAGTCGATGAGGTTCTTGGCCACTACCTGGCGTTCGGCCGAGTAGGTGGAGAGCAGCTCCTCGGGGCTGCGGCCCTCGAGGACGTGGGCGAGCTTCCAGCCGATGTTGAACCCGTCCTGCATGGACACGTTCATGCCCTGGCCGGCCTTGGCGGAGTGGGTGTGGCAGGCATCGCCGGTGATGAACACGCGCGGCGTCTGGGTGCCGACGTTTTCGGGCAGGACGTCGTCGAAGCGGTCGGTCAGGCGGTGTCCGACCTCGTAGACGCTGTGCCAGGCGACGTTGCGCACGTCCACGGTGTAGGGGTTCATGATGGCGTTGGCCTTGGCGATGATCTGCTCGATGGTGGTCTTGCGGACCTGGCCGTTGTCGTTCTCCGGCACGACGCCGAGGTCGACGTACATGCGGAAGAGGTGCCCGCCCTCGCGGGGGATGAGCAGGATGGATCCGCCGTCGTGCGACTGGATGGCGCACTTGGTGCGGATGTCGGGGAAGTCGGTTCGGGCGAGCACGTCCATGACGCCCCAGGCATGGTTGGCCTGGTCGCCGGCCATGGTGCAGCCGATGGAGGCGCGGACCTTGGAGCGGGCCCCGTCGCAGCCGACGACGTACTTCGCGTGGACCGTCTTGGTGGCGCCCTCGTCGGGACCGGCGCTGCGGACCAGGGTGACCGTGACCGGGTAGTCGCCTTCGTCGGTGACCTCCAGGCCCTGGAAGTCCCAGCCATAGTCCGGGACCAGGCGGGTGGGGGAGTTGCGGGCGACCTCGGCGAAGTAGTCCAGCACGCGGGCCTGGTTGACGATCAGGTGCTTGAACTCGCTGATGCCGGTCTCGTCGTCCTTGGCGCGGCCGCCGCGCACGATGTGCGTGGGGTTCTCGGTGTCCGGGCGCCAGAAGGCCATCTCGGTGATCCAGTAGGCCTCGGAGGTGATGGCCTCGGCGAACCCGAAGGCCTGGAACGTCTCGACGGAGCGGGCCTGGATGCCATCGGCCTGGCCGATCTCCAGGCGGCCGCCGCGGCGTTCGACCAGGCGGGTGGTGATGTCGGGGAACTGGGAGAGCTGGGCGGCGGTGAGCATGCCGGCCGGTCCAGAGCCGACGATGAGCACGTCGACCTCCTCGGGCAGCTCCTCGGGGCGGTCGATGCCGACGCCGGCTACCGGCTGGACGCGCGGGTCGCCTGAAACGTATCCGTGGTGGTGGAACTGCACGGTGGGTCCTCACTTCGCTGTGTGCTGGTCGTTCATGCGTGTTCTATATTAGAACTCAACATTCGATTATCGAACACGCCATCTGCAAGACACTATACGGGGAGTATGACGCGGCTAACAAGTGGTGCCCCGGATCGCCGTCACGCTGGGGTCCGGGGACGACGGCGGTGCGCTGGCTGCCGTGGGCACAGCCAGGGTGTTCCGGTCCTCCACGTCTGGCCGGCGGGACAACCCGAGGGGGCGTACTCCTACGCCACGGCGAGCAATGCAGCGAGCTCCTCCACCGCCGCTACCCCCGTCATGTCCCGGACGAGCAATGGCAGCTCGGCCATCGGCACGTCGGAGACGTGCTGGCGCAGCAACTGCAGGCCGGCATCCTCGTGTTGGCGGCGTTCCGCGAGGAATGGCCCGGCGTCGGACGGGGAGCGGCGGTTCACGACGACGGCGGACACGTCGATGCCCAGGGCCCGGAGCTGCCGGACGATGTCGGCGGATTCGGCGACCGGCATCTTCTCGGCGGTGGTCACGACCACGAAGCCCGTGGCGGTGGCATCTGTCACCGTGTCGCGCATGCGTGAGAACCGGTCGCGTCGGGAGACCAAGGTGCGCCGCAACTCGGAGTCAGCTGCTGCTTCCGGGTCCTCGGCGCCGACAAGTCCCCGGGCCGCTGCGGCGAATCGTTCCGACCTCGAGCGGCTGGCCAGCAGCGATTCGGTCCACCCCGACAACTGCTCGGGCAGGCTGAGCAGGTGCAGGGTGTGCCCCGAGGGCGCAGTATCGAATACCACGAGGTCGTAGGCGTCGATACTGTCGTCGATGAGCTCGGCAATCCGCTCGAGCACGGCCGACTCATGGCTGCCCGGCGCCGTTTTGGCCAATTCGAGGTGCTGGTTGGCGGAGCGGTGCAGCCGCTCGGGCAGGAGTTTCCTCATGGTCGCGCCCACCGCGGCGAAGTGGCGCTCGATGGTGCTGACCGGATCGATCTCGACGGCGTCGACGAAGCCCTCGGGTGCGGCGAAGACGCGTGTAGCAGCGTCGGACAGCGCCACATCCCACAAGTGGCCGAGGTTGTGGGCTGGGTCGGTGGACACGAGCAGTACGCGCCCGTTGTCCCGGGCACGGGCCAAAGCCAGGGCCGAGGCCACTGAGGTCTTGCCGACCCCGCCCTTGCCGCCGACGAAGAGGACCCTGCGCTCGTCCGCGAGTTTCAGCAACATGCGATGTGGTCCAGGGGAGAGCGGGGGATGCCCATGCGGCGGTGCCATGCGTGGAAGTCCTCCCAGACGGCGGGCATGAGTTCGGCCGTGTAGTAGGCGGCAGGATCCGGCACGCCCAGGGCCTCGCCGAGGACGGCGATCATGAACAGGTCGTCCTCGTCCTGCTGCTCCTTCTTGAACATCTGGCGGTACGGACCCACGTAGAACTCCAGCATGCCCTCACGGAACGCCGACCAGCGCCGGGAGAACCGCTCCCGGCGCCGGACTGTGGCCGAAGTTCCCACCGTCAGAGGTCTTCCCGGACTGCGCTCTGCTCGGCGTCGGCATTCTCATGTTCGGGTTCCTCGTTCCAGGCCCTGCGCATGGCCAGAACCGCTTCGACGCCAACCCACACGCTGGCCACGATGATGATGACGTCCAGCGAGAACAGCATCCAGTCGGGATTGCCGGGATCGGCGAAGCTGCCGAGCTGTTCCAGCGCCGCCCAGAAGGCCATGACGAAGATGATCACCAGCGGGATCACCGCGGCAATGGGATTGCGGCCCTTGCGGATCAGGATGACGGCGATGATGGACAGGCTCAAGGAGGCCATCAGCTGGTTCGTGGTGCCGAAGAGCGGCCAGATGCGCAGGCCGCCTTCGCCGCCCAGGCCCTGCGAGAAGGTCAGGCCCAAGCCGAGTATCACGACCAGGAGCGTCGCGGGGAACTTGCCGATCTTCAGCTTGACGGCCTCGCCGGCTTCCTGGATGACGAAGCGCAGCAACCGCATGCCGGTGTCCATGGTGGTGGCGGCGAACAGCACCGCCATCGTCGCCAGGACCGTGGCGCTCAAGGAGGCTGGCAGGCCGATGCCGTTCTGCATCAATGTCCCGCCGCCCTGCACGAAGGCGTTGACTCCGGCGGATCCGAACTCGCTGTAGATCTTGTCCCATTCGGCCACGGACTTGAAACCGCCGATGACGGCGAGGATGGTGCCCAGCGACAGCAGCCCTTCGCCGACGGCACCGAAGTAGCCGACGAAGCGAGCATCGGTCTCCTTGTCGAGTTGCTTCGACGAGGTCCCCGAGGCGACCATGCCGTGGAAGCCCGAGATGGCGCCGCAGGCAATGGTCACGAACAACAGCGGGATCATGCTCGGGGTCCCCGCCGGGACGTCCATGTTGATCGCCGGTGCCACGATGTTTGGGGGAGTCGCGGAGAACAGTGCGGCCAGCAGGACTGAACCGAAGAGCAGGATCAGCCCGACGAACAGCTGGACGCCGTTGATGTAGTCGCGCGGCTGCAGCAGCACCCACACGGGCAGAAGCGATGCGATCGCACCATAGACGAACAGGGCGACGATCCAGACGGTGGCCGGGGACATGCCGAGCAGCGACTCGGGCAGGACCACCGGGACCTGGTCGCCGACCACGATGAGCGCATAGAGCACGACGACGCCGACGACGGTCACGGGAAGCAGCGGCCAGCGCATCCGGTAGACAGCCACGCCCACCAGGAGGGCGACGACGATGGCACCCCATACCGGAATGACCGCGCCCGGCGTGCTGATCAGGAGGTTCTTGATCACGACGGCGAATGCCGCGATCACCATGAGCAGTACCAGGAAGATGACGACCAGGAACAGGTTGGCGCCGCGCTTGCCGATGTAGCGGGCGGAGAGGGCTCCGATGGAGCGGCCCTTGTTGCGTGCCGAGGCCCACAATGTGCCGAAGTCATGCATTCCTGCGAAGAAGACGGTTCCGAGGGTGACCCAGAGCAAGGCCGGAAGCCAGCCCCAGATGACGGCGATTGCGGGTCCGACGATCGGGGCGGCACCTGCAACCGAGGTGAAATGGTGGCCCCACAGGATGAACTTGTTCGTCGGCACGTAGTCGACGCCGTCCTTCAACTCGTGCGCAGGCGTGACGAACGCATCGTTGAGCTTGTAGACCTTGCGCGCGAGAAATTTCGAGTAGACCAGGTAGCCGGTGGCCATGATGGCCAGGCCGATGATCATGAGAACCAGGGAACCCATGAGTCCTCTCCCTCCTAGATGGACTAGTAAGGCCGGTTTGCCCGGAGAGACCCAACGGTGGCCGGCGGTGCGAGTGAGACGCTGCCGGGGTGCGGTGGAGGCCGGGTGATGCCGGTCATATGTCTTGTCAACGTATCAGGTCCGAGCCCAAAGGGCTTCGGCAAACGCAGTATGGAGGGTTGCACGTGGCGGGGCCACCGCTGGCCCCACCGGGGTTCGTCGGCGGCCCCGGCCGGCGCCTGTGCCTCAGCGCCAGCCGAGCTCCGGTGCCACATGCTCCAGGATCGCCTCGATGACGTGGGCGTTGTAGTCGACGCCGAGCTGGTTCGGGACCGTGAGCAGCAGGGTATCCGCTGCGGCGATCGCCTCGTCCTCGGCCAGCTTCGCCACCAACTCGTCCGGGGCTCCCGCATACGAGCGGCCGAAGACCGCGCGGGTCTTCTCATCGATGTTGCCCACCTGGTCGGAGCTGTAGCGGTCGCGGCCGAAGTACTGCCAGTCGCGTTCGTCCGTCAGGGCGAAGATGCTGCGGCTGACCGAGACGCGCGGCTCCCGCTGGTGCCCGGCCTCCTTCCACGCCTGCCGGTAGAGCTCGATCTGCTCCGCCTGCTGGACGTGGAACGGCTTGCCGGACTCGTCGTCCTTGAGCGTGGAACTCTGCAGGTTCATGCCGAGCCTCGCCGCCCAGACCGCCGTGGCGTTCGATCCGGAGCCCCACCAGATCCGCTCGCGCAGGCCCTCAGAATGGGGCTCGACCCGCAGCAGGCCCGGAGGGTTCGGGAACATCGGGCGAGGGCTCGGCTGCGCGAACCCCTCGCCGGTGAGCACCTCGAGCAGGCGTTCGGTGTGGCGGCGGCCCATGTCGGCGTCCGATTCGCCGTCGGCGGGGGAGAAGCCGAAGTGGCGCCACCCGTCGACGACCTGTTCGGGTGAACCTCGGCTGATGCCCAGCTGCAGCCGGCCGCCCGAAATGAGGTCGGCCGCACCGGCGTCCTCCGCCATGTAGAGCGGGTTCTCGTAGCGCATGTCGATCACGCCGGTGCCGATTTCGATCCGGCTGGTCCGCGCGCCGATCGCCGCCAGCAGCGGGAACGGGGAGGCGTATTGCTGGGCGAAATGGTGGACCCGGAAATACGCCCCGTCCGCGCCGAGCTCCTCGGCCGCGACCGAGAGATCGATCGCCTGCAGCAGCGCGTCCGAGGCGTTGCGCGTGGCGGACTGGGGGTGGTCGGTCCAGTGGCCGAAGGACAGGAATCCGATGTTCTTCACACCCATGTCCAACCCGGTCGCGATGGTTCCTATTCCGTGTGCCGGGCAAGGACAGAGTACGACGGCGGTGCCCCGGCTTCGGCGATGCCCAAAACAGCCGGGAACTTGCTCATGACGCCGCGTCTACCAAAAATGCACGTAGCTCGTCACGGGTGGAAAGAGCCACCAGCTGGACGAGTCCCCAATTGTGTGCATGGTTCGAAGCCGATGAATAGTGGGCGGGCCACTCCTGCGCATAGTCGACCAAGTCGTCTACTAGGAGGTCGACGGCTTCGTCAATGGTCGTGGCCTCCGCCGCAAATGATTGCCCCTGGGATAGCAGTACATAGGCGTTGTCTTCGCGATGGACGGTGACCGGAAACGAAACTGCATTCCGGAGATAGTCGCGCAGGCGCGCCGAATCCACGACGGCGGCGCGGCGGTCGCCACTGGAAATCTCCGTGATGCCGCCGTGTGCCGAGGAATCGAGGATCGATTTCAAGCCGACACGAGCTTGTGAATAGGTGACCGGACGCGGCCCGGGAAGGGTGCCCATGCATCCAATCTGGCTGCGTACCTGACGTACGTCAAGTGCAAATCTAGTGCGTGGGCAGTCTTGGACGTCCCCCTTCAGCTTTCCGGGACGAACACCTTCCCGGGGTTCAGGATGCCCAGCGGATCGAAGAGCTGCTTGATCCCGAGCTGCAGCTCGTACTGGTCATCGCCGAGTTCGTCGCGGAGCCATGTGCGCTTCAGCAACCCGATGCCGTGCTCTCCGGAGAGCGTTCCGCCGAGGTCGAGCGCGGTATGGAACATCTCCCCGGCCGCGGCCCAGACCTTCTCCGGGACCTCGTCGCCGGTGTAGACGAAGCTGGGGTGCAGGTTCCCGTCCCCGGCGTGGCAGGTGGTGGGGATGACGACGTCGTACTTGTCCTCGATGCGCCGGATCTCGGCGAACGCGTCGGCCATCCGGTCTCGGGGCACGGCCATGTCCTCCACCAGCATCGTTCCCATGGCCTCGAGTGCCGGGAACGCATTGCGCCGTAGGCCCACGAGTCGGTTCGCTTCGACCGGATCCGTGGTGACCTCCACCCGTCCGCCGGCGGCGACGGCCAGTTCCGCCACACGCTCGGCGGTAGCCCGGGCGTCGGGCCCGTCGCACTGCACCAGCAGGAAGGCACCGGCCCCGCCGAACACCGCAGTACCGGCGTGCCGCTCCATGGCAGTGATCGTGTGCCCGTCCATCAGCTCCATGATGGAGGGGACGAGCCCGTGCGCGGTCACGGCGGAGGAGGCGGCGGCCGCGTCTTCGACGGAGCCGAAGAACCCGCCGACAGTGGCGACCTCGCCCTCGACGAGGGGCAGCAGCTTGAGCGTGGCCTCGACGATGATGCCCAGAGTGCCCTCGGAACCGATCATCAGCGCGCAGACGTCGAACCCGGTGACCCCCTTGACCGTGCGGTGCCCGACGGTGATGAGCCGGCCGTCCGCGAGGACCACCTTCAGCGCGAGCACCGCCTCCCGGGTCACCCCGTACTTCGCACACAACAGCCCCCCGGCGTTCATCGCGATGTTGCCGCCCACCGTGGAGATGTCCTTGCTCGCCGGGTCGGGCGCCCACCACAGGCCGTGGCCGGCCAGCGCTCGGTTGAGGGCGCCGTTGAGGATTCCCGGTTCGACGACGGCGAGACGGTTTTCGGGGGAGACCTCCAGGATCCGGTTCATCCCGGTCAGGGACAGCACGATTTCCCCGGGGCTCGCAATGGCCCCGCCGGCCAATCCCGTCCCGGCGCCGCGCGTGACCAGCGGAACCTGGAATTCGGAGGCGAGGCGGCACGCGGCCTGGACGTCCTCGATGGTGGCGGCGTTGACGACCGCCAGCGGCGTGCCGGGGGAGCGGTGCCCCGAGCGGTCGACGGTCATGGAGTCCAGCAGGGCCGGATCCGTGTCCACGTGGCCGGGCAGCGCCGTCTCCAGAGCGTCGATGATCGTGGTGGTGCTGTGCGTGGTGGTCATGGGTCCTCGTTGCCTGCCGTGCGGTTCACCGGGCAGTCGCGCGCGGTTGGCTTCATTCCAGCAGCGCACCGTGACCCAGGTCAAAGCTGCCGCGTCGGAGACGCGCTGACGTCATGTGGGTTGCGTCGCTCGACCGAGCTGGCCTTGGACCCCGAGGATGACGTTGAGCAGGGTCTGGGCGAAGAGCCAGAAGTTGATGACTGCCAGGACGATGCCCAGCAGCCACTTGTCGGTGGGCTTCCAGCCCGGCGGCGGCCGCCATCGGCGCGGCGCTCACCGTCCCGCGCCGCCAGCCGGGGCCAGGTAGGCCAGCGCGGCGACGGCCTGGGTCTGCGTCCCGACCGCGAGCGTCGGATCGATCGCCGGGGCGAAGCAGGGCGAATGGTTGGCCGGGATGTCCTTCGAAACCGTCCCGGCGGTTACGGCCTTCTGGTAGACGTCGGTCGGCACGCAGCCCACGGTCCAGTACGCGTACGGGGTCCCGAAGGCGTCGGGGACGCGGCTGAAGTCCTCCGAGGCGGTGTAGGGCGCAGTGTGGGAGACCCGGTCCGCGCCGAAGTGCGCGGCGAACGCCTCGGTGACCCGGGCATTGGTATCGGCGTCGTTGTCGGTCAGCGGGAACTGGTCGTAGTACTCGAACTCGGGGTCCTTCGGCGATCCGGCGGTGGCGCATTCGCCGCGGACGATCCGTGCGATGGACTCCATGATGTGCGTGCGGATTCCCTCGTCGTAGGTGCGCAGGTTCAGCAGCAGCTCGGCCCGGTCGGGGATGATGTTGGACTTTGTCCCGGCGTTGGAGGCGCCGATGGTGACGACGGCGAAGTGCCCGGGCTCGATCTCCCGCGACACGATGGTCTGCAGGCGCAGCACGATGGATGCTGCGAGGACCACCGGGTCGACGGAGTTGTGCGGCATCGACCCGTGCGCCCCGCGCCCGTACACGGTGATCTTCAGCGAATCGCCGGCGGAGAGCACCGGCCCGGCGGTGGTGCCGACCGCCCCGGCCTCGGTGGTCATCACGTGCTGGCCGAAGGCGACGTCGGGCTTGGGCACCTTGGTGACCAGGCCGTCGTCGATCATGGCCTGGGCCCCGGCTGCGGTCTCCTCGGCCGGCTGGAACAGGGCGATGTGCGTGCCGGACCAGGCGTCCTGGTGCTCGGCCAGCAGCTTCGCGGCCCCGAGCAGGCAGGCAATGTGCATGTCGTGCCCGCAGGCGTGCATGACGCCGTCGTTTTCGGAGGAGTAGTCCAGGCCGGTGTCCTCGGTGACCGGCAGGGCATCGATGTCGGCCCGCGAGAGGACGGTGGCGCCGGTGCCGTTCTCCAGCACGCCGACCACTCCGGTGCCGCCGATCCGCTGGACCGCATAGCCGATGCCGGCGAGTTCGGACTCGATGCGCTCGGCGGTGCGGTTCTCCTCGGAGCTCAGTTCCGGATGCCGGTGCAGGTCCTTGTAGAGATCGCGCTGCCAGTCGAGCTGCGCATCGAGGGTGGCGAAGATGTCGGGAATGCTCATGTTCAACCTTCCAGGTCGACCACATGCGGGAACGACGGCGGTCGCCCCGAGGGGTGCGGGTCCTGAAACCAAACTACGCCCGCCCGAGCGGTGCACCCAAGGACAAAAGCCAACGGTGACTAGTCATGACGGCTGGCCGAGGCCTGAGGCGTCAGGGCCGCTCCTGGCTGCCCAGGAAAAACGCACCGATGGAACCGGCGAGGGTGGCGAACACGGCGACGGAGTAGACGGCAAGCGCTACTTCCAGCAGACTGGCGAAGACGCCGTCGACACCGAGCTCGCTTCCAGTGATGGTGGACATGGCGGCGTCGTGCAGCGCCCCGGCGTAACTGGGATATGACTCGTTGAGGTAGAGCAGCTGGCTGGCCACCAGAATGACGACGGCGGTGACCGCCACCAGCCATCCGATCCGGGTGGAGAGCAGGCGGCCAGCCGAACGGGAGCCGCGCACCCCCGCGGAGAGGATGCTGCCGATCCGGCCGAGCCGGGCCACCCTCCAGAACCGCAGCGCCTGCAGGGCCCGGAAGAACCGCAGGAACGGCACCAGCAGGAACAGCACCTGCCACCAGTTCCGTTTCCAAAATGCCCACTGGAAACGGGCGATGAAAGAGCGCAGCAGGAACTCGACCACGAAGATGCCCCAGAAGAACCAGGCGGCAACTTCCAGGACGGCCAGCATTCGGGCGTCGTCGGCCAGCAGCTGCGCCAGCACCACAAAAACAAAGATGATGCCCAGCACGCCCATCGGCCGGTCCATCCGGGCGGCCAGCAGCTCGGCCCGCCCCAGCTGGTCTACACGGACCGCCGGGTCCGTCCGGTTCTGCCTGCGCTTCTGTACATCTGCCATCGGCTTCAGGTTATAGCCCGGCCTGTACCGGGGCCAGCACGGGATCAGCCGGCGGCCACGGGACCACGGCAGTGAATCCTCCCTCGACAGCCGCGCCGGCCGTGGCCGCGGCGGTGCCCGGATGCCGGACCTGCACGCGGCAGGAAGTTGAAGATACCCGGCGGGTCCTTCATGCCCTACGTCGTCCTGGACTTCTTCGCTTCATCCTGTGAACGCTGACCACCCAGCCGGACACGCCGGACGCCCTGTTCTTTACCCGCTCCGGTTCATCGCCGTGGGCATCGGTTACGCGGTGAGGCTCCACATTCAGCAACACGTTGTGCTGCGCACCCTGCAGCGAGCCAAGGTCCTCGACGAGCGCCAGGCCGCTGCGGTCTTCAGGGCCGGGGGTGCGGCAACGGATGCCGAGGACCGCGAGTCCGTCTTGAAGTAGCGCAGGCGCCCGCGCGCCTGGGCGCAGTTGATGACGACGGCGGGGCCGCCTCCCATTGAAGATGGCCCCGCCGTTGTGGCTATCTCATGCTGGCGCTCCTCTCAATGGCCGTGCCGCCAACGAGGAGCGCGGTCATCATGCCAGCGATGATTCTTCCGAGCGTGCAGGCAACGTCGCGACCGTGAGCCTGGAACACCCAGCAAGCCGCTCGCATCAGGTCGAACGGCCGTCGCTCGGGTCGACGGGCGCATTCGCGAGCTCCGCCTCGATCTGGTGGACGAGCTTGCTCCTGGGCCAGTCTTCCTCTGGCTGCGTGGGAGGCATGCCAAGTCTGCGTGTCGGCAGCATCGAGTTTGTCCAGCAGAACGGCATTGTGTCCCCACGGCAATATTGCAACGGGCTGTTGCAACACTTTGGGATCGGGGCAAGCTGCCGCGAACGACTTCATGTAGCGGGGGTTGCGGGGGAGTAGCGCCGGGGCAATGGTGCAAGCGGCCCTTGCACCATTGCGTCGGCATCGCAGACCCCGGGCAATTGCTCGCGTGCATGCGGGGTTGCGGCAAAAAAAGGCCCTGGCCTCCGGAAACTGGTCACGAAGGTCGGCGGAGAATCGGTCGATGACCTTCGTGGTCCGGGTTGTACAGCTTGACGACAGGCCACCAACCTTTCGCCGAGCCCGGTCCACTGATGCCGGGCCGGCGCGGAACAGGAGTAACCATGCCCATCGGTGCACGCCAGCGCAGGGACGACATCGTGCTCCTGGCCCACACCAGCGGCTTGACCAGCGTCGAGGAACTCTCGGTCCGCTTCGACGTCACCGCCTCCACGATCCGCCGCGACCTCGCCCGGCTGACCGGCGAGGGCAAGATCGCCCGCACCTACGGCGGCGCCATGGCGCTGACCGGCAACGGCGGGGAATCCACGTTCCGTCAACGCAACCAGGAGGCAGCCGCCGCCAAGCGCGCCATGGCCCGCCTGGCCCGGACCCTGGTGCACGACGGCGAATCCATCCTCCTCGACGCCGGCTCCTCGGTCGCGGCGCTGGCTACCGAGCTCCAACACGACATCTCGCTCACCGTCGCCACCACGTCGCTGGCCGTGCTCGAGGAGCTGGCCGAGGCCGACGCCATCCACGTCGAGTGCCTCGGAGGCACCCTCCGCCATCCCAGCCAGGGCTTCGTCGGCCCCCTGGCCGAGGCCGCCCTGGAGCGCATGACGTTTGACCGCGTGTTTCTTGGGGCGGACGGCGTCGCCGTGGACTCGATCTGCGAGGCGGACCTGCAGCAGACACGGCTGAAGGAGATGATGTGCCGGCAGGCCCACGAGGTCGTGGTGCTGGCGGACGCCTCCAAGCTCGGGGCCGCTCCCTTCCACGCGTGGGCAAAACTGCCCGAGGGATGGACCCTGGTCACCGACGATTCGGCGACCGAGGAACAGCTGGAACCGTTCTACCTCGCCGGCGTCGAGGTGGTTTTGGCGACGGTGACGCCTTTGGTGCAGGCGACGCCCGAGGCGTGACTAACCAGTGGTAAGCGGACTCCCTGTCATTGGATAGGTGCCTAACCGGTGGCAAGGGTTGCCGAAAGCAGCACTTACTGTCGGGGAAGGAACTGTTCATGTGGTCCGATAGTCGCGACGCGCGTCCTGCGGTTGGTTCCAAAAAAGCGGTTGTCATCGATGGGCTCCCGGGTTAGGCCAAGCGGCATAACCCGACCTAGGAGTCATCTTTCATGCTGGATGCGGAGCGCCAGTTGGCGCTTTTCCCCGCCGGCAGCCGTACCGCGGCACGCTCCGGCCCAAATGGTGCCTATCTCGGCGACCTCGGGTGCCACATCCGGCATCTACGCGACCTCCCGGATGATCCACGGGCTGGCGCGCGAGGGCGGTGCGCAGCAGCGGTTCGCCCGGCTCTCCCGCACCAAGGTCCCGCGCAACGCCCTGCTGTTCTCCTGCACGTTCCTGCTCGCCGGCGTCGCTTTGCTCTACGCCGAGGGCGGCGTGGCCGAGGCCTTCACCCTGGTCACGACCATTTCCGCGCTGTGCTTCATGTTCGTCTGGTCGATCATCCTCGTCAGCTACCTGGTCATCCGCAGCCGCCGCCCGCACCTACACGCGGCCAGCAAGTTCAAGATGCCCGGCCGGACGTTCATGCCCTATGTGGTGCTCGGCTTCTTCGCCATCACCCTCTGGGCCTTGACCACCCAGCCGGACACGCTCTCCGCGTTGCTGTTCACCCCGGTCTGGTTCATCGCCGTCGACTTCGGCTACGCGGTCCGCCGGCTCAACCCGCAGCACGCCGCCCTGCATACCCTGCACGATGCCAAGGTCCAGGACGAGCGCCGGGCCGCCCCAACTTTCCGTGCCGGGACCAGCGTCGAGGACCGCGACGTCAGCGAATCCGTCTCGAAGTAGGGCCGACACCAGGCTGCACCAGTCGGCACGACGCCGGTGCCCTTTCTTGGGGAGGGGCACCGGCGCCGTAGTTTATTCAGTTGCCCGGCGCTGGTGCGGCGACGTTGGCGTTCGCGCTGCCGAGTGCAAACCAATTCGAAGAAAGAGAAATGAAACATTCGCTTGGCGAAGGACCGAACTGTCCGAAACACCACATATGGTGTTCTCAATCACAAAAAATGAGAGCCCACGCGAATGGCGTTCTCACTGGGGTCCGGGGGGAATGATGGTCGAGAACGGATATGCCGAAGAGCTCGCCACCGAGCAAGCGCATTTCGATAAGGCAAGAGTGGGCTATGACTCATCCTTGGCCTACGACAGCCCGAGTAAGTGGAACGTTGGGACCGGACCTGAACGCCGTGCCATGAAGAAGCATGTTGACTCGAAAGAGCGGCTGGCGGACGGCGAACCGGTGGCATTCGGGCGAATGGACCTCGAGGACGGGGACCGCTACTACGTTGGCAAGGTCGCCATTAGCGACGAAGGGCGCGACAAACTGGTTATCAGCTGGAAGTCGCCCATGGCCAAGAAATACTACCAAGCCACTACAGCTGATCAATTGGGTCTGTTGCGCAAACGCGACTTTCGTACCACGCGCAACCATGTCGATTCATTCTCCGACAAGGTCTTTAAGCAAATTGCTGCGGCGATAGAGAGCCTCGATGACGAGATCCGAGCCGACGACGCCTTGCTGCACAGCCTCGCTACGTCCCGTACTGGCAAGATGCAGGACATCGTTCGCACGATCCAGGCGTCGCAGGATCGTCTGATGCGTCGGCCCAAGGATCAACTGCTCGTCGTCCAGGGCGGCCCGGGCACGGGAAAAACGGCGGTCGCGCTTCACCGCGCTTCTTGGTTGCTGTACACGTACAGCGACGAACTGCCTGCTGACGACATGCTGGTGGTGGGCCCGAACCCCGCCTTCACCAAATATATCCAACAGGTGCTCCCGGCCCTCGGCGACCAGCGGGTGCGGCAGACCTCCATCCACGAACTCCTAGCCGGGGAACTCCGCGTCAGGGCGACCGAACCGGCCAATGTCGCACGGGTCAAGGGGCTGGCTGACATGGCAGATGTCATCGCTCGAGGGCTGGACGACCGAATTAAAGTACCGACTTCACCACTGCGCATTAACCGTCGGAACTCGGCTGCCACCGTGACTATTCAGCGTGAGACAGTGGCTCCGGACATCAAGGAACTTCGCTCAGAACCGTATGGCAGAGGGCGAGAGGAGCTCAAGGCCCGGTTGCTCACACATTGTGCAGCAGCAGCCGGGTTGCGTTCTGGTATTCCGGCGGCCCAAGTTATGGACCCCGCCTCAGTTGATGCTGCCGTGGACCGTATGTGGCCGCGGCTGTCGCCAGCGCAATTCGTGCGGGAATTGCTGGGTTCGAAACAACGCATCCGGTCCGCAGCAGCGGAATATCTGTCGGCGGATCAGATCGAGCTGCTCTATCGCGGTGCCGCGGATCGAGTATCGGATGAGCCGTGGACCTTGGCGGATTTGGCGCTGATTGACGAGGCCGAAGGCTACATGTCCGAAGTCGAATCCCTGTGGGGGCACATCGTCGTCGATGAAGCGCAGGACCTGACTCCTATGCAGCTTTTCGCCCTACGGCGTCGCTCGCGACGCGGGTCAATGACGCTCGTTGGAGACGTCGCACAGTCGACAGGGCCCTTCGCCCGGGATAGCTGGGACGACGTCGTCGAGGCTTTAAAATCGCGCTTGCCTGCAGAGGTCGAGGAATTGCAGCACGGCTACCGCGTGCCCAAGGAAGTCTTTGAGGTGGCGGCCAAATTGTTGCCGCTGGCGGCCCCCGGGATTACGGCGCCGACAATTGTTCGACGCGCCAATGCGGATCCCATGCTCTTCGATGTCGTCAGCGGACAAATGGCGCGTGAGGTGGCCAGGGTGGCTAGCCATCACAGTTCCAAGGGTCGATTCGTCGGTGTGATTGCGCCGAAGGAGACGTGGGAGCAAATCCAGAATGCGTTCACCGAAGCCGAACTCAAGTGGAGCGACTCGAGCGAAGGGCAGCTCGGTTCGTCCATCAATCTGGTAACTCCCGAGGACTCGAAAGGCCTGGAGTTCGACGCCGTCGTGGTGGTCGAGCCTCAAGCGATTATGGACCAGGACAATGGGGCGCGTCTTCTCTACATTGCCTTGACGCGAACCACGTCGAGGTTGGATGTCATCGCTCCTGCGGGGGAGATTCCGCAGATCCTCCGGGGAGCATTTTCTGAGATCACGTACATTGATGATCCGGAGGTCAGCAAGCCCTCGGAAGAGCCTCAAAACTCCGCTGGTCCGACGATTGACGAAGGGTCTCCGGTCGATGCCCCTTCAATACAGCCGGAAGTCGAGGCGGCTTCCAGCCAACCCGGAATGGACCATGCTGCCGATTCGGCTGAGCAGGTATCCGCGGACAAAGCCACTGTTACGCCTCTTGCACTCGCGCGGTCAAACGGCAGCGCCGTCCCCAGTTTCGGGCCACCACCAGTTCAGGCCGGCACCTCGGCAAATGTTGAACAGTTCAATCCCGTCGAGGTGGAACTGATTGCTCGAAATGCGGAGTACCTTTTGGATGTGGTCCTGAAATTCTATGGACCTGAAATCCGTCGCGCCGTCATGGAGGAAACGCTGCGCAGATTGGACGTCTCCTCTGGCGCCCAATAGTGGCCCGGCGACCGAAACCGATAGTAACCCAGCTGCATACCATTGGTTAGGCACTTGACCAATGGTATGGAGGAGTGCGGGCAGCGTAGATCGCATCCGGTCCGCTCGTTCAGGCCTTGCCGGAGTAGTCGTACCAGCCCTTGCCAGTCTTCCTCCCGAAGTCGCCGCGTTCATACATCGCCGCCAGATCCGGATGCGGAAGGTCGGCGGGATCGCCGGTCTCATCGAAGGTGGACTGGCGGATCTGGTAGCTGACGTCCAGGCCGACGAGGTCCATGAGCTCGAACGGGCCCATCGGGTGACCTAGTGCGGACCTGGCAGCGGTGTCGATGTCCTCGAAGCTGGCGATCCCGTCGGCACGCAGCCGCAAGGCCTCGTCACGGATTGCGCCCATGAGCCGGTTTGCGACGAACCCCGGGATCTCCCGGTTGATCAGCACCGGGGACTTGCCCATGGCCCGCGCCACCTCGAGCACGGTGTCGATGGTGTCCTGCGAAGTCGCCGCGTGGCGGACCACCTCAACGCATTTCATGACCAATGCGGGGTTGAAGAAGTGCATGTTGCAGACCTTGTCCGGCCGGCCCGTGGCCGCGGCGACCTGGGATGAGCCGATCGATGACGAGTTAGTCGCCAGGATCGCCTCGGACCGGGTGAGGCGTCCGAGATCGGCGAAGATCATCCTCTTTGTGTCCAGGTTCTCGGTGGCGGCCTCGATGACCAGGTCCGCTCGCGGTGCGACGGCTGAGAGGTCCGTGGAGAAGCGGATCCGCTGCCAGGCGGCATCGGCTTCCTCGCGGGGCGTCCGATTCTTCTCGACGTTGCGTTCCATGCGGTCCCGCAATCCTGCCCGGACCTTGTCCAAGGCCGTGCCGCTGACGTCTTGGATGGTGGTGTCGTATCCGGCCAGTGCGCCGACGAGCCCGATTTGGGAGCCCATGGCCCCGGAACCGATGACCAACAGGTTTTCGATGTCCATGCTCGCGCCCTACCGGAACGCGGGGGTGCCGGTGATGTGGTTCCCGAGGATGAGGGTGTGGACCTCGTCGGTGCCCTCGTAGGTGCGCACGGATTCCAGATTGTTCGCGTGGCGAAGCGGTGAATGGTCCAGCGTGATTCCGTTGCCGCCGAGCATGGCACGCGCGTCGCGGCATATCTGGATGGCCTCGCGGCAGTTGTTGAGCTTGCCCACCGAGATCTGGACGGGCTCCAGGGTGCCGGCGTCCTTGAGCCGTCCGGTGTGGATGGCCAGCATGGTGCCCTTCTGGATCTCCAGGAGCATGTCCACCAGCTTCTGCTGGGTGATCTGGTAGGCGGCCAGCGGCTTGTCGAACTGCATCCGCTCCTTCGAGTACGCCAGGGCCGCCTCGTAGGAGTCGCGGGCGGCTCCCATGACGCCCCAGATAATCCCGTAGCGGGCCTCGTTCAGGCAGGAGAACGGCCCACGCAACCCTTTCGCCCCGGGCAGGACCGCGGTGGCAGGGAGGTGGACGTCGGTGAGGGTGATGTCGCACTGGATGGAGGCACGCATGGAGAGCTTGGGCTCGATGACGGTGGCGGTGAAACCCTCGGTGTCGGTGGGGACCAGGAACCCACGCACCCCTGCCTCGGTCATGGCCCAGATGACGGCGATCTGCGCGATCGAGGCCAGGCCGATCCAGCGCTTGGCCCCGGTGAGGGTCCAGGAACCGTCGGGTTGTTCGGTGGCGGTCGTGGCCATCGAGGACGGGTCGGAACCGGCCGTCGGTTCGGTCAGCCCGAAGCAGCCGATGATGTCGCCGGCCGCCATTCCGGGCAGGTAGGTGTTCTTCTGCTCCTCGGAACCCCACTTGTGGATGGCCGACATGGCCAGGGAGCCCTGGACGGAGACGAAGGTCCGCAGTCCGGAGTCCCCGGCCTCGAGTTCCATGGCGGCGATGCCGTATTCGACGGCGGTGCGGCCGGGGCACCCGTAGCCTTCCAGATGCATGCCGAGCAGACCGAGGTCTCCCATTTCGCGCGCAATCTCGACGGGGAAGTGCGCGTTCTCGTACCAGGCGGCGATGTTCGGGCGGATCCGGGCATCGACGAAGCCCCGGACTGTGTCGCGCAGTTCGAGTTCGGCGGCGGTGAGCAGCCCGTCGAGGTTCAGCACGTCGGAACGGTTCTCGGCGGCCGGGCGGGATTCGGTGGTCGAAGTCATGGGTGGATCTCCTGGAAGGGGTCGGGTTTTAGCGGTCAGCGTGCGTGACGGGCATCCGAACGCCGAGGATCTCCTCGGTATCGGCGCCAAGGACTGGGGGAGCGGAGCGCACCGGCGGCCGTATGCCATTGAAGTTCACCGGGAACGCGACCTGGCGCATGGGCCCGATCCTCGGGTGCTCGACGGTCTGCACCATGCCCAGCGCCTCGGTCTGCGAGTCGTTGTAGACCTCGTCGAGGTGCTTGATCGGCGAGGCGGGGATCCCCTTGTCGGAGAACAACGAGCACCAGTGCTCGACGCTGCGCGTGCCGAGCGTGCGGGACAGTTCGGCATTGACGTATTCGCGCTGGACTACGCGTCCGCGGTTCTGCAACAGCCGCACATCTTGGGCCAGGTCGTCCCGGCCGATCGTGGTGCACAAGCGCTGCCAGAGGGCGTCGTTCCCGATGGCGATGACGAAGTATCCGTCCTCGGCCGGGTACGCCTGATAGGGGACAAGGTTTGGGTGGCCGGAACCCAAAGCCTCGGGCCGGCGCCCGTCGGCGAAGTAGTTGGTTGCCCAGTTCACATGCAGCGCCAGCTGGCCCTCGTAGAGCGAGGTGGTCAGGTATTGCCCGCGGCCGGTCCGGCTGCGCTCGAACAGGGCGGAGACAATTCCGATGACCCCGAAGAGCCCTGCGCCGAGATCGCCCATCGCGAAGCCGGCCTTCATCGGCGCCCCACCGGGCTCGCCGGTCAGGGACATCAGCCCGCCGGCCGCCTGGGCGATCATGTCGTAGCCGGGGGCGTCGCGCATTGGCCCGTGGTCTCCGAACGCGGAGATGTGCAGGACGACCAGCTGCGGGTACTGCTCGGAGAGCTCGCGGTAGTCGAAGATCCGCTGCAGCGAGGACCCCGGGCGGAAGTTCTCCACCAGCACGTCGGCGTCGGCCAGCATGCGGTGCACGTGGGCCTGCCCCTCCTCGGACTTCAGGTCGATCGTCACCGACTTCTTGCCGTGGTTCGCCGCGTGGAAGTAGGTGGCGTCATCGCCCAGCGCGGGCGGCCCCCAGGATCGGGTGGGGTCTCCGCCCTCGGGGTGTTCGATCTTGATGACCTCGGCACCCAGGTCGGCCAGGGACATGGTGGCGTAGGGTCCGGCCAGGATCTTGGACAGGTCCACCACGCGCACGCCGGCGAGCGGGCCGGCGAACGAGGCGGCGGGGGCGGAGGGGCTGGAGTCGGTGTTCATGCTGTCCTCATCGTAGGTTGGGCTCTCATACCACGGGAGTGGGGGAGGCGACGGCGTCGCGGGAGACCACGGCCCCGTCGATGATCTGCTCCAGATGGGCCAGGGCCTCGGGTGCCACCTCATCGTCGTGCAGGATGTTCAGCGCGATGAAGGCCCGGGCCACCAGCAGCTTTCGGAAGTTGCCGTCCCGGGTGGCTTCGGTGTCGGCCTGGGTGAGCAGCAGGGTCGCCATCACCAGCTGCGCGAGCGCGTCGGCATAGCGGCCGATCAGCGCCTCGGCGTCGGCACCTGGCCCGGCGAGCAGGGCATCCCCGCGCACCGTGATCGCCTCCCACCGGTGCAGCAGCGTGCGCACATCGTCCCCGGCCTCGGGCAGTTCCACCGCCTCCAGCGAAGCGGTCATCGTCTCGGCGAGCAGCCGGTGCGTACCCTGCTGCCGCAGGCAGCGCAGCACGTCCAGGGCGATGACGTTGCTCGACCCCTCCCAGACGGAGCCCAGGTGCGAATCGCGCACCAACCGGGCGTCGGGCCACTCCTCGATGTAGCCGCGGCCGCCGCGGACCTCCATGGCCTCCGCGGTGACGTGCCGGGCACGCTTGCAGATGTAGTGCTTGGCCAGCGGGGTCAGCACCCGGATCAGCTGGGTCGCGGTCGCATCCCCGGCGTCGGCGCGCTGGAGGGCGTCCCCGGCGAAGAAGACCATCCCCAGGGCGGCCTCGGCCTCGGCCTGCAGCGGCAGCAGGGTCATCCGCATCAACGGCGCCTCGATCAGCGGGCGCCCGAACACCACGCGCTTCCGGGCGTGGGCGACGGCCTCGTTGACGGAGCGGCGCATCAGCGCGGTGGAGCGCATCGCGTTGGACAGCCGGGAGGTGTTGACCATCTCGGCCATTTGCCGGAACCCACGCTCGAGCTCGCCGACCTGGACCGCGTAGGCGCCGTTGAGGGTAACCTCGCCGCTGGGCATCGAGCGGGTGCCGAGCTTGTCCTTGAGCCGGTCGATCACGTACGCGTTCCGCGACCCATCGGGCAGCACCTTGGGCAGCATGAACAGCCCGACGCCACGGGTGGTGTCGTCCCCGCCGGGGTAGCGGGCCAGGGTAAGGATGATGTCGGCGTCCGGGTTGGAGGCGAACCACTTGCGTCCGGACAGCTTCCACTCCTCGCCGTCGCGCTCGGCGACGGTCTCGGTGCGGGCGATGTCGGTGCCGGCCTGGATCTCGGTCATGAACATCGCCCCGGTGTACCGCCGCGCCGAGTCCACGGAGGTGAGGCGGTCGATGACCTCCTCGAAGCGCCCGGCCCCGAACTTGCGCAGCGTGCGGGCCGCGGCGTCGGTCATCGACACCGGGCAGGCCAGCCCGAACTCGGCCTGCACGAACACGTAGGACAGGATGTACTTCACCAGGTGCGGCGGCACGTCGTCCCACCCGTGCAGGCCCCGGTGGGACAACGCGGAGAGTCCGTACTCCTCGTACGCGGCCCGCGAGAGCTCCCGGTAGCTGTCGTGGTAGGTGATTGCATCGACCCGCTCGCCCTCGCGGTCGAACTGCTCGAGCACCGGCGGGTTCTTATCCGCCGTCTCGGCCAGCGGGCCCAGCCGTTGTGCGGCGTCGGCACCCAGGGCATTCAGCACGGGGGCCAGCAGCGCCCGGTTGGTCGGGTCGAGGTAGGACTCGATGAGCGGCTGCAGGGCAGGGTCGAGGGACACGAAGTTCATGGTGGGGTTCTTTCGTAGGTGGTGCGGGGAAGCAGGTGGGGATTCTCAGCGCACGACGGCGGTGCTCTCCTGGGTTGCGCCGGTGGCGGTTTCGTCGGCCTCGACAACATGGCCGGCTTGGCCCTCGCGGTTGGTCCAGCTCTTGCCGCGCAGCAGCAGCGACATGCAGACCGCCGAGACCAGGACGTAGAACAGGCCGAGGGCGACGACGGTCCAGATGGTGCCGGAGACGTTGAGGAGTGCCTGGCTGACGAACGGCGCTGTGCCGGCGAACAGGGCAGTTGAGAGCTGGTAGGCAACGGAGATCCCGGTGTAGCGGATCCGGGTCGGGAAGAGCTGGGCGAGTACGCCGGCCAGTGCCGAGTAGTACATGGCGTGCGGTGCGGTGGCCAGGACCATCCCGAGCATGGCCAGGGCGAAGCTGCCGGTCTGGATGAGGACGAACATCAGCGGCAGCAGCACCAGTTCGGGCAGCAGCATGATGAGGATGGCCTTCTTGGCGTCGATTTTGGAGGCCAGCACCGCGCCGAACGGCTGGATGATCACCTGTGCGACGAGCGCGACGGTGACGATCTGCAGGAACTGGGTACGGCCGAAATCCAGCTCCGTGGTGGCCCAGGAGAGGGCGAAGGTGGTCTTCAGGTACGTGATGGCGACGCCGGTCACGACGGCCCCGACGGCCAGGGAGACAACGCGCCAGTGGTCGCGCATCAGCGTGACCAGCGGGATCCGCTGCTGCGGGGTCTGCTGGGTGGCTCGGATCATCTCCGGGGACTCGGTGATGTGCAGGCGGATGTAGAGGCCGATGCCGATGAGGATCGCCGAGGCGAGGAATGGGATCCGCCAGCCCCAGGAGCCGAAGTTCTCCGCACTCATGTAGGTCAGGCCCAAGAAGGCTGCGGTGGCGAGCAGGTTGCCGACGGGTGAGCCCTGCTGGGCGAACGCGCCATAGAGGATCTTCTTGCCCGGCGGAGCGAACTCGGTGGCGATCAAGACCGCGCCACCCCATTCGCCGCCCATGGCGATGCCCTGGATGACGCGCAGGACCACCAGCAGGATGGGTGCCATCGCGCCGATCTGCGAGTAGGTCGGCAGCAGGCCGACGCCGACGGTGGCCAGGCCCATGAGCATCAGCGTGGTGATGACGGTGTTCTTACGGCCGAATTTGTCGCCGAAGTGGCCGAAGATGATGCCGCCCAGTGGACGGGCGATGAAGCCGACGGCGAAGGTCGCAAAGGCGGCCAGGGTGGCGATCGCCGGTTCCTCGCCGGGGAAGAAGAGCTTGCCCAACACCAGGGCTGAGGCCGTGCCGTAGATGTAGAAGTCGAACCACTCGATGGTGGTGCCGACGAAGGCGGCGACGCCTGCCTTGCGGCCCTGCTTGGTGTCGAAGGCCGGTGGCTCGGTGGGGATCGGCGCTGATCCGTTGGCTGTGCTCATGGCAGTTCTCCCGTGCTGGAGGTCGTGCGGTGCTTTGTGCTGCACGTCACTCTTCCAGTTGTTTTCACAAGAGTCTAAGACCTAATATCAAGGCAATTATTTTAATTAACCGAACAATGGAGGCGTTGGATGGAGCTACGGCACTTCACGGCGTTCATCGCCGTGGCGGAGGAACTCCACTTCGGCCGGGCAGCCGAGAAGCTGCACGTCGCTCAGCCGGCGCTGAGCCACATGATCCGATCGCTGGAAAAGGACCTCGGGACCCCGTTGTTCGAGCGGACCACCCGGAGAGTGAGGCTGACGTCATCGGGAGAGGCGCTGCTCGAGCCCGCGCGGTCGATCCAGGTTCAAGTCGACGGTGCTCGGCGGATCGCACGGGCTGCGCAGGAAGGCGAGGTAGGCCGCGTCCGCGTCGGTTTCGGCGGAACGAGCGGCTACTCGATCCTGTCGCTGCTTGCCCGCGAGGTGGCGCGCCGGCATCCGGGCATCAGCCTTGAGCTGCATCCGCGGACGTACTCGGGCGATGCCGCGCTGGCGCTGAGGGACGAGGGGATGGATTTGGCGATCGTGAGTCCGCCGGTACCGGCGGGTATCGACGTTCACGTGATTCGAGAGGAGCGGGTCATGGTGGCCATGCCGTCTGACCACGAGCTCGCTGGCCGCGAGTCCGTCAGCATGAACGAACTCCACGACCAAGCGTTCATTTCTTATCCGGCATCCCATGGATCGAAGGTGCGGGAGTCGATGATGCGGATGTGCGATGAAGCGGGATTTCTGCCGCACATCGCGCAGGAAGCACCGGATCCGTACAGCTTGCTAGCCTTGGTCGGCGCTCAGGTGGGGATCGCCATCGTGGTCGAGTCGTCGGAGCACATTCGCATTGACGGCGTGACATATGTGCCGCTGGCGGAGGGGGCTAACGCCTTTACTCTGGCTTTGGGTTGGCGGCATAGTAATGCCTCGACGGCGTTGGCACGGGTGCTGGACATTGCGAGGGAGATACTGCCGCTCCCTTGGACGTAATTGGTCTAGTGCGCACACTAGAGGTACCTGGGAGCGCCGTGACGGTAAGGGCAACAGGCGCGCTGCATGGCGATTCCATGGTGCTGGAACTGCATCGGTTGCCCCGGTCGCCGCATATTCAAACGCTAGGCGTCGTGAGGTGGTAATCGAATTCCCGAATCCGGCACCAGCTGTCCGGAAGGATATGGAACCCGGCAACCGGAGCGCTTTTTGCTGGACTTCGATACCAAACCGTCGAGAGCGTTGGCCCGGGCCATGGGGAGAACACCACGACGTTCTCGGGATCGTTGCCGGCTCAACCAGGAACCCAGGCTCCGCTCGTGGTCGGTTGTCCCGCTCCGGTATGCCGGGAGCCGCCCATGTTTTTCGATGAACACCCTGCAGGCAGCGAGTCGTTCATCCCAGTGTTTGGCGTTGAGTTGGTCGCGTCCGAGAATGGTCCACCGGGGTATGGACTCCAGCTGGCGCTCCTGAAGGGCCGTCAGGCCGCCAGCTGCGGATTGGCTGCGTTGAGCACGGGCCCAGTGGTACAGGAACACCTCCAGCGCCCCGGAGACCGTGGTCGTGTCCGCAGACCGCCGAGGAAATCTTCCTCGTGTCTCGACGAAGACGGAGAGTGACAGTCGATTGCCTTCCCATCCCTGCATGGCGTCTTCGTTCCGGAAGACCGGCAGGGATGGCTCCCGGCACGGGGACAGCCGCGTGTCGAACAGAGTCGGGTCGCGTTCGAGCTGCTCCCGGATGAATGACTCCGCGGTCCGTGGCAGTGTGTGGCAGATCCGTGCGATGTCTGTTGGCTCGAGTCCGCGCCGGTACAAGAGCATCCACTCGGCTCTGGAAGCATGATCACGCGCCATACCAGCAACCTATCCCATCCCCAAGGCCGCTCAGGGATCGTCTTCGCTGCGTGTGGAGGGCCGGGGGCCCTATTGTCGGCAGTTCTGCCATCTACCCCGCTATGAAAGACGCGGCATGAGTGGACGAGACATATAGCCGAGGACTTTGGGTTGTCGGGTCTCCGCCTGGACTGACATATCAGGGGAATATCGGCGTTGGGCGTATGCCTTTGACCGGAAGCTGATGGGGACGGCCTGGGGCTGGAACGTCGAAGCCGCCTGGCCCCGGGCAGAGGGAGGCCTGGGTATTGGAGCCGATACCTTGTGTGAACCAAGGCCCCGTCACGGCATGCGGGGGCTGCGAGCCGGCGCGGGAGGTGTCAACGGTGGGTTAGTGCTGTGCCGCTATTTTATCGGCCAGTTGGGACATCTGTCGGAGAAGCACTGATGGGTGTTGGTTCAGGTCGATCGCGTGGCAGTGGATATACGCTGTGTGCCCGATGATTTCGTGGATCCTGGGTTCGTCCTCGCCCTTGGCGTATACGAGGTGCCCGGCTTCGAGCCCGAACCGCATGCAGTAGGCCAGCATTTGGTAGATGTCGGCATTGGGGTAGTTGGCAAGTTTAGTTCGCTTGTATTTGGCGTCGATGACTGCCTTGCAATGGATGCCGTCGTGCCACAGCAGGTCGGGCCGCAGCGCAATCTTTGCACCCGTGTCGAGGTACGTGCCTTTCGCCTGCGAGGTCGCGGTGCCGCCTCGGTCCTCCAAGCGGTGGGCCAGAACTGTCGTAACGAAGTCCTCAAAGACCCTCCACATGTCGAACAGGAACGCGGTGGTGCCAATGTTCCCTCCGTCTTGTTCGAGGGAAGAGTTTCGCAGGATGATTTCCGCGAGGACCAGGGCTGGCTTGTATCTCGCATTAAGCCTGGTGAAGTGCACGCGGGGCATGGCCTGACCCACGGCAAGGGGCGTGACCCCGTCCAGGGCCTGTGTCATCTTCCGCAGGGCGACCATCGACCCGTCCGTCAAATCCGGCAGATTCAACAGGCGGCGGGCCGCCGAGAGGAGCAGCCGGTTTTCGGCTACGTCGGTGGTGAACTCGTCATAGACCACTTGTGCAGGGAAGGCGAGTCCTCCTCGCCGGGCGATCTGGGCGGGAATGTCGATTCTGCCCCGCATGATTGGCAGGGAGTCCTCGTAGCTCTCGTACCCCTGGATGATTCCTTCCCGGATTGCCTTGGAGGCGTTCCGGATGAACGTGAGAGCGATGGTGTTCACCAGGTCGACGTCCACGTCGGGGCTGATGGCGATGTCGTCATCGAGCCAGAAACCGCGGTCCAGGCTGTAACCCATGAGGAAGAAGAGGCTAGTGACCGGGATCTTGGGACGGATGGTGATTTGGCAGCCGACTGCCATCAGGACTCCGACCTTGCGGATGTTCGCCACCAACCACCCACCGCCTTCTGCGGGGGTGACGGTTGCGATGTCGAGCCGGTTGAGAACCGTGGCGACACCATCGGGCAGGCAGTGGATTTCGGGGCCGTTGCCCTCGCGGAGCTGGAGCCGCAACACGGGCCTATTCCGCCGGATCGACGGTGGCCGGGGGAGAGGTCTTCATCCGGACCCGCAGCGCCTCGAGGCCGTAGGTCCCTTCGACGTCGATCCGTTCGCCGTAGTGGTGCTCAGTCAGGAGGGGCAAGATGTCGTATTCCCAGATGTCCTCCAGCTGGCCGGGTTGGAATAGCCCGTCCTTGGGCATGAGGTAGCTTGGCCCGATCCTGAAGTCGGCGGCTCCGATCTGCGCGTTGGCCAACGCGAGGAGGTCCGCTGGTTCCTTGCCGAGTCCGTGGCGGTCAAGCCAGCGGGCGAGGACGGCGTCGATGGGGTACTTGGCCGGATGCAGTTCCACGAACGAGAAGCGCCGGCGCATGGCCGTGTCAAGCAACGCGATGGACCGGTCGCTGGTGTTCATCGTGCCGATGAGGAAGAGGTTCGCAGGCATCACGAAGGAATCCTCGCCGTCCCGGCTGTATTGCAGCTTGATGGGTCGGTCCCGGTATTCCAGCAGGAAGTACAGTTCGCCGAAGATCTTGGCCAGATTGCCCCGGTTGATCTCATCGATGACCAGGACGTAACTGAACTCCGGATTCTTCCTGGCCTGCTCCACTATCCGTCGCAGGGGACCGTCCTTGAGCTCATAGGTCAACGATCCGGCCTCCGTGGTGACCGGGCGGTAGCCCTGGAAGAAGTCCTCGTACGTATAACTGGGATGGAACTGGACTATTTCGGTGTACTCACCGTCGCCTGCAACGTGGTTGGCCAGCGTCATCGCCACGAAGGTCTTACCCGTTCCGGGAGGCCCATAGAGGATGATCTGGCCGCGGCGTTCGAGCAGGTCCAACTGCTTTTGCAACCAATCCGCGTCGATGTACAGGGACTCCGCCAGTGTTGCGTCGGCAGCGCGGAAGGGACGCCGTAGAGTGGCCCGGGTTTCGACGGCGAGCCCGGTTTCCGGTTCGGGCTCGGGATCCGGCACCACGTTTGCTAGAGGCTGCTTCTTCCATTCGTGCGCGAATGGTTCGGCGTAGAAGCCCACCGGACCACCGGCCTTTTGCTGCAGCTTCAAGATGATGGCCAGCAGGTCACGGTCCACATCGGCGGACCCTTCCCCCACTTCGCCGATGAACGCATCGCGGATGGCGAGTTTGTGCGCTTCGGAGACGATGGAGCTGATGCGCAGGGGGTGGACGATGTAGGTCAGCGAATTGCGCTGCGTTGGGAAGCTGTGGCCCGGCAAGTCGTTCACGAAATCACGCCACGCCCACGCGTCTCCGAGCAGCACTTCCTTCTCGTCGTCGGTCTGCTTGAGCCAGCTGTCCAGCAGCTGAATGATCATGACAAGCGCGCCGTAGAGGTTGTTGGACATGGCCGGACCTGGGTTGAACGTTCCGTTCTTGAAGGCCCGGGCAATTTCCGCAGGGATTTGCACGGGATGGTCCATGTAGCCCAGAAGGGCCTGCACGCGCTCCGTCTTCGCGCGTTCACCGATCGTCCCGGGACTGATCGGAAGCAACTGCCAGCACACTAGTTCGGCCATCAGTAAACGGGCGTCGTCTGAAACATCGGCCATCTGGACTTTCAGCTTGTCCACGAAATTGCCCGATTCCGGATCAGGGGCATCGACGAAAACCGAGCGAAGGTCATCCACGGAGCCCGATTGCCAGACAGGCCGCCCGGGGGAGAACACGGAGTCGCCTGCCCGCAGGCCGCGCTCCACGAACGGCAGGGCGGCCTGCCGGACCACTTCCTCGTTCTTGTCCACGGCCACGATCGTGGTGCTGAGCTGCTCCTGCTTTTGCCGGCTGGTCAGCGCGCTCCAGGCGTTGTAGCGGTTCCTGGCCTCCGCAACGAGGCCTTGGGCATCGGGGTAATCCTCGAGGGCGTGCACGCCTGCGGCGGTGGCTTTCCACACGCCGGTGCCGCTTTTCTCCAGCCAGCCCGCCTTCACCAGGTCCACGCTCGACCACATCAGGTTCGACTCGCCACGGGAGAGCCCGTCCTTGAGCTGCGTGGACTCGGATCCTTCCTCCGGAACCTGAGAAAAGACCTGCGGAAAGAACGCTTCAGGACCGGATGTCGGGGGAAGACCCTCCGGGTGGTGCGCCAGGAACTCAAGCATCAAGCGCACGCGTTGTACATTGTTCTCCGCAGCTGACATCTCTGTCTCCTTCATGGCTTTTGATTAGACTATCCGGCCTGAAGGCAATGATCGTGTGGAGAACACCGGAGTGAACACGTCGGGGAAAGGAACAGCGCTGGTGGAGGGGCGCTGTGGAACCTTACAGGTAATGGGACCGGAAGGGCTCACATGGTCATCCAAATTCGATTCGCCGGACTCGCGATTTCATATGCGCCGTTATCGGCGTTCAACCACCAGTTGTTTTTTGCCAGGACTACAAGCCCAGTTGTTTTTCAATCCATGCTTGGAGAAGGTTCACACCAACTTGTCCCGCTTTGTCGCCGATCGAGAGCAGAAAGCCTTTGAGCCGTTGCTTAGCTTTCAAACGACCGTTGACCGGAGCCGAGCCATCCAAGAATTCCCGTAGAGAGTTCAAGAGGTCGCCTTGCTCTGCTGTGTCAGCGTGATGAGCGATCAAAGCCTGAAGCTCGTTCGCTTGTTTACCCTGGATGGCGTCACCCGCGATGTTCTGCGCAATAATGCCTTCCGCGCGTGTGATGAATTGTTGGTTGATAATTAAATATGGGGCTGCTGATAGATGTCTGCGTGCTGGAGCTTCAAGCAGTTGGGGCTCATTTGGCAGAAGCATGTCGACGACTTGGGAAATCGCAGTTCCGGACTGACTGGGGATTTCGTCTAGGAGCTCGGATTCAAGCTGCTGTCGGATGTCTAGACTTCGGCGCTCCCGCTCATGCTTCACATCGATTTGGAGGCGACGTGCGCGTTTAGCGTACTGAGACACTATGGAGGATGCGCGTTGGAGGTTCACGCCCATGCCAACCAACAGTTGTTCAGCTTCCAACGGGTGCTCAACCAAAGCAAGAAAAGCTTGAAAACGCTGCATTTCGCCGTGTAGTCCAGACGCATCCGACCGGTTCTCAGCAAAGAACTCGATGACACGACCGCGTGCCGTTGTATAACCGCCTTGACGAACGTTCATGCCCCGGACCGAGGTGAGCCATTCGTGGAAGAGCCTAAGAAGGTCAGCGGATTCGTTTTCGTACAGACGCCCGGCAGGCACGTAAAGTCGAAATAGAAGATTGCTTTGCTGGTCTTCGATGAAGCCGAGAGAAAGCATAGAGGCGTCTGCATTTCGCCTATATGGCGTGGTATTGATACCGGCCTCTGAGAGGCGTTCATTTGCTCGCAGGCGGACATGTTCGTCGATATCACCGAAGTGGTCACGGGCTGCTTTGTCCGACCATTCATCGTACGACGCGTCTTCGTCAGATTCGACCTCCACTCCCTCATGGATTGCGGCACCGCCTAGGACCGCTTCATGTATTAGAACTAAGTGGGGTTGTGCGGCAATCGCTGCCAGCATGCCGTCAATGACGACTTGGCTGATAGTGCCGAGCGGAGGCTGACGGTCATCTTCTCCGTTTCTTCGGTCTGAAGCAAAGCACTGATAGGCGTGCTCACGTAGAACTGCAATCACTCCCAGGCAGTTCTTCGACTTTGCCATCCGGGTGATTTCGTTCCAGTTGGTTTCACCGGAATTCAGGCTCTTTCCTCTGTGATCAATTCCCGTCGTGATGAATTTGCTAGTCAGCGCCTCAGTTCGGGAGTCGAGGAGTAGGAAGTATCCGGAAACTGACTGCATTATGAATTCCATCCCTTCTCTTGGATACGGCTGAACCAACTATGCCAGAGCTCTTTCTCACTTGACCGTCTGCTAGCCCTCTCGCATGCAGTCGGCCCCTGAGGATATGTCCTCAAACCAGAGCATGGAGCCGCTTAAGGGTCGATAGGCCAACACACCCATATCCTGACCCGGGAACTGGGTGAGAAAGAGGCAATAGTGGAGGGGCCGCTACGTTGCAAGGTCGTTCCCGGCCACAAGAATGTCCTGCGCTGTGGGCTGGAACGTCGTTCGAATCTGATTGTCGATTCCATGAGAAACGGTGGGGGCTGCTAGACATTGAGAATCAAGTTCTTGAAATGGGGGAGTGCATGCCGAAAATTCTGGACAACACCGAAGGGAACACCCTCGGTGGCAGCCTGTTGAAAGCCTTCCCGCAGCACCAACGCCTTGATGTGGCTACCGGGTATTTCGACTTGCGCGGGTGGGGGACTTTCGCCGAGCAAGTCGACGCCAAGGCCAGCAACGCGAGCTCCCAGAAGCCGGTGGTCAGGATCCTGGTGGGCATGGTTGCTCCTTCCGACGCTGCAGCCATGCTCACCACGTTGCAGGAGCAGATAGGGCGCCCCGACCCCCATGCCGGACTGCACGATTTCGAAACGGCAGACAAGCGGGCCGCGCATTTGGTGAGTCACTTGAGGGACCAGCTCATGCGGGGACTCTCCACCACCGCGGGCCAGAACGCGCTACGCGGGCTCAAACGCCAACTCGCCGCCGGCCTCGTGGAGATCAAGGTCTACACAACCCGGCCCTTGCACGGCAAGGCCTACATCCTGCACAACCCAGGACACTACGCGTATCCGGTCATGGGCTACCTGGGGTCCTCGAACCTCACATCGGCGGGACTGTTCAGGAACCTCGAACTGAACATCGACGTTCTCGAACAAGACGCTGCCCGCAAGTTGGCGGACTGGTTCACCACACACTGGGACGACGACTTCACCGTCGACGTCACTGAGCAGATCATCCAGCTCATCGAGGAGTCGTGGGCCAACGAGAAGCAACCCACCCCGTTCGAGGTCTTCCTCAAAGTCTGCCACTCGATGTCCCAGGACGTGCGCGGCGGCTATGGCTACGTGTTGCCGCCCTCGATGCAGAACCTGCTGTTGGGCTACCAGGAAAGCGCGGTACGGATCCTGGCCCGCCGGATCGTTCGCCGCGGCGGCACCATGCTTGGCGACGTCGTGGGCCTGGGCAAGACCCTCACCGCCGTCGCGACGGCGATGATGCTCCAAACCGCCGAGGACTACTCGACCCTGGTGTTGTGCCCGAAAAACCTCGAGGGAATGTGGACCGAGCACCTGGATGCCTATGACATCAACGGGAGGGTCATCCCGTACTCCACCGCAGCCCGGGACCTGCCCGAACTGCGACGCTTCAACTTGGTGATTTGCGACGAGTCCCACAACCTGCGCAACAACACGCGCAAGGACTACGAGGCAATCCACAACTACGTGCGGGACAACGACTCTAAGGTCCTGCTGCTGACCGCCACCCCTTACAACCTCGCCTTCGAGGACGTCGCCAACCAGATTTCCTTGTACCTCGAAGAAGATGATGACCTGGGCATCGAACCCACCGTCGCGATGGCCAAGGACACCAAACTGATTGAAAAGGTCGACGGGAAAACCAACACGCTGGCCGCATTCCGCCTCTCCGAGGAAGCCGAGGACTGGCGCCGGCTGATGAGCGACCACCTAGTGCGGCGAACCCGGTCCTTCATCAAACGCTCTGCCAAGAAGCAGCAGGTAGAGACCGCGGAAGGGAAAATTATTGAGCGCGAATACCTGCAGTTCGCCGACGGCACCCACTTCTTCTTCCCCACAAGGATCTCCAAACCGGTCAGCCACGACTTCAGTCACGACGATCCGGCCCGGTTGATGGAGGACGACCAGACACTGGACGCCATCAAGTCTCTGCTGCTGCCGCGCTACGTGCTCGCCTCCTACGATTCACCTCGCAAACGCCACAGCACCAAAGACAAAGAAATCCTCGAGGACATCAAAAAAGGCCGCGGCAACGTGGCAGGGTTCGTTCGCACCGGGCTGTTCAAGCGACTCTCCTCCTCCGGGCATTCGTTCATCCAGTCCCTGCAACGCCAACGCGCCCGCAACCAGCTCTTTCTGTATGCCATCGAAAACAAGCTGCCCCTCCCGCTGGGCAACTTCACCCAGGCCCAGCTCGGTGCCGCCGACGAAGACATCGAGGGAGGCGCCGGGATGTTCGGCAGTGGGGACACCCATTATGTGCACCTGCAAAAGACGTTGCCCGGGTCCACGAAGTGGATCAACTCCACCATTTTCAGCAGCGACCTGCACGCCGACCTCACTCGGGACAATGACACCCTGACCTGGCTTCTGGAACGCTTCGGGGAGTGGGACCCCGCCAAGGACTCGAAAATCAATGCGGTCATCGACCTGCTGCGAACAGAACACCCCGGGGAGAAGGTCCTGCTCTTCACCGAATACAAGGACACCGCAGAATACATTGCCACCACCCTGGGGACGGCGGGCATCGCGAACGTGGGACTCGCCACGGGTGACACCGACCACCCCGGGGCCGTCGCCCGCAGGTTCTCACCCGGCTCGAACAAGTTGCCCGGGGAATCAGAGGAATCCCAGATCGATGACCCGATCGATGTATTGATCGCCACCGATGTGCTCTCCGAAGGCCAGAACCTGCAGGATTCCCACATCGTGATCAACTACGACCTGCCTTGGGCGATTATAAGGCTGATCCAGCGTGCCGGGCGCGTGGACCGGATCGGCCAGAAATCCGACACCGTCCACGTCTACCTGGTCTCCCACGAAAAAGTCGAGGAACAGATCAGTCTGCGTATCCGCATCAAGAAGCGCCTTGAAAGTTCCGCCCAAGCCTTCGGCTCGGATGAACAGTTCTTCGGAACGGAAAAGGAAATCAAGCTACTCGGAGACTTCTACAACGGCCAACTCACCGACGACGAGGTCGAAGAGGAAGAAGCAGACGCAGTCAGTGAAGCCTGGCTGGTCTGGGCCCACGCCTTGGAAAACCACGCCGAGACTGCACGCCGCGTCACGGCCATGCCCGACATGATCCAGTCCACCCGCAACCAATATGTGCACGAAACACAAGGGGGTGTGGTCTGCTACGTCAACACCGCCTCCGGTATTGACGCATTCGCGCTTTCGCGCGGTGGCCACGACGGGCTGCGCGAACGCGAACGACTCATCACCCCCTACGAGGCGTTCAAGCTGTTCCGGGCCGAACCAGAAACCCCAACCGCGCCCAAGCGCGATGACCACTACGAGCGGCTCGAGCACCTGGTCCAGGGACCGCTCTCTACCGATGGAATTGCCGCAGGGAACCTCAAAGGGGTCCGCAAGCGGATCTGGGAACGCTTCGTCGGCACCTTGTTCCTGCGCGGGGCCGAGGAAGCCCTCAACGCACTCCATGAACGGCCCTTGCAACGCCAAGCCGAACTTCGCCTGCGCGCAGTACTGCGCAACCGGGCATCCGACGAGGACCTGGTCGAAACACTCAACCAGCTGCACGAGGACGACAAGCTCGTCATCAAGACAACGGAAAAGGATCCGGCCCGGATCGTCTGCTCGCTAGGAGTCCAGGACTAATGCCTACCAACTTGCTCGACCTCGTCGAAGCACACAAATACCAAGAACTTTTCCTCAAGCACCTGCGCTGGTCCAAACCCGACCTGAAACCGCTGTCCATCGACGTCGACGGGCAGACGTATATCGCGACAAACGTCTCCAGCTACAAGGGCCTACGGGTGTGGGCCTGCCCCGAACTGCCGAACTCCGCAACCCAGACTGTCATCGACAGGGCCGTCACCAAACAGAGTGTGGACCGCATCGTCATCTTCCACGACGACGCCAAACAGGTCTGGCGGTGGCCCTCCCGCACCTCCAAAGGTGGGGCAACCACCACCCGGCTCACCTCCCACACCCATCTCGCCGGGAGGGAGAACCCGAAGCTCATTGACCGGCTGCAGCTAATCACCCTCGAACCCGGCGAAAGCCTGGGTGCCACCGAGATCATCGAACGGGTCAAACACGCCTTCGACGTCGAAACCGAACGCGAAACCAAACGCGCATCCAAACTCATGGCTGCCATGTATGACGCACTGGAGAAGGCCGGCACCCCCGAGCACGACATCTCGGTCACCCTCGCACGCATCCTGTTCCTGATGTTCGGTGACGACACCGAGATGTGGAACACAGACCTCTTCCAGGACTTCATACTCGAACAGACCTCCCCGGACGGAAGCAACCTGAGCGAACGCCTCAATGATCTGTTCAGGTTTCTGAATACGAAGCCCAATAGGGACAATGGCCTGCAGCATTTCAGAGGGTTCAGGTATGTGAATGGGGGGATCTTCGAAGAGCGCTTAGAACTTCCTTCATTGGCTGGCACCAATTTACGTCGGGCTATTCTCGACGCGTGCACGGCCAAATGGGGGCAGATATCACCTGCAATATTTGGGTCGATGTTCCAAGCAGTTCGCGACGCGAAAACAAGGCGCGAATTCGGCGAGCATTACACGTCCGAGAAGGACATCCTGAAGACGTTGGAGCCCCTCTTCTTGGATGAACTTCGTGACGAATTTCAGAGGTCCATCGGACATCGGGAAGAACGAAGCCGCCTGAGCAAGCTCCGTGAGCGTCTGGGAAAAATCCGATTTCTAGACCCAGCCTGCGGTTGTGGCAATTTCATTATCATCGCTTACCGCGAGATGCGCATACTGGAAATTTCCATTCTGGAGCGTCTTCGTATTAAAGACGCTGAACGGGTAAGCCATCTAGCCGCAAATCAACTTGAATTTGGGCTGGATGGAGAACTCGATGCTGAAGGGCTGAGCCGTACAACTCTGCTGGACCCGCTGGTTCGACTGGAGAATTACTTCGGGATTGAGCTCGATGAGTGGCCAGCGAAGATTGCCGAGACAGCCATGTTCTTGACGGATCGTCAGTGTGACCTGCAGATGCTTGAACGACTTGGGTATGCGCCGGAGCGGCTGCCAATTTCGAGCCAGTCAACAATCCATACCAACACATGTGACGGGTCTCAGAACGGGAACGCTCTCCTGCTGGATTGGAGGGAAGTCTTCCCCATTGGGCCAGAAAATATTATCGCCGGCAACCCGCCGTTTATCGGCCACAAGGAACGTACTAAGCAGCAAGGACTTGAACTTCGGGCAGTTTGGGGCGGTCGGGGGATTGGCCATCTTGATTACGTCACAGGGTGGTACAAGAAGGCAATCGACTACTTCGGAGATGCTCCCGGACGCTGGGCATTCGTCTCGACCAACTCGGTCACTCAGGGCGAGTCGGCGAGTTTGCTGTTCCCCCCGGTTTTCGATGCGGGTTGGCGTATCAAGTTTGGGCACCGGACCTTCGCCTGGCAGTCAGAGGCTCCGAATGCGGCGGTCGTTCACTGCATCATCATTGGATTCGACCGGGATTCAACGACGCCTCAGAGACTGTTTGCATACGACAATCCCAAAGCAGAGCCGAGGGAGTTACCGGCGCGGTCCATCACTCCGTATCTGACTGTGGGCAAGCCATTGGTCGTTAAGGGTCGTCGGCGAATGTTGTCTCCTTTTTTGGACCCGATCAAGGCCGGTTCAACTCCAATCGATTGGGAGAACCTGGTTGTTACCGAGGACGATTTCGACGTTGTCTCGGCCGATCCCGTTGCAGTGAAGTATTTGCGTCACTACTTCGGGGGTGACGAGCTCATAAATCGCATACCCCGGTGGTGTTTATGGCTGGTGGGAGCAAATCAATCAGATCTTGACGGGTCCGACATTCTGAGACAGCGAATCGCAGCGGTACGGGAACGTCGACTAGCAAGCAACAGGTCGGAAACAAAGAAGCTCGCGGGAAAGCCGCATCTGTTTGGAGAAATCCGGCAGCCAGATTGGGACTACCTTGGCATCCCACAGAGCTTCGCAGAGTCACGGCTGTACGCGACTGCAGCCAGGCTACCGAAGGAGGTAATCGCCTCCATCAAACTTTTCACGATGGCTGACCCCGACGGGTTCCATTTCGGTATTGTCTCGTCGTCCATGTTCATCACGTGGCAAAAAACTGTCGGCGGAAGAATCAAATCCGACCCTTCAGTTTCTAGTTCCTTGGTCTGGAATACCCTGCCCTTGTTGCCCGTAAGTCTCGGACAACGACGAGCCATCATCGATGCAGGGAGCGCCGTTATTGCGGCTAGAGCCCTAATGCCAGGTAGGACGCTTGCACAGCATTATGACCCCTCCCGGATGAGTAGCGACTTGTTGGAAGCTCATCGTCTTCTCGACGCAGAAGTAGATCGTGCTTTCGGAGCTGGTAAGACTTGCCAGAGCGAAATTGAGCGTCAGCAGGTGCTCTTTGAAGCGTATGAGCAGTTGATCTCGGGGGAGAGGACAAGTTCCGAGTAATGTGGTGAGAATTTTGGTAACCGCGAATTTGAGGCACTGAGGCCGCCTACGGTCAGATCATCGGGATATATGTGAGGTGCTGGGTAACGCCTCAGGGCACGAAGCGACTAGGCCAGCGATGGCTGCAAGATCATCGCGCGAAATACTAGCCTCGGTGGCTAGATCTTCGATGGCTCTCCCGGTAGAGGTAAGCAGCTCGATGGCGGATCGAAGAAGTTCCGGCCGTTCTGTCGTTCGAAGGGGGAAGGGCTCATCTTTTTTGCCGTAGTTCTTGTTCATGGTTACCACGGCTCGGCGATAGGCGGCGTCGGAAATGACGCCGAGTTTTTTCGATCTATAAAGCAGGGCAGCGATGGATACGCCCCACTCATGCTTCAGTCGAGCGTATGCTCCAAGGTCGAACCGCCGGGGGAGCAAGTCGATGATTTGTTGGCGTGGCATCAGGAGCTCGGCGGCGAACGAATGGGCCTGTTGCTCTTGGCCACCGCCGGGATCGGCCTCGGGGTGGCAGACGAGGTGCCCGAGTTCATGTGCTGCATCGAATCTGCTACGTGCAGCGTCTTTGTCCTGCGGTCCGAGTACTACAACTGGCCGGCGTCCTTGGAAGTGGCTGAAAGCGTCCACACCCTTTGAAGATTCCGGTGCTCGTGTGACGAGGATGCCGTGTGCTTCCATATGCTTGACCAAGTTGCCAACTGGTCCTATGGGTAGCTTCCACTCGGCTCTCAACAGACCAGCGGCTTCGGCGATGGTCTCGTTGTCGTCCTCCCTGGCGAGCGACCTCTCGGGGAGATCGACTGGGGGGAAGCGTACGTAGCGCTCCAGGACATCGGAGGCGTCCAGTGTTAGCTCCGACCACGCCCAAGCAGCTGACCGAACAGCCTTTGTTGTAGAGCGAAGACTGCGAAAGTGGGTACCGTCAAGGCCGCCGGACGAGACGGGTCGCCGGTCGAAGCCAAAAAAAGATGTATTGACTCCGGTAGCCAGGGCCAGTTTGGCAAGAGTTATGGATGTGGGCCGGGTACGGCCAGTTTCATACTGTGAGACGGCGGAGTGAGTTATCCCAACCCTTTCGGCTAGGTCCTTGATGGTCAGTCCCGCGCGGAATCGTGCCAACCGCATTCGGTCACCGGAAAAGGCGGCTGCATCCTCAGCTCTCATTGGTCTTTTCTTCTGCCACGAGACCAAGTTCGAAGGTGGGTTCCGGCTGACTTTCGTATGTTGGCATTGGGATGGCGTCGGCGGGCATTCTGTCCAACGTCAATTCAGTGCCGGCGTTGTCGACGCGTATCAAATCCTCCCAATCTAAGTGCTGATTGGAAGTTGTCATGAGCTTTCCAACGTAGACGGCCGTGAGCCCAGCGTCCACATCGCCGCTCCAGATGACGTGCAGGACGCTATTTGAATTGAATTCGGAGAGCCCATCAAATGCAGTCTGGGAAAAGGCGTTAGCAAGACCTGCACGGTGACGCGCGGGGGAGGAATCAATATCGAAGTTGGAGCGGTTCCTAAGGTCTGCTCCTCGGGCCGTCCCAAAATGCAATTCGAGTCCTTCTTGGGTGGCGCGCAGACCTCCGCCCTTACGGGTTACGCGGAAATTGTGTTCTTGGAGAGCAGGGATAATCAATTCAGTCGCTCGGTGGTAGCGGTCACTGCCGAACGTGAAGTTATTGGATCCGGGGTCCAAATGATGAGCTTTGGCGATCTCGTGTGCCTTCTCACCAAAGCGGATAAGTTCCTTGATTAGGGAATCTTCAATTTCCACACCATCGCTCATTTTCATGTTTTCATGGTAGCAGAAGGTATTGAATCTTGGTCATAATGTAAGTAGGGCGACATGTGCGCGTCGAGATCAGCGCGACAGCCAGAGGGGCGCGACACACCAATTAATACCGATCCAGCACTAATGCTACAAAGATGTCCCCACCAAACGTGGCGAGCACGGGTTGATGGTACGGCTGGTCCGGGCACTTGGTGTGTAACCTCATCACTTCGTGGACACCGGATCTCGTCACTTCGTGGACGGTGAATCTCATGGCTTCGTGCACAGCTACCAGCACGCCCTACGAGCTATTTGGCTCTTGAACCTGGCCGTTGTTGAACACCTCGGGCACCTGTACTTGGCGTTCGGCGAACTGTTCGCGGTAGGCGGCTTGTTTTCGCGCCCACTGCTTCGTGGGATGGGACAGCTGCACGCCCTGGATCGCGTAGGAGGCTACGTAGCGCCCGTGCACCTGCAATGCGATCATGGGCAACGGGAACGAGAACACGATTTCACTGGTGTCAGGGTCTGAGAGCAGGAATTCATTCTCCGTGATCGTTCTATGGAACCGGCGTCCGGAGAACGTCGTCGGCAACGACACATGGAAACCCGGATAGTAGACCTGCCGGTTGTCCGCGGTGACGTCCACGAGCATCTGGTTCGCCGCCTGGGGCGCATCCTCGCCGTCGAGGTCGCCGACATCGATGATCTTCCCCGTTTTGGACATCGTCACCGTGGCCCGTCCCAGCTCCAGGCCCCTGAGCCTGCGCACCTGCCTGTACTCGGCGGCCTTGGCCTCCAGCACCGCCAACGCCAGCGGCTCCGTAGCGGGCGTATGGGCGTATGGGCGAGCAGTTCCCACGCGGTGTGTGGGGTGGACTGGTTCAGGGACTGGTGCGGCCGGCGGTGGTTGTAGTGATGCCTGTAGCGGGTGATCCTCTCGCGCAGTTGCTCCAGGGAGCCGGGTCGGTCGGCTTGGAGAAAGCGCTGCAGGGTTTGATGGGAGCGTTCGTTCTTGCCCTGGGTGGTGGGTTTGCCGGGCAGGCCGCTGATCGGCATGGTGCCCTTGGAGGCCAGGAAGATTTCCACGGATCCGATCCTGCCCTGGCGCAGTTGGTTGAACGCCAGCGAGTTGTCGCTCAGGACCTCTTGCGGTGCCCCGTGGGTGTCGATGGCGGTTGCAAGGACGTCTTGGGCGTCGGTGCTGTTTTCCTCCCGCTGGTATGCCCAGGTGCCCACGTCGTAGCGGGTGGCATCGTCAAGGAGCTGGTAGACCGTCACCGTGGTTCCGTTGGCCAGTCGGAACTCGAAGGCGTCGAGCTGCCACAGCGCCATCGCGGTGGCCCGCACGAAGGGGATGTAGGAGGATTTCGGGCGTTTGCGTGGTGCGTGGTCGACCTGCCCGACGCCGGCCAGAAGCCTGGTGATCGTTGCCACGGAGGGGACCTTCGCGCCGGGGAAGGTGTTCTGGATGGTGGCCTCGTAATAGATCGTGAGGGGCCCGTAGTCCCACCCGTCGGATTTGAGCTGCTTGCGGATCCTGACCAGCTCATTGTCGACGTCTGGCCCGTAGAGGCGGGCGGGTTGTTTCGGGGCCCGGGAAGGGGGATGCAGGGCGGCTGTTTATTCGGTAGTCGCGCGGTTGCGGATCTTGTAGAACACGCTGCGGGAGACCTTCATTGATTTGCAGAACTCGCTCACTGTCAGGGCGTGGGGCTGGGCCGGGTCGTAGTTGATGATCGCTGCTCGTGTGCTGGGCGAAAGTACGTTGGTCATGCCATCGACTTTTCCAGCGCATTGCGCACGGGACGGTGTCCACGATGTGGTGAGACAGCGTGTCCACGATGTCATGAGATCGTGTGTCCACGATGCGTTGAGACAGGACACACGAAGCCATGAGATTCACTGTCCACGAAGTGACGAGATCCGGTGTCCACGAAGTGATGAGGTTACACACCACCTACCCGGACCATCAGTACCCTAAAGCCGTGCTCGCCACCAAACGTACGGAACATGCTTCTGGTACAGAGCCCTGCCGCCATCGCGGTTCACTAGGTTGGTTCGACACGGGCAACGCTAGATTGTCGTCTCGGGGTGTGGGGCCGATCGTTCCTTTGAGCTAGTTGGCTCGCCGGCCGCGGGTGTTGCCCCATCCGCCGTTCCCGCCCTGACTGTTGGTGCGCTGTTGGCTAGGGCGTTGCGCCTCGGGTGGTTCCGGAAGGAACGGGATCTCTGGTTCCGGCAGTGGCTCGTGGGAGCCTTCGGGCGCCGGGGGAGCAGTCGTATCGGCGGGTGCCGGACCGGCCAACGGGTCCGGTTCGGCAAGCGGGTTCATGAACAGGTTTTCAGGGAGCATGGCGGCCTCTGGAGTGGAATCGGATCAGCCTACCCGTGAAGGCCGAGATATGTTACTGCCTGCGGTGCACGCAATGCAGGCCGCGGCCATCCCATGCTGACGTCAGGATCTGCGGTCAGAGATTGTCAGATCAGGGTCGGATCCAGCGATTGTGGACGCCGCAGGTGGAGGTCTCAGAGTTCATCGTGATGGGGTGCTGACCGGAGTGGGGAGCGAAACCACGCGGACGTCGCATCTAACGTTCCTTTTTTGGGACGCCCTGGCCCATCGATTCGGCGACGACAGGCGGCGCCGCCGAGCGGCCTGTCACCACAACGCTTTTCGGCCCTGCGGATCCGACGCGCCTCGTCTCATTACGTGGCTCACTCGATATCGTCTCAACCACACAGGATGATTGGGTATTTGAGAAAGAGGCGCGGATGGCAAGTCTGGGATATGCGCGGGTCAGCGCCTCGTGTAGAACACAGGCCTCCAGCCCCTGGCACTCAAGGCGACAAGACTCCGGGAGGTCTCCATCTACGGAATTCGGTGGCAGAGCCAGAAGCAGGGGCGGGATGGCATCGGGCAGGGCGGTGGGGGCGCGTGGTTCAGCAGAGCGTTGACGCACCTTATGTGCGCGGGGGCGAAACACATCTTTGCAGCTGGCCAGCCTGTATACGTCCAGTGTGGCTCTATAGATGACTAACCTGCCAAAACCTATTGGCGCCGGCGTCGTGTCCCGCAGTAGATTCGGGATTAGTTAGAGAAGATCTTCTCGGGGCGTTTACACACGGGTCCCACTGCCCTGTCTTGCAGCTGACTTGGGTTTTTTAGTTTCGGAGACTGCTACAAGAAGGAGCATCGTGCGACTTAAAAAGATTAAGGTTGCGAATCACAGCCGGTTGCAAGATTTCGAGCTTGAGGTTCGTGACCATCTCGTCTTGGTTGGCTCCAACGATGTGGGGAAATCTTCGCTGCTCCGGTGTCTCGACCTGTTACTCGGTTCTTCGGCTGCTCAGCTATACAACCGACTCGAACCCGATGATTTTCGCGATACTGAACTTCCACTTCAAATAGAAGCGACGTTAGAAACATTCACGCCGTTAGAGAAGGCCGCGTTCCCAGACGAAATACATGTTGAGGGCCAGGGTTCCGAGCTGAAGCTCAACCTTCAGCTAGAAGCCACCCTCGATAATGGGGAGAACCTGGAAATTCGTCGTATAGCAGGAAACTCGACGGGGCGACAACTTTCACGAGATCAACTCGTCGTTCTTGGGTGGAAGTCGGTGGGAGCTTTACAGAGCGCGTCGCGCGACTTTCGTGAGGATCGAAATTCTGTGCTCAAAGAAATACTGAGTGCCGTTGAGCTTGGCGAAGAGGCGGAAAGTTTGGGCGAACTCGCGGAGCAGTTCCAAGCGGGTCTTACTTCCTCAAAGGTCCTGGCCGGGATTAGGAACGACCTGGCAGTGCAGTTGTCCAAGGCGGTGCCGGTGCCGATATCGGCTAACGAACTGAGCTTTGTCACCAATGCACGGGCGGCTGATGACTTACTCGCTGAAGTTCAACTGCGAGTCAATCGGGATGGGCGCGAGCATAGTCTCGCCGAGCAATCTGACGGTGCTCGAGCCCTTATCGCGTTGGCCTTGTATGACTTGGTCAGTTCCTCTGCCAATATCGTTGCCATCGATGAGCCAGAGATCCACTTGCACCCCACAAGTCAGCGGAGTCTTGCCAAACTACTCAAGCGTGGCGATAACCAGAAGATCCTGGCGACGCATTCTCCCGACATTGTCGGTGCCTTTGCTCCTGAAGACATCGTGGTTGTTCGAAAGGGAGGACAGATAGCTCAACCGCGCATCGGTTTCTTAGATGCCGAAGCCAAGCTTATGGTGCATTGGTGGGTAAAGGACAAGCTCGAACCGCTGACTTCAGCTGTTGTGATCCTTGTTGAAGGAGCATCTGATCGCATCCTTGTTGAACGTGTGGCAGAGCTACTGAACAAGGACTTAGACCGGCTGGGTGTCTCTCTGATGGAGATGGACGGTTCGGGAGATGTTAAGTACATACGAGCCCTGTTCGGTCCTAGTGGATTCGAAATTCCCACTCGTGTCCTAATCGATCGCGACGCCGTTTCAAAAGCTGCTCCCGAATTTGGGGTTGCCGCCGAGGCGTTGGAAGACGATGGAGCGCTAGAAGCAAAAGGCGTTTTTGTTTCGCAATGCGATCTAGAAGATGAATATGTTGCAGCGGTTGGGGCGGAGCGCATGTGGCAGGTCATCGAAGGGAGTTCCCTTTTCTCAAATAACGAGAGGGCATTGTGCGTTGCTACTGATCAGGACCAGCAACGATCGAATGCAGACATCGCAGCATTCTGCCGACACAAGAAACGAAAAATCAGGTCCGCCATTATGGTCGTCGATATTCTCACCGTGGAGGAAGCCTCGAAAATTGCTTCTGTCGTTCGCCTATTGGAATCGCTGAATAAGGCATGAAATTACAGAGGGAACCAACCGCCCGCCAGCTTGAGATACGTGATGCGCCGGAGCTGGGCTTGCTCGTGACTGCGCCAGCGGGCTGCGGAAAGACCGAAGCTCTCGCGCTTCGGATCAAGGGGCTAATCGAACAGGGAAAGGTGTCCTACCCGCGGCGTCTACTGGTGCTTACGTTTACCAACAGGGCAAAAGAGAACATTCAAGAACGCCTGCGAGAGCATGTCGATGAACGGAGCATTCGCGAATACGTCACAGTACATAATTTCCACGGCCTCTCGGCTCGCATTATCCGCGCGCATGGAAATGTTATCGGCATCGGCGAGGAATGGCAGCTTCCTCTCTCCGATTGGGTAGGCGAAGAATGCAGAAAGCTGCGGCTCAACTGGAAGCAATCTAATTTGATCAGAGCCAATCTTCAACATGTGAAACTAGCCACCATCACCGATGAGGAAGTGAGGAGTGCCCTGGTACAGGTCAACCATCCGACGACCAGCCTGATAGAGCAGAAGCGGACCTCCGAAAAGATTCTCACCTACGAAGATCTACCTCGGCTCGCAGACCTGATTCTTCAAAATGATCACGTGGCGGAACTCTATCGGGAGCACTTTTGCGGTCTCGTCGTTGACGAATTTCAAGATCTAACGCCGCAACAACTCAGGATTGTTCAACGCATCGGATGGCGGCGAACGACGTATGCGGGAGACCTAGCGCAGGGAATTTACTCTTTCGCTGGTGCAGACCCTGAAGTCGTATTGAACGGAATCTCGCGGGAAATACAGCGAACGATTACCTTCGCTGAATCCCACCGTTCATCCCCCTCTGTTTTAAACCTCGTGAACGCAATGATTCCCTGGACAGGCGGCGTTGAACTTGCGCCTGCCGCGGGCAAACTGTGGCCGGGCGATGGACTCGCTACGTATAAGGAATTCGATCGACAAGCGGATGAGGCGGATTGGGTTATTTCCTTCTGTCGGGCTCTTCTGAAACGCGCCCCGAATCAACGAGTAGGCGTGTTGTCCAGAACCAAGAAGCGACGTGAGGTACTCGACAACAGGCTCGAAGAAGGCGCCGATCTCAGCTGGCATCGCTGGGATGATCCGGTCTTCGATTCGTCGACTGCGCCGGTGATGCGGGGCCTCTTGGGAAGACTTCGGGTATCAGAATACTCGAATGCTGACGAACCAATTTCATATTTAGCTTCGTTGATCCACGTCAAGGAACCGCACGATCCGTCAACTTTGGAATTGGTTCAGGCTGGCCTTGAGTGGATTGCCGATCTGCTTCAGGAAGGCACTCCCGTTGAAGCGATTCGGCAACGTATCCGTTTCGGAGACGGTGAAACGCTACTGACGGTTCCGGGTGTCCATTTACTCACCGGTCATACCGGTAAAGGACAGCAATTCGATTGGGTCGTGGTCTTGGGGCTGGAAGAGGGCTCCATCCCAGCCTTTCAAGCCGAATCAGACGAGGCTATCACCGAGGAAGCTCGCATTCTTTCAGTCATGATGTCGCGTGCGCGCCACGGGGTTATCACTACCAGAACAGAGGTGACCCTAAAGCCGTGGGGTGATGAAGTCGAGGTGCTTCCATCCCGGTTCATACAGAACCTTGAGTGTGCAGAGCACTATGTGAAGTGGGAGGATGCCAAAATATGGCTGAATGGAGCTGACTGGGAGGCGATCCAGAGCATGAGCTGACGTGCTGGCCGTCTCCTGGACCAGGTCGAGCCGGTTCACCAGAAATCATATTTGGGGTCAGACAACAGACTGAGGGTACAAAACCTGCTCCCACCCAAGGCGTCTGTTTGCACTCCCACCAAGGGTGTTGCTGAAGGGATACCACCGTCCCACTTCCTTCGAAGTGGGACGGTCAAAACGACGACGCGAAAACAAGTGGCATGCCCCTACTCTGTGCGCAGACTTAAGACCGAAACGCGTCGATGACGCTCTCGTAGAGCTTTCCTATCTTTGCCCACTTAAGCTCGAAAAGTATCTGACAGCTACTTTTTGTCCAGGATCGCGTCCTAGAAGCCATTGCAGAATGGTTGTTGCAAGCGCCGAGCCGGCGCCTACGGAAACTGCCAGTCCTATATTGAATGTCGCAGCATCTACAACACCAGCTGCAGCCATACCGACGGCCGCGTCGATCCCGTTTGGTTTGAGCCTGCTACTAAACGATTCTCCTTTCACCTTTTGTTTCAGCTCTCGCGCAGCTTCTTGCATCTCTTCTTCGAAGACGACGCTTCTAGCGGTCGTCGGTGCTTCATCAATGGAGCCTGTCGACAAGTCATTCATTGCATGACGTAGTTTGTTCCTAAAATTCTCGAACGCGTCTCCCCTCCTGATGGAGATTGCGTCAGCGACGGACAACTCAGTCGTATCCAAGTTTGGCAATGTACCGATTGAGAGCCGATTGACGTACCTAGTTCTTTCGCGCTGCCTGTCTGCCTCTTTACCGTCAATGGGGTTGCAGGCGTGGCCGAGGATGGTATCTAAAATTCGATGTTCCAATGGCCCGCTGAGCGTGACGTCGCAATGCGGCTGGCTCGCACAAACCGCTAACTGCCACGAGACGTGTATCAGCGCTGAAGCCATTTCATGAATGGCTTTTCGAGCTTCGGCGGCAGAGGACATTTTTGGAATGGGAAGACCCATCACCCGGTAAAACTCGCGAGCTTGTTTTACATAGCTCTGTTCCTCGGAACCACCATAATAAACCGCATCTGGATAGGCCTCCTCAAAATTGGTAAAAGGTTGGAGATCGGGAGGTATGTGGAACAAGCCCAAAATTGAAAGCCTTTTCTCCTCATGGAATGAAGGGCGTGCGGATTCGAACCGAAGAATGCCGCGATCTACAAGCGGTTCGACGAGAGCTAATTGTGCGACGACAGCATTGAAGGTGGTCAGGGCTTCGTCGAATCGACCAACCTCCCACAACCGTTCTACTTCGACAAGCGGGTCGGAGGCGACGATGCCGTCGTGGGCAAGAAGGATGGCGAGAGTCTTCTTGTAGACATTTCCTTGTTTTGCAACACCAAAGAGACTTTGGGGATTAAACCCATGATGGCTGATGAGGGGCCATATTTCAGGTCGGTCAGGACTTAGCCAGGTGTCCTCCCTAGACGCGGATTGCCGGAGGGTGATCACCCGCTGCACGTCCTTTAGTGCGGCACCATTTGGCCTTATGGCAAAGTACTTCGGACGACAGCCCAGGCCTTCTTCTAGCTGCTCAAGTATCCTCATTGTCCAAGTATTGGCTGGGCCTAGTTTTTTGGATAGGGCAGGTCCGATCTACAACATGATTCGTTGCCTCTGTTGTCCTGCCTATTGCGGATCGGCTGGAAAAAGTTTCGTCTCCAGCTGTGTGTCAACGCCAAAGGAAGACCGAGCGATTCCGTCGAAAATGTTTGGAGACGCTCTATTACGAGCTCCACTCAATGGGCGTCCACGACCTCCTGTGTGAGTCCAGAACGCCGAGCCAGAACCAGAAAGACATCGCCCACGTCGTCGGACTTCGAAACCAGGGGCTGGCCACGGACTTCCATATTGCCCATGCTCGCGGCGCAGACGAGCCCCTCCTCTGGATACCGGACACCTTCCTCGGAGCCCTCAACGCGGGTGCCAACGGTGAAGTCGAATATATGGAGGTTTTGCAGTCGATGGTGATCGTTGAAATGCGGACCCCGGACTCGCTCTAAAAGCGAAAGGCCCAGGGCCCAGTCGTCCGGCTGGGTTCCTAGGGCCTTCTTCCCGCACCATCGCAATGGGGGGCAGTACCTAGTCTACGCGCGGCCGGTTCCTGCGATCAATGATCCGCGGATGCCTGTTCGTCTCGTGGCGACATACGTGCGGGCAGTACGAAGGCTGAAGCCCGCTCACCGCTTCAACAACACCGCTTGTCGAGCGTGGTGTACGTCACGTCTTGACCATCACGTGCACGAGAGGAAGGGTGAACGCAATCGTGGAGTGATTGACAAGAGTTCGAAACGAGGAGCCTCCCCATGTCCGACCAGCGCACCCTGTCCACCCTGGCAACCAGTCCCGTCCGCCGTCGTGCTTTCCTGGGAGGTGCAGCCGCCCTCGGCGTCGCGGGCCTCGGGGGAGCGGGACTATTCGCCGGGACGGGGACCGCGCGGCCGGCGTCCGCCGCTGCTGCCATCCCGGACGCGGACCAGGACGCGCTGGACCTGTTGCAGCGGATGCTGCGCTTCGACACCCAGAACCACGGGCAGGGTGCCAAGACCCGGCAGCACGCCGAGATGCTGCGGGAGGTGTGGGAGCGGGCCGGCGTGGCCGTGGAGATCATCGATACGCCGCAGCCGGACAACGTGCACCTCATCGCCCGCATCCCCGGCACGGGGACGGCCAAGCCACTGCTGATCCTGGGGCACTCGGACGTGGTGCCGGTGGAGACGGAGAACTGGGACATCGACCCCTTCGCCGGCGAGGTGCGCGACGGGCAGGTCTACGGGCGCGGTGCGCTGGACATGAAGGGCGCCAACTCCGCGACCATCAGCGCGCTGCTGCGCCACCTCGCCGAGGGGGCGACGTTCGACCGCGACATCATCGTGCTCACCGACTGCGACGAGGAGGCCGGGTCCTTCGGCTCACGCTGGTTGGCGAAGAACCACTGGGACAAGCTCGATGCCGGTGCGGTGCTGACCGAGGGCGGCTGGTTCCTGGCCCAGGACGACAAGACCACCCCGATGCTCATCACCGCCACCCGGCAGGACAAGGTCTACTTCAACCTCGACCTCACCGCCGACGGCACGGCAACCCACTCGTCGAAGCCGATGCCCGATTCGGCGGTCGTGGCCCTGTCGCGTGGCGTGGCCGAGCTGGGGGAGTGGGAGGCGCCCGTGCACCTAACGGAGGTGACCCGCGAGTATTTCGCCGCGCTCGCCGACGCGTCCAGCGACCGCCGGTTCAAGCAGGCCATCAAGCTGATGCTCAAGGCACACAGCCAGAACGCCCGTGAGCGGGCCGCGGCGGTCATGGTCAAGCGGTCCAACTACCCGTACCTGCACCGCGCCCTGCTGCGCACCACTCATGCTTTCGTCATCGAGGACGCCGGCTACAAGGAAAACGTCATCCCGTCCTCCGCCCACGTGCGGGTGAACTGCCGGGCCATCCCCGGCGGGCAGAAGCCTCGCGAATTCCTGGCCCAGGTGCGCAAGATGATGAAGCTGCGCGGCATCACCGTCGAGCTGGCCGTCTCCGAGGGGATGAGCGAGTCCGAGACGCTCGACGAGCTGGACACGACGTGGGCGACACCGCCGGCGGACATCGACACCGACCTCTTCAGGGCGCTCACCGCGTCCGCGTCGACAACCTACCCGGACGCCGCGTTCGCCCCAGCGCTGTTCGAGGCCGGGACCAGCCTGGCACCGTGGCGTGCGAAGGGGATCCCCGGGTACGGCGTCTACCCGTACGTGTTGGACAACGAGCAGCTCATCGCCATGCACGGGAACAACGAGCGGATCTATTTGGAGGCGCTGAAGCAGGGGAGTGACTTCATGTACGAGGTGTTCGACCGGTTCCGTAACTGACGCGGTTGGCCGCCGGTAGCGTGGGAGGCATGCCACCTGGTGAGACGACCCGACTGCGCTTCCGCGAGATGACCTTGGCCGATTTGGACCTGATGGCCGGACTGCTCGGCGATCCGGAGGTCATGCAGTTCTATCCTGCGCCCAAGTCTCGGGAGCAGGCTGCTGAATGGATCTCGTGGAACCAGGCCAACTACGCCGAACACGGGTATGGCCTGTGGATCATCGAGACGCGGGAGGGCGAATTCGTCGGCGACTGCGGTGCCCCGCCGTCGTACTTGGTGCCTGCGGGCCGCTAGTGTGTCGCGCCGGTCTCGACCAGCAGCACGCCGCCCATGATGAGTGCAATGCCGACGGCCATGATCCAGTTCAGCGCTTCGCCGAAGAGGACCCGACTCGCCACGGCTGTCAGCGCGACGCCCAGGGCGGCCCAGATGCCATAGGCGACACCGAGACCCATGCCCGCATCGAGGGTCAGCGCCAGGCACGTGAACGCGAGCAGGTATCCGGCGGCGACGGGAACGTACCAGCGCTTGCTGCCATGCGTGGCCATGCGCAGCGAGAGGGTGGCACCGACTTCGCTGACGATGGCGGCGAGGAGCAGGAGCCATGCCATCAGCCGGACACCCGGGACTTGTTGGCAGCGTGCTGGGAACCGAGCTCGACCGTGAGGACGCCGACGATGATCAGCGCGATCCCCGCCAGCATCGTGCCGGTGATCGGCTCGGCGAACACGACGGCGGATGCCGCGGCGGTGAGGGCGACTCCGGTCGCACCCCAGATCCCGTAGGCGACACCCAGCGGCATGCCGAGGCGCAGGACCTGCGACAGGCAGATGAACGCGACGACGAACCCGACGGCCGTCACCGCGTACCAGCCGGGATGGTCGATCGCGGCCTTCAGGGACATCGAACCGGTCACCTCGCTGAGGATGGCGCACGCCAGCATGATCCACTTGGTCATGCGTCCATTGTCCCAGTTCGGGGTTGTCCGCTCGATCGACCCCGGTCGCGTGCCGCTGTCGTCGATCCGCCATGACTGGCGCGGGGGGGCAGGCAGCCCGAGCCGCCTTGTCGTTGTCTTGGCAACGAAGAGGGCCCCAACCGTGAGGTTGGGGCCCTGCGTCATCACTCGCACCTTCATGAGGCATATCCCAGCCTAGACACGGCCACTGGGCACCTGCTGTGCAGAACGTGGGAGCTTGTCGGTGTCGCCGCCGGTTCGGGAGCTTGGCCCCACGCGCCGATGGCCTCGGCCAGCTACGCCTGCGAGACCGCGGACGCGAGATTTCCAAGGGATGCCTCGAGTGCCTCCTGGTCGACCGCAGGAAAGCTGACCTTCTTCAGGGTCTCCTTATCTGTGACCGCGCTCCAGTCATAGGTGATTGACACTTCAGTGGCGTCTGGGCCCTGGGGCTCGAGTTCCCAGACCCATTCCCATCCCTGGGGCTGCTCACCTTGAGGAGCGGTCTTCCACGCCAACAACTTGTTTTCGTCGAAACCGACGACATGGTTGTCGGTCTTGTAGTCGCCGCCCATCTTGTCCCAGGTCATGTTCATCGTGAAGACCTGTCCCACCGCGGTGATGCGGTCCGTCTTGTGATCGGATTGCACCATTCCGGAGCCATCGATTTGTGCGTGGTGCTCGGGGTTGGAGAGTACCTGGAAGATGGTGTCCGCTGAAGCGTCGATGGTCCTCGAAGCGGTGATTTTCGTTTCGGTCATGGCCTGCACCTTTCATTGGACTACATGGCATTCCGGCCAGGACGAGGGGCCCCGGCCGGAAGTCCCCACGATAGGCCCTGTGCTGGATGGGGTCCACGGAACGTGTGCGTTCGTCTCCTTCGACTCAGAGGAACGGGCGAAGCGGGATCAGGACCAATTCGCTGAATTTTGCAGCCGGATTCTGCCTCTTCCACTCGGCGAGCGTCAGTTGTCGGCAGTTGCCGCTGTCGACGTCGAAGATTTCCCGCATCCTGGTGGCGATGTCCTCGGAGTGGATTTCGAGGTTCGTCTCGTAGTTTCCCGTCAGGCTCAACCGGTCGATGTTGGCGGTGCCAATCGTGGACCATTGACCGTCGATGGTTGCGGTCTTGGCGTGGATCATGGCGTCGCGGTAGAGGAGCACGGTGATGCCCTCCTTGAGCATGGCGGTGAAGAAGCCGCGGGCGAGCCAGTCGGCCAGGACGTGGTTCGAATCCTCGGGAACGATCAACCGGACGTCGACGCCACGCCTGCTGGCCGCGAGGAGCGATTGGAGGATCTGGCGGTCCGGAATGAAGTAGGCAGTCGTGATGTAGATGTGGTCACTGGCCCGGTTGATGGCGTCGAGATATAGGCCACGGATCGGATACACCAGGTGGGAGGGCATGTTGTTGGCTGCGCGCAGGTGCGGATCCCAGGTGCGTGGCCGCTGGTACGGGATCTCCGGCCGACCGTAGGCGGTGTTCCAGACGTCCAGGAAGGCCTGGCGCAGTTCCCACGTCGCGGGACCCTGGACGCGGAGGTGGGTATCGCGCCATTCGGTCGCGTAGAGGTCCCCGATGTTGTAGCCCCCGGCGAAGCCGGTCTGGCCATCGACCACCAGCAGCTTGCGGTGGTCCAGCCCGGTGCTGCGCAGCGGGGTGAACAACCTGGACGGGCGCACGACCGGGAAACGGTAGACATGGATGTCCGGATCGAAGTCGTAGAAGGACGGCGGGACGACGAGGTTGGCGAAGCCGTCGTAGATGACGAACACGTCGACACCGCGCCGCGCGGCGGCGTTCAACGCCTCCTTGAACCGGCGACCCGTCGCATCGGATTTCCAGATGTACGTTTCCAGGAGGACCTGTTCCTCGGCACCGTCGATCGCGGCGATCATGTCGGCGTAGAGGTCCTCGCCGTAGGTGTAGATTTTGGCGTCGGAGTCCGCGACACGGGCGTCGAAGGTGCCCGGACGTGGGAACCCGGAGCGTTTGGTTCGCTGCAGGCGCTTCAGGGCATCAAAGACCACCAGTCCGGCGATGACGGTGGCCTGCAGGGCCGCGAAGGCCAGGGCCAACCGTGTGGTCGTCTTCTTCAACACGGCGGCGACGGGTTTAGGGATCAGTGACGGCATGTACCGACCTTATCCGCCGGGCCCGGGCCTGGCCCTCAAAAACCAGGCACGACGTCGGAACCCGGGTTCCGACGTCGTGCCTGGTGCGTTGGTGGACTGCTCGCGCCCGAGTCGATCAGGCGGAAGCGAGGAGCTCCTCGTCCTGGGCGAACCCGGCGCCTGCGGCGATGTCTCGGGTGGAGTGGTCGTAGGCGAAGACGATGGGTCCGCCGTCATGCCATACCTCGTGGTTGGCGCCGTCGCGGGGCCCGAACGCACCATGGTTTTCCGTCCAGGAGCGCTCCAGGGCGAACTTGAAGGCGTAGGTCCCGGCGGGCAGATCTGCCTCGAGTTTCCACACGCCGTCGGTTAGGTCAAAGGTCATCTGCGTCTGCTCGGCTTCCGGATCCCAGTCCCGGTCTGCCCCGAGGAGCATATTGAAGTCGCCAACGAGTGCAACGGCCGAGGGTTGGCCGAGGGCCGGTGCCGGAACGACCTGTTCAGGAACGACGGAGAGCTGCGGTGCGGCCTCGGACGACACCGGCACCGGGGACGCCTCGGGGAGGGGCGTTCCGCCGTCGAGGGCAAGGAGCAGCGCCTGCGGATCCGCCAGTGCCCGGGCCTCGTGCAGACCTTCTCCGGTGACGGCCCATCCGCCGCGTCCCTTGGTCATCCAGCCGGCCTTGACGAGCCGGGCGGTCGCGGTGGTGAGGTTCTTGAAGCCCCGCGGGACGCCGCCGCTGAGCAGATCCCGTTCGTGTGCCGTTGTCGGAACGCGGAGCAGTGCCTCGGTGATGACCTGCTTCGCGTCGGGCCGGGACCCGTCCCGGTGTGCTTCGGCCAGGATGTCGAGTACTGACTTCAGACGCAGGTTGGTCTCGGGCGTAGCCATGGCAATTCCTTCGGGTGCAGATGCGGGATGCGGAATATCCAGTGTCGGTGGCAACGGCCCTCCGACGGGGGAGCCGCGCATCCACCGAAGTCCACCGGAGTGTTGCCCTGGAGAAACGACGGAGGACGACGACGGTGCTGGTGCACCGGCGTCGTCCCCTGCGGAGTGGATGGAGCGGGGTAGCGCCTAGACGACGGCGAAGCCGCCTGTCCACTCGATCTTCTCGGCTGCGGCGAGGGTCAGCTGCAGGAAGCCCATGGCCTCGAGTTCACGGGCGCGGTCCAGGGCACCGGCGTCGAGCGCCTTCACGCCTCCTGCGGTGATGATCCCGGCCAGCTCGGCCTTGGCTGCGGCGTCGTCCCCGGCGATGAGCACGGTGGTGGTGTTCGAGCCCAGCGAATGGGAGGCCAGGGTGGCGGCGAAGGTGGTGTTGAAGGCCTTCAGTACCTTGGACTGCGGCAGGGCTGCGGCCAGCTCGGCGGCGGCGGAGGAATCGGCCGGGACGACCAGGGAGTCGAAGGTCTCGAAGTTCAGCGGATTGGTGATGTCCACGACGACCTTGCCGGCGAGCTGCTCACCGCGGGCCTCGACGATGGACTGCAGTGAAGGGTAGGGCACGGCGAGGACGACGATGTCGCCGGTGACTGCCTTGTCCGTGTCCTGGCTGTTCAGGAGCTCGACGTTGTTTCCGCCGGCGCTGACGATGGACGAGATGGCCTGGCCCATGTTGCCTGTTCCGATGATGCTGACGTTCGCCATGATGTGCTCCTCCGTGAGACTTTGGTTGATCCTTCAATTAATACTTTACGCCTCAATCATTTAACGGTCAAGCATTTGATTCAAATTCCGTGGGGGAGAGTGGACCGTTTTCCAAAATGTCGGGGGTGGCGCATACGGTAGTTTATGCATCAACCAATTGATGCAGGCCGGTCTGCCTGGGGGCATTCCGGTCGATCACTCGACCACGCAGCCTCCGCTGCTGAATTCCATGGGGGAATCATGTCTGTACAAAATCCCACTACACCTGCGCCCGGAGCGCCTGCACCGGCTCCGAAGACCACCGCCGGAAAAGGCCTGGGTATCGCCGCGTTGATTGTGGCCATCGTCGCCCTGTTGCTCTGCTGGGTTCCGATCATCAACAACTTCGCCGCCTTCCTCGGGTTCGTTTCGCTCGTGCTGGGCATCATCTCGCTGGTCATTGCCGCCAAGCGCCGCGGCAGCAAGGGCCTCGGCATTGCCGCGACGGTCATTTCCGTGGTCGCGATCGTCATGGTCTTCGTGACCCAGGCCGCCTATGTTGCTGCCATCGACAGCGTCAGCTCCGCCGTGGAAGATGCGGCGGACGGCGAGGTCGCTGCCCCGGCCAAGGTCGTCGAGCAGGCCGCGGACACCGCGAAGGTCCTGGAGCTCGGCAAGGCGGCCACCGTCGGCTCCTACACGGTGGCGGTGACGTCCGTTGATCTGAACGGCGCCAAGGCGGTCGAGGCTGCGAACGAGTTCAACGACAAGGCCAGGGGGCAGTACGTCCTGGCCGACCTGTCGGTGACCTACCAGGGCGACGAGGAAGGAACCGCTTGGATCGACCTGCAGCCCGAGCTCGTCGGCTCGGACTCCCGGATCTACGACACCTCGACCTGCATGGCCGTGACCGAGAAGCCGGCTGCTGAAACTCCGGGGCTGACCCGCGGCGGCAGCGCCTCCTACCAGGTCTGCTTCGACGTCCCGAAGGCAGCGCTCAAGGACGCCAAGCTGCGCGTCGGCGAGACCATCTCGTTCAACGACGATGCGGTCCTCTGGGCCACGAAGTAACCGGGCAGCGTCCGGGTCGAAAACGACCTGGTCACTGACAAAAGCAGTTCGACGGCGGAACCCGGGGTTCCGCCGTCGAACTGCTTTTCGTTTTACGTGGTCAGCGCTTGCCGAAGCTCCGGCGGGCAACCACCAGACCGGCCAGTGAGATCAGTCCGATCACGATGTAGTAGTAGCTCGGTGCCAACAGGGAGCCGGTGGAACTCACCAGCCAGGCCAGGATCAGCGGTGCGAAGCCGCCGAACAGCGTGACGCCCACGTTGTAGGAGATGGACATGCCGGTGGTCCTGATGTTCGTGGGGAACATGTCGGCCAGCAGGGCCGGCAGCGGTCCGAAGTAGGCGGCCATCAGGATTCCGAGCACCACCTGGACGATGGTCAGCACGGCGACGCTGGGGGAGGCCACCAAGACCAGGAAGAGCGGGAACGCGACGATCACGGCCACCACCGCGGCGCTCGACATGACCCGCACGCAGCCGACGCGGTCGGCCAGCTTCCCGGCCAGCGGTGCCCCGATAAGGGTGACGATCCCGGAGATGATGCCGCCCAGGTAGCCAGCATAGGAAGGCAGCTCGAGGTTCCGCACGGCGTAGGTGGGCATGAACAGGATCAGGTAGACCGAGACGCTGGCCAAGCCCACGATCGCCGCGGAGGCCAGCCACCGCGGTGCCGCGTGGATCAGCGTGGTGGCCAGCGGCGACTTGGCGAGGTTGCCGCGCTCCCGGGTGAAGTCGGGGGTCTCCTCCATCTTCAACCGGATGTAGAGGCCGACGGGGCCGATGAGCAGGCCGAAGAAGAACGGGATCCGCCAGCCCCAGCTGTAGAGCGCGTCGTGGTCCAGGAAGGTGAACAGGCCGAACCCGAAGGCCGAGGCCAGGAACATGGACACGCCCTGCGTGGCAACCTGCCAGCTGCCGTAGAACGCCCGCTTGTCCGGGGCGTTCTCGATCAGGAATGCGGTGGCGGTGCCGAATTCGCCCCCGGCGGAGAAACCCTGGATGAGCCGGGACAGCAGGATCACCAGCGCGGCCGCCGGGCCGATCATGGCCGTCGTGGGCGCACAGGCCATGATGAGGGTGCCGATCATCATCAGCATGATCGTCAAGGTCAGCGCGCCCTTGCGGCCGTGCCGGTCGGCAAAGGATCCGAGCACCATGGCGCCGATCGGCCGGACCAGGTAGGACACCGCGAACGTGCCGAAGGTCAGCAGGATGCCGGTGGCCTGGCCGCCCGCCTGGCCTGCGGGTTCGAAGAACAGGGCGGAGATGACGACGGCGAACGAGGAGTAGACGATGATGTCGAACCATTCCAGGGCATTGCCGATGGAGGAGGCGACGACGGCGCGGCGGGGCCGGCGGCTGGCCGGCTCATGCCCGGCCCTGCCCGAGCTTGACGATGAGGGCGTCGAGGAAGGCCCCGCACGCCTCGAGCTGTTCGAGTTCGACGTATTCGTTGGCCGCGTGGGCGACCGCGATTTCGCCGGGCCCGCAGACCACGGTTTCGATCCCCGCATTGTGGAATATGCCGGCCTCGGTGCCGTAGGTGACCTTCCCGTCGGTGCGGTGTCCGCCGCAGGCTTCGGCCAGGGCGGCGATCGCGGCGTCCGGATCGGTTTCCAGCCCCGGCCCCTGGGCCTTCACCACCAGGTCGAAGCCGGCGGACTCGTGCTCGGCCTGCATCTGCGGCTCCAGCTCCTCGAAGAGGAACGCGCGGATCCGCTCCACCACCGGCGCGGTGTCGACCGTGCCCAGGGCGCGGAACTCGAATTCGAGCTCGCAGGCATCCGGGACGGTGTTGCCGGCGATGCCGCCGGAGACCAGGTTGACCCCGCCCGTGGTGAAGGCCACGGGGTAGGCCTCGTCGAAGGGGCCGTCGCTGCGCCACTGTTCGGCCAGGCGCCGGTAGAAATCGATGAAGCGGCCCGCGTAGTGGATGGCGTTCACGCCCTGCGGGGTGAGCGAGGAGTGGGCGGCCACCCCGCGGAAGCGGACGCTGAAGAGGTTGATGGACTTGTGGCCGCGGACCACCCGCATGCCCGTGGGTTCCCCGACGATGCAGGAATCGGCCGTGATGCCGTGTTCGCCGAAGCCGTCGATCATGCGCTGGGCGCCCAGCAGGCCCACTTCCTCGTCGTAGGAGAAGGCCAGGTGCAGCGGATCGGCGAGGTCGGCGGCAGCGATGGCCTCCAGCCGCGACATGATGACGGCCAGGAAGCCCTTCATGTCCGCGGTGCCCCGACCGTAGAGCCGACCCGCGCTCTCGGTCACCGTGAAGGGATCGCTGTCCCAGTCCTGCCCCTCCACGGGGACGACGTCGGTGTGCCCGGAGAGCACGACGCCTCCCGTGGTCCGGCCGTCCCGGGCCGGGAAGGTGGCGAACAAGTTGGCCTTGCGGACGTCATTCGCCTGCTCGTGGGGGAAGAGCACGGGTTCGACCCCGTGCCTGCGCAGCTCGTCGGCCACGCAGTCGATCAGATCGAGGTTCGAGCGGTGCGACGTGGTGTCGAAGGCGACGAGTCGTGTGAGCCAGTCCACAGGTGGAGTCATGCAGGCACTCTACACTTGCCGCCGACGCCAGCGGCGGCGTGTTGAGGCACGTGAAGGGGGTGCGGGCGCCAACAGCCGCCGCACCCCCGCGCCGCCGGAAGCGATCAGGCGGAGACCGGCAGTTCCCGGGATTCGGGGACTCCGCTGTCGGCGGCGATGTCATGCGTGGCGTGGTCGTAGGCGAAGATGATTGGTCCGCCCCCGTGCCGGAGCTCGTGGTTGGCCCCGTCGCGGAGCCCGAACGCACCGTAGTTTTCCGTCCAGGCGCGGTCCAGGGCGAACTTGAAGGCGTACGTCCCGGCGGGCAGGTCGGCCTGGAGCTTCCACAGGCCGTCCGCGGGGTCGAAGGTCATCTGTGCCTGGTCTGCCTCAGGATCCCAGTCCCGGTCTGCCCCGAGCAGGACGTTGAACCCGGCGACGAGCGCGACGGCGGACGGCTGGCCGGCCGCGGCTTCGGGAACGACCTGCTCCGGCACGGCCTGCTCCGGCACGACGGAGAGCCGCGGTGCGGCCTCGGGTGCCTGGACCTGGCGCAGACCATCCGCGGTGATGGCCCACCCGCTGCGTGACTTGGTCATCCAGCCGGCCTTGACGAGCCCCGCGGTGGCGGCGGTGAGGCTCTTGGCGCCCCGGGGGACGCCGCCGCTGAGCAGCTCCTGCTCGTGGGCCGTCTGCGGCACGCGGACCAGGGCCTCGGCGATGACCTGCTGCCCGGTCGGCCGGGACCCGGCCCGGTGCGCTTCGGCCAGGATGTCGAGGACTGAGGTCAGGCGCAGGTTGGTCTCAGGTGTTGCCATGGGTTTCCTTCGCGTGCAGGTGCTGGAGAGCGGACGATCCAGTATCGGCCGCGCTCGTCCACGGAGCGGGGAACCACGCATTCGCCGTAGTCGAGCGGCGTGTTGCCCGTGGTGGTCCGTACCGGGCGCGGGACTCGGAGAAGATCGAGTACCGCACGGGCGTGCCCGTCGCCGCGGCCGCCGACGGGGCGGACAATACGTACGTGAACAGCGGGCTGGGCTGGTATCGCTGACCACGGGCCCGGGTGTCGACGGGCACGGGAAGCCTTGTGCACTCTGGATCCGGGCCGAAGGTGTAGTTACCGTGGAAACCAGCCGCATTCCAACAACCCCGGGAGCACCATGCCGACCTTCACCACGACCCTCGAAGCCGCCGGAGGGAACAATGCCGGCATCGTCGTGCCGGAAGACATCGTCGCCTCCTTCGGCCGCGGCAAGCGCGTGCCCGTCCTCGTCACCATCGACGGCGGCTACAGCTACCGCAACACCATCTCCTCGATGGGCGGGCGGTTCATGATCTCCTTCAACGCCGAAACCCGGAAGGCGACCGGGCGGGGTGCCGGCGACGAGGTCACGGTGCAGCTGGAGGCCGACGACGCGCCGCGGACGGTCGAGGTCCCCGAGGCGCTGGCCAGCGAACTCGCCGCGGACCCGGCCGCTGCGGCGGCCTGGGCCGCCTTGTCCTACAGCAAGCAGCGCGCCCACGCCGAACCGATCGCTGCGGCGAAAGGCGAGGCCACCCGGGCGCGGCGGGTCGAGAAGACGATGTCCGCACTGCGCGGCGACTAGCGGCAACCAGCTCCGCAGCGGGATCTGGCCGGCGTCCAGTCAGAGATCGTCCACCAGTGCATCGCGCAGGTCGTCGTCGAGCACCGCCGGCGTTTCCACGACCACGCCGAGCGCCTGGATGGCACGGCTGTAGTAGTTCCGGGCGGCGGCGGCCAGGGCGATGTCGACGATCTCCCGGTCGCTGAAGCCGGCCTCGCGCAGGACCAGGGCATCGCCGTCGTCCATCGTGGACGAGTCGGTGCTCACGCGGTAGGCGAAGTCCATCATGGCGACCTCCGCGTCGCTGAGCCCGGCCTGGTGGTAGTCCCGGGCGACGGCCCGCAATCCGTCCGCCCCGAGGATCGGCAGCGATTTAGCGCCGTGGGCCAGGCGGCAATGCCGGGAGCGGATGCCGGCGGCGGCCGCGAGGGTGACGAGTTCCCAGCGCCGGTGGCCGAGCGGGGTGGCGATCGCCTGCACCAGGGCCTCCCAGGCATCGTGCGCTTCGGGGTTCACGGCCATCACTCGCGTGTAGTCCGGCACGAAGCCCTGGTTGGCGCGGGTGCGTTCGTAGATCGCCTGCGTGGCCGGCGAATCCGTGGGCGACTCGATGATGCTCATGGCGGTGCTCCCTCTCGTGCCGCCAGTATGTGCTTCCCCTGGGCCGAGGTAAAGACCGCCGGCAGGGCAGATGGGCCGAGGCGGTCGGTCGCGGATCAACCGTCGGCCAGGACGTCGTCGCGCCCGCCAGGTCCGGGTCCATGTCACGGAAGCCCGAACCTCAGGTCCAGCGATGCGCCGGCGTCCGCCGTGGCCCGACCCCGCCGCTCATGAGGCGGTTTGGAGCTCCGCTGCGGTGTTCCGGGCGGCCGGCTCCTCAGAGGCCAGCGGTGGGACCACGGTCATCTCCGGCTGCCCGGCCGGGGCTGTGGCGACGGTGAAGTTGACGATGCGCTCAGCGAAAGGGATGGCCAGCAGGTTCTCAAGGTCCGCGAGGATCGTTTCCTCCACGTGCCGGGCGACCAGGGGCAGTTCTTCCTGGCTGCGGACCCGGCAGTCCACGGTCACCACGAGCGACCCCGGATCGCCGTGGATGGCGAACTCCGCGGCGGTGACCGCGGGAAGGACGAGTGCTGCATGGGCGGCGCTGCGGGCGAGCAGGCGGGTCCGCCGATCCCACAAGCCCTCGCCGCTGCGCTGGGCGTTGACGGACTGACGGGTCTCAACTGCGATGCTCATCTGTTGCTCCTGGTGGCCGGTGTCCGCGGGGGACGGTGGCGGGTCATGTGATGCCGGATGCTCGCTCTGCTGTCTAACTGTTAGTTACCCTATATAATCAAATCCGTGGCTGACAACTCATGGCGTCCGCGGCATGCGGCATGATGGAGGCAACCGCCAACTCGACGGAAAGGCAGGATATGGAAGGCGTTCCTGACGTGGGCGCGGGCTACTGGTACCCGGCATCCGGGAAGCGGCCCGAGCCCGTCGATGTCCTCAACCTGCTGCGGACCTACCGGGAGGCCGAGCGGCGCATGCGCGCCAGGACCCGCGATTCGATGGGCATGGGGGAATCGGATCTGGTCGCCCTGCGCTTCATCCTGCGGGCTGCCCGTGCCGGACGCGTCGTCCGGCAACGCGACGTGGCGCAGGCCCTCGAGATCACGAGCGCGTCCGCGTCCACGCTGGTCGACCGCCTGTGCCGGGACGGCTACGCGCGCCGGGTCCCTCACCCGGAGGACCGGCGCTCGGTGGGCATCGAGCCGACCGCGCACAGCGACGAGGAGGTGCGCCAGACGCTGGGAGAGATGCATCGCAAGATGCTCGCCGCCGCGGAGTCCCTGACGCCGGACGAATTGGCCGGCGCCGCCAAGTTCCTGGCTGCCCTGACCGAAAGCGTCAGCTAACAGGTCGAATACCCGCCCGCACCCACCACCTCACGGAGTGCGTGCGCGGCGGGGCAGGAGATCATGGTCGCGCTGCGCGATGCCCGCCGGCGGGCCTACGGGCAGGAGGCTCCAACGGGGATGTCCACGGTCGTGGTCTTCCCGCCGGACGTGAACTCCAGGCCGACGCAGGTGGGCTCGGCGGACCAGAACCCGCCGGGGTAGACGACCCACTCGTCGTCCGGGGCGTCTCCTGCGCACCCGTTGATCCGCAGGGCATCGGCCAGCACCCGGTGCGTGTTGGACCAGCCGATCTTCACCTGGCCCCGCAGGGAATCTGGGACGGCGAGCTCGAAACGGGCTCCAGTCCGCAGGGCCAGCCCGACCTTCTGGAAGTGCAGACCACCACCCCGCTCCTCGGTCCCGTCCTGCCACTGCAACGTCCCCCCGTCGAACGTGATGGCCATCAGGTCGGGCACGCCGAGGCCCCGTGTGGTGTCGGTCCCGCCGGAGCCCGACCAGATGGGATCCGTGCAGTCGAAGTCCTGCACCTCCGGCTGCCTTTCGGAAGGTGTCCCCGGGTGCGTTGCGGGATGCGCCTCCGGCGCCTGGGCGGTCGCAGTGGCTGCCGGCGTCGTCGGCTCGCCGGGCGAGGGGCTGTCGCAGGCCACCAGCAGCAGCGCGGCGGCCAGGGCCGCAGCGATCCCCGTGCCCCGCGGCATCCGACCAGTACCCACGTCTGCAGGCTACGCCGGGGCAGCCGGCGCGTCGAGACCCGGGACTACCGCCCCAGGAAGCCCAGCAGGGCGGCGTTGAACTGCTCGGCGTGGGAGACGTTCAGCCCGTGGGGCGCCCCCGGCACCACGACGAGTTCGCTGTCGGGGATGGCCGTGTGCGTGCGGCCCCCGGAGCCCTCGAGCGGGACGATGCCGTCCGCGTCGCCGTGGATGATGAGGGTCGGGACGGTGACCTGTGCGAGGTCCTCGCGGAAGTCGGTCGAGCCGAAGGAGGCCATGCACTCGAGCGCGGCGAGCTTGGTGGCCTGCCGGCAGAGCGCGATCGCCTCCTGGCGCTGCTCCTCGGAGACGCACAGGCTCCCGTTGGCGGAGAAGAACTGCGCCGTGAAGTCGTCGTAGAACGCGTCCTGGCTGGCGGTGAGCTTCGCCGCCATGGCCGCCGCCTCGGTCTTCTTCAGCGGTCCTTCCGGGTTGTCGGCGGTGTGCAGCATGTAGGGCGGCACCGCCGCGGCGAAGACCACCCCGCCCAGCCGGTCCTGGCCATGGCGGGAGATGTAGCGGGCCACCTCCCCGCCGCCCATGGAGAACCCGACCAGGACCGCGTCGTGCAGGTCCAGTGCCTCGAGCAGGGCGGCCAGGTCGTCGGCCAGCGCGTCGTAGCCATAGGGGTGCGAGGGTTCGGACTCGCCGAAACCGCGCCGGTCGTAGGTGATGACGCGGTGGCCCGCGGCGGCCAGCGGCCCCACCTGGTCCTTCCAGGCCTGGCCGTTCAGCGGCCACCCGTGGATCAGGACCACCGGCCGGCCGGTGCCCCCGGTGTCCTCGCAGTGCAGCACGTTCTCGTTGGCTCCGGTGATCTGCGGCATGGGATCTGGCCTTCCTGGTAGCTGGGTGGGAGCTGGCTGGTGGACGGTGGTTCGGAGCGGCGCGTCGTGGGGCTTGGAATGCGGTCCCGGCTCCGGCACGCGATGGCGTTCCGTGGTCCCACGGTAGGCAGGGAACTGCCGGTGCGTACAGGCCCGGCGTCGGGCGGGCCAACGCACCCGGCGCCACAGCACAAGGGAGGACGACGACGGGGCCTGGGCACCGCCGTCGTCCTCCTCACTATTTCTGGTTGGTCCTTGCTGCTACTTCCTCCCGACCTACTTCTTCCCGACCTTGGAGTACAGCGCCCGGGTCGCGGCCCGGACACCGGTGGTCAGCGTCGGCTGGGCCACGGGGGCGAAGAACGGCGAGTGGTTCGCCGGCGCCGGGCCCTCGGCGAGCCGCTCCTGGGCGAACCCGCCGAAGAACCAGAACACGCTCGGCACGTCGATGGCCGCGGCCAGGGCGCCGAAGTCCTCGCTGCCCATGACCGGGGTGCCGGCGATGACCTGGTCGGCACCGAGCTCGTCGCGGAACTCGGCGGCCAGTTCGTCGGCGGCGGCCGGGTCGTTGTAGAGCGGCGGGAAGTTGGAGATGTCCTCGATGACCGGCTCCGGGGCGCCCGAGGCCGTGGCCTCCGCGGCGATGATGCGCCGGATCGAGGTCAACACCGTCTCGCGGACCTCGGGGTCGAACGTGCGCACGTTGATCGTGAATACCGCGCGGTCGGGGATGACGTTTTCCTTCAGCCCGGCGTGGAAGGACCCCACGGTCACCACGGCGGCCGACTGCGGGGCGACCTGGCGCGAGACGATCGTCTGCAGCCGCACCACCATCGAGGCCGCCAGCACGATCGGGTCGATCGAGTGCTCGGGCATCGAGCCGTGCGAGCCCTGGCCCAGGACCGTGACCTTGAACGAATCCGCGGTGGTCATTGCGGCACCGGGCATCAGCGTCACGGTGCCGGTCGGCCCGCCCATGACGTGCTGGCCGAACATGATCTCCGGCTTCGGCGCCTTGTCCCACAGCCCGTCCTCGACCATGGCCTTCGCCCCGGCGGCGGTCTCCTCGCCGGGCTGGAGCACGAAGACGATCGTGCCCGCCCACGCCTCGGTGGCCCCCGCGTAGAGCTCGGCGGTCTTCAGCGCGGTCGCCATGTGGGTGTCGTGCCCGCAGGCATGCATGACCGGGACCTCGGTCCCGTCCTCCAACTGCCCGGTCGCCGTGCTGGCGTAGTCGAGGCCGGTGTCCTCCTGCACGGGCAGCCCGTCTGTGTCGGCCCGCAGCCCGACGACGGGCCCGTCACCATTGCGCAGGATGCCCACGACGCCGGTGCCCCCGCAGCGGAACACCTCCAGTCCCAGCCCCTCGAGCCGCTGGGCCAGGTAGTCGGCCGTGCGGTGCTCCTGCATCGACAGCTCGGGGTGCGAGTGCAGGTACTGGTAGGTCTCGACGAGCTCGGCTTCCGAGGTCTCGGTCATCCGCAGCGACTGCGGGACGGTGGTCATCTCTGTTCCTTCCATCGTGTGGCTCTTTTCCTAGTAGGTGGGTCCGGAGACGGTTTCGGGCGTCTCGCCGTCGGCCTCGCGCCGGTTGACGGCGTTCTCGGCATCGTCGCCCGCGGCGGGGATGGCCTTCTTGTCGCGTAGGAACCAGGCGAGCACCGCCGTCGAAATCACGGCCAGCGCGGTGGCGAACATGGCCAGGCCCGGGATCAGCGGCAGCAGGACGAAGTTCACGACCAGGGCGACCGCGACGGCGATGACCGCCGAGCGCGGGGCCTTCTGGCTGACGATCGCCTGGACCAGGACGGCGCCCATGACGGTCGGCAGGATGTAGACCTGTACCGTCTGGACGATGTCGGCCGGGATGATGCTGACCAGCCACGTGCCCAGCAGGCCGACGAAGATGAACAGGGAGGCCAGGTGGACGGTCGCGGCGCCGCAGATGGCGGCGACGGCGGACAGCTCACCCTTGCGGGTGCCGGGCTTGGCGCCGATGGTCGACTGGGCGATCATCGCCGAGGGCAGCAGCTTGTTGGAGATGTTGCCGATCATGAACGCCTGGTACATCGAGGAGGCGCCGAGGATCGGGTAGTAGGTCAGCGGTTCCACGATCCAGATGACGCCGAACACGGCGGCCAGGGCGGCGAACGCCCCGAGGATGCCGGAGACCTGGATGTCCAGGCCCGAGAAGAAGACGAGGTAGGCCGGGGCGGACAGGGAGAAGAACAGGCCGGCGATCATGGTGATCCGGCCCCATCGGGAGGTGGTGGTGTCGAAGGCGGACAGCGCCTGGTGCGCTTGGGTTGCAATGGGCATGGTGTGCTCCTGGAAGTCTGTTCGGCGCCTAGAGGCGGGTGGCGGCGTAGGTGATGGCCAGGCCGAGGATGATCGCGATGCCCAGCGCCCATTCCTTGATCCAGGGCTTGCCGACGCGTTTGGCGATCACCATCAGGATGGTCATGATCACCGCGGAGGACAGGAACGCGACGACGTGGATCCACGACTTGGGCAGTTCGGCGATCCCGAGCACGGAGAACGCGCCGACCATGGCGGCGCCGGGGACGATGAGCATGATCGCGGGGTTGACCTTGCGCAGCGCCGAATCGCCCCGCTTGAGCAGCGGGGTGAGGATGAGCGTGGCGATCATCCACATGGCGCCGCCCAGGCTCATCGCGGCCAGGGCGAGGCCGAAGACGGCCTGGGTGTAGGTGGGGCCGCCGAGTTCGGCGCCGGCGGTGTTGGCGGCGATGGCCGCGGCTGCGGTTTCGTAGGAGACGGAGCCGATCAGGCCGATGCGCACCAGCACAGCAGGCGTGCCGAAGACGGTCAGTAGGGCGACGGCGACCATGACGACGGCGAGCGAGGGCCCCAGCGCCGAGATGGCCCCGGCGCGGAAGCTCGTCTTGAGCTCCGACGAGGTCATCCCGATGGACGGGGCGGCGATGCGAGCGGCCTTCAGGTAGATGACGCTCTGGACGATGATGACGAGGAAGACGCCGATCGCGCAGGCCCAGAGGATGGGCGAGTTGGCGATGGCGAGGATGTCCGTGGAGTTGTTGTCGGCGGCAGCGGGCAGCGCGGTGGGCAGGTGCATGGGTCAACCATTCATCGAAGGGTGCAATAACGGCACGGCCGGAGGTTGGATGGCCCGGTGTGCTCGGTCCCCGCTCTGTCCTGAACCTGAAAGTTGGACCGGCGCGCTGGCGCCGGTGTGCCTCGTCGGTGGGCCGCCCGAGGGGCGGCCGCTCTCCAGAGTCTCCTCACGTGGCTGTACCTGGTACCTGAGAGATTGCGGGAGCTTGCCCCTTCGGTGCCCGAGTGTGGTGGTCGGGACTCTCCAGCCGCGTGTGATCGGAAGGTATTCAATTGACGGCGGCGAACGTGGCCGCGTCCTGCAAGGATCCCCGACGTGACTCGCGTCACCAAATACGCCGCGACATAGAGTGAAATATTTGTGAACTAATGTTCGGTCAGCGAACTTGTTCGTCGGTTTCCGCGGCAGGGCGGTCACCGACGCGGCTGCCGCTACCGGGCGAGGAACTCCAAGAGCGCCGCGTTGAATTCGTCGGGGTGCGAGGCGTTCAGGCCGTGCGGGCCACCGCGGATGATGACGAGTTCGCTGTCGACGACGGCTTCGTGCGTCCGCCGGCCCGACCCGTCGAGGGGGACGATCCCGTCGCTGTCCCCGTGGACCACCAGGGCGGGGACGGAGATGCCGGCCAGTTCGTCGCGGAAGTCCGTGAAGCCGAAGGCCTCCATGCAGCCGAGTACCGCATCGTGGTGGGCTTCGCGGGTCATCGCCAGGGCGGCCTCAAGCTCCTCGGCGCTGACCAGCAGGTGGCCCCACGCAGAGTAGAAGGTCCGCATGAACCCCTGGAGGAACCCCTCGCGGTCGGAGGCCAACTGCACCTGCATGTCCTGGGCGGCCGACTCCGTCAGCGGCCCCTGCGGGTTGGAGGCGGACCTGAGCAGGTACGGGGGGACCGCTGCGGCGAAGACGACGGAGCGCAGGCGGTCCTCGCCGTGCCGGGTGATGTAGCGGACCACCTCGCCGCCTCCCATGGAGAAGCCGACCAGGGTGGCGTCCTGCAGGTCCAGTGCCTCCAGCAGTGCGGCGAGGTCGGCTGCCAGGGCGTCGTAGTCGTACCGGTGCGAGGGTGCGGAGGATCCGAAGCCGCGGCGGTCGTAGGTGATGATCCGGTGGCCGGCCTCGACCAGCGGCGCGATCTGCTCCTGCCAGGACGCGGTGTTCAGCGGCCAGCCGTGGATCAGGACCACTGGACGTCCCGTGCCGCCCGTGTCCTCGTAGTTCAGCGCGTTGCCATCGGCTCCGGTGGTCTGCGGCATGGGACTCATTCCTTCGGGCGGGGTGGTTTGGGGGCAGGGCCAACGTAGGCACGATGCCGCACCGGTGTATAGAGGTGGCGCGACCGGGGCGGTGGCATGGCCGCTGCCTCCGCTCCTGCCGGGCAAGAACCTGCGCAGGCGGCTCCGCGAACCGGGGTTGCCCGACGTCCGACCCGGCGCCGTGCAAGACTGTGATGACGCCGGTTGGCGGGACGGGCGCTCGCCGGATGGACTGCGGCGCCGCACGGCAAACCGGCTGCATTCGTGACCCACTACAGGAGGCCACCCTTGGCTGGACGAGAACACGCCCTGGACGAGAGCGAACGCGTCCGCTGGACCCACAGCCTGAGCCGCACCGGCGAGCGGGCCCGCAGCGTTCTCTACATCGTGGCGCTCGCCGTCGTCGTCATCTTCGGGCTGCTGCAGGTCACCGTGGTGATCGTCCCCCTGCTGCTGGCCCTGATCCTCGCCGCCGCCATCTCACCGGTGGTCACTTGGTTGCGCCACCACGGCTGGCCGTCCGGTCTGGCGACGGGCGCCTCATTCATTGCCCTGGTCGCCGCCTTCGGGGGAGTGCTGGTCGCCGTCGTCCTGGCCATCCAGGCACAATGGGCCTCGCTGGTCGACCAGGCCGGCGAGCGTACCGGCGACTTGTGGTCCACCCTCAAGAGCAGTCCGCTGCCGATCACCGACCAGACGCTGGATAAGGCCCAGGAATCCCTGCGGGGGATGCTGGCCAGCGGGCAGACCGGGGACAAGGCCCTGGCCGGTGCCGCGATGGTCTCTGAGCTGACGACCGGGTTCATCCTGATGGCCGTCATCCTGTTCTTCTTCCTCAAGGACGGCCGCGCCATGTGGGCGTTCTGCATCCAGAAGCTGCGTGGCCGACAGCTCGCCAAGGTGCGTGTGGCCGGCATCCGGGCCATGGCCGTGCTGGGCGGATACGTGCGCGGAACGGCGATCGTGGCCACCATCGACGCCGTGCTCATCGGCGCCTGCCTGCTGATCCTGCAGGTCCCGCTGGCGCTGCCGCTGACGGTGCTGATCTTCCTCGGGGCCTTCGTACCGATCCTCGGGGCCACCGTCACCGGTGTGCTGGCCGCCGTCGTCGCCCTGCTAGGTGTCGGGCCGGTCGCAGCGGTCATCGTGGCGATCGTGGTCATCGTGGTCAACCAGCTGGAGGGCAACCTGCTCCAGCCGCTGGTCATGGGCCGGACCCTGCAGATCCATCCACTGGTGGTCCTGCTGGCGCTGGCCACCGGTGCGGTGATCGCCGGAATCCTCGGGGCGATCCTCGCGGTGCCGCTGACGGCCGCGGCGTGGGCCGCGCTCCAGGTCTGGGCCGGTGTTCCGGCATCGGATGCCGGGAAGTCCGGTTTGGTCGGCGGACGCGGCTAACACCCTTGCGGCCGCGGTCCAGCGGCACGACCCCTTGTCGGCGTGAGCAGGCGCTACCAGCCGCGTTCGCGCCACTCCTGCAGGTGCGGCCGTTCGGCGCCCAGCGTCGTGCCGTCCCCATGTCCCGGGTGGACGAGCGTGTCGTCCGGCAGGACGTCGAAGACCCGCTCGGTGATGTCGGCGATCAGCGAGGTGAAGTTTTCGGGATTGCCAAAGGTGTTGCCGACACCGCCGGGGAAGAGCGAGTCTCCGGTGAACAGGTGGGCCGGGCCGGACGGGTCGCGGTAGAGCAGGGCAACCGAGCCCGGGGTGTGGCCTCGAAGCTTGATGACCTCCAGTGACGGGACGCCGTCGATGTCCAGCGGGCCGGCCTCCAGGGGCAGGTCCGTCGGCACCTCGATGTCCGGGGTGTCCTCGGTCCCGGCCGCCGTGCGCGCCCCGGTCTCGCGGACGAGCTGGGCCAGTGCGCGGACGTGGTCCCAGTGTGAATGGGTGGTCACGATGCAGGCCAGGCGGGTTTGTTCGTCGGAGTCCGCGGCGGCCTCGCCGAGCATGTCCCGGATTGCCTCGACGTCGTCGGCGGCATCGATGAGTAGTTGGACGCCGGTGCCCTTGGCGGTGAGGAGGTAGACATTGTTGTCCATCTCGCTGACGGAGCGGCTGCGGATCGTGAGTTCGCCGAGATCGATCATGCCTTCAGGCTATGCCACGACCAGGGGCGGTGGCACGGGCATTCTCACCAGCCGATAACCCCCATTGGCGCACCTGTGACCCGGGGCACAGACTGCAGGCATGGCTTCCCCGGCCGCGATTCGCAGTCCCGCAGCCGGGAACCGCGACGTGACCGCTACCAACCGAGGTGACAACGATGGCGTTTCCCGCAAAATACCCGGAGCTCAATGCGCTGGAGCTCTCCGATGAGGCGCGCCGGATCCTGACCCGGATCATCCGGGTCGCGTTCCCGCACCCGCAGTTCCCCGACGGCCCCTACGAACGCATGACCGCGAAGATCATCGAGGCCTCCGAGGAGTCCCGCTGGTTCCGGATGGCGCTGACCCAGGGGTTGATGACCCTGGACACGCTCACCGAGGAGCACTTCCTGGACCTGCCCGAGGACCGGGCGCTCGCCGTGCTCAAGCGCATCGCCGACCTGGAGTTCTTCGGCTTCATCCGGCGCACCGTCGTGCTCAACCTCTACGACGACCCCGAGGTGTACGAGGCGCTGGGCTACGAGGGCGAATCGTTCTCGCAGGGCGGCTACCTCAACCGCGGGTTCAACGACCTGGCCTGGCTGCCGGACCCGCGGATCGAGGAGAGCACCGAGACGCTGACCGAGGTCGGTCCGCTCCCGTACCCGGTGGCGGCCTGTGCGCCGCAAGAAGGCATCGAACCCGTCGGGAACCTGTTCAAGGGCACCGGCACCGTCGAGGAAGGGACCACACGATGAGCACCGAGCAGACGAACGCCGAGCAGACGAACACCGAGCAGATCTCGGCACGCTTCGAGTACGACGACGATTCGGTGGTGGTCATCGTCGGCTCCGGCGCCGGCGGCGGCACCCTGGCCCACGAGCTCGTCGGCAAGGGCATCAAGGTCGTCCTGCTCGAGGCGGGCCCGTACCTGAAGAACGAGGACTACCACCAGGACGAATGGGCCGCGTTCAACCAGATGGCCTGGCTGGACCCGCGCACCACCTCAGGATCCTGGCGCATCGCCCGGGACTTCCCGAACCTGCCGGCCTGGATCGTCAAGGCCGTCGGCGGCACCACCACCCACTGGTCCGGGGCCACCCCGCGGTTCAAGGCCCACGAGTTCAAGGCCCGCACCACCTACGGGCGCATCGACGGCGCCAACCTGCTGGACTGGCCCATCACCCTGGCCGACCTGGAGCCGTACTACGACCGTGCGGAGCAGAAGATGGGCAGCACCCACCGGCACGGCCGCCCGCCGCTGCCGGCGAATAACAACTACAAGGTCCTGGCCAACGGTGCCCAACGTTTGGGCTACCGGCACTACTCCACCGGGCCCTACGCCACCAATGCCGAACCCTATGACGGCCGCCCCGCCTCCATTCAGGACGGCTTCAATTTCCAGGGCGACAAGAACAAGTCCAAGTGGTCCACGATGGTGTCGGAGATCCCGAAGTCGCTGGCCACGGGCCTGCTGGACCTGCGCCCGGAATCCCACGCCGTCCAGGTCACCCACACCGCCGAGGGCAAGGCGGACGGCGTCGTCTACATCGACGCCGACGGGAACGTGCAACGCCAGAAGGCCCGCATCGTCGCCGTCGCGGGCAACTCCATCGAGACCCCGCGCCTGCTGATGCTCTCCGCCTCCCCGCTGTTCCCCGATGGACTGGCCAACTCCTCGGGCCAGCTGGGCCGCAACTACATGCGCCACACCACCGGCTCGGTGTACGCCAAGTTCGACAAGCCCGTGAACATGTACCGGGGCGAGACCATGGCCGGGCTGATCGCCGACGAATCCCGCCACGACGTGGACCGCGGTTTCGCCGGTGGCTACTACCTGGAGACCATCTCGCTCGGCCCGGCGTTCCTGGCCAGCTTCGTGGACCCCGGCGCCTGGGGCCCCGACTTCACCGCCCTGCTGGATGACTACGTCAACACCGCTGGATTGTGGGTCATCGGCGAGGACATGCCGCAGGAGGCGAACCGGATCACGCTGAACACCACGGTGACCGACCGGCTCGGGCTGCCGGTGCCCAACGTGCACTTCGACGACCACGCCAACGACGTGGCGATGCGCGACCACGGCTACCAGCAGGCCTCGCTGCTCTACGACGCCGTGGGCGCCCGCTCCACGCACCGCACCCCGCCGTACCCCTCCACCCACAACCTGGGCACGGCGCGGATGAGCGAGCGGCCGGAGGACGGGGTCGTCAACGCCTACGGCCAGACCCACGACGTGCCGAACCTGTTCGTTTCCGACGGCTCGCAGTTCACCACCGGCGCCGCCGCGAACCCGACCCTGACGATCGTCGCCCTGGCCATCCGCCAGGCCGAGTACATCGCCGACCAGCTCGCCACCTCGGCGCTCTAGGTCCGGCGTTCACGAGAGGACCACCAGCGCACGACGACGGGGCCCGCCTCAGGCGGGCCCCGTCGTCGTGCGCCGTCCTACTGCCCCAGCAGCGAGGTCCCGCGTAATGCCTTGCTGACCCGGGAGGCGACATCGCGCAGCAGCACGGCGACCTGGGCGGAGCGGGCCGCGAAGTCGGCCGGGTCCATCGACACGGCAACGGATCCGACCGTCTGCCCCGCCGGGGTGGTGACCGGGGCTGCCAGGCAGGAGGCCCCGCGGATGAACTCCTCGCGTTCGATGGCGATGCCCGAGTCCCGGACCCCGGCCAGCTCGGTCGCGAAGACCGACGGGTCGGTGATCGTGGCCGCCGTCATCTCCGGCATCCCGTGCCGCGCCAAGTAGGCGCTGCAGCGTTCGGGCTCCAGGGCGGCCAGCAGGACCTTGCCGAAGGCGGTGGCGTGCGCGGCGTCGTTGAAGCCGAAGCCCATCGGCGTGATCCGCGGCCGGGTGGGGGAGTCGACGACGTGGGCGACGACGATGTCCTCGCCGCGGTGGACCGCATAGTAGGCGGCGGCGTCGGCGCGCACGTGCAGCTCGCGCACCAGCCGGGCGACCGAGGGCGGCGTGCCGACCTGCCGGCGCAACGAGGCATCCAGTGCGTGGAGCTTGTAGCCCAGGCCGTAGCGGCTCTCGTCCTTCAGGTGCACCAGGTGTTCGGAGGCAACCAGGGTCTTCAGCAGCCGGTAGACCGTCGGCAGCGGCATCTCGAGTTCGGCCGCGATGTCCTTGGCCGTCATGCCCCGGCTGTGGGAGGCGACCACGTCCAGCAGGGCGAAGGCCTTCTGGACCGAGGCCAAACCAGTCAGTGCGTCATTGCGTCCCATGCGCCCATCTTTGCCGTCGCCGCGTGCGGACAGCAACTTAAGACGGCCGGGCCGGGCCCGGGGTGGGGCCGGCCCGGCCGCCGCCTGCGGTGCCGGTGGGGTGCCTGCCGAACGGTTCAGCCGACCTGCAGCTCGCCCATCCGGTCCCAGGCATCGCCGTCGATCTGCCGGCTGATGATCCGGGGGGTCTCCGAGAGCGCGGGCAGCATGTCCCGCATGGCCTGTTGGAAATGCTCGCTTTTGACGTGGGCCTCGGCGCCGTCGTCGGCGAAGGCCTCGACGAGGACGTACTCGTGGGGGTCCTCGAGGCTGCGTGACCAGTCGAACCAGAGGTTCCCGGCTTCGGAGCGGGTGGCCTCGGTGAACGAGCGGGTCAGCTCGGGCCAGCGGTCTGCCCACTCGGGCTTGACGGGAAATTTGACGACGATGAAGATCATGGGTGGTCCTTCCGGTGGCGGATGCCCGGCGCCTGTGCGGCGTGGGGTGGCGGTGTGCTGTCCGCCCAGTCTCACCGGCGGGCACCCGCCCGGCCAACGGGCTTTATCGGTGGGCGAGAACGGGCCCGGACGACCGCCACCTCCGGGCCGTAGGGTGTAGTGGATCCCCACCCGCCGACGCAACCGGAAGAGCAGAGAGGCGACCGCACATGCTGAACACCCTGAGGTCCGCGGTGGCCGACCCCTCCCGCGTCTCCGACCGTGCCATCGACTTGCACGCCACCGCCCACGACGCCTCGCACTTCCTGCTCATCCCGCAGGCCGTCGTGACCGCCGCCAACGCGGCCGAGGTCGGCGCGCTCATGGCCGCCAGCGCCGCGCAGGGCGTCGCGCTGACCTTCCGCTCCGGCGGCACCAGCCTCAGCGGCCAGGCCGTCTCGGACTCCGTGCTGGTCGACGTGCGGCGGAACTTCCGCGATATCGAGGTGCTCGACGACGGGGCCCGGGTCCGGGTCCAACCCGGCACCACGGTGCGCGCCCTGAACGCCCGGCTGGCCCGCCACGGCCGCCGCTTCGGCCCCGACCCCGCCTCGGAGGCCGCCTGCACCATCGGCGGCGTGGTCGCCAACAACTCCTCCGGCATGAACTGCGGCACCACCGAGAACACCTACCGCACGCTCGAATCGATGACCCTCGTGCTGCCCTCCGGCACCGTCATCGACACCGCGGAGCACGACGCCGATGCCCGGCTCCGCGCGCTGGAACCGGACCTGCACGACGGGCTGGACCGGCTCGCCCGCCGGGTCCGCGGCAATCCGGCCTCGGTGGCGAGGATCCGCCACCAGTTCTCGATGAAGAACACCATGGGCTACGGTCTGAACTCGCTGCTGGACTTCGAGACGCCCGTGGACATGCTCGCCCACCTGGTCATCGGGTCCGAGGGCACGCTGGGTTTCGTGGCCGAAGCCGTGTTCCGCACCGTCGCCAAACCCACCCACACCGCCACCGGCCTTCTCGTCTTCCCCGACCTCGCGGCCGCGAACGCCGGACTCCCGGACCTGGTGGGCACCGGGGCGAATACCGTGGAACTGCTCGACGCCACGTCGCTGCGCGTCGGCCAGTCACTCAAGGGCACCCCCGCCGTCGTCGCCGGGCTGGACGTGCGCAACCACGCGGCGCTGCTCGTCGAATACTCCGCGGGCGAAGCAGCCGAGCTCGAGGAGCTCCGGCACCACGGCGCCGCCACCCTGGGGTCGCTGACGCTGGACTCCCCGGCCGAATTCACCACCGACGCAGCGGCCCGCGCCTCCCTGTGGCACCTGCGCAAGGGCCTCTACGCCTCGGTCGCCGGCGCCCGACCACAGGGCACGACGGCGCTGCTGGAGGACATCGTCGTCCCCGTCCCCGCCCTCGGGCGGACCTGCGAGGGCCTCATCGACCTGTTCGGGAAGTATGGCTACCAGGACAGCGTCATCTTCGGCCATGCCAAGGACGGCAACGTCCATTTCATGCTCACCGACGGCTTCGCCAGCGACACCGAGATCGAGCGCTATAGCGCGTTCACCGAGGACATGGTCGACCTGGTCCTCGGCGAGGACGGCTCGCTCAAGGCCGAACACGGCACCGGCCGCGTCATGGCCCCCTATGTCCGCCGGCAATACGGCGACGAGCTCTACGACGTCATGCGCCGCATCAAGACCCTTTGCGACCCGGCGGCCATCCTGAACCCCGGCGTCCTGCTCGACGACGACCCAAAGGCCCACCTGCGCCACATCAAGACCGCACCGCCCGTCGCCGAGGAGGTCGACCGCTGCGTCTCCTGCGGCTACTGCGAACCGGTCTGCCCCAGCAAGGACATCACGCTCACCCCGCGTCAGCGCATCGTGACCCTGCGCGCCATCGAGACCGCCCGCCGCGCCGGAGACACCGCACTGGTCGCCGAACTCGAACGCGACTACGACTACGAATCCGTCCAGACCTGCGCCGTCGACGGCATGTGCCAGACCGCCTGCCCGGTCGACATCAACACCGGCGACCTGGTCAGGAGGCTGCGCCAGAACGACGCCGGTGCGCTGGCAGGTGCCGGATGGAACCTCGCTGCCAAGAACTGGGGGCCGGTGACCCACGGCGCCTCCCTGGCCCTCACCGTGGCCCGGAAGGTTCCCGAGCCGGCCATCCGCCCGGTCAACCAGGCCGCCCGGTCCGTCCTGGGCGCCGACACCGTGCCGCTGCACTCCGCCGAACTCCCCGGCGGCGGAACCGCCCGGCGCCGGCCGGCCCCCGCGGGCCCTCCGGCTGCGGTCTACTTCCCGGCCTGCGTGGGCACCATGTTCGGCCCCGCAGGACGCGGGGACGACGGCGGCGCTCCCGGCCTCGGGGTCCAGGCCAGCTTCGAGGCGCTGGCCCGCCGCGCCGGGATCGAGTTGCTGGTCCCGCCGGCCATCGACGGGCTGTGCTGCGGCACCCCCTGGTCGTCCAAGGGCATGGCCGCCGGCAAGGAGACCATGCGCCGGCGCGCCGCATCCGTCCTGCGCGAGGCCACCCGCGGCGGGGAACTGCCCATCGTCTGCGACGCCTCGTCGTGCACCGAGGGCCTGATCCACGCGGTGGAAGCCGACCAGCCGGACCCGGGCGCGCTGCCGCTGCGCGTCATCGACGTCGTTGAATTCACCGCCGAGCACCTCCTGCCCGGGCTTCCCGAGGCCGCGAAGCTGCCGTCCCTCGCCCTGCACCCGACCTGCTCGTCGACCCGGCTGGGTCTGAACCCGGCCCTCACCGTAGTCGCCGAGGCCGTCGCCGAGCGCGTCGACGTGCCGGACAACTGGGGGTGCTGCGCGTTCGCGGGGGACCGCGGCATGCTCCACCCGGAGCTCACGGCGTCGGCAACGGAACGGCAGGCACGCGAGATCGCGGCCTTCGGCTCCGCGGCGCATGCCTCCTGCAACCGGACCTGCGAACTGGGCATGACCCGGGCGACCGGCGAGGACTACCGGCACGTGCTGGAGTTGCTGGACGAGGCGACCGCCGGCTGACATCCGGTTCGTGGACGACCAATCGCATGCTCTCGGCGGCCTGTGGATCCTCAGAGGCCGCCATCAGGAGCCGGTCCGTCCTTCACGCAGCCCGGTACTCCGTCAGCAGTTCGCCGGGCATTCGCTTGCCGGCGCTTCGCTCGCGGGTGGCCAGCGAGTCCATCAGGTCCAGAGCGATCACGGCCAGAGGCGTTACCCCGTCCTGGGGCACGTGATTGAGGTCCGCCTCCCCGAGCACGGTCTCCCCGGCAACAAGGCTTGTTCGAGGATCATCCGTCCATCTTTCCAGGAGCCCTGCGCGGCCGGTCGATCGCGGCCTGTTGGCGTACCCTCCTTGCCTCAAGATGTTCGCGAGGATTTTACGCGTTCCTCAACTATTCTGCTCGCGAAATCCCCGGAGCACCGCATTGGGGTTGTAGGTCGGCCCGGTGATCAGCTGACTCTGGATTGCGTTGATTTCCCGGGTGATTGCCGCAGGAGTGATGTCACGGTTGGTTAGGACGAGAAACCGGGCGTGGCTGTCCTCGAGGGCGTGGTAATCCAGCATCCGCTGGTAGACAGTGCGGGGTTCGTCGTAGGCCCTTCGCCTCCGACTGGCCCGGGTGGTCGTGTATTTGCTGGCGGCATCCACCCCTATTGCTGAAGCCTTGGCCGAGGCCGACGATGTGCCGAGGGTTCCGGTCCACAGTATCTTCGCCAAGGACCGCGGCATGCTCCACACGTTTCTCACGGCTTCCGCCACGGCGGGCGGACGAGGTCGCCGCCGTCGAATCTGCGGCGCGTGCCTCCTGCAACCGGACCTTCGAACTGGTCATGGCGTGGCCACCGAACAGGAAAACCACCGCGTTCTGGAGCTGCCGGGCGAGGCGACCGCGCCCTGGCGGCGTTACACATGCTGATGGAGGAAGCGCTGGGACATCAAATCCCCGGATCACGCCAGGGTCTTCAGGTCCTCCCTGAACCCGTTGGCGGCGTTTTGCGGGGCCGGGTCCAGGAGCACGACGTCGGGCACCACCTCAGCCAGTTCCAAGGCGCAGCGGAGCCGATATGACGGCACGGTCTGAGGCAAGGACTCGTTGATCTGCCGGATCCGATAGGCCACGGTGTTCCGGTGCGCATGTAGCACCTCTGCAGTCCGCATCAGGCTGCCCTGGTGATCGAGATACAGCATCATGGTGCGCCGCAGCTCGAGCGAGCGCTCGCTGTTTGTGGATAGGTCATGTCCGAGTGTGCGGTGAACGAACGCCGTCGCCCGCTCCGGGTCCTCCAGAAGCAGCGAAAGCAACTCGACGTCTTCGTATGCCGTGAGCAGGGCCCTTTGATAGGCGACCCGCGCGACACGCTCGCTGGCCAGGGCTTCCCGATGCGTCCTGCCGAATCCGCGGGGGCCCTTGCGGCGCGTGCCTGCGGCGATGCGCAGGTTCGGCGGCCACGCCCCGAATTGTTCCAGCGTGGTGAGGGCGAGGGGCCTTTGGGACCCCACCCAGAGCGCGACGTGGCGGATGCTCTCGTTGTGCACCAGCGAACCTCCCGTCGCGTGGGTGAGGCGCGCTACTTGCTCCGCCACCTTGCCGAAATCGAAGTGCCGGAACGTGTCCGGATCGGCTCCTTCCAGCCACAAGATGAAGCCGGTGTGCCATTGTTCCAAGTCGTAGTCGAGAGCACCGCGCACCGAGCTCGTCACCTCCGCTCCGGCGAGCACCAGGGCCAGCGCCTCGGAGACGCGTCCTGAGGTGCTGACTTGCCGTCGTTGGACCTCTTCGCTGTACCTCTTGGATACGGCCTGGACGAGGCCGGTCCAGGATTCGGAGACATCGCGGGTCAGGCTGCGCGCGGCGGATAGGCGTTCGTCACCGGGAACCGCGGCATCGACGGCCGATAGGAGCTCATCGGTGAGGAATCCCTGGCCGGCGTGGATGTTCCTCACGACCTGGTCGAGGGGAATGCCCCGTGACGCATAGAAGTCGGCGTTCTCCAACGGTTCGGTGGATCGGGCCAGCCACTCGTGGTCGTCGGTGAACAGGGCGGCCAGGGAGTCGACGCTGCTGGCCTCCGTCGCCCGCCGCAGGACGTCTATCTCCTCGTCGTCCCGTTCGCCCGACCAATCCGTTAGCTCAATCAGGATGCTCTCTGCCATCCGGTGCCCTGCCTGGACGGCCCACATGACAGCGGGACGGCCGAGCACCTTTTCGGCACGTCGCCGACACCCGATGGAACTGTAGAACTGTGCCGGCTCGGCGGCGGTCAGCAGTGTTACCCACGGGTGTTTCATCGATCCTCCGGAACTCGCAGCAGTGCGCTCCTAAGAGTGTGGGCCACATCGCATGAATCCATCAACCGACTTGTGCCGCCCTGCCAACCATGACTGTTGGCCTTGTGCTGGCAGCACGAACCACGGCCGTTGCAGCCCGCTCGGTGCCAGGCGCGCACAGTGACGGGCACAACGTTGACTCCTGGGCACGTAGTGGCCAGGAACCGCGGCGATCAGGCTGGAGAGACGCAAGACATTCAGGTTCCCCACCCATTAGGAGTTGTCATGACCACCACCGTCCCCCCGGTCCTCGAAGACCTGGTCAGCCCCACCGAACCGGCCACGGATCTCGTCGAGCGTGCCGCAGCCCTGCGCGACCTGCTGCGCAACCATGCTGCCGACGGGGACCAGGGCCAGGCCAACCCCGCCGTCGTCGAACAGCTCGCGTCCGAGGGGCTGCTCGAGCTCACCGTTCCGCGCCGCTACGGCGGCCATGAGGCCAACACCCGCACGCTCGTCGACGTCCTGGTCGAACTCGCCCGCGGCGACGGCTCCGCTGCGTGGTCAGCCATGCTGGTCAACATCGGCAACTGGTTCACCAGTACCTGGCCGGTGCGTGCCCAAGACGAGATCTGGGGCGCCGATCCGAAATCAAAGGTATGCGTCATCCTCAATCCCATGTCGACGGCGGAGCGCGTCGAGGGCGGATACAGGATGTCCGGAAAATGGGGCTTCGCCTCCGGTTCGTACATGACCACCCACGCCATGCTCGGATTCAATGCACCGCAGACCGACGGCAGCGTCCGCCACGCCCTGGGCATCGTGCAGCCGGGGGACTGGGCCATCGAACGCAGCTGGTACCCGATGGGACTCAAGGGCAGCGGCAGCGACACCGTCGTCGTTGAGGATGTGTTCATCCCCGAACACCGCATCCAGTACTTCGACGACATGGTCGAGGGCAACTACCTGTCGGAGCTGGCGGCCGGGGAACCCCAGACCCGTGCCTCGTTCCTGCCCAAGGGAACGATCATCTTCGGTGCCATCCAGATCGGGCTGGCCAAGGCCGCTGCCGATCTGGCCGTGGAGCGCCTGCGAAACAAGGGCGTCACCGGCACCGTCTACGCTCAGGCCCGCAACTCCCCGGTCCACCAATTGGCCGCAGCCGACGCGCTGACCAGGATCGACCTCGCCGAGCTCCTGGCACACCGCGCCTGCCAGAACATTGACGATGCTGCCCACGCCGGCGAGAACCTGCCCGAACTCGTCCGGGCGCGTGTCCGCAATGACACCGGAACGATCGTCACCCTGGTGGGCGAGGCGCTGGACCAGCTGCTCAAGGCGGCCGGTTCCGGCAGCTACCTGGCCACCAGCCCACTGCACCGCATCTACCAGGACGCGCTGACCGGTGGATCCCACGCCCACGCCACGCCCCAGGTCGGCAAGGAAGTCTACGGACGCCTGCTCCTCGGCGCGGACGGCGGCGTCACGGTTCACGTGTGAGCCAACCGAACAACCCACACCAGGAGGACAACATGACCACCCTGACCAACGAACACCCCACCCGCGTCGCCGACACCGTCGACATGGCCCAGGCAATGCGCAACGTGCTGGGCAACTTCTGCACCGGCGTCGCCGTCATCACCGCCAACACCCCCGACGGGCCCGTCGGCATGACCGTCCAGTCCCTGGTCAGCATCTCGCTTGACCCGCCACTGGTCCTCTTCAGCCCGCAGAAGACGTCCACCACGTGGCCGCAGATCCAGCGCGCCGGTAGCTTCTGCGCCAACATCCTGCCCACCGACCACCAGGACCTGGGGATGCGCTTCGCCCGGAGTTCGGCAGGAACCCGGTTCGACGGCGTCGGCTGGCAATCCGGTATGACGGGCGCACCCGTGCTCGATGGTGCATTGGCATTCATCGAATGCCACATCGACCAGGTCCACGAGGCCGGCGACCACTACATGGTCCTCGGCCGGGTCCAGGACCTCGGTGAGGTTACCGCGGGGGAGCCCCTGTTGTTCTTCAAGGGCGGGTTCGGTTCCTTCAACGGTGCCAACCGCACCGGGAAGTAGATGACCATGATCGAGCACTACGTCCTCTTCGCCGTCGCCGACGGGCGGACCATGGACCTCGAATGCGCTTTGGCCGAATTCAGCGAGGCCATGACCTACAACTGTCCCGCGCTTGTGCAGATCAGCTGGGGCCCCAACGACAACCCGTCGGGCCGGCAGCGCGGATTCACCCATGGCTGCTTCGCGCAGATCGACGACGACGGTTTTGACACCTACTGGCACCACCCCGCCCATCAGCGTCTGCTGGGCCAACTCGACGAGTTGTGCACCGAGCGCTTCGCCATGGACTACCGCAGCGGACCGGTCATGGCGCCAGCCATCGCCGGCACCCCACGAAACAGGAGCACCCGATGAACATCACAGCCGTCGGCAACACGAAACCAGCCACGGACATAGAACCCCGCCGCTTGGCGGCCCAGATCCGCCTGGAGGCCACCCGGATGATCGCCCCCCAGGGGTTCGGCTACCTCGGCCAGGCGCTCTCCAGCGCCGAACAGGTCGCTGCAGCCTTCGCAGTCCTCGACTGGGACAGGGACCGGTTCATCTGCTCGCCCGGACACTACATCATCGTCCCCTACGCAGCCGCCGCGGCCCTGGGAATGCTCTCCCGCGAGCAGCTGGACAGCTACGGAAAGAACGGCTCGACGCTGGAGGCCATTGGAACCGAAAGTTCGCCCATCGTCGACTACACCTGCGGATCCCTCGGCCAGGGTCTCTCAGCAGCTGCGGGTTTCGCCCTCGCCGACGACCTGCGGGGGGGCCCAAAGGGCCGTGTCTTCGCCCTCGTCAGCGACGGGGAACTCGAAGAGGGACAGACTTGGGAGGCGGCGCTCTTCGCCGCCCACCATGGCCTGGATCGGCTGACCGTTCTGCTGGATGCCAACGACTCCCAAGTCGACGGGCCGATTTCCGGCATCACCACCATCGAGCCCATTGCCCGGAAATGGGAGTCGTTCGGCTGGCATGTGGTCGACATCGACGGGCACGACGTCGACGCTGTGGCAGCCGCCCTGCGCGATGCCGATGCAGAGACCGGGAAGCCATCGGTCCTGGTCTGCCGCACGTCCACCGTCCACGGGCTGGACTGCCTGCCCGACGACGCCGATGGCCACTTCATCAAACTTCCGCCCGAACTGGCAGCGGCCGCCGAGGCCGAACTGACCCGGACCCTGGAGACGCTATGACCACCAATGCCCCGGAAACCACACGGTTCCGACCCGCCCCCTACCCGACGACGCTCAAGCCCTACGGCCAGGCGCTGGTCGAACTCGCAGCCGAACGCCCGGACGTGCTCTGCCTGACGGGCGACCTGACCCGGCAGTGCGAGATCGACCTGTTCCAGGACCGCTTCCCCGAACGCTTCATCCATTCCGGTATGGCCGAAGCGAACATGATGGGCATGGCGGCCAGCCTTGCGCGCAGCGGCTTCACCCCGTTCGTGCACACGTTCGGAGTCTTTGCCACACGTCGTCCCTACGACCAGATCGCCAACGCCATCGCCTACCCGAACCTTCCCGTGCGCATCATCGGCTTCATGCCCGGACTGTCGACCCCCGGTGGGCCCAGCCACCAGGCGATCGACGACGTCGCCCTGATGCGCGTCCTGCCGAACATGACGGTCATCGACGTTGCCGATGCCGTAGAGGTAGCCCAGGTGGTGCCGGCCATCGCCGACATCAACGGCCCCGTCTACGTGCGCCTGAAGCGCGGGGAAATCCCGGTGATCTTCCCCGAAGGCCACGAACTGTCTCTGACCCGCGCGCAGACGCTCACCGACGGCGAGGACGTGGCGATCTTCGCCAACGGCATGATGCTCGCCGCGGCACTGGCGGCCGCGGAAACGCTCGCCGGCGCCGGCATCACGGCCTCGGTGGTCAACGTCCCGGTCATCAAGCCGCTGGATCGACAGGGCATTGCCGCCGCCGCAGCGGGCGCCCGGGCCGTCGTCACCGCCGAAAACCACTCGATCATCGGCGGCCTCGGTTCCGCAGTCGCCGAGACGATCGCCGAAGCCGGCCTCGGACGACCGCTGCGCCGCGTGGGCGTCGCCGACACCTTCGCAGAGGGTTCGCTCAACGCCCCGTACCTCTTCGAGAAGTACGGACTCGGAACCCAATCGATCATCGACGCCGCCTGGTCCGCCCTTGCTCGCGACGACGCCCCACCCCAGGCGCCGGCCAGCGAATCGAACCCCGGCGAGTACTCGCCCGTCTAACCCCCACCACGCCAAGGAGAACACCATGTGCAACCCCAACGGACAGCGCCGCCCCCTGCCGAACTTCTACCAGGCCACCCAGGGTGGCAGCCCCATCGCCTCCCCGGGTGACGCCACCGCCGTCGACTGGGAGAACCGTGTCAACATGGATCGCCTGCGCACCGAACGCCTCGCGAAGGCCATGGAACAGCTCGAACGCTCCGAATTGGGCGCCCTGGTCCTGTTCGACATGAACAACATCCGCTACACCACAGCCACCCACATCGGGAACTGGGCACGGGACAAGTATTTCCGGTGCGCGCTGTTGATGCGAGGCCAGGACCCCATCCTGTGGGACATAGGCTCCGCAGCGAAGACGCACCAGAGCTTCGCGCCCTGGCTGCCCGAGGACAACTGGCGCGCCGGCGTCTCGACGTGGCGTGGAGCGATTCCGGCAGAGGTCGGCATCGAGGCGGCCAACGCCAAGCGCATCGCCGACATCCTGCGTGAGCACGGGCTCGCCAACGAGCCGGTCGGCGTCGACGTCGTCGAACTCCCGGTCCTGCGCGCCCTCGAGGCGGAGGGACTCTCGATCGTCGACGGCAACCACCTGATGCTCGAGGCCCGCACGATCAAGACCCCCGACGAGATCGCCCTGCTGAACCACTCTGCGGCCCTGGTCGACGGCGCCTACGACGAGCTCTACCGCTTCCTGCGCCCCGGGGTGAAGGAAAACGACGCAGTGGCCCTGGTGAACAAGTTCCTCTACGAGAACGGCTCCGAAGAGGTCGAGGCAGTCAACGCGATCTCCGGTGAACGCTGCAGCCCGCATCCACACGTGTTCTCCAACCGGTTCATCCGCCCGGGCGACACCGCCTACTTCGACATCATCCACTCCTACATGGGGTACCGCACCTGCTACTACCGCACCATGAACGTCGGCAGCGCCACCATGGCCCAGCGCGACGCCTACAAGCAGGCCCGCGAGTACATGGACAATGCCATCACCGAGGTCCGCGCCGGGGCCTCCAGCGCCGACATCGTCAAGCACTTCCCGGCCGCCCGCGAGTTCGGCTTCGACACCGAGGAACAGGCGTTTGGCCTGCAGTACTGCCACGGCATCGGCCTGGGCCTGTGGGAGCGTCCGCTGATGAGCCGCTACCACTCCCTGGACCACCCGATCGAACTGGAGGAGGGCATGGTCTTCGCCATGGAGACCTACTGGCCGACCCCCGACGGTTCGGCAGCGGCCCGCATCGAAGAGGAACTGGTCGTCACCAAGGACGGCTGCGAACTGCTCACCCGCTTCCCTGCAGACCAGCTCTACGTCGCCGGCACCCGCTACTACACCGGCGTGGAGATGCCGGCCGCTGCTCCTGCCGAAACGGCAGCGGTGACCGTATGAGCGGCGGCGTCGGCTGGCTGGGGACCGGGAAGATGGGCACCGCCCTGGCGGCCCGGCTCCTGGAGGCCGGACACCAGGTGTCCGTCTGGAACCGGACGGCTTCGAAAACCGGCCCACTGGTCCGCCGCGGTGCCGACGCCGTTACCCAACCGCGGGATCTGGCCACTTGCCGGATTGTCTTCACCACCGTTGGCGGTGACACCGACCTCGAACAGGTCGTCACCGGCCACAACGGGATCCTCGCCGGGGCCACGCGTCCGGCGATCATTGTGGACTGCTCCACGGTATCGGCCGAGGCCTCGGCCACGGTGCGGGCCGCCGCCGCCGAGGCGGGCGTCGCCTTTCTGGCCGCCCCGGTCAGCGGCAACCCGGGAGTCGTCACCTCCGGAGGCGCGTGCATCGTCGCCTCGGGGCCATCGGCCGCCTACGACGAGGCCAAACCACTGCTGGACTGCCTCGCCGGGACCGTCGTCCCGGCGGGGCCCGGGGAGGGGGCCCGCGTGGTGAAACTCGCCCACAACCTCTACCTGGGCGTGATGGCCCAGGCCCTGGCCGAGGTCACCAGCCTGGCCGAACACGCGGGTGTCCGCCGGGCCGACTTCCTGGAGTTCCTCGGCGGCACCGTGCTCGGATCCCGGTGGATCAGTGCCCGCGCCGGGGCCCTGGCGACCCGTGACTACACGCCGACCTTCACCCTCGACATGCTCCGCAAGGACCTGTCGCTGGGAACGAGCGCAGCAGGTGCCCTCGGCGTCCCGTTGCCGCTGGCCGCCGCCGTGGAGCAGCTGGCGGCGATGGCCAGCGGGCAAGGCCACGGGGACCAGGACCTCCTGGCCCTCGCCGAACTGCAACCAGCACCCCAAATAAGCGAAGGAGTACACCATGAACACCCCTGAAAGGACGGCCTCCGTCCGCATCCACCGCGAGGATGCTGTCGCGTACTTGACCCTTGAACGCGGGGACCGCAACCTGCTTGACGCCGATATGACGCGGGAACTGGCCTCCGCCCTGCGCTCCCTGGATGACGACGACGCGGTCGGCGCCGTCGTCCTGACCGGTGCGGGAGGCATCTTCTGCGGTGGTGCAGATGGCCCCCACATCCGCGCCAGCGGCACCGCCCGTGAGTTTGCCGACGCCGTCGTGGATCTCTTCGAGCTCTTCCCGACTCTGCGCACCCCGGTCATCGCCGCAGTCAACGGTGATGCGCTCGCCGGAGGTTTCGGACTGGTCTGCAGCGCCGACGTCGTCATCGTCGTGGACACCGCCCGGTTGGGCACCATCGAGGCCACCCTCGGAACCTGGCCGGCAGTGGCCCAGGCACCGGCGTTGCGCCGAGTCCCCGCCAAGGCTGCCATCACGAACATCCTCACCGGCGAACCATTCACCGCTGAACGCGCCGAACGCCTTGGAGTGGTCGACGAGGTGGTCCCCGCGGCGGAGCTGGACGAACGCGTCGCCCACTACGCCCGGGCCGTCCAGCTCTCCGGCGCCGCCGGGCGGCTCGGCCGGCCGCTGATGCATGCGGCCCTCGACCAGGACTACGGGCAGGCACTGCGCTCCGGAGCCGAAGGGTTCGTCGAACTCTTCCGGGCCTAAACGTCCCATCATCCACTCGCTGACAAGGACCACCACCATGAAGGAAATCCGCGAAAAGATCGAGTCCTCGGCCATGTCGCCGGTCCAATGGCTCGTCGTCGCACTCTGCGTCTTCCTCAACGCCCAGGACGGCTTCGACATCTCGGCGGTCGCCTACGCGTCCACGGGCATCACCAACGACTGGGGCCTGAGCGGCACCGAGCTGGGGGCGATCATCAGTTCCGGCCTGGTGGGCATCGTCGTGGGTGCGTTCGTGATGTCCCCGCTGGCCGATTGGATCGGCCGGCGCCCCTGCATCGTCATCTGCCTGGCACTGACGGCAGTCGGCATGTTCGCCGCATCGGCAGCCGCCGGCCCGGGCAGCCTGACCGCCTGGCGGTTCATCACGGGACTCGGGATCGGCGGTGTCACTGCCAGCATCAACGTCGTCGTCGCCGAATACACCAGCCCCAGGTGGCGCGGCATGAGCATCGGCATCTACACCGCGGGATTCGGCGTGGGCGCCACGCTCGGCGGACTCGCTGCGGCCACCCTGCTGGACACCCAGGGGTGGCGGTCGATCTTCGTCATCGGAGGGATCACCTCGGTGGTGGCCATCGTCCTCACGCTGCTCATCCTGCCCGAATCCATCGCCTTCCTGGCCCAACGCCGCGGCGCGGCAGCCCTGGACCAGGTGAACCGGATCCTGCACCGCATGCGCATCTCCCCGGTCCGGCAGATCACCCGCGAGGTCGTCCAGCGCGGGACGGAGAACCCGTTGGGCCAGATCGCCGCGCTGTTCGGCCGCCAGCTGCGCAGCCGCACCCTGCTGCTGTGGGCCGGCTTCTTCTGCTCGATGTTCGCCTTCTACTTCCTCTCCGGCTGGACACCGCGCCTCGTCGTACTCGGAGGACACGACGCGTCGACGGCGGCCCTGATCGGGTCGATCCTCGCGATCGGCGGTTCCATCGGTTCGGTGGCCTTCGGCCTGCTGTCCCACCGTGCCGGAACGATCCGCCTGCTCCTGATTTTCGCCGCGCTGGCCGCCCTGGTCTTCGTCGGCTTCGGGCTGTCGATGGACTCGGTGCCGGTCCTGCTCGTGCTGGGATTCAGTGCCGGCCTGCTGGCAAACGGCGTCTTTGTGGGCCTGTTCACCCTGGCACCGGAACTGTATTCGGCCCGGATCCGCGGCACCGGCGTCGGCTGGGCCAACGGGGTCGGGCGGTCCGGCTCCGTGCTGGCACCGATCGTCGTCGGCGTCCTGGTGGATCGTGGTCTCGGTGCACCGGTGCTCTACGGCCTCGCCGCGGGACTGCTGGTGCTGCTCATGGTCGCCGTCGCCGCCTTCAGGACCCTGGGGCTCCACCACCACTCCCACGCCGGGGAAACGGCCGTCGAAACCGAAACGGCCCAGGACGCCATGCCCTGACGTACCTGAACACCCAAACCCCCACGAAAACGACGACGGGGCTCCCGCGGGAGCCCCGTCGTCCAAATGGCCGGTGCGGCCGATGAATTCAAGCGAAACACACTGTGAAAGGAACCTCGGATGAGGCACGACGACGAACAAGGTCCCGGAACCTGGTTGCCGACAGAGCTGTCCCGACGGACAACTTTGACTGGACTGGGCGGAATGGCCGCAGCCGGACTGGCGATGGCGGCCGGCGGCGTCGCGGCCCATGCGGCATTTCCCGCCGATGGCCGCCGACACGGCAAACGCTCGCGGGCAGAACTGGTGCTGCTGGGCACCCAGGCCGGTCCACCACCCGTGGGGGACCGGGCCGGTATTTCATCAGCGTTGGTGGTGGAAGGGCGTACCTACGTCGTCGATTGTGGGCGTGCCGCGGTCAGCCAATACATGCGGGCCGGATTGTCGCTCGACTCGTTGGAGTCGATTTTCATCACCCATCTCCATGCGGACCATGTAGCGGATTACTACAATTTCCTGCTGCTCGGCGGCCACATTCCGAATCCCGAAGGAGACACGATCTCCGGGCCCATCAACATCTACGGTCCCGGCCCCGCCGGCGGACTGCCCGAAAAACATGGGGGTGGAACGGCACCCGTCATCAGCCCGGAGAGCCCAACTCCCGGCACCCGCGAACTCACGGAGCGCATGCACGAAGGCTTCGCCTACAGCCACAACATATTCCTGCGGGACATGAGCATCAGGGACGTTCGGGATCTGGCCCAGATCTCGGAAATAAAAGTTCCGGAACACTCAGCGAGTTACAGAAACACCGCCCCCGCCATGGAACCCTTTGTTGTCATGGAAGACGAGCGGGTTAAGGTAACAGCCGTCTTGGTACCCCACGGCCCGGTCTTCCCATCCTTCGCCTTTCGATTCGACACGGACTATGGGTCGGTCACCTTCTCCGGGGATACAGCGAAAAGCCATAACCTTGTTCGCCTCGCGCGAGGAACCGACATCCTGGTCCACGAAGCCGTCAGCGTCGAAAATGCTGACCTGCCGGAGGCCGATTTGGAGCACATGCTCCAGTCGCACGTCAGGGTGCAGGAAGTGGGAAGCGTCGCGGTCGCGGCCGGTGCCCGGCACCTGGTGTTGTCTCATATCTCGGATCTCGCGGAACACCCGATTGATGAGCGAAAGTGGTCGTCGTGGGCGAAACGGGGTTACCGCAGGAGAGTCACCATTGGTTCGGATCTACAGCGGTTCCCCTTGTCGCGACGTTGAAACACGCGGGTGCCCTGTCCATGTGTGGCAGGTAGTGAGTGGAGCGGATCAGGGCCCGGTGTGATGCTTCCGTTCGTCCGGCGTCCGACGGCGGGACAAGGGGCTCGACACGAATCGGCGAGACGCACCAACGACGACGGGGCTCCCGCAGGAGCCCCGTCGTCGTTCTCTTGTGCCCGGTGTCAGGCGTCGATGTCGGCGAGGCGCTTGGCCCCGGCTTCCGGTGCCGGTGCGGCAGCCGCTAGGTTCTTGACGAAGAACGAGCACACCACGGCCATCAGACCCAGGATGCCGCCGACGAAGAACGCCTTCTCCGTACCGGAGACCAGGCTCTCCACGGAGTCCAGGCCGGCGGCGGCGGCCAGGGTGGTGCCGACGGTCATCGTGGCGATGAGGATCGCGGTGCCGGCCGCGCCGCCGAGCTGCTGCAGCGTGTTCACGATGGCGCTGCCGTGGCCGTAGAGCTCGCGCGGCAGGGAGCTCAGCGCGGTGGTCATCAGCGGGGTCATCAGCATGCCGAAGCCGATGGAGAAGACCACGTGCATGGCCACGATCAGGCCCAGGGGGGTGTCCACCTGCACGGTGGACAGCCACCACTGGCCGGCGGCGAGCATGATCGCGCCCGGGATGACCACGGGGCGCGGGCCGACCTTGTCGTAGAGGCGGCCGATGACCGGGGAGATGATGCCCTGGACCAGTCCGCCGGGCAGCAGCAGCAGGCCGATGGTCAGCACGCTGACGCCCATGCCGTTCTGCAGGAAGATCGGGATGACCATGACGGTGCCCAGCAGGGTGCCCATCAGGAGCATGAGCATCGAGGCCGCGAGGCGGAAGTTGTGGATGGCGAAGGGCCGCAGGTCCAGCAGGACGGCGCCGCGGGAGCGCAGGGCCGATTGGCGGGAGATGAACACGGCCAGGGCGATGGCGCCGATGACCAGTGCCGCAATCGGGGCCCAGGCGCCGTGGATCAGTTCGCCGATCGAGGACAAGGCGTAGACGATGCCGCCGAAGGCCACGGCGGAGAGGACCACCGACAGGACATCCAGCGGGGCCTTGCGGACCTCGCCCGAGGTGCGGATGGCGATGATGCCCACGATGAAGACGATGACCGCCACGGGGACCATCAGCCCGAAGACCCACCGCCAGTTCAGCGCGTTCAGGACGAGGCCCGAAAGCGTCGGGCCGATGGCCGGGGCCACGGAGATGACGATCGCGTTCAATCCCATGATGGTGCCGCGGTAGGCCACGGGCACCGACGTCAGGGTGGTGGTCATCAGCAGCGGCAGGATGATCGCGGTGCCGCCGGCCTGGACGATGCGCGCCAGCAGCAGGACCGAGAAGGTCGGGGCGATCGTCGCCAGGACGGTTCCCAGGATGAACATCAGCAGGGCGACGGCAAACAGTCGGCGCGTGGTGAAACGCTGGAGCAGGAACCCGGTGGTCGGGATGACCACCGACATGGTCAGCAGGAATCCGGTGGTCAGCCACTGGGCCGTGGTGGCATCGACGTGGAAGTCGGCCATGAGGTTCGGCAGCGCCACGCTGAGCACTGTCTCATTGAGGATCATGATCATGGCCGAGAGCACCAGGGCGGTGATCGTGGCGGCGACGCCCTTCGTGGCGCGCTCGGGGTCGATGGCGCGTGCTCCTGCCGACGCCGTCTCGGTCTCGGGGGAGAGCCCCTCGGGGCGGGTGGAATGGGTCATGAATACCTCGGAATCGTGGTGGGCTTTGCAAGCAGCTCGGCCACGGGACCGGCCGGAAGCCACATCCTCGGAACGGCGGCCGGGATGCGTGGTCGCGCATCCGGGCAGCACCCTGCTCATAATTACTTATAAAAGTATAAGTGTCTATTCGTGAACGGGCAAAATACCCGGCCTCCGGGGATTCAGCGGGAGGTGAGTTGTGCGCTGAGCCGGTCGAGGATGCCGGCTGAGCGCCGCAGGTGTTCGCTCTCCGCCGGGGTCAAATGCGCCGCGGCGGCCGCGATCTCGCCGGCCCAGGAGCCCTCGAACAGCGCCTTGATGCGCTGGGCCTCGGCGGTCGCCGTCAGCGAGACGTAGCGGCGGTCGGAAGCGTCCCGGTTGCGGGTGACCAGCCCGCGGGCCACGAGGTCCTTGAGCTGGGTGCTGACGTTGCTGAACTGGCGGTCGAGCCGGGTCGCGAGATCGGCGACGGTGATCCCGGGGTGGGCTTCGATGGCGCGCAGGATGTCCAGCATGCCGTTCGGCAGCGGCCCGTAGCCGGTTCTCTGGTGCGAGGCGCGCCGGATGTGGTCGGAGATGTCGACGATGGCCGCCGCCAGCTGCACGTACTCGGTGGCGTGGGCGTTCTCCGGCCGCTTCTCGGTGTCCATCGAACCATCATAAAGTTGGGCCATGGAGTCGACGCTACCGCTGGCCCGCGCGATGGGCAGCCACCAGCTCCAGCGCCCGCTCGGCCGCCGGACGGGCGAGCTCGATGTCCTCGGGGATGAGGGCGATGCGGGTCCTGCGCTCGAGCAGGTCCTGCACGTCCAGGGCTCCCTCGTGGGTGATGCCGAAGACCAGCTCCGCGAGCGTGGCAGGAAGGTGCGGGGCAAGAGGAGCCAGCAGTTCGGCGTCGTGCAGGCCGGTGACGGCCCGCGCGTTCTCCAGCACCAGCTGCGCCTCGGTGCCGAAACGGCGCACGAGCCGCGGGTGGCCCTCGAACCGGGCCAGGGCGTCGCGCGAGGCGGCCCCGAGCAGGGGCAGGTTCCGTGTCCGGCACCTTCCGGGGGCCAGATGTGTGGCGTCGACCGCGTCCTCGGCCATGCGCCGGTAGGTGGTCAGCTTGCCGCCTACGATGGTGATGACCCCCGCGGCGGACGTGAGGACCGCGTGTTTGCGGGAGAGGTCCGCCGTCGACCCGTCGCTGTCCAGTAGGGGCCGCAGGCCGGCGAAGGCGCCGACCACGTCGGAGCGGCGCAGTGGCCGGTCGAAGGCCGCCGAGACGACGTCGAGCAGGTAGCCGATTTCCGCCTCGGTGGGTTGGGGGACGTCGGGGATCCCGCCGTCGACCTCCACATCGGTCAGCCCGACGTAGATGGTGCCGTCATGCTGCGGGAGCAGGAACATGAACCGGTTGGTGGTCCCCGGGATCGGCACCGTGATGGCGGTGTTCAGCCGCGGGAGCGTCTCGGCCCGCAGCACCACGTGGGTGCCCCGGCTGGGCTTGAGCCTGACATCGACCAGGTCCGCGGCCCACACGCCGGTGGCGTTGATGACCTTCCGGGCGGTGACCGTGCGGGTGTTGCCGGTGAGCTCGTCGCGCAGGTCGGCGCTGCCACCGTCCACCGAGAGCGCGCGGAGGCGGGTCCGCACGTCGGCCCCCTGGGCCACCGCGGTGCGCGCCAGGCCCAGGACCAGGCGGACGTCGTCCTCCAACTGGCCATCCCAAGAGAGCAATGCGCCACGCAATCCGGCACCGCGCAGGGGCGGTGCCATGGTCAGGGCCTCGGTGCGGGAGACGCGGCGGGGGTGGGGGAGTGTGTCCGCAGCGGTCCGGGCGGCCAGGCGCAGCACGTCACCGGCGATGAACCCCAGGCCGGCCAGTGCGGCCTGCCCGTGGCCGACGCTGGACATCAGGGGCAGCAGCATCGGCAACGCGCGGGTCAGATGCGGGGCGGTGCGCTCCATGAGGATGCCGCGCTCGACTGCGCTTTCGTGGGCCACGCCGAGCTGGCCCTTGGCCAGGTAGCGCAGGCCGCCGTGGACCAGCTTGCTGGAGAATCGCGAGGTCCCGAACGCGACGTCGTGGGCATCGACCGCCAGGACCGAGAGCCCGCGGGAGGCTGCGTCCAGGGCGACGCCCGCGCCGGTGACGCCGAGGCCGACGACGAGGACGTCGAGGTCCGTGGGCAGGTCCTCGAGGCCGTGGCCGATGGCCGTCGGGCGGGTGCTCATGCGCTCAACCCCCGGGTCAGCAGCGCTGCGAACGACGCGGCGAGTGCCTCCTCGTCGATCCCTCCAGGGTCGGTCATGGTCTGGGCCGAGATCGCCAGCCCGTGGGCTGCGAGAACGACGGTGCGGGCCAGCAGGACCGAGTCCCCGGGGCGGATGTTCCCTGCCTGTTGGCCGCCGGAAATCTGCTCGGCGAGGAAGGCCAGGATCGAATCCTGCGAGCGCCCGCGCCGATCCAGCAGGTAGGGCAGCAGCAATTCGGGGTCGACATCCAGGACCCTGCCGAACAGGGGGTTGGCTCGCAAGGCAGCCACGGCGGCGAGGGCGCCGTTGGCGACGTCCGCGGCGGTGGGGGCATCGCCGTCGTGCCCTGTCGGCAGGGTGGACATGATGGCCTGCCATTCCCGGGTCATCAGGTCACCGAGCAGCGACTCCATATCCGGCCAGGTGCGGTAGATGGTCATGCGCGAGACGCCGGCGCGCCGGGCGACGTTGGTGAGCGTGGTGCGCTTCCAGCCGACGTCGAGGAGGGATGCCCGGGCGGCATCCAGATAGGCATTGTGACGAACTGACATCATATGTCACACTGTAACGCATGTCACCAGAAATGCACCCCACCCGCTGGGGCAACCCGTCAGCTGCCACCGGGCTCTCCGCCGAGATGCGCGGATTGATCGACTTCGCGGTCGGCGCCACGCGCGACACCCCCGCGGTCACCGACGCCAGGCTGCCGGTCGGCACCCTGGCCCCGGAGCTCGTCGAGGGGCTGCGCCAGATCCTCGAAGGGGACCACGTAGACGTTGGCGATTCCGCCCGCCGCCTGCACACCCGCGGCAAGTCGACCCCCGACCTGCTCAAGGCCCGGGCGGGGGACCTGGACGATGCCCCGGACGCGGTGCTCCGCCCGGGGAGTGCGGCGGAGGTTGAGGCGCTCATGGCGTATGCCGTTGAGCACCACCTGGCGATCGTCCCCTTCGGCGGCGGCACCTCGGTCACCGGCGGGCTCGCGGTGGCCCGGGAAGGATACGCCGGAGTGGTCGCCGTGGACCTGGGCCGGATGAAGGCCGTGCGCGAGGTGGACACCGAGTCCATGACAGTGGTCCTGGAACCGGGCCTGCGCGGTCCCGAGGCCGAGGCGGAACTGGCAGGGCACGGGCTGACGCTGGGTCACTACCCACAGTCCTTCGAGTACGCCTCCATTGGCGGGTTTGCCGCCACCCGCTCCTCCGGCCAGTCCTCGGCCGGATACGGCCGCTTCGATTCGATGGTGGTCGGCCTCTCGGTCATCACCCCGCAGGGCCCGCTGGAACTGGGGACCGCGCCGGCCAGCGCCGCCGGCCCCGACCTGCGCCAACTGGTCCTGGGCTCCGAAGGGGCGTTCGGCATCATCACTGCAGTGCGCGTGCGGGTGCGGAAAATGCCCGCCGAAAAGGTGTACGAGGCCTGGCGGTTCGAGTCGTTCACCGCAGGGTCCGAGGCCATGCGCCACCTGGCCCAGAACGACCTGCTGCCCACCGTGCTGCGTCTCTCCGACGAGACCGAGACGATGATCAACCTCGCCTCGCAATCCGACGTCGGCGGGGAGGCCGAAGGCGGGTGCGTGATGATCGTCGGCTACGAAGGCGAATCCGTGGCCGGCCGGCGCGAGCAGGTCACCGCCGCGCTGGCCGAACTCGGCGGGACCGCCTTGGGGGAGGAGAGAGGTGCCGCCTGGGCGAAGGGCCGCTTCCACGCCCCCTACCTGCGTGATTCCCTGCTGGATGTCGGCGTGCTGGTCGAGACGCTGGAAACGGCCACCTTCTGGTCCAATCGGGAGAACGTGTACCAGGCGGTGAAGAAGACGCTGAAGTCTGAACTGGGGGAGCGGCGGATCGCGATGTGCCACATCTCCCACGTCTACGAGACAGGCTGCGCGCTCTACTTCACCGTGGCCGTCTCCGAAACCGAGGACCCGCTGGCCCAGTGGGCCGCGGCCAAGGAGAAGACCAGCCAGGCGATCATCGACGCCGGCGGCACCATCACGCACCACCACGCGGTGGGCACCGACCACAAGCCGTGGCTGGCCCAGGAGATCGGACCGGTGGGCGTGTCGATCCTGCGCGCCGTGAAGCGCGAGCTGGATCCCACCGGGGTGCTGAATCCCGGTGTGCTGATCCCGTGAACCGCGCCTACTCCTTCCTGGTGAACCGTTCCTCCGGCGGCGGTTCCGGGGTGGGGGCGGTGATTCCGGTGGCCCGGCTGCTGCGCGAGGCCGGCGCCACCGTGGAGGTCTCCTATTCGCCCGGCCCCCGGGCCACGCTGGAGGCGATCGGGGCAGCCGTGGAACGCGGGGCCGTGGTGGTCTCGGTGGGCGGGGACGGGATGCTCTCCTCCATCGCCGGGGAGGTGGCCCGGCTGGACGGGACGCTGGGGATCCTTCCGGCGGGCCGGGGCAACGACTTCGCCCGGATGATCGGGTTGGACCATGCCCCGGAGGCGATCGCCCGCACGCTGCTGGAGGCCGAGCCCGCGGCGACCGACCTGATTGCCGCCACGCTGCCCGATGGCGCCCGACGCTGCGTCGCCGGATCGGTGTATGCCGGGGTCGACGCGCAGACCGCCGACCTGGTCAACCGGGTCCGCCGGCTGCCCCGGAAACTGCAGTACCCCGCGGCGGCGGTGACCTCGCTGGCCCGGTTCGTGCCGTCGTCGTTCACCGTGACCGTCGACGGGAGCGAACACCGCTTCGAGGCGGCCTGCGTGGTGGTGGCGAATTCGGGCTATTACGGGTCGGGGATGCACATCGCCCCGTCCGCCGCGGTGGACGACGGCGAACTCGAGGTCGTCGTCATCACGGCGACCGGGCGGCTGGACATGATCCGCGCGTTCCCGAAGGTCTACGACGGTTCCCACATCGGCCTGGATCAGGTCCGGGTCCTGCGCGGGAAATCGATCTCCATCTCCGCCCGGCCCACCGTTTCGCTCGGTGGCGACGGCGAGCCACTCGGGAACCTGGGGGCCGACCCGTTGCGCATCGAGGTGGACCCGGGGGCCTTGCGGCTGTTGCGCTGACGCACGACGTCGGTGCCGTACCGGGTGCACTCGCGGGATGCGCCCGGCACGGCACCGACTGGGAGGGCCAAGGCCCATCGGCCTCCTAGTCGGCCAATTCCTTACCGCGAGTCTCCGGGGAAATGGCCGCGGCCAGGAGCACGAGGCCGCACAACACGATCAGGTAGACGTCGAAGATGCGTGGCGAACCCGAGGAATAGAGCCAGGCCTGCAGGTACGGGGCCGTGCCGCCGGTCAATGCCGCGGCCACGGAATAGGGGACGCCCATCCCCACGGCCCTGATGCGGGTGGGGAACTGCTCGGGGAAGTACGCCGGCATGATGGCGGTCGGGGCGGAAATCAGCAGCATGCCCACCCCCATGTAGACAGCCAGGCGCCAGATTTCGCCCTGCCCGCCGGTGAAGAGGATCGACAAGGGGATAATCGCCAACATCGAACCGACCGCGAAAAAGATCCAGTTGAAGCGGCGTCCGATGCGGTCCGAGAGCCAACCCCAGAACACCAGGCAGCCGACCAGGAATACATTGGCCGCCACGCTGACCCACATGACGTGGTCGGGGCGCATGCCGAGCTGCGACATGGCGAACGCCGGAGCCATGATGGCCCAGACGTAGTACATGACCGTTCCGCCACCGGCCAGCGCCATGATGCGTAGGCAGGCACGGCGGTGCAGCCAAAGGGCTGGCCATAGGCCCGACCGTGCTGCCTGCGCCTGCGGTGTGGAAGCCTGGGCCGCGTCGCGGGTGAACATGGGAGTCTCGTCCAGCCGGCGCCGCAACCGCAGCGCGTAGATGCCTAGGAGGCCTCCGAGCAGGAAAGGCACGCGCCAACCCCATTGCCCAACGGCATCGGTGCCCAGGGCGCTGGTCAGACCCGCGCCCAGCAGGGAGGCGGCGGTCACGCCGAGCGTCACGAAGACGAACACCGAGGAGGCCCAGATGCCGCGGCGGCGGGCAGGAGCCATTTCGGTGACGTAGGTGAACGAGGAGACGACTTCGCCACCGTGCCCGAAGCCCTGCAGCAGCCGACCGGCCAACAGGAAGGCCGCGGCTGCCGGGCCGATGACATCGTAGGTGGGGGAGACGCCGATGAACAGGCTGCCGCCGGCCGTGAGCAGCATCGAGATGGTCATGGCGCGGCGGCGACCTGTGCGGTCGGCGAGCCAGCCGAAAAACAGGCCGCCCAGCGGCCGCATCAAGAACCCTGCGGCGAATACCGCCAGGGTGCCCAACAAGGCGGCCAGCGGATCGGATCCCAAGAAGAATTGGCCGGCGAAGTAGGCCGCGAAAATCGAGTAGGCGGTCCAGTCGTACCATTCCAGGGCGTTACCGACGCCGACGCCGGTGATGATCCTGCGCCGTTCGGCACGGGTGATGGGCGGCGGCGCGACGGCAAGTGGCCGTTCGGCGGGTTCGATGCTTGTCATGGCAGTCCTTCGGTCGTTTCATCGGGTGGCTCGTTGCGACGTTTGGTCGCCGTGCACTGCACTTTGTCACAGTGGAGTGACGATAGTCACTAGATCGCTATATTACGATCGTGTAACGAACGTCAAGATTAGGCGAGATGCGTGAACCGCGAACCGTGGAAAACCAGGGGGGCGATCTGCTTGTCAACCTGCAGGTCGTGGATTCGGAAGACGATGACGTCATGGTCGCCGGCCTCGTGGGCCGCGTGGATGCTGCAGTCGTACCAGGCGGCGGCGCCACCGAGGCGCACGGCTCCGAGCTCGGTGGTTTCGGCGTCCACCCCCGTAAACCTGGAGGCCTTGTCGCGCCCCGCCAGCTGGCGGCAGGAGGCCTCGTGGCCCGCGCCGAGGATCGATACGCCGATGCGCTGGGCGGAGGCCAGATCGGGCCAGGTCGAGGACGACTTTTGAATCGAGAACATGGCGAGCGGCGGTTCGAGGGAGACTCCCACGGTGAAGGAGGAGGCGATGACGACGTGGCGCTCTCCGTCGACCTCGGCGGCGATGGCCGCGACCCCGGAGGGGAAGTGGCCGAAGGTTTCACGCAGGAGCTGGCTGTCGATGGAGGGGCGGGTGGCTGTGGCGGTCATAACGATGGTCCTTTCGGGGCGGGTGGGACGCCGTCGCGTCGTGGCAACCAGCATTGCAGAACTCGACTCCGTTGTATAGCAAGATTTTTGCGAACGTTTGATTCTTGACATATGACGCAAGTCACGCTTCACTGGATCCAGCATGACCCGCCGCCGAACCCGGATCCCGCGGGCACCTACTAGCCGCCGTGCCGCCCACAGCAAGGAGCACTCCCATGACGCCAACAGCTTCCCCCTCGACCCGCCGTCTGCAGATCGTGCGCTTTCAGGACCGGGAGAACCTCTGGTTCCTCGGTGACCTGATCCAGCCGATCATCACCACCGAAATGACCGACGGTCGGTTCATGATGGCGCTGACCCATTCCAAGGCCGGGTCGGAGCCGCCCTTGCACGAGCACGATGGAGAGGACGAGATCTTCTACATCCTCACCGGGACGATCGAGTTCTGGTCTGGCGACGGTCACGCCGTCCTCGGCCCCGGCGACTGCATCCTGATGCCCAAGGATGTGCCCCACATTTTCCGCGTCAGCCCAGATGCCGAGGCCACTTGGCTGGTCATGAGCGCACCCGGCGGGTTGGACGACTTCTTCCGCGCGGTGTCAGTTCCCGCCGGCTACCCAGGGCCGCAGCAGGACTGGCAGATGGACGAGGAAACCGAAGCACGTCTCGAGGCTGCGTGTCGACAGTTCGGCATCACGTTGATCGGCCCTCCCGGCACCCTCCCCGGCATGGCTGACCAGTGATTGTTCGTCAGTCGCCGGCCGTCGTGGTCAGTGCTTATTGGGCCGCCCGCGAACGGGGAGACGAGACGGCAGCCCGAGAACTGCTAGCCGAGGACCTGGAATGGACGGTTGTCGGACGCCACGCTGCAGTCGTCGGCACCTACCGTGGGCCCGACCAGTTTTTCAACCAGCTCGTCGCTGGCAACGCGGCTGTTTTCCAGCCCGGAACCGCACAGAGCCGGATCCTCGGCATTTTCGAGGACGCGCAGCAGAACACCGTGGTGACGCATACACGCAAGACGGCCCGCACGCGCACCGGCCTTCACTTCGACAACGAAATCGTCACCATTATGACCATCGCCCACGGCAGGATCCGGATCTGCCGCGAGTTCATGGACCTGGCCGAAGTCAACAGGACATTCGGCGCCAACCCCCCACTCGACCCGACGGCCACCGGTTCGCCGGGTGCGCCCGTTCCCGAAAGGAAAACCACATGACCGAGATCCTGACTCACGACAACCGCCAGCACGTCACCGTCGCCCCCACAGAGGAGGAGACGGACCGTATCGTCGAACGGATCAACGCCATCGGTCCCCTGCTGCGCGAGAACGCCGTGATCGCCGACCGGGACCGCGTCCTGCCCCAGGCCAGCGTCGAGGCGCTTGAAGAGGCCGGGGCACTGCGTATTGCCTGCTTAAAGCGTTACGGCGGGCATGAAGGCGGCGCCTCCATGCTGCTACGGGTCGCCCGGACAGTGGGCTACTACGACCCAGCCGCCGCCTGGTGCACCGTCATTTCCAACGGATCAGTGATGCTGGCCAACCGTTTCGACGACCAGTTGCTGGACGAGGTGTTCGCCGGAGGTCCCGTCCGCATGGCCTCGATCTTCGCCAGCCCCCAAGGCACCGCCGTACCGGAAAACGGAGGATGGAGGGTTACGGGCAAGTGGCCCTTTGCCTCGAACAGCTCCCATTCCGAATGGGCCATCGGCATCCTCTTCATCCACGACGAACACGGAGCCGAACGGGGCATCGGGTTCGCCATGATGCGCCGGGGCGAGTATTCGGTAGAGGACACGTGGTACACGATCGGCATGCGCGGATCCGGTTCGAATACCATGGCCACCGAGGACCTGTGGCTTCCGCCCAACCGAGTCATTACCTTCGACCAACTAATGGGCATGGGCCCCGAGACGGACCCGGAGGCGACATTCGGCAAGCGTCTAACGCCCCATCTGACCATGTCCACCACGATCCAGGCAGCATCCATGGGGGCGGCCACGGCGGCCCGCGATTTCGTGGCCGGCGTATCCGGCAAGCGCGGCATCACCTACACCCACTACAAACGGCAAAACGAGTCGGGTGCCTTCGTGCAGGGCCTGGGGGCCGCGAGCACCAAGATCGAGGGCGCACAGCTGCTGCTGGAGCGCTCGGCTGCCAGCATCGATGCCGCCGCCTCCGGCTGCCAACCGATTCCGTTGGAGGAACGCGCACGACACCGCGGCGGCATCGGCCATGCGGGCCACGAACTCGTCGACGCCGTGAACGAGCTATGTTGGCTGCACGGCACCGCGTCCTTCGGCGAAACCAGCCTGCTGGGGCGCATGTGGCGGGATGTCAACACGGGTACCCGGCACGCTTCGATCACCGCGCCGATGGGCTATGAGTTGCATGGCAACGCGCTCACGGGCACCGAGTACATCTCCAACAAACTCTAGGAGATAGCCGTGGAACTTCGACTGGGCAACATGCCTTCGGCCAGACAGGTCCTCGATGGTGCCGCCGTCCATGCCTGGTACGGCCTGCGCTTCGCCACCGCCCGGCGCTTTGGCCTGCCCGAATCCGCGGAGGGCAGGCTGGGCGCCCGTCGCTTGGTCGAGGTTCCCATCTTCCCCCAGCGGCCCAGCCGGCTCTCGATCGCCATGGGGCAAGGAGAGGTGAACCCGCAATCCGAGGACGCGTTCTTCGCCAACGTCTGGGCTCCCGAGTCGGCCGACGGCCTCCCGGTCATCCTGTTCCTACATGGCGGGGCCTGGATGACCGGAGGAGGGTCGATGCCATGGTACGACGGCGGGATGCTGGCTGCCCGTGGCGCGGTCGTGGTCACCGTGAACTACCGGTTGGGCCCGTTCGGGCACCTCGGGGCGTCCGCCGACCATGAATTTCCCCTGCCCGTCGCGGATCTGCTCCTGGCGCTGGACTGGACCGTGACCAACATCGCCGGCTATGGCGGTGACCCGCAGAGGATCACCGTTGCAGGGCAATCCGCCGGTGCGTGGTATGGTCACCTGCTCTCCCTCCTGCCGGACGCCCGCGGCAAGATCCACCGCCTCGCCCTGCTGAGCATGGGGACCAGGAAACCCTGGAGCCGACAGACCCGGTCCCGGGTCACGGCCTCTGCGGGCCGGATGGTCGAACCCGACAACCTCGGTACGGCACCGGTGGACGCCGTTCTCGGGGCCGGCCTACGGGCGTTACCCCCTCCGGACCCCAATCTCGGGATGGCCCCGGCGGCCTACCTCCCCATGGCAAGCACAGGCCTGCCATCGGCATTCCTCGACCCGGTAGGCGCCTCCACGGACACCTCGGTGGAAGCCACCTACTTGCGGTTCACGGCCCAGGAATCCGCCATCTTCTTCGTCGACTCCACCCGGCACCTTGAGGCCACGCAGGACCAGGTCGACGAGGCGCTTGGTCCATGGGACCCAGCGGATCTGCCGGCGGTGCTCAAACGGCGGGGGAATTACGCCGGCAGTTCCTCGGGCCTCAGCCCCTACCGGCAGCTGGTTGCCGCGTCTTCGTGGCGGCAATTCCAGCGATTCCCCGCCGAATTTGCAGAAGCCTTGCGTGCGGACGGTGCCAAGGCGCACCTCGACGTCTTCGAGGAACAAAGCCAACAGCCGGGCCTGCTGGCCGCCCACTGCTTCGACCTGCCGTTCCAGTTCGGCAACCGTTCGGCATGGCAGGACGCCCCGATGCTGGCGGGGTACGACGACGAGAAGTTTACTGAGGTCTCCGGGCAGCTGGTCCGGGACTTGGTTCACTTCGCCGCGGGTGCCGGCCCTTACGCCTAGGTCCTGCCCCGGGGATCGTCCGTCAGGACCTGAAGGGCATGCCGTTTGGCGAGCGGGGCTAGTACACGGTTGAGTTCGCTGAACACCCGACGGGCTGTCGTGCCGATCCAGTTGTCGGGCAGCAGCTCAGGGGGAAGCCCCGGGTCCTGGTACGGCAGTCGACGCCACTGGGTAATCATCGGAACGTAGGTCCGGAAGGCCGCACCCAGCACCGCCGCGGTGGGTGCCGACCTGCCGGGCAGCCGGTCCAGCTCGGGAGAATAGGTCGTCAGGAACTCGCCATAGAGACGCTCCAGCTCGTCCAAGTCCCACCACCGCGCCACCTTGTCCCGCAGATCCGAACCTCCGGCCGGCGACGAGACGAAGAACTCGATGTAATCAGATAGACCGTGTTTGTCCATGTATTCTTCGGCTTCGGCCTGCAGCCGGATCGGTGCAATGCTCAGACCCGATGCCACCGTGCCGAATCCAAGGCGGGCGAGGCCGGCCCGGATTTTGTGGCGGTTGCTGCGCTCCGACTCCGGGACGGAATAGGACGCCAGGAGCCACGGGTCACCAACGCTGGCGGTACGTGGTGCCAGAATGCGCTCGTCGCCGATCCTCATGTGGTCCTCGAGCTCCGGCGCCATCGCATAGGCATTGGCACCATGGATCTTGCCGCTGACGAGCACGCCCCTCTTCTTCAGCCTGGAGATCGACGAGCGGACGCTGGCCCCCTCGTATCCCAACTCCGTGAGCAGGCGAACCACGCCGGAGACAGGGAGGAAACGGCCGCAGGGGCGGCCGTAGAGGCCAAAGACCGTCACGACAAACCGATGGTGTGCTTGTTGACCGTGGCCGCCGGCCTCACGGCCTGCAATGATTTCGTCGAGGGCAATGGTCACCACAGCACCCTACCAAGCCCGGAGCGTTGCGGCTGCTGCGCTGACGTCGGCGACCTGTCACCGGGCATCGAGCAATTGTTACCGGGATCAGGAACCCGATAGATTGAAGTAGGGGCCGTCAATGGCCCCGGAGACCCGAAGGAGCACCCATGGCGCAGGACCGCGGACCGTCCACCTCCTTGGACCGGACGGTGGAGTGGGTCGACACCGACGCCGCGGGACACCAGCACAACTCGGCCATCCTGCGCTGGGTGGAGGCCGGGGAGGCCCAGCTGATGCGCGAACTGGGGCTGGTCGACTACTTCCCGTTGAGTCCGCGCGTGCAGCAGGTGGTGAACTTCCGAAACCGCCTGTGGTTCGGGCAACGGATCACGGCCACGGTGTGGATCGAACGCGTCGGCAACGCCTCCCTGGTGCTCGGCTTCGAGATCACCGGCCACCCATGCGACCGCTCCGCCGGCGGCCTGGCGGCCGACGGAACCGTCACCACCGTCCACGTCCCGCTCGGCGCCGAGGCCTCGGCGCCCTGGCACGCGGCCATGCGCTCCCGACTCGCGGGGGAGCGGCCATGACCACCAGGACCGTGGCGGATGCGACCGCCGGGGCCGGCATCCCAGCACCGGTGGTGCGGCACCAGCAACTCATCGTCACGCTGTTCGGCCTGTACTGCCGTGAGACCGGCACCGCCCTGCCGGTGGCCTCACTGGTGGCCCTGCTCGGCGACCTGGGCTACGACGCGCCGGGGGTGCGCTCTGCCGTCTCACGGCTCAAGGCCAAGGGCGTGTTGCGCAGCACGCGCAGCAACGGGGTCGCCGCCTACGAACTTTCCGAGTCGCTTCAAACCGTCTTCGCCGAGGGTGACCAGCGGATCTTCGCCGAACGACGTGACGACGGCGACAGGGCGTGGCTGCTGGCCCTCTTCTCCGTGCCCGAGGCCCAACGCCACCTGCGTCACCGGCTGCGCAGCGTCCTGTCAGGCCTGGGCTTCGGCACGGTATCCGCGGGTGTCTGGATCGCCTCCTCCGGCGTCGCGGACCGTGCCCGCGAACGCCTGGCGGCCCAGGGGCTGGACCACTTCGTGGAGTTCTTCCGCGGCGACTACCTCTTCGCCGGAGACGTCCGCGCCAAGGTCGCCACCTGGTGGGACCTGGAGGCCATCGATGAACTAATCGGCGACTTCCTGGACATCTACGCCGACGCCGACCAGGCCTGGCAACGGCGGCTCGGCACACACGCGACGGATGCTGCTGCGGCCGACGACGAGACCTGCCGTGATGCCTTCCGCTACTACATCCCACTGCTGACCCTGTGGCGCCAACTGCCCTACCGGGACCCGGACCTGCCATTGGTGTACCTGCCGGCGGGCTGGCGTGAACCCGCGGCCCGACGGGCCTTCACCGGGGCCCACCGGCTCATCGCCCCGCTGGCCGAGCGCCATGCCCGGCAGGTCATCGACGGGTGAACCGTCCGGGTGGGGACGCCATCGGCGACGCCGGATCGGGCGCGCTCCCTGGGGTGGCGGGCGGCCACAGCTGACGGACGACGGCGGGACGGAACCTGAGGTGCCTGGCACCTGGGGTTCCGCCCCGCCGTCGTTCTGGTGCCGGCGAGCGCCGGCGCAGCGTCAGGCCGCCGGGATGACCGCGACGCCCTGGATCTCGATGAGTGCCTCCTTTTGCCACAGGCGTGAGACGCCGATGCCGGCCATGGCCGGGTAGCCGGTGCCGGCCATGTCGCGCCAGATGCGCCCGATCTCCCGCCCGTTGGCCATGTAGTCGTCCACGTCCGTGAGGTAGATGGTCACGCTGACCAGGTCCTCCGGACGCCCGCCGGCCTCCTGGAGCGTGGCGAGCACGTTGGAGAAGGCCTGCCGGAACTGCTCGACGATGCCGCCCGGAACGATGTTCATGTCCTGATCCAGTGCGGTCTGCCCGCCGAGGTACACGGTGTTGCCGGCCAGGATCCCGTGGGCATATCCCGAGGGCTTGGGCAGCGATGCGGGGTTGATGGTCTGGTGGGCATTGGCGCTCTGGGTGGTCATGTCCCCTCCTGGGTGATGGGTGGAAAAAATTCGAATGTGGCCTATTGCACATTCCTTCATGCGTGCTAAATTGATCATATGTTGCGACCGTAAAAAAGTCGACATATCGATTTCGAGCAAAGGAACACCCGATGAAGCTGGCCACCGTGCGCACCGCAACGGGAACCACAGCAGCCGTCGAGACAGCCGGCGGCTACCTCCCCCTGGACGCGCCCGACGTCGGCGCCCTGCTCGCAGGAACCGGTTGGCGGGCGACCGTGGACGCGGCGCTCGCCGGCGGCCCGGCCGGTGCCATCCCCGCCGGGGCGGCCGAATTGGCCGCCGTGGTGCCACGACCCGCCAAGGTCGTCTGCTGCGGCCTGAACTATGCGGACCACATCCTGGAAATGGGCCGCGAACTGCCCGAGTACCCCACGCTCTTCGCCAAGTTCGCCGACTCGCTCACCGGTCCGGCGGACGCGATCACCGTCCACGGCAGCGACCAGGTCGACTGGGAAGCGGAGCTCGCCGTCGTTGTCGGCAGCGAGCTCTCGCATGCCGATGAGGCCGAAGCCGCCGCGGCCATTGCCGGATACACCGTGGCCAACGACGTCTCGATGCGCGACTGGCAGCACCGGACCCTGCAGTGGTTGCAGGGCAAGGCCTTCGACGCCAGCACGCCCCTGGGCCCGGCGCTGGTCACCGCCGACGAATTCGACGAGGACCCCTCCTTCACCCTGCGCGGCTACGTCAACGGCGAACTGGTCCAAACGGGGGATACCGCCACGCTGGTCTTCGGCCCGGCCCGGCTGCTGTCCTACATCTCGGGATTCACGACCCTGCGCCCCGGCGACGTCGTCCTGACCGGCACCCCCGGCGGTGTCGGGTCCGGCATGAAACCACCGCGCTTCCTCGCCGACGGCGACGTCCTGGCCACCGAAATCGACGGACTGGGCCGACTGGAGAACACCGTCAGCCTGGTCCCCGCGAACGCCACAGCAACCACCCACGCCTGACCCCGAACCAGCAAGGAGAACCACGATGAGCACCAGCACCGACTACATCCTCGAAGGCGACAACAGCCAGTACGCCTCCGCCAACGGGCAGGTCGTCCCGGTCGTCACCCGCAGCGGCGAGGAGGACACCAACACCGCCCAGTCCGGGGACTGCGTCCGCGTTTCGGGCGTATCCATCCAGCACACCCCGGCCACCAAGATCTGGTTCGGACAGGTCTCCAACGTCCCCGGCTACCGCTCGCTGCCGCACCACCATGCCGAGGCCGAAACCGGAGGCTATGTGCTGCGCGGCCACGGCCGCATCTACTTCGGCGAGGGCTACTCCGAGTACCTGGACATGAAGGCCGGCGACTGGGTCTTCGTCCCGCCCTTCATGCCGCACGTCGAGGCCAACATGTCGGTGACCGAGGAACTCGTCTGGCTCACCGCACGCACCCCCGAGAACCTGGTGGTCAACCTCGAGGACGTCCCCGACGAGACCCTCGCCGACTACCGGAGGGCCTAGGCATGGACGCCACCACCGAGACCCCGATCCTGGCCCCCGACACGGCCGCGACCTTCCTGCGGGCCATCGAGCTGACCCCGGTCGACGGCCCGGCGGACGCCTCCTTCGAGGCGACCACCCAGTACGTGCCGTGGCCCAAGGCCTACGGCGGGGACATGACCGCCCAGGCCACGGCCGCGATGCAGGCGACCGTGGGCGCCGACCGGGCCCTGCACTCGCTGCACAGCTACTTCATGCGCCCCGTCGACATCGGCGCCCCGGTCCGCTACGACGTCGAGACCCTGCGCGACGGCCGCGGCTACTCGACCCGCAGCGTCCGCGCCGTGCAGAACGGCAAGACCGCCTTCACCGCCATGGGATCGTTCCACGTCCCCGAAGAGGGACCGGAGTTCCAGCAACAGGCACCGGCGGTCGTCGAGCCGGAAACCCTGCTCACCGCCGCCGAGGCCCTGGAAGGGGCCGCCGCCGACGTTGCCTACGGGCCGGCCGCCGAGTACTGGGCACATGGGCGCAGTTTCGACATGCGCCACGTCCCCGGGCCGGTCTACGTCTCCTCCGATGGAACCCGGTCGTCCAGCCAGGCCGTCTGGGTGCGGGCCTTCAGCGCGCTGCCCGATGCCGGCGACGCCAAGGCCACCGCCGACCTGCACCGCACCGCGCTGGCCTACGTGTGCGACTACACGATCCTCGAGACCCTGCTGCGCGTGCGCGGGCTGAACTGGTCCAGCCAGGGCCTGGCCACCGCGAGCCTGGACCATGCCATGTGGTTCCACCGCGCGGCGCGCGCCGACGGCTGGATCCTCTACGCCCAGGACGCCGTGTCCGTGCAGGACAACCGGGGATTGGCCCTCGGGCGCTTCTTCGACCGCGACGGACGCCTGCTGGCCACCGTCGCCCAGGAAGGCATGATCCGCGGCTGAGCGCCGCACCCATCCATCCCACCCCGCGAAAGGAACGGCCATGCAGCTCACGCCATCGGCCCACGTGGACACCTTCACCCGAGACCACCTCCCACCCGCCGACCAGTGGCCGACGCTCGAATTCACCCTCCCCGAACTGCAGTACCCCGAGCAGCTCAACGCCGCCACCGCGCTCATCGACCAGCCCACGGCGCGCTTCGGCGCCGACCGCCCCGCACTGCGCACCCCGGACGGCGTCATCTGGAGCTACGGGCAGCTGCTCGAACACGCCAACCAGGTGGCCCGCGTGCTCACCGAGGACCACGGCATCGTCCCGGGCAACCGGGTGCTGCTGCGCGGACCGAACAACCCCTGGATCGTCGCCGCCTGGCTCGGCGTGCTCAAGGCCGGCGCCGTCGTCGTGACCACCATGCCGCTGCTGCGCGCCCCGGAGATCGCCAAGCTCATCGGGCTGACGAAGCCCTCGCTGGCGATCACCGACCACCGCTTCGCCGACGAGATGGACACCGCTGCCACCGCCGCCGAACTGCCGGTCCTCTCCTACGGCTCCGACGCCGCCACGGACCTGGTGGCGCTCGCCGCCGCCAAGCCCGGCACCTTCGAGAACGTCGCCACCGCCGCCGACGACGTCGCGCTGCTCGGGCCCACTTCCGGGACCACCGGGACCCCGAAGGTCACCATGCACTTCCACCGCGACGTGCTGGCCAACGCCGACACGTTCGCTCGCCACCTCCTGGAACCCACGCCGGACGACGTCTTCGCCGGGTCCCCACCACTGGCCTTCACCTTCGGGCTCGGCGGACTGGTGGTCTTCCCGCTCTACTTCGGGGCCTCCGCCCTGCTGACCGAGCGGGCCGCGCCGGTGGAACTGGCCGAACGCGCCGCCGAGGCCGGGGCCACCGTCCTGTTCACCGCACCCACCGCCTACCGGGCGATCATCAAGGCCGACCGGGCCGACCTGCTCTCCCGCCTGCGCCTGGGCGTCTCGGCCGGCGAACACCTCTCCCAGCAGACCTGGGAAGCCGTCGAGGAGGCCTCGGGACTGCGCCTGGTCGACGGCATCGGCGCCACCGAGATGCTCCACGTGTTCATCTCCGCCGCCGGGGACGCCATCCACCCCGGCGCCGTCGGGGTTCCCGTGCCCGGTTACCGCGCCACCATCCTGGACGTCGACGGCAACGAGGCCGCCGACGGCGAGCCCGGACGGCTCGCGGTCATTGGCCCCACCGGGTGCCGCTACCTCGACGATCCGCGCCAGGCGAACTACGTCTGCAATGGCTGGAACGTCACCGGCGACACCTTCCTGCGCGACGCCGAGGGCTACTTCGTCTACCAGGCCCGCTCGGACAACATGATCGTCTCCTCGGGCTACAACATCGGCGCCCCCGAGGTGGAAGCGGCCATCGACCAGCACGAGGACGTGCTGGAGAACGCCGTCGTCGCCCGCCCCGACGAGGAGCGCGGTTCCGTGGTCTGCGCCTTCATCGTCCTGCGCGAGGGCGTCACCGGCGACGCGGCCAAGCGCAAGGAGATCCAGGACTTCGTCAAGGCCACCATCGCCCCCTACAAGTACCCCCGCGACGTGCGCTTCGTCGACGAACTACCCCGCAACCCCAGCGGGAAACTCCAGCACTTCCGGCTGCGCGAGAGCTTGCAGACCGGCCAGCACAGCGAACTTGCCGGCGCAGGCCAGGCCTAGAAAGGACACGACCATGAAGATCGCCATCGTCGGCGGAGGCCCCGGAGGCCTCTACTTCGCCGCACTCATGAAGCAGTTGGACCCGTCCCACGACATCACCCTCTTCGAACGCAACGCCGCGTCGGATACCTTTGGCTTCGGCGTCGTCTTCTCGGACGAGACCCTCGGGGGCATCGGCAACGCCGACCCGGTCGTGGCCGACTACATGTCCCGGCGCTTCGCCCGCTGGGCCGACATCGACATCCACTACCGGGGCGAACAGCTCACGGTCGGCGGACAGGGCTTCGCGGCGATGAGCCGCAAGGAACTGCTGCAGCTGCTCCAGCACCGCGCCGTCGAGCTCGGTGTCGACGTGCGCTTCTCCACGCTGGCCCCGGACGTCGCCGAACTCGAGGCCACCCACGACCTGGTCCTGGCCGCCGACGGGGTCAACTCCCAGATCCGCGCCCGCTACGCGGAAGACTTCGGCCCAACCCTGGACGTGCGGCGCAACAAGTACATGTGGCTGGGCACCGACCAGGTCTTCGAAGCGTTCAAGTTCTTCATCAAGGACACCGAGCACGGGACCATGCAGATCCACGGCTACCCGTTCTCCGAATCCGGGTCCACGTTCATCGTCGAGATGCACGAGGACGTCTGGCACGCCGCCGGCTTCGACGCCACCGCGAACACGCCGATGGGCCCGGGCGTCTCCGACGAATACGCCGTGGAGAAGGTCCGTGAGATCTTCGCCGAGGAGCTCGGCGGCCATGAGGTGCTCGCCAACAACTCCAAGTGGCTGAACTTCACCACCGTGCGCAACCGCAACTGGCACCGCGGCAACGTCGTCCTCCTCGGCGACGCCGCCCACACCGCGCACTTCTCCATCGGCTCGGGCACCAAGCTGGCCATGGAGGACGCACTCGCCCTGGCCGCCTGCCTGCACGAGCACGCCGGCATCCCCGCGGCACTCGAGGCCTACGAGGCCGAGCGGCGCCCCGTCGTCGAATCCACCCAGCGCGCGGCCCAGGCCTCGCTGGAATGGTTCGAGTCCATCGGGCAGTACCGTGGCCAGGACCCCGTCCAGTTCGCGTTCAACCTGCTCACCCGCTCCCGCAGGATCACCCAGGAGAACCTGCGGATGCGCGACCCAGAGTTCGCCCACCGCGTCGAGGAGCACTTCGCCGCCAGCCAGGGCCTGGAGCAGGTGGCCCCGGCCATGTTCCAGCCGCATTCGATCGGGTCGCTGGAACTGAAGAACCGCATCGTCGTCTCCCCGATGGACATGTACTCCGCCGTCGACGGGGTGCCCACCGACTTCCACCTGGTCCACCTGGGCTCCAAGGCACTCGGCGGCGCCGGGCTGGTCATGACCGAGATGGTCTGCGTCTCGCCCGAAGGCCGGATCACCCCCGGCTGCTCCGGCCTCTACACCGACGAGCAGGCCACCGCCTGGTCGCGGGTGGCCGACTTCGTGCACGGCCGCTCCGGCGCCAAGCTCGGCGTGCAGCTGGGCCACTCCGGCCGCAAGGGCTCCACGCGGCTGATGTGGGAGGGCATCGACCAGCCGCTGCCCGAAGGCAACTGGGAGACCCTCGCCCCCAGCGCCCTGCCCTACAGCCCGGAGAACACCGCGCCGCGGGAGATCGACCGCGCCGGCATGGACCAGGTCGTCGCCGACTTCGTGGCCTCCACCCGCCGGGCCGCCGACGCCGGCTTCGACCTGCTCGAGGTCCACGCCGCCCACGGCTACCTGCTCTCGTCCTTCCTGTCCCCGGTGTCCAACCGGCGCACCGACGAGTACGGCGGCAGCCTGGAGAACCGGCTGCGCTTCCCGCTGGAGGTCTTCGACGCCGTCCGCGCCGTGTGGCCGTCCGGCAAGCCGATGACGGTGCGCATCTCGGCCACGGACTGGATCGACGGCGGCAACACCGCCGACGACGCCGTGGAGATCGCCCGGGCCTTCATCGCCCACGGCGCGGACGGGATCGACGTCTCCACCGGGCAGATCGACTCCGGGGAGAAGCCGGCCTTCGGGCGCAGCTACCAGACGCCCTTCGCGGACCGCATCCGCCAGGAGGCCGCGGCGCCGGCGGGTGCCACCGTCATCGCCGTGGGGGCCATCTCCTCCTACGACGACGCCAACTCCATCCTGCTGGCCGGCCGCGCCGACCTGATCGCCCTGGGCCGCACGCACCTGTACGACCCGCAGTGGACCCTGCATGCCGCGGCCGAGCAGGAGTACCGCGGCGACGGGGCCGAATGGGTGGACCAGTTCCGCGCCGGCCGGCGCAAGCCGCCGAGCGCCCGCACCGATGCGGTCCGCCCGCGCCTGTCGCTGCTGCGCGAACCCGAACCGGTCGACGACCCGCACCTGCGCTGGCGCCCGAAGGTCGCCGCCGCGGCCCGGTAGACCGGGACGACGCACGACGGCGGGGCACACGGCCGCCGTCCGTGGCCCGCACTCCCGTCCGGGGTGCGGGCCACACGGCTGTGCGGCGATAGGATGAGGGCGTTTGACCGGACCGACGCCGAAGGGGGACCCGGGTGCCCAAGCCGCTCCTCCAGGAGCTCATCGTCACGCTCTACGGGCTCTATGGGCGATCCGGCCTCCTGCCCGTGGCGCACCTGGTGGCCCTGCTGGCGGACCTGGGCGTCGAGGAGGGGGCCGCCCGGTCGACGGTCTCGCGGCTGAAGTCCAAGGGCGTACTCGAGCGCACCGACGGCACCACGCCGGTGGCCTACCGGCTCTCGCCGGCCGTGCTGGACGGATTCCATGCCGGGGACGAACGCATCTTCACCCCCCGCCGCTCCGAGCCGGGGGACCCTTGGGCGCTGGTCGTCTTCTCCGTCCCCGAGACCGAGCGCAAGCGGCGCTACGAATTGCGCACCGAGCTGACCAGCCTGGGGTTCGGCTTCGTGGCCGCCGGGGTGGCCATCGCACCGGCCACGGTGCTCGACCAGGCGCTGGACCGCCTGGCTGCCCGTGGGCTCACGCGGTACCTGGAGCACTTCACCGGGCAGTACGGCGAGGGGGAAGTCCTGCGCGAGCGCATCGGGCAGTGGTGGGACCTCGGTGAACTGGATGCAGCATACGGCGAATTCGTCGCCGACTACGACCCGGTGGTTCAGCAGTGGTCCGCGCGCACGGAAGCGGCGCCCGACCTCGATGAAGACGGGCGCCGCGAGGCATTTGCTCAGTACATCCCGCTGCTGACCAGGTGGCGGCGCTTCCCGTACCGCGACCCGAACATCGCGCTGGAGCTGCTACCGGTCGGGTGGAAGGCCCCCCGCGCCAAGCTGGTCTTCCTCCAGCTGCACGGCATGCTCTCCGGCCCGGCGCAGGATCACGCCCGGTCGGTGCTCGGGGCCTCCGTCTGACCGGCCGCGGCAGTGTGCTCGGCCAGCCACTGCAGCACCGCCGGCCAGTGCGGCAGGGCAGGGTCGATGACCTCCAGATGCCCGAGCCGATCGGGCAGCAGGGCCGTCACCGGGGCCCCGGCGTCCCACGCGGCCACCAGGTAGTCCAGGGTGTGGCGCACGGGCACGCGGGAATCGTCGGCGCCATGGACCACCAGCGCCGGCCGGGCCGCGTCCACGCGGACAACGGGGGAGGCTGAGGCATAGCGAGCGGGGTCCTGCGCCGGCGAGGTGCCGAAGTACTCTCGTGCTGCGCCGTCGCCCAGCGACTCGGCGTGGGTGCGGGCGGCATCGGTGACCGGGGCCAGTGCCACGACGGCGTCCAGCGGGGCACCGGCCAGCAGGGCCAGTTCGCCGCCGACGGAGTGCCCCACCGCCACCAGCGGGCCCTCGAGGTGCCGGTCGGCCACGACGGCGCAGGCCGCCCGGACATCGTCCAACGGGAGCGGCCACGGGGCCCCGGGACCACGGCGGTACTCGACGTTCGCCACGTTCCAGCCCGCGGCGGCCAGCGGCCCGATCAGGGGCTCCATCAGCTCCAGGGTGTGGGCCTGGCGCCAGTAGCCGCCGTGCACCAGCACCGCGGTGCCCCGGGGCGGGGTGGCGGCCCGGTCCAGCACCACGTGCTGGTCCGGGTGGGCGCCGTAGGACAGGATCTCGGGCCGCGGCATGACCGCTTCCCTACGCCCCGGGAACGCTGCCGGCGGGCAGGAAGTCCACGCCGAGCAGGGCCGAACGGCGCACGACCTCTTCGGGATCGGTGAGGTTGTGCAGCTGGTCGAACAGCTCGCTCAGCTGGCCGGCCGGGCTGACCCAGAACAGTGCCTTGGCGGCGTCGTCGGCCTTGTTGTAGTACGCGTGCGGCAGGCCCATCGGCATGCGCACGGTGTCGCCGGGCCCGGCGGTGGTCCATTCGCCGTCCAGGTACAGCGTGTAGGTGCCCTCGAGCACCAGGATGTGTTCATGCTGGGTGGGGTGGATATGCGGGGGGACGCCCGTACCGCTGGGGTCGAGTGAGAGCCACGCGAAGCTCGAGGCGCTCTCGACCTTCGCCAGGTAGGTGTGGCCCAGCACGTTCCACGTCTTGTTGCCGTAGGCCTCCCCGGCCAGCGTGATGCCCTTGGGCAGGTCGCCGACGATGATCTCTTCCTGCTGTACATCCATGGTCCGTTCCCTTCGTCGTGCGGCGCGTGGCCGCGGTGGTTGCCAGACAGCATGGCAGGAATCAGAAAAACATGCAATGGGTCTTGCGATCGTCAGAAACGGTCCATATGATGGGCGTCACATCCGGTGTCGTGCTCCGTCCCGCCGGTGCGGCCGCCGCTATCGGGTCGCCGAAAGAGAATCCCATCCATTCAGCTGAAGGGCCATTCCATGAGCAGCAACCAGCACGAGGGCATGACGGTTCATGCTCTGGGGACCGGAGGGGGCCCCATCGTCTCGGGCACCCGCGCCGGGACCAGCACGGCCATCCGGGTCGACGGCGCCACCTACGTCGTCGACTGCGGCATGGGAAGCATCCGCAACTACCGCTCCTCCTGTGCCTGGGGCGAACTGCGCGGCATTTTCCTGACGCACCACCACTCGGACCACGTGTACGACCTGGGATCCTTCCTCGTCACCGGCTGGCAGGTCCCGGGGGAGAGCTTCTCCCGCCCCGTCCAGGTCTGGGGACCGGGCCGACCCGAGCGGATCCCGGCCGAAAACGACCAGCACGCCCGCCAGGTCGACGCCCGCACCGCAGGACGCACCATGGCCGGGACGCAGGAGATGGTCGACGCGCTGCTGGACCGGGTCTTCGCCTCCGACATCGCCATCCGGATGTCCGACGAGGGCCGTGACGACCCGCACCAGTGGGTGTCCGGCCACGACATCGCCGTTCCCGCGCGGGCCGGTGCCGACCCGGTCACCGCCCGCCACCCCCGGATGGACCCGTTCGAGGTCTACCGGGACGAGCTGGTCACCATCAAGGCCATCCTCGTGGACCACCGGCTGTGCTACCCCGCCTTCGCCTTCCGCATCGAGAGTGCCCACGGCTCGGTCGTCGTGTCCGGCGACACGGCCCCCTCCGAGAACCTCATCCGGCTGGCCCGCGGCGCCGACCTGCTCCTGCACGAGGTCATGGACCTCGAGGCCATCCTGGCCACGCTGCCCGACGGCCCGACGCGCTCGGGCATCGAGGTGCACCTGCGCGAATCCCACACCCCCTACGACCAGGTGGGCCACATCGCCCGGAAGGCCGGCGTCGGCCGGCTCGTCCTGCACCACATCGTGCCCAACACCCCCGGTGCCGCCGACACGACGCGCATGGCGGAAGTCGCCGGCGCGGACTTCGGCGCCCCGGTGCAGGTGGCCGAGGACAACGACGTGTTCGGCATCGGCACTCCCGTCGCCTCCACCCAATGCGACCTGGCCGGGGTGGTGGGAGCATGAGCGCCCCGTCGACCCAGCAGGCCACGCCCGAGCCGCTGCCCCCGTACACGCTGCGCGCGGCCGTCGCGAACCGGCGCATGAACCGGCGCGCCTGGATCATCACCTCGCTGCTGGTCGTCTTCCAGATCATCAACTTCGCCGACAAGGCGGTCCTGGGCCTCGTGGCCGAACCGGCCATGCGCGAACTGCACCTCACGGCGGGCCAGTTCGGCTTCATCGGCAGCGCCTTCTTCTTCCTCTTCGCCATCGCCGCCATCGGCGTAGGCTTCCTCGCCGGCAAGGTGCCGACCCGCTGGATCCTGCTGGTGGCCGGCATCAGCTGGGCGATTCTGCAGTTCCCGATGCTCTTCGGCGGCGGCGCGGCGATCCTGCTGGTGACCCGCATCCTGCTCGGCGGCGCCGAGGGGCCGGCCACCCCCATCACCCTGCAGCACGTCCATGGCTGGTTCCCGGCCAAGGAACGCGGCCTGCCCAGCAGCATGGTGGCCATCGGCTCCACGCTCGGGCCCATCATCGCGGCCCCGATCCTGGCCTGGGTCATCGCCCACCCCGACCTCGGCTGGCGCTGGGCGTTCGGGGTGCTGGGCATCGTCGGGCTTCTCTGGTCCGCCGCCTGGTTCCTGATCGGCCGGGACGGCCCCTACAGCCATTCGGCCACGAAGCCCGGCGGTGAGTTCGCCGTCGACACCGAACCGGATGCCGGACCGGCCACCGCGCCGGCGGCCGCCTCCCCGGCGGGGTCCACGACCCCAGCGGAGCCAGCGGCTCCGGCTGCAGAGCCTGCCCCGGCGCCGGAGAACCTTCGCGGCAGCGTCGCCGACATCTCCGACCTGCTCGGCATCGTGCCGATCCTTCGCATCATCGGCAGCCGCATGTTCATCGTCGCCGTCCTCGCCGGAGCCGGCTGCTTCTGGGCCCAGGGGTTCCTGACCACCTGGTCGCCGAAGTACCTCTCCGCCGTCGTCGAGCTCTCCCCGGAGGCGATCGGCCTGGTCTCGACGTTCCCCTGGGTCATCGGCGCCCTGGCCCTGCTGGTCCTGGGGTATGCCTCCCGCTTCCTGATGCGCCGCGGCGTCACCGTCCGGTGGGCGCTGGGAGCCCTCTTCGGTGCCACCCTGCTGGTCTCCGGGCTCTGCTTCCTCGTGCTTCCCCGTGTCGAGGGCCCGGCCGCCGTCGCCGTCCTGACCGTCGGCGCCGGCCTGGCCATGATCTACCCGCTGGCACCGACCGCGGTCGCCTTCAGTGTCTGCTCGCGCCAGCGGGCCGCGGTGATGGCCACGCTGACCGCGTTCGCCTCGATCGGCGGGGTCATCGCCCCGTTGATGGTCGGGCTGCTCATGGACGGGGCCGGCTACCTGCCCACCCCGAAGGGCCAGCCCATCCCCGCGGCCATGATCGAGGCGCTGACCAGCGGCATGAACAGCGCGTTCTGGATGATCGGGATCTACCTGCTCGTCGTCGGAGCGGCCAGTGTGCTGCTGCTGAACCCCGACCGCACGGCGCGCCGGCTGCAAGGCTTCACCTACCACGGCTGAGCTCCCCGGCAGGACAGGCGGCCATGGCCTTCCGGGGCGGGCACCGAGACGATCGGTGACCGCCCCGGTTGCGTGTTCCCACGGGGTTCCCGAATCCGGGGCCGCCGGCTGTGCCCAACGGCACGCATGACGCGGCGGGTCATGTACCGGCCGGTACGCAGGGGCGGGACTACCGTTGGAGCACGGGGCCGTTCCGCAACGGGAGCGGCCACCGCACCGACAAGCCGACCACTGGGGAGGGTGCCTGCCATGCTGTTCACGATCATCGGAAACGTTGTCGCCCTGGGAGCGGTCGCCGCCCTGGTGTCCGCCGTCGTCAAGAAGGACCGGGCCAGCCGCGACACCGCGACGCCCGCTGGAGGCCCGGAGGGCCCCGACCACCAGAAGACGACGGCGGGGCGCAGCGCCTGACCCGCTAGACTCGCCGGTGTGAGCATCGACCAGGCCCTGCTGTCCTTTGCCGTCGTCGCCGCCCTGCTGACGATCATCCCGGGACTCGACACCGTCCTGGTGCTGCGCTCCTCGATCAGCCAGGGCCACCTGCACGGATACGCCACCGCGCTGGGCATCAACGCCGGCGCCGTGGCCTGGGGCATCGCCGCCGCCGTCGGCGCCTCGGCCCTGCTGGCCGCCTCCGAAACCGCGTTCACCGTGCTCAAGCTTGCCGGCGCCCTGTACATGGCCTGGCTGGGGGCGACCATGCTCTGGCGCTCCTTCAGCCGCACGCCCGCCGCGGTGGTCCGCGACCAGCCGGCATCCAGACGTCGCGGCGGCTTGCTGGTCTCCTGGGCCAAGGACGCGGGGACGAACCTGCTCAACCCCAAGGTCGGGGTCTTCTACATCGCGATGATCCCGCAGTTCATCCCCGAGGGGACCTCCACGCTGCTGATGGGCGTCGCGCTCGCCGGCGTGCACAACCTGCTCGGCCTGGCCTGGTTCTCGCTGATCATCAACGGCACCCACCTGGTGCGCGGGACGTTCCAGCGCCATGGTTTCATCCGCTGGACCGACCGCGTGACCGGTACCGCCCTCATCGGATTCGGTGCCTCGCTGGTGATCAAGAGCCGGTAGGGGGCGCCGGCCGCAGGGGTGGTCCGATGCGCCGCCGAGACCTTTTCCCGTCCAGCACGACGTCGGGATCCTACGTAGGGGAATCGGCTCTGGGACGCTGCCGAAACAAGTACCTGGACTCGGACAGGCGGGGAGCTGTGCAGTGAATTTGGGGTAGTCCAATCGTGCCCGTTTCACGGTGGGCGTGCGTATGCTGGCCAAAATTCACGACCGGCTGCGGTAGGCGCGGCCTGGGCCCTGAGATGGAGGCACCATGGCAGCCACGCAATGCCGCCAACGCATAGTCCACGGCATCGCGCTCGGTATGGTGGTCGGAATGACCGCCACTGGCTGCGTCGTCCTGAATCCGGAACCGAAGGGTGCCGAGGTCACACCTCCGCAGTCCTCCACAAGCGCGCTTCCCTCGTCCGCGTCTCCTGCACCGGTCTCCCAGGTCGCGGCGCCCACCACTCCGTCGACTCCTCCGTTGACGCCGGCCCCGAAAACGACCACGCCTGCCCCCTCGCCCTCTGCGCCTGCTCCAACCTGGCCGGAGACCGCCAAGGACGTGCAAAACGGTGTGGCCCGCCTCCAGACGACCAGTTGCGACGCCGACGGGCAGTGGTCCGGCAGCGGCACGGGATTCCTGGTGGCCGACGACCTCCTGGTCACCGCCGCACATGTGGTCAAGGACGCCTCCACCATCACCGCCGTCGTTGACGGCCACTTGACCGGGGTGGAGGTCCTCGGCAGCAACAACGTCGCCGATGTCGCCCTGTTGCGGATGACCCGCGCCTCCAAGGGCCACATCTTCAGCTTTGCAGCGGAAGACCCCCCGGTCGGCACGGCAGTGGCGGCACTGGGCTTTCCTCACCAGCAGGAACTGTCCTTCAGCCAGGGGACCGTGAGCGGTCTCAATCGGGAATTCGTCCGCGCGGGCGCACGCCAGAGCCATCTGATCCAAACGGATACACCGACTAACCCCGGCAACAGCGGGGGCCCCATGATCACCATCGACGGCTCCGTTGCCGGGATCATCGTGAGCAAGTTCGATGACACGGAAACCAGGTCCATTGAAGGGCTCGGCTTCGCCGTCTCTGCCACACGGGCCGCGGCAGCAGTCAAAGAGTGGGAAGAACGGGCCGTTCCCATTGACCTGAAACCGTGCACCGGTGATGAGTCCGAATCGGTGGAATTCGCAACTAGAATCACCTCCGAGCACGACCAGGCCGAGAATATCGCGCAGACCCTGCAGGCCCACGGCCAAGGCATCAACGATGGCGCTTACGCGGCCGCCTTCAACTTGTTCACCCCGCAATTCCAGCAACGCGCCGGAGGCCTGGAGACATGGTCCAGTGGACTGGCCACGACCGTCTGGCTCGACCTCGACGTCAAGGACGTCGCGGGGCATGGCAACGATGTGAAGGCCACGGTCCAGATGGTGTCGCAGCAGGCGGCCGACGATGCCCCCGAGGCACCCGGCGCACCGCAAACCTGCTCGGTGTGGAACATCGAGTACTCCATGCACTGGGACGGCATCCAGTGGCTCATCGGCGGCAACCGTCGGATCGGCGGGCCGCCAGTCGCCTGCGAGTTCGGCGATTGAGGGCCGAAGCGGGGCGGGGACGGTGAGCGCCATGTCCCCGGGGCAGGCCGTGCTCGTCGGCCGCCTTCGCGGCCTGCTCTCCGGGGAACCGACCGTGCGGGAGGTCCCGATGTTCGGAGGTCGGGCGTTCATGGTCAACGACCGGCTGGTCGTCAGCGCCCAGCAGGACGGGTCCCTGCTGGTGCGCGCGGATCCCGCCCGCCACGACGAGTTGCTGGCCCGCGCGGGGGCAACCCAGGCGGTTATGGGGGCGGCCCGGACCATGGGCCCCGGGTGGATCACCGTCGCCCCGGATACGGTAGTGGATGACGGCATCCTGGCCTCGTGGGTCGACGTGGCGAGGCAGCACCACCGGACCCCACGTCCCCCCGAAGGCGGCGGTGCCAAAATGTTATGAACCCCGTTCCGCGGAAGCCGCGTCCGGTGCCATATGCTACTGCCAGCCGGTCGCCGAAACGCCCCGGCGTCGTGCATATTGGGGGAGCCCCGGCTCCATGGGAGAAGGGGCCGCCATGCGCAGGTCACCCGTCGTCGTTGCCCTGCTGGCCGTGCTGTCGGCAAGCCTCGTCGTGGCGCTGGGCACCGGGCCCGCGGTCGCCACCGCGCCCACCGGATTGCCGGCCGGCACCGTCCAGGCGGCCGCCACTCCCGCCCCCGCCCTGGCGATCTCCTCGGTCTCGCCGCGGCACCAGATCACCAAGTACTTCACCATCCGCGGCGCCACCCGAACCGGTGACCGCGTCCTGCTCCAGCTCCGCTCCGGGACGACATGGACGACCGTTTCCACCCGCATCCTGAGAAGCCCGGCCACCAGCACCCGGGCCAGCTACCGGTTCAAGCGCGAGGGCTCGGCCAGCTTCCGTGCCGTCCTCGTCCGCGCGGGCCAGACCGTCGCCGCCACCACCGCCCGGGCGGCCACTTACCGGCGCGTGGCCACCGAGGCCTGGACCAACGCCGCCGACAACCGCCTGTTCACCCGGATCGGCGGCCGGATTGCCGCGGGCGAGCGCACCACGGACACCGTCGTCGTCTTCGGCCAGTTCGGCCGCCGCACCATCTCGCTGCAGGTCCTGCGTGGCACGAAGTGGACCACGATTGCCCGCCACACCACCTCGGCTCCCGGCTACGGAACTGCGCGCTTCTCGACCCCCGCCACGACCGCGACGGTGACCCGCAAGTACCGCTACCAGGTTTCGGGCACGACGGCGGAGCGCGGCGTCACCTCGCGGGTCACCACGGTGCGCCACATGAACCCGCGGGACTACCGCGGCGCGGTCCGCACCGCCTACAACTACATGAAGGGCTACTGCCCGCGCCAGGTCATCACCCTGTCCTCCAACCCGCGGCAGGACACCAGCTACTCCACCTACCCGAACATGCAGATCGAGCTCGCCCGCACGCTGGTCCCCGGCAGGACGATGCAGTACATCGCCCTGCACGAATGCGCGCACATCCGCACGTTCAAGGTCTACGGGGATTCGATCGGTTCAGGGGAGAAGCGGCTGGACAAGATCTACGGCAAGGGCAAGGGCGTCGAGATGCTCGCCGATTGCATGGCCTACCGGATGGGTGCCGACAAGCGCTTCGGCGGCTCCTACACCACGCGGTGCACGGGGAGCCGTGGCACCGCGGCGGCGAGGGTGCTGGCGGGCAAGAAGGCGTAGGGGTTGTCGGCCGCAAGGGGCGGAAACCTTCGCCAAGGGGCTTTCCGCGTCGATGACGCGCTGGGTTGTCGCCCTGGGCCGGTTCGGACATACTCGGATGGCGCCGCATATGGTGCCGCCGCTTGTTTGAAGGGAGCCTCGTGGAAGGACTGGAAACCACCGTCCTGTTGGGACTCTCCGTCCTCCTCGGCGCCGTGCTGGCGCCGCGGCTGCGGGTAGCCGGCCCGCTGTTGCTGCTGGCCTGTGGCCTGCTGCTGGGGTTCGTGCCGGCGCTGCGGGACATCGAACTGCCGCCGGAGACCGTGCTGCTGCTCTTCCTGCCCGTCATGCTGTTCTGGGAGAGCCTGACCAGCTCGTTGCGTTCGATCCGGCGCGACATCAGGGGGATCGTGCTGCTGAGCACGCTGTTGGTGGCGGTCACCGCGTGGGCGGTCGCCGTCGTCGCGCACTGGATGGGCCTGCCCTGGGAGGCTGCGCTGATCCTCGGGGCCGCCGTCGCCCCACCTGATGCCACCGCCGTTGCCGCGCTGGGGCGCATGATGCCGCAACGGAACTTCATGCTGCTCAAGGCCGAAAGCCTGACCAATGACGGTACTGCACTGGTCGTGTATTCGCTGGCGGTCGGCATGGCCGTGGGCGGCCACTATTCGCCCTGGGACGTCACCGGTCTGGTCCTGTTGTCCTATGTGGGGGGCATAGTCGCCGGAGCCGCCGTGGCGGGACTGGCCTACCTGGCGATGCGCCGGATGCGCGAGTCGCTGACGATCAACATCGCCCTGTTGCTCATCCCCTTCGCTGCCTTCCTGGTGGCCGAGGCGGTCGGCGCCTCCGGCGTGCTCGCCGTCGTGGTGGCGGGTCTCATCGTCTCCTTTGCCTCCCCGCACATCAGCACCGCGGCTTCGCGCCAGCAGACCGAATCGGTGTGGCCGCTGGGTTCCTACCTGCTCAACGGGTCGCTGTTCGTCCTCGTGGGACTGCAAGTCCAGGCGGTGGCGCGGGGCATCGCCGTCGCGGAGGTCGGATGGTTGGTCGTGGTCATCGTCGCCGTCTGGGTGACACTGCTGCTGGTGCGCTTCATCTTCCAAACCGCTTCCATCATGCTGGCGCGCCTCGTGGCCCGTGGTGCATCCCGCCACCAGCCCCGCATGACCTACCGGGCCAGGATCGTCAGCACCGCCGCCGGCTTCCGCGGTGCGATTTCCCTGGCGATCGCCCTGTCGGTGCCGCTGGTGGACGAGTCCGGGGCCCCACTGGCCGGCCGGCCGGAGATCGTGTTCGTCGCCGCCGGCGTCGTGGTCCTCACCCTGGTCGTCCAGGGCCCGCTGCTTCCCGTGGTGATCCGCTGGGCCCGCCTGCCCGCCGACACCGCGGGGGAGGAGGAACTGCGGCTCGCCCAACGGGAAATCACCCACGCCGCGCTCGGCTCCCTCGACGAGCTGGCCGCGGAACACCGCGTCAGCGATGGCGTCCGCGACCGGATCCGCAGGGACAACGACGAGCACCTCGAACACACCCAGGCCCTGGGGGAAGCCGAGGCGGCCGTCCGCCAGGACGGGTCCCTCGACGGGGCGGAAACCGCCGACCTGATCACCGAGGACGCCGCCTCGCGATCCGCCGCCACGGCCCGGCACCTGGAGTTCACGGACCTGCAGCTTGCGCTGATCGAGCGCAAGCGGGAGGTACTTCTCAGGCTCTGCCGCGAGGGGGAAGTCGATGACCTGGTGGCCCGGGAGCTTCAAACCCGGTTGGACGTGGAGGAACTGCGGCTGACCGGAACCGATCCTATTGGCTAGCGGTGCTCGGAGAGCCGGGTGGCCAGCAGGGTGCCGACCGCAAACGCCAGCGTGGAGGCCAGCACGAGCAGCAGCGGCACGGTCCACCCCCCGGTGAGGGTGTTCAGCAAGCCGGCCAGCGGCGGGGCCGCGGTGGCAGCGAGGTAACCGCCACCCTGGATGCGGGCCGAGGCAAAGGCCGCCTCGGCGTCGTTGTGGGAGATGCGGGGGATGACCGAGAAGATCGCCGTGAACCCGCCGCCCTGGGCGATCCCGCCGATGATCGACCAGGCCACGAACGCCTGCGGTGCGGCCAGCAGGCCCACCGGCAGGATGATCCACAGTGCGGCGATGACCGCGGCGGCCACCCAGAGCCGCGTCCGCGCCGCCAGCAGGGGCACGCCGAAGGCCCCGATGATGGCCGCGACCTGGAACAACGACGCCGAGGCACCGGAGGACGAGGGGGCCAGCCCGCGCGTCTCGGTCAGCAGCAGCGGCAGCCAGGCGGTGGTGGCGTAGTAGGCGGCCGACTGGCCGCAGAAGGCGAAGACCAGCAGTGCCGTGATCCGCCGGGTGTGCGACGAGCGGTTTGCGGTAGCGGACACAGCCGACGCGGCGGTGGCCGCCTGTACCGACGCGGCCTCACCGCTGGTGCCGGCGCCAGCCGGCGTCCGCTCCGGTTCCGGCGGGACCGCGACGGGTGCGCTGCGCCGTCGGAACAGCCAATAGGCCAGCCCCAGGGTGGTGACCAGCGACCAGGCGGCGATCGCCCACCTCCAGCCTGCGGCGCCGGCCAGCGGCGCGGTGCCCAGCAGGACCGCCATCGAGCCGACGTTCATCGTCGCTGAATAGGCGCCCGTGACCGCTCCGACCTTGTTCCACGGCACGTCGCGGCGGATCAGCACGGGCACGGCGATGTTGCCCAGCGTCATCGCGGCCCCGATCAGCGCGGTGCCGGCCAGCACCACCGCCGCCGGGCCGAGCGAGCGCAGGATGGTGCCGGCCAGGATCCCGGCCAGGCAGAGCACCACGGTCGTCTCGGGACCGCGGCGGCGGATGGTCCGGGTGGCCAGTGGGGTGGCGATCGCGAAGAGCAGCACCGGCAGCCCGGTCAGCAGCCCGGCGCCGGCGGCCGAGAGCCCGGTGCCCTCGCGGATCTGGGCGATCACCGCGGTGGGGGCGATGATCGGCGCGCGCAGGCTCAACGCCACCATGACGATCCCGGCGATGACCCAGGGCAGCGCCGAACGCCCGCCCGCGCGGGTCATGCCGCGCTCCCGTCCGGTACCGGGTGCCCCGGGTGGAAGCGGTCGCGGGTGGCGAACAGGGCACCGGCCGCTAAAAGCGAGGACCCGAGCAGGACTAGCCCCAGCGGCACGGCGCTGGTGCCCCCGCCGAGTCCGCCCAGCGGGGAGACGATGGCGCCCAGCGTGAACTGGGCGCCGCCGAGCCAGGCGGAGCCGCTGCCGGAGACGTGCCGGACCTCGGCCAGGGCCAGCGACGTCGTGTTGCCCATGACGAAGCCGATGCAGCAGGTCGTCAGGAACAGCAGCGCCGCCAGGGTCCAGCCCGGCGCACCGAGCACGGCGCAGAGCGTGAACGCCGTTCCGGTGGCGAGAAGCGTGGTCACCGCCACGGTGACGGTACGGCGCAGCGGGATGCGGGTGGCCAGCCGGGCGGAGACGAGCCCGCAGGCCATCATGCCGAGCGCGTTGGCCCCGAAGAGCAGCGCGAAGACGGTGGGGGAGAGCCCGATGATGCCCTGGTAGATGAACGGCGAGGCCGAGATATAACCCATGAGGATTCCGAACGAGGCACCGAACAGGATGATGTAGCCGACGAAGCGGCGGTGCCGGATCGCCTCGGCCAGCCCGCCGAAGAGGTGCCCGGTGCGCCGTCGTTCGACGGGCAGCGACTCCCGGACCTGCCACAGTGCGCCGAGGAGCATCAGCGCCGCCATCACGGTGATCGCCCACAGCACCGCCCGCCAGCCGGCCAGGGTGAAGACCAGGCTGCCCACGTTCGGGGCCAGCGCCGGGGCCACGCCGGAAATGGTCATCATGATGGAGAACAGCCGCGCGGCCTGCCCGCCGACGGCGCGGTCGGACACCACGGCACGGGAGAGCACGACGCCGGCTGCCGCACTCACGCCCTGCAGGAACCTGGCTCCGATCAACAGTTCGATGGTGGGGGCCAGCGCGACCGCCACCGAGGAGAGCACGAACACCGAGGAACCGATCAGCAGCGGACGGATCCGCCCGAACCGGTCCGAGAGCGGGCCGAAGAACAGCTGCCCTGCACCCATGCCCAGCAGGAACCCGGTCAGGGTCAGCTGGATGGTGGAGGCGCCGACGTCGAATTCGCGGGCCATCTCGGGGAAGGCGGGCAGGTAGAGGTCGGTGGCCACCGGGCCGGCCATTGTCAGCAGGCCGAGGGTGACCAGCAGCATCGGCGGGAAGAGGGTGGGCGCGCCCGGAGCTGGGGTCATTCGGCGCTCGGGCATGGAGACGATGCTATCGCCGACCGTGGACCGGCGGCATCATCGGCGTGCCCGTGTGACGGGGTGCCCAGCGTTCCGTAGCCGGACCGTGCCCGGATGCCGAGCCTTGCCAACTAACTATGAACATAGTTATTCTGTGGTTCACGCCACAAATAGCTATCTGCATAGGTAGTCTGCGGCGCGCCGCCCGTTCCGCCCGAGCCCCGAAGGGAACATCCCATGACCGCCGTCGTCGCCCCGCGCACCCCTCATGCCCCCACGCCCGACGAATCCGCCGGCTCCACCACCGCCAAGGTCTTCAACTACCCGCTCAACGCCTGGTACGTCGCGGCCTGGGACCACGAGGTGACACGCAAGCCGATGGCACGGCGCATCGCCAACCAGCCGCTGGCGCTTTTCCGGACCGAGGACGGGCGGGCCGCCGCGCTCGCCGACGCCTGCTGGCACCGGCTGGCCCCGCTCTCGATGGGCAAGACGGTCGGGGCGGACGGCATCCAGTGCCCCTACCACGGCATCGTCTACAACTCCGCGGGCCGCTGCGTCTCCATGCCCGCCCAGGAGACCATCAACCCCAGTGCGACCGTGCCGTCCTATCCCGTCGTCGAGCGCTACCGCTACGTGTGGGTGTGGCTCGGCGACCCGACCCAGGCGGACCCCGACCTGGTGCCGGACATGTCGCAGATGAGTTCGGATGAGTGGGCCGGTGACGGCGAGACCATCCACGCCGCCTGCAACTACCAGCTGATCCTGGACAACCTGATGGACCTCACCCACGAGGAATTCGTCCACGCCTCCTCGATCGGCCAGGAGGAACTCAGTGATTCCGAATTCGAGACCACCCACGACGGCAACACGGTCACCGTCTCGCGCTGGATGTTCGACATCGACGCTCCGCCGTTCTGGCTGAAGAACATGCGCGACAAGTTCCCCGGCTTCACCGGCAAGGTCGACCGCTGGCAGATCATCCACTTCGAGGCGCCGGGGACCATCAGGATCGACGTCGGCGTGGCCAAGGCCGGCACAGGAGCGCACGACGGTGACCGGAGCCAGGGCGTCAACGGGTACGTCATGAACACCATCACCCCGGAAACCGACAGGACCTCGCACTACTTCTGGGCGTTCATGCGCAATTACCGGCTGGAGAGCCAGCTGATCACCACCCAGCTGCGCGATGGCGTCCACGGGGTCTTCGGCGAGGACGAGGTCATGCTCAAGGCCCAGCAGGACGCCATCGACGCGAACCCGGACCACCAGTTCTACAGCCTGAACATCGACGCCGGAGGCATGTGGGTGCGCCGGATCCTGGAAAAGATGCTCGCCGCCGAGGGCCGCCCGGCCGCGATCACGCAGAAGTAGCGGGGGGACGAACCACCATGGCAGTGAACAACACCGAGGTTTGGCAGGACGCCGTCGTCGTCGAAACCCGCGACGTCGCGGCGGGCATCTGCCGCATCGTCCTGGAACCCGAGCACCCGGTCGCCGCGGAGCCCGGTTCCCACCTCGATGTCACGGTCCAGATCGACGGGGAGCCGGCCGCCCGCTCATACTCCATCGTCGAATCCCGTGACGGCGGACGTCGACTGGCCATCAGCGTCTTCCAGGCACCGGCTTCACGCGGCGGGTCCATCTACATGCACACCCTGCAGGCGGGTGACCGGCTGCGGATCACCCAGCCGATGCAGAACTTCCCGCTGCGCGTCGGGGCGCCACGCTACGTCCTGCTCGCCGGTGGCATCGGGATCACGGCGATCCTCGACATGGCCCGGATCCTCAAGTCGATCAAGGCCGAGTACCGCCTGGTCTACGCCGGCCGCAGCCGGAACGCCATGGCCTATCTCGCCGACCTCGAGGCCGAGCACGGTGACCGCCTCGCCGTCCACGTCGACGACGAGGGCACGGCCCTGGAGGTGCCCGACCTCATCGCCTCCGTGGATGCGGCCACCGAGCTGTACATGTGCGGGCCCATCCGGCTCATGGATGCAGTCCGCCGCGGCTGGACGGATGCCGGTCTGGATGCGCCCAACCTGCGCTACGAGACGTTCGGCAACTCGGGCTGGTACGACCCGGAGGAGTTCACCGTGCGCATCCCGCGGCTCGACATCGAGGCGACCGTCGGCAAGGGCCGCTCCATGCTCGAGGCGCTCGAGGACGCCGGCGTCGAGATGATGTTCGACTGCCGCAAGGGCGAATGCGGGCTCTGCCAGGTCAAGATCCTCGAGCTCGACGGCGCCGTCGACCACCGCGACGTCTTCTACAGCAAGCGGCAGCAGGACGCCGGGTCGCAGATGTGCGTCTGCGTTTCCCGGGTCGCCCGACCTGCCACAGCCGACGGCTCCGAGACCGGCGATGTGCCGGCCTGTGCCCACCGCCCCGCCGTCGTCACCCTCGACGTCGGCTAGACACCCACCAGATACCAAGGAACCCCCATGACCCTGCGGCAACGCCTCGATGCGTCCCCCATGTCCCCTTACCAGTGGTTGATCATCGGCGTCTGCACCTTCCTCAACGCCCTGGACGGATTCGACGTCCTGGCGATGGCCTTCACCGCCAACCAGGTCTCCGGCGAATTTGCCCTCAGCGGCTCCGAGTTGGGCATGCTCCTGAGTTCCGGGCTGGTCGGAATGGCCATCGGCTCCCTGGTGCTGGCACCATTCGCCGATGTCATCGGGCGCAGGAACATGCTCATTGCGACGACGGCGCTCGCCGCCTTCGGCATGTTCATGTCCTCCACCGCCGATGACGCGCTGCAACTCGGCGGCTGGCGCGTGGTCACTGGTCTCGGGGTTGGCGGGATCCTCGCCTGCACGAATGTACTTGCCAGCGAATACGCCAGCGCGCGGTGGCGCGGCATGGCCGTCAGCATCTACACCGCCGGGTACGGCGTCGGTGCGACACTCGGCGGAATGGCGGCCGTCGTCCTGCAAGCCGATCACGGATGGCGATCAGTCTTCGTCTTCGGCGGCATCTGCACCACCGTAGCGCTGGTCCTCGTGCTGGCCTTCGTTCCCGAATCGGTCGACTTCCTGGTCACCCGGCGCCCGCACCGGGCCACGGCGCAGATCGCCGCCGTCGGTGCCAAGATCCGCCAGCCCGACCTGGTTCGGCTCGCCGCTGCTTCATGGGGCGGACCCGCCGACTCCTCGACCGGATCCGGGCAAGGGGATCCCCGAACCGGCAGGGGCCGAACGGTCCATGCATTGTTCTCCCCTTCGAACCGTCGCACGACGCTGCTGATCTGGGTCGCCTTCTTCGCCACCATGTTCGGGTTCTACTTCGTCAATAGCTGGACGCCGAAACTACTGGTCACCGCCGGGATGACGGAAAGCCAGGGGGTAGTCGGCGGGCTGATGCTCACCTTGGGAGGCACCTTCGGGTCGCTGTTCTTCGGTGCACTCACCACGAAGTGGAGCTCCCGCAAGGTCCTGCTGGTGTTCACAGTGCTCTCCTCGATCACCATGGTCCTGTTCATCTCAGCAGTGGGCATCCTTGCCTTGGCCTTCGCTGCGGGGATCATCGTGGGCATGTTGATCAACGGTTGCATCGCCGGCCTCTACACCATCACGCCCACCTCGTACGGGGTCTCCATGCGAAGCACGGGCGTCGGTTGGGCAATCGGCATCGGCCGCATCGGCGCGATCTTCGCACCTCTGGCCGCTGGGGCACTGCTGGACGCCGCATGGACGGCCGGCCAGCTGTACCTCGGGGTGGGAGCAGTCGTCCTCGTTGCCGCAGTTGCCGTGGGGATGCTGCGGCCACCGGCGGGCGCGTCGCAGTCTGAGGGCGATCGCGTCGAGGTCCCCGCCCGCAGGTAGCCGGGCGAGGGGGTTGCGCGTTCCCGTGACGGTGCCACCGCGGAACCGTAGCGTGGAGTGTGTGCCCCCGGGGGCTCCACGAACACCACAGAGGAAGGTTGAATCCGATGACCCAGAACGAACAGACCGGACATTTGGCCGAGCTGCTGAAGGACGCCTCCATCGCCATGCTGACCACCGTCTCCCCCGAGGACAAGCTCATCAGCCGGCCGATGGCCATCCAGAAAACCGAGTTCGACGGCGATCTCTGGTTTATCTTCTCCGAGGACTCGCCGAAGGCCGAACAGATCAGGGACGAAGCGGAAGTGAACGTCAACTTCGAGTCGAAGCACACCTGGGTGTCCCTCTCGGGGCGCGGCCGCATCGTCCATGACCGGGCCAAGCTGGAGGAAAATTGGAGCACCGCCGTCGACGCGTGGTTCCCGGACGGCATCGACACGCCTGGCGTCGCACTGCTGAAGGTCGAGGCGGAATCCGCGCAGTACTGGGAGGCCAAGGGCGGACCGGTCAAAATGGCCATGGAACTGCTCAAGGCCCGCGGTTCGGACCACCAGCCCGACATCGGCCGGTCCAAGAAGGTCGAGCTGTAACGGGGCAACGCCTCGTCCCCCGGGCGGAGGGGTGGTCCACGGCTAGTGCCGTGGGCCGCTTTTTTGGTTGGGTCCGGCGGTATCCCGCTTCCAAAATTTAGTGTCCTGAAGACACCAGATAGTCGTATACTGTCTTCAAGACATCAAATCGATCTGAAGGCGTGAGGACCACGTGGCCATGCAGTCTCCTCCACTGGGGAAAGAAAAAGCACCGGAAGGCGAGCCGGCGGGACATGCTGTGGGGGAGTATCGGTCGCTGCTGATTTCATCGCTCACCCGGGTGCTGGGTGAGTGGACAGCCCCCGAATTCCTTTCCAGTGTCGTCGCCCGCGAAGGCATCCACCTGGACCCGCCGGCCATCGTCGTCGTCACGATCCTGGCCCAGGACGGCCCGCAACGCCCGTCCAGCCTGGCAGCGCGTCTGGTGACCGGGGCGTCGAACATCAGCAAGATCATCAAGCGGCTCGGGGAAACCGGGCTCGCCGTCCGGGGAGCGGACCCCCAGGACGCCCGCGCGCACCTGGTCCGGCTCACCCCCGCGGGCCACCAGATTGCCTCGGCCTTCGTCAGGGCCGGTGACGGACTTGTCGACGAACTCCTCGCCGGCTGGAACGAAGCCGACCGGCTGGCCTTCGTCTCGCTGCTGCAACGCTTCGAAGCCGCCACCGTCCGGCTGTCCGCCCAGCTTTCCGCCGACGCGGCGTCTGCGTCCACCGGGGAAGAACCCCACCAACCGCAAGGAGAACAACCATGAGCCGCACCTACGTCATCACCGGAGCCGGGTCCGGCATCGGGGCCGCCACCGCACGGCTGCTGCACGACCGAGGCGAAACTGTCATCGGCGTCGATCTCAAGGGCTCGGACATCAACGCGGACCTCAGTACACCCGAGGGCCGCGACTCGGCGGCCGAACGTGCCATCCAACTGGCCGACGGATCCGTGGATGCGGTCATCGCGTGCGCAGGCATCTCGATGCCACGGCCCCTCACCGTCAAGGTCAACTACTTCGGGGTCACCGAGTTCCTGAACCAGCTGGCACCTGTGCTGGCCCAGAGCACCGCGCCGCGCGCCGTGGTCGTGAGCTCCATGGCGTCGTTGCAGCCGAACTCTCCCGAACTCGTGGACGCGCTGCTGGCCGGCGATGAAGCGAAGGCCGTCGCGATCGGCACCGCGCTCGCCGAGGCCGGTCCGGCACAGGGGTACCTCAACTACCCCTCCAGCAAGCGTGCGCTGTCCCGGTGGGTGCGCCGCGAATCCATCACCGCGCGCTGGGCCGGGGCCGGCATCCCGCTCAACGCCATCGCACCGGGGACCGTCATTTCCCCCATGACCACCGAGTTGCTCTCCACCCCGGAAGGTCGCGAACTCACGGACAAACACGTGCCCATGCCGCTGAACTACCACTCCGAACCCATCGTCCTGGCCCGCCTGCTGGCCTGGCTGACCAGCGAGGAGAACACGCACGTCACCGGTCAGACGATCTACGCGGATGGCGGCGCGGACGCCTCACTCCGCGGCGACAACATCTGGGATTAGGAACAAGACGACGCCGGTGCCTCCTTTCGACGGTGGCACCGGCGTCGTCCTGCCGGGAGCGGGCTCGCGGTAGCATCGAGCACGTGATCCCCGCCATCGAGTTGTCCGCCGGCATCCAGCTGCGAACGCTGGAGCAGCAGGATGCCGAGAGGCTTGCCGCGGCGCACCGGCTCAATCGCGAGTACCTCTCGCCGTGGGAACCCCATCGTGCGCCGGCCTTCTACACGGCTGACGGCCAAGTCGAGGCGATCAAGCGCCAGGTCCGCGACCGGGAGATCGGTAGGTCGCTGCCGCTGGTGCTGGCGACGACCGATGAGATCATCGGCCAGACGACTCTCTCGGGGATCACGCACGGGGCCTTCGACAGTGCCGCGCTGGGATACTGGATCGACGAACGCTACCAGGGGCGCGGGCTGATGACATCGGCGCTCTCCGCGCTCGTCGAGCTGTCCCGGTCCGTCCTCGGCCTGCACCGGCTGGAAGCGCAGACGCTGCCCGGCAACGCCGCCTCGCGCCACCTGCTCGGCAAGCTCGGCTTCGAGAGGATCGGCTACGCCCCGCGCTATCTGCGCATCGCCGGCGACTGGCAGGACCACGTGCTGTACCAGCTGATCCTGCGGGACTGACTGCAATCGGCTCTCCCGCCCGTCGTCGGGCATCCCTCGAGTCGTTGCCCGTGCGTTCGAAGCAGTTGTCCTATGGCCCGCGCCCGCGAAAACCGAAAGCGCGTGCCTCATCCATAGTGCTCGCGAACGCACTCGTCTTGACTTGCCACACAGCCGGCTCGTTAATGAGGCATGCGCCACATTGCCCTTGGCCCCAGTGGGCCGGACCTGTGCGCCCAGCCTGCGGACGCAGGCCGCTCACCGGCGGCACTGTCGCGTCCATGACACCCGAGCCGGCGATCCTCCAGTGAGACCGCCTGGCCGGGCATCGATCCGTTCTGGGCCTCCGGTGATTGCCGCAAGTGACAACGTCGCATCCACCCGTGCATGAATTCCCGCGACCGCACGAGCCTTCACCCCAGCGCGAAACGACGGGCAGCGGGACGACCTGCTTCCGACCCGCCCGCAAACGCGACGTCCCACCCCGGGAGCACGTCGTACTCAAAGCGCAAAAGATCAGCACCATCGAGGAACCTGCCATGACCACCACCCTGGAATCAAACGCCGACGACTTGCGCTCCCACGTCCGCGGAGCCGTGCGTCTTGCCAGCGAAGGCGGGTTCGATGCCGCCTGCCGCGGCTTCAACCTCGCGCGCCAGCACCGACCGGAGATGGTCGTCGTCGCCGCTTCGGACGACGACATCGTCGTCGCCGTCCGGCATGCTGCCCGGCATGACCTGCGGGTCCACGTGCACGCGACCGCACACGGCATCGGCGTTCCGGCCGACGGCGGCCTTCTGATCAACACCTCGATGCTGCAGGACCTGTCCGTGGACGCGGAACGCCGCACCGCGCGGGTCTCTGCCGGTGTCCGCTGGCACCAGGTCATCGAGGCCGCCGCCGGGCACGGCCTGGCCCCGTTGAACGGGTCCTCGCCGACCGTCGGGGTGGTGGGGTACACGCTGGGCTGCGGCCTGGGCCCGATGGGGCGTACCTTCGGTTTCGCCGCCGACCACGTCCGCGGCGCACAACTGGTCACGGCCGCGGGCGAACTCCTGGAGGTCGACGCAGACAGCAACCCGGAACTCTTCTGGGCGCTGCGCGGTGGAAAGTGCGAAGTCGGCATCGTCACCGGCCTCGAATTCGACCTCATGCCCGTCCGGGACGTCCTGGGCGGTGCGGTCTTCTTCCCCGGCGATGCCGCACCCGTGCTGCTCCATGCCTACGCCGGGTGGGCGGCCACGCTGCCCGAGAACACCACCACATCGATCGCCCTGCTGCGGATGCCCGACGCCGAGGCCATCCCCGCGTCGCTGCGCGGACGCCTTTCGGTCCATCTCCGTTTTGTGCACGTCGGCTCCGATACGGAGGGGCAGGCTCTGCTGGCCCCGATGCTCGGCCTCTGCGACCCGCTGGGGGACATGGTCGGGCGGATGCCGTATGCCGCGATCGGCTCGGTGCACCAGGACCCGCTGGACCCGTCGCCGGTGTGGGACGCGTCGACCCTAGTGGACGGGCTGCCGGCCGAGGCCATCGACGCCTTGCTGGCCACCGCCGGGCCAGATGTCGAGGTCCCACTGCTCCTCGCCGAGATCAGGCAGTTGGGCGGAGCATTGTCTCGCCAACCCGAACAGGCGAATGCCATCGGCGGGCGGGACGCGGCATTCTCGGTCTACGTGGTGGGGCCCGATCTGCCGGAGCTGCATGATGTCGTGGAATCCGCGGGGAAAGCGGTCCTGGCAGCCATGGAGCCGTGGAGCACCGGGCACACCCAGATCAACTTCGCCGGCTCGGATACCACGCCGGAGTCGGTCCGGCGGGCCTGGTCCGCCGAGAGCACCCAGCGGTTGCGGACCGTCAAACGGGCCATGGATCCGGATGGGAGGTTCCGTTTCGCCTTCAGCATCGACTGACGTTCAGCTGCCCGGCGCGTACTTCTCCTGCACGTAGTGCGCGAAGGTCTGGCGGCCGAAGGGTTCCCCGGGCACCAGATTCGCACCGGCGTCGAGCCCCCGGAAGGCCTCCAGAAACGGCAGACGGACTTGGAGGCAGGGCCGTTTGCCGCCGCGTGCATCCCGCCACTGCCGGTAGAGCTGCCCGATGCCCACCTGTTCCGGCCCGCCGATGTCGTCGACGCGGCCTCGGGGGCCGCCGGCCGCGAGTTCGGCGAGCCGGCCGGCAACCTCGGGTACGGCGATGGTCTGGAAACGGGCCGCGGGGGCGATGACGACCGGCATGCGGCGTTGCGCGTTGAAGAGCTGGTCGATGAGGGTATGGAACTGCGTGGCGCGTTGGATGGTCAGCGGCACTCCGGAGGCCCGCGCGATCTTCTCGATCTCCACACGTTGGTCGTAGTAGGGCATGGGGATGTCCTCGATGCCGACGATCGAGATGAGCACCATGTGCCCGACCCCGGCGCGTTGGGCGGCGGCGGTCAGGTTCCTCGCCAACCGCAGGTCCTTCGCCCCGCCGGTCTGGGCGCAGTGCACGATCGTCTCGACCCTGTCCAGCGCTTGGTCCAGGCCCTGGGCGGTGAACAGGTCGGCGTGCACCAGGCCGTTGCGGCCCGTGCTGGAGCTGCCCCGGGCCGCGTGGCCGGCGGCTTGGAGGGCAGCGAGCGTCGGGGCGCCGAGCTGGCCGGTGGCCCCCGTGACGAGGATGGCCATGGTGGTCCTTTCACCGTGTGCCGCGGGCGTGCGCCGCGGGATGGATGCCACCAGTCTGCCGCCGCGAACCGGTTCGCGGTAACGCCCGCCCTGCGACGGGGCCGTTCCGGGAGCAACAGCACCGTCGCAGGGCGGGGTGGGGAAGACTGGGACCATGAACATCACCAAATCGGTTGTCCTCTTCGCACTGGCGGCCATCGCCGAGATCGGCGGTGCCTGGCTGATCTGGCAGACCGTGCGCGAGGACAGGGCCTGGTGGCTGGCCGGGCTCGGCGTCATGGCCCTGGGAGCCTATGGCTTCGTGGCGACCCTGCAGCCGGAGGCGAACTTCGGGCGCATCCTCGCCGCCTACGGGGGAGTGTTCGTGGCCGGGTCGCTGGCGTGGGGCATGGCGCTGGACGGGTTCCGTCCCGACCGCTGGGACGTCATCGGGGCGATGATCTGCCTGGCCGGCGTCGCGGTCATCATGTTCATGCCCCGCGACGCCACCTGAGACCGCCGGCGGCCAAGCTCAGGTGTACCAGGACGGTTCGGGCAGGCGGCCGATGAGCTCGTACTCGCCGACCTCCCGGCGCTTGTGCGCCACCGGATCGTGCAGCGAGTGCGTCCGGATGTTGCGCCAGTAGAGGTCCAGGCCGACCGTGTTGGAGCTGGCGCGGGCCCCGGTGAGCTCGAAGATCCGGTTCGTGGTCTCCAGGGCCACGTCGTTGGCGACCTGCTTGGCCGCGGCGATCCGCACCGCCACCCGACCGCGCTGTTCGGTGGTCAGGTCCTCGCGCGGGGCGTGCAGCAGGGCCGACAGTTCGGCATCCACCGCCTCGGCCAGGGCCTGCCCCGCCCAGAGTCGGGAGCGCAGTTCACCGTAGCTGGCCAGGATGTAGGGGTCCTGGGTGGCCGACTCCTTCGGATCCGACCCGTACGGCCAGGCCCGGGTGGTCTCGCGCGTGTAGGTTCCGGCCGACGCCAGGGCGCCCTCGGCGATGCCCAGGTAGATCGCGGTGAAGATCTGCTGGATCAGCGGGACGTTCAACGTATTGTAGACCAGCGGCTGGAATTCCTTGTCGACGTAACCGGCTGCCTCGGCCCAGGTGACTTCGACGCCGGCGATGTCGACTCCACCCGATTCGGAGAGCCGTTGGCCCAGGTTGTCCCAATCGCCACGGAAGGTGATCGCCTCCTGCGCCACCGGAACGATCGCGAAGACGTGCTCCCCGGCCGGCAGCGTGCCCTCCAGGACCACCAGGTCGGCGACCCGGGCCCCAGTGCTGAAGGACTTGCCGCCGGTGAACACCAGCGTCTCGCCGCGTTCCTCGATCGCCAGGTCGTTGTCGCGGGGGTTCACCGCCCCGCCGAAGAACAGGTTGGCGGTGGTGTAGAGCTCCTCGACGGCCGCGATCTGCCCCTCGGTGCCGACCAACCGCACGGCCCAGGCCCACAGCAGGTGGTAGCCCAGCAGCTGCCCGATCGACGCGTCCCCTGCGGAGACGGCCCGGATGGCGCGCAATGCAGTCGTCCACTCCTGCCCGCCGCCGCCATGTTCGGCAGGGCCGACGAGGGTCGTGAGTCCGGAGTCCTTGAGCAGTTGGACCTCGGCGGACGGCTTGGCCCCGGCACGGTCGCGTTCGAGCGCGTCGAGGGCCAGGATGGCGGAGACCTCTTCGGCGCGGGCGATCCACCCGGCGGCGGTGGACGGCTCCTCCCGCCCGGACCAGGGCGAGGTGGCCAGTGCTTCGGCGAGCGTGGCAGTCATGGGGTGTTCCCTTCGTCTGGGGCGTCGGGCGCCCGTCGTCATCGGTGCACCCCACGCTAGGAATCCCCGGGGGCGCGGGACAGCAGATGACCGGGGTGGACGTCCCGTGTCCGAATGTGACCGGGCTTGACGCGGAAAAGACACAGGACGACGGCGGCACCCGCGGATTGAGGCCATTCGCCCGTCACATCGCGTCACCGGCCGTCATCCGCCGTCAAGGTGCCCGCGCACCCGCGGAACGCGACTAGTTTCGGCAGCAGCAGCCACGAACCATCGCCAGGAGGACCCATGACCCAGCAGACCGCCGAACGCACCAACGTGCCCTACCAGGAGCTGGCCGCCCGCTTCCGCCCGATTTTCGGACGCATCGCCGCGGGGGCCTCCCGGCGGGAAAAGGACCACGAGCTGCCCGCCGCCCAGATCCGCGAGCTGGCCGACGCCGGTTTCGGCGCCCTGCGCGTGCCCGTCGAGCACGGTGGCCTCGGGGCTTCGCTGCCGCAGCTCTTCGCGCTGCTGACCGAGCTGGCCGCCGCCGATTCGAACATTCCGCAGGCCCTGCGCGCCCATTTCGCCTTCGCCGAGGACCGCATCCTCGCCGAGCCCGGGCCGGGGCGTGACGTCTGGCTGGAACGATTCGTGCGCGGGGAGCTCGTCGGCAACTCCTGGACGGAGGTCGGCGCCGTGGAGGTGGGACAGGTGCAGACGAAAGTCGTTCCCGCCCCGGATCTGGGCCCGGGCCAGTTCCGCGTCAACGGGACCAAGTACTACTCCACCGGCAGCATCTTCGCCGACTGGATCGACGTCTACTCCGAGCGCACCGACACCTCCACCCGCATCATCGCCGCGGTGAATGCCCACCAGCCCGGCGTCACACACGGCGACGACTGGGACGGCTTCGGCCAGCAGACCACCGGCTCCGGGACCTCCACCTTCGCAGACGCCGTGGTGCCGGAAGAGAACCTCATCGACTTCGACACCCGGTTCAAATACCAGACGGCGTTCTACCAGGCGGTGTTGCTCGTCGTGCAGGCCGGCAGCATCCGGGCGGCCCAGCGCGAGTTCTCGGACGAGGTCCGCGCGCGGACCCGAACTTTCAGCCACGCCGCCGCACCGGTGTGGCGCGAGGACCCGCAGATCCTGCAGGTCATCGGCGAACTGGCCGCCGCCGGGTTCGCCGGGGAGGCCATTGTCGACAAGGTCGCCGCCGCCCTGCAGGACGCCCACGATGCCGCACTCGGGCTGCGGGCCGGACACCTCACGCTTGAGCAGGAGGAACAGGTGAACGACGCCGCGGAACTCGCTTCGGCGGAGGCCCAGGTGGCGCTGACACCGCTGTCCGTCAACGCGATCTCGCACGCCTTCGACGCGTTGGCCGCCTCGGCGACGTCCACGGCGAAGAACCTGGACCGCCACTGGCGCAATGCCCGCACCGTGGGCAACCACAACCCCTACGTCTTCAAGGCGCGCCTGGTCGGGGACCTGTCGGTCAACGGAACGGCCTTGCCCCGCGTCTGGGCGATCGGGGCGTCCGCGGCGGCGCCCCCGCGCACGCCCCTGGCGGGCCCGAACCCGGCGCGTTGACGACAACTCAACGACGGGAGAAACCATGACAGCCACGTTCAACCACACCATCATCGCCGCGCTCGACCGCACCGCCTCCGCCCGCCTCTACCTGGACCTGCTGGAGGCCACCGAGACCGTCTTCTGGGGACCGTTCACCAACATCATGCTGGAGGCAGGGGTGATGCTGCAGCTCGCCGAGCCGCCGATGGACATCCAGATGCAGCACTACGCGTTCCTGGTCGACGACGACCACTTCGACCGGGCCCTGGCCCTTCGGGGCGAACGCGGGATCGAGTACTGGGCCGATCCGCAGTTGCAACTGAACGGTCGGACCAACACCGAGAACGGCGGACGGGGCTTCTACGTCCAGGACCCCGCCGGCCACGGAATCGAACTGATCACCCGCCCGTACCTCTGAGTGGCCGGACTCGCGGGCCGTCCGCGGCAACAGGGGCATGGCGTCCGGGAAAACGTCGGAATGAGCGGCTCTTTCGGTCACTTTCCCGGACATCGACCCCGCACGGCCCGGCGCTACCTTCCATCTGCCGGGACCGGCAACCACACCCAGGGGGTTAAGCGCACGCTTTCGGTGCGTAAGTGAAAAGCCCTAGTAAACCCCGGGATTGTTTCCTACGCTGTGGCCATGATGAGGGATACGCGCACTGCGGGCCCCGACGGTCCGGCTTCCGATGCACTGCTCAAACTCGGCCGCTTCTTCACCCGGTGGGACGAGACCGATGACGGCCGGGCGGTCTTCCGCGAGGGGGGCCGCAAAGGCGACTCCTTCTACCGCGACCGCTGGAGCCACGACAAGGTGGTCCGCTCCACCCACGGGGTCAACTGCACCGGATCGTGCTCGTGGAAGATCTACGTCAAGGACGGGATCATCACGTGGGAGTCGCAGCAGACCGACTACCCCTCAGTCGGCCCGGACCGCCCCGAGTACGAGCCTCGCGGCTGTCCCCGTGGCGCCGCGTTCTCCTGGTACACCTACTCGCCGACCCGCGTGCGCTACCCCTACGTGCGCGGCGTGCTGCTCGAGCTCTACCGCGAAGCCAAGGAGCGCCTGGGTGACCCGGTGCTCGCCTTCGCCGAGGTCGCCGCCGACCCCGTGAAGCGCAAAACCTACCAGCAGGCCCGCGGCAAGGGCGGGCTGGTGCGCACCAGCTGGGCCGAGGCGATCGAGATCGCCGCCGCAGCCCACGTGAACACCATCAAGACGTACGGGCCCGACCGCGTCGCCGGGTTCTCCCCGATCCCGGCGATGTCGATGGTCAGCCATGCGGTGGGCAACCGGTTCATCCAGCTCATCGGCGGGGTCATGACCAGCTTCTACGACTGGTACGCCGACCTGCCCGTGGCCAGCCCGCAGGTCTTCGGGGACCAGACCGATGTCCCCGAATCCGGCGACTGGTGGGACTCGACCTACCTGATGATGTGGGGCTCGAACGTGCCGGTCACCCGGACCCCGGACGCCCACTGGATGACCGAGGTGCGGTACAAGGGCACCAAGATCGTCTCCGTCAGCCCCGACTACGCCGACAACACCAAGTTCGCCGACGAATGGCTGCCCGCCCAGGCCGGCACCGATGCCGCCCTGGCCATGGGCATGGGCCATGTGCTGCTCAAGGAGTTCTTCGTCGACCGCCAGGTCCCGTTCTTCACCGACTACGTCCGCCAATACACCGACCTGCCGTTCCTGGTCGCCCTGACCGAGCACGCTGACGGGCAGGGCCTGGTGCCCGGCAAGTTCCTCACCGCGGCCGATCTGGACGCCTCCGATAGCACCGCCGACAGCGCCTCCGCCGGAACCGATGGCACGGCGGACGCCTCCGGCCCGCAATGGCAGGGCGCCGCCGGGAACTCGCCATTCGCCGGCAAGCACGCCGCCCCCGCGCCCGGTGCGTCCGAACCCGGGGCACCCGGAGCGGGCGGCGAACGCGCCGATGCAGCGTTCAAGACCGTCGTCTGGGACGCGGCGACCGGCGCTCCCGCAGTGCCCAACGGTTCGCTGGGGTTCCGCTACAACGCCGAGGACGAGGGCAAGTGGAACCTCGACCTCGGGGACATCGACCCGGCCCTGAGCCTGCACGGCACCGAGGGCAGCACGACGGCGGGAATTCGGCTGGCGCTGTTCGACGACCCCGAGGGCGCGGGGACCGTGATCCACCGCGGGGTGCCGGTCCGCCGGGTCGCCGGACGGCTGGTCACCACGGTGTTCGACCTGATGCTCGCCCAGTACGGGGTCGGCCGGGAGGGCCTGCCCGGGGACTGGGCCGCCGGGTACGACGATGCGTCGGTCGCCTACACCCCGGCCTGGCAGGAGGCGATCACCTCGGTGCCCGCCGAGGCCTGCGCCCGCATCGGACGCGAGTTCGCCGCCAACGCGGAGGAATCCGGCGGCCGCTCGATGATCATCATGGGCGCCGGCATCTGCCAGTGGTTCCACGGCGACGCCACCTACCGGGCGATCCTGTCTCTGCTGCTGCTCACCGGCTCCATGGGCCGCAACGGCGGCGGGTGGGCGCACTACGTCGGCCAGGAGAAGTGCCGGCCGATCACCGGGTGGATCTCGCTGGCCAACGCGCTGGACTGGTCGCGCCCGCCGCGCACGATGATCGGCACCGGCTACTGGTACATGCACACCGACCAGTGGCGCCAGGACGGGTATTCGGCCGATGCGCTGAAGTCCCCGCTCTCGGAGGGCTCGCTCGATGGCCTGCATACCGCCGACGCGCTGGCCAAGTCCGCCGCGTTGGGCTGGATGCCCTTCTACCCGCAGTTCGAAGCCAACCCGATGGACGTCGCGGACGCAGCCGAGGCGGCAGTGGCGGCGGGACGGGCGGAGGATCCGGCGTCGTACGTGGCCACCGAGCTGAAGGAAGGCCGGCTGAAACAGGCGATCGAGGATGTCGACGCCCCGGCCAACTGGCCGCGGACCCTGGTGCTGTGGCGCTCGAACCTCTTCGGCTCCTCGGCCAAGGGCAACGAGTACTTCCTGCGCAACCTGCTGGGCACCCACCACAACGTGATGGGCTCCGACAACGAGTCCGAGGCCCAGCGCCCGCAGGACGTGACATGGCACGAGGAGGCCCCCGAGGGGAAACTGGACCTGCTGGTCTCCGCCGACTTCCGGATGACCAGCACCACGCTGCTCTCCGACGTCGTCTTCCCTGCGGCGACCTGGTACGAGAAGCACGACCTCTCCTCGACCGACATGCACCCGTTCGTGCACGCCTTCACCCCGGCGATCGACCCGCCCTGGCAGGCCAAGACCGACTTCGAGCTGTTCACGCTGCTGGCCCGCGAACTGTCCAAGCAGGCAGCCAAGCACCTGGGGACGCGCAAGGACCTCGTCGCGCACCCCATGCAGCACGACACCCCCGGCCAGCTCGCGGCTCCCGGCGGGCACGCCAGCGACTGGCGCGGCACCGACATCGACGCGGTCCCGGGGTCCAACATGCCGCACTTCACGGTTGTCGAACGCGACTACACGGCGATCGCCGACCAGCTGCTCAGCGTCGGGCCGCTCGCCGACTCGAAGGGCTTCACCGTCAAGAACGTGACGTACCAGGTCCGCGGCGAGGTCGAACGGCTGGGCCGGCTGCACGGGGTGATGTCCCACGGCTCGGCCGCCGGGCGTCCGGCCATCGACACCGACGCGCGCCTGGCCGAGGCGATCCTGTCCTTCTCCGGCACCACCAACGGCGCATTGGCCGTGCAGGGGTTCCACGACCTGGAGAAGCGGGTGGGCAAGAAGCTCGCCGACCTGGCCGAGGGCTCCGAGGAGAAGCGGATCACGTTCGCGATGACCCAGGCCGGCCCGCAGCCGGTGATCACCTCCCCGGAGTGGTCCGGTTCGGAGACGGGCGGGCGGCGGTACGCCCCGTTCACGGTGAACATCGAGCGGCTCAAGCCCTTCCACACGCTCACCGGGCGCATGCACTTCTACCTGGACCACGACTGGATGCGCGACGTCGGCGAGCAGCTGCCCAACTACCGGCCGCCGCTGGACATGCACCGGCTCTTCGGCGAACCGAAGCTGGGCTCCACGGGGGAGCTGGAGATCACGGTGCGCTACCTGACCCCGCACTCCAAGTGGTCGATCCACTCCGAATACCAGGACAACCTGCTGATGCTCTCGCTCTCGCGCGGCGGGCCGACGGTCTGGATGTCCCCAGCCGACGCCGCGGCGATCTCGGTGGCGGACAACGACTGGGTCGAGTGCGTGAACGCCAACGGCGTGCTGGTGGCCCGGGCGATCGTCAGCCACCGGATGCCCGACGGCGTTGCGTACGTCTACCACGCGCAGGAACGCACCATCGATGTCCCGAAATCGGAGGCCACCGGCCGGCGCGGCGGCATCCACAACTCGGTCACCCGCCTGCTGGTCAAACCCACACATCTGATCGGCGGGTACGCCCAGCTGTCCTACGCATTCAACTACTTCGGTCCCACGGGAAACCAGCGGGACATGGTGTCCACGATCCGCCGTCGTTCCCAGGAGGTGACGTACTGATGCGAGTCATGGCCCAGATGGGCATGGTGATGAACCTGGACAAGTGCATCGGCTGCCATACGTGTTCGGTGACCTGCAAGCAGGCCTGGACCAACCGCGCCGGCATGGAATATGTCTGGTTCAACAACGTCGAGACCCGCCCCGGGCAGGGGTATCCGCGCCGCTACGAGGACCAGGAGCGGTGGAAGGGCGGCTGGACGCTGAACAAGGCCGGCCGGATCAAGCTCAAGGCTGGCGGCAAGGCGGCCAAGCTGCTGGGCCTGTTCGCCAGCCCGGTGCAGCCGGAGCTGAAGGACTACTACGAACCGTGGACCTACGACTACAAGATGCTCGTCGAGGCGCCGCTGGGCGATGACTTCCCGGTCGCCCGGCCCAAGTCGCTGATCACCGGCGAGGACACCAAGATCACCTGGAGCGCCAACTGGGACGACAACCTGGGCGGAACCACCGAGCTGGGGCACCTGGACCCGATCGTGGAGAAGGTCCGGCGCGAGTCCAACGAGAAGATCAAGTTCGACTACGAGCAGACCTTCATGTTCTACCTGCCGCGCATCTGCGAGCACTGCCTGAACCCCTCCTGCATGGCCTCCTGCCCGTCCGGGGCGATCTACAAGCGGGTCGAGGACGGGATCGTCCTGGTCGACCAGGACCGCTGCCGCGGCTGGCGCCAATGCGTGACCGGCTGCCCCTACAAGAAGATCTACTTCAACCACAAGACCGGCAAGGCCGAGAAGTGCACGTTCTGCTACCCGCGCATCGAGGTCGGCCAGCCCACCGTGTGCTCGGAGACCTGCGTGGGGCGGCTGCGGTACCTGGGGTTGTTCCTGTACGACGCCGATGCCGTCACCGAGGCTGCCTCCACCGAGGACGTGCAGGACCTCTACGAGGCGCAGATGGACGTCATCCTGGACCCGCACGACCCGCAGGTCCAGGCCGAGGCCCGCAAGCAGGGCATCGCAGAGGACTGGCTGGAGGCCGCCCGCCGCTCGCCGGTCTACAAGCTGGCCAAGGAGTACCGGGTCGCGTTGCCGCTGCACCCCGAATACCGCACCATGCCGATGGTCTGGTACGTCCCGCCGCTGTCCCCGGTCACCGACCTGCTCCAGGAGCAGGGCCATGACGCCGAGGACGCCGGCAACCTCTTCGGGGCGATCGACTCGCTGCGCATCCCGGTGGAATACCTGGCCGAGCTGTTCACCGCCGGGGACACCTCCAAGATCGACGAGGTGCTCAAGAAGCTGGCGGCCATGCGCTCGTACATGCGCGGCATCTCGATGGGCAACGACCCCGACGACTCGATCCCCGAACGGGTCGGCATGTCGGGGGAGGAGCTCTACGAGATGTACCGGCTGATGGCGATCGCGAAGTACGAGGAGCGCTACGTCATCCCCACCGCCCACGTCGAGCAGGCCCACGACCTGGAGGAGATGGGCTGCTCGCTGGACTTCGAGGACGGACCCGGGATGTACGAGGACTCCCCGTTCGGGGAAGCCAGCGGCACCCCGACGCCGGTGGCCATCGAGAACTTCTACGCCCTGCAGGCCCGGCAGACCTCCGAGGAGCCGCCCGGGGCGCAGAGCCTGCGCGGGCGGGTGAACCTGCTGAACTGGGACGGCACCGGCCGGCCGTCGGGCCTCTTCCCGGACCCGCACCACCCGGCGAAGACGACGCCGGCGCAGGAGGAAGACAAGGAGGAGATCGCCGAATGAGCGCCCCCACCTCGTCCGCCAGCGTGCGTTCCGCCGGCGCCCCGTCCGCCGGCTCCCCGTCCTCCGGGCCGGCCGCCCCGGGCAGCACCGTGCTGTACCAGGTGGTCTCCCACTTGCTGTCCTACCCCGACACCGCGCTGATCGAACGCCTGCCGCTGCTGCGCGCCGCACTGGACGAATGCCCCACCGCCACCCCACCCACGCGCGGGTGGGGCAGACGCCGTCGTGCCCCGTCCCTAGACCCGGAGGCGCTCGCCGGCGTGGCCACCCTGGTCGACCATCTCGAGGCCACCGGGCTGCGCGAGCTGGAGCGGTCCTACGTGGAGACGTTCGACCTGAGCCGCAAGCATGCGCTGTACCTGTCCTACTGGACCGACGGGGACACCCGGCGGCGGGGGGAGGTGCTCGGCCGGTTCAAGCAGGCCTACCGCGACACGGGGCTGATGGTCACCCCGGGTGGCGAATTGCCCGACTACCTGCCGCTGGTGCTCGAGTACGCAGCCGTCGCGGACCCGGTGGCCGGCCGCGAACTGCTCGTCGAGTTCCGGCCCAGCCTGGAGATGCTGCGCTTGGCCCTCGAGGAGGCCGCATCCCCCTACGCCGCTGCGGTCACCGCAGTGTGCTCCACCCTGCCCGGTGCCTCGCCGGCAGACCGGCAGGCCGTCATGGCGATGGCCGGGGTCGGGCCGCCGGCCGAGGCCGTGGGACTGGAACCGTACGATGCCCGGCTTCTTCCGGTGAGAGGGAAATGACATGCCAGCCAACGTGGACGTGCTCGACATCGTGCTGTGGGGCGTGCTGCCTTACGTGATGGCCGCCGTGCTGGTCGGCGGTCTGATCTGGAGGTACCGCTACGACCAGTTCGGGTGGACCACGCGCTCCAGCCAGCTCTACGAATCGCGGCTGCTGCGCATCGCCTCGCCGCTGTTCCACTTCGGGATCCTCGCGGTGCTCGCCGGGCACCTGTTCGGCCTGGTCATCCCGATGTCCTGGACCGAGGCGGTGGGCATGAGCCAGGAGTTCTACCACTTCAACGCGCTGTTCGTCGGCGGGGTCGCCGGCGTCGGGACGTTGGGCGGGATCATCCTGCTGATCATCCGGCGGCGGACCACCGGGCCGGTGTTCATGGCCACGACGAAGAACGACAAGATGATGTACATCGTGCTCGTCGCAGCGATCATCTTCGGGCTGTGGACGACGCTGGCCAGCGTGTTCCTGGGCGGACACGGGCACAACTACCGCGAGACGGTTTCGCCCTGGTTCCGCTCGCTGTACATCCTGCAGCCGGACATCTCCTCGATGGCCGCCGCGCCGTTTTCCTTCCACCTGCACACCCTGGTGGGGATGGTGCTGTTCGTGATCTGGCCGTTCACCCGGTTGGTCCACGCTTTCACCGCGCCGCTGCACTACATCTTCCGCCCCTACATCGTCTACCGCTCCCGGGACCGCCAGCACGGCAGCACCCCGGTGCGCCGCGGCTGGTCCACGGTGGGGTTGGCGGACCGCGAGCGCGACCGGCGGTAGGGACGCGTGGCGCTCCCGGGCGCCCCGCGGGGCAACACCCTTCGGACGAGCCGGATGGAATCGGGTTCCTTGACGTGGGACGCAGTTCCACTTCACACTGGTGTGACACAGCCCACGTTCCAGCCCCGATCCGAGGAGCGGCGATGTTCGCCACCATGTCAGTCGCCGCCATCCTGGCGGAGTCCGCCCACCGTTTCGCCGACCGCCCCGCGGTCACCCTCGGCGGGGAATCCGTCAGCTATGCGCAGCTGTGGGACCAGGCCCGCGCGTATGCAGGTGCCTTGCGCGAGGCCGGGGTGGGGCCCGGATCGCGGGTGGCGGTGCTCATCCCCAACGTCACCGACTTCGCCCGCACTTACTACGCCGTGCTTGCGCTCGGCGGGACGGTCGTGCCGATCCACGCGCTGCTCAAGCGGCACGAGATCGAATACATCCTGCGCGATGCCGAGGCGGGCCTGCTGGTCTGCGCTGCTCCGTTGCTGGAGCAGGGCGCCGCAGCGGCCGAGGCCGCCGGCGCCAGCGTCATGACCGTGCTCGCCACCGAGGCCGGGGGAGCTGACCGTCTCGAGGACCTGGCCGGGCAGGCAGAACCGATCGATACCTACCGGCCCATGCAACCCGGCGACATCGCGACGATCCTCTACACCTCCGGTACCACGGGCAAGCCCAAGGGGGCACTGGGCAGCCACGTCGCCCTGCTCGAACAGGTCAACGTCCTGCTCACCAGCACCTTCGACTTCCGCGAGGGCGACCGCGTCTTCGGCGGGCTGCCGCTGTTCCACACCTTCGGCCAGACCGTCGTGCTGAACACCGGGTTGCGGGCCGGCGCCGAGATCATGCTGCTGCCCAAGTTCACCCCCGCCGCGGCCCTGGACATGGTGCTCGACGACGGCATCGACATCTTCTGCGGGGTGCCCACCATGTATCTCGGGCTACTCCAGGCCTTCCGCGACCGGCCCGAAAAGCCCACCGCACTGCGGTACGCCGTCTCCGGCGGAGCCTCGCTACCACTCGCCGCCCTGGAAGCCTTCGAGGAGCACTTTGGGGCCACGGTCTACGAGGGGTACGGGCTCACGGAGACCTCCCCGGTCGCCACCTTCAATCATGTCGGGCGCGAGCCGGTGCCGGGCTCGGTCGGCACGCCGATCTGGGGCGTGAATGTGGAGATCGCCCGCCCCGAGGTCCCCGATGCCATCGAGCTGCTGCCGCGCGGTGAACTTGGCGAGCTCGTGGTTCGCGGCCACAACCTCTTCTCCGGCTACCTCAACCGGCCCGAGGCGACCGCCGAGGCCGTCGTCGACGGCTGGTTCCGCACGGGGGACCTGGGCACCAAGGACGACGACGGCTACCTGCGCATCATGGACCGCAAGAAGGACATGATCCTGCGCAACGGCTACAACGTCTACCCGCGGGAGGTCGAGGAGTACCTGATGGGTCATCCCGGCATCGCCAACGTCGCCGTCTTCGGCGTCGAGGACGAGGCCCACGGCCAGGAGATTGTCGCGGCCGTTTCGCTGGAACCCGACAGCGACCTGACTGAGGAGGCCATCCGGGACTACGCCGCCGGCGGGCTGGCGGCCTACAAATACCCGCGGATCGTGCGGCTGGTCAGCGAATTCCCGGTCGGCCCCAGCGGAAAAATCCTCAAGCGCGAGCTGGTCGCCCAATATCAGGGCAGCTGAGCCCTGAATCCGTCGGTCAGGCCGGGAAGCGCCGCTGGCGAGCCACCGGAAAGCGCTCCCTCGCCGCACCGGCATGGGACGGGTCGATGTCCACGACCAGGAGATCTGCTGCGGGGCCGAGCTCGCCCAGCACATCTCCCAGCGGGCCGATCGCCGCGCTGTACCCCACCGAGATCGGTGCCGCCTGACAGGCTGCGACGACGAAGCACCCGTTCTCGATCGCCCGGGCCGCCGCGAGGACCTGCCACTGCCGGGTCTTGCCCGCCCCCGGTACCCAGGAGGCGCACACCAGCAGCACGTCAGCACCGGCGTCGACGAGGGAGCGGGACTGCTCGGGGAAGCGCAGGTCGTAGCAGGCCTGCAGCCCGAAGCGCACGCCGTCGAGTTCGAACGTCACCGGGATGGCGTCCGGTGCCGGCTGGATGTAGTCCGATTCGGCATACCCCTGGGCGTCGAAGAGATGGACCTTCCGGTAGGCGGCCAGCCGTCGTCCGCTGGGATCGACGGCCACCAGCGTATTGAACGCCTGGCCCGGCGCGTCGCCGGCCTCCACCATGCCGGCGACCAAGGCGATGGAGTGTTTCGCGGCGATGTGTGCCAATGTCGAGCAGATCGGACCGTCGAGGGGTTCGGCGACGTCCAGGAAGGTGGCGTCCACCGCCTTCTTCTCGTATGTCGCATACTCCGGCAGGACCAGCAGGCGCGCGCCGTCGCCCGAGGCGCGCGCGGCGAGGGCATCGATCGAGCGCAGGTTGGCGTCGACGTCGTGCCCGGAAGCCATTTGGCCCACGGCGATGCGCATGCGCTGCCTAGTGGAAGACCACGGAGACGTTGACCAGGGTGAAGGCGGTGAAGGCGCCGAAGTTGATGAACGACGTCGAGGTGGCCACGTCCATGAAGATGGCGATCAGGCCCACCGCCCCGGCAATGAGCAGGTTCAGCACGGGGGTATGGAAGCGGGCGTTGAGCCGGCCGAACACGGCCTTCGGCAGGACCGAGTCGCGGCCCATGGCATAGAGCAGGCGCGAGGCGCTGGCCTGGGCGGCGAGCCCCGAGGCGAACTGCGCGACCACCAGGCCGGCGAGGAAGATGGCGCCGAAGACGGTGCCGCCGATTTGCAGGGCGATCGAGCTCGCCGCCGAGGCGGAATCCTCGAAGACCCCGCCGGGGTGGACTAGCTGGGTCGTGTAGGAGACCAGCACGAAGATGCCGCCGCCGATCAGCGCGATGAGCATGATCGCCCGCGGCATGTTCTTGCGCGGCTCGATCGTCTCCTCCGTCAGGGTGGTGACCGCGTCGAACCCCAGGAACGAGTAGGCGGCGATCGCGGCGCCGGCGGTGATGGTGCCGAAGCTGGAGGCCGGGTTGGCGATCGGGCCGGCGCTGAACAGCCCGCTGGCCCCGTCGGCGGAGAAGACGTGGCCGATGGACAGGGCGACGAAGAAGACGATGACCAGCAGTTGGAACGCCATGAGCACGTAGTTGGCCTTGTCGGCGACCTTGATGCCCAGGATGTTCAGCACCGTGGTGATGGCGATGAAGCCGATGATCCACACGGCCATCGGGATGCCGGGGAACTGGGCGCTGAGGTAGGAGCCGCCGATCAGCCAGATGACCATCGGCAGGAAGAGGTAGTCCAGCAGGATCGCCCACCCGACGAGGAAACCGGCCCGGGGGTCGATGGACCGGCGCACGTAGGTGTAGGCGGAACCGGCGACGGGGTAGGTGATGGCCATGCGGCCGTAGCTGTGGGCGGTGAACAGCATGGCGATCATCGCCACCAGGTAGGCCGACGACGAGGCCCCGCCGGTCTCCTCGGCGATGACGCCGAAGATCCCAAGCACGATCAGCGGCGTCAGGTAGGCCAGTCCGAACAGCACCAGCGAAGGGAGCTTGAGGGTCCGGGTCAGCGTGGGTTGGGTGGTCATGGGGTGCTCCTGGGGGATCGGTGCTGCGGGGTCCAGGTGGCGGGGTCGATGCGCCCGTCGTAGACCGGGAGGTGGATGGGGGCTTCGCCGGGCCGGAATTGGGACCACATGCGGTTCACCCCTGCGGTGCCGTGTTCGCGGACGCGGGCGACGGCGGAGAGGTCGAGTTCGGCGGTGAGCAGCTCGGGTTCGGCGCCGGCGGCCTCGGCGATGACCTCGCCCTCGGGGCCGACGATGATGCTGCGGCCCCGGCCGACGGGGCCGGCGCAGTTCACCGAGACCATGAACACCTGGTTCACGATGGCGTTCGCCCGCGCCAGGACCAGCTCCTGCTCGCGGTCCGGGGTCGTGGTCTTGACGACGTTGAGGATGACCTCGGCGCCCATCCAGGCCAGCTGGCGCGTGGTTTCGGGGTACCAGGCGTCGTAGCAGATGTTCAGCCCCACCCGGGTCTGCTCGAGGTCAGCGGTGGCGAACGCCGAGCCGGGGTCGTAGGGCTCATGGGGGCGCCACGGGAAGATCTTGCGGTAGCTTCCGGCGATCCCGCCGGTGGGGGAGAGGACCAGCTCGGTGTTGAACAGTTCCCCGGCGGGGCCGCGCTCGCAGATGCTGCCCGGCACCAGCCAGATGCCCAGGTCGCGGGCGATGGCCCGCAGGCCCGCCACGAACGCCCCGTCGAGCGGTTCGGCGGCGGCCTGCAGGGCCTCGGTGCGCTGGCGGTCGGGCGAATCGTCCCCGAACAGGTGCAGTTCGGGGAACACCACCAACCGGGCGTCGGGACGCGCTTCCAGGGCATCGGCCACCTCGGCCGCGAAGGCGGCCAGCGGTTCGCCGATCTGGCGTGGAGCCGCCTGGGCGGCGACGAGCGGGAGGGTCGAGGTCATGCGGGGCTCCGAACGTTGTTGTGACTCAGCACATAATAGATCACAATGAACGAATAGAAAACAAGTGCGACGACGGACCTAGAGTAGGGGGATGAGCGTGCCTGACGAGGACCCCGCCGGCGGGGAGGATACCGCCGTGCGCATCGTGGGGGATTCCCCGATCGGCGCTGCGGCGCTGGCCGGCATCGACCGGATGAGTGCGATCGACGCAGTGCGCACGCGGATCGCGATGGCCATTTCGCTGCGGCTGTTGCAGCCCGGGGAGCGCCTGCCGGACCAGCACGAGGTCGCCCTCGGCCTCTCGGTCAGCGCCATCACCGCCCGCAGGGCGTTGACCAGCCTGGCCGACGAGGGCATCGTCATCCGTCGTCGGGGGCGCAACGGCGGGACCTTCGTCGCCGACGAGCCGCCGGCGGAGGCGTTGCGGGAACTCGCTGTCGGTCCCACCGATTTCGCGGCCGTGCACCAGCTCGTCGACCGGAGGATGCTCTTCGAATGCTCGGTCACGCATTTCGCGGCCTTGACCGCCACGGAGGCGCAGCTGGACGAGCTCGAGCGGCTGACCGCCTCGATGGCCGCCGCCACGACGTGGGCGGCCTACCACCAGGCCGACGAGCACTTCCATCGACTGGTGGGCTCGGCCTCCGGGCTGGAAAGCGCAACCGAGCAGTACCACCGCACCCTGGCGGATCTCTATGCGTACTTCATCCCGTATCCGATCCGGGAGCTGCACGCGGCAAACGCCGACCACGTCGAACTGGTGGCCGCGCTACGCGACCGGGATGTCGTGCGGTCCGTGGCGATTTCGCGGCGCCATGTGGATGTCCTGCACCGCACTATGTTCATGGGGTTGATCGGTTCCACTTAGGCCGGCGGCGGGCAAGGGCCCGGCCGATTGCCGGGACTCGGCCTTGTTATGGGCGCGCTGTCGTGCCGTCGGCGGTGCCGCGGGGTTGCCGGAGGCTGTCGTAGGCGAAGTCGACCAAATAGTCGTTCAGTGCGGTGGATGCGGCGCCCGCCGCCGTCTCGTCAGAGGCCAGGATGGCGTTCAGGATGCGACAGTGCAGACGTGCACCTTCGTGGATGTGGTGTTCCTGGTGGCGCATATGGGCGATCCAGAACCGCCGCGACAGCGCCTGGGCCGGTGCCAGCGCCTCGGAAAGGTATTCGTTGTCGGCGGCGGCGGTGATCAGATGGTGGGTGGTCCTCACGGTATCGAGATAGGTCACCAGGGTGAACGTCTCCTCCTTCAGGCGCCGCACCATCGTCGACATCTCGTCGCGGTCCGCGCTCCGGGCCCGCTGGCAAGCCAGCGTGACGGCCAGGACCTCCAGTGCGCGACGCATTTCGAGGAGCCGCAGTTGCGACTCCATCGATGCCGCGGGGATGAGGACGCCCTTGTTGGGGTGGATCTGCACCATCCGCTCGCGGGCCAGGCGCTGCAGTGCCTCGCGGATCGGCGTGCGGCCGAACCCCGTCATCTCGGTCAGGCGGGATTCGGAGACCAGTGAACCGGCGGCGATCTCCTGGAAGACGATCATCCGTTCCAACTCCGCGTAGGCGCCCTCGGCCTTGCCCTTGACTGCCATCTCCCGCCTTCCCCTCGATGTGCCCGCCCGTGGCGGCGGGTGCTCCCCACAGCCCAACGTATGCGACAAACCATTGACTTCTTGTGATCTTACCCATATGTTACCGATATATCGGTTGCACATCGCAGGGGGCGAGAGGGCAATCCACCACCTTTCTATGGAGGCTCCCAGTGAATTCCTCACCACGGATCGAGAAACGCACCATCGACTTCATCCCCGATGCGGAACGGCACGGGTCCCCTCGCAGTCTGTTCTTCGTCTGGTTCGCCGCAAACACCTCGATCACCGCCGTGGTCACCGGTTCATTGTTCGTGGTGTTGGGGAACTCCGCCTTGTGGGCGATCCCGGCAGCCATCATTGGCAACATCCTCGGGGGATTCGTCACCTCGCTCCACTCTGCTCAAGGACCCATTCTCGGGGTCCCCCAAATGATCCAGAGCCGAGCCCAATTCGGCTACTACGGGGCGATCCTCCCACTTGTCCTGTCCCTGATCATCTACCTGGGCTTCTACGCCACGGGCCTGGTCCTGGGCGGACAGGCCATCGGAGACCTGCTCCATATCCCCACCCAGGGGGGAGCCGTCATCTTCGCGGCCATGTCCACGGTGTTGGCCATCATCGGGTACCGGTACATCCACAAGTTCTCCAAGGTGGCGACCGCCTTGAGTGCGGCGGTGTTCGTGGTCCTGTTCATCCGCATCCTCGCCGGCCCCGGCGCCGGAGCGCTGGCCGATGACGCCGGATTCGCGGCGGCCCCCTTCGTCTTGGGGATTTCGCTGGCCGCCTCGTGGCAACTGACCTTCGGGCCCTACATCGCCGACTACTCCCGCTATCTGCCCCGCAAGACCTCCAAGACCGCCACCATGGGGTGGACCTTCGCCGGAAGCGTCATCGGCGGTTCCCTGGCCATGACCCTGGGTGCCCTCGGGGCCGCGCTGGGTGGAAGCAGCTTCAACGAGAACCAGGTCGGGTACCTAGCCGACCTGGGAGGGAAGTTCGCCTGGCTGGTCCTGCTGGCCGTGATCTGTGGCAAGCTCACCGGAAACACGCTGAGCACCTACGGCGGCTTCATGTCGCTCGCGACGATTATCACGGCCATCACCCGGAAGGACATTGTCGGGCGCTCGGGCCGCACCGTGTACATCCTGCTCATCTCGGCGGTGGCCCTCGGCCTGGCTCTGGCGGCGACCAACAACTTCGTGGCCACCTTCACGAACTTCCTGTTGTTCTTGCTGTACTTCATGACCCCGTGGTCGGCCATCAACCTCGTGGACTTCTACTGGGTCCGCAAGGAGCGGTACAACGTCGAGGCCCTCTTCCAGCCCGACGGCGAATACGGCCGGACGAACTTCGTGGCCATCGCCGCATACACTGCCGGCGTCCTCGTCCAGATCCCCTTCATGAACAGCCCGCTCTATGTCGGCCCGATCGCCGATTGGCTCGGCGGGGCTGAAATCGCCTGGCTGATTGGGCTGGCCGTGTCCGGCGCCGGCTACTACTTCTTCGCGCCGGCACGCAAGGCGCTGCGGAAGCAGCGGGCCGCCGACACCTCCGACCTGATAAACCCCTCCCGCTAACCATCCCCGGAACAGGACTAGGAACCCCATGAAATACGACCCCCGCACCGAAAAGAGCCCGCTTCCGTTCGCTCCGTTCAAGGCGCTCACCGTCCCGCGACCCATCGGTTGGCTGTCCAGCACCAGCGCCGACGGCATCGACAACATCGCTCCCTACAGCCAATGGCAGAACCTGACGTTCGACCCGCCCATGGTGATGTTCGCCGCCAATCAATACCCCGATGGCCGCCGCAAGGACACCGTCATCAATGCCGAGGAGACCGGCTGGTTCGTATGGAACATGGCGACCTGGGACCTCCGCGACGCCGTCAACACCAGTGCCATGGCCCTGCCCCGGGGCGACAGCGAGTTCGACCGGCTCCACATCACCCGCCGGAGCGCCGAGTTGTCGGCGGCCCCGATGGTGGCCGAGAGCCCCTTCCACTACGAGTGCAAGTACCTCTCGACCCACCGGCTTCCCGGCAATTCCAAGGTCGGGAGCATCGACGTGGTCTACGCAGCCGTCGAGCGTATCCACCTCGAGGAGTGGGCACTGACGCCCGACGGGCGGATCGACATCCCTAAGGTCAAGCCCATTGCCCGCATGGGCTACTACGACTACACCGTCGTCACGGATACCTTCGAGATGCGGGTCCCGGAATCCGACGCCGACGAGATGGCCGGACTGGCCGGGCAACCCGGCTGATACCCGACGGGGACCACCGGTTATGGAAACCGCAAGTGCAGGGGTTCCGTAACCGGTAGTCTCGGGGGAACCGAGCGGAAGGCTTTTCATGCGCGAGCTGGTCTACTACATCGCCGTGTCCATCGACGGCTACATCGCGGGTCCGGGCGACGAGGTCGATTTCTATCCGAGTTCCGACGAGTACATGGCCCACATGCTCGCCGAGTACCCCGATACGATCCCGTCCCACGTCCGCTCCCAAGTGGGGTTGGCGGATGAACCGCTGAAGACCTTTGACACGGTGCTGATGGGGCGGCGCACCTATGAACCGGCACTCGCCGAAGGCATCAGCAGCCCCTACTCTCATCTGCGGCAGGTTGTCTTCTCGCGCAGCCTCGAACAGCAGGACCCCTCGGTCCGGGTGGTATCCGGTGACCCGCTCGCGGTGGCCCGCTCGTTGAAGTCCGAGGACTCGGCGTTCGACATCTACCTGGCCGGCGGCGGCGAGCTCGCGTCCGTCCTTTTGCCGGAGATCGACCGGATCATCGTCAAGCAGTACCCGGTCGTCGCCGGTGCTGGTCGGCCAGCATTCTCCGGGGCGTTTACCCCCACGGTCTTCGACCTCGAGGACGTCTCGAGGTTCGACGGCGGCAATGCGATCATGACCTACGCGCGCCGCGCGGGCGAGGAGGAGCCGGCATGAAGAACCCCAGTGCCGTCTTGCGCGGCGTCCGTGACGTGGCCATCGAGGACCGGCCCGTCCCCCTGCCCGCAGCCCATGAGGTCATCGTCGCCGTGAGGGCCACCGGCATCTGCGGCTCGGACGTCCACTACTACGAGCACGGCCGGATCGGCGACTTCGTGCTCGAGGCGCCGATGGTCATCGGCCACGAATCGGCCGGTGTCATCACGGCCGTCGGCGCCGACATCGATCCCGACCGGGTTGGCCAGGTGGTGGCATTGGAGCCCGGCGTTCCCTGCCGGCATTGCGGGCAATGTCTGGCCGGGCGCTACAACCTGTGTCCCGACGTCGTTTTCTTCGCCACTCCGCCGGTGGATGGTTCGATCGCCGGCCTCGTCGCCATCGATGCCGATTTCGCCCACCTTGCTCCGAAGGGGCTCTCGTTCGAACAGGCCGCGATGGCCGAACCGGTGTCCGTCGGCGTCTGGGCAGCGCGCAAGGCCGGTATCACCGCGGGGGACCGCGTGCTGGTGACGGGAGCCGGTCCGATCGGTCTCTTCGCCGCCCAGGTTGCGCGCGCCCAGGGAGCCCTAGCAGTCGCGGTTACCGACCTGAGTGAATACCGCCTGGGAGTGGCCCGCGAGCTGGGCTTCACTGCGGTGGCCGCCGGTGTGGAGCTGCCCGGCGGCTACACGGTCCTGCTGGAATGCTCGGGTGCGCAGCCAGCCGTCGAATCCGGGCTGCGGGCACTGGCTCCGGCGGGTCGGGCCGTATTGGTGGGCATGGGGGCCGACCAGGTCTCCATCAGCGTCCCGCTCATCCAGGGCAGGGAGCTCTCGATCACCGGCGTCTTCCGCTACGCCAACACCTATCCGACGGCCTTGGCGCTGATCGCCTCCGGCGCAGTGGACACCGCTCCATTGATCACCCACCGGTTCGAATTGGAGGACACCGAGGCGGCCCTGACACTGGCCCGCCGCGAACCCGAATCGCTCAAGGCAGTGGTGCTGAACTGACCGGCATCACCGGTCCATGAAAACGACGCCGGCCGCCACCCCTGAAAGGGGAGGCGGCCGGCGTCGTGCTGTTGCTGCTGGACCTAGTTGGCCGAGGGCAGGACGAACGCCGAGTCGACGTTGATGGTGACCTTGTCGCCGACCAGGACGCCGCCGGCTTCGAGGGCGGCGTTCCAGGTGATGCCGAACTGCTTGCGGGAGATCTGCGTGGTGGCGGAGAACCCGGCGCGGGTGGCGCCGAACGGATCGACGGCGACGCCGCCGAACTCGACCTTGAACTCGACCGGGAGGGTGGTCTCCTTGATGGTCAGGTTGCCCTTGAGGACGAAGTCTTCCTGGTCGCCTGCGGCGCCGGTGGAGACGAAGGTCATTTCGGGGAACTGCTCCACGTTGAAGAAGTCCTCGCCCTTGACGTGGCCGTCGCGGTTCTCGTCATTGGAATCGAAGGAGGCGGTCTTCACGACGGCCTCGACCTTGGAGGCCTCGAGGGACTCGCCGACCGTGAGGGTTGCGTCCGAGTCGGTGAACGCGCCGCGGACCTTGCTGATGCCTGCGTGGCGGACGCTGAATCCGACCTCGGTGTGGGCCTGGTCGAGCTTCCAGGTGCCGGGGGTGAGCGTAACTGACATGTTGGACTCCTTTGCTTTTCTCCGGCGGAACCGGGTTTTGTATGCTTATGCATATAACTATGACACTACATCATTGAAGTGTCAAGCATTATTTTTCAGGAGATTTCCGAAGCCCTCTCGACCGCGGGTCGCAGACGCGGAATCGTGGGCCCAGAGGCCACCGCGACATCGCAACGCCACAGGGAGCAACTATGGATGAGACCTTCGAGTTGGCAGTGCCGGACGGCCAGCCGGTCATCACCTACCACCGGGAGTTTGGTGCGCCGGTCACGCGCCTGTTCCGTGCGCACGCGGATCCCGGGCTGATGGCCCGGTGGGTCGGGCCGAAGGAGGCAGGGATCCGCCTATCCCATTTCGATTTCCGTCCCGGCGGCGGTTACGCCTACCGGCAAGTCGATGGCCAGGGGCGCGGCCACGTCTTCAATGGCGTCTTCCACACGGTCCTCGAGGACGAGTTGATCATCCAGACCAGGGAATTCGATGGAGTGCTGGAACTGATCGGACTGGAATCGGTGGCCTTCACCGATCTGGGCGACGGACGCAGTGGCCTGACAGGGCATCATGTCTACCGTTCCCAGGGAGCGCGTGATGCCATGGAGTCGGGTGGGATGGAAAAGGTCCTCGTCGACGGATTCGCCCGTCTGGATGCCGTGCTGGAAGAGATGCGCGACGGCGGAAACGGGCTTCCGTAATCAGTCCCGGGGATTTCCGGCTGCCGACGCGTCGACGCCGGCTTCGCGATAGCGTGCCGCGAGCTCGGACCGTGAGCTGACGCCCAGCTTCGCGTAGATCCGGGTCAGGTGGTACTGGACGGTCTTGATGCTGACGAAAAGTTCCTCGGAAGCCTGCTTGTTCGTGTTGCCCGCGGCCACCAGTTGGGCCACCGCCTGTTCCTGGGAGGTCAGCGAGGGGAGACCCTCATGGGCGGTGCGGGACATGGCCGATCCGCACGCCTGCACTTCACGTTCGCAACGCTTCACGTAGGTGTCCGAGCCCAGGGCGGCGAACTCCTCCCGCGCCCGGGAGAGGATCGAGGCGGCCTCGCGGCGTTTGCCGGCGCGACGCAGGGTCTGCCCGTAGGCGAAATAGACGCGGGCGCGTTCGTAGGGCATGTTCAGGGAAGACAGGCTGCCCAGCCCCCGTTCGAATGCCTCGGTGGCGGCGCCGATGCGTCCGCGCGCGCCGAGGATCCGGCCGCGTACGTAGGAAAGCCTGGCGATCTCCGACTTCCTGCCGCGCTGGGCGGCTGCCGCCTCGTAGGGCTTCAAGAAGGCGTCTGCCTCATCCACGCGGTCCTTCATGACCAGGGCGTTGGCGTAGACGTCCTGCCAGGGCCAGAATCCGGGCTCGTCGATCCCGCGACCGTGTTCCAGGTCCAGGAGTGGTTCCAGGGCGCGGAGCACGCCGTCGTAATCCGTGGTGGCCTCCGCGACATAGGCCAGGGCCGTGCGGTAGGGCAGGACCATGATGGGATAGTTCTCCGTGTTGGCCCGGCCAGCGTTCAGATGGCTCGCCGCGAGTTCCCAGTTGCCGCGCAAGACGTAAATGCGGGTGGCGATCCCGTGAAGCAGCGGCCTGATGGTCTCCATTCCGGTGCGCTCCTGCAGCAGCACGGCCTCATCCACGGTGCGCAACGCGGTATCCCAGTCCCCGGAATGAAAGTGGGTCTGCGCCAACCAGGCACGGGCCCAGAGCGAAATCCGGTAGGACCCGGAGCTGAAATCGGTGCACACTGCGGCCGCCAGTTCCGTCCGTGCCGCGCTGAGGCGGTCCGTGGCGACATCGAGCCATCCCATGGACATGGACACGCGCTGCCGTTGGGCCCCCAGGTCATCTCGACGCAGCAGTGCCGCGTAGCAGTCCGCTGCCTCGGACAGCCTGCCGGTGGCTCCCAGCCCGAGGCCGCGGATGGCCTGGGCCTCGATGTAGGCGGGGCTTCCGTCCTCGGCCAATGACGTGGCCCGTTCGGCCCACATGACGAGGTCGACCCCGTCGAGTCGGACCAGGGAATCCAACACCCGGCGCAGCGCGATGGTCCCGGCCAGCGCCGGTTCGTGGGCGGGGCTGACGCGGCGCCAGGCCCGATCCAACTGCGTTCCCGCGTCCGCCTGCCGCCCCTGCAGGATCGAGACATACCCGGCAACTGCATCCCGGGCGGGACCGGTGTCGTCGGTGCCGATCTCGTCGGCGTAGGTGAGGGCGCGGGGGAGTTCCCCGGCGGCAACCAGGGCGTCGATGGCCTCGAGTTGCAGGGCATGGCTGGCGGACTCGCTGGGGTGCAGATGGCCCGCCGAGAGCAGCGCATTGGCCGCTTTGGACCAGGCTCCGGCTTCGGCTTGGCTCTTCGCGTACGCTTCGAGTTCCCCGGCTAGTCCCGCCTCGGGCAGCAGGGCGGCCGCTGCACGGTGGGCCAGGGCCAGGCCGGGGTCCGTCTGGAGGCTGGCCGCCAACTGGTGGAGGCCAATCCGCCGGGACAGCGGCATGGAATAGTAGACCGCCGCTTGCTCCACGGTGCCGGCAAAGGAGACGGCCACGTCCCCGCCGTTGCCCACCACGCGGAGCAGGCCGTGGAGTTGGGCCACTTCCAGGGCAGGGAGGGGATCGTCGACCCCCGCCAACGCGGTGGCCTGGACCAGCGCACTGGTTTGCCCCAGGACTGCCGCCGCCTCGACGAGGGAACGCGCCGACGTCCCCACCGTGTCCAGCCTGGCCGCAACGGCGTCCACGAGGGCCTGGGGGGCGGGTAGCAGTCCGCGCCATCGGCCCCAGGCTGCGGCAGGAACCTCCCGGAGGAGGTCCAGGACGTGCCGGGCGTTTCCGGTAGTGTGCTCGGCCAGCTGGTGTGCCAGGGGAGCTGTCAATGCCACGCCCCCGCGGCGAAGGGCCACTTCGCGCACCGCTGTGCCATCGAGGGGTCCCAGCACCAGACGGGTGGAACCGAGGCTTTCGATCACGTCGCGGATGGCTGAGGGGAGTCGATGGTGTTGCCCGGAGCGCAGGGCGAGGATCACGAGCAGCTTCTCGGCGTGGAGGTTGCGCGTCACGCAGGTCAGGGCTTCGAGGCTGGCCCGATCCGCCCACTGGAGGGAGTCGACCCACAGGACGGCTGCGGCGCCTTCTGCCGGGACCCGGAGCTTGTCCAGGACCACTTGGGCGGCATCATGGGCGCGGCCTGTTGCCGCCAGCCGGCCGGCCTCGGCATCGAGTTGGGCCAGGAGTCCGCCCGGTTCCTCCACCTGCCCTACGGCACCGTGGGCGCTCAGTTGGCGGAGCCCCGGTGGTGAAGCGAGGAAGGCCTCGACCAGGGCCGTTGCGCCGCTGCCCTCGGGCCCGGAAACGACGGCCACGCGGGGCAGGCCGGCGGTCGCCTCGGCCAACAAGCCCGCCAACGCCGCAAGCTCCGGACCACGGGCAATGAGTCCGTGATCCGGAGCGTGGGCGACGCCGTCGTGTGCTTGATGGTTCATGACCTGCCAGCTTACTGTGTGATGCGTGTCCCACCCGGGGGTGTGACGGCGCCCCCAGCCCCTGAGGGGCTAGCCCAGATCGCCGCCGGCGACCGGCAGGACGCTACCGGTGATGTTCGATGCCTCGTCGGAAGCGAGGAACACAATCGGTGCGGCCTGTTCACCCAAGGTGCCGTAGCGCTTGAGCAGCGACGAATTGATGGTCTGGTCGATATGGGCCTGGTGCCAGGCCTGTTCGACGTCGTTCTGCGGTGTCGGCGTTCCCCGCGGGATCTTGCGCGGGGGCGCCTCCGTGCCCCCCGGGGCGGTGGCGACCACCCGGATGCCGTGTTCGGCGTACTCCATCGCCAGCGAGGCGGTGAGCGCATTCACCGCACCCTTTGCCGCACTGTAGGGAATGCGGTGGATGCCGCGGGTGGCCGCGCTGGAGACGTTCACGATCACGCCCGAGCCCTGCTGGACCAGCTGGGGCAGCACGGCACGGCAGGCGTACAGGGTCGTCATCAGCGAACGGTCGATCTCCGCCCGGATCTGGGTGTCGGTGAACTCCGTGAACGGCTTGAAGTTGATGGCACCACCCACGTTGTTGACCAGCACATCGACGCGGCCGAATTCCTCCACCGCAGCGGACACGGCGGCCTCGGCCCCGGAGAATGTCTCCAGGTCCGCGGTCACGCTGGTGACCCGGGCACCGGTGGAGCGCAGTTCCCCGGCCGTCTCGTGGACCAGCTCGGCCCGGTCAACGAGGACCACCGAGCCGCCTTCGGAGGCGACCCTGCCGGCAACGGCACTGCCGATCCCCTGGGCGGCACCGGTGACCACGACGACCTTGCCGTCGAAACGGCCCGGATGGAACGTGCTCATGCGCTCACGCCGTGGGCGGAGGAGCCCACCATCGCGGCGCGCATCGTGGCCTTGGCATGCTCGTTGTGCGCGATGATGCAGGTGCGGGCTGCTGCCTGGTCCCCGCGCTCGAAGGCATCAACCAGTTCCAGGTGGTCGTCCGCGACGGCGCCGTCGACCCAGTTGCCGTTCTTCAGGACGTCGTCCATCATTCCCTGCACGCCCAGCCGGGAGTAGGCCTCGCGCAGGAACCGGTTACCGGTGCTGGCGAACAGGAAGTCGTGGAAGGCGGCGTTGGATGCCGTGAACCCCTGCGCGTCGACGAAGCGCTCGTCGCCCAACGACGTGCCGGCCAGTTCGGCCAGGATCCGATATTCGGCGAGCTGGCCGTCGGTGAGCCGGTTCATCATCAGTTCCATCGCGCCGAGTTCCAGCGCCATGCGGGCGTCGAATTCGGCCTCGACGGTTGCGTGTTCCTCGCCGATCTCGTACTCGGCCGCCGGGGAGGCCGCGGTGTCGGTGACAGCGGCTTCCGGTGCCTCGGTCGCCGCGGCCGGAGCAGTCGTAGGTTCCGGCGTGGCTTCCGTCTCGGTGGCGGCAGCAGCGGGGACCGCCAGGGCGAACTTCTCGTAGTAGAAGTTCACGGGGTTGATGCCCTCCGCCGTGAGGTGCTTCCGGACGCCCTCGACCATGGGAGGCGGGCCGCACAGGTAGATGTCGACGTCGCCGTCGTTCAGGTGTGCCGGCTGGAAGTGGTTGGTGACGTAGCCCTTCTTCTCGGCTGCGCTCTCCGGATCACCGACGACCACGTCGAAGGTGAAGCCGTCGATCTTGGAGGCATAGTCCTCCAGGACGTCGACTTCCACGAGGTCGGTGTCGGTGGTGACGCCGTAGATGAGGTGGACGGGGTGGGCTGCCGTCTCGGCCGACATCTTCTCCAGCATCGACAACAAGGGAGCCAGCCCGGTTCCGCCGGCGAGCAGCAGTGCGGGACGCTTGATCTCGCGCATGAAGAAGCTGCCCATGGGGCCGGTCAGCGTGAGCTGGTCGCCTTCCTTCGCGGTGTCGCGCAGGTAGGAGGACATGACGCCCTGGTCGGTGATGCGGATCAGGAACGACAACGTGTCGGCGGTGGGGCCGGAGCTGAACGAGTAGGAACGTTCCTGGTCGGTGCCCGGGACGGAAACGTTGACGTACTGTCCGGGCAGGAAGGCGAGGGCCTCCCGGTTCTCGATGGAGACATCGAACCCGTAGGTGGTGTCGGAGAGCCGGCGGATCCGCTGCAGTGTCGCGTCGAAGACGCCGGCGGCGGTCTTGGCCACGTCGGAGGTCGTGGGGATCTGCAGGACGAGGTCGGACTCGGGGACCATCTGGCACGGCAACGCGTACCCGGCCTCTGCTTCTTCGTCGGTGAGGGCGTCCTCGATGTAGTCGCCGCCGTCGTACTTTCCGGATTCGCAGAAGGACTTGCACGTGCCGCACGCGCCATCGCGGCAGTCGAGCGGGATGTTGATGCGGGCCTTGTAGGAGGCGTCGGCGACGGTTTCGTTGGGTCCGCACTTGATGAAGCGGGTGATGCCGTCCTCGAAGCTCAGGGCAACCTGGTAAGTCATGAAATCGCTCTTTTCAGGTGGATTAGATGTGGTAGATGTCCACGACATGGTGGATGTAGTCGTTCTTCAGGACGACCTTCTTCTTCAGGATCTGCGGCTGGGTGCCGGACAGGTCGATCGTGTAGAACGACGTGCCGAAGTAGGTGTCCACGTTGTCGTAGCGAAAGTAGAGGGTGAACCAGTTGAAGCGGACGTCCACCTGGTCGCCGCGGTGCTCGACGATCTCCACGTTGGAGATGTTGTGTCCGGTGCGCGGCTCGGGGATGCTGGTCGCCGAGGAACGGTCGGTGCGGATGCGGAACACCCGGTCCTCGAGGCCACCGCGGTTGGCATAGTAGATGAGCGAGATCTCGCGCTGCGGGTCCTCGGTGATCTGCCCGTTGTCGTCCCAGGCAGGCATCCAGAATTCGGCGTCCGGGTGGTAGCAATCCACCCAGCGTTCGAATTCGCGGTCGTCCAGGAAGCGGGCCTCGCGGTAGAGGAACTGGCTGATGCGGTGGAGCTCGGCGATGTGTTGTTCATCGGTGAGAGCGGCCGCGGAGGTATCTGTGGTGGTCATGCTCGTTGTCCTTTCGTCGTCTCGCTCTAGTGTCCGCAGCCGGTGGTGGGCTCCGCGATGGCCTGGCCGGCGGGCCGCTGGGCGGCTTCGCGTTCCTCGGAGGCAACCGCTGCCCGCATCTCCTGCGCCCAGTAGTTGTGCTGGATGGGGTAGAGGCCCTCGTCTTCGGTCATCGCGCCGCTGGAGATGGGGTTGATGCCGATCCCCCGGGCCGTCTCGTCCGGACCAGTAATCTGGTGTTCCACGCCGCGGCTCATGTCGTTCCACGGGGCATTCTTGGCCAGGTAGGTCTTCTGGCAGGACCGGAATTCCTCCAGGTCATCCGGGGTGGCCATGCCCGAGGCGTTGAAGAAGTCCTCGTACTGGCGAATGCGGTTGGCGCGGGAGGCGTCGGACTCGCCCTTGGGGGCGATGCAGTAGATGGTGACCTCGGTCTTGTCCACGGAGATCGGCCGGAAGTGGCGGATCTGCGAGGAGAACTGGTCCATCAGGTACACGTTCGGGTACAGGCAGAGGTTGCGCGAGGCGCCGACCATGAATTCTGCCTTCTTCTCGCCGAACTCTTCCTTCCACTGGTCGAGCTGTCCGTAGTTCGGGCGGTCCTGCGGGTTGCCCCACCACATCCACAGCAGCAGGTGCCCGTGGTCGAAGGAGTAGTAGCCGCCGCCCTGCTTGCCCCAGGTGCCGGCGTCCATGGCCTTGGTCTCGTTGGCGGATTCGCCGCTGGAACGCCGGGCGGTCGTGGCCGCGTAGTTCCAGTGGGTGGCCGAGACGTGGTAACCGTCGGCGCCGTTTTCGGCCTGCACCTTCCAGTTGCCGTCGTAGGTGTAGGTGGACGAACCACGCAGGATCTCCAGGCCCTCGGGGGACTGGTCGACGGTCATGTCGATGATCTTGGTGGCGTCGCCGAGGTGCTCCTCGAGCGGCTTGACGTCGGCGTTGAGCGAGCCGAAGAGGAAACCGCGGTAGCTCTCGAAGCGGGCGACCTTGGTCAGGTCGTGGGAGCCTTCCTTGTTGAACTGCTCCGGGTAGCCGCCGGTACGCGAGTCCTTGACCTTGAGCAGCTTGCCGTCATTGCGGAACGTCCAGCCGTGGAAGGGGCAGGTGAAGTTCTTGCGGTTGTCCGTCTTCTTGCGGCACAGCATGGCGCCGCGGTGGCTGCACGCGTTGATGAGGCAGTTGAGCTCGCCGTCCTTGCCGCGCGAGATGACCACCGGCGAGCGGCCGATGTACGTGGTGAAGTAGTCCCCGACCTCGGGGATCTGGGATTCGTGGGCCAGGTAGACCCAGTTCCCCTCGAAGATATGCTTCATCTCGAGTTCGAAGATCTCCTCGTCGGTGAAGATCTCGCGCTTGGTCCGGTGGATGCCCTCCTCCGGGACTTCGACAACGGCGTCCTGGAGTCGCCGGCTGACCTGCTCGAGGGTTTCTGTCATCGTGTTCTCCTATGCTCCGGATGGGCTTGGCAGCCCGGGCCGACCATTCGGTCGGTTCACGTCATTCCCTACATGCTGCCAGCGTGTGTGGCCGGTCACACTAGGTGTCTGCCTAGGGTTGGCCTAGGGGGGTATTGAGAGTCGCAGGATTCGAATCCGGCCGAAATGGATACTTGTCCACGGTGTGCGCGCAGTCGTAGCGTTGGCAGCCGTGGTGCCCGCCCGGTGGGCCGCCCCTCCACTCCATGCAGCGGCCGATCGCGGACTTCTCCGTCCCGCCGTCGCCCCCACCAACTCCCGGAAGGCCGGATGCCGATGACGTCGACCAGCACCTCCACCCGCCGTCGCAGCCCCCGCCGGCCGCGGTGGTCCGACGTATCGGTCTCCGCGGTGGTCGCCGGCCTGATCGCCGTCGCCGTCTCCTACGCCGGACCCCTGCTGGTTGTCCTGAACGCCGCCCGGAACGCCGGGCTCTCCCCGGAGCAGACCTCCTCATGGGTGTGGGCGATCTCCGTGGGCAGCGGGGTCGTCTGCGTGCTCCTGAGCCTGTTCACCCGCCAGCCGGTCGTCGTTGCCTGGTCGGTGCCAGGTGCCGCACTGCTGCTGGCCGCGCTGGGCAACTACAGCTACTCCGACGCCGTCGGCGCCTTCATGGTGGCCGGTTTGCTGGCCCTGGTGCTGGGTGTGACCGGGTGGTTCGGCAAGTTGCTGGCCAGCGTGCCCGGCCCCATCCTCGCCGCCGTGCTGGCCGGTGTCTTGTTGCCCTTCGTGCTCAAGGTGGCCGGCGCCGTGGTCGACGCCCCGCTGGTGGCCGGCGGCGTGGTCGTCTCCTACCTGCTCGGCCGCCGGTTCATCCCCAAGTACGCCGTCCTGTTGGCCCTCTGCGCCGGCGTGCTGTTGGTCCTGGCTTCCGGGGCGGGAACGGCTCCCCGCGTGGGCCTGGAGCTTTCGGGGCCGGTGTGGACGACGCCGACCTTCAGCCTGCCGGCGGTCATGGGCATCTCGATCCCGTTGCTCATCGTCACCATGGCCGGGCAGAACGGCCCGGGCCTGGCGATGATGCACGCCAACGGGTATGCGGCCAACGATCGGTTGCTGCTGGGCGGATCGGCGGCCGCCTCCATCGCCTTCGCCCCGTTCGGTGCCCACTCCATCAACCTGGCCGCCATCACCGCGGGCATCTGCACCGGACGGGAGGCCCACGAGGACCCCGCCCGCCGCTACATTGCCGGGGTCTCCTGCGGCATCTTCTACCTGGCGTTCGGCATGATCAGTGGAACCGTGGTCGCCCTGCTGGCCGCGGTGCCGGATGAACTGATCACGGCCATGGCCGGTGTCGCGCTCATCGGCGCTCTACAGGTGTCCTTCACCGACACGATGGCCGGAGCGCGGGAGAACCCCGCAGCCGTCGAGTCGGCCCTGGTCACCCTGGCCATCACCGCTTCCGGGGTGGCCCCGTGGGGGATCGTGGCACCGTTCTGGGGATTCCTCGGCGGGGCGGTCGCGTACCTGCTGCTGCGCCGGACCCGCTCGGGCCGCTAGGCCGGGCCGGGGTCAGCGCCGCCCTCTCAGCACGCGACGCAGCGACGCCCAGCGGCGGCGCAGCCGGTTCATCGCGGACTGGCGGGACGTGGTGCCCCCGGCGTCGCGCTGGCCCACGGTGATGTCGGCGACGATCTCCCACCGTGGTTGCCCGCCGTCGTCGTGCTTCACCACGCCCCGGGACCAGCTGATGCGCAGCCCCTGTTCACTGTCCTCGAGGATCGCCAGGTTGTTGTCGAACCAGGGCCCGCGGATGCCCGACCAGTCCAGGGGCGGAGGCGGGACGCCGGCGGCGCGGGCCAGGACGGAACCGACGAGCCGTGCGGGCCCGTAGGCCATCGACGAGGCGAAGAGGCGAAGCGCCGGCGGCATCGGGTTGCGCATGGGGGAGCAGACGGCCTGGATGATCCGGCTGCCGGTGTCGCGCTTGACTTCGGAGGCGTAGGAGAAATGCACGTCCCCGGAGAGGAACGCGACCGTCCGGGGCGCGGTGCCCCGCCGGCCGTCGGCGGTGTCCGTCACCAGCCCGGCGACGCGGCGGAAGCTGCTTTGGAAGGCCGCCCAATGTTCCAGGTCGACCGCCTGGCGAACGGTTTCGCCGATCCGCGACCACGTGCGGCCCCATGCTCCTTCGGAGATGGCCTCGTCCCACGATTCGACGTGGTGCAGGCCGTTGGGCAGCAGGAAGGGCAGGGACGTGCCGATCAGCAGGTGGCGGAATCCGCCGTGGAGGCGCTGTTCGACCCAGGCCATCTCCTCGTCGTCCAGCAGCGACCGGGACCCGGGTTCCAGCGCGCGGGCCGCGCGTGAGTCCACCACGAGCAGGCGCACGTCGTCGAAATCCCGGCAGTAGCTCCACCGGTAGGTCGTCGGTTCCCGGTCGGCGCGGTCCGCGAAGGCGTCGATGTCGGCGCTGAGGTCGAGTTCGGCGTCCCCGTCGTGTCCGGTGATGCGCTGCCAGAGCGGATCCCGCGCCCGCTCGGCGGGGGAGAGGTTGCCCAGATGCTGGTAGACCCAGTAGCTTCCCAGCCCGGCGACGATCCGGTCATGCCACCAGGACGTGGCCTCCATGCTGCGGCGCCATGACAGGGAGGCGTTCCAGTCGTCGCGGATGTCGTGGTCGTCGAAGATCATGGCCGTGGGCAGCGTGGAGAACAGCCAGCGGATCGCCGGCTCGGACCACGCCAGGCCGTAGAGGTGGGCGTACTCCTCGAAGTCGCGCAGTTCCGCACCCGGGGGTTCGTTGATGTCGCGGCGGCTGCGGATGAACTCCTGCATGGCGTTGCTGGTGACGTCCGCATACACCTGGTCACCGAGCAGCAGGGCCAGGCCGGGCCAGTCCGGTGCGTGCGCGCTGGCCATGTGGACCGCATAGGAGCGCAGGGCGTCCACGCCGTGCTTGCGGTTGCCGGCGGCATCGTGGGGGACGCTCGTGCGGCAGGAACCGAAGGCCAACCGCAACGGGACGCCGCGGCCAGGGGTCCGGATGACCGACGGCGGATAGTCGGAGGATTCGGGCCACACCGGGTGGCCATCGAGGGTGACCCGGTACGGGAGCTCGGCGCCGGCGGCGAGCCCGTCGAGCGCGACCAGGGCGTAGTGGTGCCCGTGGACGCCGAATGTCCGCGCCACCCAGGTGCCCGCATCCGTTTCGACGCCGACGGTGCCCGCCTGGTTGGTTTCGACCCAGAGGGACGCGCTGGTCTCCTCCACATGGCGGAGCATCGGGCCCAAAAGCAGGGTCGGGGCTGGGGCGGCCTCGGGTTCCATGGAAAATCCTCCTGGGCAGGGCATCGTCGACGTCTGCCGTACCGCGGATGCAGCACGGCGCGTGGGGTGATCGAAGGGCGCACTGCCATCGTACGGCCCGGCGGGGCGCGCCGCCCGGCGGATGTTGCCCGCGTCGGCCGACCCAGGGCGTGCAGAACGGCGGAGAGCGCCGGTGGGCCGCTACGGACGGGTCGACGGATGGTGGCGGGGCACCAGGGGCGGCGATGCGGCGACGCCGGCGCCCCGGCCGAGGCCGTCCAGCACGCTGCGGATGGCGGCGAGCGAATCGACGCGGGGGCTCCAGCCGAGCTCCGTGCGGGCACGGCGGGTGTCCATGATCGGGGCACCCTGTGCCATGTCCACCCAACCGGGATCGGTGGTCAGCAGCCGCACGGACCAGAGGGCGGAGACCACCGCTCGCACCAGGGGGACGGGTACCGGTAGCCACCGGCGTGCCCCCAGCAGCCAGGCGACGGCGTCGGGGGTGACGACCGGCTCGGCGGCGATGTTGAACGCACCGCCGGCTTTCTGGTCGAGCACGCGCCAGTAGGCATCGGCGATGTCGTCGGCATGGACGGCCTGGAAGACGAACTCGCGGGGGAACGGCAGCAGGGGCAGCCGCAGGCGGTGCAGGAAGAACTGCGGCATCGCGGTACCGAGGAAGTACCGGCCGATCTCGCTGCCCGCGTCGGGCTGGAAGATCAATCCCGGCCGGAGCCGGGCGACGCGGGTCCCGGGGTGGTCGGACTCGAACGCGTCCAGCAGGGCCTCCTGCTCGCCCTTGAACCGGCTGTAATGGGAGGAGGGGATTCCACGGGCCGGGTGGCTCTCGTCGACCCGGTGGTCCTTGGGACCCGCGCTGTATGCTCCCACGGACGACGCGCAGACCACGTGGCCGACGCCGGCCTCGACGGCGGCGGCCAGCACGTTGGCCGTCCCGTCGACGTTGGTCGCCCGCATCACGGGTTCCCGGTGGTTCGGCTGCAACAGCCACGCCAGGTGCACGACGGCGTCGCAGCCTTCCAGCGCCGCGGCCAGTTCCGTGCGGCTCGACGGCGCGGAGATGTCGATGGCGTTCCACTGCACGCCCCCGTACGCGGCGTCGGACGCGCCCGGCAGGCGGCGGGCGACCCCCACGATCTCCAACGGCTCGCCGCGCTCGACGCCGGCGGCGTGGAGGCGACGCAGCAGTGCCGTCCCCACGTTCCCGGTTGCTCCCACAATGGCTACTCGCATGGCCACCACGCTAGCTTTCCGCGTCCGGGCTGGATAGGAAACGTGCGGCAAAGGTTGGATCCGCGGAGAACCAGCTGGCAGGTGATGCGGCGCCCGCTGCGCCCGTGCTCCACGCTCGTGCTGCCGGCAGGTCCCGCTCCGGAAGGACCAGACGACCCGTGGGGTCCGACGGCACAGGGGAGCCAGGGTCATCACCCCCCATGACATCGACCATGGCGGCATCATCGGCAGCACCATGGCCGCGTTACCAGCAACGGGCACAGCAAGCTGCCGGGATCGCCGGGCGGGGCGGATCCGGACCCGGCGCCGCCCGGAGACCCACCCGCGTTCCCGGGAGGATCAATGTCGACTCCACCCCGCAGGCTACGTCGGATGGGCAGGAACGGCCCGAACTGCTGCGCCAGTCGGCTGGGACCCCTACCATGGGCCTTGGCACGGATAGCACCATGGCCCGCGCGAGGCACGACCGCAGTCCAATTACACCCATCCGATGACCGGAGAACACCATGAGTGATGAGCAACGCCGTCGCAAGCTGGGGGACACGGATGCGCCCGTCGAAGACGAGATCGCCGAATCGTTCGATCGCATCGTCGCAGAGGGCGCCGCGCGGCTGGCCCGATCATGGACGACCGTCCTCGTCACCGGAACGTTTGGCGGACTTGAGGTCGGTGCCGGCGTCATGGCGTACCTGGCGGTCCTCTACGAGACGGGTGATCACCTGCTGGCCGGCTTGGCCTTCGGCATCGGGTTCGTGGCCCTGTTGCTGGCCAAGAGCGAGTTGTTCACGGAGGGGTTCCTGGTGCCGATCACCGCCGTGGCCGCGAAGGAGGCCAGCATCGCGCATCTGGCCAAGTTGTGGGGCGGCACGCTCGTGATGAACCTGGTCGGCGGATGGGCGTTCATGTGGCTAGTGGCCGTTGCGTTCCCCCAGTTCGAGCCCGACCTGGAGAAGGCCGCCCTGCACTTCGTGGACGCGGGATTCACCTGGCAGTCGGTATGCCTGGCGATCCTAGGCGGGAGCACCATCACCCTGATGACACGGATGCAACAAGGCACCGAGTCGACGGTCGCCAAGATCATTGCGGCCATGGCCGGTGGCTTCCTGCTCGCCGGACTGCAGCTTTTCCACTCCATCCTGGATTCGCTGATCATCTTCGGCGCCATCCACGCCGGGGCACCGGTCAGCTACCTGGACTGGCTCGGTTGGTTCGGCTACACGCTGGCCTTCAACATGCTCGGTGGGCTCCTCCTGGTCACCGCCCTGCGATTGCTGCGCAACAAAGACCTGATCGCCGAGCGACGGCAACCGACGTCGGAGGATGCCGAAACGCGGCGGTAGCCGTCATGGCACCTGCAGGAACCCCGCACTGCAGAACAAGCCGCGCGCGGGGATCGTCAACCCACGCCGTGGTGACCCGGGGCACAATGGGTTCCAAGCCACCACGCGCCGCGACCGCGGCGGCACCCCAGCCCAAGGAGCAGGCATGTCCACGCAACCGGCCACCGCAGCAGCCACCTACCAGGACCTCCTGGCCCGCATCGCCCCGCAGGGCGAATCGCGCCCGATCAACGACCCGGCCACCGGCGGGGAGGTCGGCCGCGCCCCCGTGCACACCACCGCCGACCTGGACGCCGCCGTCTCCGCCGCCCGCGCCGCCCAGCCGCGGTGGGGCGCCCTGTCCCACGCCGAACGCAGCGACTACCTCAACCGTGCCGCCGACGCCGTGGAAGCCAACGCCGAACCGCTGGCCGAACTGCTCTCCCGCGAACAGGGCAAGCCGCTGAACGGGCCCAACGCCCGTTTCGAGGTCGGTGCCTGCTCCGCCTGGCTGCGCGCCACCGCCGCCTTCGAACTCGAACCCGACGTCGTGGTCGACGACGGCGAGTCCCACGCCGCCATCCACTACCGCCCGCTCGGCGTGGTCGGGGCGATCGGCCCGTGGAACTGGCCGATGATGATCTCCATCTGGCAGATCGCCCCCTCGCTGCGCATGGGCAACACCATCGTTCTCAAGCCCAGCGAGTACACCCCGCTGTCCGTCCTGGCCCTGGGCGCGGTGCTCAACGATGCCCTGCCGGCGGACCTGCTGCACGTCGTCTCCGGTGGCCGCGACGTCGGCGAGGCCCTCTCCGGGCACCCGGGCATCGACAAGATCATGTTCACCGGCTCCACCGCCACCGGCAAGGCGATCATCCGCTCCTCCGCCGACACGGTGAAGCGCCTGACCCTGGAGCTCGGCGGCAACGACGCAGGGATCGTCCTGGACGACGTCGACCCGCAGGCCATCGCCGAGGACCTCTTCTGGGGTGCCTTCATCAACACCGGGCAGACCTGCGCCGCGCTCAAGCGCCTCTACGTCCCGGACGCGATCTACGACCAGGTCTGCGACGCCCTGGTGGACCTGGCGGCGAAGATGCCGATGGGCAACGGCCTGGACGAGGCCAACGTGCTCGGCCCGCTGCAGAACCGGGCCCAGTACGACATCGTCGCGCAGCTCGTCGAGGCCGCCAAGGCCTCCGGCGCCCGCGTGCTCACCGGCGGCAACCCGGACGCGGACGCCCCCGGCTACTTCTACCCGACGACCCTGGTCGCCGACATCGACAACGACAACCCGCTGGTCGCCCAGGAGCAGTTCGGCCCCGCCCTGCCGATCATCCGCTACACCGACCTGGAGGACGCGATCGCCATGGCCAACGGGCTCGACGTCGGCCTCGGCGCCTCCGTCTGGTCCGCCGATCCCGCCCGCGCCCGCGAGGTCGCCGCACGCATCGAGGCCGGCACCGTGTGGATCAACAAGCACGGCGCCGTGGACCCGCGCATCCCCTTCGGCGGGGCCAAGCAGTCCGGCTACGGGCTCGAATTCGGCGTCGCCGGCCTCAAGGCCCTGGGCACCCCCCAGGTCATTGCCGGTTAGGGGAGGACACCATGGACACCGATGAATTCGACTATCTCGTCGTCGGCGCCGGATCGGCCGGCAATGTCATCGCCCGCAGGCTGCTCGACGCCGGCCACCGCGTCGCCGTGCTCGAGGCCGGCGAGACGGATGCCAACCCCGACATCGCCAACGTCTGCACCCTCGGTGCCCTCTGGCACAGCGAGCAGGACTGGGACTACTACACGGTCCCGCAGGCCGGCGCGTCCGGGCGCAGCCTGCACCTGCCGCGCGGCAAGGTCATGGGCGGCTCCCACGCGCTGAACGCCACCATCTGGGTCCGCGGCGCCCGCCAGGACTACGACACCTGGGCCTACCTCGGCTGCCCCGGCTGGTCCTGGGACGAGGTGCTGCCGGCCTTCAAGAAGATCGAGGACTACGACGGCGGTGCCTCGGACACGCGCGGAGCCGGGGGACTGCTCGATGTCAGCACGGGCTACGAGCACCACCCGATCCAGGACGCCATGCTCGCCGGCGCCGTCGAAACCGGGTTCGAACTCAACGAGGACTACAACTCCGGGGACCCCGAGGGCGTCTCGCGGATGCAGCTGAACGTGCGCGACGGCGGCCGCTTCAACACCTGGCACGCCTACCTCCAGCCCGTCGTCGAAAACCCCCGCCTCACCCTGCTCACCGGCGCCCACGTGCGACGGCTCGTCGTCGAGGGCGGCCGGGCGACCGGGGTCGAGGTGGAGCACGACGGCGGCACCCGGGTCATCCGGACTGCCGAGACCATCCTGGCGGCCGGGGCGATCAACTCGCCCGAGCTGCTGCTGCGCTCGGGCATCGGGCCCGCCGACGAGCTGGCCGAGGTCGGGGTGGAGCCGGTCCACGACTTGCCCGGGGTGGGCAAGAACCTGCAGGACCACCTGCTCTCGCCCGTCATCTTCTCCACCGACGAGCCGCTCCAGGCGCTGACCGTTGCACCCGCGGAGGTCCACCTGTTCGCCAAGTCCCGTCCCGACCTGGCGACACCGGACACCCAGCCGATCTTCTTCTCGGTGCCGATGTACTCGCAGGACTACGCAGCCGGGGAGATGACCGGCGCCGACGGCGGGTTCTCGATGCTCGGGGGACTGGTCCGGCCGCAGAGCCGCGGCGAGATCCGCCTGACCGGACCGGAAGCCACGGACCCGATCAGCATCGACCTGCGGGCCCTGTCCGAGCAGGCCGACGTGGACGCACTGGTGGCCTCGGTGGAGCATTGCCGGGCCATCGGCCGCTCGCCGGCCCTGCGAGCCTGGGGTGCCACCGAGGTCTACCCGGGCCCGGACGTCACCGGCGGACAGCTGGAGCAGTACGTGCGCGACTCGGTCGTGACCTACCACCACCAGGTCGGCACCTGCCGGATGGGAGTGGATGACGGCGCCGTCGTGGATCCGCGGACATTGAAGGTCCGCGGGCTCGAGGGGATACGGATCGCCGACGCGTCGATCATGCCGCTGGTGCCCACGGGCAACACCAACGCCCCCTCGGTGATGATCGGCGAGCGTGCCGCCGAGATGATCCTCGCGGGCGACCTGCCGGACGCCGCGACGGCATCCGCCGGCGCTGCCGTCTCCGCCTGACCCGACGTGACCGGACCCGGCCCGCCCTCACAGGTGGACCGGGGCCGGTTTCGCATTCACTCCACGTCAGTCACCGCGGGCGCGGTCGGCCAGTTGCTGGAGGTCATCTAGCCGCGCCAACCGCACTTCCCGGATCAACCGCAGGGTCGGTTTCAGGGCGAAGCAGAACGATCCGATCAGGAAACACCACGTCCCCGGGATCATCAGGGATTCGGAGAAGAAGAGGATGCTGCCCACGATGAAGAGCCCGGCAGCGGTGAAGTCAACGACCGTATAGGCGATCTCGAACGCGGCATACAGGCGTCGGTGGTCCGGGCTGTTGTCCCGGCGGTCTGAACTGAAGAGCATGAAATCACTCCTGGGTCGGGAACCATGTCTGGGCCAGTCTGCCTCCCCGGGCTCCTGCACCACCACTATTTCGGCATCGGGCCGCGGAAGATCACTGGGCTGCTCCCCGGGGCAGACGCCCGGACAGGGGCCGGATCTGCGGCTCATTTTCCATGCGATGACAAAAATCGTTGTCAGCGTGCAGCGTCATGCCTACCGTTAGACCAGCTTGAGTAGACAGGCTATGCACGCCAGACACGCTGTGGGCAGCCGGGCATCACCCGGCGCACCACGGAAAAAAGTCCCGGCCAAGGTGCATGATCGGATCGATGGATGGGTAAGTACCCGGCAGCGGCACAGCACCCGCTCGACTCGAAGTTCGCAAGAGATCCAAGAGATTGGAGAACTACGTGAGCAACACATCCAGAACTCCCAGAACCACGTCAACCGGCAAGTCGGCCATCCAGAAGGTGGCAATGGTCGTCGGAATCGTCTTCCTGCTGGTGGGGATTCTCGGGTTCATCCCGGGTGTCACCACCGGGTATGACAGCCTCAAGTTCGCCGGGCATCACTCCGAAGCCCTCCTGTTGGGCCTGTTCCAGGTGTCGATCCTGCACAACATCGTCCACCTGCTGTTCGGCATTGCCGGAATCGCTCTCGCCAGAAGCATCTCCGGCAGCAAGTCCTATCTGGTGGCCGGGGGCATCATCTACCTGATCCTGTGGATCTACGGTCTGGTCGTCGGCGGCGAATCGGCAGCCAATTTCGTTCCGCTGAACAACGCCGACAACTGGCTCCACCTGGTCCTGGGCGTCGGCATGATCGCCCTGGGGGTGCTGTCGGCCCCCAAGCGCGACCGCGTGCAGGAACTGCCCAGGCCGGCATCCCGATAACCCCGGCGCCCATCCACCGAACCATGCGAGCAAATGAGGACCACCATGAGTACGAATGACAATCCATCCACCCCCTTCGGCGCACCGGATGGCGGCCGAAATGCCGCGACCCCGGGACAACGTCCGTCCCCCGGTGCGACGACCCCTCCACCGCCACCGCCGCTGACGGAGCCGACCTTCCAGGAGACGATCGAAGCCCGTCGGCCAGTGCCCGCGGACCTCACCGGATCCGGATCGTCCGAATCGTCAGGCAAGGCCGATGCAGCCAAGGACGAGGCACGCCAGGTCGGCCAAGAAGGTGCTGACAGTGCAAAGCGCGTCGCCGGCAGCGCCAAGGACGAGGCGGCCGACCTCGCCCACGAAGCCGGCGACAAGGCCCGCGATCTCTTCGGCGAGCTCACCACCGACCTGCGTGAACAGGCCGGGGCGCAACGGCAGAAGGTCGCCGAAGGGCTGCGCTCCCTGGGCGAGGAACTGCGCTCCATGGCCGACAGCGGAGAGAACGGTGGCACGGCCACATCGCTCGTCGGACAGGCGGCCCACCGGGCCGGAAGTGCGGCCGACTGGCTGGACAACCGCGACCCCGGATCGTTGCTCGACGAGGTCAAGGGCTTCGCCCGGCGCCGTCCCGGTGCCTTCCTGGCCGTTGCCGCCGGGGCCGGGCTGCTGGCCGGACGCATGACGCGCGGACTCGTCGGCGCCCATCAGGACGAACAGGAAGATGGGCCGGCCCAACAACGGAGCAGGCAACCACAGGCCGGACAGGATCCGGCGGCGAACCGTGGAGTCCCCACGGCGCCGCAGCCCGTGCCGAACCGGGTCGGCGAGCCGATCATCGACACCGCCGGCCCCACGATCGGCTCCGGCGGGGTCGGCGGCACCGGCAGCAACCCGGGCGTTGCCTCGCCAGGGGCCACCGGCCCGCGCCCCGGCGGAAGGTAGGGATTGACCATGACGAACCACCCACAGGGGCCGGGCCCACTTCCCCATTCCGGTGCCAGCGCCGAACCTGACGGACCGGGCCAGTCCGAGGCGGAGGAGCGGTCCGCCAACAGTTCGCTCGGCGAGTTGTTCAGTGATTTGACCCAAAACGTCTCCACGCTGATGCGCCAGGAGGTCGAGCTGGCGAAGGCGGAGCTGAAGGAATCGGCCAGCTCCGCCGGCCAGGGGGCCGGGATGTTCGCCGGCGCGGGCGTGGCGGCACACTTCGTGCTGCTGTTCCTCTCGCTGGCGCTGATGTTCGGTCTGGAAAACTGGGTCGGCTACGGCTGGGCCACGGTGATCGTCGCCGTCGTGTGGGCCATCATCGCCGCCATCCTCGCCCTCGTCGGCAAGAAGAAGTTGAAATCAGTCAAGGGGTTGCCGCAAACAACGGCCACCGCCAAGGAAATCCCCCCAACCATGAAACCCGGTGAGGACACGCCATGAGCCAGACACCAGAAGAAATCCGTGCAGAAATCGAGGAGACCAGGAGCCACGTCGGAACCGACGTGGACGCGCTGGCCGACAAGGTCAGCCCGTCGTCGATAGCCCACCGGCAGGGAGACAAGATGCGCGATTCGGTCCGACGGGTCAAGGACTCCGTCATGGGCAGCGCCGACGACGCCGGGACCTCGGCCCACGACAGCGTCGACCAGGCACGTCAGGCGGCCGGGGATGCACCGCGCAAGGCCCTGGCCCAGACCAGGGGCAACCCCCTGGCCGCCGGGTTGATCGCCTTCGGTGCCGGCATGCTCGTGTCCGCGCTCATCCCGCCGAGTGAGAAGGAGAAGGAGGCGGCCACTACGATCAAGGAGAAGGCCGAACCACTGACCCACGAGGTGACGGACGCCGCCAAGGAGGTGGCGCAGGACATGAAGGAACCGGCGCAGGAAGCGGTCCAGGACCTGAAGGACAGCTCGACCGAGTCGATGAACTCGGTCAAGGACCAGGCCGCCAACGAGGCTTCGGACGTCAAGGACCGGGCCCAAGAGGCCAAGTCCAACGTCCAGGAGAGCTGACCGGCTCCTGCGGGGTTGAACCTGCACATACTGGTGGGGTGGGGCCGTCCGGCCCCGCCCCTTTCATGCGTCCGGGTGCAGCGCCTGGTCCACTGCGTGCAGCAGGTGCACCGGAGTGGCCATGACCTGCGCAAACCGTTGTCAGCGCTTCGGGGCGCTAGGAGAATGACGAGTGTGGCCAGGTGCCGAAAGGCGCACCCGGCGACGCCGGTGTCCCATCGAGTACACAAGGAGACAACCTCATGAGTACCCAGCACCCCCACCCGGATGCTTCCGGAGGCGACCAACCCACCGAACGCATCAGCGCCACGCGGGCAGCCGACAACGACGAGGGGCGGGACGGACCGGACCACCGGGCCCGGGTCGAACCGGACGGTGGCAACGGGGCCGCCGATTTCCGGGCCGAGGAGCGCCGGCGGTTTGGCGGCGTGAAGATCGGCTCGGCCTTCTTCGGCTGGCTGACGGCCATGGGCATGAGCGTCCTGCTCACGGCGCTGCTGGCCGCCGCCGGGGCGGGCATCGGGCTGGCCAACGGCTCGTCCGCGGAGGACCTCGTGAACCAGGCTTCGAAGAACATGGAGGGCGTCGGCGTCGCCAGCGCCATCGCGTTGGGCATCATCCTGCTCGTCGCCTACTACTGTGGCGGTTACGTTGCCGGGCGGATGGCCCGGTTCAACGGCATCCGCCAGGGTGTGGCGGTCTGGGTGTGGGCCATCGTCATCGCCCTGGTCCTGGCCGGGATCGGCGCGATCGCGGGAAGCCAGTTCAATGTCCTGGGCAGCCTGAACATCCTGCCGCGCGTGCCCCTCGACGAGGGGGCGCTGGGTGCCGGCGGGATCGTTGCCCTGGTGATCGCCGTGCTCGTCCCGCTGGTCGGGGCCATACTGGGCGGGCTGGCCGGGATGCGGTACCACCGCCGGATCGACCGGGCCGTCGTCTAGGGCAGGGACTTCCCGATCCCGGAGGCCAACGGCACGCGCCACCCGTAGCGCAGCGAGAGCACCCGGGCGCCGAACACCAGGCCGGCGACCACTGTGCCCGTCACCGCGTTCAGCCAGCCCAGAGTCCACAAGGACGACGTCAGTGCGGCCCCGACCATGGCCGGGATCGCATAGACGCCGCGCGGGTTGAACACCTGCGGTATCTCGTTGGAGACCGCATCGCGCATGATCCCGCCGCCCACCGCCGTCGTCAGCCCCAGCAGGGCAGCGGTCACCGCCCCCATGCCCGACTCGAGCGCGGTGATGGTGCCGGTGACGCAGAACAGGGCCAGCCCTCCGGCGTCGAACATCATCAAGGTCCGGCGCAGCCGGCGCACCCCGAAGAGGTGGAAGTACACGGACAGGACGGCCAGTACCGGCGGGAGGATGTAGATGGGCATCCGGAACGCGTTCGGGACGTCCTGGTCGATGACGAGGTCGCGGATGACGCCGCCGCCCAGGCCGACGAGCGAGGCCAGCATGATGGAGCCGACGATGTCGAAATCTCGACGGGCCGCCAGCAGCGAGCCGGAGACCGCGAAGAAGAACACGCCGAGCAGGTCGAGCACGAGCATGACGTTCACCGGCCGCGGCGCCTCTTCATCGTGTGCACCGGATCAGGCCGCCGTGCCGACGCGGGAGAGGATCGCGGCCAGGGCGGCCCGGGTGCCGGTCTCCAGGGTCGGTTCCATGATCGGGGCGAACCGCGGGGAGTGGTTGACCGGGAAGTGTCCGGCTTCCATGGTCTCGGCGGTGTAGGCGCCGAAGAACCAGAAGACGGAGGGCACGTCGATCGCCGCCGAGAGGGTGCCGAAATCCTCCGACGCCATGGCGGGTTCGCCGTCGATGACCGCGTCGTCGCCGAGTTCGGCACGCAAGGCGGCGGCGAGCGCATCCGTCGCGGCGGGGTCGTTGTGGTTCGGCGGATAGACGGTCAGGACCTCGATGTCCGGCTCCGGGGCATTGGAGGCTGCAGCCTCGGCGGAGATGATCCGGCGCAGGGCCGAGAGGATCTGGTCGCGGACGTCCTCGTCGAAGGTGCGCACGTTGAGGGTGAACTCTGCGGTGTCCGGGATGATGTTCTCCTTCAGCCCGCCGCGGAAGGTGCCGATGGTGACGACGGCGGCGCGGCGGGGATCGACCTCGCGGGAGACGATGGTCTGGATCCGGGTGATGGTGGCCGCGCCGAGCACGATCGGGTCGATTGAATCCTGGGGCTGCGAGCCGTGGGATTGGCGTCCGTGCAGGGTGACCTTCCACGAATCGGCCTGCGTCATGGGGTGGCCGTGCATGTAGGAGACGGTGCCGGCCAGGCCGGGCATCACGTGCTGGCCGAAGACGACCTCCGGCTTCGGGGCCTTGTCCCACAGCCCGTCCTCGACCATCGCCTTCGCACCGGCGGCGGTTTCCTCGCCCGGCTGGAAGATGAACACGATGGTCCCCGACCACGTGTCGGTGGATGCGGCGAGGATGCGGGCGGCGGTCAACAGGGAGGCTACGTGCGAATCGTGCCCGCAGCCGTGCATGACCGGGACCTCGGTGCCGTCGGCGAGGGTGCCGCTGGCGGTGCTGGCGTAGGGCAGGCCGGTGTCCTCACGGATGGGCAGGGCATCGATGTCGGCGCGGAAGGCAACCGTGGGGCCCTCGCCGTTGCGCAGCACCCCGACGACGCCGGTGCCGCCGCAGCGGAGCGGTTCGATGCCGAACGCTGCCAGTTCACCCTCGATGGCCTCCGCGGTGCGGTGCTCCTGCATGGAGAGCTCGGGATGCTCGTGGAACTGCTGGTAGATCCCGTGCTGGTACTCGCGGTGGTTGTCGGTGAGAAGGTCGGCTGCTGACATGTTCGACTCCTAGGGTTTCGACACCGGCCCGGGACTCCGCGGCCCCGGGCGCCACGCACCCCGGCGGGATAGCGGCGTGTTCATCGTAACAACGGCCCGGCCCGGCCTCGGGGGCGGTGTGTGCACCGGCGGCGCCGATAGGATCCGAACATGAGTTCACTCGACTTCACGATCGCCCTGCGCTGGTCCGACCAGGACGCCAACGGCCACCTCAACCATGCCCGCATCGTCACCCTCATGGAGGAGGCCCGCGTGCGCTGGACCCGCACCGGCGAGGGGTTCTCCTCCCTGCTGGCCGGCGTCGTGGTGGCCTCCCTGAAGGTGGACTACCTGGCGCAGGCCGAATACGTCCCGGAGATGACGATCAGCCTCGCGGTCGAGCGCATCGGAACCAAGTCCTTCACCCTGCGCCACACCGGGATCCAGGGCGGCACCAGGGTCTTCGTCGGCAGCACGGTCATCGTGCCCCTGGGCGAGGGCCGCTCCGCCTCCCGGGCCCTGAACGACGACGAACGCCGGGCCCTGGAGCGCAACCTCCTCGAGGAGGACCCGGCCTGAGCCCGGGCTTGGAGCCTGCCGGCTACGGGCGCAGGAACACCGACCGGCAGCGTTGAAGCGCCTCCCGCAGCTGCCCGACGGCCTCGGACATCACCGCGGTCCCCGGGTCCTGGAACGACCCCATGCCCCCACGCCACAGGGTCAGTGCCCGGGCGGCCGCCGTCCGGATCTCGGCGCGGTGCCGCGTGCCTGCGAAGAGTCCCTCGACCCAGTCCGCCACTCGGGCGCGATGGTCGTCACCGTCAGCGGCGGCTGCAGCGCGGAGCCCGGCCAGGGCGCGGTCCAGGTCCTCAAGCGCCCGGTCGATGGTCGGCATGCACCAAGGCTAACGCGGTCCCGCTGTTCCGGCCCTCACCGCCGGGCGCATCCGGGCCGAACGGGACTAGAATCGGCCCCAGCTTCACCCGGAAAAGAGGCCGCGATGCGTGCCATGGTCCCTGTCGTTTCCCGCCGGTTCGGGCGCCCTGCAGCGTCCGGGGCCTTGGCCCTCGCCCTGGTGGCGAGGTTCTCCCCGGTGGCCTTGACCCCCGCCCAGCAGCTGGCTCGCCTGACGTTGTACCAGCGCATCGGCAAGGTGCTCATGATGGGGGTTCCGGCCACGGGCGCCAACGCCACGACGCTGAACACCCTGACGCGCTTCCACGTGGGCAATGTCTTCCTTTCGAGGCGCAACGGCGGGACCGCCGCCACCCACGCCGTCGTCGCCCGGGTCAACGCCACCGTGGGCCAGCAGTCCACCGGAGGGCTGCCCCGGTTCATCGCCACCGACCAGGAGGGCGGGTACGTCCAGGTCCTCAACGGGCCCGGCTTCACCGACATGCCCACCGCCCTGCACCAGGGGACGTGGTCCACGGCCTACCTGCAGGCCCAGGCGGCGAAGTGGGCGCGCCAGCTCCGCTCCGCCGGCGTCAACGTCAACCTGGCGCCCGTGGGCGACACGGTTCCCAGTGCTGCGTTCGCCCCGTACAACTCGCCGATTGGCTACTGGCACCGCGAATTCGGGTACACCTCGGAGCACGTGGCCGCCGATGTGGACGCGTTCACCCGCGGGATGAAGGCCGGTGGGGTGGCGCCGGTGGTCAAGCACTTCCCGGGCCTGGGCCGGGTCACGAAGAACACCGACACCTCCGGGAACGTCAAGGACACCATCACCACCCGCTACAGCGCCTACCGGCGGCCCTTCGCGCGGGCGGCGAACCACGGGACCCGCTGGATCATGGTCTCCAACGCCTACTACACCCGGATCGACCTGCGGCATATCGGCACGTTCTCCCCGGTCATCATGAAGACGATGCTGCGCCACGACCTGGCCTTCAAGGGGATCGTCATCTCCGATGACCTGTGCAACGCCAGACAGCTATCCCCGTGGAGCTACGCCACGCGCGCGAAGACGTTCTTCACGGCCGGCGGCACCATGTTGCTGTGCGTCAACCCGGCGGCTTGCTGTGCGTCAACCCGGCGGCCCTGCCCACGATGTACTGGGCCCTGCTGGCCGAAGCGGAGCGCAGCCCCTCCTTCCGGGCCACCATCAACGCCGCGGCCTTGGAGGTACTCGACACGCAGGCCGGCAACTAGGCGGGCGCTCAGCCCTTGAGGAACCCCGAGAGCCGCCGGTCCAGCGCCGAGCTGCGTTCGTCCAGGCCCGTCACCGAGACCGTCGCCCCGTGTTTGGCGTACTTGTCGCGCACGGCGTCCAGCGCCGCGATCGTCGAGGCATCCCAGAGCTGGGCGGCCGAGAGGTCGATGACCACCCGGTCGGGGTCCTCGGCGTAGTCGAACTGCTCGACCAGGTCGTTGCTGCTGCCGAAGAACAGCGGACCGGCCACCGTATAGCCCACGGTGGCACCGTCGTCGTGCAGGTTCCGGCGCACCACCAGCACCCGGGCGACGCGGCGGGCGAAGAGCACCATGGCCAGCAGCACGCCGACCCCGACCCCGACCGCCAGGTTCCCCGTGGCCACGACGGAGGCGATCGTCAGGACCATGACCAGCGTCTCGGGGACCGGCATGCGGCGCAGCGTCCCCGGGCTGACGGAATGCCAGTTCACGGTCTGCACGGCCACCACCATCATCACGGCGGCCAGGGCGACCATCGGGATGCGGGCCATGACGTCGCTCAGCGAGGTGATCAGCAGCAGCAGGAACAGCCCGGCCACCAGCGTGGAGATGCGGGTCCGGGCCCGGCCGAGCTTCACGTTGACCACGGTCTGCCCGATCATGGCGCACCCGCCGATGCCGCCCCAGGTCCCTGCCAGCAGGTTCGCCACGCCCAGCGCCCACGATTCGCGGCCCTTGTTCGAGTGCGTCTCGGTCAGGTCGTCGGTGACCTTGGCGGTCAGCAGGGTCTCGAGCAGCCCGACGAAGGCCACGGACAGGGCCGTCGGCCAGATCAGGTGCAGCGTCTCCAGGCTCACCGGCACCCCGAGCGCGGTCAGCCCGGGCAGCGGCCCGCCGATCGTGCCCTCGCCGGCGACGTTGGGGATGTTCCAGTTGAACAGCACGACGGCGGCGGTGGCGATCGCGATGGCCACCAGTGGCGCGGGGACCACCGTGGCGAAGCGGGGGAGCAGCACCACGATGAGCAGGACGACGGCGAAGACCGCGTAGCCCAGCGGGGGCAGATCCAACACGTGCGGGACCTGGGCCATGAAGATCATGATGCCCAGGCCGTTGACGAATCCGAGCATGACCGAGCGCGGGATGAAGCGCATCAGCCGGGCGAGGCCGAAGACCCCGAACGCCACCTGGACCAGGCCGGCGAGGATGATCGTGGGCAGCAGGTACTCGACGCCGTGTGCCTTCACCAAGGGGCCGACCACCAGCGCCACCGACCCGGCGGCGGCCGTGATCATCGCCGGCCGGCCACCCAGGAAGGACATCGACACCGCCAGGACCACCGAGGCCACCAGGGACACCTGCGGGTCGACCCCGGCAATGACGGAGAAGGAGATGACCTCGGGGATGAGCGCGAGGGTCGTGACGATCCCGGCGAGGACCTCGGTGGTCAGGGCGCGCGGATGGCGCAGGACGCTGCTGACGGTGGCGGGGGCGGGAACGGCTGACACAAGGGACAACTTTACGTGGTGCCGGGTGACCGGGGCGGCGGGTGAGGGCAGCCGGCACGGCCAGGGTGGGCAAGCGGTGGTAAAGTCGGAATAGATACGCGTCCGTCGCCATGCCTCGGGACGCCCCAGATTTTCCCGGTTTGCTCCGGCGTCGACCGATAAAACCGACGCTGCCGGCCGGATACGAAAAAACAACACCGCACAGAGAACGGACCCTCTTGAGAAAAAAGCAGCACCAGACCCCGCCCGCCCTCGCGAAGGGAGCCATGCGGATCACCCCGCTGGGCGGCCTGGGCGAGATCGGCCGCAACATGACCGTCTTCGAGTACGGCGGCAAATTGCTGATCGTCGACTGCGGCGTCCTGTTCCCGGAGGAACAGCACCCCGGCGTCGACGTGATCCTGCCCGACTTCTCGGCGATCCGCGACCGCCTCGATGACGTCGTCGGCGTCGTGCTCACGCACGGCCACGAGGACCACATCGGCGGCATCCCGTACCTGCTCCGCGAGCGCGCGGACATCCCGCTGATCTCCGCCCGGCTGACCCTGGCGTTCGTGAAGACCAAGCTGCAGGAACACCGCATCAAGCCCAAGGTCGTCCAGGTCAAGGAGGGCGAGCGCAAGAAGTTCGGCCCCTTCGACCTCGAGTTCCTGGCCGTGAACCACTCCATCCCCGACGGCCTGGCCGTGGCGATCCGCACCCCCGCGGGCCTGGTGCTGGAGACCGGCGACTTCAAGATGGACCAGTTCCCGCTGGACCGCCGCATCACCGATCTGGCCGGGTTTGCCCGGCTGGGCGAGGAGGGCGTGGACCTGTTCATGCCCGACTCCACCAACGCCGAGGTCCCCGGCTTCATGGCCGCCGAGGCCGAACTGCTGCCGGCCATCGACAACGTCATGCGCACCTCCCCGCGCCGCGTGATCGTCTCCTCGTTCGCCTCGCACGTGCACCGCATCCAGCAGGTCATCGATTCGGCCCACAAGTACAACCGCAAGGTCGCCTTCGTCGGCCGCTCGATGGTCCGCAACATGGGCACCGCCAAGGAGCTCGGCTACCTGAAGATCCCGCGCAACGTGCTGGTGGACTTCAAGGAGGTGGAGAAGATGGCCCCGGAGAAGGTCGTCATCATCTGCACCGGCTCCCAGGGCGAGCCGATGGCCGCCCTGGCCCGCATGGCCAACCAGGACCACGTCATCGACCTGGTCCAGGACGACACCGTGCTGCTGGCCTCCTCGCTGGTCCCGGGCAACGAGACCTCGATCTACCGCCTGATCAACGACCTGACCAAGCTCGGCGCCAACGTCGTGCACAAGGGCAACGCCAAGGTCCACGTCTCCGGGCACGCCTCCGCCGGCGAGCTGGTGTACTGCTACAACCTGGTCCGCCCGAAGAACGTCATGCCCGTCCACGGCGAGCACCGCCACCTGAAGGCCAACGCCGAACTGGCCATCCGCACCGGCGTGGACCCGAAGAACGCCCTGGTCCTGGAGGACGGCGTGACCGTCGACCTCAAGGACGGCGTCGCCCGCGTTTCCGGCAACGTCGCCGCCGACTACGTCTACGTCGAGAACATGGTCGCCGGCGCGGCCACGGAGGAGTCCCTGCAGGACCGCATCCGCCTGGCCGAGGACGGCGCGCTGACCGTGCTGGCCATCGTCGACCCGGAAACCGGCGCCCTGGAGGAGGACCCCGAGTTCTTCCCGGTCGGCTTCACGTTCTCCGACAAGGACCTCGGCAAGGCCGTGGGCATCGTGGAGAAGACCCTCGGCGGGCTCAAGGGCCCCAAGACCGGACCCGACGCCGAGCGCGCGATCTCCCAGGCCCTGGTGCGCTGGTCCGACCGCGCCATGCGCCGCAAGCCGGTCGTCACGGTCATCACCGTCGACGCCTAGCCACCGCGCAGCACCGAACCGGCCCCGATCACCACGATCGGGGCCGGTTTTTTCATGCACGACGGCGGTGCCGGGCTGGCGCGCACGTCGGATCCCGGCCCCGGACGAAGGGGGCCTCATGGACACGGCACCCGTCGATTCCAGGCTCTCGGCATCTGCAGCCCTGCTCGGGGCCGCCCCGCACGCCTCCACCGACCGGGAGGACCGGGCACGGGCCAGCACGGATCGGTCGGGGTATGTCTCCCCGTCCCTGCCGGTCGGGGTCGTCTACGCGGAGTCTGTGGACGACGTCGTTGACACCCTGCGGCGCGCCACGGAACTGGGCGTGCCCGTGGTTCCGCGCGGCGCCGGCACCGGCCTGCCCGTGGTTCCGCGGCCCGGGCCGGCGAGGTGGTCCTGGACGTGTCGCGGATGAATCGGATCCTGGACATCGACCCGGTGGAGCAGATCGCCGTCGTCGATCCGGGCGTGCTCAACGCCGAGGTCAACCAAGCGGTCGCCGAGCATGGGCTCTTCTATGCGCCCGACCCGGCCAGCACTGCGATCTGCTCGATTGGCGGGAATGTCGCCACCAACGCCGGTGGCATGTGGTGCGCCAAGTACGGGGTGACCCGCGAATCCATCCTGGCGCTGCGGGTGGTGCTGCCCGACGGGCGGATCCTCGACACTGGACGCCGCACCATCAAAGGCGTCACGGGCTACGACCTGAACGCGCTGATGATCGGCTCCGAGGGGACCTTGGGGATCGTGGTGGAAGCGACCCTGCGGCTGCGCCCCAAGCCCGTGCACACCGCGACGCTGGTCGCCTACTTCCAGGACGTCGCAGCAGCGGCGCAGGCCGCGTCGGCCATCATCGCCGCCCGGGTGCAGCCCTCGGTGCTCGAGCTCATGGACGGAAAGACGCTCGAGGCGGTCGATGCGGCACAGGGCACCGACCACGCCGCCCGAGGCTCGGCTTTCCTGCTCGCCCAGACCGACGGCTACGGGGCGCACCTGGAGCAGGAGGTCCTCATCGAGGCCATCCGGCCGTTTGCCTCCTCGATGGAGCAGGCCACCGATGCCGACCAGGCCGAGGCGCTGATGGCGGCGCGTCGGGCCGCCATCCCGGCGGTCGAGCGGCTGGGCAGGGTCTCGATCTGCGACGTCGGCGTGCCCCGGAACCGCCTGGCCGAGGCCTTCGCCGGACTCGACGAAATCGCCCGCAGAACCGGCGTGCGGATCTTCACCGTCGCCCATGCCGCCGAGGGGAACCTGCACCCGATCATCGCCGTCGAGCCCGGGGAATCGATCACCGACGGCCCGGCCAAGGAGGCGCTCGCACAGATGTTCCACCTGGCCCAGCGTCTGGGCGGCACGTTGACCGGCGAACACGGGGTCGGCCTGCTCAAGCGCGATTGGCTGCAGGAGGAACTGGGGGATGTCTCCCTGGGAATCCAGCGCGCGATCCGCGACGTGTTCAATCCGGACGGTTTGCTGAACCCCGGCAGGGCGATCTGAGGGTGCCGGATTCAGGGCCGAGGCAGCCCGTGCCCGTGTCGGACGCAGCCGACCCGCCGGCGCCGCGGCGAACCTATGATGCGCTGCTGTCCGATATTGAGGCGGGGCTGGGCTCGGGGCAGCTGCGCCTGGGGGACCGGCTTACGGGGGAACGCGCCCTGGCCGAGAAATACGGCATCTCCCGCGCCTCGGTCCGCGAAGCCGTCCGCATCCTCGACGTCATGGGCATCCTGCAGGTCCCCACCAATGCCGGCCCGAAGTCGGGGCCGGTCATCGTCTCGAACCCGTCGCTGGGCTTCTCGGCCGCGCTCCGGTTCCACCTCGCGGCCAAGCGGCTCCCGGTTGCGGACATCGTGGAAACACGCATCCTGCTGGAGACCTGGGCCGCCCGGAACGCCCCAGAGCGGGCGGAACTCGCCGGTCTGGAGGAGGCGCGTGCACTGCTCGAGGCCATGGACGCACCGGGCCTGGACCCCGAGGAGTTCCACGGGCTCGACGCCCGCTTCCACGTGGCGCTGAGCAGGTTGGGCGGCAACGCGGTCGTCGAGACGCTGATGGAGGCCCTGGGAAGTTCCATCAGCGGCTACATCCGCGAGGCGATGGAGGCGGCGGGTGGCTCGCCGGAGGTCCTGGACGACTTGAAGTCGCAGCACCACGCGATCTTCGACGCCGTCCGGGACGGAGACCGGCAGGCGGCGGCGGACATGATCCAGGGCCATGTCTCCTGGCTCCACGACCGGGCCCGGTAGCCAGGCCCGCCGACAGCCGCCCGACGCGGTTAGAGCCTGACGACCATCTTGCCGGTGTTCGCCCCGCGCAGCAGGTCCAGGAAGGCCCGGACCGCGTGGTCCAGGCCGTCGACGACGGTTTCGTCGAAGACGATGTCGCCCCGGACCAGCCATGCGCCGACCTGGTCGGCGAAGGCCCCGAAGTGCTGCTGGTAGTGGCCGACGGTGAATCCCTCCAGACGCAGTCCCCGCGTAACCAGGTTGGCCATGTTCCGCGGCCCCGGAGCCGGCTCGGTGGCGTTGTACTGGGAGATCGCCCCGCACAGTGCCACGCGTCCGCCGTCGTTCATCGCCCCGATGGCGGCCTCGAGGTGCTCTCCGCCGACGTTGTCGAAGTAGACGTCGATGCCCTCGGGAGCAGCGCTGGCCAGCTGCCCGTCGATGTCGCCGTCCTTGTAGTTGAAGGCCGCGTCGAAGCCGTACCGGGAGGTCAGCAGGTCGATCTTCTCCTGGCTGCCGGCGGAGCCGATGACCCGGGCGGCGCCCTTGAGCCGCGCGATCTGCCCGACCATGGTGCCCACGGCGCCGGCGGCCCCCGAGACGAAAACGGTGTCGCCCTCCTGCAGGGACGCGATCTCCAGCAGGCCGACCCACGCGGTCAGTCCGGTCATGCCCAGCGTGCCCAGGTAGACCGACAGCGGCAGTCCGGGCAGTTCGGCGACGGCGCGGAAGTCGGCGGCCGGGCCCTGGGCGATGTCGCGCCAGCCCTGGCTGTGCAGGACCGGCGTGCCGACGGCCAGGGATTCGTCCCGGCTCTCGACGACGCGGCCGACCGCGCCCCCGGTCATGACCTCGTCGAGCCGGAAGGGCGGGACGTAGGACTTCACGTCGTTCATGCGCCCGCGCATGTAGGGGTCGACCGAGATGAACTCGTTGGCGACGCGGACCTCGCCCGCGTCCAGCGCCGGGAGATCGACGACGGCGGTGCGGAAGTTGTCCTGGTCGGGCCATCCGGTGGGGCGGCTGGCGAGCTGGATGTGCGTGCTGGAGGTCATGGTTCTGCTCCCTCGGACGAGTGGTGTCGCGGTCTGCGATGACCCTACAATATTGGAACGACCAGTACACAATGGGAATTCGAGACGAAGTTCACCCACGGCGCACCGCCGCAGGGCGAACGGGACAAGCGACCGGGACAGGCGGCAGCACAGATGGCACGGACCAGGGCATTCGACACCGACGAGGTCGTCCGCGCAGCGCGGGAGGTCTTCTGGACCTGGGGCTACGACGCCGCGGCGATGCCGGAACTGGAGCGGTCCACCGGGCTGGGGCGGTCGAGCCTCTACAACGCCTTCGGGTCCAAGCGGGGACTGTTCGACGCCGCCGTGCAGAGCTACCTGGACGAGGTCGTCCGCCCCCGCCTTGCTGCCTTGGCCGCCGCGCCGACGGGGGCTGAGGGCCTGCGCGGGTACTTCGACTCCATCGCCGAGGCCGTGCTGGGCAGCGCGGGCGGCCAACAACGGGGATGCCTGCTGCTGGCTGCCGCGTCGGGGCGCAGCGGGCAGGACGACGAGGTCCGCTCCGCCGTGGATGCCTACCGCGCGGAGGTCACCGGCGCCTTCGCCGCCGCACTGCTCCGCGACGTCCCCGCGGCGGGGGACGGGGCGTCCGCCGCACGGGTCGCCGACGGCGCCCGGCTGCTGTTCGCCCTGTTGACGGCCGGCATGGCCCTGGCGCGCATCAACGGAGAGGAGGCCGCGGCGACACTGCGGGCGGCCGCGGACTTCACCGGACCCTTGGCGCCCTGCTGAAGGCCGTCTCCGCCGCCGGTGTCGGAGGGCAGGGATGCCCCATCTGGTGCGCGCCCCTGCGGTGCTAGAGTTGTCATCGAAAGTATGTTCTACTCCAGGGGGTTGTCGTGTTTGGTCAGGACCCCGTCCACGTGCCCCCTCCCGGCACCGGGCCCGGGGAAGACATCCCGGGCGGCTCCACCGTGGGGCGACAAGCCAGCGGCTTCCCCTCGCCGGCCCGTGACTACTTCCACGGCGGCATCGACCTGAACCGCCACCTGATCCGCGACCGCACCTCGACGTTCATCATGCGCGTCTCCGGCAATTTGATGGCCGCTTCGGGCATCTGCGAAGGCGACGAGGTGATCGTCGACCGTTCCGTGGAGCCCCGGGACGGGAAGGTGGTCATCGCCGTGCTCGACGGTGAACTGGTCATCCGACGGCTCGCCGCCGACGCATCCGGGGTCAGCCTGCAGACCGACGAGCCGTCCTCCCGGCCGCTCGCCGTCCCGCAGCTGGAGGACCTGAAGATCTGGGGCGTCGTCACGCGCTGCCTGCACCATGTCTGAGCCCCCGGGGGTCGGAGGGCAGCCGAACGCGGGGGCCCGGTCCACCCTGGTGCCAGTGGCCTATGTTGTCTTCCGGCGCGGCGAAGAGGTCCTGCTCCAATTGCGCCGCGGAACCGGGTACATGGACGGCTGGTGGTCAACGGCAGCTGCAGGCCATGTCGAGGCCGGTGAATCCGTCGAGGAGGCGGCAGCCCGGGAGGCACTTGAGGAACTCGGGGTCGTCGTTGCCCCCGCCGACCTGATGCCGTTGAGCGTGATGCACCGGGCCCAGCTGGACGGCACCGACACCGCCCGGGTCGACTTCTTCTTCACCTGCACGAACTGGACCGGCTGCCCCCGCGTCCGGGAAGCAGACAAGGCCTCCGAGGTCGGGTGGTTCGCCATCGACGACCTGCCCCACCTGCTGGTCCCGCACGAACGCCATGTGCTGGAGCGCCTCCAAACGGGCCTGCCACCGATCATCTCGCATGGCTTCGGCACTGCCGGATCCGCGGAACCCTGCCGCACGGACAGCCGGGGGCAGCGGTGAGCGCCATGCGCCTGGCGCTGGTGGACGTGAACAACTTCTATGTCTCCTGCGAGCGCGCCTTCGACCCACGGCTGGAAGGGCGCCCCGTCGTCGTGCTCTCGAACAACGACGGATGCGTCGTCGCGCGCTCGGAGGAGGCCAAGCGGGCGGGGATCAAGACCGGCACGCCGTGGTTCCAGGTGCAGGGCCGTGCCACGGCGCTGGGCCTGGTGGCCCGGTCGAGCAATTACGAGCTCTACGGGGACATGTCCGCGCGGGTCATGGAGGTGATCGGCCGGTTCGGGGCGTGGCAGGAGGTCTACTCCATCGACGAGTCGTTCATCGGGCTGCCCGGAGACGAGGGGGCGCTGCGGTCGACGGCCGGGCGGATCCGGGAGGCGGTCTGGCGCCATGTCGGGGTGCCGGTCTGCGTGGGCGTGGCACCGACGAAGACGCTGGCCAAGTTCGCCAACCACGTGGCCAAGCGCAACCCGGGCCTGGGTGGGGTCTGTTCGCTGGGCAGCGTTCCGGACGAGGAGATCCGGCGCATCCAGTCACGCGTTCCCGTCACGGGGTTGTGGGGCGTGGGCGGGCGGACCGGGAAGCGGCTCAATGCGCTGGGCATCGACACGATCGCCGACCTGCGGGATGCCGATCCGCTGATGATCCGCAAGAAGTTCTCCGTGGTGCTCCAGCGCACCGTGCTCGAACTCAACGGCACCCCCTGCATCCCCGAGGTGGAGGAACGGGCGGACAAGGCGCAGATCATGTTCTCGCGCAGCTTCTCGACCCCGGTCACCACGAGTGCCGACATGGAGCAGGTCATGGCGCTGTACGCCCAACGCGGTGCCGCCCGGCTGGCGGCCGAGGGCCTGCGGGCCTCGATGCTCACTGTCAGCGCCGGGGTCAGCCGGTTCGCGGCCGCCGCCCCGGCCTCCGGTTCCGGGGAAGGGGCCGACGCGCAGGCCCCCGGGCCGCAGGCGTCGAACCCGGTCGTGTCCGTCCGGCTGCCCGCGCCGACGCAGGATCCGATCGTGCTGACCCGCGCCGCCGTATCGGCGATGCGCGGGCGCATGGTGCCGGACACCCGGTATGTGCGTGCCGGGGTGATGTTCTCCGGGCTCGAGCCGGCCACCGGGCAGGCCACGTTCGACGCGTTCACCGACGAGGCAGGGCAGCCGGACATGGGCACGCTGCTCGGCGACGTTCGGGCCCGGTTCGGCGAGGCGGCCATCGGGTTAGGCCATGCGGGGCTGGCCGAGCCGGCGGGGTGGACCATGAAGCGGGAGTTCGCCTCCCCGCGCTACACCACCGACTGGGCGGATCTGCCGGTCGTCTCCGCCTGAGCATGGTCCGGCGGCAGCCAGCGGCTCCGTCGGTGCACGATGCGTGCCCGGGCCGGCCGGGAGGGTAACCTGATGACGTTTTGCCCGCACTGCCCGAACCGGAGGCCCCATGTCGTCAGCGTCCACCGGTCCACGGTCCCAGGGCTGGTTGTGGACGCTGGTGGTTGCGGGTTTCTTCTCGCAGACGGCGCTGAACCTCGTCCGCCCGGTCACCACCTACAAGCTCATCGACCTGGGCGCCGACGCGACGGCCGTCGGCCTGGTGACCGCCGCCTACGCCATCCTCCCGGTGGTCAGTGCCATGTGGCTGGGCCGGTTAACCGACCGGATCCCGGGGCTGCGCGTGATGGTCGGCATCGGCGCCCTCGTCCTCGCCGCCGGTGCCGCCGCACTGGCGCTCGCCGGCACCATCGTCTGGGTGGCCGCCGCCAGCGCCGTGCTGGGCATGGGCCACCTCATCTTCACGATCGCCGGGCAATCGGCCATCGCCCGCTTCTCCCCGAACGACCAGCTGGACCGGGGCTTCGGGTGGTTCACCGCGGCCTACGCGGGCGGCCAGATCGCCGGTCCGCTGGTCGCCGGCCTGCTCCTGGGAGACGGCGCCGGCATCGGGCCCGGAACCCGGGCCGAGGGCACGACTTTCTCGATGTGGCTGGGAGCCGCCTTGGCATTGACGGTCCTGCCCGTCCTGCTGCCCGGCATCATCGCCAGCCGCGGCGGAACCCGCGGCCGGGGCACGGCGCCGGGGGAGCGCCGCCGTCGTGCCGTCCTGTCCGCACCGGCGCCACAGGACGACGGCGGTCCCGGCCGCCCGACGATGGGCGCCATCCTGAACAGGCCCGGTGTGCGGTCCAACATGCTCGCATCGCTCGCCCTCCTGGCCATGCTGGACATCCTCACCGCCTTCCTGCCGCTGGTGGGTGAAGCGCACGGCGTCTCGCCGGCATGGATCGGGATGCTACTGGCCGCCCGCGGCGCCGGGACGATCATCTCGCGCGGCTTCCTGCCCTACCTCAGCCGCCGGATCGCGCGCCGGATACTGCTCATGGGCAGCCTCTACGGGGCCGGCATCTGCCTCGCCGTGCCCGCCCTGGTCATCGACACCCCGTGGGCGACGCTGGTGCTGCTCTTCGCCGGCGGGATCTTCCTGGGGCTGGGCCAGCCGCTGACGATGTCGCTGATCTCCGAGTCCGTGCCGCACTCCTGGCGCGGCTCCGCCTTGGCCGTGCGCCTCATGGGGAACCGACTGGGCCAGGTCGTCATGCCGCTGGCGGCCGGCCTGATCGCGGCACCGCTCGGTCCGGCCGGGGCCATCTGGTTCGGCTGCGCTGTCCTGGTGGGCAGCGGGGTGCAGAAGAGCCTCGGACCCGCTCGCTGACGGCCCGGCTACCCCGACCGGCTATGGCACGCCGGGATTTCACGGTAAAATCGACGCGGTCAGTTGTCCCCGCCGCGTCCCGTCCCGCAGGTGGGTCCGCCTGACGCGGTACCGCTTCCGCCAGTCCGCAGCCCGCAGCACCACTGCCGCGGGTCGCGCGGGAGCATGGATGCCCCGGCAACGGGGTGCCGCCGTCGTACATGGAGTGTGGTCCGGGCGGGGGCCGGCGGATGCCGTGGCCCCGCAGGCCCACACCGCGGACACTCCCTGAAACCCACTGGAGGCTAGCGCGTGGTCGCACCATCGTCCCTGAACAATCGCCCATTGATGAAAGCCGCTGCCATGGTGTTGGGCGCCCTCGTGGTGACCACGTCGTTGGCCGGTTGCCGCATGGACGCCCCCAATGGAAACGTTCCCAACGTGGGCGGCAAGGTGGTGCGCGTCGTGGACGGCGATACCTTCATCGCCTCGGTCGACGGCAAGGAGAAGACCGTCGACCTGCTCAACGTCTTGGCACCCGTGGACGGCGACCAGGCCGAGTGCCTGGGCGCCGAGGCCACCAAGCACCTGAAATCGGTGTTGCGCGAGGGGGACAAGGTCCGCCTGCAGTACGACGACGACCTGCCGCCCAAGCGCAAGGAGAACCGGGCCGCCGCCTTTTCCGCAGGTGTCTTCGTCAATGAGGAGGTTGCCGAGGCCGGCTTCGCCGTCGCCGAGAAGGACAGCCCCAACAACCCCTATTACGACCGTGTCCTGGCCGGGCAGCAGAAGGCCCAGCAGCGCGGGGACGGCTTGTTCGACGGCAGCCGCGATTGCACAGTCGCCTCGACCGTCCAGCCGGTCATGAAGCGCATGAAAGCCGTCCCCACATCCACACCGCTGAGCGTCGAGGCCGCGGACACGATGGTCTCCGACCTCGAGTCGATCGTCTCCGACGGCGTCGCGGCCAAGGAGGCCCTGGCGGGCATGCAGGTCCCGGAGGGCAGTGCTCAGGCCGTTGTCTATGCCGCCGAGCGTCCGCGCTGGGACAAGCAGATCGCCACCACCATCGCGGCCGCGAAGAAGCGCCTGGACTCCGTCGAAGGCGAGCAGAAGAAGCTCGTGGCGGAAAAGAAGGCGGAGGAGAAACGCAAGCGCGAAGAGGCCGCGGCCGAGCGTGCCGCCGCCGAGCGCGCCCGCGAGCGGGAAGAGGCCGCCGCGGAGGCCAAGGCGAAGGCCGAGGCCGAGAAGGAAGCCCAGGAGGAAGCGGCCAAGGAATCCAAGGAAGCGGAGGAATCCAAGAAGGCGAAGGAATCCAAGAAGGCCGAGGAGTCCAAGAAGGCCGAGGAGTCCAAGAAGTCCAAGTCCGACAAGGGTGACGGCAAGAAGCCATGACGGCAGCGCCAGCGGGACGGCGCCGGGGACGCGCGGTGATCGTGTTCCTCATCTCGCTGGCCGTGCCAGTTGGCCTGTATTACCTCCTGCGCGGTCTGGGGGTCGGGGTCTATGCCGCCTTGCTGGTCACCGGGGTGCTCTCCGCGGCCCCGTCGGTCTACCAGCTGGTACGCGGCAAGGTCGTGGGCCGGATCGCGCTCTACTTCTCGTTCATGTCCGTCGGGGCACTGCTCATCTCGGCGGTGCCGGGGGACGAGCGCTTCCTGCTGGCCAAGGGGGCGGTGCTGACCGCTGCCACCGCCGTTGTCTTCGCGCTCAGCCTCCGGGCCAGGCGCCCTGTGGTCTTTTCGTTGAGCCGTCCGTTGCTCGAGGGGCGGTGGAACTGGCCCGCCGGCTGGGACGGCCTGTACGAGGAATCGAGCCGGTTCCGCAGGATGTGGCGGGTTTCAACCGTGCTGTGGTCCCTGGGGCTGCTGGCCGACGCCGCGGGCCGCGTCCTGATGGCCTTCACCCTGCCGCCCGACGTCGTTCCGGCCCTGGCGACGGTCCTCTATGTGGCCACGCTGGTCGTCCTGAACGTCGGCGTGAATGCCTACTACATCACCTGCGGCGTCTTCAGGCGGGGCTCCCGCCTGTACGAGCGGGATTTGGCCACCGGCTGAGGCGGCAGAAAACGACGCATGCAGGACGGGTCTTTGTAGAACCGCTCCGTTCCGGCCCAGGGCGCTACTGCCGTCTTTGTCCCCGTGGATAACGATGAACCGGGCGGAAGCCGATAATATTCTGGTCTAAATGTGTTCAGGATAATTGGGGGGAAATTTGTCGCGTCTCGGGTCCAAAATGGAGTTGCCGCGCAAGAGTATTGCACTTGCCGCCGCCCTTCCTCAGCGGTAGCCTCATTTTGAGTGCTTGCACGGTTGCAGACGCAGGCCAGCAGACGGACGGAGGCGAAGCGACCGTCGTCCGTGTTATCGATGGCGATACCCTCGTGGCCTCACTCAACGGTGATGAACGAACGGTGCGGTTGCTCAACGTCGACACACCAGAGACCAAAAAGCCCGACACGCCGGTGCAGTGTCTGGGACCGGAGGCCACGGAGTACTTGAAGCAGCGACTGCCGGTCGGAAGCAGCGTCCACTTGGAATACGACGTCGAACGAACTGACAAATACGAACGAACTTTGGCAGGCGTATTCCATAACGGGGAATTCATCAACGCGGAAATCGCTCGCGCAGGCTACGGGGTAGCGGTACTTTTCGAGCCCAATGACCGTTTTTACGAAGATGTGCGAGAAGCCCAAGAGGAGGCATCCGTTCGCAAGGCAGGTCTCTTCAGCCCGGAAGTCGACTGTTCGATTCCCGGTCAGGTCCAGACGGCGCTTGAGGACCTGTCAGCGCTGACAACAGAGGCTCCAGCCACAGCCCAGGAAGCTTCGGCATTCCTCGCTGGCGCTGTCGCAGCGATATCGGTAGCAGAAGCAGCGGACGCGCTTCTTCATGGGGCCGATGAGTCGGCCGACGCGGTCCGCTCCGGTGTGCGAACCTCGGTGGCGGGGACATTGGCCCCGAAGCTGGCGACTGCTGTGAAACGGGCAACGAAGCGCAAATCCTGGCTCAAGAGGCAACAAAACGTCCTGACGACAAAGGAGCGGAAGGCGGCAGAGAAAGCCAAGGCGGAAGCCGCAGCTGCCAAGCGTGCTGAGCAGGACCGGAAGGCAGCTATCCAAAAAGCAGAAGAAGTTCGGAAGGCCAAGGCCCAGCGAGAAGCTGCGAAGGTGGCGGATCGCAAGCGCGCTGCTCAAGAAGCAGCCAGAATCGCAGAACAGCGAGCCGAACGGCAAGCCGTCCGTCGAACGACTGAGCGCCCGGCCGCGCCTGAGAGGAAAACTGCTCCTAAGAAGTCCAGCAATCCCTACCCCGGATACACAGGACCTCGCTGCTATGCGCCGGGCGGTAAGTCTTGGAAGCCCTGCCCGTGACGCAGAGGATGTTCCAAAAAGATTAGTACCGGTCTAACCGTTTCGGACCGAGTGCCCGGAAGCAGCCGCGTGGGGAACAGCGGTAGTGTGGGAAATGGAGCAACAACTTGAATTGGGGGGAAAGTGGAACTATCTGAGCGCCTGGCGGCATTGGCCGCAAAGGTAAAACATCAGCGCGGCGCCATCGAGACGGAAGAGGCAACCAAGAACGCCTTTATCATGCCGTTCATTTCCACGGTGCTTGGCTATGACGTCTTCAACCCGTTGGAGGTCATTCCCGAGTTCACGGCGGACGTCGGCATCAAGAAGGGGGAGAAGATTGACTACGCCATCGTAAAAGACGACGAAGTTCAGATCCTCATTGAATGCAAGCGCTCCTTGGGGCCGTTGACTATAGAGAACGCCTCACAGCTGTTCCGCTATTTTGCCGCCACCACAGCGCGCATCGCTGTCCTGACGAATGGCGAGATCTATCAGTTCTACACTGATTTGGAAGCTCCGAACCGCATGGACTCCAAGCCGTTCCTGATCCTCGATCTCAGCGATATCGACGAGACCCTGGTTCCGGAGATTCAGAAGCTTTCCAAGGAAGTTTTCGACTTGGAATCGATCATCAATTCCGCGGAAGAATTGAAATACATCGGTCATCTTAAACGCGTGATCGGAAAGCAATTTCAGGAGCCCGACGAAAACTGGGTAAAGCTCCTGTCGAGCCAGGTATATGACGGAGTGTTTACGGCACGCGTGCGAGAGCAGTTCTCCGGGCTGGTCAAGAAGGCGTCGCGCCAGTTCCTGAGCGATCAGGTGAACGACAGGCTGAAGGCGGCGCTGCGGGACACCTCCGGTCCTGCCTCCTCGGAGGAGGAAATGGCAGCGTCGGTGAATAGCGCCGAAGTAGTTGAAGCGGATCTAGCTGATGACGGAGTCGAGACGACGTTTGAGGAGCTCGAAGGATTCCAGATCGTCCGGGCGATCGTATGCAGTCATGTGAAGCCTCATCGTGTCGTCTATCGCGACGCCAAATCCTACTGCGCGGTCCTCTTGGACGACAATAACCGACGTCCTATTGCACGTCTGCACTTCAACAGGTCGCAAAAGTATCTGGGTGTCTTTGACGATGACAAAGTCGAAACCCGGCATCCCATATCGTCGCTTGACGAGATCTACGGTTACGCAGAACAGCTGCGCGAGACTGCTGCTCGGCACACAAACGCGGCTGTTTGAGCCCTGCATGCTGCCCGAGAACATCGGTCCAAGCGTTCTAGAGCGAGCTGGGGTCAGGGGGTCGCCCCGGGCAACGGCGACAGGGGGACAACGAACAGCCGCAGAATTGGCACTTGAGTTGCGGCGCCTGTGGGCAACCATCAGATACCCGTGGAAACGGTTTTCCTGCTGCACACTGTCTGTCCGGTAACGGTTAGGCTGCGCTGAATGCCGCGATCTGCTCGGCCAGCAACAGGGCGCCCAACGCCAGCATGATGACACCGCTGGCCAGGGTCACGATGCGCGCCGCCGATGGCCGGCTGGCCAGCAGGCGGCGCGCGCCGAAGGCCACCCCGGTGTACACGATGGCGGAGACCAGCAGGTGTGATATGCCCAGGATGCCGGTCTGCACGGGCGCTGGCAGATTCGCATCCAGGTCGATGAACTGCGGGATGAGGGCCAGGTATAGGAGCAGGGCCTTCGGGTTGGTGCCGCTGGTGCCCAGACCCTTTAGGAAGCTGCCGGCGTTGCCCGGCTGTGGCTGGCCGGATTCGGCGGCTGCCGTGTAGCCGGCTGAACGCCAGGAACGCGTGGTCGAGACACCGAGCCAGAGCAGGTAGGCGGCCCCGGCAATCGTCAGCCCGGCGAGCAATTGCGGCATGGCGATCACGAGTGCGGCCAAGCCGGCGACGATCAGCAGCGTGTGCAGCAGGTAGCCGCCGAGCAGGCCTCCGACTGCCGGGGCGATCCGGCGTCCACCGAGCCCAGAGGAAATGGCAAAGGCCCAATCGGCGCCAGGTGTCAGGGCCAAGGCGACCGATACGGTGGCGAATCCGAGGATCAGGTGGGGGTCCATGTCGGTCTCCTGCGTCATGCTGTTGCTATCGGGACAAGCTTAGGGAGATTGTGGCCATAAGTGCTTACCTATCCTGCGTCTGAAGTAGGTTCCGGCGATAAGATCATTGCGTGATTGATGACATTGACAGAATGATTTTGCGCCTGCTGCAGGACGATGGCCGGATGACCGTCACCGCGCTTGCCTCGGAGGTCGGGCTGACGGTGGCGCCCTGCCATCGCCGGCTCCGAGATCTGGAGCAGGCGGGAGTGGTCTCGGGCTACCGGGCGGTCCTGGACGGGCCCAAGGTCGGATTGGCTTTCCAGGCACTCGTCTTCGTGACGTTGAAGGACCGGCAGAACATGCGGGCCTTCGAGGAAGAAGTGACCGGGATTCCGGAAATCGTCGAGGCTTCGCGCCTCTTCGGCGAGCCGGACTTCCTGCTCAAGGTCATGGCCGCCGATCTGCCCCGATACCAGGAGTTCTACGACGACGTCCTAGTGGGCTTGGCAGGAGTCGAGAAGCTGACATCGACCATCGTGATGAAGAGCCTCAAGGGAGCAGGCGGGATCCCCGTCTGAGGAGAGACGATCCCCCCGGATGGCCGCGGTGGCGGTGGGGTGCTTCAGCTGACGCGGGCATGTGCGGCCTCCCCTGCACGTGCAGGAATGCAGATGCGCTGAACGGGAATGTTCGTTGATAAGCCCCCGGGACGCTGAAATACTCGGGATGCACCTGCCTGTGCCGTGCGTCACATTCGTCGCTGGCCGGGCAACTCGCTTATCGCATCAATCTGAGGAGCAACAACATGGCGGCACAATCGCCAACCGGTCAACGGGGACTCGGAGCCGGATTGAAGAAGGTCGTCGTCGCGTCGATGGCCGGCACCGTCGTCGAATGGTACGAATTCTTCCTGTACGCAGCAGCATCCACCCTCGTCTTCGGCCACCTGTTCTTCCCGAACTCGGACTCCGACCTCGACGGCATCATGAAGGCGTTCCTGACCTACGCCGTGGGCTTCATCGCCCGCCCCATCGGCGGCATCGTGTTCGGGCACTTCGGCGACAAGTTCGGACGCAAGAAGCTGCTGCAGTTCTCCATCATCCTGGTCGGCGTCTCGACCTTCCTGATGGGCTGCCTGCCCGGCTTCGACGCGATCGGCTACGGCGCCCCGGTGCTGCTGGTGCTGCTGCGCTTCATCCAGGGCTTCGCCGTCGGCGGCGAATGGGGCGGCGCCGTGCTGCTGGTCGCCGAGCACAGCCCGGACAACCGCCGCGGCTTCTGGGCCAGCTGGCCCCAGGCCGCCGTGCCCATGGGCAATCTGCTCGCCACCGGCGTGCTGCTGTTCCTCTCCTTTGCCCTGAGCGAGGAGGCCTTCCTGGGCTGGGGCTGGCGCGTGGGCTTCTGGCTGTCGGCAGTCATCGTCCTGATCGGCTACTACATCCGCACCAAGATCTCCGATGCCCCCATCTTCCTGGAGGAACAGAAGAAGATCGAGGCCAACAAGAATGTCGGCTACGGCATCGTCGAGGTCTTCAAGCGCTACCCCCGCGGCGTCTTCACCGCCATGGGCCTGCGTTTCGCCGAGAACATCCTCTACTACCTCGTGGTGACCTTCTCGATCACCTACCTGAAGGTCATCGTGGAGATCGAGACTTCGCATATCCTCTCCATGCTGCTGCTGGCCCATGTGGTCCACTTCTTCGTGGTCCCCACCGTCGGACGCCTCTCCGACGCCATCGGCCGCAAGCCCACCTACCTGCTCGGAGCGATCACCGGTGCCAGCTGGGGCTTCTTCGCCTTCCCGATGATGGACACCGGCAACGACTGGATCATCCTGGCTTCCATCACCATCGGCTTGTGCTTCCACGCGCTGATGTATGCCGGCCAGCCATCGATCATGGCCGAGATGTTCCCGACCCGCATGCGCTACTCCGGGGTGTCGCTGGGCTATCAGGTGACCTCGATCGTCGCGGGCTCGCTGGCCCCGATCATCGCGACCTCGCTGGTGGACAAGTACCATTCCTCGGTTCCGGTGGCGATCTACCTGCTCATCGCCTGTGCGATCACCGCCGTGTCGGTGCTGGCGCTCAAGGAGACCCGCGGGATCTCGCTGCAAGACGTGGACCAGGCGGACGCCGAGGGGACCGCCGCCCTGCAGGCTGACGCCGCCAAGAAGGGGGTCGGAACGCTGTAGCGGGAGAAGCGCCGGGCGCCACCGAGGAGCCGGAGGGGAAGATGAGAGACTCCTCATCTTCCCCTTCCTTTTCCCTCATTTACGTTCCTTAGGCTCTAGGCAAGAGGAAAAGAATTGGGGAAAAGGAGTTTCTGATGTTGTCCTTCTGGGCGGCCTTGGCCGCAAACGTCGTTGGCATGACAGTGCTGGTGTACGTGGTCTATTTCCGGCGGCATTTCCGCCGCGACCTGGTGCTCGCCTACGTCGCGCTGAGCATGGGAATCTTCGCCGTCACGCTGCTGCTTTCGGGCAGCGGCGCCGGCATGGGGCTGGGGCTGGGCCTCTTCGGCATCCTGTCGATCATCAGGCTGCGTTCGGACACGCTGACGCAAGAGGAAGTCGCCTACTACTTCGTCTCCCTGACCGTTGGCCTGGTGAACGGGCTGCATCCTGATCCGGCCTGGTTCGCACCGGCCGTCACGGCGGGTCTGGTGCTGGTGATGTTCCTGGCCGACCACCCCCGTTTCGCGCCGCGCACGGCGCGGCAGACCGTCACCCTCGATGCCGCGTACCCGGGCAAGGACGAGTTGACGGCCGCATTGGAGCATCTGCTGAAGGCGCGCGTGCTGCGCACCGTCGTTCTGGAACTGGACCTGGTGCGTGACCTGACCATCGTCGACGTCCGCTTCAGGACGTATCCCGAGAACATCCGTTCCGACGCCGCTCGAACGCCGGAGCGCCAGGAGGAGGCAGCCTACCGTCTGGCTGGTCGTCCGCTCGTCGCCCAGGAGACGTCGTCATGAGCTTCAAGGAGACGCAGATCCATGCCGGGAAGCGCGGGAACCGGCTGCCGTCGCCCTCGGCGCCGGGGAGAGCCAGTTCGTCCGCTCGTCGTCATGGTCTCGCCCGCGAGGCGTTGGACGCGGCAGTGCGCGACCGCCGGCCGATCGCCCTGGATGAGGTGATGCGCGAGGCGGCCCTGCAGACCCGGGTCGACCGCAAGTTCCTGCTGACCCCGGAGCAATTCACCGCCCTGCTCAAGAGCCTGGACCAGCGGTTCCGAGTCCTGGAAATCGACGGCCTACGTACATTCCGCTATGCCTCGGTCTACTTCGACACCCCGGATTTTGAACAGTTCCGCGCCCACCGGCAGGGACGCAGGCGCCGGTACAAGGTCCGCACCCGGACCTATGTGGATAGCGGTCTGTCGATGTTCGAGGTCAAGACCAAGGGCCGGCGCGGGGCGACGGTGAAGCACCGCTTGCCCCAGGACACGCGCGCTGCGGGCATCCTCACGGAACAGTCGAGGTCCTTTCTCGAGGACGTGGTGTCGGCCGAGTACGGCCAAGAGGTCCCCGGCTTGGAGCCGGTGCTCGACAGCAACTACGTCCGGGCCACCTTCGTCGACCCGCACGACGGCGAACGGCTCACCTGCGATGCGGATCTGACCTACGCCGATCGCCGGCAGCTGCTCCATGGGCCGGACCTGTTCGTGGTCGAGACCAAGACCGCTGACGGACGGGGCGCAGCCGAGCGCGCCCTGGCGCGCATGGGCATCCGCCCGGTCAGCATGAGCAAGTACTGCATCGGCATGGCGCTGTTGCACACGGACCTGCCTGCCAACCGGTGGAGCCGGCTGCTGCGGCGGCACTTCGAGTGGGAGCCGGCCCGGGCGGCGTGAGTCCGGCTACGCATCGGGCAGGAGGCGGTACCCGACGCCCCGTACCGTTTCGAACCGCTCGCCGCCGAGCTTGTTGCGCAGGTAGCGCACGTACACGTCGACGACGTTGGACCCCGGATCGAAGTCATAGCCCCAGACGCGGGACAGCAGCTGCTCGCGGCTGAGCACCTGGCCGGGGTTGCGAATGAAGGCCTCGGCGAGCGAGAACTCCCGGGCAGACAAATCCACTTCCCGGCCGTGCACGCGGGCCCTCCGGTGCAGGAAATCCATTTCGAGGCTCCCGTGGCGGACGACCGAGGTGTCGACCCCGTTGTCCCCAGTCCGCAGCCGCAACCTGACCCGGGCGAGCAACTCGTCGAAATGGAATGGCTTGGCCATGTAGTCGTCGGCACCTCCGCGGAGGCCGGCGACCGTGTCCTCGACGCCGCCGCGGGCGGTCAGGATGATCACCGGCGTCGTCACGTCCTCGTCGCGGAGGCGCTTCAGGACGGAGAAACCGTCTTCGTCGGGCAGGCCCAGGTCGAGGATGATGAGTTCGAAGGCCCCAGTCAGCGCCAGTTCCCCGCCCTCGTGGCCGGTGTCCGCGACCACGGGGGCAAGCCCGGCCGCCTTGAGGCCCTTGGCCACGAAGGAACTGATGCGTAGTTCGTCCTCGATGATCAGGATCCGACTCATGTGTGCCCGTCTCCTCCTGTGACCGGGATGTCGATCCTGAAGATGGACCCGGCTCCCGGGGCGGAGTCCACGGACACCCTTCCACCATGCGCCGCGGAAATGGCCGAGACGATGCTCAGCCCAAGGCCCGAGCCTTCCGCACGGCTGCTGTTGCGGCCACGCCCGAATCGGTCGAAAATGCGCAGCTGGTCCGCCTCGTCGATCCCTGATCCGGCATCCTTGACCCAGAGGCGCAAGACGCGTCGTACGCCCTCGTCGTCCGACTGCGCGGCCAGAAGCTGCGATCCGAGGAGGATGTCCGAGCCGGGTGAGGAGAACTTCACGGCATTGGCGCACAACTGGAGCATCGCCTGTGTCACCCGGGAGGGGTCGAGCCAGACGCGTGCCTCGACCCGATGGCCGATGCGCCAGCTGCGATCGCCCAAGGCGGTGGCCTTGTCCAGGATGTCATCGAGCAGCACGCCAACGTCCGTGGGTCGTGGCACGACGAAGTCCGCCCGGTTTGAGGTGGCGAGCGTGACCAGGTCGTTGATCAGCAGCGACATGCGGCCGAGCTCGTCGAGGGAGATCTCGCGGGCCTGGTCCACGTCGTCTGGATCCGTTCCGTCCATGACTTCGAGGTGGCCCCGGACAATGGTGACCGGCGTGCGCAATTCGTGACCGACGTCGTCCAGCAGCTTCCGCTGGGCCTCCACCGCGCCCTCGAGGCGGTCGAGCATGGCGTTGATGGTGGTGGTCAGCTCGGCAAATTCGTCGGTTCCGGACACGTCGATGCGGCGGGAGAGGTCTGTTTCGGAGATCTGCTGGGCGGTGTTGCGCAAGAGGCGAACGGGTCGCAACATGCGTTCCACGAACAACCAGGCGGCTCCTGCGGCGACCAGCATGACCAGGACTCCGACGGCGGAGAAGACCGCGAAGTTCTGGTTGATGCGGCGCAGCTCGGCCGCGTAGTCGTAGGCGAGCACGAAGCGGCCCGGTTCCGGGTCCGAGGACAACTGCACGGGGACGACGACGGCGCGGTAGGTCGTCACCGCCGTGCCGACCGTCTCGATCCTGGCTTCGTCGGCCCGGTCCGGGGAGGTCGCCCAGGCGAGGAAGCCCGGGTCCGCTTCCAGCCGCAGCCGCACCGTATCCGGGGCCGTCCACTGCAACCGGCGGGCGGTCAGGCCGATCATCCCCTGGTTGCCTGAGGGCAGCGTCCGCTGCATGGCCGTGTACAGCAGCTCCTCGGCGTGGGCATAGGGCCTGCGGGTGGAAGGATCCAGCCCGGTCCCGGCCAGGACGCGGAACTCCTGGACCGAGCGGGACAGCGAATCGTCCAACCGCTCGTTGAGTTCCCCGCGCTCCACGGCGTAGATGGCCGTGCCGGCCAGGACGAGTGCGAGGCCGACGAGCGCTAGCATCCCGGCGAGCACCCGGGAGCGGATGGACCACTGGTGCACGGCCATCCTAGTCCTCGTCGCTGTCGGGGCCATCGTCGTCGTCGTCATCGTCGTCGTCGTCGGGATCTGACGGGGGGAGGGGCGTGACCGGAGCCCGGGGGTGTGTGGAAGCACGCGCCGGGGTGGTCGAGGACGGCCGGGCGGGCGGTGGTGCGCTGCTCGACGGTGCCGGAGAGTTGGCGGGGCTCGTGGAGGCGGAGTCCGAGGCGGTGTCCGCCGGCGGGGTCGAGGAGGGCGCACCCGTTCCGTTGGGCGCGGCCACCGAGGGGGCCTGCGGGCTCTGGGTGACGACGATTCCGGGCCCCAGATCCCTGGCGGGTGGGGACGCCAGCACCCGGGCCAGGCCGGCCAGGCCGGCGCCCAGCACGACCAGGACGATGACGGCGCCCGTCAGGCGGCGCGTAATTGGACTACCCATGTCCCCATTGTCGACGCTGTAGATGAGACGACGATGAGAAAGTGGCCCGGGGTCAGGAAACCAGGGCCTCGCGCTGTATCCGCGCTTCGGCCAGGAACGCACCGATCACCGCCTGCACTGCGGGGGAGCGCAGGGATTCGGGGCGCGCCAGCGCCGAATAGGTGACCCGGCGTTCGAAGGAGCCGGACAGGACCGGGGAGAATGCCGGATCCCCATGCACCGCATACGACGGGAGCATGCCGATGCCCCCACCCGCGCGCACGGCTTCGAGCTGGGCGAAGATGCTGGTCGCCTGGAAGGCCGCCGACGGCACCGGCAATCCAGTGGCGCGGTAGTCCAACTCCGCGACCTGTAGCTCCGAGTCGACGTAGGACACGAAGCGGTGCTGCCCGAGGTCTGCCAGGGAAGCCGGGGTTCCGGCCTCGCGCAGGTAGCCTGGGCTGGCGAAGAGGCGCAGGACGTATTCGGTGAGGACCAAGACCTCGGCCCGCGAATCGTCCACGCGTCCGGCGACGACTTCGAGGTCGACCCCGGAGCGGTTGCGGCTGGCGCGCCGCGTTGCGCTGAGCAGCTCGACCTTCAGGCGTGGGTGGTCCTGCTGCAGGCGCACCATGGCAGGACCGGCGAGGTACGCCCCGAAGGCGTCGCTGACGTGGGCACGCACGACGCCCGAGACCTCGGCAGCGCCCTGAGCGACCTCGGTGGTGAGGCCGGCCAGGCTCGCCTCGATCGACTCGGCGGCCCGAAGCGCATGCCGGCCGAGTTCGGTGAGCTCCCAGCCGGCGGAGGTCCGCGTCAAAGTGCGCCCACCCAACTGCCGGTCCAGGGCCGTGATCCTCCGGGAAACGGTCGTATGCGTGGTTTCCAGGGCCTCGGCCACGGCGGTGAAGCGTCCGAGCCGGGCCACCGTGAGCAGGATCAGCAGGTCATCGGGACTGGGGAACCTGTTCATGGGGCCTCAAATCCATCCTGTGCATTCGTGCACACCGGTTATGCCGATTTAGTGCTTGAATGCACCTTAGCAGCATGTGATGGTGGTCATAGGCGGCAGAGCCCCGCCACGGACCGCAGCGAAGGGAAGAGCAGGCAATGGCGACTGTAGGATGGATCGGACTTGGACACATGGGCGGGCCCATGACGGCAAACCTGGTGAAGGCGGGCCACGCCGTCCGCGGCTTCGACCTGAGCGAGGAGGCGCTGGCCGCCGCGGCCGACCATGGCGTCCACCCCGTCGCCAGCATTGCCGAAGCCGTCGACGGAGCGGACGTCGTCTTCACCATGCTTCCCAAGGGCGACCACGCCAAGGCCGTCTACCTCGGCGAGGGCGGTGTGCTGGAACACGTGGCCACCGACGTCCTGCTGGTTGATTCCTCCACCATCGACATCGAATCGGCCCAGGGCCTGCACGAAGCGGCCAGCGCCCATGGCAACCGCTTCGTGGATGCCCCGGTCTCGGGAGGCATCTCCGGTGCCGAGGCCGGGACCCTCACGTTCATGGTCGGCGGTGAGGCCGGCGCCGTGGAAGCAGCCCGCGCCTATATCGAGCCGATGGCCGGAAACATCATCGCCACCGGGGGAGCCACCACGGGCCAGGCAGCGAAGATCTGCAACAATCTGATGCTCTTCATCAACCTCGCCTCCACCTCCGAAGGCGCGGTGCTGGCCGAGCGCCTCGGGCTGGACCGCAAGGTCTTCTGGGACATCGCCAGCGTCTCCTCCGGCGACAGCTGGGCCTTGCGGACCTGGTATCCGATGCCCGGGGTAGTGCCCACCGCGGCATCCAACAACGACTTCGCGGCTACCTTCACCACCGAGCTGGCCCATAAGGACATCAACCTGGCGCTCGCCGCGGCCCGGCAGACCGACACCCCGCTGGTCCTGGCCGAACAGGTCTCGTCAATGTTCGAGACCCTGGTGCAGGATGGGAAGAAGGGCCTGGACTGCTCTGCCATCGTCCAACTCGTCGACGGCACCCACCAGCAGGCTTCGAACACGACCATCGGAGGCGCAGCATGAGCCAGCACACCACCACGGGCGGCACGGACGATTCCACCGCCGACCGGGAAACCGCAGCACGCGCGGCCACGAACGAGGCCGCCGGGGCCTCCGTCGAGTCGTCGCGTTCCACCGGTTCGGACGTTCTGGACTGGCCCCAGTGGATCGGCGGCGAGCGCCGGGACTCGGCCACCGGGCAGTGGCGCGACGTCGCCAACCCCGCCCTGCGCGACGCGGTGATCGCCCGTGTGCCGGCTTCCGGCACGGAAGACGTCGAACTGGCCGTGCAGGCCGCCCGGCAGGCCTTTCCGGCGTGGGCCGCGCTGCATTTCACCTGCAGGGCACGTCCGCTGGCCCTGATTGCCGACGACATCGAAGCCGAGGCCGAGGAATTCGCGCGCCTGACCGCGTTGGACACCGGCAACGCGATCCGCACCCAGGCCCGACCCGAGGTCGCGACGCTCGTCGCCTTGTTCCGGTACTTCTCCGGTGTTGCCGGCGAAGTCAAGGGCACGACGCTGCCGGCGGGCGACGACCAGTTGCAGTACACCCGTCGCGAGCCGCTCGGCGTCGTCGGGGCGATCCTGCCCTGGAACTCCCCGCTGATGATCGCCGGCTTCAAGGTACCGGCCGCCCTGGCAGCCGGGAACACGGTGATCCTCAAGGCTGCCGACGACGCCCCGCTGACCATCCTGAAGCTCGCCGAGGTCTGCAACCGCCACCTGCCCGCCGGCGTCCTCAACGCCCTGACCGGCCGCGGCTCGGTCATCGGCCAGGCGCTGGCCGAGCACCCCGGAGTGGACAAGGTCTCGTTCACCGGCTCCACCGAGGTCGGCCGCGGCGTTGCGGCACAGGCGGGGGAACGCCTGGCCCACATGTCCCTGGAGCTCGGGGGCAAGAACCCCTCGATCGTCTACCCCGACGCAGTGGACGACGACCTCGTCGACCAGCTCCTGCTGGCCTCCCGCTTCGCCCGGCAGGGCCAGAGCTGCACTGCCGGGTCGCGCTTGTTCATCCACCGCGACGTCTACGACGAGGTCCTGGGCCGCCTGGTGCCGCGCCTGGGGGCGATGAAGGTCGGCGATCCGCTGGACGAGGCCAGCGACATGGGCGCAGTGATCAACGCCAAGCAGTACGACGGCATCACCGGATACCTCGACGAGGGACGCACGCTCGACGGGCTCGAGACGCTGCTTGGGGGCAGCGCACCGACCGAGGGTGAGTTGACGCGGGGCTTCTACCACGTGCCGACCGTCTTCGGCGGGGGCCGCAACGACTTCCGGCTGGCCCGCGAGGAGATCTTCGGTCCGGTGCTGATGGCGATCCCTTTCGACACCACCGACGAGGTGGTCCGGCTGGCCAACGACACCCACTTCGGGCTGGCTGCCTACGTCTTCAGCCACGACCTGGACCGGGCCCTGGACACGGCGCACCGGCTGGAGGCCGGGTGGGTCCAGGTCAACCAGGGGGGCGGCCAGGTGGTCGGCCAGGCCTACGGGGGCTACAAGCAATCGGGCATCGGCCGGGAGGTGTCGCTGGAGGGAATGCTCGAGGGCTTCACCCAGACCAAGCAGATCAACGTCAAGCTCCGCCCGGCCCGCCACGGCTCATGATGCCGCCCGGACCGCAGGTGCCCGGACCCGGCATCGACGTCACGGTCGATGCCGGGGTCGGGACGATCTGGCTGCGCAATCCCGCCCAGCACAACGCCCTGACCCGGCAGATGTGCCGGGACATCGCCGTTGCGGCCGGGGATCTCGACGCGCGCGATGACGTCGACGTGGTGGCCGTCCGCGGCCACGGTGCGGCGTTCAGCGCCGGCGTGTCCATCGGCGAACTGCGCCAGGTCATCCTGGACGACGACGGGGCCACCGATCACCTCACCGCCGCCGACCGTGCCCTGGGCCGGGTCGCGAAGCCGACCATTGCCGTCGTCCGGGGCCATTGCATGGGTGGGGGATGGCAACTGGCCAGCGCCTGCGATTTCATCGTCGCCGCGGACGATGCCCGGTTCGGGATCACCCCGGCGAAGCTGGGCATTATCTACCCGCGCGCCGGAGTCGACCGGCTGGTGCGCCTGCTGGGTCCGGCGACGGCGAAGTATGTGTTGATGAGCGCGCGGACCTTTGCCGCGCCCCGCGCGCACGCCATGGGGCTCGTCGCGGAGGTCCTGCCGGCCGCCGAGTTCGAGGCTGGGATGACGTCGCTCTTCGACGAGCTGCGGTCCCGCTCCCGCTACTCGATGTCCACCACGAAGCGGCTCATCGACGCCGCAGGGGACCCCTCCACGGAGCCGGCCGCTCTGGCTGCTGCCTGGCAGGGGGCCTGGGCGGAGATGGCCTCCGGCCCCGACATCGGCGAGGGCATCACCGCGTTCCAGGAGCGCCGGGCCCCCGACTTCCCCTGGCGGCCCGGCCCATAGCCGGGGCGAGCACCCCGGCTCCGGTGCCTCCCGGGCGCCGACGCGCCCCGGTGGGACGGACGGGGAGGGGACACGGAAAAGGTGCCAGCGGCTGGGCCGCTGGCACCTTTTCGATGGGTGAGGTTACCGCTTCGTGAAGGTCACCACCTGGGCCTTGTCGCCCGTCTGGTTGTGCAGGTGCAGGAAGAGGCCCTGCTCCTGGTTGTCCTTCTTCTTGGCGATCGCCATCTTCTTCGGGAACGCGTTCCTGTAGTCCTGCACGTGTGCCGTCAGGGTCTGGCCTGGCAGGTCGGCGAAGGCCGTCCCGGTCCCGGCGCCTTCGAACCACAGGTCGGGATCGACCGTGTTGTAGGCGATCCAGTTGGTCGTGTCGACCGGGACCTGGGCGCCGGACTCGTCGGCGTTGTACTGGCTCCAGGTGGAGACCCGGTACTGGATCTGGCCGGAGGTGCCCTCCGTCAGGCCCAGGGCCGCCAATGACACCGGCAGGCTCACCGTGCTGGTATCGAAGGTGTTGGAGTCCGTCTCACCGGTCATGCCATTGGTCGGCCAGAGGTCGACCTGCTCGCCGGTCTTCAGGTTGAACGTCGCGGCCAGGTCCAGGTCGAGCTCGTCGACGTTCGTGTTGAACGTGACGAAGTCGGCCTTGTTGTCGCCGTTGGTGTCGATCTCGACGTCGATCTCCGTGCCGCCGGCCAGGTGGGCCCAATTGCCGAAGGTGCTGATACCGATGTTCAGCAGCCCGTTGGCGACCCCGTTGGACGGGGCATCGGAAGCGGCACCGACATACTTCAGGTCCATGGCGCGCGCGCCGGGGATCTCGTCGGCGGCCTTGGAGAGCTTGGCGCTGGTGGCGCCGAGCTCGAAGGCGGAGACCAGGGAGAGCACGCGCTCGTCGCCGTTGCCCAGCAGCAGGCCCTTGCCCTTGAGCTTGACCTCGGCGGTTGACTTTCCCTTCTTGGTCTTGATGTTCTTCTTGTTCACGGCCATGTTGCTGGACGCCTTGGGGGCGGCCTGGACCGGAACGCGCAGGGCCGGCTGGCCCTTGGCGGTCAGCTCGATGCGACCGGTCACGTCGGCGAGGTACTGGCGGTCCAAGCCCAGTTGCTGCTTGTCCATCGTCGGGTCCATCGTCTTGGCGAACTTCTTCGGGTCGACCGTCAACGTGACCTTGACCTGCTTGGACTTCCCCGGCCGAATGCTGATCTTGTCGGTGCTCAGCGTGTAGCTGGCTCCGGGGATCGTGGTGGCGGGGATGTAGTCCAGGCGGTAGTGCTGGGTCCACTTCGAGGTGTTCTGCACGGTGATCGAGCTGGTCTTGCGGACCTTCTTCTTGCCCATCTCGATGACGCCGAACGAGAGCGAGGTCAGGTCCGGGGCGTCCGTGGCGTAGGCGTAGGCCGGCGTCTTCAGCGCAGCATCGGCGATGACGCGCCCCGATCCCACGCGGTTCGGGCCGAAGGTCTCGCCGTTGGCGGCGGTGACATCGGCGGTGGCCGTGTTCATCACGATCGACTTCACCTGGTAGGCGGTGTAGTCACCGGATCCGGCGACCAGGGCGGCGATGCCGGCGGTCAACGGGGTGGCCATCGAAGTGCCGGTCATGACGGCCGGTCCGTTGCCCGTGCCCACACCGGCCGAACCGATGAGCGTGCCCGGTGCGGCGACGTCCGGCTTCACGATGCCGTTCGAGCCGTGGACGCCGCGCGAGGAGCTGGAGTTCAGCGTGTCCAGTGCCCCGGAGTCGCCCGAGGCCGTGCCGATCAGGTCCTGGTCGAGCTGGATCTTCAGCGTGCCGGCCTCGGCGGCCGGACGCAGCTTCTCGGTGTAGTCCTTGTTGAACTGGATGCCCGGGATGCCGGAGTTGCCGGCGATCCCCGCGTCGAAGACGCTGCGCGGGGATCCCAGCACGACGCCGGCACCGCCGGCGGCCTGGACGTTGTTGAAGCGCGCTGCCGAGCCACAGGGGAAGGCACCGTCCTCTTCCCATTGCAGCCAGACCCACTTGCCGTCGAAGTCCGTTCCGGCCGGGAAGGCATCGCAACCGAACTTGTTCGAGGGGTCGGCCAGGACGACCTCGCCGGTGAGCTTCTCGGGTGAGGCCGCGGCGTAGTCGAAGTTCACCGAGTACTGCCCGGCGGCGGTGCCGGCCACATCCGTGGGAGCCAGGACCTTCGCCCCGTCCAGCGTGATCTTCGAGCCGACGGTGTTGGCCACGGTCAACGACGACCGCGCATTGCCCGGGGAGCCGCCGACATCGGTCACGTCACCGGCGTTGCCGGAGGCGACGACGGAAAGGATCCCCTGTTCCGCCAGGGCATCGACGATGTCGTTCTCCGGGTCCTCCACGGGGGAGTGGTCCGAGCCGAGCGACATGTTCACGATCTGGGCGCGGTCACTGAAGTCGCCGTCGTTGTTCGGGTCCAGCACGTAGTCCAGGGCCTGGCCGACCACGGAGGAGGAACCCGCGCAGCCGAACACGCGGATGCCCACGAGCTGGGCCTCCGGTGCGGAACCCGGACCGATCTTCATGCCGGCGACGTCATCGGCGCTGAGCTTGGAGTAGTCGCCGTCAAAGGTCTTGCCGTCGGCGTCCACGCCGTAGCCGGCCGCGGTGCCGGAGACGTGGGTGCCGTGCCCGGCGGACGCGCAATCCAGCGGGTTGGCGTCGGGCTTCGGGACCGGCTGGTAGGTCGGGGAGTCGGGGTCGGCGTTGTAGTCGTCGCCCACGAGGTCCCAGCCGCCGATGAACTTGGCGGGATCGCGCAGCCCGGTGTTCGCGGCGGGGAGCGTGTCGGAGGCCTGCGCCTTCTTGTAGGCCTCCACGGTGCCCGGCCCGCCGAAGTCGGCGTGCGTGTAGTCGACACCGGTGTCGAGCACCGCGATCGTGACGTCCTCGCCGGTCTCGTCCAGGGCCGTCCACGCGTTCAGTGCCTTGGTGTCGACCACCGAGCCCTTGTTGGTGGGGGTCTTCGGCACAATGGCGGTGATCTTCACGACGTCGGGGCGTTTGGCCAGGGCACGGAGGGCGTCCGCGTCGCCGCGCAGTGCGACGCCGGGCAGCGCATTGGTCGTCGTGTAGACGACCTCGGCGTCGGAGGCCTTGGCGGCCGCCGCACCCTGTGCCTTGATGTTCTTGCGGATCTGCTTGACCTTGGCCTCGTTCTTGACAGGCTTGGACTTGCCGCGGGCCACGCTCTCGGGCTGGGTGGCCTCGAACGCCCCCTCGCCGCTGAACTGGACGTAGGCAGTGACCTCGCCCTTCTTGCTGACCATGGGGCCGGAGACCTTCAGGTCCTGGAGGGTCTTGATGTCCTGCTTGTCCAACGCAGCACCCCCGAAGGCCTGGGCAGGGCTTCCGGGGGTGCTGTTGATTTCGTTCGGCGCGGCATTGGCCGGAACCGACATGGTGGCGGCCAGGACGATGCCCGACGCCGCCGCCACGACGGCCCGGGCAAGCCGGGGCCGGTGCGAGTGATTCATGATGCTCCTTGTGTCACCGAGTGCGTGTTTTCGGGGCATCAGCGGGGCGAAACCCCCTGCGCCCCACGCCATAGCCTAAGTGACCGCGGTCACAAGTCAAGTAGTTCTTTTACGTTTTTCCGTCGGTCGAACGGGCCCATGTTGACAAGGATTTATGGTCACTTCCGGGGCCGGGGGATCGCCGGGAAGCGGGCTCGACGGCCATGTGCCTCCGGGACGGGGAGATATGTGAAAGAGCTGCCGCGACGCACCGCGGCGCGCGGCCCCGGGCGGTGGCGGTTGCAAACTGCGGGGCGGAGGTTGTCAAGCGGCGACAGCGGCCGTTGATGGTCACCGAAAATCCCGGGTCGTCTGGCGATGGCGTGGGGAAAATGGCGGCGGGAGCCGCACCGGGACAACGGTGCGGCTCCCGCCGTCGTGCGTGGATCGGGGCCGGGGCTCCGGGCCGGGGACTCAGGCGGTCGCGCCACCCTGCCAGAGTGCGTCGAAGGGGGCGTGGGAGGCGACGCGGTGCTCGATGCCTGCGGTGACGAACGCCTTGGCGGTCCGGGCGGCGTCCAGTGGCGTGGCGCCCTTGGCCAGTTCGGCGGTGATGGCGGCGGCGAGCGAGCAGCCCGCACCGGAGACGGCGACTTCGCCAATCTTCGGGGCGGAGAGGATCTCGGTGGTGGTGCCGTCGTGGTAGACATCGACGGCCTCGCTGCCGGCCAGGCGGACGCCGCCCTTGGCCAGCACGGCGGCGCCGCTGGCCTCATGGATGATGCGCGCGGCGCGTTCCAGGTCCTCGACCGAGGTGATGGTGGTGCCGGAGAGCGACTCGGCCTCGAAGTGGTTCGGGGTGACGAAGGTGGCCAGCGGGAGCAGGTTCGCCTTCAGCGCCTGGTCGGTGTCGAGGGCGTGGCCGGGCTCCTGGCCCTTGCAGATCAGCACAGGGTCCAACACGATGTTGCGCCACTGCTGGGCGCGCAACGCCGTCGCAACGGTGTCGATGGTCGCGGGGCTGCCCATCATGCCCAGCTTCACGGTGTCCAGCTGTCCGGCGTAGCAGGCCTGGATGGCCTCGAGCTGGTCGGCGATGACCTGGGGCTCGATGGGGGTGAAGCGGTGGTCCCAGTTCTGCTTCGGATCGAAGGCGACGATGCAGGTCAACGCGGTGATGCCGAAGACACCGAGCTGCTGGAAGGTCTTCAGGTCGGCCTGCGCGCCCGCGCCGCCGGTGGCCTCGGAACCGGCGATCGCCAGCGTGATGGCCGGGGAGGATTGCTGTTGCTTGGAAGTCATGCCCCCCATTTTAGGCGCCGTTTCAGGCCCGGTCGACGCGCTCCACGTTGCGGACGACGCCGATGACGTCGTCGATGATGTGCCGGACGACCGGCAGCCGGGACAGCACTGCCAGACGGGCCATGAGCGAGGCGATGTTCGCAGCCAGGCGGCGGCTGCGGATCCCGTCCGCGGAGGAGTCGTAGGCCCAGAAGATGACCAGACCGCGTTGCGCCAGCCAGAGCAGCTCGGGCAGGTCGTCGCGGATGGCGGCCGGGGGCCGGGGCAGCGAGGCCCCGACGGCCTGGCGCCAGAGGGCGAACTCCCTGGCCTTGGACGCCGCGGCCGCCTCGTCGTCGCGGCTGATGGCCGAGCGGATCAGCACCGGCCCGAACCCATGGAAGGGGGCCACGGCGTCCAGCGCGGCATCGAGGACGACCTGGATGTTGTCCTGCAGGTTGTTGCCCGAGCGCAACCGCGGCCGGGCCGCACGCACCTGGTCGTCGACGAGAGCGCGCGCCAGCCCGTGGACGAGGTCTTCCTTGGAGGCGAAATGGTAGTAGGCGTTGCCCAGCGAGAGGCCGGATTCCGCCGCGATGGCGCGCATGGTGGTGGCCCGGTAGCCGTCGCGGAGGAACAGCTGCAACGCGGCGTTTTGGATCCGCTGACGGGTGGCAGCCGATTTTTCGGTCTTGGTGTCCATGGTTTCCTTGCAACGACGCGGATTCCACCCATTCTACTTGGTTTTGAACATGTTCAAGTCTGTCCGGGTTCCCGGTGCGGGAGCCGTCGTCGTGCCCGTGGGACAATGAAGAGGTCAAGTGCTAATACAGCGGGCGACGGCTCCGGGGACGACCCGGGGGAATCCGCGCCTGGCGAACCACTTCCAGATTGGGAACAACTCCATGCATGCCTCCTCCGGCGACCGCGCCGACACCCTGCCCCAGCATCCGACGTCCCCGCAGCCCACGGGCACGGGCCGCGTCCGCCAGGCCGTTTTCGCCTCGGCCGGGAGCCCCTACTTCTCCGCCGTGCTGGCGCTGATGGCCGTGGTGGTCATCCTGTCCAACATCGGCGCCACCAAGGGCGTGACCTTCGGCCCGGTGATCACCGACGGCGGCTTCTTCCTCTTCCCGCTGGCCTACATCCTCGGCGACGTGGTCAGCGAGGTCTACGGGTTCAGGGCCGCCCGGCGCTCGATCATCACCACGTTCGTGCTGGCGGCCTTCGCGGTCCTCTGCTTCTGGATCATCATCATCCTGCCCGGTGCCGGCTGGTATGACGGCCAGGAAGCGCTCGAGCGCACGCTGGGACCGGTGTGGCAGATCGTCGCCGCCTCGCTCTGCGGGTTCCTGGTCGGCCAGACGCTGAACTCCTACGTGCTGGTGCGCATGAAGGAGCGCTTCGGGGAAAAGGGCCTGGTCGGCCGGCTCATGGGATCGACGGGCGTGGGCGAGTTCGCCGACACCCTGATCTTCTGCACGATCGCCGCCTCGGTGATCGGCATCTCGACCGTGCCCGACTTCGTGAACTACGTGCTGGTGGGCTTCGTCTACAAGACGGCCGTCGAGTTCGCCTTCGTCCCGGTCACCACGCTGGTCATCCGCTGGTTCAAGCGCCACGAGCCGACGTATGGAAACGCCGCGGCCTGAGGGCACGGCCGCGGTCGGTACTGTGGGAGGCATGGACCCGCAGGATGCACCGCTTCTGACCGCGCGCGAACTGGTGGCCGGGTACGGCGACTTTGAGGTGTGCGGCCCGCTGGACCTGGTTTTCGACCGCGGGGATGCGCTGGGCATCGTCGGGCTCAACGCGGCGGGGAAGTCCACGCTGCTGCGCACGCTCATCGGACGCCAGCCCCCGGTCTCCGGCCGGGCTGCCATCCTGGGCGTCTTCACCGATGACACCTCCCACGTCCACCGCCGGCTGGTCTCGGCGGTCTTCGACGAGGACGCCTTCTTCGACTCGCTGACCGTCGAGGAGCACCTGCAGCTCATCGTCTCCGGACACGGCGTGCCCGACGGCCAGGAAGCCGTCGAACGCGAGCTGGAGTTCTTCGAGCTCGGCGAGGCCCGGGACGCGCTGCCCGGGGCGTTGTCCTCCGGCCAACGCCGCCGCCTGCTGCTGGCCGCCGGGCTCATCCGCCCGGCCGAGCTGCTGGTGCTCGACGAACCCGAACAACGCCTCGATCCGCCGATGCGTGCGCAGCTTGCCGTCCGCCTGCGAGCCCGGATCGACGACGGCGGGGCCGTGCTGCTGGTCACGCACGACGCCGTCCTGCTCACCACCGTGGTCGACCACTGCCTCATCGTCGGCGACGGTCTGCGCTTCGCCACCGCCACCGAGGGCGCTGCCGCGATCGGCGGCGCATGAGCGTCCCGCCCACCGGATCCGCACCCCCACCCGCCGCCGGCGGGGTTCCCCGGCTGCCCGGATGGGTGCCCGCGGGACCGCCGACCGGGTTCGACCCGTCCCGGACGACGCGCCGGTTGCGCCGCGACCGCCGCCGGGGCGAGCAGTCCGAGCGCTGGAGCGACATCTACGTCGCCGTCCTGGGCGCGGCGATCCTGCTGGCCTACCTGCTGGGGCTCGTGCAGTTCCTGGCCCAGGGCCTGCGGGATGCCGGTGCCGACGGACTGGTCCGGCCCGGGATCGCCGTCGTCCCCGCTGCCGACGCCGGGTCGGCGCTGCTGACGATCGCACTGCTCGGCGTCGCCGCGTTGCTGGCGGGACTGGGGCCGGTCGCCGCGGACCGTGCCCAGGGCCTCTGGTGGTTTTCGCTGCCGGTGGACCGCGGCCCGCTGCTCGCCCGGCAGCTGCGGATCCGGTTGGCCTGGGCCTGTGCCGTCGGGGCGGTGGCCTGGCTGCCGCTGGGGCTCTCCACGGGCACCGCCGGGCCCTACGGCTACACCGGGCCGCCGCTGGCCGAACTGGCCGCCGGGTCCGCGAGCCTGGGACTGGAGTTCGTGCTGCTGGGCCTGCTGGCCGCGGGCGCCCAGGCCGCCGGGCTCCGGCGCGGCTTCTCCCGGGCGCTCGGGCTGCTCGGGGTGCTGGTGGTGCTGGCGTATGCGGTCGATGCGATGGCCCGTGCCCTGGGCGCGGCACGCTCGCCGTTCTCCGGTCTCTGGCCGGTGCTGCCGGCGGCGTGGCCGGCGTGGGGCAGCTGGCTGGTCCCGGCGGTGCTGCTGCCGCTGGTCGTGGTGGGCTGGCTGCTGGTGCGTCCGCAGCTGTCCCGCATCCGCACCTCCGATCTGCTTGACGCCGGAGGGGTCAGCGGCCAGGCCGGGAACTCGCTGGCGTTGCTGGACCTGCGCTCGTTGGCGGGCTCCTTCGCCCGGGGCCCGCGGCGCACCTCCCACGTCCGCGACCTCTGGTCGCGCCTGCTGCCCGCCCGGTTCGATGGATCGCCGGTGGGTGCGCTGCTGCGCGCCGAGGCGCTGGTCCTGGTGCGCACCGGCCGGGTGTGGGGCCGGCTGGTGACCAGCCTGGCCCTGCTGGCCGGTGCCGTGACCGCCCAGGGAGGAGGCACCGCCGTCGTGCTGTGTACCGCGGTTGCGGTGGCCGCGATCCTGGCCGGCCAGGCGGCGGGGGCCGCCGCGTCCGAGGCGGCACGCGTACCGGGCCTGGAGGCGCTGCTGCCCCTGGACGCCGGAACCGCGCGGCGTGCGCATGGGCTGTTGCCGGCGATCGTGCTCGTCCCCTGGGGCGGCATTGCCGGAGCCATTCTGGGCTGGGCCGTGGCCGGGCCGGCCGCCGTCGGGGACTGGATGGTGCTGGTGGCCATCGGTGCGTTCTGCGGGATCGGCGTGGCCGGCGGGTCGTTGCGCATGGCCTATCGGCCGGAGCTGGATTGGGGGTCGGTGCTGCAGCGGCAGGTGCTCGGCAAGGCCGGTGGGCCGCTGATCCGGCACGCGGTGCACGGGATGGAGCTGATGCTCATCGCCGTCGTGCCCCTGGGCCTGGCCGTGCTGCTCGCACCCGTGCCGGGTGTGCTGGTGGCCGTGGCCGCCGGAATGGGGATCGCCGGCTGGTTCGCCGGGAGCTTCCGGCCGCAGCCGCTCTAGAGCCAATGCCATGAAGTTAAACGTCCACCGCTGAAGTCAAGCCCTTGTCGGCTTCGGCGCTCGGTGGCATGTGGCGCATTGGCGGTGGCACAACCCTGGACGCGGGAACTTGTCTTAAAA
>NZ_JBGFFC010000002.1:0-904952 GCF_041679245.1 Arthrobacter sp. JSM 101049 | reverse complement strand
AGAAGAGTTACGGCGGTCATAGCGTGGGGGAAACGCCCGGTCCCATACCGAACCCGGAAGCTAAGACCCACAGCGCCGATGGTACTGCACTCGGGAGGGTGTGGGAGAGTAGGACGCCGCCGGACCATCATTGGGCCCAGGGCCCTGGACAACAGTCCAGGGCCTTGAGTCATTTAACGGGAGTTCTGCCTCGTGAGCGTGCCGGTGCGGTCCTGCACGGCGGGGGTAGGGTGGAAATATGGATGGCATCTTTTCCCACGCTGAGCCCGTACCCGGCGCCGGCCCGGCCAATGAATCGGCCGGGGGAGCGGAGCCCGTCGTCGCCGCCGTGACGGTGCGCATGGAGTGCGACCAGGCCTATGAGGGGTTCATGGACTATCTGCACCTCTGGTGGCCTCTGGGCACCCTGTCCGGCATCGGCCCCGGCTCGCACCTGGGCTTCGAAGGCCGCGATCTGGTGGAGGAGTCAGGCTCCGGAGAGCGCTTGCGGTGGGCCACCCTTCGCCGCACCGAGGCGCCCGTTCCCGTCGACCCGCAGGCGCTCGCGCAGGGGTTGCTGGAACTCGACTTCACCCTGGGACACGAGCACGAGGCCCCCACCCGTGTGATCGTTGTGTTCCGGGAAACAGGTACCGGCGCCACCGAGGTGACGGTCACGCATGACCGATGGTCCGGCGGCGAAGCGGGCCAGGAGCAACGGAGGATGGCCGAGGCCTGGCCGGAGATCCTGGGCTACTACCAGCGCTTCATGGGCGGTGCGGCCTAGGTCCGCGACTGCGTCCACGGTGCTCCCTCGGCTCGGCTTGGTAGCCCGTCGGCCGGCTCTCGGAGTCGGAACCGCCGATTAGTGAATTCGGCGTCGACCCGGTAAACTTCTTGAGGTTGATAACCCCACGGGGTGTGGCGCAGCTTGGTAGCGCGCGTCGTTCGGGACGACGAGGTCGCAGGTTCAAATCCTGTCACCCCGACCAGTTGCCGGAGCAGCGGATCACGGTCCGCGGTCCGGAACATGTTATCCACCGCGAGTGGGGCCGAGGAATCGGCCCCATTTTTGCGTCTGCTCCCTTGTAGCCGCGGGCCGTTGGCTCTAGCGCGCCGGGGCCGCGGTGGAGGACCGGGCAACGAACTCCGTCGGGTAGAAGCCCTGCGTCGGGTCCCGTTCCAGATCGCCTTCGCCCAAGAGCGAGAGCAGCTTGTCCACGGCATCCGCCCCCTGGCCCCCGGGATCCTGGGCAATCGTCGTCAATCCGAAGAGTTCCCCGAGCTCGTGCCCGTCGATGCCGACCACCGATACGTCACCGGGCACCTGCAGCCCCAGGTCGCGTGCGGCCAGGATGGCACCAAATGCCATCTCGTCCGAGGCGCAGACGAAGGCAGTGGGGCGACCACGGGGGTTGGACAGGACGTTCCGCACTTTCTGGTAGGCCCCGGACGTGGTGAAATCGGCCGTGAGCAGCCATTCGGGCCGAACCGGGAGATCCGCCTGGTCCATGGCGAATTCGAACCCGTCCTCGCGGGCGGAGCCCAGCTTGAAGTCCACCTCGAACTCCTCGGTTGCGCCCAAGAAGGACACGTCGCGGTGTCCCAGGCTGACCACGTGTTCCGTGGCCAGCGCGGAGATGTTGAAATCGTCGACGCGGATCGTGTCGATTTGGGGGATGAGCCCGCCTATGGCGACGACGGGCTTGCGCACCGAGGCGAGCTGGCCGATTTCCGCCGGTTCCAACTTCAGGGTGACCGTGATGACCCCGTCCAGCCGTTTGCGCAGCAGCAGCTCGGAAAAGACCGAATCCCGGTAGCGTTGTTCGCCTCCCGTGTTGTAGAGGGTGAGGTCGTATCCGGCGTCGATGAGCGCACTCGTGGCGCCTTGGAGCACCGTCGAGTAGAACCACCGCCCCACGGTGGGGACCACCAGCCCGATGTTCCGACTCCGCCCGGAGGCCAGCGACGAGGCGTTGAAGGACACGACGTAGCCGAGGGCCTCGGCGGCTTCGCGCACGCGTTCGCGGCTGGCAGCGGAGACCTTGCCGTTCCCGCTCAGGGCACGCGAGACGGTCGCGACGGACACTCCGGCCCGTTCGGCGACGTCCTTGATGCTGGCCATCCGTTTTCCTTCCGCTGCGGCCAGGGGGCCGTCCTGGTGCTTGTCTGCCGGGTCCTGCGACTACCGCGGTGCCGGCCGGAGCCATACCGCGGCATCCGGCGCCAGCCTGGGGACCCCGCCGTCGTGCTGGATGGCCTCGGCACCACTGGTGGCCAGCACGTCCCCGGACGGCAGGGCCGCCGGGTCCTTCGACATGTTGAGCACGACGACGATGCCGGAATTCTCGAAGGCGATCACCCCGGGGTCGTGGTCGCTGGCCAGCCAGCGCAGGCCGCCGGAACCGAGCTTTAGCCTACGCCGCGCCTCCAGGGCCCGGCGGTACAGCGACAGGGTCGACGCCGGGTCGGCCAGCTGCACGGACCGAGCGAGGTCCTCCCAGCCGTCGGGTTGCGGCAGCCAGGTGGACTCCGACGGGCTGAAACCCAGTGTCGGGCCCTCCGGTGTCCAGGGCAGCGGGACGCGGCAGCCGTCGCGCCCGACCCGCTCCCCACCGGTGCGGAAGAAGTTCGGATCCTGGCGGAAACGGTCCTCGAGCATGGTGTGGTCCGGCAGGCCCAGTTCCTCGCCCTGGTAGAGGTAGGCACCGCCGGGCAGGGCCAGCATGAACAGGCTTGCGGCCCGGGCCCTGGCGCGTCCGAGCTCGTGGTCCGGTTGCGGGTCGCGCGGGCCGAGCCCATCGCCGAAGCGCACCGCGGTGGAGGAGCCGAAACGTGTCACATGGCGCGAGACGTCGTGGTTGGAGAGCACCCAGGTGCTCGGGGCGCCGACCGCGTCGAAGGCGGCCAGCGAGCGGTCCACCACGGCGCGCAGGGCGCTGGCATCCCATCCGGTGTTCAGATAGGGGAAGTTGAAGGCCTGGTGCATCTCATCGGGGCGGACCCAATCAGCGACGGCGTCGACGGGATGGGCATTGGCCTCGGCACAGAGGATGCGTTCTCCGTCGTACTCGGAGAGGATGCCCCTCCAGCGCCGGTAGACCTCGTGCACGCCGGGGCGGCCGAACATGGGGGCGGCGGAAAACGGGAAGCCGGGGGTGGGGGAGCCGTCGGCCGTCCCTCCCCAGTCGGGCAGGCCCGGTTCCTTGACCAGCGCGTGGGCGACGTCGACCCGGAACCCGGCGACGCCGCGGTCCAGCCAGAAGCGCAGGACGCGGTCGAACTCCGCGTGAACTGCCGGGCTGTCCCAGTTGAAGTCCGGTTGCGAGGAATCGAAGAGGTGCAGGTACCACTGGCCCGGCTCGCCGCCGGGGCCGGCGACGCGGGTCCACGCCGGGCCGCCGAAATGGGACTGCCAGTTGTTCGGTGGCTCGTCCCCGCCGGGGCCGCGCCCGTCACGGAAGACGAACAGGTCGCGCTCCGTGGATCCCGGGCCCGCGGCCAGGGCCGCCCGGAAGGCCGGATGCTGGTCCGAGCAGTGGTTGGGGACCAGATCGACGATGACCCGCAGGCCCACCGCGCCCGCCCGGGCGATGAGCGCGTCGAAATCGTCGAGATCGCCGTAGAGCGGGTCGACGTCCGTGTAATCGGCGACATCGTATCCGGCGTCGCGTTGCGGGGAGGGGTAGAAGGGGGAGAGCCAGATGGCATCCACGCCGAGCTCGGCGATCTGGTGCAGCTCGGCGGTGACCCCGGCCAGGTTGCCGGTGCCCGTGCCCCGCACGTCACGGAACGAGCGCGGGTAGACCTGGTAGATCACCGCGCTGCGCCACCACGAACCGTCGGCGGAGGGCGCGTGGGCCAGGGGCCCGGGGGCAAAAGACGACCGGGGCGGCGCGGCCTGCACGGTGGCGGGGGAACCGGCGGCTGGCAGGACGGTGCCCGGGGACGGGGCAGGGGGTGGGAACATGCGCTCCAGCCTAGCGTCGGATCCCACCTTTTGGAAACGCTTGCATTGGTCAACCCGGGTCATAGCGTCGGTGTGGACGTCATTGATGAAAGCGCTTACAGTTATGCCATACATCACAATGTTCCCCGCTGGTGGGGCCGGTGAGGCGGCGACGCGGACCGGTCCGGGGGCCAGGGGGCACCGTACTGAGCTTCGGAGAGGCACACATGAAGAACACCACCGACGGCCGGGCACTGGTTTCCCGACGTTCTTTCGCCCTGGGCGCCTTCGGCACCTCGGCGGCCCTGATGCTCGCCGCGTGCGGCGGCGGCACCAGCACCACCGCACCGTCGTCAAACCCCGCGTCCACCGGGGCCGCGAAGTCCACGTCGGCGACCCTGACGCTGTGGGTCGACGCCGAACGCTCCCCGGCGCTGAAGCAGATCGCTGCGAAGTTCAAGGACGAAAAGGGCATCGCGGTCAAGCTGGTCGTCAAGGACTTCGCCGCAGTGCGCGACGACTTCATCACCCAGGCCCCGACCGGCAAGGGCCCCGACGTCCTCGTGGGCCCCCACGACTGGCTGGGCAAGCTCGTGCAGAACGGTGTCGTCGCCCCGCTGCAGCTTGGTGACAAGGCCTCACAGTTCGCCGAATCCTCCATCCAGGCCATGACGTACGAGGGCCAGGTTTACGGGCTGCCGTACTCCATCGAAAACGTGGCACTGGTGCGCAACACCTCCCTGTCGGCCGAGCCGCTGAAGACCTTCGACGAGGTCGTGGCCGCCGGACGGAAGGCCGTTTCCGGGGGCAAGGCCAAGTATCCGTTCCTCGTCGGGCTGGACCCGAAGCAGGCCGACCCGTACCACACCTACCCGCTACAGACCTCCTTCGGGGCTCCGGTGTTCGCACAGATGTCCGACGGTTCCTATGACGGCACGAAGGTCATCATGGACAACGCGGGGGGCATCAAGTTCGCCGAGTTCCTGGCCAAGAACGGCGACAAGGGGACCAAGGTCTTCAACTCGAACATCACCGGGGACATCGCGAAGGAGAAGTTCCTGGCCGGACAGTCCGCCTACTTCCTCACGGGGCCGTGGAACATCCCGGACATCCAGAAGAAGGGCATCAAGTTCGTCGTGGATCCGCTGCCCACCGCGGGCGACCAGCCGGCCCAGCCGTTCATCGGTGTCAACGGGTTCTTCATCTCCTCCAAGAGCAAGAACACGCTGGCGGCCACCGAATTCGTCGTGAACTACCTCAGCCAGGAAACGGCCCAGGACGCCCTGTTCAAGACCGGCGGCCGGCCTCCGGCCCTGACATCCTCCTTCGAGAAGGCCTCCTCCGATCCGGTGGTGAAGGCCTTCGGCGAAATCGGCGCCAACGGCGTCCCCATGCCCGCGGTGCCCGCCATGGACGCCGTCTGGGCCGACTGGGGCGGCACCGAACTTGACCTCATCAAGGGCAAGGAAGCCAACCCGGGCGCCGCCTGGAAGAAGATGGTCGCCACGATCAACAAGAAGATCTAGCCGGCCCACCCGCTGCCCGGGCGCAGCACCGGTGCACGGGGCCGCCACCACGGCGCGCCCCGTGCACAGCACTTCACACCGCACCCCAGCTCGAGTCCGCCCCGCGGCCGCGCACAACGAAGGTACAGACTCTGATGGCAGGCACCACGCTCACCACCTCCAGCACATCCCGGGCCACCCCCGGACCCGGCAAGCCGCCGACACCGCGGCGGCCGAAGCGCACCCCGGACTCCTTGATGGGCACGGTGGCGAAGATCGTGCTCCTGGGTTTCGTCGACGCGATCGCCGTGTTCGTGATGTTCCAGCTGGTGGCCAGCGCCGAATGGCTCATCCTGGCGATCTGCGTCGTCGTCACCGCAGTCGTCAACTGGATCTACCTGCGCAGCGACGGGCTGCCGGCCAAGTACCTGGCCCCGGGCGTGTTCTTCCTGCTGCTCTTCCAGGTCTTCGTGATGGTCTTCTCGACCTACATCGCGTTCACCAACTACGGCGACGGGCACAACTCGTCCAAGGCCGATGCCATCGAGTCCATCCAGCTCTCCGCGCAGGAACGCGTCCCCGATTCCCCGCAGTATGCCGCGTCCGTGCTGGAGAAGGGCGGTGACCTGTACCTGCTGGTCACCGCGCCCGACGGAGCCGTGAAGCTCGGCGGAAACGACCAGCCGCTGCAGGACGCCACCGCCTCGACCACCGGGCCCACCGGCGCGGCCGCCGGCGTGGAGGGCTACACCACCCTGGACTTCGCCACCCTGCTCCAACGCCAGCAGCAGATCGCGGAGCTGAAGGTGCCCATCAGCGACGATGCCGAGGACGGCTCGCTGCGCACCGCCGACGGCTCGACCGCCTACGTCTACAAGCCCAAGCTCTCCTATGATGCCGCGGCGGACACGTTCACCGACACCACCACCGGCACCGTCTACCGCGACTCGGGCGAGGGGACTTTCGCGGCGGCGGACGGCACCGAGTTGGCCACCGGGTGGAAGATCAACGTCGGGCTCGACAACTTCACCCGGGCCTTCACCGACCCGAACCTGCAGGGCCCGCTGCTGCAGGTCGTGCTGTGGACCTTCGCATTCGCACTGCTCTCGGTCGCCAGCACCTTCGCCCTGGGCCTGTTCCTGGCCATCGTTTTCAACCGGGCTGACCTGCGGGGCAAGAAGATCTACCGGGTGCTGATGATCCTGCCCTACGCCTTCCCCGCATTCCTCTCCGGCCTGGTCTGGTCCGGGCTGCTCAACCCGGAATTCGGTTTCATCAACAACGCCCTGCTCGGCGGCGCCCAGATCCCCTGGCTGACCGACCCCGTGCTGGCGAAGGTCTCGGTGCTGGTGGTGAACCTGTGGCTGGGCTACCCCTACATGTTCCTGGTCTGCACCGGGGCCCTGCAGTCCCTGCCCGAGGACGTCGAGGAGGCCGCGCGCATGGACGGCGCCGGCGCCTGGCGGATCTTCCGGGCCATCAAGCTGCCCCTGCTGCTGGTGTCCCTGGCCCCGCTGCTCATCTCGAGCTTCGCGTTCAACTTCAACAACTTCAACGTCATCTACATGCTCACCGGCGGCGGGCCGCGCTTCGACGGCACCACGTTCGACATCGGGGGCACCGACATCCTGATCACGATGGTCTACAAGATCGCCTTCGGGGCCGGCACCGGGCGCGACTACGGGCTTGCCAGCGCCCTGGCCATCATCATCTTCATCATCGTCGCCGTCGTCTCCGCGATCAGCTTCCGGCAGACCAAGTCCCTCGAGGAGATCAACCGATGAGCACCTCCACCATGACGGCACCGGCATCCGGCGCCGGACACGACGCCGGCACCCCGGTTCCGCTCCAGCGTCGCCGGTCCTTCGGACGCTGGTTCGCGGACAAGGGCTGGCGGCACATCGTGGCCATCCTGGCCACCGTCTTCTCCGTCTTCCCCCTGCTCTATGTCCTCTCCGCGGCCCTGAACCCCGACGGCACGATGGCCGGGGCCTCCACCTTGTTCACCCACTTCGGCTGGGGAAACTTCGAGGCCCTGTTCGCCAACCAGGAACGGCCCTTCGGCCGCTGGTTCGCCAACACCCTGCTCATCGGACTGGTCACCAGCGCGCTGACCGTGTTCCTGGGGGCGATGGCAGCCTATGCGTTCTCCCGCATGCGCTTCGCCGGGCGCCGTGTCGGGCTGCTGACCCTGTTGCTGCTGCAGATGTTCCCCCAGCTGCTGACCGTCGTGGCGATCTTCCTGCTGCTGAACTTCCTCGGCGACATCATCCCGGCCATCGGCCTGGGCAGCTCGCTGGGCCTGATCATGGTCTACCTCGGCGGGGCACTCGGGGTGAACACGTACCTGATGTACGGGTTCTTCAACACCGTGCCTCTGTCCCTGGACGAGGCCGCCCGCATCGATGGTGCCTCCCACGTCCAGGTGTTCTTCAAGATCATCCTGCCCCTGGTCACCCCGATCCTCGCCGTCGTCGGGCTGCTGGCCTTCATTGCGATCTCCAGCGAATTCGTCATCGCCTCGGTGGTGCTCACCGACCCCGAGTCGCAGACACTCGCCGTCGGGTTGTACTCCTACGTCGCCCAGCAGCGCTCCGAGAACTGGGGCGTCTTCGCGGCCGGCGCCGTGCTGGCGGCCATCCCCGTGATGGCCCTGTTCCTGTTCCTGCAGCGCTACATCACCACCGGGCTGACCGCCGGCGGGGTGAAGGGCTGATCGCCGCTGCCGGCGGCCGCGGGGGCCCGGCGATGAGAGACTGTCCAGCAGGAGGACACCCATGATTTTAACGCCGCACCACGACGGCTCCGCCCTGCACGTCGACCGCCAGGACCCCGCCCTGGGCGAGACCGTCGCCGTCCGGCTCCGCGTCCCCGCCGGCCAGCCCACCCCCGGCGGGGTGTGGCTGCGCAGCATCCGCGACGCCGAACCCCACTACGACGCCGCCACCCGGCTGGGCGAGGGCGACGGCTGGGTGTGGTGGCAGGCCCGGCTGCTCGTCGTCAACCCGGTCCAGAAGTACCGCTGGCTGCTGCGCACCGGCGGCACACCCGGCAACCTCTGGGTCAACGCCCGGGGGACCGGCGCCCTGGACGTGCCCGACGTGCAGGACTTCAGGATCTGCGCCGGCCCCGCGGCGCCGGCATGGATCCACCGGTCGGTGATGTACCAGGTCTTTCCCGACCGCTTCGCCCGATCCGCGGCCGCCGCCGGGAGGACGCTGCCGGACTGGGCCGTGGCCGCCGAGTGGGACACCAGCGCCGTCATCGGCCGTGGCCCGGACACCCCGTACCAGTACTTCGGCGGCGACATCGAGGGCATCCGCGAACATCTGGACCATCTCGAGTCGATCGGCGCCACGGTGCTCTACCTGACACCGATGTTCCCCGCCCGGTCCAACCACCGCTATGACGCGGCAGCCTTCACCGGGATCGACCCGCTGCTCGGCGGCGACGAGGCCCTCATCCGGCTCGTCGAGGCCGCGCACGCACGGGGCCTGCGTGTGGTCGGCGACCTGACGACCAACCACTCCGGCGACGCCCACGAATGGTTCCGCGCCGCCTACCGCCACCCCGCCGCTCCCGAATCGGACTTCTACTACTTCAGCGCGGACAACACCGCGTACCTCGCCTGGCTCGGCGTCGAATCGCTGCCGAAGTTCAACTGGCGTTCGGAGGGACTCCGCGAGCGCTTCATCCTCGCCGACGACTCGATGGCCGCCCGCTGGCTGCAACCGCCCTTCAACCTGGACGGGTGGCGGATCGACGTGGGCAACATGACCGGCCGCGCCGGTGGCGACGACTTCAACCACGAGATCGCCGCCCTCATCCGCGACAGGATCCAGACGATCAACCCCGAGGCCCTGCTCGTGGCCGAATCCACCTCCGACGCGGCCCCCGATTTCCAGGGCGACACCTGGCACGGGGCAATGACGTACACGAACTTCACCCGGCCGCTCTGGCAATGGCTGGCCCGCCCGCACACCATGGGCGACGGCGATGCCCCCGGGGGGCACCTCGCCGGTGCCGAACCCGGCGTGACCCGCGACGGATCCGGCAACATCACCGGCCAGGCCTGGCCCGACTACTTCGGGCTGCCGCAGCGCGGGCCCGAGAGGATCGACGCCGGGGACTTCCTGGCCACCCATCTGGACTTCGCGGCCGCCTTCCCCTGGCGGGTGCGGTTGGCGAACCTGAACGCCATCGACACCCATGACACCGCCCGGGCCGCCAGCGCCATCCTTCCCGGGGCCCAGCCGCTCGCCGCCGCCCTGCAGTTCACCCTGCCGGGGGTGCCGATGGTGTTCATGGGCGATGAATTCGGCTTCGAGGGATTCAACGGGGAGAACTCCCGCACGCCCATGCCCTGGAACGCCCCGGAGCGCATCCCCGCGGACCTGCGCGGGCTCTACGCCGGGCTGTCCGCATTGCGCAGAGACCATCCGGCGCTGACCGCCGGCGGTCTGCGCTGGCTCCACGCCGCGGGCGGGACGCTGGCCTTCATCCGCGAGACAGCCGAGGCATCGGTGCTGGTGGTCCTGTTCCGCGATGCGGCCACCGGTGTGGACCTGGGCGATCTGGCCCCCGGGCTGGCTCCCGGTTTCGCCCCGCGTCGGCTCTGGGGGCACGGCACCGCCAGCGCCGTGCGCGGGGCCGGCACCGGCGTCGTGGTCTCCGGGCAGGCCCTGTCCGCGGCGGCGTTCGCGCTGCCCGGGACCATCGTGCCGTCGGCTGCCGCGCCGGGTGTTCAGCCATCGGAACGCCCATGAGCCGGGTGCCGGATCCGGTGGCTGCGGTCCTGCTGGCCGCCGGCCAGGGCACGCGGCTGGGGCGTGGCCCGAAGGCGCTGCTGCGCCGTGCAGACGGGACCACGCTGGTGGAGCATCTCTCCGGAGTCCTGCACGAGGGCGGCTGCGGCCCGGTGGTCGTCGTCCTCGGTGCCGGGGCGGCCACGGCCGCGATGCTGCCGGGGCTGGCGCGGCACCTGGTGGCGGAGAATGCCGACTGGGTGCAGGGGATGGGCAGTTCCCTGCGCGCCGGCCTCGCCGCGCTGCCCGCCGGGCACGGCGCGCTGGTTGCCCTCGTCGACCAGCCGGGGGTCGATGCGGCCATGGTTCGCCGGCTGCTCGCGGCACACCGGCCCGGGCGCATCACCGCTGCCGGATTCCGCGAGCCCCAGGCTCCGGGGGGAGTCCCGGCCGCGGGCTCCGGGTTGCGACGTGGCCATCCGGTGGTGTTCGGCCCCGGCGACCTGCCCGCGGTGCGGGCCGCCGCCCATGGCGAGATGGGGGCGCGGGACTACCTGGCGGCCGACCCGGGGCGCATCGATCTGGTGGACTGCTCCGATCTCTCCGATGGCGGCGACGTGGATGCGGTGGCGGACCTGTACCGGCTGGGCTGATCGAAGCCCCTGGCGGACCGCGGGGCCGCACTGCGCGGCCTCATGCGACTGGCCGGCAGGCGGTAGCGGGACCGGGCGCAGCACCCCTGCGAGCTCATTTTGGAAAAACTCTTCCACAATCGCGTCCGGCTGTGTAAGCTGCGTCACAGGAGCCATCCTCTGTTCGCATGGATAACCTGATGTGGCTCTCCCGACCTCGTCGGCCTCAACCATGCCCACAACGATGCTGCGACGCATCGCGACGGCATCGTTGTGCATAGGCCAGAGGAGGGTTTTCAATGACCGGATCCATGCATCCAACCGCCACGGACGCGGCCACCACGGCCGTGACCGTCAATGGCAGCGAGATGTCCGTTGCGGAGGTTGCCCCGCACACGACCACGTTGCAGTGGCTCCGTGGCAGCGGCATCACCGGGCCCAAGGAGGGCTGTGCCGAAGGGGAGTGCGGCGCCTGTGCCGTGATGGTCGCCCGCCCCGACGGCGACGGCGGAACCCGCTGGACCTCGATCAATTCGTGCCTGGTGCCCGCCGCGGCTCTCGCGGGCCAGGAGATCTACACGGCCGAGGGGCTGGCCTCCTCCGAGGCGTTGCATCCCGTCCAGCGGGAGATGGCGATGCGGGGCGGCTCCCAATGCGGATTCTGCACCCCGGGTTTCGTCTGCTCGATGGCCGCCGAATACTACCGGAAGGACCGATCGGGGTGCGCCTGTGGCGAGGCAGGGTGCGGCACTGCCCCCACCACCTCGGACATCGTCTCCGCGGCACGCATCGTGCCGTCCGGGAACGAACTGCCGTGGTCCCTGGCCGTCGACGACGATGCCCGGCCTCTCGCCCCCGGGCTGCCCCCGCGCACCGCCGTGGATCCGCCGGCCCGGACCGAACCGGCGACACGGTATGGATCGGCCCCCGGACACGAACCGGAGACCGGACCCAATGGATTCGACCTCCACGCCCTCTCGGGAAACCTGTGCCGCTGCACCGGATACCGGCCCATCCGGGACGCTGCCTTTGCACTGGGGGACGTCGACCCCCGGGACCCCCTCGCCCAACGCCGTGACCGGCCCGCACCGGCCAGCCGTCCGCTGCGCCTCGGAAGCCCGGGCAGCGCCTTCGTCCGACCGGCGGATCTCGGCGAGGCCCTCGGCCTGCTGGCCGAGACACCGGATGCCGTGCTGCTGGCCGGATCGACGGACTGGGGCGTGGAACTGACGATCAAGCACCGCCGCGCACCCCTGACCATCGCGATCGACCAGCTGGACGAACTGCGCCGGTTCAACGTGTCCGACGACCACGTGGAGATCGGCGCGGGACTCACCATCACCGAGGTCGAACGCCACCTCGACGGTTCGGTGCCCCTGCTCGCCGAGCTCGTCCCGCTCTTCGCCTCCCAGCTGATCCGCAACGCGGCCACGATCGGCGGGAACCTCGGCACCGGCTCGCCCATCGGGGACACGGCCCCCGCGCTGCTGGCCCTGGACGCCGGGCTGGTCCTCGCCTCCAGCCGGGGTGAACGCACGATCGCGTTGGCCGACTACTTCACCGGCTACCGCAAGAGCGTGCGGACGGCCGACGAGATCATCAAGTCCGTGGTCATCCCGACGCCGGTCCTGCCGCTGGCGCGGTTCTACAAGGTCGCCAAACGCAAGTTCGACGACATCTCCTCGGTGGCCGTGGCCATCGCCGCCCGCCTCACCGACGGGGAGGTCGCCGAGATCCGGGTCGGCGTGGGAGGTGCCGCCGCCACGACCATCCGCGCCCGCGAAACCGAGGCCTTCCTCCGGGGCAAACCCTGGACGGCCGAGACGTTCGAGGCCGCCGCGGAGATCATGCGGGTCGAGGGGACCCCCATGTCGGACCACAGGGCCAGCGCCCGGTACCGCAGCGCCACCCTGGCCCAATCCATCCGCCGCTTCCACGAGGAGGTCGCATCATGAACCCCTTTTCCTCCCGGCCCCTCGCCGAGATCCCCGATGGCAGTGTTGCCGGCGTCGTCATTCCCCATGACGCAGCCTGGGACCACGTGACCGGCAAGGCCCTCTACACCGACGACCTGTCCCACCGCTTCGCCCACGTCCTGCATGCGTGGCCGGTGCAGGTCTTCGTCGCCCACGCCCGCATCGATTCCCTCGACGCCGCCGCGGCCCGGACCATGCCCGGGGTCGCCGGGGTGCTCACCGCGGCGGACGTCCCGGGCATCAACGACTACGGCGAGCTCGGTGACGAGCCCCTCTTCCCCAACGAGGTGCAATTCCATGGGCAGGCGGTGGCCTGGGTACTCGCAGATACCCTCGAGCAGGCACGGCTGGCCAGCGAGGCCATCGAGGTTTCCTACACGGAGCTGCCATCCATCATCACCACCCAGGAGGCCATCGCCGCGGGGCAGTTCCAGGGGCCACGGGCCACCCTGCAGCGCGGCGACGCCGACGCGGCACTCGCCACGGCCCCGCACCGCCTCAGCGGGGGGATCGACATCCAGGGCCAGGAGCACTTCTACCTCGAGACCCAGGCATCCTTCGCCACCGTGGACGAAAGCGGCCAGGTCTTCATCCAGTCCTCGACCCAGGCGCCGAGCCACACCCAGGAGGTAGCGGCCCAGGTGCTGGGCATCCCGTCGAACCAGGTCACCGTGCAGTGCCTGCGCATGGGAGGTGGTTTTGGGGGGAAGGAGACGAATGCGAATCCGTATGCCGCCGTCGCCGCACTCGGGGCGGTGCTCACCGGCCGGCCGGTGAACGTCCGCCTGAACCGCACCCAGGACCTGACCATGACCGGAAAACGCGGCGGTTTCCACGCCACCTGGGAGGCCGGGCTGGACGACGAGGGGCACATCGTGGCCTACAAGGCCGTGGTGACGGCCGATGGCGGCTTCAGCGTCGACCTGTCGCCCGCCGTGGTCAGCCGGGCGCTGTGCCACGTGGACAACGCCTACTATCTTCCCAACGTCCACGTGCTCGGCCGGATCGCCCGCACGAACAAGACCTCGCACACCGCGTTCCGCGGCTTCGGCGCCCCCTCCGGGATGATCATCACCGAGGACCTGCTGGGGCAGGCTGCCACGAAGCTGGGAATCGGCGAGGAGGAGATCCGCCGGCGGAACTTCTATGCCCCCGGCCAGACGACCCCCTACGGGCAGGTGGTCAGCCAGGCCGGACGCATGAACGACATGTGGGACAAGCTGAAGGACACCAGCGACTACGATTCCCGTCTCCTCGAAGTCGCCGCGTACAACGAGGCGCACCGGCATTCCAAGCGGGGGCTGGCCATCACACCGGTGAAGTTCGGCGTCTCGTTCAACAAGCCGGTCCTGAACCAAGCCGGCGCGCTCGTGCTCATCTACCGGGACGGTTCGGTGCTCATCAACCACGGCGGCACGGAGATGGGCCAGGGGCTGCACATGAAGATGATGCAGGTCGCCGCCACCGCGCTCGGGCTGCCGCTGCGCCGCATCCGCCTGGCCCCGACCCGCACCGACAAGGTGCCCAACACCTCGGCCACCTCCGCCTCGACCGGCACCGACCTCAACGGCGGCGCGGTCAAGAACGCCTGCGAGATCATCCTCGACCGGCTGGCACCGGTGGCCGCCGGCCTGCTCGGCGTCAACTCCCACGACGTGCGCATCACCGGGGACGTCGTCGGCGCCCTGGGCACCGAGAAGACCGTCGGCTGGGGCGAGCTCGTCGAGACGGCCTACCTCCAGCGGGTGTCCCTGTCGGCGACCGGCTACTACCGCACCGAGGGGATCCACTTCGACCCCGCCACCTACCAGGGCAACGCGTTCAAGTACTACTCCCGCGGGGTCGCGGTCGCCGAGGTGGAGGTCGACGGATTCACCGGCGCGTACACCACCCGCCGGGTGGACCTGCTGCACGACGTCGGCAGTTCGCTCTCGCCACTGATCGACCTCGGCCAGATCGAGGGGGCGTTCGTCCAGGGAGCCGGCTGGCTCACCCAGGAGGACCTGCGCTGGGACACCACCGAGGGGCCGCAGCGCGGGAAGCTGCTGACCCAGGCGGCGAGCACCTACAAGCTGCCCTCGTTCTCGGAGCTGCCGCAGGTGTTCAACGTGGACCTGTATGTGCACCCCACCGACGACGGCAGCATCTACGGCTCGAAGGCCGTGGGCGAACCCCCGCTCATGCTCTCGATCGCCGTGCGGGAGGCGCTGCGGGCCGCCGCCGCGGCCTTCGGCGAACCGGGCCAGCAGGTGGAACTGCCGTCCCCGGCCACCGCCGAGGCCGTGTACTGGGCGCTCGACCAGGTGCGCCGACCGGCCGACACCGCGGCCGTCGCGGCCGACTGACCGGGACAGCCGACCATGGACTGGCTCACCGGCCTCACGCAGGCCCGCGCCACCGGCACCGCCGGCATCCTCGCGACCATCGTCGAGGTCCGCGGGCATTCACCGCGTGACGTCGGCGCGAAGATGTTCGTCACCGCAGACACCACCACCGGCAGCATCGGAGGCGGCAACATGGAGGCCACCGTGATCCACCGCGCCCGCACCATGCTGGCCGAGGGGGCGGAGCCGGTGGTCGAAACCGAGTTCGGGCTCAATGAATACGCGCGCGTCGCCTACGGCACTCAGTGTTGCGGCGGCACCGTGCGCGTGCTGTTGGAAACGATCGGACGGCGCCCCACCGTGGCGGTGTTCGGCGCCGGGCATGTCGGCCAGGAACTGGCCCGCATACTCAGTCGGAGCGAGGTGGTCCTCCACCTGGCGGATTCACGCCGCGGCATCCTCGACGATGCCCTGGCCGCCACGCTGCGGGACGGGCCCGCCACCGTGCACCTGCACACGCTGCCCGCACCCGAGACGCTCATCGCGACCCTGCCCGACGACGCGCACGTCCTGATCCTCACCCACGACCACGCCGAAGACCTGATGCTCTGCGACGCCGCCCTCCGCCGGGGCGGATTCGCCAGTCTCGGCGTCATCGGATCGTCGGCGAAATGGGCCAGGTTCCGCAAGAAGCTCGCGGCCGAAGGCCACCAGGATGCGGTCATCGACCGGGTCCACTGCCCCATCGGTGCCCCGGACCTCACGGGCAAGCACCCAGCAGCCATCGCCATCAGCGTCGCCGCCGACCTGATGCGCGTCTTCCAGAAAGCCACACCATGACCCACGACAGCCATCCACCCGCGGCGATTTTCCACGGCTGGATCCTCGATACACCCGATGACCCCTTCACCGGAGGCGTGCTGCGCGCCGAACAGTGCGCGCTCGCAGTGGACGACGGCGTCATCACCTTCCGCGGTTCGCTCGCCGACGCCCAACACCGCCATCCCGGGGCCGAGGTCATCGGCGTCGACGGCCTGCTCCTTCCGGGGTTCGTGGATACCCACGTGCACTACCCGCAGCCCCGGATCATCGGGGGACTGGGCATGCCGCTGCTGGAGTGGCTCGACCGGTGCGCGCTTCCGGAAGAGGCGCGCATGGCCGACCTGGCCTACGCCCAGGCCGTCGCCGGGGAGTTCGTCGGCGGGCTCATCGGGGCCGGCACCACGACCGCCCTGGTGTTCGGGTCCCACTACGCCGCCGCCACGGATGCCCTGTTCGCCGCGGCCTACGGGAAGGGGCTGCGGATGACCGCCGGTCTGGTCGTCGCCGACCAGGAGCTGCGCGCAGACCTGCACACCACCCCGGAACGCGCAGCCTGCGATGCGGCAGGGCTCATCGACGCCTGGCACGGCACGGGGAAGCTACGGTACGCCGTCACCCCGCGGTTCGCCCTCTCCGCGACCCCGGACCTGCTCGATTCCTGCCGCGGGACCCTGGAGGGCACCCCGGACGTGTTCTTCACCTCGCACGTGAACGAGAACCCCGCGGAAGTCGCCGTCGTGGCCGCACTATTCCCGGACGCCTCGAGCTACAGCGACGTCTACGACCGGCACGGCCTCCTCGGGCCGCGCAGCCTGTTGGCGCACAACGTCCATCCCACCGACGCGGAATTGGCCCGGCTCGCCGCGGCCGGTACCGCGGTGGCCCACTGCCCGTCGTCGAACTCCTCGCTGGGCAGCGGCCTGTTCCCCCTGCGCCGGCATGTCGAAGCCGGCGTGCGGGTCTCCCTGGGATCCGACGTCGGGGCCGGAACCGGGTTCAGCCACTTCAAGGAAGGCCTGCAGGCCTACTTCCACCAGCAGCTGCAGCCGGACGGCCTGGCCCTGGGCCCCGCCCACCTGCTGCATCTGGCCACCCGCGCCGGGGCCCTGGCCCTGGGCCATGCCGACGTCGGACACCTCGGCGTCGGGGCGGCCTTCGACGCCATCGAGGTCGCCCCGCCATCCGGGAGCGCCCTCCACTCCATCCTGTGCCACGCCGGAAGCGCAGACCGCGCCCTGGCCGGGGTCTTCGCCAACGGGACCAGCGCGGACATCAACCGTGTCTGGATGGGCGGTGTGCTCAGCCATGCCCGCGCCTGCCAGTGACCTCCGGGGCCACCGCGCCCCGCCGACCGGATCCTCCTCCTTCCCACCCAGTGCGCCACGCCGTCGTGGCCCACACCTGCTCAAAGGAGAGCAATGAGTACCAATACGCCCAAACGCACCAGCCCCAGGCCGCGACAAACCACCGTCCCCCGCTGGGGAGTGGTCGACCGGTACTTCGGCATCACCCGCCTCGGCTCGAGCTACGGCATCGAGATCCGCGCCGGCATCACGACGTTCCTGGCGATGAGCTACGTCATCTTCGTCAACCCGAGCGTGCTCAACGACGCCATGGCCGGCCAGATGCCCGACGTGGGCAACCTGTTCACCCAGCTGGTCATGGTCACCTGCATGGCGGCGATCCTCGGCTCGCTGTACATGGGCCTGATTGCCCGTTATCCCTTCGCGCAGGCCCCCGGCATGGGATTGAACGCCTTCTTCTCCTACACGGTCGTGCTGGGGATGGGGTACCGCTGGGAGACAGCGCTGGGCGCCGTGTTCATCTCGGGTGTCCTGTTCATCATCCTCAGTGTCCTTGGTGTCCGCCAAGCGATCGCCCGGGCCCTGTCCGGCAGCATGAAATATGCGATCACCGCGGGGATCGGCGCCTTCCTGGCTTTCCTGGGGATGAAGAACATGGGATTCGTCGTCGCCAACGAAGCGACGTTCGTCGGCATCGGGGATGTCACCCAACCGCATGTCTGGCTGGGGTTGTTCGGCCTGCTGGTCATCGCCGTGCTGATGAAGCTGAAGGTCAAGGCGGCGATCCTGCTGGGGATCATCGCCACGACGCTCATCGCGATCATCAGCCGCCTGCCGGTCTACCCCGGCGCCGAAGAGGGCACCTTCACGGCCTTCGGGGGGTTCGGGGGATCGCCCGTCCAGATGCCGATCTGGCCCGGCGACCTCGCCTTCCACCTCGACATCGGCGGGGCCCTCTCCGCGGGCCTGCTGTCGGTGGTGTTCACGTTCTTCTTCGTCGATTTCTTCGACGCGACCGGAACCCTCACCGGCCTCAGCCAGCGCTCGGGCATGATCGGCAAGGACGGCGAGATGCCACGGGCGAAGACCCTGTTCTCCATGGACGGGCTCGCGGCGATCAGCGGTGCCGCGCTGGGCACCTCGACCACGACCGCCTACGTCGAGTCGGCGGCAGGCGTCGAGGAAGGCGGCCGCACCGGGCTCACCGCAGTGACGGTCGCCGCGTTCTTCGGCCTGGCCATGTTCTTCTCACCGGTCATCGCCGCCGTGCCGGCCTCGGCCACGGCCCCGGCGCTGATCCTCGTGGGGGCGCTGATGATGGAGGGCGCCCGCCATATCGAATGGGCCGATATCTCCGAGTCGCTGCCGGCGTTCCTGACGATCATCGTCATGCCGCTGACGTTCTCGATCGCCGAGGGCGTCGCCATCGGCCTCGTGGCCTATGCGCTGATCAAGATCTGCTCCGGGCGCATCAGGGACGCCCACTGGATCCTCTACCTCCTCGCCGCCCTGCTGATCGTGCGGTGGGTCTGGCTCGGCTGACGGCGGCGCACCCGGGGCCCTGTGCGGGGCACCCGGGTGCGCTCAGTCGTCGTCGTGCCGGGTCAGGTCGATGACCTCCAGGACCTCCGAGGGGGGATTGAGCATGATCGCGGCCTCGTCGCGGCGGTGGCGCAGGACAGTGTCGATGTAGGACTCGATGGTCTCGGCCAGCGGGACGTTGCTGCCGCGGCGCTCGGAGATGAACCAGCGGTGCTCGAGGACCTCATGGACCAGCTGGGCCGGTTCGAGCTTGCCGTGCAGCTCGCGGGGGATGGCCTCGGTGATGCGCTGGAAGACGTCGCGCACCCACAAGGCGGCGTTGATCTCCTCGTCGAGCTCGGGGTGCTTGCGGGCCCGGTAGGCGTCGATGTCGTTGAGCAGCCGGCGGGCCTGGAACTCCTGGACGTCCAGGCCGGTCAGCCGCAACAGCCGGCGCTGGTGGTGCCCGGCATCGACGACCTTGGGCTGGATCTGCAGCTGCGTGCCGTCGGCGGTGGTGCGCAGGGCGATCTCATCGACGTCGAAACCCAGCTTGTTCAGCCGGCGGATGCGCTCGTCCACGCGCCAGCGTTCGCGCAGGTCGAAGGCGTCCTGGCCGGTCAGCTCCTGCCACAGCCCGTGGTAGCTGTCCATGATCTGCTCGCTGGTGGCCAGCGGGTCCACGCTCTCCTCGATGAGCCCGGCCTCCATCAGATCCATCAGCTCACCGGCGATGTTAACCCGGGCGATCTCCAGGTCGTACTCGCGCTGCCCCTCGGACAACGCGGGATAGAGCTCGCCGGTCTCGGCGTCGACTAGGTAGGCGGCAAAGGATTCCGCGTCGCGGCGGAAGAGCGTGTTGGACAGCGACACATCGCCCCAGTAGAAACCGACCAGGTGCAGCCGGACCAGCAACAGCGCCTGGGCATCGATGAGGCGGTGGAGGGTCTTGCGGCGCAGCCGTTGGGAGAACAGGGCGCGGTAGGGCAGCGAGTACTTCAGGTGCCGGGTGACCAGGACCGGGTCCAGTTCGCCGCCGGATTCGTCGGCGCGGCCGGCTATGACGGCGACCGGCTCCACGCAGGGAACGCCGAGCCGGTTGAGCTTGCGCAGCATGTGGTATTCGTGCCGGGCGATGTGCTCGCCGGTCTCCTTCACCGCGATGACCGACTCGCGCAGCAGCGCGAAGCGCACCACGTGCCGGGAGATGCCGCGGGGCAGGGCGGCGAGGTTCTTGGCGGGCCAGTCCTCCAGGCGGATGTGCCAGGGCAGGTCCAGCAGCGCGGGGTCCATGGTGGCAGAGGTGATGTTCAGCGAACCGCCCAGCGCAGGGCGGACCGGCTCGTCGACGACGGTCTCGCGCGGCAGCTTGCCCCGCTGGTCGTAGTCGGTGGGCTCGTTGTGCCAGCTGGCGTAGTGGCGGGTCATCGCTTCCTCGGTTCCGTGCCGGTCCCGGGCACTGCCCGGGAAAGCACGACGGCGGCCCCTCCTTCGCGGGGGAAGGCGGGACCGCCGTCGTCGGCAGCTGCTATTCGGACTCGGACTGCGCCAGGGCGTCGACGTCGGAGAGCGTGGCCTGCGGGGCGTTGGCGGCCTCCGGATCGCCCAGGCGGTGCCCGGTCCGGGTGTCGAACATGTGCACGTGCCCGGTCTTCGGCTGCACGTGCATGGTGTCGCCCTTGAACGGGGGCTTGCGCCCGTCGACCCGCAGGACCATCGGGTACTCCTGGCCGTCGAGGGTGGCGTGGCCGTACACGTAGGCGTCGGCGCCGAGCTCCTCGACGACGTCGATCTCCACGGGAAGGCCCTCCCCGGCCGCGACCTCCACCATGTCCTCCGGGCGGACCCCGGAGGTGATGGTCTGGCCGTTGGCCGAGGCGAGCACGTCCGCGTCCACCGGGTAGGTGTAGCTTCCGAACTGGATACCACCGGAGACGGCCGGCAGTTCGAGCAGGTTCATGGCGGGGGAGCCGATGAAGCCGGCGACGAAGACGTTCATCGGGCGGTCGTAGAGGTTGCGCGGGGTGTCGACCTGCTGCAGCAGCCCGTCCTTGAGCACCGCGACGCGGTCGCCCATCGTCATGGCCTCGACCTGGTCGTGGGTGACGTAGACCGTGGTGACGCCGAGGCGGCGGGTCAGCGAGGCGATCTGGGTGCGGGTCTGCACGCGCAGCTTGGCGTCGAGGTTCGAGAGCGGCTCGTCCATCAGGAAGACCTGCGGGGAGCGGACGATGGCGCGGCCCATGGCCACGCGCTGGCGTTGGCCGCCGGAGAGTGCCTTGGGCTTGCGGTCCAGGTAGTCCTCGAGGTCCAGCAGCTTGGCGGCTTCGCGGACGCGCTCGGCGCGTTCGGCCTTGTCGACGCCGGCGATCTTCAGGGCGAAGCCCATGTTGTCGGCGACCGACATGTGCGGGTAGAGCGCGTAGTTCTGGAAGACCATGGCGATGTCACGGTCCTTCGGGGGGACATCGGTGACGTCGCGCTCGCCGATGAGGATGCGCCCGGAGTTGACGTCCTCCAGTCCGGCGAGCATGCGCAGCGAGGTCGACTTGCCGCAGCCGGAGGGGCCCACGAGGACGAGGAACTCACCGTCCGCGATGTCGAGGTTCAGCTTGTCCACCGCGGGCTTCTGGGTGCCCGGATAGAGTCTGGTTGCGTTGTCAAAGGTGACGGTGGCCATGAGTGATCAATCCCTTCACGGGCAGGTACGTGCCCGACGATCCGTTGTGAATGGTGTCACAATCATCGCACGTCGAGGACCATTTGCAATAGGGCCGGGACATCCCCGATTCCATCGACCCTGTATCCCGCCCGCGTCCGGCCCGGGCCGACCTTCACGCCGACGTCCCGCGGCCCCAATACGGCGAAGGCATCCTCGTCGGTGACGTCGTCCCCGACGAAGAGCACCGCGTCCGCATCGACCACGTCGCGCAGCCAGGCCAGGCCCGCGCCCTTGTCTGCGTGGACGACCGAACACTCCAGGACGTTCTTGCCGTCGCCCAGGGTCAGGCCCTCCAGGTCTTCCAGCCGGTCCCGGGCCACGCGCAGGGCGTCGGCACCCACCTGCGGTTCCGCCTGCCGGACATGGAGCACGACGCCGGCGGGCTTGAGTTCCAGCGTCGTGCCAGGATGCGCTGCGGTGACCTCCTCCAACCGGGCGCCCACTGTGGTGAGCAGGCCGGCTTGGGCCTCGTCGAGTTCGATCGCGGCGCCGTCGGGCGCCAGCTCCTCGGGCGCCCAGAGCTCCGCGCCGTGGCTGCCCACGAGCAGGACCTCCGGGCCCGGCTGGGCGGCTGCGCGCAGCGAGAGCAGGTCCCGGCCGGAGATCAGGGCGGTGGCCGTCCCGGCGGTCTCGCCGAGTGCTGCGAAGGCCTCGGCGGAGGCGGGCAGCGCCCGGGCGTCCTCCGGGCGGTCGACGAATGGTGCCATGGTGCCGTCGAAGTCCATGGCCACCAGCAGCAGGCGGACATCGCGCAGGCCGTCGACTGCCCGGCGCAGTCCCGCGTCGAGGCCCATGGCTAGTCCTCCTCGTCGGTGCGCGACAGGGATTCCAGGAAGTCCCGGGACCAGCGGGCGACGTCGTTGGTGGTGACCTGTCGGCGCATGATGCGCATCCGGCGCGCCGATTCCTGCTCGGGCATGCGGATGGCCTCCATGATCGATTCCTTGAGCCCGTCGATGTCGTGCGGGTTGACGAGCACTGCGTGGCGCAGCTGGTCGGCGGCGCCGGCAAATTCACTGAGCACCAGGGTGCCGCGTTTGTCGGCGTGGGCGGCCACGTATTCCTTGGCCACGAGGTTCATGCCGTCGCGCAGGGCCGTGACCAGCATGACGTCGGCCGCCAGGTAGAGGGCGACCATCTCCTCGACGGGGTAGCTGTGGTGCAGGTAGCGCACGGCGGTGTGGCTCATCGTGTCGTATTCGCCGTTGATCCGCCCGACGCTTCCCTCCACGTCCTCGCGCAGGGTGATGTAGTGGCCGACATGCTCGCGGCTGGGACTGGCGACCTGGACGAGTGTGGCCTGGCCCACCGACAGCTCCCGGTCGGCCAACAGCTCGCCGAACGCCTTGATCCGGTGGCGGATGCCCTTGGTGTAGTCCAGCCGGTCGACGCCGAGCAGGATCACGTCCGGATCCCCGAGGTCGGCTCGGATCTCGCGGGAGCGTTCGAGGACCGCCGGGTCTTCGGCCAGCTGCGCGATGAGCGCCGAGTCGATGGAGATGGGATGGGCCTCGGCGCGCGCGATCCGGCGGGGCGAGCCGTCCTCGTCCGGAACGTGGATCCGCTGGGACTTGACCGTGAAGCCGAGGTAGCGCCGGACACAGCGCAGGAAGTTGTTGGCATCGGACTGGCGCTGGAACCCGATGAGGTCGGCGCCGAGGATCCCCTCGAGCACCCGATGACGCCAGGGCAGCTGGGCGAAGATCTCCATCGGCGGGAAGGGGATGTGGTTGAAGAAGCCGATCTTCAGATCCGGGCGCATGGCCCGCAACAGCCGCGGAACCAGCTGCAACTGGTAGTCCTGCACCCAGACGGTGGCCCCCTTGGAAGCGGAGGCGGCTGCGGACTCGGCGAAGCGGATGTTGATTTCCCGGTAGCGGTCCCACCAGGTGCGGTGGAACTCCGGAGGCATGATCACGTCGTGGTAGAGCGGCCACAGGGTCGAGTTGGAGAAACCCTCGTAGTAGAGCTCGACGTCCTCCTGGCTTAGCTGCACCGGGACCAGGTGCATGCCGTCCTCGTTGAACTCCTCGAGCTTCTCGTCGGTGGCCCCGTGCCATCCGACCCATGCGCCATCGGCGGAGGCCATGACCGGGGCCAGGGCGGTGACCAGTCCGCCGGGGGAGCGGCGCCACTCGGCGCTGCCGTCCTCAGCTGTCACGCGGTCAACGGGCAGCCGGTTGGCGACCACGACGAAGTCGAAGTCGCCGGTGACGGCCTTCTTCGCGGCGGTGACCGGCGCGCGGCGCTCGCGTAACGCCGTCGTACTGGGTGGATTCTGGTTGCTGCTTGCGGTGCTGGGCACGGCTTGCCTCCTTGGCGTGCTGGGCGGTACCTCTCGCCCCGAGCTTATGCGGCATGCCGCGCCCATGCATTCTTACGGGGCGTCATGCTACACAAGGCGTTCACGGCGGCCACACAGGTTCGGTGCCCTAAACTAGGTGGGAATTCCCCGACCGATCCTTGACCGAAGGAAAGTTCTTCCATGGCATCAAACGCCCCGCGGCCCAGCAAGGCCGAGAGGACTGCTACCGCGCGCGAACAGGCCCGCAAGCTCTACGAACAGCAGCAGGCCGCCTCCAAGCGCAAATCGCTGTTCCTGAAGCTCGGAGTCGTCGTGGCCGTCGTGGTGATCATCGCCATCGTCGCGACGATCATCGTGCAGAACAACAAGGGGAGCTTCCCGGATGCCGGTCCGGCCCCGGCCCACGGGAACCAATTCGGCGGCTATACGCTCACCTCCGACGGCCTCGTCGAGACCCCCGAACTGACGGTGGACAAGAACGAGATCCCCGAACCGGCTACCGTCGACGGCCAGCAGGTTCCGGCCGGGATCACCGAACACCAAGAGGGCGAGCCGGTCCACGTCGTGGTCTACGCCGACATGAGCTGCCCGGTCTGCAAGCAGTTCGAGGCCACCTACGGCGCCGACCTGAACAAGATGGTCGAGGACGGCGACATCACCCTGGAATACCGGATCGCCACCTTCCTGGACCGGATGTCCAGCACCAACTACTCCTCGCGGGCAGCCAACGCCGTGGCCTGCGTCGCCGATGCCAAGCCCGAGGCATTCACTGACTACCTGACGGCGCTGTTCGAGCAGCAGCCCCCGGAGGGCGGCGAGGGACTGCCGAATGCAAAGCTGGCCGAGATCGCCCAGCAGTCCGGTGCCGGGGACATCTCGGCCTGCGCGGACAGCGACAAGTTCCGCCCCTGGGCGCAGTTCGTGAACACCGGGTTCAACGAATACAAAGTCGGCGGCACGCCGGCCGCGTACATCGACGGTCACGAGTGGGACATCCAGACCGAGGACTTCAAGCAGGTCCTGGACAAGGCCGTCGCCGAGAACAAGTAGCCGCAAGCCGGCATGCAACGAGGGGCCCCGCTGGAGCGGGGCCCCTCGTTTTCCCCGTCGGCGGGCACCTGGGCTAATCTTGTTCATGCTGCCGGGCTCCGGCAGACACGCCTCCTTAGCTCAGTTGGCCAGAGCACCTGTCTTGTAAACAGGGGGTCGCCGGTTCGAATCCGGCAGGGGGCTCGAATAATCCTCGTTTGACTAGGCGTTATGCGCGCATTGAGGTTCAAGCGTTGCCCCAAATTGGGCCGTGGTATCCATAAACTTTCCACTTTGGGTTCCAGCACGGCCCCAATCTCGCTTTCCTGGTCGCCACAAATGTTGGCGCCAGATCCTCCAGTGCCCTCACTGTGTCCGGGTGGTCTATCTGCGCCCACCAGCCCTGCCGGGACAGCCGGATCTCGAAGACGGAGCGGTGCATGCCAGTCGACCGGGATGGCCCAAGGCATGGCGACCCAGTTGGCGGCGATCGCCCCGAGGGAGTCGTCCACTCCCATGCAAATGCTCTGGGCCGCCGCGGCTATCTTGGCGCGCTCTTTCCGGATTCCGACCAGAACTTCGGCGTAGGTGCATTTTCGGGAATCGGCGAGGTAGATGTCGACCCGATCGTGTCGAAGCGCCCTCGGGCATCGCCGTCGCGGGATCCGATCCCACGTGCATCGGCCCAACATGCTCGCTTCGGCGGACGGAAGGCGTCCCGTAGCGGTCCTTGGCAACCCGGAAGACCTTTTCGCCCGCCGCCTCGACCAGCCATAGCCCCGTGTCGGGGCACGGGAAGTCCGTCACACCGCGTGGATGTCGTTGACGAAGGCCTCGGCAGCACCCAGGGCCTCGCGGGTACGCTGCTGCTGGCTGACGATCACCGGCAGGTCCTCATCCAGCCGAGGATTAGACCCCAACAACCAGGCCAGCGCAACGTCCCGCCCCTCGGCCATCTCCAGGGTCCTCCACGCGCGGTAACCCAGCCGGAGCCGGCCCTCGACCTCGGCACCGGGCTGCGGCCCGTCGGGCTTGGCCCATCTGTGGGGTGACGTGCGGGTCCTGACGCCAGCCATGGTCTGGACCACCGTGGTGCCTACGTTCTCGTTCAGTTCACGGACCGGGTCGTGGATGTTCATGCGTGTGGTGTCCCCGTAGATCTCGTTCCTCGCTTGGGAATCCATGCCTCGATCATGTGGGGAACCACGTCCGAGATCAGCAGAAAAGCAACATGGATTCGACGGTGTTTCATCACACGAGAGCGGTCCTCGGCCCCTCCCCGCTACGGCGACGCCACCCTCATCGTTCAGGAGTCGTCCAGGCCCGCGTCTTCCGCGGGTTCCGGCATGCTCGGACCGGTCGGCCGGAACGGGATGAAGTAGAAGACTCCCAGCACAATGCACACCGCCAGGGTCAACAACGGCGTGAGCAATCCCAGCAACGCCGCCACCAGATAGGTCGGAACCGCCACCGCGCCGCGCAGCAGGAGGGACCGTTGTCGCCCGCGTGTCAGGGGAACGCGCAGGAGATGTGGTTTACGCACGATGATCAGGAACTGGAGCCCGAGGAACACCACGGAGGTGACAAGGAAGGAACCTGCGTAGACGACAGCGGCCAGATGTCCGCCGGGCTCGACGTCGAGGTACGTGGCGAACAGCGACGTGCTGAAGGGCAGGGCCACGATGCACAACAGGAGCAGCAGGTTCACCACCAGCAGCGTATGGTCCACCGACTTCAGCCGGCGCAGCGCTGCGTGGTGGTTGATCCACATGATGCCGATGGCCAAAAAGGAGATGGCGTAGGCGAGGTAGTTGGGCCATAATTCGAGCAGCCGGTGCGCGAGACTGCCGCCGTCGCTGGGTTCCGGGACCCGCAAGTCCAAGACGAGCAACGTGATGGCGACGGCGATGACGCCGTCGGAGAATGCCTCGACCCTGCCAATCCCATACATTTCCCGCGGCGGGCCGCTGAGCGGATGCTTGCTCCTCATGAGTCATTAAGGCATGGTCTGGACGGCCTCACAAGGCCTGAGCGACCCCTTGCCGGAGGCGTCGGACTGCGCCTGCGGCGGGGACGCGCCAGACACGCAGCAGTGGCGGCGACGGCGGACTCAGGCGAGCGTCTCCGCCCATCAGCCGACCCGGGCAGGACCGGCCGACGTCGAAGCGCAAAAGGGGAGAACCTCCAACCGGTTCGACGTGGCCCCTATTCGGTCTGGTCCTCGATGGTCACTCCCGTGACGTTCTCCAATTCGGAGAGCTGGTGGACAAGTTCGTCCAGGTCTCCGGTGCCCTCGATCTCGAGTTCCACGCTGACTTCGTCGGCGCGGATCGACCGCTCGGTCCCCTTCATGAGCCGGCTCATGGCCCCGCCGGCGCCGCTGTCGCGCTGGGTGGTGAAGCCCTGGATCTGGAAGCCCTGCTTCGTGCACGCCTGCAGGATGGACCGCAGTGCCCCGGTCCCATCGACGTAGCTAGCCTGCAAGGCGTGCTCGCTGCGGTTGCCGAGCGAGGTCCGGCGAACCAGCCACGGATAGGCGAAGGCGACGAGATAGTGGGCCAGGACAACGAACACCGCGGGAACGACCAGCCCCGCCCCGGACGCCGTACCGATGGCAGCGGTCAGCCAGATGGACGCGGCCGTCGTCAGGCCACGAACCCGGTTGCGCCGCACGAAGACCAGGCCGGCACCGATGAAGCCGATGCCGGAGACGATCTGTGCGGCCACGCGGGACGGGTCGAGGTTGATGTGATCCTGCACGCCGGCCGCGATGACGTCGGCGAAGCCATACTTGCTGACTATCGTGAACAGTGCGGCCCCCAGTCCCACCAGGGTATGCGTCCGCATGCCGGCGGACTTGGCCTTGAGCTGGCGTTCGAAGCCGATCGCCGTGGAGAGGACCAGGGCGACCGCCAGGCAGATGAGCATCTGCCACCACGTCGTTCCCACGGTGAGGATCATTGCCGGACCTGCCGAGGGGAGTGCATCACCGTGCCGGACCGATCCCGAGTTCGTCTAGCGCAGCCTGCCAGATCCGCAGCGCCTTCGGCCCCACGCCGTGTAGCTCGGCGATCTCGCTCCACGGATGCCGGGACAATTCCTCGAGCGAGGTGATCCCGGCAGTGGCCAGGGCACGCGCGGCGGGTGCGCTGGTGCGCGGCAGCTCGTGGGTGTGGTCGACATCCATGGCCCGGACTCTACCGCACGCCCTTGGAGCGGGATACGGCTTCCGTAGCCTCCCCGTCCTGCTCATCCATCAATTCGCGATACGCCTTACCGCTGCCCGTCGGTGGCCGACAGTAGCAGGCGGACACGCGCGCGAAGCATATACGTGCTGATCCGCAGGCCCGCGGCAACACGCCGAACGGACCACGTAAACGGCCCCGCAAAACGGTGGCCCCTTGAATGGAGACACCGTTGATGAAAACCGATGCGCGGCGCCTGCTTGCCGCCATGGCACTGGCGACCACCCTCGTGGCCGGCCTGGTGGTGGGGCCCGCCGCGATCCCCGCGACTGCGGCAACGACCAAGCAGACGACGGCGAACCTCAACATGCGCACCGGGGCGTCCACGTCCTACCGCGTGGTCACGACCCTGAAGAAGGGGACCAAGGTCAGCGTCTCCTCGACTAAGGGCAGTTGGTCCCGGGTTGCGGCCGGCAAGAAGACCGGCTGGGTGTCGTCGAAGTACCTGGCCAAGCCGGCCCCGGCCAAGAAGAAGGCCCCGGCGAAGAAGCCGGCCGCCAAGGCCCCGGCCAAGAAGCCTGCTGCGAAGAAGCCCGTGGCCAAGATGACGACGGCGACCCTGAACCTGCGCAGCGGTGCCTCCTCGAAATACCGGGTCGTCAAGGTCCTCAAAAAGGGGACCAAGGTCTCAGTCAGCTCCACGAAGGGCACCTGGTCGAAGGTCGCTGCGACCGGCAAGACCGGGTGGGTGTCCTCGAAGTACCTCAAGAACGTCCCCAAGCCGGTCGCGAAGCCCAAGCCGAAGCCGGTTGCGAAGCCGAAGCCGAAGCCGGTCGCGAAGCCCAAGCCCAAGCCGGTTGCGAAGCCGAAACCTGCTCCCGCGAAGCCGTCGGCCACCAACTTCGCCACCACGGTGAACCTCAACCTGCGCAAAAGCGCGCCGTCGGGCGCGGTGCTCGCGACGATCCCGGCAGGCGACACGGTCACGAAGACCGGCTCGACTGCACGATCCGGAAGCTGGACGCAGGTCAAGTACGGCACCACGACCGGCTGGGTGGCAACGTCCTACCTCAAGACGGCGGCCAAGCCGTCGTCGACCAGGGTTCCCTCATCCTTCGCGGTCTCCGGTGCCGGATGGGGCCACGGCGTGGGCATGAGCCAGTACGGCGCCCAAGGCCAGGCCAAGGCCGGGCGGAGTGCAAAGCAGATCCTGAACCACTACTACGCCCCGGCGACGATGGCCTACACGAGCTCCCGGGCAGCATCGGACATCCGCGTGCAGATCCTGGCGGCATCGACGTCGTCCATTGATGCAGCCAACGGCTCGCTGCGTCTCCTCGACGGGACGAAGGCGCTGGCCACCACGACCGGCAAGGTCGCGCTGGCGGTGAAGTCCGGCAAGGTGAGCGCGAAGGTGGGGTCCAAGACCTACACCCCGCGCGGGAAGCTGACCGTGGTCTGGCAGAACACCCGCTTCTGGCGTTCGGGTTCGCAGCCCACCACGGTGGCGGTCCCGAAGGCCAATGACGGCTCCGGCACGGTGAACTACCGGCACGGCAAGCTCGAGGTCGGCGTCCTGAACGGCAGGCTCAACCTCGTCAACGTCGTGCGGCTGAACGACGAGTACCTCTACGGGCTCGCCGAGATGCCCTCTTCCTGGCAGCCGGCCGCCCTGCAGGCGCAGGCCGTGGCCGGACGCACCTACGCCATGAGGAACATGTCCACGCTGAAGAAGGGCTGCGACTGCAACGTCTACGACGAGGTCGCCTCCCAGAAATTCACCGCCTGGAACAAGGAGAACGAGGGATCCAACGCGTACTACGGCAAGCGCTGGAAGGCCGCCGTCGACGCGACGAACCGCCGCAGCGCCAACCGCACGCCTACCTCCGGGGCGGTCCTGCTCTACTCGGGGTCGCTGATCGACGCCGTCTACTCCTCCTCCACCGGCGGCAAGACCCGCAGCTCGGCCACCGTCTGGGGCAGCAACCATGCCTACCTGCAGTCGCGCGATGACCACTGGTCGCTGCTGCCCTCCAGCGGCAACCCCAACCGGTCCTGGACCAGCACGGCGTCCCAGGCGCACATGGCCAGGGCCTTCGGCACCGGCAAGGTCACCCGCGTGAAGGTCTCCCGGAACAGCGACCTGACGATCAAGTCGGCCACCGCGACGACCGCGACCGGCGCGGTGCGCACCATCAGCGGTTCCACGTTCCGCTCCGCTGTTGCCACACGAAGCGCCTGGATCACCGGCGTGGCGGGCCGCTAGGTGGTGCGTGGGCCCGTCGGGCAGAACGAGATCCGGGCCATACCGCGATCACCGATCCTGCTTTATCATCAAAAGTGCGCCGGAACTGGGTGGTCCGGCGCCGCTTGCGGCCATCTGCCGGCAAGCAGGGGGGAAGCGGCGTTTTCCGCTGCCCATTCCATCCACATCAAGGGCAGTACACCGTTATCCCTACTTGTGAATGTCGAGCGCGAAAAATGAACAAGACGAAAAAGCTGCTGTGGTCCACCATGTCCGCAGTCGCCCTAGTTGCCGGCGCCATCGGCGCCGGGCCGGCCTACGCGGCACCGGCTAAGGACGCCGTGGTGTCGCCGCTGAAGCCCAATACCTATCGGTTCTCCTCGACCCAGGGCCCGCGTTGCATCCCGGTGCGCAACGGCACCACGATGCACCTGGGCCAGGACCTCCCGGCCGACAACGGCAGCCCGATCTACGCGGTGGCCAACGGTGTGGTGACCGCAACGCACAATGGCACGCGGGGCGGCTCCGCCGGCTACATCGTCGTGCGCCACGTCCTCGGCGGCAAGACCTACTACACCGCTTACATCCACATGTACAACGCGGCGAAGTACGTCCGGACGGGCCAGAGCGTCGAGGCCGGCCAGCGGATCGCCGACGTGGGCAGCTCCGGGGCTTCGACCGCCCCGCACCTGCACTTCGAGGTCTGGGGCTCCGCCGGCTGGATGAAGGGCCCGACCATCGATCCGATGGCCTGGTTGAAGCGCTACGGCGTCGACATGAAGCGGCACGCCACCACCGTCTACAACTTCACCCTGCCCAAGAGCTGCAGCTACTGGGCCGCGAGCGACCTGAACCTGCGGGCCTCGGCGTCCTCGTCGTCCAAGCTGGTCAAGGTGGTCCGCAAGGGCACGCCGATGACCTCGGTGCCCGGCGCCTACGCCAACGGCTACGTGAAGGTGCAGGCGTCCGGCACCAACGGCTGGGCCGTGCACGGCGCCATCTCGCCGACCCGGGTGGCCGCCAACCCGCAGTCCATCGACGTGAAGCCCGTCGCCGCGAACCTCTACTACTACGCCACCGCCAACGTGAACTTCCGCCAGGGTCCCTCCACCGGGTACGCCGTGCTGGGCACGGTGCCCCAGGGCGGCCGGGTGAAGGTCACCGGCACCGCCAGCGGCTGGATGCGCGTCACGTACGGCTCGAAGACCGGGTTCATCTCCGCCAGCTACCTCACCCGGACCCGGCCGGCCACGCCGCCGGTGAAGGCGCCGGCGAAGACCCCGGCCAACCCGGCCCCCAAGCCGGCCCCGAAGCCGGCCGCGAAGCCGGCTGCTCCGGCGAAGTCGGTGTCCAAGCAGGTCAAGTCCAACGTGAACCTGCGCAAGGGGGCCGGGACGACCCACGCGGTGGTACTGGTCCTGCCGAAGGGTGCCAAGGTCGCCGAGACGTCTGCGTCCAAGGGCTGGTCGAAGGTCACCTACAAGGGCAAGACCGGCTACGTCGCGTCGTCCTACCTGACGGCCCCGGCCAAGGCCCCCGCCAAGCCGGCCACGAAGCCTGCCCCCAAGCCGGCCGCCAAGCCCAAGCCCGTCGTCAAGGCGCCCGCGAAGGCCCCGGCGAAGTCCGTCACCCGGCAAACCACCGCGAACCTGAGCCTGCGCAAGGGCGCCTCGACCTCGACGGCGCGCCTGCTGGTGATCCCGAAGAACGCCAAGGTCTCCGTCGCCTCGACGTCCAGGGGCTGGTCGAAGGTCAGCTACAAGGGCAAGACCGGCTACGTCTCGGCGTCGTACCTGAAGAACGTGCCCGCGGCGAAGGCCGCAGCGAAGAAGCCCGTGGTGAAGAAGGCCGCGGCCAAGGCGCCGGCCAAGAAGACCACCAAGAAGACCACCAAGAAGACGACGGCGAACCTCAGCCTGCGCGCGGGAGCCTCGACCTCCAAGAAGCGCGTGCTGGTCATCCCGAGGAACGCCAAGGTCACCGTGACCTCGACGTCCAAGGGCTGGTCGAAGGTGACCTACAAGGGCAAGACTGGCTACGCCTCGGCGAAGTACCTGAAGTAGGACCGCAGGAAAAGTAGCTGCAGGAAAAGCCACAGCACGACGGCGGTGCCTCCCTCGGTGCCCCTCCCACCCCGGCAGGGGACGGCGGGCACCCGGGAGGCACCGCCGTCGTACATGGTGGGGGAGGGCGGGTGAACTCGGCCCGCGTGAATTTGGTGCCCGGCGGGGGCTCCGGTACCCTTTCTAGGTACGCCTTCTCGGCGGACCACCCGGATCTTTAGCTCAGTTGGTTAGAGCGTTCGCCTCACACGCGAAAGGTCGCTGGTTCGAGTCCAGTAAGATCCACCACACGAAAAACCCTCGGCATCCATCGGGGGTTTTTCGCTGTCGGAAGCCGGGGGGATCGCTCGTTTTCCACAGGCTCACGCTTCCTCCTTTCGGTGTCGTTGACGCCGCACCTATGGTGACTCCATGGGATCGGGGGCTCTGCCCAGCTGGCGCGGCAAACGTGCATTTGCAATGACTTCGCCCGGCTTGGCGTCTCCCTTGCCGGCGAGCTTCAGGTCTCGTACGCTCCCCGTTATCCGGGTCAGCCGGGGTAGGTGAAGAAGCTCGATCGGCGCATACTTAAAGGACTTGACCGGAAGCGATCCTTGGTAGGAGGGGAACCATGACTTCTCATCGAAAAGTAAAGAATGCCGGAGGGGTCGTGTCCGAGAGCCAGGTGCCGCGTTCCTATCTTCAGCCCTCGAGCGCAAAGACCGGCCGTTTCATCCGCGGGTCCGTGGTCAGGGTTCCGTTGGGGGCACGAACCTACGACGCGACCGTGATCGAGGAACGCAACGGCAGGGTCCGCGTAGAAATCGATGTTGCCGGAAGTGACGAACCGATTACCTCCTCGTATGCGATCGAGGAACTCTCCGCTACGTAGGTTTCGGCGTCGGTGTGCAGTCAATGGGAGGTTTCGCCTTCCGGCACCGGTTCAGCCCTCGAGCATGTCCAACACCATCGGCTTGACCTTCTCGCCGAGCAGCTCGATGCTGCGTTGCATGGGTCCGTGGGGGAGCGTCCCGGCGCTGTACTTGATGTCGACGCGGGACAGGCCCAGCGTTGTGGTGATCGTGGCCATCTTGCGGGCCACGGTTTCGGGGGAGCCGAGCAGCAGGTTGCCGTTCTCCCCGGCGGAGGCGTTGAAGCGGATCCGGCTGGCAGGCGGCCACCCGCGCTCGGCCCCGAGCCGGTCCATGGTCCGCTTGTAGTGCGGCCAGAGGATCTCGGCGGCCTCCTCGTCGGTGTCCGCGACGAGGCCGTGCAGGTGCGCGCCGATCTTCTGCGGGGCCTGGCCGAACTCCTCGAGCGAGCGGTGGTAGAGCCGGGTCAGCGGCTCGAACGCCAGCGGGTTCCCGCCGATGATCGCCAGGAACAGCGGCAGGCCGTGCCGGGCGGCGCGGACCACCGATTCGGGGCTGCCGCCCACGCCCACCCAAGCGGTCAGGCCGTTGGCCGTGGGCGGGTAGACGCGTGTCCCGCTCAGCGGTTTGCGCGTGCGCCCGCTCCAGGTGACCGGTTCCTCCTTGAGCAGCTTCGCGAACAGGGCGAGTTTCTCCTCGAAGAGGACCTCGTAGTCGGCCAGGTCGAAGCCGAACAGCGGGAACGACTCGATGAAGGAGCCGCGGCCCAGGATCGTCTCGGCCCGCCCGTTGGACAGTGCGTCCAGGGTGGCGAAGCGCTCGAAGACCCGGATGGGGTCGTCCGAGCTGAGCACGGTGACGGCCGAACCGAGCCGGATGTGCTCGGTCCGTGCGGCGATGGCCGCCAGCACGACCTCGGGGGCGGTGACGGCGTAGTCGTCGCGGTGATGTTCGCCGACGCCGAAGAAGTCCAGGCCTGCCTGGTCGGCGCTCACGGCCTCCTCGACGACGTCGCGGATGACCTGGGCATGGGGGAGCAGGTTGCCGTGTTCGTCCTCGGTGCGGTCGCCGAAGGTCTCGACGCCGATCTCAAGCTGTGCCATGGGGCCTCCTGTTTGGTTTAGATGCATTCGCATACAATAACCCGTTCGGGGCACCCGGTATTCCCACCCCGATTGACGTTGGACACACCTGCCCCCGGCGCCCCCTGCCGGACCGTGTCGCGGCTGTAGAGTTGGCTGCAGAAACCCCGTCAGAACAGGAGACTTCGTGTCCGACCGTGACAAGCCGGAGCCCTCCGAAACCACCACGCGCCCGGAGGACCCGAACCCGCCCGTCGGATCGATGCCGCGCATCCCGACGTCGGAAATCAAGCAGCCGGTCGGCCTGCTCGGACGCCTCGGCCTGGCCGGTTCCCGGACCACCGGGGACGACGGCGGTGCCTCCGCCGAGGCCGATGTCGCCCCGGGCTTCCACGACGACTGGGTCAAGACCGAACCCACTGGCGCCCTGGCCTACACGCCCGAGGCAGTCGAGGTCGACGAGTCGCGTCCCCGCACCGACCACGTGCTGCCCAGCGGCAGCGTGGACCTGCCCGGCTCCCCGGACGACCGCTCCAAGACCGAACCGGACTGGGACGGGGTCACCCCGCGCACCGCCGAGGCGCCCGTCGTCGTGCCCGGGAAGAAGACCGCCACCACCGACTCTGGCAGCACTGCCGACGCAGCGTCCGGCCGCCAGGCCGGCACCGGAAAGCCAGCCGACAGCGCAGCGGCCGACGTGGCCGCCAAGGCGGCCGGTGCCTCGCCCGCCCGCCCCAAGGGCCAGGGCCGCAAGACGCGTCCGGGCTGGCCCGTCCGCCCGGGCCGGCCCTCCAGCCGCCCGGCGGCATCCTCGGGCTTCGACGGTCCCGCAGCACCCCGCACCGGCACCGCCCGCAAGCCGAACGCCTGGAAGATCCCCGCAGCCCGCCGGCCCAAGCCAACCCCTGCTGCCCCGCCGACGACCAGCACCGTGCCGATCGACCCGGCGGTGGCACGCGTCTCCAACGTCCTGCCTCCGGAGGCCCGCACCAGCCCGCAGACCGCGGCGCAAACGGTCGTTCCCCCGACGCCGACGCGTCCGGCGAGCCCGCTGCCGACCGTCGCGCGTGCAGCCAGCAAGGCCAACCCGGCGGCCCGGCGCATGTTCTCCAAGATCATGCAGACCGAGTCGCCACCAACCCAGGCGTTCTCGATCGTGGACCGGCTGGTGGGCAGCCCGTACGCCAACCCGACCATCCAGCAGCCCGCCGAGTACGACGCCAACGCCCGGCAAACCCTCGAGTTCGCCCTGGACCTGGCCGAGTCCATGTTCCGCTTCGGCGCCGGTGCCCTGCAGGCGGAGACCAGCGTCATCGCGGTCACCGCCTCACTGGGGCTGCGCAACGTCGACGTGGAGATCACCAACCAGTCCATCCATATCAACTACGCGCCACAGGACCAGAACCCGGTCTCGCTGCTGCGCGTCGTGCGATCCTGGACCGGGAACTACCGTGGCCTGGCCCGACTGCACCGGCTGGTCTCCGAGATCGTCGCCGGTGGGGTCACGCGGACCCAGGCGGCGGACCGGCTGCACGAGATCCTCCGCCAGCCCAAGCCGTTCCCGCGCTGGATGGCCACGGCCGGCGGCGGCGGGTTCACCGCTGCCTTCGTCGTCTTCATCGGCGGCAACTGGCTCGGTGCCCTGCTGGGGTTCCTCTCCTTCGCCCTGATCACCAAGATCATGAACGTCGTCGGCGCGTGGCGGGTCCCCGAGTTCTTCACTATCGGGCTCGGCTCCGCGGTGACGACGGCGATCGCGATGCTCTTGTGGGCGGTCCACGCCCCGATCTCCCCGGCGGTGGTTGTCGCCGGCGGGATCATGCTGCTGCTGCCCTCGTCGAGATTCGTCTCGGCGGTGCAGGATGCCATCAACGGCTTCCCGGTCACCGCCGCTGGCCGTTTCTTCTCGTCCTTGCTGATCTACGGGGCGATCATTGCCGGGATCACGGCGGCCCTGGTCGCCGGGGCGATGATGGGCATGCCGCGGCTGGACGTGGCCAATGTGGCGCAGATCGACTACCCGAAGCCGTTCCTGGTGTTCCTCGTCGTCGTGGCCGTGATCTGCGTGGGCGTGTTCGAGCAGACCTCGCATTCGCTGGTGCTGCCCACCGCGGGCGTCGCGCTGGCCGGGTACCTGGCCTATCTGCTCGCCGAGCAGCTCGGCGTGGGGGAGCGGTTGACCCCCGCGGTGGCCGCGGTGGTGGTCGGCGGGTTCGGCCGCTGGGTGGCCATGAAGATGGGGGCCCCGCAGCTGGTGGTCGCCGTTCCCGCGGTGACGTTCCTGCTGCCCGGTCTGATGATCTTCCGGGCGATGTACGGGATCACGATCGATGCCGGCCAGGTGTCGGTCGGCCTGATCCAGATGTTCAACGCCTTCACGATCATCCTGGCCATCGCCGGCGGCGTCGTGCTCGGCGACACCGTCGCCCGCCCGTTCACCAAGGGCTGGATCACCCACGAACGCCGGCGCATCCGCCGCCGCTAACCCCACAGCGCGCTCCGCGCGGGCTGCAGCTGGCTGGCTATCCGGGTTATCGCCCTCCGAAGCATCGCCAACGGGCGGTTTCCCGGACATCTACCGGGTGGTTACGGACCGTGGGCCCACCAAGCGCCCCAAAGGCGCCCCTACAACCCGGGCAGCGGTGCGTCCCCCGGCCCCTCCGGAGCAGGCCCGCCCGGCGGCCGTACGGCTCCGGCGGCGCCCACGGACGGCGCGGCTTCCGCCGCCGGCAAACGCCAATCCACCGGCTCGCCACCCTGGGCCTCGAGCAGCTCGTTGGCGCGCGTGAAGGGCCGCGAGCCGAAGAACCCGCGCCGGGCCGACAGGGGAGAGGGGTGCGGGCTGGTGATCACCGGCGTCGTGCCCAGCAGGGGTTCGAATCGCTGGGCGTGCCGGCCCCAGAGGATCGAGACCAACGGAGTGCCCCGGCCGGCCAGGGCCGTGAGCGCGGCGGTCGTGATCTCCTGCCAGCCGAGCTTGCCGTGCGATCCGGTGTCCCCGGCGCCCACCGTGAGCACCGGGTTCAGCAGCAGCACGCCCTGATCGGCCCACGGGGCCAGATCCCCGCTGGCGGGGAAGGGGTAGCCGGTATCGGCCACGTATTCGGCGAACATGTTGGCCAGGCTCCGTGGCAGGGGCCGCACGGCGGCGTCGACGGCGAAGGCCAGCCCGATCGAGTGCCCCGGGGTCGGATACGGGTCCTGGCCGAGGATGAGGACGCGCACCTCGGACATCGGCCGGTGGAAGGCCCGCAGCACATGTTCGGCGGCCGGCAGGACCAGCTCCCCGTCCGCGCGTCGCCGGTCCAGTTCGGCCTCCACAGCTTGCAGCCGGGGCAGGACCGGCTCCAGCGCCCGGGCCCAGTCCGGGGCCATCGGCCAGGTGGCCTGCGCATCATTCTCCATGGGGCCATTTTGCCCGCCGGCATGCACCGGGCGCCAAATGACATCATTGTCATTCGCCACTACCATGGAGGGTGGGGAAGAACCCCGCGACCCGGCCATGCCCGGGTGGGGGCATGCAGGATCGGAGACGGGCCGAGGAGGCACATCATGGCAGTTCAGGCCGGCGAGCTGGAGTTCGACATCGACGAATCCAGCGACTTGGACGAACGCGACCAGCGGATCCTGGCCCTCGAACGCCAATGGTGGAAGTACGCCGGGGCCAAGGAGCAGGCCATCCGCGAGCTCTTCGATCTCTCGGCGGCGAACTACTACCAGCTGCTCAATGCGCTGATCGACACGGACGCCGCGCTGGCGCATGACCCGATGCTTGTCAAAAGATTGCGTAGACTTCGATCGACGAGGCACCGCGCACGCAGCGCCCGCCGCCTGGCCGGCGACGCGTAGGGCCGCTGCCCCGCCACCACCTGCCTGACGGACCAAAGGAACCAAGGACTGCGATGACGAAGTACCCCAACGACGAATTCGACAGGGTCCCCGAATTCACGAACCGCAAGGGTGTCCACCGCCAGGCCGTCGCCGGGGAAGCGGCCCGCCGTTCCCCGCTGGGATGGATCGTGGCGTTCGGCATCCTGGCCCTGGTCGTCGGCCTCTTCAGCTACTTCGTCCTGCCGCAGCTCACCGGCCAGCCGGTCGCCACCACCGCTGCGGCCTCCAGCTCGGCCAGCGCACCGGCCTCGCCCACCCAGGACGACGCCGATGCCTCCTCCGCCTCGGAGGCCCCCTCCGGTGGTGCCTCCGAGGGGGCTGCCGCCTCCGATGAGGCAGGTGCCTCGGAAAGCGAAGCAGCCGAATCCTCGCGCGCCGCCGAGGAATCCGCCGCCGCGTCCGAAGCCGCTGCTTCGTCCAGCGCCGCCGCGGCCAGCTCGGCTGCCGCGGAATCCAGTGCCGCAGCCGCCGAACCGGACCTGTCCACCAGCATCGGCGTCTACAACGCCTCGAACCGCTCCGGCCTGGCCGGCTCGGGCCGCAGCGAGCTCGTCGGTGCCGGGTTCACCAGCGTCAGCGCGGGAAACTGGACCAAGCACGTAAACAACTCGGTGGTCTACTACAAGTCGGAAGCCGACAAGGCCACTGCCCAGCAGGCCGCCGACGTCCTGGGGATCGGGACGATCTACCAGACCGCGAACATCCCCGGGCGCATCGCCGTCGTCCTCGGCTCGGGCTACTGAGTTCTTCCGCGGCCTACTCGGAACCGTCCCGGACGGCACGAGTTTTCCCGAATACCGTCCCACGGCTTGCACTCTCGGGTAGGGAGTGCCAATAATTGACTTAGCACTCGGGTGTTGAGACTGCTAAGCGCGGCGCGGACCGGATCCGCGACGGTGCCTCGCCGTCGAACACACCGGGTGAACCCCGGATCAGTTGCAGCGAGGGTGTGGGCACGGCGTTCAGACAACGCAGGGTCCCGCCCGTCCGTCGCGGGCGTTTCAGCTGGTTCATGAACTCGCATGACTGTCCCGAAAGGACCACTAGCCACCATGGCCAAGATGATTGCATTTGACGAGGAAGCACGCCGCGGCCTCGAGCGGGGTCTGAACACCCTGGCCGACGCCGTCAAGGTGACCCTCGGCCCGCGCGGGCGCAACGTCGTCCTCGAGAAGAAGTGGGGCGCCCCCACCATCACGAACGACGGCGTCTCCATCGCCAAGGAAATCGAGCTGGACGACCCGTACGAGAAGATCGGCGCCGAGCTGGTCAAGGAGGTCGCCAAGAAGACCGACGACATCGCGGGCGACGGCACCACCACCGCCACCGTGCTGGCCCAGGCCCTCGTCAAGGAAGGCCTGCGCAACGTTGCCGCCGGCGCCGACCCGCTGTCGCTCAAGCGCGGCATCGAGAAGGCCGTCGAGGCCGTGACCACCGAGCTCTTCGACTCCGCCGTGGAGATCGAGACCAAGGAGCAGATCGCCGCCACCGCGTCGATCTCCGCTGGCGACTCCCAGATCGGCGAGCTCATCGCCGAAGCACTGGACAAGGTCGGCAAGGAAGGCGTCATCACCGTCGAGGAGTCCAACACCTTCGGGCTGGACCTCGAGCTGACCGAGGGCATGCGCTTCGACAAGGGCTACCTCTCGGCCTACTTCGTCTCCGACGCCGAGCGCCAGGAAACGGTCCTCGAGGATCCGTACATCCTGATCGTCAGCTCCAAGATCTCCTCCGTCAAGGACATGGTCGCCGTCCTGGAGAAGGTCATGCAGTCCGGCAAGCCGTTGCTGATCATCGCCGAGGACGTCGAGGGCGAGGCCCTGGCCACCCTGGTCGTCAACAAGCTCAAGGGCACCTTCAAGTCCGTCGCCGTCAAGGCCCCGGGCTTCGGTGACCGCCGCAAGGCCATGCTGGCCGACATCGCCATCCTCACCGGTGGCCAGGTCATCTCCGAGGAAGTCGGCCTCTCGCTCGAGGCCGCCACGCTCGACCAGCTGGGCCAGGCCCGCAAGGTCGTCGTCACCAAGGACGAGACCACCATCGTCGAGGGTGCAGGCGACGCCGAGGAGATCGCCGGCCGCGTGTCCCAGATCCGCGCCGAGATCGAGAACTCCGACTCCGACTACGACCGCGAGAAGCTGCAGGAGCGCCTGGCCAAGCTGGCCGGCGGTGTTGCGGTCATCAAGGCCGGTGCCGCCACGGAGGTCGAGCTCAAGGAGCGCAAGCACCGCATCGAGGACGCCGTGCGCAACGCCAAGGCCGCTGTGGAAGAGGGCATCGTCGCCGGCGGCGGCGTGGCCCTGATCCAGGCCGGCGAGAAGGCCTTCGCGAAGCTGGCACTTGAAGGCGACGAGGCCACCGGCGCCAACATCGTCAAGGTCGCCGTCGAGGCACCGCTGAAGCAGATCGCCTTCAACGCCGGCCTCGAGCCCGGCGTCGTCGCCGACAAGGTCAAGGGCCTGCCCGCGGGCCACGGCCTGAACGCGGCCACCGGCGTCTACGAGGACCTGCTGCAGGCCGGCGTGAACGACCCGGTGAAGGTCACCCGCTCTGCCCTGCAGAACGCCGCCTCCATTGCGGGCCTGTTCCTCACCACCGAGGCAGTTGTCGCCGACAAGCCGGAGAAGGCCGCTCCGGCCATGCCCGGTGGCGACGACATGGGCGGCATGGGCGGCTTCTAGCCACCCCGGCTTCCCAGCCTTCATCAGCACGACGCCGGCGCGGTCACCTCATCGAGGTGGCCGCGCCGGCGGCTTTAAGGCGCGGCACGGTTCAGGGTGCCGGAAAGCCGAGATCGGCCAGTTCCGCTGTGAGGTTCTCCCGGGCGGCGACTTCCCAGAGGTCCCTTCCGGTGGCTGTCGCGTAGAGCGGTTCGGTGGCCAGCAGCGTGCGCAGCACCTGGGCCCGGCCGACGGCGAAGTCCGCGGCGGGGACGTGCGAGTACTCGCGGCGTACCGCGGCGGCATAGCGGGTGTAGGCGGGCCGCGGACGGGCCAGGACCTCCAGATCCGCGTCGCACAGCAGGCGCCCGGCGGCGTCGTCCGCTTCCGGCCAGTGGGTGGCCGTCAGCCGGACCAGGCGGGCAACCTCGGCCACCTCGTCCGCGGGGACCCCTGCCTGCGGCAGCAGCTGTTCGGCCAGGCGGGCCGATTCCTCCTCATCCTGGCCGGCGACACCGGCGTAGACGGCGTCGTGGAACCAGGCGGCCAACCACGGTGCCCGCGGATGGGGCCCGACCGCCTCGCCCCGAGACCGCAATAGGTCCAGGGCGCGCAGCACGGCCAGCAGGTGGGCCCGGTCGTGGTACTGCCGGTGCGGTTCGGACCACCGGGTGATCAGCTGTGCAGCGAGCCCCGCGTGGCCGGGCAGCAGGCGGTCCCACGCATCGGCGAGGACCCCGTCGAGGCGCTCGGGGCGTTGCCGGGCCGGGATGCGCACCCCGGAACGGATGAGGCGCCGCGCCAGCTCGGTGGCCGGGACGGGCAGGGCCCCGCGTGCGACCAGGTCGTCAAACCGCTTGCGAGGTACGTCGTAGTGGTCACGGTCGAAGGCACGTGCGGGCAGGTCGGCGGCCGCGGCAAAGGCATGGAGTTCCTCGACCGAGATGTCGGAGACCAGATGTGAGAACTCCGTGCCGTGGGCGGGCCACAACGGGGGATCGATGAGGATGGCCATGCGCCCAGATTACCCGGGGGAGCGGGGGAGTGCCCTGTCAGGCGGTGGCGCCGAGGGGCGAACGCAGCGGCCAGTCCTGACCCTCGAGGATCACCTGTGCGCACGCGCCGGTCTCCGGGTTCACGAGCACCGGGGCCAGCAGGTTCACGGTGGCCTCGCGGTCGGACGTGTTCACCATGGCCAGGACCGTGGGCTTCTGCACGGCAGCCGCGCCGACCAGTGCCAGCTGCTCGCGGGAGAAGCGCGGGGCATAGTCCGGCAGGTGGGTGGCGGCGTCGAGCACGAAGAAGCGGATCTCCGGGCGGTCGGCCGAATCCAGCGAGTAGAGGCCGACGGCGTCCTCGACGGGCTCGAGCGTGAACTCGGTGAGGTCGGCGAGGCCGGGGAGCGGGGCGGCGAAAGCGAGGCGTGTGCTCATCGGAGGAAGTCCATCAGGGTCGGTTGGAGGATGCGCGCGGAGGCAGCCAGCGCTGCCTGGTAGGCGACCTCCTGCGTTTTCAGGTCCAGGATGGCGGTTCCCAGGTCGATGTCCTCGACCGCCGAGCGCCGACCCTCCAAGGCTACGGCGTTGTCCATCAGCGTGGACTCGGCAGCCAGCACCGTCGCGTGCCGGACACCGACGGAGGTCTGGGCATCGCGGACATTCTGCATGGCAGCGTCCACTTGGTCGATGCGCTGTGAGATGTTGTCTCCCCCGCGGAGGTCCTTGATGATGTTGGTGATCAGCGAGAACACGTCGTCTCCGCCTTCCGTGATCGGGCCGAAGGCCTCGGCGGCGTCCGTGTCCACTCGGACAGTCGTGTTGGGTCCGGTGCGCCGGTCGACTTTGCCGCCAGTCGCCGTGAAAGTGACGGTGACGTCGTCCGTTTCCACCGTCGTCTCGTCCGGCTTCACAGTGACGGCTGCGGACGCATCGGCCGTGCCCGCGAACACGAGCCGTCCCGCGTACTGGGTGTTCGCGGCATCGGCGAGGCTGTCGCGCAGCGTCTCGAGCTCGATCGCGATGGCCTCCTTGCCGTTGGCGTTGATGCTGCCGTCGTTGGCGCCGCGGACCGTGAGCTCGCGGATGCGGTTGAGGATCGTGGTCGCCGAGGACAGTGCCGAATCGGCCGTGGCCAGCCAGCCCTTCGCGTCTCCCACGTTGCGGCTGTACTGCTCATTGGCCCGGGCCTCGGCTCGGACGGCCATCGAGGTCGCGGTGCCGGCCGGGTTGTCGCTGGGCCGGGAGATGGCCTCGAGTGAGGACGCCTTCGTCTGCGCGGTGGCCAGGCGCTGCATGGCGGTCTGCAGGTTGCGGGTGGCGGCTGCGCTGATGCCGGCGTTCGTGATGCGGTTGATCATCGTTCCCTTCCTTAGCGTCCGACGATGCCGGTGCGGTTGATCAGGGTATCGAGCATTTCATCGACAGCGGTCATGACGCGCGCTGCCCCCTGGTAGGCATGCTGGTAGGCCAGCAGTGCGACGTTCTCCTCATCGAGGGACACGCCGGCGGATGCCTGCTGCTGGGCGGCGGCTGCCGAATGTGCGACGGCGGCAGTCACCGCTTGCTGCGCCTCGGCTTGCGCTGCCAAACCAGCAGAGACGACGACGCCGGACCACACCTTGTCGGGACCGCCATCCTCGTTGGCGAGATCGGCTAGTTTCAGCGCGTTGGAGCCGTCCAATTTCCCAGCGCCCGCAGAGGATTTCGTGGCAAGCTCAGCGGCAGAAGAAACGATCACCGAGAGCCCGGCCGCTGTCGTCTGGTCTGGATCGAAGAAGTTCTTCTGTGTCTGATCAGCTACGGTGAAGCCCTCCTTGTGCACCGTGTTGACGGTTGTCACCAAGTTCTCGGCGACAGCGTCCAACGATGCGGCCATCTCGGCAATCGCACCACCCGTTCCGTTCCCTTCGGGATCCGCTGGTGCTAGCAAGGAGAGCGCTCCAGCGACCCGTCCGCCGACCGAGTCGACGTCGTTACCGTCCAACGTCAACCGCGGCGGGTCATTTGTCGCCCCGGAGAGCTGCTCCGATCCGGTGGCCTTCAATTCGCTGTGGCTGGTGCCGGCGACGAGCGACTGGTTCCCGAGTTTCACCTCAATGGTGCCGTCTGCGTTGGTCGCACTGGTGGCACCGGACAGCTCGGCCAGACGGTTGACGAGCATCGCTCGCCGGTCCAGCATCTCGTTGGCGTTGCCTCCGGCGGTCATCGTCGCCCTGATATTGCCATTCAGCTCAGCAACCTGGGCCGCAGTCGAGTTCACCTCCGAGACCATCGTGTTGAGCCCGGAGCGCTGTGTGGACCACTGGTCGGACAGCTCGCCGTGCATGAGGGCGAGCCGGGACGCGACGTCTTTTGCGCTGGAGATGAGCACCGTGGCTTGCGATGCCTCCCCGGGGTGGTTGGCCACGCCCTCCCAGGCATTCCAGAACTTGCCGAGCAACGCCGAGAGGCCGTTTTCGCCCGGTTCGCGCAGCGTGTTTTCGATGTCCATCAGGGCAGCAGCACGGGTATCTGCCATGCCGACGGCGCCGGAGGTCGCGTTGAGCCGGGCATCCAGGTGTGCGTCGGCCAGCCGCGCGATGCCACTGACGGAGACACCCTGGCCCAAGCTGGGGCGGGTGACGATCAATCCCGTGGAGGCCAGTGCCCCGACGGCTGACAGCTCGGCACGCTGTCGGGTGTAGCCCGGCGTATTGACGTTGATGATGTTGTTGCCGGTGGTCTCGATGCCGATGCGCGCGGCATTCAACCCGGTCATCGCGGTGTTCAATCCACTGAAGGTGCTCATATCCGTCCCCTACAAACTCGTGTCGATGATCCGCGCGCCATCGCGGGCAGCGGTACCGGCGCCCGTGCGGTCGTAACCGGGCCGTTCGTCGTCGAGCGTGGCCAGTGTCTCCTGCGTGGAGCGCTGGGCCGCGCGCAGGTACTGCTCGTTGGCCTCTCGCAGTGCGGCGATCTCGCTGGTGGTCTCGCGCAGCGCGGTCAGGTGCGCTCCGAGGATGTCGGTCCAGGGTCCCTGGGGAGCTTGTGCGGCGATATCTGCCAGCGGCGCGTCATCGGCTAGACCCCAGGCTGCGGCCACCGAAGCGGCTTCGACGGACCGGGCCAGGCTGGCAGCGTGGACCTTGTCCAGCACGCTTTCCACCTCGCGGGTGGCCATGCCGATCCAACGGCTCTTCCCGGAGACCAAGAGGAGTTGTTCCTCCTCGAGCTTGAACTGGAGCAGCTCCAGCAACTCCCGCTCTTTCCACAGCAACGCGGATAATTCATTGGCACTCATGCGCCATCGATCCCCTCAGCTTGTCGGGTAGACCCCACGCCTATCTTCCATGTAGCCCCCCGGCATACAAGAGTCTATCGGCCGAGTTTTCAGCACCGTTAGGAAGACTTTGTGGGTAGGAGAAAATTGGGGGTATCCAAATTCCACAAAGTTAAACTAATATCTCCTGTGGGGGGGAATTTCGCTCCGCCCCAGCGGTCAGTATGGCTGGCCGCTATTTACTTGGAATGGGGCGAGTCAGTGGATAGATCTGTGCGCAATCAGATGGTTGTCGACAATCTGCCGTTAGTGGGTTATCTCGCTGCGGAGATGTGTGCGAAGGCAACGCATCTCTCGCGTGAGGACCTGGCGTCGGTCGGTTCGATCGCCCTGGTCACGGCAGCAGATTCCTTCGATCCTGCCCTCGGCGTTCCCTTTGGCGCCTACGCACGCCGACGCATCGTCGGCGCTTTCGCCGACGACATGCGCTCCAGCGACTGGGCGACCCGCGGTGCACGCAAGCGCATCAAGGAAACCAAGGTCGTCCAGGAGACCCTGACGGCAGCCCTCGGCCGTACGCCGACGACGGCGGAACTCGCCCAGTCCCTCGGTGTCGCCGAAGACGAAGTGCACGCTGCCATGCAGGATGCCGCCCGCACTGTCGTCGGCATCGACGATGTCATGGCCGACTACCTCGTCGCCGAGACCGAAACACCCGAGCAGCGGCTGCTTGCCGACGAGCGCACCGCAATGGTGCGTGCCGCCGTGGAAGTCCTGCCGGAGAAGATGCGGCACATCGTCCAGCGCATCTACTTCGATGGTTCGACGGTCAAGGAAGTTGCAGCAGAGTTGGGCATTACCCACTCCGCGGTGTCCCAGCAGCGATCCGAGGCGATGCGTTTGCTGCGCGACGGCATGCAAACCCACTATGCCGATTCGGAGCAGATCAAGAACTCGGAGCCGGTATCCCGCGTTGCTGCGCAACGGCGGACGAACTACCTGGCCGCGTTTGGCGAGCAGGCAGCCGGCGGAATTACCCGCACGGCCCAAGCGGTTCACCGCATCAGTCCGGCTGCCGCTGCTTTGTAGAAGATTTCCACTTCTCGGCTAACGCCCAGAAAGTTCCTGCCGATAGGTGTGGTTGAGGTCCACGGACGGACCTCGCACGAACACCCACTTCACGGAGGAATTCACCATGGGTATGACCGTTAACACCAACCTTTCTGCGATCAACGCGCAACGCAACCTCGCGAACACGCAGAACGACCTTTCCAAGTCGCTGGAGAAGCTCTCCAGCGGACTGCGCATCAACCGGGCCGCCGATGATGCGGCGGGCCTGGCGATCTCCGAGGGCCTGCGCTCGCAGGTCAACGGCTACACCGTGGCAGCTCGCAATGCCCAGGACGGCATCTCGGTCATCCAGACCGCTGAAGGCGCCCTGACCGAGGTCCACTCGATCCTGCAGCGCGTCCGCGATCTGGCCGTGCAGGCCGGCAACGACTCCAACAACGCAGATTCCCGCACTGCGATCCAGACCGAAGTGGAACAGTTGGGTGCAGAACTCACCCGAATTTCTGAAACCACGAACTTCAACGGAATTGACCTGCTGAAGGGAGCAACCTCCGGAGACGGCACGGGGCAGTTGAGCTTCCAGGTAGGAGCAGGTGGGGCACCCAGCAACCAGATCATTGTCGATCTGACGTCGGCCGATGTGGCCGCCATCGGGACGGCGATCACCGGTTTGGCTGCCGCAGGGTTTGCTACTGCGACTGCTTCTGCCGCCTCGATTACAGCCATCGACACCCAGATCGAGAACGTGTCGACCGCACGTGCTGGCCTTGGTGCCTCGCAGAACCGTCTCGAGTCTGCCATCAACTCCCTGAATGTCGGACGCGAGAACCTGACCGCCGCCGAGTCCCGCATCCGAGACGTCGACATGGCCGCAGAAATGGTCAAGTTCACCCGCTCGAACATCCTCTCCCAGGCCGGCACCTCCATGCTGGCCCAGGCGAACCAGTCGAGCCAAGGTGTGCTGCAGCTCCTCCGCTAAATCGTTCGAGCCTAGGCAGCGAGTGAATTAATTCGACTGCGGGACCGATGCTCGTATCGAGACGGAGAAACGTTCCCAGCCACGTTCCTGTGCTCGCACAGAGGACGTATCAAGGCGACGTTCATGGATGAACGCCGCACCAACACCCACTTCACGGAGGAATTCACCATGGGTATGACCGTTAACACCAACCTTTCTGCGATCAACGCGCAACGCAACCTCGCGAACACGCAGAACGACCTTTCCAAGTCGCTGGAGAAGCTCTCCAGCGGACTGCGCATCAACCGGGCCGCCGATGATGCGGCGGGCCTGGCGATCTCCGAGGGCCTGCGCTCGCAGGTCAACGGCTACACCGTTGCTGCCCGCAACGCCCAGGATGGCATCTCGGTCATCCAGACCGCTGAAGGTGCCCTGACCGAGGTCCACGCGATCCTGCAGCGCATGCGCGACCTTGCCGTCCAGGCCGGCAACGACTCCAACAACGCCGAGTCGCGTGAGGCCATTCAGAAGGAGGTCACCGGCCTGACGGACGAGCTGGTCAGGATTGCGGACACGACGAACTTCAACGGGAAGGACCTGCTGAAGGGGGCCACCATGTCCTTCCAGGTAGGGGCTGATGGAGGCGCATCGTCGCAAATTTCCGTGTCGATGACTGACATGAAGACATCGTTGGCGTCCATTACCAATATCACTTACGGGGCGACATCGGCTGATGCCAGCACGCACGAGCCCGACGCAACGAACTTCCTGTTTGATTCGGCGGCGAACGCAGCCTTGGCTATTACGGCCATCGACACGGCAATCACTGCGGTTTCGACAAACCGAGCTGAGCTCGGTGCTGTCCAGAACCGCTTCGAGTCGGCCATCAATTCACTGAATGTCGGTCGCGAGAACCTGACCGCCGCCGAGTCCCGCATCCGAGACGTCGACATGGCCGCGGAAATGGTCAAGTTCACCCGCTCGAACATCCTCTCCCAGGCCGGCACCTCCATGCTGGCACAGGCGAACCAGTCGAGCCAGGGCGTTCTGCAGTTGCTGCGTTAGTACCTTGACGTAGTGAAGTAAAGAGTTCCGCGAACGGTGCGTGGCGGCCGGCCCGGCCCCCCGCCAGATAACGGTCGCCACCGCCGTTCACGGGACACCTCCAGCATTTCCGCAGTCGTAGGCAGTCATAGAAGGGAAGAGAACTTGGGCATCTCGCTCGACGGATTGTCATCCGGTCTGGATACCACAGCCCTGATCAACACCCTGATGCAGGCCGAGGCCATTCCGCAGAACATCCTCAAGAACAAGGTCTCTGCGGCACAGACGATGGTTTCTGCCTTGCAGGCGCTGAATACCAAAGTCTCTGCACTAGGCGAACTGGCAGAGAAAGCAGCCAAACCGGACTCCCTGCAGCTTTTTACCACCACAAGCAGCTCAGATGCCGCGAAGGCTACCGCGGGTAGCGGCGCTGCCCCTGGTTCCGTGGACATCACCGTCAACCAGACGGCACAAGCACAGGTGTCGGTCTCTGGGAAAGTCAGCGAGTGGACCGAGGCATCCTTTACCATCACGAAGGCCGACGGGTCCGTCATTTCCATCGCGGCAGATTCGACGTCACTTGATGACGTAGTCCGTGCCGTCAACAATTCCGACGCTGGCGTCAAGGCTGTCATGGTGGCAGCAGGCGATGGCACCTTCCGCCTACAATTCTCAGCCGCCGACACCGGAACCAGTGGCAAGTTCACCATTTCTGGAACTGCAGGCTCCAACCTCACCGAAGCGAAGACTGCACAGGATGCCAGCATCACGCTGTGGTCCGGGGTGACGGGAGTCGAACAAGAAGTCATTTCGTCCAGCAACACGTTCGAGGACCTGCTGCCCGGTGTCGACATCACCGTCAGCAAGGCCTCCACGTCTCCGGTGACCATTACGGTCGCACGCGACGACGAGGCCGCCGGCAAGGTCGCCGAGGACCTGGTCGACAATCTCAACAGCCTCTTCGGCTTCATCTCTGCCAACTCGTCCGTGACATCCGATCCCGACGGCACCACGAAGGGCATGATCTTCACCGCCGACAGCACCGCCCGCGATGTGAACCAGCGGATCCTGTCCGCGGCCACGATGCCGGTCAACGGCAAGTCGCCCTCGGAAATCGGCATCAGCATCACCAAAACCGGAACCATCGAGTATGACGCCGAGAAGTTCCAGCAGGCGCTGACCGAGAACCCTGCCATGGTGGAGGCTACACTCCAGGAGATCGCCTCCCGCGTGCATTCGACCGCCTCCGCACTGTCCGACAAGTACGACGGCCAGATCACCGCCCGCATCAAGGGCCAGGAATCCACCATCACCCGCCTCGACGACCAGGTCATGGACTGGGACCGCCGTCTTGCCACCCGCCGGGCGACCCTCGAGAAGACCTACGCGGCCATGGAAGTCCAGCTCAGCGCCCTGAACGCCCAGTCCTCCTGGCTCACCAGCCAACTGTCCTCGCTGCCGAGCACGAACGGAAGCTCTTCATGATGATAAACCCAGCCCAGAAGCGCGCCCAGCTGGAACGCGAGGCCATCCTCTCCGCCAGCCCGGCCCGACTGCTGACCATGCTCTACGACCGGTTGCTGCTGGACCTGTCCCGGGCCGAAGCCGCCCAGCAGAACGAACAGTGGTCCATCGCCTCGGAGAACCTCATCCACGCGCAGGCCATCGTCGCGGAACTGTCCTCCACGCTGAAGCTCGACGTGTGGGACGGCGCCGCAGATCTGCTGGCCGTCTACACCTACGCCACCACCGCCATGTTGAATGCCAATACAAGCCGGGACGCCGCCAAGACGCGCGAATGCATCGAGCTGCTCGAGCCGTTGCGCCAGAGCTGGCACGAGGCCGCACAGGCGCAGAACGAATCCGCGCCGGCACCGGCCGGAGCCCTGCGCGTTGGATAGGGGAACCGATGATGCGTGGACACGCGTGCTGGAAGACCTTGAGCACCAGCTGGAGGCGGCCCAGGCACTCGAGGCAAGCACCGGCGTCGTGCCCTGGACACCGCCCGCCGGGCTTGGTCCACTGCCCGCGGAACTGGCGCCCCGTGCGCAAGCACTCGTCGCCGCGCTGAACGACGCTGCGGTTCGCACCGTTGCCGCACGGGACGAGATCGCCCGGCAGCTCGCCGCGGTGCGGTCCGTGCCGCTGGCCGAGGACGGCGGATCGTCCGTTTACCTCGACGTCGCTGGCTGACACATACCGGGCTGAGATTCGGCAGGCCAACACTGGCTGGCTGGCACCGGGCTGGCGGGCGCAACGCGCGCTGACCAGCGGCTATCTGAAAACTTTTCGTCAATTACCCATCGCAACCGCTAACGGGCCGACCGGCCCGGCCGATGGTTGCCAGTGAGCACGGATTGCTCACACCTTGTGGCCCACGGACGGGCAGTGTCTCGACCCTGGAGCAGTAAGCCGTGTTCGAATCCGTCACGTCGGTCGCGCTGGAAAGCGCCCTCGATGGCCTGGCCATGCGCCAGCGTGCCATCGCGAACAACATCGCCAACGTCAACACGCCGGGCTACCACGCCGAACGCGTCTCCTTCGAGGACACACTGGCCCGCTCCGTGGCCCATGGCGACGGCCACGCGACGGCCACCACGGCCCGCTCGCTGGAACCGACCCGGCTCGACGGATCGAACGTCAACATGGACACCGAGACGCTGTCCAACATCGACACCGTGCTGCGCTACCAGTTCGCCACCCAAGCCGCCTCCGGCACGTTCAGCGGGATCCGCACCGCCCTGAGGAGCAGCTGACATGCCCCTCGACGCCATCGGCATCGCCGGCACCGCGCTGACCGTGCACCGCAAGTGGCTCGACGCCGTCGCGGACAACCTCTCCAACATCAACACCGCCACCGCCACGAACGAGGACGCCTTCCGTGCCCGCTACGTCCTGGCCCAGGCCGGTGGCGAGGACAACGGCGTCTACGTCGCCGGCACCGAACTCGGCGACTCCGAGGGCCGTGTGGTCCACGAACCGAACCACCCGCTGGCCGACGAGAACGGCAACGTGCGCTACCCGGACATCGACTACGCCGAGCAGATGGGCGCCCTGATCATGGCCCAGCGCGGCTACCAGGCCAACGCCGCCGTCGTGGACCGGGCCAAGGAAACCTACCAGGCCGCCCTGCAGATCGGACGCAACTGATGCCCGCCGTCGTTCCCCCCATTGCGGGGTCCATCCCGTCCGTCACCTCGGTGGCACCGACGACCCCCACCGGTTATGCCGGCAAGGCCGAGGGGCCGTCCACCGACGGCAGCCAGTTCGCCTCCACGCTCGCCGGCGCCGTGGACAATGTCCAGGAACTCAAGGGCGTCTCCAACGAGCTGGCCATCCAGGCCGTCACTGGCGACCTCACGGACATCCACGCCGCCACGCTGGCATCGGCCCGTTCCTCCATCGCCCTTGAAATGGCCGCCACCTTCCGCAACCGCGGGGTCGAGGCGTTCAACGAGATCATGCGGATGCAGGCCTGATGGCCGTCCCCGCGCCGCTGGCCAAACTCGGGCAGACCATCGGCGGCTTCAGCATCGGCCAACGCACCGTGGCCATCATCGGCATCGCCGTGCTGGTCCTCGGCGGCATCGCCCTGGCCACCTTCGTCACGCAGCCGCGCTACTCGCCGCTGTTCACGGGCCTGCAGGCCGCCGACGCCTCCGCCATCGTCGAGCAGCTCAAGACCGACGGCATCCCGTACGAGCTCTCCAACGGCGGAGCGACCATCATGGTCCCCGAGGAGAACGTGTACGACGCGCGGCTGAAGGCCGCCGCCGCCGGCATGCCCACCGCGGGCCAGGGCGGCTACTCCCTGCTCGACGACATGGGCGTCACCTCCAGCGAATTCCAGCAGTCCGTCACCTACAAGCGCGCCCTCGAGGGCGAACTGGCCAAGACCGTCGAGGCGCTCGACGGCGTCAAGATGGCCTCGGTGAAGCTCGCCATCCCGGAGGAGACCGTGTTCGTAGACTCCAAGGTCGATCCGACCGCCTCGATCTTCGTGGAGACCACACCCGGGACCACGCTGACTCGCGACCAGGTCCAGTCCGTGGTGCACCTGGCCTCGGCCGCCGTCGACGGGCTCAAGCCCGAGAACGTCGCCGTGGTCGATGCCGCCGGCACGCTGCTCTCCGCCGTCGGCGTCGGGGCCACCGGGGGAGTGGACGCGCAGGCCTCCGACTACGAGGAGCGGATCCAGGCCGCGGTCCAGGGCATGCTCGACCGCGTCGTCGGCCGGGGCAACGCCACCGTTGCCGTCGCCGCGGACATGAGCATGGAATCGGCCGAGCGGACCGAGGAGTCCTTCACCGACCCGAAGGGCGCCCCGGCCCTGACCGAATCGACCAAGACCGAGAACTACGAGGGCACCGGCGGCGGCAGCGCCGGCGTGCTGGGGCCGGACAACATCGCCGTCCCGGAGAACTCCACCGGCGACGGGACGTTCACCTCGGAGACGTCCGACCGGACCAACGCGGTCAACAAGGTCACCGAGAACCGCAGCATTCCCGCCGGTTCCCTGGAACGCCAGACGATCTCCGTGGCGTTGGACGCCGCCTCCACCCAGGGCCTGGACGTCGACAAGGTCACCGAGATGGTCAGTGCAGCCGCCGGGATCAACACGGACCGTGGCGATCTGGTCAGCGTGAACGTGATCCCGTTCAACGCCGAAGACGCCACCGCGGCCCAGGATGCCCTGGCCGCGGCGAACGCCGACGCTGAAGCCGCGCGGAAGGCCGAACTGATGCGGACCCTGGTCATCGCCGGAGCCTCGGTGCTCGCCCTGCTCCTCATTCTGGCCGTGATCCTGTTCCGCCGCCGGAACAAGCAGAACCGCGAGCCGCTGGACATCGGCGAATTCCACGAATACGAGGCGCTGCCGGATAAATTCCAGTCCCTCGACGCCCCGGCCACCACGTCGATCCCCAGCATCCCCGTCCCGGCCGCCGTGGCGGCACCTGTTCCCGTTCCGGCGTTCGGAGCCGATGAGGATTCGGCCCGCAAGCGCAGCGATCTGGATGCCATGGCCGCTTCCGATCCCGCGATGATGGCCGATTACCTGCGGACCGTCATGGATGATCGGGCGAACGCATGAGTCCCACCGTCGAATTGACCGGCACCCAGAAGGTCGCCGTCGTGCTGATGCAGATGGACCGCGCCAACGCCGCGGCCGTGATGCGCCAGTTCTCCGAGGAGGAGGCCGGCGAGATCGCCGCCGAACTAGTGCGTCTGCGCCGGGTGGACAGCGAGGTCGCCGAGCAGGCCCTCTCGGAGATCTACGAACTGACGAGCACCGGCAAGGCCGGCACGCGCGGCGGCAAGGACTTCGCCGCCGGACTGCTGGAGGCCTCCTTCGGGTCGGAGAAGGCCACCTCCGTGCTGGACCGCATCGCGTCCACGAACGCGGGCAGGAGCTTCGAGTTCCTGGCCACCGCCGAGGCCACCCAACTGGTCTCCCTGCTCGACGGCGAGCTGCCGCAGACCATCGCCCTGGTCATCGCCCACCTGCCTCCCGACGTCGGCTCCGCCGTCATGGCCGGTTTCGAATCCGAACTGCGCACCGCCGTCGCCCGGGCCCTGGCCACCATGGGCAACGCGTCGCCGGAATACGTGAAGATCGTCGCCGAGGCGCTCAAATCCCGCGCCGGGTCCATGGTCGGTCCGAGGGAGGAGGCCGACGTCGTCGGCGGCATCCAGCCGCTGGTCGACATCATCAACCGCTCCGACGTCGCCATGGAACGTGACCTGCTGGAGAGCCTGGACGCCAACGATCCGGAACTGGCCGAAGAGGTCCGCTCACGCATGCTCACCTTCGCCGACCTGGTGAAGTTCGAGCGCCGCGATGTGCAACGCGTGCTGCGTGGCATCGACCCCAAGGCCCTCGCGCTGGCCATGAAGGGTGCCGCGGCACCCGTCGTAGAGACCATCCGGGCCAACATCTCCGACCGCACCCAGGAGATCCTCAAGGGCGAAATCGAGGCGATGGGGAAGGTCCGCGTCTCGCAGGTGGAGCAGGCCCGCGCCGACATCGTGCGGTCCATCCGCGAACTCGAAGCCCAGGGCGAGATCACCGTGCAGCGTGGGGACGATGACGACTATGTTGTCTGAAACGTCCCCCACCCGGCCCTCCTGGTCCCAGCCGGCTGCCACGACGGGCAAATCGGCCGGCCAGACCGGCGGTACGATCGATCCGGAGCAGTTCCGTCCCGTCGTCTTCTCTTCCCTCGGGGCCACCGCCGCCGATACCACGGACCCGGAGACCTCGAGTGCGCGCGCCCGCGGGTACGCCTCCGGCTACGCTGCCGGCCGCCGCGCCGCCGAAGCGGACGTCCGTGCCGAGCGCGAGGAACTCCAGCGCCGGCACCACGCCGCCGAAATGGCCCGCCAACGCGATCTCGCCGCAGCAGTGGCCACCCTCAACGGTGCCGCCGTCGCGCTGCACCGGCGCATGCTGCCGGTCCTCGAGGATGCCTCCCAGCTGCTGGCCGAGTCGGCCCTCCATCTGGCCCAGGCCGTGCTGGGCACCGAACTACTGGACACCGAGCACGGCGCCCGCGCAGCCCTGGCCCGCGCCCTGGCCGGCGTCGAGGCCGCCACCGTCCACGCGGTGCACCTGCACCCCGAGGACCTGGCGGCCTTGCCCGCCGGACTCGACCTGGACGGGCGCATCAACCTGGTCGCCGATCCCCGGCTGGAGCGCGGCGACGCGATTACCGAGTTCGAGGACGGCTACCTCGACGCGCGCATCGGCGAGGCGCTGGCCCGCTGCCGGGCCGCCCTGCAGAGTGGTGACACATGAGCACCCTCGCCATTGAAAACAGGCCGGGCTCAAGGACCGGAACCAGCACGGGATCCAGACTGCCCCAATTGCGCGCCATGATCACGGCCGCACCCCCGGCGCGCATCGGCGTGGTCACCTCCATCCTGGGCCTCGGCCTCGAGGTCGCCGGGCTGTCCTGCCCGGTCGGCGCCGTCGTGCACATCGGCGAGGCGCGCGTCCCGGCCGAGGTCGTCGCCGCCACCCGCACCACCTTGCACTGCATGCCGTTGGGCCCGCTGGAGTCGATCTCCGCCGGTGACCACGTGCGTACCACCGGGCGCCCGGCCCTGATCCCGGTCGGCCACGCGCTCATGGGCCGCGTCATCGACGGCCTCGGCCGCCCCATCGACGGCAAGGGGCCCCTCGGCGACCACGAGCTGGTCGCCTTGGAAAACGAACCGCCCTCGCCGATGGAACGCACACGCATCAGCGAACAACTCCAACTCGGGGTCCGCGCGCTGGACACCATGACCGCGGTCGGCCGCGGCCAGCGCATCGGCCTGTTCGCCGGCTCCGGCGTCGGGAAGTCCTCGCTGCTGTCCATGGTCGCCCGCGGCACCAACGCCGCCGTCAACGTCATCGCCCTGGTCGGCGAGCGCGGCCGCGAGGTGCGCGAGTTCCTCGAGGAAGACTTGGGGCCCGAGGGCCTGGCCCGGTCCATCGTCGTCGTGTCCACCTCCGACGAGCCGGCGCGCATGCGCCTGCGCGCGGCCTTCGCCGCCACCCGCATCGCCGAGCACTTCCGTAACGGCGGCTCCGACGTGCTGCTGATGATGGACTCGCTGACCCGCGTGGCCATGGCCCAACGCGAGATCGGCCTCTCCGCCGGCGAACCACCGGCCACCCGCGGCTACCCGCCCTCGACCTTCTCGCTGCTGGCCCGGCTGCTCGAACGCGCCGGCACCGACTCCTCCGGGTCCATCACCGGGATCTACACGGTCCTGGTCGACGGCGATGACCACAACGAACCCATCGCCGACTCGGCGCGTTCCCTGCTGGACGGGCACGTGGTGCTGGACCGCAAGCTCGCCGTCGCCGGGCACTTCCCGTCCATCGACGTCCTGGGTTCGGTTTCCCGCGTCGCCTCCCGCGTCACCACCCGGGACGCCGCGGCCACCGCCGCCTCCTTGCGCCGCATCCTGGCCGCCCGCCGGGCCGCCCAGGACCTGCTCGACGTCGGTGCCTACCAGCGCGGGACCAACCCGCTGGTCGACGCAGCCGTCGACCACGAGGACGCCATCAACGAGTTCCTGTGCCAGCGGCTCGATGCCCCGGTGCCCGCCACCACGGCGTGGACCGAGCTCGACGCACTGGTGCGCGGCATGGGGGTGGCCTGATGTCCCGCGCGTTCCGCCTGGCCGGGCTGTTGCGGCTGCGCGAATCCCAGGAGGCCCAGGCCGCCGGCAAGCTCGCCGTGGCCAACACCGGCCTGCGCGAGGGAACCGCCCGGGTCAACCGGCTGCGGACCCGCGCCGGGGGCACCCCGACGGACGTGGACAGCGTCGCGGCCCTGCAGGCCGTCGCCGCCGTGCGGGCCTCCACCCGCGGGATGCTGGTCGAACTCGATGGGCTCGTCGAGAGCCTGGCCGACGAGGCCGAAACAGCGCGCGACACCTATCGCCAGGCGCGCCGCGACGCCCTGATGCTCCAAAAACTGGGCGAGCGGCACCAGACGGCCCTGGTCGCCGACGACTTGGCCCGCGAACAAGCGGCCCTCGACGAAGTGGCCTCCCGGGCACGTAGCGGACAGGAAGGCACCCCATGAGCATCACCGAAGCGCTCGGGCGCATCAACTCCATCCAGTCGACGCTGGCCCAGGTCTCCGGGGCAGCCCAACGGCCCGCCACCACCGCGACGGGCGCCGCAGCGGGCAGCACCTCGTCCAACACCGCCGCCTCGGCCGCCGCCCAGCTGGCCGCGGCGACGCTGGCCGGATCCGGGGCCTCGCCGACGGCCGGAACCGCCGACGCGTTCTCCGGGGCCCTAGCCAGCGTCCTCGCGCCGGGATCCGGGACGACCGCGGGGGCAAAGGCCACCGGCGCCGACGAGGTCGGGCCGGTGAAGAAACACGGCTCCACCACCGGCGCCGACGTCGTCGCCACCGCCAAGAAATACCTGGGCGTGCCCTACGTCTGGGGCGGGAACAACCCGGCGATCGGCCTGGACTGCTCCTCGCTGGTCCAGCACACCTTCCGCGACCTGGGCATCGACCTGCCCCGCGTGGCCCGCCAGCAAGCCACCGTCGGCACCGAGGTCCCCTCGCTGTCCCAGGCCAAGCCCGGCGACCTGCTGGTGCTGCGCAACGGCAAGCACATCGGCATCTACCTGGGGGACAACAAGATGATCCATGCACCGCGACCTGGCGAAAAGGTCAGCATCCGCGAGCTGTTCGAAACCGACAAGGACATCATGACCATCCGCCGCATCGTTCCGGCAGAGACGCCGGCACCCACCGTGGCCCCGAGTGGCTCGGCTGCCGCATCGTTGGCCCTGCAACAGGCGGCCTTCGCCGGGGCAGCATCATGAACGCCATCGTGACCGCGTCGTCGGCCCCCACCGCAACGGGGATGCGGCCATCCGGTCCGACGTCCTCCACCGCGCACGACGGCGCTGCCTCCTTCGGCGATGCCCTCGCCACCGAACAGCACGGCCTGGCCCGACGCGGCAACGAACCCCAGGGCACCAGGACGGACACCCAGCCTGGGGGAGCGCCAGCCTCGTCCCCGGCGGTTCCACCAGCTGTTCCGGGTGTCTCGACGGAGGCGGGTTCAAGCGCTCCCGCGGGAGCAGTGCCTTCAGCAACTCCGGCACCCCCGGGACCGGGCTCCACGGTTCCCGGTCCGTCCGGTCTGGAACCCGGTGTTGCTGCCATGCCCGGTGCCGCACCAGCCCAGCCGGAAGCCCCCGAGGCTGCCCCGGCCGATCCAGCCTCCACTACGACAGGTGCCGACGGCATCACCGACCCGGTCCCGCCTGCCGTGGACGACATGGTGGCCCAGACCGGACCTGGAACCGGCAACCCCTCTCGCGACGCGGTAGCTGACAACACAGCCCAGCAGCCTCCTGCCTCCCTCGCCGCTCCGATCGGCCCGGGCGGGCAGCAGCCGCTGCAGGAGACTGGTTCTTCGGCCCCGTCCCCGGCTCCAAGTGCCGCTGCGTCCACCAGCGCCGCTGCGTCGGCCAGCCCCGCTGCGGCACCGGTGCAGGTGCCGGCCAACGGTGGCACGACAGCCCGTGCGAACGGCGCTCCCATCGGCACTGCGGCATCAGCCGCCCAGATGCCCGAGTTATCGCCCTCAGGACCTGCCGTATCGGGCGAAAAGTCAGGCGTCACGTCGGATCGAGCTGCCGTGCAGGCTACTGCAACGGCTCGCACCCCAGCGGTCGCACCTTCGGGAGGCACTCCTGCTCAGGTGTCTGTGCCGACCACGGCGCCTGCGGAAGCCCACGTTCTTACGGCGACCCAAGCTCCTACGGCAACCCCCGCCCCTGCGGTGGCAGGACCTGGTCCCGTGCCAGTCCTGACCGGAGCCTCCGCCGTGCCGGCCAGCACCCCCGTTGCTGCTGTACCGGCGCCGGCACCGTTGAACCAGCAGCTCGCTGGTCCCATCGCCACCCTGGCAGCCGGCCCCCACGGCGATCGGACACTGACCGTGAATGTCGCTCCCGAAGGGCTGGGGCCGGTCACCGTCAAGGCCCACCTCGGAGCCGACGGCCTGCGCGTAGAGCTGCTGGCCCCTACGGATGCAGGCCGGGATGCCTTGCGCGGCATGCTTGGGGACCTGCGGCGCGACCTCGCTGTTCTCGGTCACGGTTCGGTGGGGTTATCGACGCCTGCACGACAGGATGCCGGATTCGCCGGCACCGGTGGGGGAGCGCAGCAAGGACAGACGCAAGCTGGCGCCGGCCAAACCGGAACCGGAGGGCAATCCGGCTCTGCCGGTCACCCGATGGGCGCGGAACAGGGAGCCGCCGACCGCGGGCCGACCCGGGATTCAGCCGCCGGTTCCACTGCCGGCGGACCACGGGAAGGCGCTTCCGCCTTCGTCCCCGCATCCGAGGCGGCGGGGACAGCGTCCGGCTCCAACCCGTATTCCACGCAGCTCGACGTCTTGGCTTAGGAAGGAACACCATGACCGTCCCACCCATCGAGGCGAGCCAGATCGGCACGACCGCCGCTCCCGTCCGCACCCCGAAGAAGACCATGGACAGCGAGGTCTTCATGCACCTGCTCGTCACCCAGCTGGCCAACCAGGACCCGAGCTCGCCCATGGACACCAACCAGATGATCGCCCAGACCACGCAGCTGGCCTCCATGGAGCGGCTCAACGCGCTCAGCGCCACGCAGGACACGGCGCTCGCCGTCCAGCAGCGCTCGGCAGCGGCTTCGCTCATCGGCCGGGAAGTGACCGCCGCGGGGGACGAGCCGCTGACCGGGGTGGTTACCGCCGTCTCCTTCGCCGGGCTCGAGCCCACCGTCACGATCGGCACCACCCAGGTTCCGTATTCGCAGATCGCCTCCATCCGCACAACCGAGTCTGCCGCCGGAACCGAGACGGGGGACTCAACAGACACGGACCCGGCGACTGGAACCGAACCCCCGGCAACCACCACCGCCTAGACCACCACACGACAGCACGACCAACCCGCTTCACCGACAGCTTTCCAGAAAGGCACATCATGCTCCGCTCGCTGTACTCCGGAATCTCAGGCCTCCGCGCACACCAGACCATGCTCGACGTCACCGGCAACAACATCGCCAACGTCAATACCGCAGGCTTCAAGTCCTCCTCCACGCAGTTCCAGGACACCCTGTCCCAGATGACCCAGGGCGGGACCACGCCCCAACCCGGAACCGCGGGCTCGAACCCGGCCCAGGTCGGCCTCGGTGTCCAGGTTGCCGGGGTCAGCACGAACTTCGGCCAAGGCTCGACACAGAACACCGGCAAGGCCACGGACATGATGATTTCCGGCAACGGGTTCTTCGTCACCAAGCACGGGGACACCACGGTGCTCACCCGCTCCGGAGCCTTCGACTTCGACGGCATCGGACAGCTGGTCAGCCCCGACGGTGGCATCGTCCAGGGCTGGATGGCCACCGATGGTGTGCTCGACACGACCTCCGATACCAAGAACATCAAGTTGAATCCGAATCTCGAGGGTCTGGAGTCCTACACCTTGGGCTCCGACGGCACCTTAACCGGTAACTTCAGTGACGGGAGGCAAGAGACCATCGCCCGCATCGCTCTGGGTACCGTGGCCAACCCGGCTGGCCTGCAGAAGGCCGGCGGCTCGGGCTACACCGCCACCGCCAACTCCGGGGCCGTGGACATCGTCTCCTCCGGCGAGCAGGGGACCGGTGCGATCATCGGCGGCGCGCTGGAGATGTCCAACGTGGACCTCTCCCAGGAATTCACCAACCTGATCGTTGCCCAGCGCGGCTTCCAGGCCAACGCGCGGATCATCACCACCAGCGACGAGGTCCTGCAGGAACTGGCGAACCTCAAGCGCTAATCCGGGCGGCGGCGCCGTACACCGTGACGCGGGCCTCCCAACAGGGGCGGCCAACGGCTAACGGCGCCGCGCCCGCTGCCGAGAGTGGGTCGTGAAAGGACGGGCCCATGATCGTCGTGACCCGGCTGAACACCAGCCGCTTCGCGATCAATCCCGACCTCATCGAACGGATCCAGGAAAACCCGGACACCGTGCTGGTCATGGTGAACGGCGCGAAGTACGTGGTGGTGGAATCCATGGATGAGGTCATCGGCTTGATCGCGCAATTCCGTGCCCGCGTCGTCTCCCTAGCGCGCGGCCTGGATTCCGCGGTGCCTGACAACCTGCCCCCTGATGGAACACTCCCGCTGCGCCCGAGGACGGTCTAACCGATGGATCCCGCAACCCTGATAGGTCTCGTGCTGGCCTTTGGCGCCATGTTCACGATGCTGATCATGGAGGGCGCCAGCATCACGTCCATCCTGCTGCCCGCACCGATGATCCTGGTGTTCTTCGGGACCATCGCCGTCGGCGTCGCCAGCGGCACGATCAAGGACGCCCTGGTCGCCGTCAAGGCGCTGCCCAAGGCCTTCAAGGGCAAGATCGAATCGCCCAAGGCACTCATCGACCGGCTGGTTTCCCTCGCCGAGGTCGCCCGCAAGGACGGCTTGCTGGCCATGGAACACGAGGCCGCCGAAACCAAGGACCCTTTCCTGGCACGGGCCCTGCAGAACCTCGCCGACGGAATGGACGGCGAGGACCTGCGCCTGCAGCTTGAGGACGACATCGCCACCAAGGAGAACACCGACGCGATCGGTCACAAGTTCTTCTCCACCATGGGCGGCTTCGCACCCACCGTCGGGATCATCGGCACCGTCGTCTCGCTGACCCACGTGCTCGAGAACCTCTCCAAACCCGATGAACTGGGGCACATGATCGCCGCCGCCTTCGTCGCCACCCTCTGGGGGCTGGTCTCGGCGAACTTCATGTGGCTGCCCATCGGCGCCCGGCTTAAGCGCCTCTCCGAACTCGAGACCGGGCGGATGGAACTGGTGATGGAAGGCGTGCTGTCCATCCAGGCCGGCAGCCAGCCGATGCTGCTGGCAGAACGCCTGCGGGCCATGGTCCCGCCCCATGAACTGGCCGAGGAGAAGAAGGGCAAGGGCGGCGACGACGCCCCGCTGGACGGACTGCAGGAAGCGGCATGAGCCGCGGCCGGGGCGGACGGGGCGGACGCCGCAAACGGCAGGAGGAAGGCCACGGCGGCGAGGAACGCTGGATGGCCTCCTACATGGACATGGTCACGGTCCTCATGTGCCTGTTCATCGTCCTCTACGCCATGTCCACCGTCGACCAGGCCAAGTTCGAGAAGCTCAAGACCTCGCTGGCCACCGGCTTCGGCGTCGAGCAGTCGCAAACCGTCGACACCGCCGAGGGCCTGGTCGTCCCCCCGGAGGACACCGGCAAGGAGGGCATGTTCACCGACCAGGAACTGGCGCTGGAAACCCAACAGGACCTGCGCCGGATGGCGGAGGCCGAACGGGCCGACCTGGAGGAGCTCAAGCACCGGATCGAAGTCCGGCTGGAGGAGACCGGGCACCGCGGCGCGGCCGACTTCACGATCGACCAACGCGGGTTGACCATCCGGCTGGTCAGCGCCGAGACCTTCTTCGAACCCAACAGCGCGGACTTGACGGGCAACGCCGTCGAGGTGCTCGAGGCCATTGCCCCCGTGTTGGCACCCACCAAACGCTCCTTCGAAGTCGAGGGGTTCGCCGACGTGGTCCAACCCGTCGACCCGTATCCGACCAACTGGGAACTCTCGGCCAGCCGCGCCACCCGGGTGCTGCGCACCCTGGTGGAGGACGGCGGGATCCGCGGAAACCGCATCGCCTCCGTCGGCTACGGGGACGCCCGCCCCCTGCCCGGGAACAAGGACCTGTCCCTGAACCGCCGCGTCGACGTCGTCGTCCTGTCCGACCAGCCCGAAAGCGTGCGGTCGCTGCTGCCAACCGCCGCCGCCCGCCGGTAGGAAGGGAAACGGCCGGCGGAAGCACGCCGACCGGGAAACCGGACCGAGCTGCTAACGCCGGAGTCGGGGCGTCCGATAGTGGACCCCGTGACAGTCTCGTCAGTGGACCGGCCCGCTGTGGGGGCGCCCGATCCCGAAATCCCGTTCTCCCGTTCCGTGCAGGTCTATGACTTCCGCCGGCCCGCCACCCTGGCCCGCGAGCACTCCCGCGTGCTCGAGTTGGCCTTCGAGACATTCGCCCGGCAGTGGGGCACGCAGCTGACCGCCAAGGTGCGCGTCATGTCGCAGGTGACCCTGCTCAGCGTCTGCATGGACACCTACGACGACTACGTCTCACAGCTCCCCGACACCACCGCCATGATCCTGTGCGAGATCGAGGGCTTCGAAGCCAAGGCGGTCGTGCAGTTCCCGGCCGCGGGTGCCCTGAATTGGGCCTCCCACATGCTCGGCAGCCCCACGGCCGTCGACGTCCCCGAACGCAACTTCACCCGCATCGAACTCTCCCTGCTGCGCCGGATGCTCGATGAGACGCTCGAGGACCTGCACTACTCGCTGGGCGCCCTGCTGACACAGCCGCTGACCGTCGACTCCGTGCAGTACAACTCCCAGTTCGCCCAGGCCGCCGCCAAGTCGGAAGTCGTCATCGTCGCGGCGTTCGACGTCCGCGTGGGGGATCGGACGATCATCTCCACCATTGCCCTGCCGGCAGACGCGGTGCTCCCACAGCTGGGGGCCGCCCACGAGATGACCACCGCCTCCGAGGGGGACCCCGCCGAGCAGCTGGCCCGGCAACTGGCCACCATCCCCATCGACGTCAGCCTGGAGCTGACGCCCAAGCACGTGACCCCGCGCTCGATACTCAACCTGTCGGTCGGCGATGTGCTGGCCATGCCACACCCGTCCCACCAACCGCTGCAACTGAGCGTGGACGGCCGCCGGCTCGGCCGTGCCGCCGTCGGCACCCGCAACGGGCGCATTGCCGCCGTCGTCGTTTCCACCGAGGAGAACCCCGCATGACCATCGACCAGACCCGCCAGCCGGTCCTGCACTCGACCGAGCTCTACGTCTCGGCGGCGGAGGCCCTGGCCTCCGTCCTGCCGACCACCCGCACGCTCGCGGCCCGCATCCACACCGGGGTCCGCGACTGGTCGCTGCTCGGCGGCGCGGGCGAGACCGTGACCGCGACGTTCGTGGGTGAACTCTCGGCCGACGTCGCCGTCCACATCGACGGCAGCCTGCTGGCTGGCACCGAGGGCATGGACGCCTCGCTCGTCTCCATCGCCGACGTCCTGCGCCCGGCCTTCGAGGCCGCCACCGGCGTGCTGGGCACCGGCGTCCTGTCCCCGGCCACCGCGGCCACCGCCGAGGCACTGCTGGACGACCACGAAACCGTCGTCTTCGCCCTCGAGGCCGAAGGCACCATCGCGGGCTGGTTCGGCCTGCGCATCCGCGACCACGCCGGCCGCGACGCCACCGTGGCCGAAACCCGCGAGACCGGGAACGACGTCGGATCCCGCCTCGGGCGCATCAACAACGTCGAGATGGCCCTCACCGTGGAGATCGGCCGCACCCGCATGGCAGTGCGCGACGTGCTGAACCTGGAGCCGGGCGCCGTCGTCGAACTGGACCGCTCCGCCGGTGCCCCCGCCGACGTCCTGCTCAACGGCCGGCTGATCGCCCATGGCGAGGTGGTCGTGATGGACCAGGACTACGGCATCCGCATCACGCAGATCCTCGACGTCGCGGAAGGCCTCGGCTAGTTGGAGAACCTGTTCCTGGTCCTGCGCGTCATCGTCTCCCTGGCGGTGGTGCTGGGGCTGCTCTATGTCCTGCGCCGGAAGCTGGTACCCCGCTCCGGTTCCGGGCAGCGCCGTGACATCTCCGTGGTGGCCCGGCAGGGGATCGGGGCCAAGGCCTCGGTGGCGCTGATCGAGGTCGGCGGCAAACGCTACCTGCTCGGGGTCGGCGACCAGTCGGTCAACGTCCTCGACAGCTACGTGGCGCCCGCCGAGGAGGAGCAACCCGGCGGGAACGACCGCGGCCGCCTGTTCGCGTTGAACCTCGATGATGCCCGCCACCGCAGCCGTGGACCGGCGGGCCCCGGGACCGACACCCCGGAGACGGACGTGGCCGAAGGCACCGGGACCGATGCCTACGACGTCGTCCAGGACGGCACCCCGGCACCGGAGTTCCGGCGCGACCTGCGCGGCAGCCGCAACCACGGCGACGCGGCACACACCCGGGAACCGGCGTCCCCGCTGGCCGGGTCGATCCTGTCCGCCCAGACCTGGCGGCAGGCAGCCGCGGCATGGCGCCGCGGCCCGTCATGACCCCGGCACCCCGGCCGGCAGCAGCATCCCGCCTGCGCTGGCCCGTCCTGCTCGTGGCCATCCTGCTGGCCACAGCCACCCTGCTGCTGGCCGCCGCCGGCACCGGCCACGCCGCACCGGTCGAACCCACACCCGGTGGCGACAACGGCGGGCTCTCCGTGGAGATCAACGGACCCAACGGGACCCCGAGCTCTGCCGTCGTGACCCTGATTGCCATCACGCTGCTCTCGGTCGCACCCGCCCTGCTGCTGATGATGAGCTCGTTCACCAAGATCTTTGTCGTCCTGGCCATGACCCGCAACGCCCTGGCCCTGCCGACGATCCCGCCGAACCAGGTCCTCGCCGGCCTGGCGTTGTTCCTGTCGCTGTTCATCATGGCCCCGGTGCTCACCCAGATGAACGACCTGGGCGTGCAGCCCTACCTCAACGGCACCCTCACCTTCGACCAGGCCCTTGGGGCCGGCGTCGCACCACTGCAGGACTTCATGATGGCGCACACCCGCGAAGAGGACATCGCCCTGATGACCCGGGCCGCGGGGATGGCGAACCCGGCCACCCCGGACGACGTTGCGCTGACCACGCTGATCCCCGCCTTCATGATCTCCGAGCTGCGCGCCGCGTTCATCATCGGCTTCGTGATCTTCGTGCCGTTCCTGGTCATCGACCTGGTCGTCGCCTCCGCCCTGATGTCCATGGGCATGATGATGCTCCCGCCGGTGATGATCTCGCTGCCGTTCAAGATCCTGCTCTTCGTCCTCGTCGACGGGTGGGGCCTGATCGTCACCGCGCTGATCGGCAGCTACGGGTCCGGTGGTGGCTGAGATGGATACCAACGCCGTCCTGGACATCGGGCTCTCCGGCCTGCTCGTCGCCGCCAAGCTGGCGGCCCCGGTGCTGATCACCTCGCTGGTGGTCGGCTTCGCCATCTCGCTGATCCAGTCGATGACACAGATCCAGGAAATCACGCTCTCCTTCGTCCCCAAGGCCGTCGCCGTGGCCATCGCCCTGGTCATCTGCGGGCACTGGATGATCTCCGAAATGGTCCTGTTCACGCACGACCTTTTCGACAAGCTCCCCTCGCTGCTCCAGGGCGGATGAGATGGCCACGACCCTGCCGCTGGAATGGCTCGCCGCGATGATGCTGGCCGCCGTGCGCGTGACGGCCTTCATCGTCATCGCCCCGCCGTTCTCCCACAACTCCATCCCCGCGCGGATCAAGGCGATGATCGGCGTCGGGCTGGCCCTGGCAGTCTCCCCGCGCGTCGTGGCCGACTACGTGCCCCTGGACACCGCCGCCTACTTCGGGGCACTTGTCCTCGAACTGCTCGCCGGTGCCGCCCTGGGCTTCTTGGTCATGCTGCTTTTCGCAGCCGTCCAGGCCGCCGGCGGGCTGATCGACCTCTTCGGCGGATTCCAGATGGCCCAGGCCTTCGACCCGCAGTCCATGGTCAACGGCGCCCAGTTCACCCGGCTGTTCCACTTCGCCGCCCTGGCCCTGCTCGTTGCCTCCGACGGCTACCAGCTGGTGCTCTCCGGGCTCTTCCGCTCCTTCGACGCCATGCCGCTGGGTGCGGGCATCGGCCTGGACGCGGTGGCCGAGGAGGCCGTGGGCGGGCTGACCGACATGTTCCTCTCGGCGGTCCAGATCGCCGGGCCGCTGCTGGTGGTGCTCTTCCTGGCCGACATCGGACTGGGCCTGCTCACCCGCGCCGCACCGGCCTTGAACGCCTTCGCGATGGGCTTCCCGCTGAAGATCATCCTGACGCTGACCCTGGCCGGCACCGTGTTCGTGGTGCTTCCCGCCGTCGTCTCGGCACTCGTCCGTTCCGGACTCGAGGCCCTGCGGGCGGTGATGGGCTGATGGCCGAGGACTCGGGGGAACGCTCCGAAAAGGCGACACCGCAGCGCATGAAGGAAGTGCGCTCGAAGGGCAAGACCAGCAGGTCCCAGGACCTCACCGCCTGGCTGGGGATCGGCGCCGCGGCGCTGATGGTCCCCACCGTGCTGGCCGCCGGGGAACAGGCCGGACGCCGCCAACTGGAAACCGTCACCTCGGTGATCGACCAGCCCGAAACCGCGGGTGTGCTGGCCGCCCTGGATGCGGGCCTGGGGTCGCTGTCCGGGACGCTGATGCCGATGCTGGCCGCCGTGCTGATCGTCGTCGCCGGCGCCGCGGCCCTGCAGGGGGGCATCTACTTCCGCAAGTTCAAGTTCGACGCCTCCAACCTGAACCTGGTCAGCGGCTTCCAGCGGACCTTCGGCCTGCAGGCCGTCTGGCAGGGGGTCAAGGCCTTCCTGAAGATCGCCGTCGTCGGGCTGGTGTTGTGGGTCGTGATTTCCGGGCTGATGCCGCTGCTGCTGCATTCCGGGCTGCTCCCGCTGACCTCGCTGCTGGGATCCGCCGCCGACGGGGCCGCCTCGCTGCTGCAGGCCTCCGTACTGGCCGGGCTCGTCCTGGCTGCGGTGGACCTGATCGTGGTGAGCCGGCGCAACCGCAAGCACACCCGCATGACCCGCAAGGAAGTCAAGGACGAGGGCAAGAAGACCGACGGGGACCCGCTGATCAAGTCCCAGCGCCGTTCGCGCCAGCTGGCCATGAGCCGCAACCGCATGATCGCTGCGATCGGCGATGCCGACGTCGTGCTGGTCAACCCCACCCATGTGGCCGTGGCGCTGCGCTACGAGCCGGGCAAGTCGGCCCCGCGCGTGGTGGCCAAGGGGGCCGGGACGATTGCCGCCCGCATCCGCGAGGAAGCCCAGGACAAGCACGTGCCCATGGTCCGCGACATCCCGTTGGCCCGGGTGCTGCACGCCGGCTGCGAATTGGGCCAGGAGATCCCCGTCGAGCTCTACGGCCAGGTCGCCGTCGTCCTGGCCTTCGTGATGGCCCTGAAGACCCGGGGCAACGCCGCCGGAGTGCACACCGTGCCCGACCCGGCCGCACAGCGCACCGGGCACCCGCCCGACCAGCCCACCCGGACCCCACCCGCCCACCCCACGGCCCTGCCGCCACGACCCCTGACCGAGAAGGCATCCCGATGAACTTCCAGACACTCGCCAAGCTCGCCGTCCCGCTCGGCGTCGTGGGCATCATCCTGCTGCTGATCGTGCCGGTCCCCGCACTGCTGCTGGACGGCCTGATCGCCGTGAACATCCTGCTGGCACTGGTGATCCTGCTGAACACGATGTTCGTGAAGAAGCCCCTGGACTTCTCGGTCTTCCCGTCCCTGCTGCTGGTGGCCACCCTGTTGCGGCTGAGCCTCAACGTCGCCTCGACCCGGCTGGTGCTCGGCAACGGGTACGCCGGCGAAGTCATCGCCGCCTTCGGGCATATCGCCATCGGCGGGAGCCTGATCATTGGCTTCGTGGTGTTCCTGATCCTGGTCGTCATCCAGTTCGTCGTCGTCACCAAAGGCGCCGAACGCGTTGCCGAGGTCGGCGCGCGCTTCACCCTCGATGCCATGCCGGGCAAGCAGATGGCGATCGATGCGGACCTGAACGCCGGGCTCATCACGGATACCCAGGCACGCGAGCGGCGGGCCGAGGTCGCCGCCGAGGCCGACTTCTACGGGGCGATGGACGGTGCTTCGAAATTCGTCAAGGGCGATGCCATTGCCGGGATCGTCATCATCGTCATCAACCTCGTCGGGGGCATCGCCATCGGCATGCTCCAGCGCGGGATGGACGTCGGCGAGGCCCTGAACACCTATGCCCTGCTGACCATCGGCGACGGCCTGGCCACGCAGATCCCGGCACTGCTCATGGCCGTGTCCACCGGCATGATCGTCACCCGTTCCAACGCCGAATCCGACATGGGCTCCACCGCCTCGACCCAGCTTTCGCAGTCGCGGACCGCCCTGATGATCTCCGGGGCGGCGGCCATCGCCCTGGCCGTGGTTCCGGGCATGCCCAAGCTGCCGTTCGTGCTCGTGGGCGGGCTGCTGATTTTCGTCTCCCAGCGGGTGAAGGCCCAGGAGAAGGCGCAGGCAGCCCAGCAGGCCTCGGAGCAGGCCGCCGTCACGGCGGCGCCACAGGAAACCACCGAGGACATCATCGAGGCGATGCGCGTCCACGCCCTCGAGGTCCAGCTCGCCCCGGACCTGGTCGACATCGTCAACGGCGGCGGCGACGACCTGCTGGCCCGGGTCCGCGCCCTGCGGCGGCGCATCGCCAACGAGCTGGGCATCGTCCTTCCGCCGGTGCGCACCCGCGACAGCGTGGACCTGCCGCCGTCCACCTACGTCATCCGCATCGCCGGCGTCGAAGCCGGCCGCGGCCAGGCGCCCCGGGGCAAGATCCTGGCACTGGGGGACCACCTCGAAGCACTGCCCGGACCCAGCGTCGTCGAGCCGGTCTTCGGGCTGGCCGGGAAATGGATCCCCGCCGAACTGCGCCACAACGCCGAGATGGCCGGGGCCACGACCATCGACCGGGTCTCCGTCGTCGTCACCCACCTTTCCTCGGTGGTCCAGTCCAATGCCGCCCGGCTGCTCACGCGTGAGGACGTGCGGGTGCTGACCGATGGCATCAAGGAGATCAACCCGTCGGCCGTCGACGAGCTGATTCCGGGGCTGTTGAGCCTGGCCGAGGTCCAGCGCGTCCTGCAGGGCCTGCTGGCCGAGATGGTCCCCATCAACGACCTGCAGCGGATCTACGAGGCCCTGGCACTGCGGGCCAAGTCCTCGACGGATCCGGAGGGGCTCATCGAAGCGGCCCGCCAGGCACTGGGCCCCGCCTTGGCTGCCGGGCACCTGGACGAGCGGACCCTGCGGGTGATCATGATCGACCCGGCCCTGGAGCAGGGCATGCTCGAGGGGCTGCGGCCCTCCGAACACGGCACGCAGATCCTGCTCGACCCGACGCGGCTCGAGCAGGTCCATGCCGGGGTGAAGGAATCGCTGGCCGAAGTCGGCAACCGGGGGCTCTCGGCGGTCCTGGTGTGTGCCCCGGCGCTGCGCCCGGCCATCCAACGCCTGGTGGCCCCGTTGGCCAGCGGTTTGCCGGTGTTGTCCTACCAGGAGGCCACGGCGGGGGGAGCGGAAATAGAAACCGTGGGAGTGGTGCGTGCAACCAACCAGATTTCAGCTTGAGGCCGGCTCCCTGGAGGAACTCCGCGAACGCGTCAGGGCCGATTACGGGCCAGAGGCCCGCATCGTCTCGGCAGAACGTGTCACGGTCGGGGGCCTCGGCGGCTTCCTGTCCCGCCGGCACATCGAGGCCGTGGTGGAGGTGCCCGCCGGAACTCGGCGTGGCGGTGGGCACGCGGACGCGGACGCCGACCCGGCGAACCTTCCCGAACGCGCCGTCGTCGCCGTCGATGACACGGACGGGGAATCAACGCCCCGACCCCGCGGCCGCCGTGCGGCCGAACCGCACCAGCCGCTGCCCGAGCGCACCGCGCTGGTCGCCCTGCTCGCCGAAGCCGACGTCGATGAAGCCCACGTCAACGGGCGCACGGAACCGGGGGTGTCCACCGAATCGGCGGATTTCGACCGGCTCATGGACGATCTGACCTTCGGCGCCCAGCCCTCGAGCGGGGCACGGGCCGCGCGGGTGGCGGTGGCACCAGCCGACCAGGACGTCCCCACGCCGGCCCGGCATCGGCCGGTACGGCCGGCTCCCCTGCACGGCGCCGGCGACCTGGTGCTCGTCGTGGGCCTGGGCGCCGATGCGCACCGGGCCGCGGCCGCGTTGGCCGGACCCGGCCTGCCGATCCACCAGTCAGGGGCGTCGAACGTGGCGCCCGGCGCCGGGTCGACGGCGACGAAGGCGCTGCGCATCGGAGACCGGATCGGCCGGGTCGAGGCCCAGGCTGCCGGGGTCCGCACGGGGGAGCCGGTGTTCATCGCCTATGGGCTCGACCACGCAGTGGACTTGGAAACGCAGGTCCAGGAGGTCGACGTCTTCGCGGCAGACCAGTTGTGGGTCTGCATCGATGCGGGGCGCAAGAGCGAGGATACGCGGGCCTGGGTGGAGGCGATCGATGCCGTCTGCCCAGTGGATGCCGTGGCCGTCCACGGGCGGTCTACGACCGCCAGCCCGGACACCGTGCTGGAACTGGGCATCCCCTGGCGGGAGATCGACCAGCCGCCGCACGCGGGAGCACGTTAGGATGGCGGGGTGCTAGTACTCTCGCGAAAGGCCGGGGAACAGATCCTCATCGGTGACGACATCGTCGTGACCGTCCTGGAGGTGCGCGGAGACAGCGTGAAGGTCGGAATCGACGCCCCACGCGGCCTGCGCATCCAGCGCCAGGAAGTCGTCGCGGCCGTCTCCGACGCCAACGTCGAGGCCTCCCGGCCGGCAGATCCCGGCACCGAGGACAAACTGCGGGCCCTGCTGGGGTTCCAGCGCGGCCCGGACGGCGAGGACCGGTAGCCGTCCACCGGTGGCAGCCCGACGTGTGGCACCTCGGCGGTAGACCTCAGTAGGTGAACATGCGGGCGTTCGCTGCCTCGGCCTCGTCATATTGCTGCGAGGCATGCGCCAAGGCCGTGTTGATCCCCGTCAGCGACTGCTCGACCTTCAGCTGGGTGGCCCGCCAATCGGCGACCACGGCTTGGAAGTTCGACGCCGCGGCCCCGTGCCAGGACGATTCGAGGTCGCGCAGTCCGGCCTGCATCGTGTCGACCTCTGAGCGCAGCCGCTCGATGGTCCCCTGGACGGCCTGGGCCCGTCCACGCATGTCGTCGGTATTGGCCGCAAAGCTGCCCATGTCCACTCCTTCATCCCCGGACGGCCCGCCGGTGCGGGCCGGAACGCCGTGTGGTGTTCCCCCACGATCCTGCCCGTGGCGCACCCGGTGTGGGGCGCGATCTGTCAGTGGGTGGACAACTCAGGCGTCGCCGTCGTCTGTGGAGGACGGGTCCCCGGGTACCAGGGGCAGGTGGATGGCCATGGTGGCACCACCGCCCGGGGTCTCGGTGAGCCGAACGGACCCGTCGTGCTGGGCGGCGATGGCGGCGACGATCGCCAGGCCGAGCCCTGTTCCGCCGGTTTCGCGTTGTCGCGAGCTATCGGCCCGGTAGAAACGCTCGAACACGCGGGAGGCGTCCTCCTCGGAGATGCCGGGGCCGTGGTCGCGGATCTCCAGGACGGCATCCGAACGTCCGTCGATCACGGGCAGGACCCCGACCGCCACCTCCAGGGGCGAACCGGCCGGGGTGTAGCGCAGCGCGTTCGTCATCAGGTTGCCCACGACCTGGCGCAAGCGCAGCTCGTCACCGCTGCTCGGCGCGCTGCCCGGTTGCGGGCCGTCCAGCCCGACCAGGGCCACCTCGCGGTCCGGGGCATTGACCCGCGCGTCCTCGACCGCGTCGGCGGCCAGCATCAGCAGGTCTACCGGCCGGCGCTCGAGGGGCCGTTGTTCGTCCAGGCGGGCCAGCGTGAGCAGGTCCTCGACGAGCTGGGCCATGCGCTTGGCCTCGCCTTCGATCCGGCCCATGGCCGTGCCGATCTGCTCCTCGCCGGTGACCCCGCCGTGCCGGTAGAGCTCGGAGTAGCCCTGGATGGTCACCAGCGGGGTGCGCAGTTCATGCGAGGCGTCCTGGATGAACCGACGCATCTTGCGTTCGGAGGCGGCGCGGCCGCGGAAGGCGTGCTCGATGTGCGTGAGCATGGCGTTGAGCGACCGGGACAACCGGCCGACCTCGGTCTCGGGCGGATACTCCTCGACACGGCGTGAGAGGTCCCCGGCGGCAATGGCGGCGGCGGTGCGTTCGACCCGCACCAGCGGGCGCAAGGCCCGGCCGGTGATGCCGTAGGCGATCATCGACATGACCAGGGTGACGAGCGTGCCGCTGGTGACCACGAGCTTGGTGGCCATGTCGACGGTGCCCATCGTGGAGTCCAGCGGCAGGGACACGACGATGTACCCGCTCTGGTTGCCCAGCTGGTAGATCCCGGCGCGCCACCCGTCCGAGCCGGGCTCGGTGCCGGGGACCTGCATGGTGGGGGACGTAAGGTCGCGGACCTGGTCGATCGTCATGGTCGGGACCACCGGGGCGTCGATGTGCTTGGGGTGGGGCAGCTCGTAGAGGATCTTGCCGTCGTTGTCGCGCAGGGTGCCGCGGAAGCGGTTGAACTCCAGCGTCGCGCCCTCGCTGGGCGTCTCCTGGTTCTTCCAGGACGACCACATGATGTTGGCCAGGGCGATGGAGTTGTCCTTCAGGTCCCCGTCCATCTGCTCCTGCAGCGTCAGGCGCAGCGAGGCCGAGGCCGCCATCGCGGTGACGATGACCCCGCACATCATCAACGTGGCCATCAGGGCCACGAGCTTGGAGCGGAGCGAGACCTGCCGCAACAGGCGGGGGAGGGAGCGCACCCGGGAGGGCCTAGCGCCGGTCGGCGGACCGCAGGAGGTAGCCGACCCCGCGCTTGGTCTGGATCATCGCCGGCCAGTCCTCGCGGGCATCGATCTTCCGCCGCAGGTAGGAGATGTAGGACTCCACGATCGAGGCGTCCCCGTTGAAGTCGTACTCCCAGACATGGTCGAGGATCTGCGCCTTGGACAGCACCCGGTTCGGGTTCATCATCAGGTAGCGCAGCAGCTTGAACTCCGTGGGGGACAAGTCGACGATCTCGCCCGCCCGCCGAACCTCGTGCGCATCGTCGTCGAGTTCCAGGTCGTCGACGCGGATGACGGCGTCGTCCTCGTCGAGCGGCTGGGTCCGGCGCAGCACGGCACGGATGCGGGCCACGACCTCGTCGAGGCTGAAGGGTTTGGTGACGTAGTCGTCCCCGCCGACGGTCAGGCCCTGGACCTTGTCCTCGGTCCCGTCGCGGGCGGTGAGGAACAGCACGGGAAAGTGGCGTCCTGCGGCCCGGAGCTTGCGGGTGACGGTGAACCCGTCCATGTCCGGCAGCATGACGTCCAGGACGGCCAGGTCGGGAAGTTCCTTTTCGACGGCGGCCAACGCCTCCCGCCCATTGGCGGCGGCGACGACGTCGAACCCGGCAAAGCGCAGGGAGGTGGACAGCAGTTCGCGGATGTTGGGCTCGTCGTCGACGACCAGGAGCCGGGCTTCCGCTGGTTTGTCAGTCATGCCAGCCATTGTGCGTGCAAAGTCTGGGAGTCCGCTGGGTGTCGGCTGTGCGAGGATGCGCTCCGGGGGACTGTGCGGCGGGGTGGCTCAGCTGTGGCGGCGCGTCCGGATGCGCAGGAGCAGCAGGGCGATCAACAGCAGGAACGCGACCGGCAACCCGTACAGGCCCACCGCCACCAGGGCGGTGAACGGGGTGGCCCCGGCCATGTACTGCACCAGCACGAACGCCAACGACAGGATCGAGACCACCGCGAGCGTGGCGGCCAGGACGGTGACGACGTGCTGGACGGTGGCAGGGGCTTCGGCGGTATTCACCCCGTCAAAATATCAGCGTCGTGACGGCGCACAAAGTCCGTGGCATCGCGCCCATGCCGTACCCTAGGGGAATAGACTTCCCCGGCCCGACCGTACCCGCGCGCAGACGCAGCCGGTACGGGGGCGGGCCGGGAATCCACACGCGGCGCGGCCACCGGGCCCGGCGCCGCCGGTACGCGAGAACTGAGGTAAGTGCAGTGCCTTTCGGCAAAGTGAAGTGGTTTGAGGCCTCGAAGGGCTTCGGGTTCCTGGTGGCCGACGACGGGCAGGAGGTGTACCTGCATGCCTCGGCGCTGCCCGAGGGGACCTCCGAGGTCCGCGCCGGCACCCGGATGGAGTTCGGCATCGCCCAGGGCCGCAAGGGCGCCCAGGCGCTGTCGGCCCGCATCGTCGACGCCGCCCCGTCGGTCGTGCGCGCCAAGCGCAAGCCCGCGGAGGAGACCGCCGTGCTGATCGAGGACCTCATCAAGGTGCTCGACAGCGTCTCCAACGGCCTGCGCAAGGGCCGTTACCCGGAGAAGGCCCACGCCACCAAGATCGCAGCCGTCCTGCGCCGCGTCGCCGACGACCTGGACGCCTGATCATGGCCCGGGCACCGAAACTCGACGCAGTCCTCGGCGCGGGGATCGACCTGGCCCGCAGCACGCTGCTCGGGACCGTGGACGCCAGCCAGGTCGGCGCGCACCTGGGGGCCACCGCCGATGCGGACCGCGTGCTCACCCACCGGTTCGAGGCCAAGCTGGCAGGCTACGCCGGATGGAACTGGTACGTGACCCTGGCACGCGTCCCGCGCGGCAAGGTCCCCACCGTGTGCGAGACTGGCCTGCTGCCAGGTGACGGCGCCCTGCTCGCGCCCGATTGGGTTCCCTGGGCAGACCGTGTGCGTCCCGAGGAACGCGAAGCCCAGCAGGCTGCCGAGGCCGCCGCTGCGGACGGCACCGAATCGGCGAAGCCGACGCAGGACCCGTCCCCGGAAACATCCGAGGCAACGCACGACGACGGTGCCCCCACCCGCGCCGATGCCGCCGCAGACGCGGGTTCCGAGGCCCCCGCCGCCGAAGCCGGCACCGACGTCGAGACCGTCGATACCGCTGCCAGCCCCGATGAGCCGGACGAAGTCGTCGAGGACGACGCGGAACTGGTGGACGCCGAACAGGCGGCCGAGGCCGCGCCCCGGCGCAGCCGCTCCCGCCGCCGCCGCCGGTAGCCCCGCAAACCAGGCCCAGCGGCCGACCCCGCACGCCGACCCGCAACGCACCACGGGCCGCGGCGCACCCCACGCCAGGTGGGGGCGCCGCGGCCCGTTGCGTTTGGTGTTGCTAGAGGTTCTCCAGCACGTAGTCGATGCAGGCGGTCAACGCGCTGACGTCGTCCGGCTCGATCGCCACGAACGTGGCGATGCGCAGCTGGTTCCGCCCCAGCTTGCGGTACGGCTCAGTGTCGACCACGCCGTTGGCCCGCAGGACCTGGGCCACGTGGGCGGCATCGACGGAGTCGTCGAAATCGATGGTGGCGATGACGTTCGAGCGCTCGTCGGCGTTGACCACGTAGGGGGTGGCCACCGGCGAGGCCTCGGCCCAGGAGTAGACGCGCTGGGCCGAATCGGCGGTCCGGGCCGCCGCCCAGTCCAGGCCGCCCTGGCCGTTGAGCCACTCGATCTGGTCGTTCAGGGTCACCAGCGTCGACAGCGCCGGGGTGTTGTAGGTCTGGTTCTTCAGCGAGTTGTCGATCGCGGTGCGCAGGTCCAGGAAGTCGGGGATCCAGCGGCCGCCGGCGCCGATGCGTTCGGCGCGTTCGAGCGCCGCGGGGGAGAACAGGCCCAGCCAGAGGCCCCCGTCGGAGGCGAAGTTCTTCTGCGGGGCGAAGTAGTACACGTCCGTTTCGGCCACGTCCACGGCCAGCCCGCCGGCGGCGGAGGTGGCGTCGACCAGCACCAGGGAGCCCTCGTCGGCGCCGGCCACGCGGCGCACCGGGGCGGCCACGCCGGTGGAGGTCTCGTTCTGCGGCCAGGCGTAGACGTCCACGCCGGCCTCGGCGTCGGCGTCCGGCCGGGTGCCCGGGTCGGAGGTGATGATCGAGGAGGCCTGCAGGAAGGGGGCCTTGTCGGTGGCCTTGGCGAACTTGGAGCCGAATTCGCCAAAGGAGAGGTGCTGGGCCTTCTGGTCGACCAGCCCGAAGGTGGCCACGTCCCAGAAGGCGGTGGAGCCGCCGACGCCGAGGACGACTTCGTAGCCGTCGGGGGCGGAGAAGAAGGAGGAGAGCCCGTCGCGGATGCTGCCGACCAGGTTCTTCACCGGTGCCTGGCGGTGCGAGGTGCCCAGGATCGCGGGGTTGGCCGCGGCGAGGGCCCGCAACTGCCCGGGGCGGACCTTGGAGGGGCCGGCTCCGAAGCGACCGTCCGCCGGGAGAAGGGATGCGGGGATGCTCAGCGAATCGGTCAAGTTCTGCTCCTGCCATGGGGTGGATTCTGCGTGCGGACGCGCTCCGGGGGAGGCAACGCCCGGGTTCCATGCTCGCGCACGCACGGGGGGAATGCCGAAAGCCGACGGCATTGTTAACGCAGGTAGAGTTGGAGTCACGGGTTCACCATCAAACGCCCCGCCCTACAGGAGTGCCACGCAGTGACAGATCTGATCGACACCACGGAAATGTACTTGAGGACCATTCTGGAACTCGAGGAAGAGGAAATCACGGCCCTGCGTGCGCGCATCGCCGAGCGGTTGGACCACTCCGGACCGACCGTCTCGCAGACGGTGGCCCGCATGGAACGTGACGGACTCGTCGTGGTGACCCCCGACCGCCACCTCGAGCTGACGGCAGCCGGCCGCGAGCGGGCCACCTCCGTGATGCGCAAGCACCGCCTGGCCGAGCGCCTACTGGCCGACGTCATCGGGCTGGAATGGGAGTACGTCCACGACGAGGCCTGCCGCTGGGAACACGTCATGAGCGAGCGCGTGGAGAAGCGCCTCTACAATCTGCTGGGCAAGCCCTCCGATTCGCCCTACGGCAACCCGATCCCGGGCCTGGAGATCCTCGGGGGCCCGGCCGCCCACGAATTCGCCCTCGGCGTGCAGAACCTGGATGCCGCACTGCGCGATGGCAACACCGGCCCGGTCGCCGTCGAACGCCTCGCCGAGGCGATCCAGGTCGATCCGGAACTGCTGGCCCAACTGAACGACGGCGGAATCCGCCCGGGTGCACAGGTCACCCTGGAGCGCGCCGGCGAGTACGTCGTCGTGCGGGTGCAGGGGATCGAGGGGGCCCTGGAGCTGCCCGTGGAGGTCAGTGCGCACGTGTTTGTCGCCCGCCAGATTTGATAACGGGATTGTTACTTTGTATCTGATTCCGGTACTCTGGTAACAGATGGGGCTTCGTCCCCTTCACCCCTTCCGACCGCCTAGCCCTGCCTGCGGAACGGGTCCGTTCGTTTTTTGTCAGGCAGGGGTGGAGAACCCATTTTTCCGGCGGTCCGCCATGCCCGGGCATCCCGGCATCCGGACGCCTCGGGGTGAAGCCGCGCTGCAGGTCCCACTGCAGGCGGCCGGGCCTGACCGGCCCGAATCCGACAGCTAACTCCGCCGGCGCCCATGAGAGGTCACCGTTTGACAGAGCAAAAGCGTTCCGGCCGCCGTGCCGCCATGGCTCGCATGGCCGTCGCACCCGCAGCGGACACCGACGACGCCTGCTACGTAGCGCGCCGATTCGCCGGCGGCATGCGCTATGCGCCGCCCGCGACCCCCGTGGCCGCGGATGCCGTGGCCGCCACCGCTGCGGAACCGCAAGCTCCTGCGCTGGCCTTTGTCCCCGAGTCCGCGGCTGCCCCCGAGCTGGCCGCCGCCCCGGACCGGTCCGCCGCACACCGTCACGCCCCCAGCGAGGGCTCGCCCCGCCGCCCGGCCCTGGCGTGGAGCCACCGGTTTGCCGCCGTTGCGGCCGTGTCGGGACTGGCCCTGGCCGTTGCCTACCCCACGATGACCGGGAGCGGAAGCGACGCCGAACGCGTCGCCCACCAGTCCGCCGCCAGTGTCGCCGACGTCACCGTGCCGGCCACCGAGGACTTCTCGATGGTGAAGGCCTCCGTGACCAGCAGCTTCACCAAGGACGACCAGCTCAGCTACCTGATGTCGGCCTCCGGTGGCGACATCAGCACCATCGACACGCATGGCGTTCTGGCCCAGCCGCTCAACCACGTCCGCATCACCTCGCCGTTCGGCGCCCGGGCGAATCCGACCGGCGAAGGGGCCCAGGTCCACATCGGCCAGGATTACGGCGTCGCCTGTGGAACCCCTGTCAAGGCGGCCGCCTCGGGCACCGTCGTGCAGGCCGGCTGGGCCGGGCACTCGGGCAACCGCGTGCGCATCGACCACGGCAACGGGCTCGAGACGACCTACAACCACAACACGAGCCTGAAGGTCTCCGTCGGGCAGCAGGTCAAGCGCGGGGATGTGGTGTCCCTGAGCGGAACCACCGGGAACTCGACCGGCTGCCACCTGCACTTCGAGGTGCTGGTCAATGGCGATGCCGTGAACCCCGCCGGGTGGCTCTAGGGGCCCACGATCACGGTCCGTGATCGGGAAATAACCGATTCGTGACCGGAACGTGACTTTTACAAACATTTCAGATAAAGTTGTCGTCGTGCCAGACCGCATAGGGGTCGGGCGCACTCGGGCAGATTGCCGAATACTGCCACTGCCCGAGGTCCGTTCGCAAAGAATCGCTTGGCAGTAGCGGGGGAACCACATTCCGGATCCGCAAGGGTCCTAGGGGTTAAGTGTCCCGGTCCGGCTCACCGGACAGGACACCGAGTGACTCCCACTCGAACCCGACAGCTCACCTCGTAGGCATTGGGAGAGGTAATCAATTTATGACCAAGCGTCAAGCTCTGGGCCGGCACCGCGCCACCCCTGTTCGCACCAACCCGTTGGAGTCGATCTCCAAGGCTGTTTCCTCCAACGCAGGTTCCGTCGGCCGCCAGGCCGCCGTCATCGCCGCCGCTTCCGGCCTCGTCCTGACGCTCGGCGTTCCCGCCCAGGGTGCCACGGCAGTCCGTGAGGCCGACAAGGCCCCGGCCGCCGACCTGCTGCGCGCCTCCGTGGCGACCCCGGCGACCGTCAAGGTCCCCGAGAAGAAGACCTCCAAGTCCGCTCCGGTCACTGTCTCCGTTGCCGACATCGAGTCCACCGATGGCTCGGCCTACCGCGCCGCACAGCGCGAGGCCGCTGCCGAGCGCGAAGCCGCCCAGGAAGCTGCCGCCGAGCGCGAAGCCGCCCAGGAGGCCGCTGCCGGCGCCGCCATGACCCGCGAGAGCCGCCAGGCCTCGTCGTCGCAGGGCACCACCACCGTGGCCTCTGCGGAAAAGCCGAAGAAGATCGCCTCGGCCCCGAGCGCCGGCCTGTCCGGCATCGCCGCCACGGCCATGGCATACAAGGGTTCCCCGTACGTCTTCGGCGGCGCGACCCCCGGCGGCTGGGATTGCTCCGGCTTCGTGAAGTACGTCTACGCACAGCACGGCATCAGCCTGCCGCACGGCACCTCCGCGCTGCGCTCCTCCGGCAAGTTCGTTCGCACCTCCAACCCGAAGCCGGGCGACCTGGTGTTCCAGAATGGCGGAAGCCACGTCGGCATCTACATCGGCGGCGGCCAGATCATCGGGGCCCAGAACCCCTCGGTCGGCACCGTCCTGCGCCCGGCCAACAGCCCGTACGGCCCGCTGACCGGCTACTACACGTACGCCGGCTAGTCGAACAAGCCCCTAGTGGAGTCCTCACCCGTTTGGGTGGGGGCTTCGCTGCTTTAACGCCCCTTGTCCGGAGCCGGACACGCCACAACCGGCACCCACGGCGTTCCCCATGGCGGGGCCCCCGGGCTTAGGCTGGTGCCCGACGGACGTTGTACGGCACCCCGGGCGACGGTTTGGACCGCCATCCGGGGGAGACACCACGACGAGGAACGCGGATGCGAACCCTGGTACTGAATGCAGGATACGAGCCACTGGCGGTGGTCAGCTTCCGCCGTGCACTGCTGCTCGTGCTCACCGGCAAGGCCAGCGTCTTGGCCGAGGTCGGCGAGCCGGTCATGACACCCCGGATGGCCATCGGCAGGCCCTCGGTGATCCTGCTCAACCGGTACATCAAGGTGCCCTACCGCGAGGCGGCCACGGTGACCCGGCGGGGCGTGCTGCGGCGCGATGGCCACCGCTGCGGCTATTGCGGAAAGGCCGCCACGACCGTCGACCACATCATGCCCCGGTCCCGCGGTGGCTCCAACACCTGGGAGAACCTCATCGCCTGCTGCCTGGCCTGCAACCGCGCCAAGGGAAACCGGACCCTGGCACAACTGGGGTGGAAGCCACGGTTCACCCCCAGTCGCCCACGCGGCCCGCATTGGTTCATCACCGAACTCGAACGACCGGCACCCGAGTGGTCGGATTTCCTGACGGGAACAGCAGCATGAACTTCGACGCCATCGTCGTCGCCGGTGGACGCGGCAGCCGCCTGGGTGGACGGGACAAGCCCCTGCTGCGCCACCGCGGGACCACGTTGCTCGACCACGCGCTGCGGGCCACGGCGGCAGCCCACCGCATCGCCGTCGTCGGGCCCACGGAACTGAACCCCGTGGTGTCCCGGTACGCGACCGAAGCCGATACCGGGCAGGTGATCACGCTGACGCGCGAATACCCGGCCTTCGCCGGGCCCGCAGCGGCCGTCGCGGCCGGGGCACGCGCCCTCGGCGATGGGGCAGCCGGCGAGGTGCCCGTGCCGGGTGCCCACTCGCCGCTGACCCTCATCCTGGCGGCCGATCTGGTGGAGCCCGCCCCGATCGCCGCCGGCATCCTGCGCTACGCGGTCGACCATCCGCCCGAGGCGCCCGCCGGAACGCCCTCGGGGGCAGCGGCGCGGACGGCGCCGGACGAAGACGAGCCTGACGGGCTGGCCCTGGAGGAGTTCGGCACGGCGTGGGTCCCCGTCGACGCGGACGGACGACTCCAGCCACTGAGCTGCGTCATCGAGACACCGGCCCTCCTGCGGGCCATCGACGCCGCGGAGAAACCCGGCGAGGGCCTGGCCAACTCCTCGATGATGCGCCTGCTTGCTAAGGTGCAGATAGTCAGGGTGAGCCTCGACGGGGTGGACTACGCGGACGTGGACACCTGGGAAGATGCCGACAACGCGGGCATCGTCCGCCCGCCTGCCGACGGGAGGGCCACCTAGCCCGCAATGCACAGGAGGTACGGATGTCCGAGATACCAGAGCTGGATGCCTGGGTAGCCGAGCTGTTGGCAGGCCTGGAGATCCCCGACGCCCCCATCGACGTCGACGACATCCTGGGCATGGCAGGGGTCGCGGCCCACACCATCGTGCGTCCGGCGGCACCGGTGACGACCTACGTCGCCGGGTTCGCCGCCGGGTTGGCGGCCGGTGCCGGCATGGCCGGCGAAGCCGCCTCCATGCAGGGCGCCCATGCGCGCGTCAAGGCGCTGCTCGCCCTCCGCGGCTCCGACCAATAGTGCACGAGGTCGACTGGGAGGAAGCCCGCCGCCTGTCCCACGACGCGGGCCGGGCCCTGGCCGTTGCCACCGCACGCCCGGAGACCGTCCCGCTGGCCGCAGCCACCGGACGGATCCTCGCTCGGGACATCACCTCGCTGCACAACATGCCGCACTACGCCTCCTCCGCCATGGACGGCTGGGTGGTGTCAGGCCGCGGGCCCTGGCACGCCGAGGCAACCGCCCGCCCGCATGCCACCGCCGGAACCGAACCGGCGCCCCTGGCCCCCGGAACGGCCCGGAGAATCGTCACCGGCGAGGCGATTCCTGCCGGGGCCACCACGGTCCTGCGGCAGGAGCACGCCACCGTCGACGCGAGCCGCAACCTGCTCCTGGCCGACCCCGCCCCGCGGGACGGCGCCGACATCCGGGCCCCCGGCCGCGAGGCCTCCGCCGGGGAGTCGCTGCTGCGCGCCGGGATGCGGTTGAACCCGGGACGGATCGCCGTGGCGGCCGTCGGCGGACACGACGTCCTGGCCGTCACCGCTCCCGTGCGCGTGCGGCTGGTCCTCACCGGGGACGAGGTCGTCACCAGCGGCATCCCCGCCCCCGGCCAGGTCCGGGACGCCTTCGGCCCGGTGCTGCCCGCCTGCATCGAGGCCCTGGGAGGGACCCTGGTGGACGCCGTGCGCATCGGCGATGACCGGCAGGCCACGCTCGATGCCCTCGACTCCCCGGCCGCCCGCGGAGTCGACGTGCTGGTCAGCACCGGCGGGACCGGGCATTCACCAGCCGACCACCTCCGCCCCGCCGCGGCGCAGCTCGGCGCGACGACCCTGATCGGCTCTGTGGCCATGCGCCCCGGGCACCCCGCGATGCTCTCCCGCCTGCCCGGCGGCCGGCTGCTGGTCGCACTGCCGGGCAACCCGCTGGCCGCGTTGATGGCCGTGGTGACCCTGCTGGAACCGCTGCTGGCGGCGGCCACCGGACAACCGCCGTCGTCCCCGGTCCGGGCACGGGCAGGGGAGGGGATCCGCGGCGCCGGGCACTCGCACCGCCTCGTGCCGGCGAGCTGGGCAGACCCCGTGGACCGGCAGGTGCTGGTGGCTTCCGAACACACCGGCTCGGCCATGATGCGCGGGCTGGCCCACGCCGACGCCGTGCTGGTGGTCCCGCCCGCCGGGACGGCTGCCGGGGCGGGGATCGGCTGGCTCCCGCTGCCGTGGTACGGTCGGTGAAACACCCCCGGTGGGGCGCTTCCACCGCGCCCTGAGGGCGGCGGAGCAAAGGAGGTCCACGGTGAGCAGACTGACCCAGCGGCGCCGGATCGTGCGGTACTCGCTGGAGGCCGGATCCCGCGTCCGCGAAGAGACCATGGCCGCCGAGGAACCGCTGGAAATCCGGCTGGGCGGCCGCGTCTTCAGCGTCACCATGCGCACCCCCGGCGACGACTTCGACCTGGTCGCCGGCTTCCTGGTCAGCGAGGGCGTCATCGCCCATCCCGGCGAACTGGCCAGCATGCGCTTCTGTGCCGGCGAGGACGAGGACGGGCGCCAGACTTTCAACGTCGTCGAGGCCCAACTGGGCGAGGGCGCCATCGTCCCCGACCCCTCGCTGGATCGCCACGTCTACACCTCCTCCTCCTGCGGGATCTGCGGCACGGCCTCCATCGACGCCGTGGCCAAGACCAGCCGCTTCACCCTGGACCCCGGCGCCGGCCACGTGGACGTGCGCACGCTGCTCGGGCTCTCCGACACCCTGCGCGCCAGCCAGACCCTGTTCGGCAAGACCGGCGGGGTCCACGCCGCGGGCCTGTTCGACACCGACGGGACGCTGTTGTGCCTGCGCGAGGACGTCGGACGGCACAACGCCGTGGACAAGGTCGTGGGCTGGGCGTTGCGCGAGGGCCGCCTGCCGCTGCAGGACACCATCCTGCAGGTCTCCGGCCGCGCCTCCTTCGAGCTGGTCCAAAAGGCCTACCTCGCGGGCATCCCGGTGCTCTGCGCCGTCTCCGCCCCGTCGTCGCTGGCCATCGAGCTGGCCGACCAGGCCGGGCTGACCGTTGCCGCGTTCGCCCGCGGCAACAGCGTGAACCTCTACACCCACCCCCACCGGATCGACACCGACGAACCCGGGGCCCAGCCGGCCCCGTCGCAGGACGTGTCGACCGCCTCCGGCAACAGAAAGTAGGACTCCCACCGTGAAGCGCTCGGCACCCGAACAGGACATCAACGAGGATGCGCTGGAAGTCGGCGCCCCGAAGACCTCGGCAGCCGGGGTCAAGGCCGTCATGGTCGCCCTGGAACGCGGCTACGCCCAGGCCGGGGTCAGCCGCACGCTGCGCTCCATGCTGCGCGTGAACCAGCGCGGCGGCATCGACTGCCCCGGCTGCGCCTGGCCCGAATCGATCACCGGGGCCCGCAAGCCCGCCGAGTTCTGCGAAAACGGGGCCAAGGCCCTCGCCGAGGAGAACACCACCCGCACCGCCGACGCCGCCTGGTGGGCCCGGCATTCCATCGCCGAACTGTCCGACAAGACCGAGTACTGGCTCGGCAACCAGGGCCGCATCACCGAACCGATGGTCATCCACGAGGGGGAGACGCACTACCGGCCCATCTCCTGGTCGCAGGCATTCGCCACCATCGGCGAGCACGTCAACGCCACCACCGCCGACCGCTGCGTCTTCTACACCTCGGGACGCACCGCCAACGAGACCGCCTTCATGTACCAGCTGTTCGCCCGCAGCATCGGGACCAACAACCTGCCGGACTGCTCGAACATGTGCCACGAGTCCTCCGGCACCGCGCTGGCCCCGACCATTGGCATCGGCAAGGGCACCGTCTCGCTGGAGGACTTCGAACACGCCGAACTGATCTTCGTCGTCGGGCAGAATCCCGGCACCAACCACCCGCGCATGCTCTCCGCGCTCGCCGATGCCCGCAAGCGCGGCGCCACGGTCGTGGCGGTGAACCCGCTGCCCGAGGCCGGGCTGCTGAACTTCCGCGACCCGCAGACCGTCGAAGGCGTCGTCGGGAACGGCACCCGGATCGCCGACGAGTTCCTGCAGATCAAGGTCGGCGGCGACCTGGCGCTGTTCCAGGCGTTCGGCCACCTGTTGCTGGCCGAGGAGGCCCGCGTCCCCGGCAGCGTGGTGGACCACGACTTCATCGCCGCCCAGACCGACGGATTCGACGCCTACATGGCGGCCCGCTCCGAGATCGACTGGGCCGCCACCGAGGAGGCCACCGGACTCACGCGTGCGGAAATCACCAAGATCGCCGGGCTGCTGGCGGCCTCCCGGGGCACCATCATCTGCTGGGCGCTGGGGCTGACCCAGCAGCCGCACTCGGTGGACACGCTCAAGGAGCTCATCAACGTCCTGCTGCTGCAGGGCAACTTCGGCAAGCCCGGCGCCGGTGCCTGCCCGGTGCGCGGGCACTCCAACGTCCAGGGCGACCGGACCATGGGCGTGTGGGAGAAGCCGAAGGAGGAGTGGCTGGCCGCCCTCGACGCCGAGTTCGCCATCACCAGCCCGCGCGCGCACGGCTACGACTCCACGGACACCGTCGAGGCCTTCGAAAACGACGACGTCGATGTCTTCGTCTCCATGGGCGGGAACTTCTCGCTGGCCTGCTCCGACACCGCGGCTCTGGAGGCCGGGATGCGCCGCACCGGGTTGACCGTGCACATCTCCACCAAGCCCAACCGCTCCCATGTGGTGCACGGGCGGACCTCGCTGATCCTGCCCACCCTGGGCCGGACCGACCGGGACGACAAGCACCCGGGAGGACCGCAGTTCCTCTCGGTGGAGGACTCGATGTCCGTCGTGCACAGCACGCAGGGACGCCTGGCCCCGGTGTCCAAGCACCTGCTGGCCGAACCGGTGATCGTCGCGCGCATGGCCGCCGCGACCCTGGGCGAGGACCACGCCGTGGACTGGCGGGCCATGGCCGAGGACTACGACGTGATCCGCGACCACATTGCCGCGGTCTGCCCGGGCTTCGAGGACTTCAACCGGCGGGTGCGCACCCGCAACGGCTTTGTGCTGCCGAACCCGCCGCGGGACACCCGGACCTTCGCCACCGACATCGGCAAGGCCCGCTTCACGGTCAGCCCGCTGGAGTACCTGCAGGCGCCCGCCGGGCACCTGATCCTGCAGACCATGCGCAGCCACGACCAGTACAACACCACGTTCTACGGCCTGGACGACCGCTACCGCGGCATCTCCAACGGCCGCCGGGTCATCCTCGTCCACCCCGAGGACCTCGCCGAGCTGGGCTTCGCCGACCGCGACCTGGTCGACGTGATCTCCACGTTCGCCGGCACCGAACGCCGGGCCAACCGCTTCCGGCTGGTGTCTTACCCGACGGCGCGCGGCTGCGCAGCGGCCTACTTCCCGGAGGCCAACGCCCTGGTCCACCGCGGGCTGGTCGCCCGGGAGTCGAACACGCCCGGCTACAAGGCCATGACGGTCAGCTTCGTGGCGCACACGGCCGAACCGAACCGGATCTTCGACGAACGCGAGCGCCCGGCCGTCGACGCCGTCCCGGCCCGGTAGCCGGGCGCCGCGGCGGCGCGGGTAGCATGGGGGCGCGGATCGGCACGGTGCCGGACGACGACGAAGGAGGCACCCCGCCGTGAGCATGGACCAGGCCGCCTGGAACTCCCTGTGGAGGATGTCCTCCGGGCACGCGGGGCGGCAGTTCGCCCCCGGGACCGTGCGCCGTGTCATCGGGTTCGCCCGCGGCTATGGCGGGCGGCTGGCGCTGTTCGTCGTCCTGTCGGTCATCGCCGCGGTCCTGGCCGTGGCCACCCCGGTGCTGGCCGGCCGGGTCATCGACGCCATCGTCGACGGGGGCCCGCGGTCCGCGGTCGTGGCCCTGGCCCTGCTGATCGCCGCCGTGGCGCTCGCCGAGGCCGGGGTCTCGTGGTGGAACCGCTGGTTGTCCTCGGGCCTGGGGGAGCAGGTCATCTACGACCTGCGCACTGCGGTGTTCGAACACGTCCAAAAGATGCCGATCGCCTTCTTCACCCGCACCCGCACCGGCGCACTGGTCAGCCGGCTGAACAACGACGTCATCGGCGCCCAGCAGGCCTTTTCCGGCACGCTCTCCGGCGTGGTGAGCAATTTCGTCGCCCTGGTGCTCACCGCGGCCGTCATGCTCGGGACCTCCTGGCAGCTGACCGTGCTCGCGGTGCTCATGCTCCCGGTCTTCCTGGTCCCCGCCCGCAGGATGGGCTCAACGCTCGCGCGCCTGCGGCGGGAGGCCGCGGAGTACAACGCGGAGATGGGCAGCCAGATGACCGAGCGGTTCTCCGCCCCCGGCGCCACCCTGGTCAAGTTGTTCGGCCGCCCCGAGGCCGAGGTGCAGGCCTTCGCCCACCGCGCCGCCCGGGTGCGCGACATCGGGGTCAAGACGGCCATGCGCCAATTCACCTTCGTCACCGCCCTGACCCTGGTCGCCGCCCTGGCGCTGGCACTGGTCTACGGCCTGGGCGGGACGTTCGCGCTGTCCGGGCAGCTGGAGGCCGGCGACGTCGTCACCCTGGCCCTGCTGCTGACCCGGCTCTACGCGCCGCTGACCGGGCTGGCCAACGCCCGGGTCGAGGTTATGAGCGCGCTGGTCTCCTTCGACCGGGTCTTCGAGATCCTGGACCTCAAGCCGCTGCTGACCGAGAAGCCGGACGCCGTGGACGTGCCGGCCGGTCCGGTGACCGTGCGCTTCCGCAACGTGCACTTCGGCTACCCCAGCGCCGACAAGGTCTCCCTGGCCTCCCTCGAGGAGGTCAGCGTGCTCGACACCCGCGGTGGCCAGGAAGTCCTGCACGGCATCGACTTCGAGGTCCCGGCCGGGCAGACGTATGCGCTGGTCGGGTCCTCCGGGGCGGGCAAGTCGACCATCGCCCAGCTGCTGGCCCGGTTGTACGACGTCGACGAGGGCGCCGTGGAGTTCTCCGGGCTCGACCTGCGCGACGCGCGGATGGCCTCCGTGCGCGAGACGCTGGGCATGGTGACCCAGGACGGGCATCTCTTCCACGATACGTTGGGCGCGAACCTGCGCCTGGCCGCCCCCGAGGCGACCGATGGCGCGCTGTGGCACGCCCTGCGCCGGGCGCGCCTGGAGCACCTGGTGCGTTCCCTGCCCGACGGGCTCGAGACGATGGTCGGCGAACGCGGGTACCGGCTCTCCGGCGGGGAGCGCCAACGCCTGACCATCGCCCGCCTCCTGCTGGCCGCCCCGCGCGTCGTCGTGCTCGACGAGGCCACTGCGGCGCTGGATTCGACCAGCGAGGCCGCGGTGCAGGCGGCCCTGGCCGAGGCACTGGCCGGCCGCACCGCCGTCGTCATCGCCCACCGACTCTCCACGGTCCGCACCGCCGATGCGATCCTGGTCGTCGAGGACGGCAGGATCGTCGAACGCGGCACCCATGCCGAACTGCTCGCCGCCGACGGGCGGTATGCCCAGCTGTACCGCACGCAGTTCGCCACTACCGGGCCTGGCGAATCCGGCAGTGATTCCGCCGATCGATAGGGCCGGGGGATCGGTGCCAACGGCACATCACCGCTCCGGGCAACGCGCCGTTGGCTTGCTGGGAGGCTGTGACGCAAACGATATGTAGAATCAAAGACCATGCGCCCACTGGGGCGTATCCGGGTGCGATGTGCAGTTGGGGTTGCGCGTTCGGGCACCCTTACTTGTTGCCACAAACGATCTGGAGATTAAATGCAGCGCGGCACCAACCTCGGGCGGCTAGGCGATTTCAACCAGGCAGTGATCTTTGAATCGATCCGGCGTGCCCTCGACGGCGTCAGCCGCGTCGAATTGGCCGAATCCACCGGCCTGTCCCCGCAGACGATCTCCAATGTCGTCCGTCGGCTGCTCGACGAGGGGCTCGTCCGTGAGGACCGCACCATCGTCTCCGGTCCGGGCAAGCCCCGCACCGTGCTCGAACTCGAGGCGAACCGCCAACTCGCCATCGGCATCCACCTCGACCCGGCCAGCATCACGCAGGTGATGCTGAACCTGCGCGGGGAAGTCGTCGAATCGAAGCGCTACCTCACCCCGTCCGTCGAGGACCCCGAAGCCACGGTGTCGCAGATGGCCGAGGCCGTCGAGGAACTGATCAGCGCTTCCGGCCAGCCCCGGGGCAACGTGATGGGCGTGGGCGTCGTGGTTCCCGGTCCCATGGACACCGATGGCGGGCACGTCACGGGCCCGCCGTTGCTCGACGGCTGGACCAAGGTCGAGGTCGTCAAGCCGCTGGCCGAGAAGCTGGGCCTGAATGTCATCCTGGAGAAGGATACGATCGCGGCGAGCATTGCCGAGGTCTGGAACGGCTCGAACGAGGACGACAAGCAGAACTTCGTGTTCGTCTACGTCGGCGCCGGGATCGGCGTCGGGATGGTGGTCAACGGGGAGATCATCCGCGGCGTAAGCAACAACGCCGGGGAAATCGGCCACTTCTCGGTGGGCGAGGAGACCATCATGTGCTCCTGCGGACGGAGTGACTGCCTGGCCGGGGCGACCTCGTTCGAGAACATCGCGCGCAAGGCCGCCGATGCCGGACTGGACCTCGGGATCGCCGAGAACGCCGGCGTGGCCGAACGTGCCGCGGGCATGGGCCGGCTGGTCGAGCTGGCGGACCAGGACGATGCCGCGGCCATCGGGCTCCTGCGGGACTTTGCCCGCCGCACCGCCGACATGGTCGGGCAGCTGGCCAACGTCCTGGACGTGGACAAGGTCGTCTATGGCGGCCCGTACTGGGAGCACATCCGCCGCCACGTCGCCGTCGATGCCGCGGAGGTCATCAACGACCGGTTCAGCGCCAAGGACGTCCACGGGATCGACGTCGTCGATTCCGCCCTCGGCCCCGAGGTCGCCGCCATCGGCGGCGGCTGCGCCGTGTTGGATGCCAGCTTGTCCCCGAAGGCGAGCGTCCTGCTGCTGCGCTGAGCAGCTGCCACAACACACTCCTACACGTCCCGTCGGCCCAACGCGTGGTCCCGCTGGGGGCCGCCGATGACGGCACGCAACGGAATGCGTCCCGGAATGGCGAACGAGTTGACAATCTAACTCCAGTGGAATTAGATATGGGTGTCGGCGTTGCGGCCACCAAACTGCCCATCGGAGCGGAACTGCGAGTCTCAAAGGCTTCCGTGCCCGGTGGGGGAACGGCAGGTTGGCGGTCAAGGGGAGTGGCGCTGGCATGGGTGCCGACTGGGATTGTTGATGCATTAAAGGGAGCCATCAGCGATAGGCCAGTCGGCCCCAATTACTTAACCCCCCCCCGTACCGCATCTGTGGGGGCGTGTGCGCCGGAACCGGGGGTATGCCGGGGCGGATGCGCTGCCTGGGTGCCCCTGACCGGAATCGAACCGATGGCCTACCCTTTAGGAGAGGGTCGCTCTATCCGACTGAGCTACAGGGGCCGACGTTCCGGATCTGCGACCCGGACGAACAGCACCCATCCTAGCGGCAGTTGCGCCGCGCGCCGAAAACCAGCCCACTGCCGGCCGCGCCCGTCGGGACAGCGCCAGGAGACCGGCCCGTCAGGAGAGTCCGGCCTCGCCCCACTTCTGCCGGAACGTGCGCACGAACGCCGCGACGGCGACGACGATGACCACCGCCGCGGTGGCGAAGAGCAGGATCCAGCTGGCCACGGTCAGCCCCGAGGCCAGGGCCACCGCAGGGGCATCGGCCGGGGCCGCCAGCAGTCCGTCGATGAGGGCGTTGTCCCACAGGTCCGTGATGGCGAACGCCAGCGGCAGCGCCCAGAGCGCCCATCGCGCCGGGCGGTGGCGCACGTGCAGCCCGATGACGAGCATCGACAGCAGCGCGGTGAAGAGCGGGAACAACGTGCCGGCGGTCTTGTGCACGTACCGCAGCTGGCCCCGTGCGTCGTCATCCATCGCCTGGCGTAGCGCGTCGATGTGCCCCGCGTCGTAGCCGCCGATGAGCTGGTCCGGCATCGCCAGTCCGCCGGAGAGGTCCGTCATCTGGTTCAGCACCAGCAGATGGTAGTACCAGAACAAGAGCACGACGGCACCGAACCCCGCCCAGAGGATCAGGTTCCCGTTGCCCTGGGCCTGCTCGGGAGTGCGGCCCGTCGTCGTGTTGGCCAGCGCACTGCCCGGCCGCGGGGCCGGGCCCGTGGCACGCCGGGGAGCTGCGGCGCCGGTGCCGCGGGCCGCCGGCGTTCCCGCGCCAGGCTGCTGGTTCGGGCGGTTGCGGGGCTTCTTGCGGCGTTGCGCGGGCTTCTTGGACATGCTGCCCATTATGCCGCCGGGGCCTGCGGGCACCGAAACCACACCGAAGCGCTCCGAACGTAGACTGGAGGCACCATGGATTTTCTCTTCGACGACTTTTCCGAGGCGCGCTCGCGCCTGACTGCGGACGACGCCGGTGCCGCCTCGGTGCCGAATGCCGCCGAGCTGCTCGAGGGCCTGAACCCGGAACAGGAGCGCGCGGTCAAGCACGCCGGCAGCCCGCTGCTGATCGTCGCGGGCGCCGGTTCGGGCAAGACCCGGGTGCTCTCGCACCGCATCGCCTACCTGCTGGCCACCGGCCGGGCCCGCCCGCACGAGATCCTGGCGATCACCTTCACCAACAAGGCAGCAGCCGAGATGCGCGAACGCATCGGCGCCCTGGTGGGGGAATCGGCGCAGAAGATGTGGATCTCCACGTTCCACTCCTCCTGCGTGAAGATCCTGCGCCGCGAGGCGACCCACGTGGGGCTGAAATCCAACTTCTCGATCTACGACTCGGCCGATTCGCTGCGCCTGGTCACCCTGGTGGCCAAGGGCCTGGACCTGGACCCGAAGAAATTCGCCCCCAAGGCGATGCAGCACCGCATCTCGGCGTTGAAGAACGAGCTGGTGGACGACGAGGACTACGCCGCCACCGCGAACCTGAACGACCCGTTCGCCGCCGCCGTCGCCGAGGTCTACCGCGGCTACACCCAGCGCCTGCGCCAGGCCAACGCCATGGACTTCGATGACCTCATCGGGCAGGTCGTGAACATTTTCCGGGCCTTCCCGGCCATCGCGGACAACTATCGGCGGCGCTTCCGGCACGTGCTGGTCGACGAGTACCAGGACACCAACCACGCCCAGTACTCGCTGGTGCGCGAACTCACCGGTCCCGACGGGCAGACCCCCGGCGGGGAACTGACGGTCGTGGGCGACTCGGACCAGTCGATCTACGCCTTCCGCGGCGCCGACATCCGCAACATCGTCGAGTTCGGCAAGGACTACCCGGACGCGGACACCATCAAGCTGGAGCAGAACTACCGCTCCACCCAGACCATCCTCAACGCCGCCAACGCGGTGATCTCGCGCAACGAGGACCGGCCGGAGAAGCGGCTGTGGACCGCCGAGGGCGACGGGGCGAAGATCATCGGCTACGTCGGGGAGTCCGAGCAGGACGAGGCCCGCTGGATCGCCGACGAGATCCTGCGCCTGAACGACGACGAGGGCATCCGGCCCGGCGACGTCGCCGTGTTCTACCGCACCAACGCCCAGTCCCGCTCCCTCGAGGAGCAGCTGATGCGCGTGGACCTGAAGTACAAGGTCGTCGGCGGCACGCGGTTCTACGACCGCAAGGAGATCAAGGACGCCCTGGCCTACCTGCGGGTGCTGGCCAACGAGGAGGACGACGTCAACGTCCGCCGGATCATCAACGAGCCCAAGCGGGGGATCGGCGACCGCGCCGAGTACGCCGTCGCCGCCCTGGGCCAGAAGGAGCGCATCAGCTTCATGACAGCGCTGCGCCGCGCCGACGAGGCCCCCGGACTGGCCACGCGCAGCGCGAAGGCCGTGGCCGGCTTCGTGAAGATCATCGACGACCTCTCCGTCGTCGCCCAGGGCTCCGGCCCCGCCGCCGCCGTCGAGGCCGTCCTGGAGCAGACCGGCTACCTGGAGATGCTGCGCAAGTCGGAGGACCCGCAGGACGAGTCCCGGGTGGAGAACCTGGCGGAACTGGTCGCCGTCGTCCGCGACTACGAGCGCGACAACCCCGAGGGCACCCTGGGGGACTTCCTCGAGCAGGTCTCCCTGGTCGCCGATGCGGACTCGATCCCCGCGGCACCCACCGACGAGGAGGGCGCCCAGATGGCCGAGCAGGAGGGCGTGGTCACGCTGATGACCCTGCACACTGCCAAGGGCCTGGAGTTCCCGGTCGTCTTCCTGACCGGCATGGAGCACGGGATCTTCCCGCACCAGCGCTCGATGGCCGACCCCAAGGAGCTCGCCGAGGAGCGCCGGCTCGCCTATGTGGGCCTGACCCGTGCACGACGGCGGTTGTATGTCACGCGCGCCGAGTACCGCAGCCTCTGGGGCCAGTCGCAGTACAATCCGGCGAGCCAGTTCCTGGAGGAGATCCCGGCGCCGTTGCTCGAGTGGAAACGCGAAGGTGCCGTGCGTTCGGCCCCCGGCACGTTCGGGGGCACCCGGGATTTCGCCACCAGCCGCTACGACAACGGGTCCTACTGGGGCTCGGGGGTCGGTGGGGCCGGGCGCCGGTCGGGGGATGCCGAATCCGGTTCCCTGCGGACCGCCCCGACGGCCCGCGCCGCCGGACGCGTCCAGCCGCAGAAGGAGGTCATCCAGCTCTCGGTGGGGGAGAAGGTCGCGCACACCACCTTCGGCGAGGGCGTCGTGCTGGCCCTCGAGGGCGCCGGGGACAAGACCGTCGCGAAGGTCAAGTTCGCAGCCGAGGAGAAGCGCCTGCTGCTGCGTTACGCGCCCCTGAGCAAGCTCGAATAGCGGCCGTCGAGGGCGTGTCCGCGGGCCCGCGAGGGGCCGGTCCGACCGCCAAAACCCCGGAATGACGCAGCTATTCGTCTACTGGTCGTAGAACTGTGCTCTTGCTCACGAAAGCGATAGCCTAGGCAGGGCATCAATCGCCCAGGGGCTAAAGTTCCCTGTGGAGCCATCGGGCCATCATGTGCCGGCGCTCCGAGTCAGAAACGACTTCGACGTAGAAGGACACACCTGTGGACCTGTATGAATACCAGGCGCGCGATCTGTTCGAGCAGCACGGTGTCCCCGTGCTTGCCGGCATCGTTGCGTACACCCCTGAAGAAGCCAAGGCTGCCGCCGAGAAGATCGGCGGAGTTGTCGTGGTCAAAGCCCAGGTCAAGGTCGGAGGTCGCGGCAAGGCCGGCGGCGTCAAGGTCGCCAAGACCGCCGATGAGGCTTTCCAGTACGCCACCGACATCCTCGGGATGGACATCAAGGGCCACACGGTCAACAAGGTGATGATCGCCCAGGGCGCCGACATCGCTGAGGAGTTCTACTTCTCTGTCCTGCTGGACCGCGCCAACCGCAACTACCTGGCCATGTGCTCCGTCGAGGGCGGCATGGAAATCGAGGAACTCGCTGTCGAGCGTCCCGACGCCCTGGCCAAGGTTGCCGTCGATCCCGCCGTGGGAATCGACCAGGCCAAGGCCGACGAGATCGTCGCCGAGGCCGGCTTCGCCGCCGAGCTGCGCGCCGACGTCGCCGCCGCCATCATCAAGCTCTGGGACGTCTTCGTGAAGGAAGACGCCACCCTGGTCGAGGTCAACCCGCTGGTGCGCACCGGCGCCGGCGAGATCATTGCCCTCGACGGCAAGGTCTCCCTGGACGAGAACGCCTCCGAGGTCCGCCACCCCGAGCACGAGGAGCTCGAGGACAAGGGCGCGGCCGATCCGCTCGAGGCCAAGGCCAAGGCCGCCGGCCTGAACTACGTCAAGCTCGACGGCCAGGTCGGCATCATCGGCAACGGCGCCGGGCTGGTCATGTCCACCCTGGACGTCGTCGCCTACGCCGGCGAGAAGCACGGCAACGTCAAGCCCGCCAACTTCCTGGACATCGGCGGTGGCGCCTCGGCCGAGGTCATGGCCGCCGGCCTGGACGTCATCCTGAACGACGAGCAGGTCAAGTCCGTGTTCGTGAACGTCTTCGGCGGCATCACCGCCTGCGACGCGGTCGCCAACGGCATCGTGAAGGCCCTGGAAATGCTCGGCGAGAAGGCCACCAAGCCGCTCGTCGTCCGCCTCGACGGCAACAACGTCGACGAAGGCCGCAAGATCCTGGCCGACGCCAACCACCCGCTCGTGACGCTGTCCACCACCATGGACGAAGGCGCCGACAAGGCCGCCGAACTGGCGAACGCCTAAGGACCAGGGGAAAGAAAACATGTCAATCTTCATCAACAAGGACTCCAAGGTCATCGTCCAGGGCATCACCGGCGGCGAGGGCTCCAAGCACACCGCCCGCATGCTCGCGGCCGGCACCCAGGTCGTCGGCGGCGTCAACGCCCGCAAGGCCGGCACCACCGTCACCCACGGCGAGAAGACCCTGCCGGTCTTCGGCGCCGTCTCCGAGGCGATCTCCGAAACCGGCGCCGACGTCTCGATCGTCTTCGTCCCGCCGAAGTTCACCAAGGACGCCGTCGTGGAGGCCATTGAGGCCGGCATCGGCCTCGTCGTGGTCATCACCGAAGGCGTGCCCGTGCAGGACGCCGCCGAGTTCTGGGCCCTGGCCCAGTCCAAGGTCGACGCCAACGGCAACCAGGTCACCCGCATCATTGGCCCGAACTGCCCCGGCATCATCACCCCGGGTGAGTCGCTGGTCGGCATCACCCCGGCCAACATCACCGGCAAGGGCGGCGTCGGACTGGTCTCCAAGTCCGGCACCCTGACCTACCAGATGATGTACGAACTGCGCGACCTGGGCTTCTCCACCGCCATCGGCATCGGCGGCGACCCGGTCATCGGCACCACGCACATCGATGCGCTGGCCGCCTTCGAGGCCGACCCGGATACCAAGGCGATCGTCATGATCGGCGAAATCGGCGGTGACGCCGAGGAGCGTGCGGCCGAGTACATCAAGGCCAACGTCACCAAGCCGGTCGTCGGCTACGTTGCGGGCTTCACCGCCCCGGAGGGCAAGACCATGGGCCACGCGGGCGCCATCGTCTCCGGCTCCTCGGGCACCGCGCAGGCCAAGAAGGAGGCCCTCGAGGCCGCTGGCGTGAAGGTCGGCAAGACCCCGTCGGAGACCGCGCACCTGCTGCGCGAGGTCTACCCGGAGCACGTCGAGGCCTCCAACCTCTAGCAGTTGGCCGCGTCCCCGGCCCGGTCCTCCGGGTCGAGGGCACCAGGACGACGACGGCGCCCACCTCCCCAGCGGGAGGTGGGCGCCGTCGTCGTCCTACGCGGTCACCGCTCCGGGGCCGAGACCGGCAGCGATTCCCCGGTGAAGTACCGCGGATGGCGCCTGCGGGCGCCGGTGAGCAGCAGCAGGCCCACCGCCAGGATCCCCACGCCGACCACGAAGACCAGCCCGACGCCGAAGACCTCCGAGCCCGATCCGTAGGAGGGGTCCCAGCTGTCGAACGCCGTCTGCAGGAACACCGCCGTCAGCGCGATCCCGCCCAGCAGTGGGGCCAGGAAGCGGAAGGCGAAGTTGCGCAGCGAGGCGAAGGCGGTGCGGCGGAAATACCAGACGCAGGCCACCGCGGTCAGCCCGTAGTAGAAGCAGATCATCATGCCCAGCGCCAGGATCGTGTCGTTCAGGACGTTGGTGGACAGGACCCGCATCAGCGCGTAGAACGCCGTGGAGACGCCGCCGGCGAAGATGGTCGCGAACACGGGGGAGTAGGACCGCGGGCTGATCCGGGCGAAGCGCGGCGAGAGCGCCCCGTGGTGGCCCATGGCCAGCAGCGAGCGGGCCGGGGAGATCATGGTCGACTGCAGGGAGGCCGCGCAGCTGGAGAGCACCGAGAGCGAGAGCAGGATCGCGAAGGGCCCCATCACCGGGGAGGCCAGGGCCGCGAAGACGTTCTCGGCATTGTCCGGGTTGCCCAGCCCGGTGCCCGCTTCCCCGGTCCCGGCGAACATCACCACGGCGATCGAGCCGAGCAGGTAGATCGCCAGGACCACCACGGCCGTGAAGCCGGCCGCCAGCCCCGAGGTCTTGCCGCCGTTGCGGGTCTCCTCGTTCATGGTCAGGCACACGTCCCAGCCCCAGAAGGCGAAGATCGACAGGCTCAGCCCGACGGCGAAGGCCGAGAACGAGCTGATCTGCAGCGGGTTGAACCAGTCCCAGCTGAACGCCAGGTGCCCCGGCTGCGCGGAGGCCTTCGAGATCCCGGCGACGACGAACCAGGCCAGGACGACGACCTGGAAGCCCACCAGCAGGAACTGCACGGTCCGGGTGGTGTGCAGGCCCCGGCAGGAGACCCAGGCCGCCAGGCCGACGAACACCAGGCAGGTGGCGATGTTCACCGGGACGTTCTGGGCCAGGGCGGCCAGTTCCGGCCGGCCGGTCGCCTGGGCCAGCAGCAGGTAGAAGAAGTCGACGGCGACCCCGGCCAGGTTCGAGAGCACGATGATGTTCGCCGCCAGCAGCCCCCAGCCGCCCATCCAGCCGATCCTCGGGCCGAAGGCCTTCGAGACCCAGGTGAACGTCGTGCCGCTGTCGGGGGTGTCGGTGTTCAGCTCCCGGTAGCCCAACGCGACCAGGAACATGGGGATGAACCCGACGATGAAGATCGCCGGCAGGTACGGGCCGATGGCCTGCACCGTCGGGCCCAGCGAGGAGGTCAGCACGTAGGCCGGGGCGATGGTCGAGACGCCGATGAGGATGGCGGGCCCCAGCCCGATCTGGCTGGCCGCCAGGCCCTTGGACGAGGTCCCGGTGCCGCTGGGGCCGGTGCCGCTTGGGCCGGTGCCGCTTGGGCCGGACTGCGGCGCCGTGGCCGCGGATGCTGTGGTCTTGAGGGTCATGGCTGCCTCCGGGGCGTTGGCTGTTGCTGGGTGATGCAGTGGATGCCGCCGCCACGGGCGAAGAGCTCGCGGGCGTCGACGCCGACGACCTCCCGGCCGGGGTAGGCGGCGGAGAGGACCGCCAGGGCCTCGTCGTCGTGCCGGTCCGCGAAGGTGCAGGCGATGACGCCGCCGTTGACGACCAGGTGGTTCAGGTAGCTGTAGTCGACCCAGCCCTCGTCGTCGTGCAGGGTGGCCGGTGCCGGGACGGGGACCGCGCGCAGGGGGTGGCCGGCGGCGTCGGTGGCGGCGGCGAAGAGCCCGGCGAGCTCGGCGCTCAGGGCGTGGTCGGGGTGGGAGGGGTCGCGCTGGTCGTGGTAGAGCACGACGCCGGGTTCGGGGAACGTGGCGACGATGTCCACGTGGCCGCGGGTGCCGAATTCGCCGTTGTCCCGGGCCAGGCCGCGGGGCAGCCAGATGACCTTCCCGACGCCGAGCAGGCGGGAGAACTCGGCCTCGACGTCGGCCTTGGTGGCGCCGGGGTTGCGGTACGGGTCCAGCTGGACGGTCTCGGTGGCCAGCGCGGTGCCGATGCCGTCGACGTGGAAGCCGCCGCCCTCGTTGACCAGCGACGAGGCGATCCGGGGGACGCCGGCCAGGGAGGCCACGGCCCCGGCGATGCGGGCGTCGTGCTCCCAGTTGGCCCAGTCCTGCTGCCCCCACCCGTTGAAGACCCAGTCGACGGCGGCGAGGCCCCCGTCGTCGTCGTGCACGAAGGTGGGGCCGATGTCGCGCATCCACGCGTCGTCCAGGGGCAGTTCCACCAGGTCGACACCGTGGCCGGCGGAATGGTTGCCGGTGGAATGGTTGCCGGCGTTGCCGAGGTGGCGCCGGGCGGCCTCGCGGGAGGAGGGGTCCACGACCAGGGTGACGGGGGCGAAGCGGGCGGTGGCCCGGGCGACGGCGGCCCAGCAGGCGCGCGCGGCCTCGGCGTCGGTCTCGGTCTCGCCCAGCGTGTACCCGGAGGAGGGGAAGGCCATCCAGACGCGGTCCTGCGCGGAGGTCTCGGCGGGCATCGTCCAGCTCATGGCCGGCCTCCCGCGGTCGCTGCGGCGAGCGGGGTGGGGGCCTCGGGGGCGGCGTCGCCGAGCGGGGTGCCCAGGACCGGGGCGGTCAGGGCCCCGTAGGTGTCCGGGCGGCGGGTGCGCAGGAACGGGAAGAGCGTGAGCCAGTCGCGGCGCAGGTCCAGGTCCAGGTCGGCGACCAGCACCGCGGAGGCATCGCGCGGCGCCCGGGCCAGGACGCGGCCGTACGGGTCGCAGATGAACGAGGACCCGTAGAACTGCAGCGATCCCTCGTCGCCGTACCGGTTCGGGGCGACCATGAACAGGCCGTTGGCGATGGCGTGCCCGGTGATGACCTGCCGCCACAGCGGCTCGGTGTCGAACCCGGGGTGGTCGGGTTCGGAGCCGATCGCGGTGGGGTAGGCCAGCAGGTCGGCCCCGGCCAGGGCGTAGCTGCGCGCGACCTCCGGGAACCATTCGTCCCAGCACGTCGGCAGGCCCACGCGCAGCCCGCCGAGCCCGGCCGGGGCGTGCACCGGATACGGGTCGGCCGCCGGTCCGGGCCGGAAGTAGAGGTCCTCGTGGTAGCCGGCGGTGACCGGGATGTGCAGCTTGTGCGTGGCGGCCTGCAGGGTGCCGTCGGGTCCGACGAGGATCGCGGTGTTCAGCCCCAGCCCGTCGCCGGCGTCGGCGCGCTGGTAGAGCGAGGCGTGCACGCTGGTGCCGTGCCGGCGGGCGGCCTCGGCGGCGAAGGCGAATGTCGGCCCGGACTCGAGGTCCTCGGCCGCGTCTGCCGGCACGCCCCCGGGCCGGGCGTCGGCGGGGTAGCGCGAGAGCGTCAGCTCCGGCAGGAAGACGACGGCGGCACCGTGGCCGGCGGCCCGGCCGATGCCCTCGTCGAGTTCGGCGCGCAGGGCAGCGGGGTCGGCCTGCCAGCGGTGCTGGACCAGTCCCACGCGGACGGTGCCGCGTTCGGGGGCCTCGGTCCGGCAGGGCGGGGGCAGGGGTGTCGTGGCGGTGATCTCGAGCATGGTGGGCTCCTGGAAGTCTGCAAGTTCTATATGAATGGCGTTCGTTTAGTATGAACCGCGTCACATGCCGGCCGCAAGGGGTTTAACGAATTTGATTCGTTTCGGCGCGGGAGTGCGATACTCGAGGGGACACCGGGCCGCAGCCCAGCGCGGCGCCCCGCCCCGCCACCCCCACGGAGGACGATTGGCACGCCCCAGCACGCCGAAGCTGAGCCGGACGGTGATCGCGTCGGCCGCCCTGCGCCTCGTGGACCGCTCGGGCGAGTTCACCATCCCGGACCTGGCCAGGGCCCTGCACGTCAGCCCGTCCTCGCTCTACAACCACATCGGCTCCAAGGCCGACATCGTCGAGCTCATGCGCGGGCAGGCCATGTCCGCCGTCCGCCTGCCCGCACCACCGCCGGAACCCCCGCACGACGCCGGAATCCCGCACGACGCCGGGATCCTGCACGACGGCGGAATCCTGCACGACGGCGATGCGCCGCCGGCCGCTGTGGATCCGGACTGGCGCTCCACGTTGCGCGCCATCGCCATCGGCTACCTGGACTCCTACGCCCGGCACCCCAGGCTCATCCCGCTGCTGACCGCCTACACGGTGCGCGACGCCACGACGCTGCGGGTCTACGACGCCATGGCCCGCGCCCTGGCCGCCGGTGGGTTCGCCCCCGCGGCCCGGCTGCGCGCGGTGACCATCCTGGACTCCTTCATCCTGGGCTCGGCCCTGGACGCGGCAGCCCCCGCCGTCGTCTGGGAAGCGGACGAGGCGGCCAGCGGGGAGTTCGCCGAGGCCCTCGCCGCCGGCCTGGACGAGCCGGACCGCGCCCGGCGGACCTTCCTGGAGGGCCTGGACCTCATCCTCGAGGGCTTCTCAGCCCAGGCCACCCGCGCCGACGACAACGGCGCACCACCCCGGCCGCAGGTCCTAGGCTAGGGAAGTGGCCCGGGCGCCGTCCGGCCCACCCCCTCGTCATCCACCGACATCCACCGTCACTACACCCGCAGGAGCAGCAGCATGCGCGCCACGATGATCCACGCCCCCTACGACATCCGCGTCGAGGACCGGCCCGACCCGGCCATCCAGCACCCGACCGATGCCGTCGTCCGGGTCGCCGCCGCCTGCGTCTGCGGCTCGGATCTCTGGCCGTACCGCGGCGTCCGCGACACCGGGGAACCGCACCCCATCGGCCACGAGTTCGTCGGCACGGTGACCGAGGTCGGATCCGATGTCACCACGCTTTCGCCCGGCGACTTCGTCATCGCCCCCTGGGCGAACAGCTGCGGGACATGCCCGGACTGCCGCAACGGGATCACCGTCGCCTGCCGGCACCGCGCCATCTGGGGCGGACAGGACGAACAGGGCCTGGCCGTCGAGGGCGGCCAGGGAGAGGCGGTCCGCGTCCCCAACGCCGACGGAACCCTCGTCGTCGTCCCGGGCATCAGCGAGCCCGACGAGGGGCTGCTCAAGAGCCTGCTCTCCCTCTCCGACGTGATGGGAACCGGCCACCACGCCGCCCTCGGGGCACAGGTCGGGCCGGGCCGCACCGTGGTGGTCGTCGGCGACGGAGCCGTCGGGCTGTGCGCGGTACTGGCCGCCAAGCGTCTCGGGGCCACGCGGATCATCGCGATGTCGCGGCACGAGGACCGCGCTGCCATCGCCCGCGCCCTCGGGGCCACCGACATCGTGGCGGAGCGCGGCAAGGAGGCCGCCGCCCGCGTCTCCGAGCTGCTGGGCGGCGTGTTGGCGGATTCCGTGCTCGAATGCGTGGGGACCGCCGAATCGATGGACCAGGCCTTGCGGTGCATCCGCGCCGGCGGCGCCCTGGGATTCGTCGGCGTGCCGGCCGGAGGGGCCGAACTGCCCATCGGGGTGCTCTTTTCCCGGAACATCACCGTCTCCGGCGGGGCCGCACCGACCCGCGAATACATCCCCGAGCTGCTCGACGACGTCCTGTCGGGGGCCATCAACCCGGGCCTGGTCTTCGATGCGGTGATGCCGTTGGAGGACGCGCCCGAGGCCTACCGCGCCATGGACGAACGCCGTTCCACCAAGGTCATGCTCATTCCAGGAGGCCGGGAAGCACCAGCCGCCGGCTGATGCCGGGGCAGCCGCCCCTGGGCGGGCCCGGGTGGCCGCTGGCGACCGCAGGCGGTTCCGGCGGCCGCCAGCGCTCCGCCCGGCCCCCGTTCGGCCGTGTGGGCCCGGAACGGGGACCGGGAAGCAGCGCCGGTGGCAGCGGGTCGTCGTCGCGGCAGGACGGGATGGCGTCGATGGCGCTGCTACGTCTCCCGAACCGTCAACACGGGACAGTTCGCGTGGGCAATGCATTCGAGGCTCACCGAACCCAGGAGCAGGTTGACGAATTCCCCGTGGCCCCGCGTGCCGAGCACCAGCAGTTGTGCCTGGGCGGAGGCCTTGACGAGTTCGGTGCCGGGCCGTCCCTCGCAGACCCGTTTCTGCGCATGGACCGGGCAACCGCTCTCGAAGGCCGTCGCCAGCGCCGCTGCCTGCCGCTCCCTGGCATCGCGTTCGAAGGCCGCGTCATCCAGTTGCGTGATGCCGTTGTAGAAGTTCGGGACGCTCCAACAGGTGACGATGAGCAGCTCCGTCTGCAGCGTTGCCGCGAATTCAGCTGCCTTGCGCAATGCGAGGATCGACGACGTCGACCCGTCAACTCCTACGACGACGGGCGAGGGATCGTTCATCGGGTTCATGTGGTCTCCTAATCTCGGGCCAACGATCGGATTGGCCTGGTTCTCAATGGGCATGGCATTGGGCGGCGGGCCAGGGGCGACCGCGGCTAGCCGAGGTGGACGAGCTCGATCCCGGCCAAGGCAATGCCGGCGACCAGGATCGTCGAAGCCACTGCCAGCAGGAACGGCCGGACTCCGACCCGGACCAGGTTGCGGATCTTGACTCCGCAACCCAGTCCGAACATGGCCGCGGACAGCAGCGCCGTCTGGATGAATTTCCCCGCGTGGAGCACGGAACCGGGGAGGTCGAAGGTCGAACCCACGACGACCATCACCAGGAAGCCGATGATGAAGATCGGGACGATGGGAGGACGCTTGCCATCCGGGGTGGCGGTGCCGTGACGGCGCTGGCGCACGCTGAGGACGGCCACGACCGGCGCGAGCAAGAGGATGCGGGCCAACTTGACGATGACAGCCACTGCCAGCGCGCCGCCGCCGATGACGCCACCGGCAGCCACCACCTGTGCGATTTCGTGGATGGAACCGCCAGCCCACATGCCGTTCAGCTCGGGACCCATGCCGAGCAGCTTTCCCGCCAGGGGGATCACGGGAATCATCAGGGTGCCGAAGATGACCACGAGGGCGACGGCGGTGACGACATCCTCTTCGTCGGATTCGGTGACGCCTTCGACCCCGGCCACGGCGGCGGCGCCACAGATGGAGAATCCACAGGCGATGAGCAGGACCTGGCCCGGGCGCATCTTCATGAGCCGTCCCATGAGGATCGTTCCGAATATCCCGCCGGCAACGATGCAGACGATCACCAGGAGCATCGGTGCACCCAGCGACACGATGTCGGAGAGGACCAGTTGAAGCCCGAGGAACACGATTCCAAGCCGCAGGAGCTTCTTGGATGACAGGGTGATGCCGGGGGCGACGATATCCGGCAAGGGCACCACGTTCGTCACGGCTATGCCCAGGACGATCGCGATGATCAGCGAGCTCACTCCGGGAAGGAAGTTGCTCACGGTCATCGAGATGGCTGCGGCTACGGCGCACAGGAGCAATCCTGGCGCATGCTTCTTGAGTGCGTCCGAGCCGCGGTGGGCAACCGGCCGTGCGTCTTGTGTTGGTGTTTTCGTAGGCATGTATTCAGCGTTCCAGTCGGCGGCCAGCGCCAGTAGCCGCCGATCGGGCATGGGCACATACACTTTTCATATGAGTTTCCAGTGGCCGAACCTGCAAGCGTTGGAGCTATTCGTTGCCGTCGTGGACGAGGGCAGCGTGGGTGCCGGCGCCCGGAAGGTGGGCATCGCCCAGCCCAACGCGAGCAGGCTCGTGGCCCAGCTGGAAGCCAGCACGAAGACCTCGCTGCTGGAGCGCAGCCCGCGCGGCTCGGTGGCCACACCCCGTGGGCTGCTTGTCGCGGACCAGGCCCGTGATGTCCTCGATGCGGCGCGGGGTTTCCTCGACTGGCTGCATTCGGGGCAGGCCGAGGGCGTCGTGGAGCTGCGGGTCGGCGCCAGCATGACGATCGCCGAGACCCTGTTGCCTGCGTGGTTGGCGGCCTTGAAGGGCCTCCTGCCGATGGTGCGCGTCGACGTCCACGTGATGAACTCCGCGACGGTCTTGGAGGAGGTCCAAAAAGGGGCGTTGCAACTCGGTTTTGTCGAGACCCCGCATGTCCCGGTGAGGCTCAACGCCATGGTGGTGCAGGAAGATGAACTGGTGGTCGCGGTTTCACCGGCGCACGAGTGGGCATCCCGCCGCGGCAGTGTCAGCTTGCAGGAGCTGGCCGAAACGCCGCTCGTGGTCAGGGAACGCGGTTCGGGAACACGCGAAGCGCTCCGGGAACTCCTGGCAGGATACGTCCCCGTGGAGCCGGTCCAAGTACTGGGCAGCAATGCGGCCATCAGGGTCGCGGTTGCCTCCGGTGCCGGGCCCGCCGCACTGAGTCGGCTCGCGCTGCGGGATCAGCTGGCGAGCGGGGAACTCCTGCGTGTGCCGCTCCAGGACCGGGCGCCCAACCGTCCGCTGACTGCCGTTTGGTCGGGGCCGCAGCGGCTTTCGGGTCCGGCCGCGGAACTCGTGGCCGTTGCGGCCCGCAAGTCCTGAGGACGAGCCAGCGGATCATCCCCTGAGGCGGTCATGATCGCCGGGAAATGCGGGTGCCTCCGAAGTGCCTCCGGGATGCCTCCCGGGTGCCTCCGGTCCCGAGGCGCGCTGTCTTGGGGTACGTGTTCGGGGGTGCAGGTCTGGCTCGCCTTCCCGCTGCGGATTCAGGCATGGTGTCGACCGGCGGCGGTCCCCGGCACGATGGCCCGGGGACACCGCACGTCGACCGTGAACCGGCAGCGGCGAAGGCACCAGTTGGCTCCCCGTGCCCCCGTGTTCCGGGAACCGGGGGGGCCGATTCGACGAGCCCGGGAGCCCGCGGTGGAGCCGGTGCCTGGGCAGTACTTCTAGCCGTCCTCGGCGGGCCGCGGTGCCGGGTGGACCGGGAAGAACGAGCGGCCGGCGCGGTGGTGGCCGCCGGGTACCAGCAGCATGCCCAGCGCCTGGTTGAACTGCACGGTGGACGTGCCTGCAGCTTGCCGCGGGGCGACCGGGGCCAACGCGGCACGCAGGGCCGCGAAGTCCTCGGCGATGAGGTGGTGCCCCCGGCCCGCGGCATCCACGCGGATGGTGCCCTCGCCCAGGACGACGGCGGCATCCACCCAGTCGCCGTCGAAGCGCTGGCTGCCGTGGGGCGGCTCCGGGTGGTCGAGGAGATGGTCGAGGGGGTCGTGCAGCAAGGCCGGCATGGTGGTGCCTTTCGGATCGTCCTTGCCCCTGGCGGCTACCGGGGGCCGCTTCGTCATCCGAACCACCCGCCGAACCGTGTGCCGGCGGCCTGGGCCGCCCGCGGTGGGGTTGGTGCATGGCCAGTCGGAGCTTTCCGCCTGCCCTCCGCGGGGGAGCGGCCGGCGGGGCCATGTCTCGTGAAGCTGGTTCCAGCCTAGCGAGCGGGCCCGACGGTTTGAAGCACCGGTGTCGGCGTCGTTCATGTGGCGCCATCTGCGGCAACATGGGCAGACCGCTCGACCCCGGGCGGCACCCCAGGGCGCGGGGGCCTACTGGAAGTCGGCTTGCCAGAGGTCCGGGCCGAACACCTCGTACTGGATGTCGCGGGCAGGCGTTCCCCGCTCGATCAGGGCGCCGCGCACGGCCTTGAGGAAGGGCATCGGCCCGCAGAGGTAGTACATGGCCCCCTCCGGCAGGTCGACGTCGCCGAGGTCCATGAAGCCGGCATGGGAGGAATCCACCGGCACGGAGCCCGGCTGCCCGTCCTCGTACCAGACATGCAGCGAGGCATCGGGCAGGGCCTGGACGTCGGCCGCGACCTGGCCGCGCAGCGCGAAGGTGGCCTCGGACGCGTCGGCATGGAGCATCTGGATGGGCAGCGCCGAACCGGCGTTGACCAGGTGCGAGAGCATCCCGGCCATCGGGGTGATCCCGATGCCGGCGCTGGCGAAGACCACGGGCCGGCCGGAGTCGTCGAGCACGACGTCGCCATAGGGCAGGGACATGGTCAGCCGGTCCCCGACCTGCACCGCGTCGTGCAGCAGGTTGGAGACCTCGCCGTCGGGCTTGCCGCCCCCGGTGACGCGCTTGACCGAGAACTGCCGGTGCCAGCCGTCGTCGGCGGCCGTGAGGCTGTATTGCCGGGGCTGGCGGACCCCGTCGGGCATCGGGGCCTGCACGGTGACGTACTGCCCGGGCAGGGACGTCTTGACCAGCCGGTCGTCGATGCGCCGCATGGTGAAGGTGACGACGTCGTCGGTTTCGGTGGTCTTTTCGGCGACCTCCCATTCGCGCCAGACGGTGCCGGCCGTGACGCCGCGGGCGCTGTAGAGGCCGCGTTCGAGGTTGACCAGCGCGTTGGCCATGAGCCAGTAGACTTCGTCCCAGGCGGCTGCCACCTCGGGGGTCACGGCGTCGCCGAGCACGTCGCCGATGGCCCACATCAGGTGGTCGTGCACGATGTGGTACTGGCCGGGTGCCAGGCCGAGGGAGACGTGCTTGTGCGAGATCCTGCTCAGCAGGGCCTCGGGCATCTGGCCGGGATGGTCCAGCAGGAACGAGGCGAACGCGGCCACCGACCCGGCCAGTGCCTGCTGCTGGGCGCCGTCGGCCTGGTTCCCGCGGTTGAAGAGCCCGTCGAGCAGTTCCGGGTGCTCGCCGAACATGTGGGCGTAGAAGCGGCCCGCGATCTCCGTGATGTTCCCGCCGACCACCGGCAGGGTGGCCTGGACGACGGGCCGGGACGTTTCGGACAACAACATGGCTGACCTCCATTGCCTGGGCGGGTCCCCATTAACCCGCCGGGACGCCAGCGTAGGCCCCTGCCCGGCCCCCGGGCCAGCGATGGCGCCCACATGACGCGGGGCTACTCGCGGGGCTATTCGATGAGCAGGTTGCGGATGTCGTCGGCCGTCATGGCCGAGCCGAAGCCCTCCCCGGCGTCCATGACCGAGGAGATCAGCTCGCGCTTGGCATCCTGCAGCGCCACGACCTTCTCCTCGATGGTGTCCTTGGCGACCATCCGGTAGACCATCACGTTGCGGGTCTGCCCGATCCGGTGGACCCGGTCCACGGCCTGCGACTCGGCCGCCGGGTTCCACCACGGGTCCAGCAGGAAGCAGTAGTCCGCCTCGGTGAGGTTCAGCCCGAACCCGCCGGCCTTCAGCGAGATGAGGAACACCGGGGCCTTGCCGGACTTGAACGAGTCGATGACCTCGGCGCGGCGCCGGGTGGATCCATCCAGGTAGGCGTAGTCCACGCCCTCGGCCTCCAGCCGGGCGGCGGCCTTCTTCAGGAACGAGGTGAACTGGCTGAACACCAGCGCCCGGTGGCCCTCGGAGAGCACATCGGCGAGTTGCTCGAAGAGGACATCGAGCTTGGCGGAGGCGACGCCGTCGTACTCCGGGTCGACCAGGGAGGCATCCAGGGAGAGCATGCGCAGCAGCGTCAGCGACTGGAAGATGGTGAAGCGGTTCTTGTCCATGTCGTCGACCAGGCGCAGGATCTTCTGGCGTTCGCGCTGCAGGTGCGTGTCGTAGATCTTGCGGTGGCGCGGGGCGAGCTCGACGTTCAGGACCTGTTCCTGCTTCGGGGGCAGGTCGGTGACCACCGCGTCCTTGGTGCGCCGGAGCATGAACGGGCGGATGCGCTTGCGCAGCCGGACCAGCGGCTCCTCCAGGCCCTGCTTCTCGATGGGACGCTGGTAGTTCTCCGCGTAGCGCAGGGCGGACGGGAACAGCCCGGGGGAGACGATCGCGAAGATGGACCACAGCTCCATCAGGTTGTTCTCCATCGGGGTGCCGGTGATCGCGAGCTTGAACGCGGCGTTCAGGTCGCGGGCGGCGTGGTGGGCCTTGGTGGCCTTGTTCTTCACGAACTGCGCCTCGTCCAGGATCAGCCCCGCCCAGGTCTGCGACTGGTAGGCCTCCGCGTCGAGCCGGAAGAGCGTGTAGGAGGTGACCACGACGTCGTTCTCCGCGGCGATGGCTGACAGCGGGCGGGCGGCGCGGCCCTGGGTGTCGGAGATGGCCTCGACCGTCAGCCCCGGGGCGAAGCGCGCCGCCTCGTCGGCCCAGTTGCCCACCACGGAGGTCGGGGCGACCACCAGGAAGGGGCCCGGGACGGCGGTGGAGGACGACGCCGGGGCGCCGGCTGCCCGCCCGGGCCCGGGCTGGGCGCCGGCCGGGCCCGCCCCGGCCGGGTCCGCCCCGACCGGGTCCGAGCTGTCGGGCAGGGCCGCGGCCCACTGCTCCTTCGCGTGCAGGACCAGTGCCAGGGTCTGCACGGTCTTGCCCAGGCCCATGTCGTCGGCCAGGACGCCGCCGAGCTCGTTGCGCCAGAGCATCGCCAGCCACTCGAAGCCCTCGCGCTGGTAGGGCCGGAACGTGGCCTTGAGCCCGGCGGGCAGGGCCGGCGGGTCGGCCTCGGCGACGTTGAGCAGCGAGTTGACCCCGGCGAACCAGGAATCGGGCCCCTCCACGACGGTCGCCAGTTCCTCCAGCTCCTCCCAGAGGGAGGCCTGGTAGCGGGTGATCTGCAGGTCGGCGTTCTTGTCGTTCAGCGCCCCGGCCTCGGCGACGAGTTCGCGCAGCTTGTCGAAGAGCGGGTGCTCGAGCGAGAAGTACGTCTTGTCCGGCATCAGCATCCGGTTCTGCCCGCGGGAGAGGGCGCGCAACACGTCGGCGAAGGGGATGCGGCGGTCGCCGATGGCGATGACCAGGCCCAGGTCGAACCAGTCGCGCTTTTCCGATTCGACGGTGGTCACGGTCAGTTCGGGCGCCTCGGTGAGCTCGCGGTACTCCGGGGCGGTGCCGGTGGTGTGGATCCGCACGCCCTCGACGGCCTCGAGCAGCGGCAGCGAACGGCGCACGAAGTCCACCGTGTCCAGCCCGTGCAGGGTGCGCGGGACCAGGGCGCGGCCGGCCAGGGCGGGGGAGTCGGCCAGTGCGGCCAGCGCGGCCTCCTCGAGCGCGTCCTCGGCCTCGGTATCGCGCAGGTCCGCCTCGAGGGGGCCGTGCCCGTAGTCCATCTCCCACGAGAGCTCGACGGCGTCTCCGCCGGGGTAGTCGACGGAGAGCACGAGCGTCGGCGGCAGGATCGGGGGCAGCTCGACCGAGTCGTCCAGCGCGCTGATCGCCACCCGCCGGCCCAGCCGCGGGTAGACGGTGGCCAGGAAGTCCTCGACGTCCTCGGCGGGGACGACCACCTCGGCGGGGCGGTGCAGCAGGGCCACCTCGGCGGGGCCGAGCCGCTGGGGGACCGGGGCCAGGACGACCAGCCCGCCGTCGGCGCGGGCGGCGTAGACGCCGTGCGTGCCGATCGCCCCGACCGGGGTCTCCGGGCCCAGGGCCAGGTCCCCGCCCTCCAGGGTGAGGGTGGGCACCAGCCCCAGCGCCCCGCCGTCGTCTGCTGCCCGTGCCGCGGTGAGGCCGACGGAGGCGGTGTCGGCGAGCCGGATCTCGGTGCTCGTCTGGGGGCCGATGAGCCGGATGCCCAGGGCCGCGGTCTCGGCCAGCAGCGACCAGAGCAGCGGGGAGGAGAACTCGTCGAGGTAGAGCCAGTCGTTGTCCTCGCCGAAGTAGAGCTGGCCGTTGGCGCGGTAGAGCGGGACGAACTGGCAGAACCAGCGGTGCTGCTCCGGATCCAGGTTCAGCCCGTAGGTCTTGAAGCTGATGGTGTTCCAGCGCAGGTTCCCGCGGATCCACCGCCCGTTGCCGGAGCGGACCATGGGGCGCACGCCCAGGCGCCAGCGGTGCCCGGAACTGCGCTGGTGGCCGACCCCGGAGCCCGGCGCCCACTGCCGGTGGGCCACCTGGGTGGTGTCCTGCAGCTCGAACTGCAACGCCATCGGCTGGACGTGCTGGCGCTCGGCGGCACCCCGGGAGCCGTGGCCCGCGGTAGCGGTGGTGGCCGTGGCGGGCTGCTGCCCGGCGCCGAGCAGCGCATCCAGGCTCTCCTGCCAGGCCGGGACCTTCGCCGGGACCCTGGTGTTCTCGAAGAAGACCTGCTGGGCGCGCAGGTGCAGCGTGTTGGACAGGATCAGCACGGCCGCCGCGTGCTTGCAGTCGATCCCCACCGCGCAGCTGCACCAGGTCTCGCCGACGGTCCAGGCGCCCGGACGTCCGGCCAGCAGGACAGTGGTCTCGTAGGGTTCCGCGGAGGAACCGACAACACGGGCCGAGAGCATCGTCTCGGACGGCTCGAATGCCAGGTCCAGCACGTGCTCGGCGTTGGCGTAGCCCTTCCCGCGGGTGAACGCGGCACCGCCGACCACGCGCAGGATTTCGCGGGCATCGACGAGCGGGAATTCGGAATCGGCCATCCTCCCATCGTTTCATGGCGCGGGCCCCCGCAGCGAACCGGGACGGCGCTTCGGCGACGCGTCGCGGGCGTGGCGGGCGTGCCGGTGCGCCGAGGTCGTAGGGTGTCGTCATGGACACGTCTCCGGCGCTGCAGCCCTCGCCCCGCGAGCTGGACATCGACACGCTGGCCGAGTTCGACGCCCGCACCGCCCCGGACAGCGTGCGGATGGCCGGCTGGCACCTGCAATCCCTGGACCTGGCCGACCGGCGGGCCGTGCTGGACCGGGTCGACGTCTCCGGGGCGGTCTTCCTGGGCTGCGAGCTGCCCGCCGGGACGATCGACGGCTTGCGTGGCCGCGGCGCACTGATCTTCCCCGAGCTGCCGGGCCTGCCGTTCGACCCCTACCGCGGCGGGCTGTATACGGCGGCGGAGCTCTACGCCGGGCTCGGCGATGACGCCTACGAGCACACCCCCGACGCCCTCGTCTACGCGTGGACCCGCCGGGACGATGCCGGCCGCAGCGGCCTCGACGCCGCCTTGGCCACCACCTTGCACGACCACGCCATCGGCGCGGCCCTGGCGCAGCTGCTGGCCGCCGGCCCGGGATCCGGCACCTCCGGTGTCCCCGGCGCCTCCGGTGCCCCCTGTCCAGGGCACGACGGCGATGCCCCCACAGTACGCATCCCCGGTCGCGGGGTGGTCGGGGTGATGGGCGGGCATGCCGCCGGGCGCGGCAGTGCGACCTTTACCGCCGCGGCTCGGCTGGGCCGCGACCTGGCCCGTGCCGGCTTCACCGTCGCCACCGGCGGGGGACCGGGGGCCATGGAAGCAGCTAACCTGGGTGCCTACCTCTCGGCGGCGGGGGCCCCGGCGCTCCAGGAGGCCGTCGCCGCCCTGGAGGCGACGCCGTCGTTCCGGCCATCGGTCTCGCGGTGGGCCCGGGCCGCGCTCGCCGTGCTGGCGCGGCATCCGCAGGGGACGCCGACGCTCGGGATCCCGACCTGGTTCTACGGCCACGAGCCGCCGAACCTGTTTGCCACCCACATCGCGAAGTACTTCGCCAATTCCATCCGCGAGGACGTGCTGCTCAGCGTCTGCGACGCCGGGCTGGTGGTGCTGCCCGGTGCGGCAGGGACCGTGCAGGAGATCTTCCAGGACGCCTGCGAGAACTACTACGGCACCGCGCAGACGCAGACGCCGATGGTGCTGGTCGGGCGGCGGCATTGGACCCGGGAACTTCCGGCCTGGCCGCTGTTGCAGTCGCTGGCGCGGGGACGGGAGATGGCCGGGGCCATCCACCTGGTGGATTCCGTCGAGGAAGCGGTGGCCATCCTCGCCCGGTGAGGCACGGCGTTTCCGCCACGGCGCGCCGGGGCCGGGAAACGCCCGGCGCACCACGCCCGGGAGATCCAGCTGGTTGACAGATGTGCTGGGTAAGGTGGCCGCATGGAATCGTCACCGTATTTCGTGACCCGACAGCGGCTGGTCCAGGCCCCGCCGGGTGCCATCTTCGAGCTGCTGGCTGATCCGTCGAAGCATCCGCTCATCGACGGCTCCGGCACGGTGAAACGCGCCCGCGCCGAGGAACCGCAACGGCTCAGCCTCGGGGCCGAATTCGGCATGGACATGCGCATCGGCCTGGGGTACCGGATCCAGAACACGGTCGTGGAGTTCGAGGAGGCCCGGCTCATCGCCTGGCGCCACTTCAACGGCCACCGGTGGCGCTACGAACTCATTCCCGCGCCGCGCGGAACGCTGGTGCGCGAGACCTGGGACGCCTCGCGGCTGAAACGGCAGTGGCCGCTAAAGGTCATGGGGTTCACCCGCAGCACGCCGGTGAACATCGAGCGCACCCTGGACCGGTTGGCCGACTACTTCGATCCCACCACACCGCGGCCCACCGACCCGCAGCCGCCGTCCGGCCCCACGCGGCCCCGGAAGGCGAAGCCCCGGACCCCGAAGCAGGCCGCCAAGCAGGCGGCGAAGAACGAAGCGCAGCGGCAGGCCAGGGCCCGGAAAGCGGTGCAGGCCGACGAGGCCGCTGCTGCCCACCAGGCGGCGAAGGCCGAGCGGGCCACCCGGGCAGCTGAAGTCCGGGCGGCGCGCAACGTGGCCCGTACCGAGAAGGCGGCCCAGGGCGAGCAGAAGCCCGTCAAAGCAGCAAAGCCGGCTCAGGTCGCGAAGGCGGCCAAGGCCGTACACGTCGAGCCGATGCCGCCGATCGGGGCCACACCGCGACCACCGGCCTCGCCCCCGCGTCTGCCCTCGCGCGAGGCCATTGCCGCGGCGAAGTCGGGCCGGCCGTTGAAGGCCGCCCCGGCTGCGGAGCCCCAGCCCGCCGCGGCCGCGGCGGCGGACCAGCCGAAGCCGAAGCCCACCGGAGGCCCGGCCACGGGCCGGCCGGAGGTTCCGGCGCGCCGGATGCGCCGCGCCAGCTGACCGGCCGGGTTAGGACGGTCAGGACACGCTGCTGCCGAACAGCAGGCCGAGCAGGTAGGTCACGCCCGCGGCGCCCATGCCGATGGCCAGCTGGCGCAGCCCGCGTTTCAGCGGCGACGCACCGGACAGCAGCCCGACGACGCCGCCGGTCATCAGCAGGGCCAGGCCGACCAGGACCAGGGCGACGATGACGGCGGGCAGGCCGGTGAGCCCGAAGAGGTAGGGCAGGATCGGGATGAGCGCCCCGGAGGCGAAGAAGCAGAAGCTTGAACCGGCCGCTCCGTAGGCCGATCCGAGGGCCTCGTGTTCGTCGTCCCCGGTGTCGGGCAGTTCGGGCTGCAGTGACAACGACGGGTCGCAGTCGCAGGTGAACTTGCCCATGCGCTCGGCCGCCCGGTGCTCGGCGGCCTCCCGGCTCATGCCGCGGGCGCGGTAGACGAGCACCAGCTCGTTGGCCTGCAGGTCCAGATCCGGGGCGGCCACCAGGGTGACCTGCGTGGGTTGCGAGGCGGTGAGCAGTTCGCGCTGCGAGCGGACGGAGACGTATTCCCCGGCGGCCATCGACAACGCCCCGGCGAGCAGGCCGGCGATGCCGGAGAACAGGACGAGTGCGCTGGAGACTCCGGTCGCGCCGATGCCCATGACCAACGCCAGGTTGGACACGAGTCCGTCGTTGGCGCCGAAGACCGCCGCACGGAAGTTGCCGGAGAGGCGGTTGCGCCCCCGCGTGGCCAGACCGCGGACGACCTCTTCGTGGACGAGCTCGTCGGCGGCCATGGTCGCGGTGGCATCGGCGTCGTCCTCATAGGGGGAAGCGCCTTCGGCGCGCTGGGCCAGGGCCAGGACGAAGACGGAGCCGAAGTTGCGGGCCATGAAACGCAGCATGATCCGCCTGGCGGACGGGCGGACCGGTTTGCCGACCTCATCGCCGAGCAGGCCCGCCCAGTGTTCCTCGTGGCGCTTTTCCGCGGCGGCCAGGCCGAGCAGGATCTGGCGTTCCTCGCCGTCCTTGCGGGAGGCCAGGGCATCGTAGATCGCCGCCTCGGCGCGTTCATCGGCCAGGTACTTGCGCCACCTGCGGATATCGGCGGCGGTGGGCTCGGCCGCGGTCCCGGCAGAGGCGGGCGGATCGTCGTCGGCGGGCGGGGGCACTGGCATCGGCGCAACCGGTGTCATCGGGGGTCCTCTAATCGGTTCGTAGTTTCCGCGCTGCGGCGGGGGCGCCGGTCAAAGGGCTGCGGATGCAACGAACCCCGGACCGCCACCAGCGGGCCGAAGGTCTCGTTCGCCCGGCGGTGCCGCCGGGTGGAGTGCCGGACCGCATCGTGGCGGTCAGTATGTCGACAGATCCTCTGTCGCCCGCACCGGGGCCAGCGGTCCGAGTGCGGGCGGGGTGTGGAACTACTCCCCTTCAGCCAACCATCATAGCCGAGCCGCGGTGTTCGCGGACGGGGAGGCGTTCGAGGAAGAACACCTGGGCCTCGCCGTCGGAACGACCGGCGCGGGGGACGCGGACCGTCAGGGCGCAGGACTCGTGGTCCCACACCGGCCGACCAGCGGTGTTGGCCAGGGCATGGTCGAGGTCCTTGGGGTGGGGGGCGATGAAGCGCTCCCATTGGCCGTCTACGTTGAGGCAGACGGTGCCGAGCATCGAATCGAATATGGGAAGAACGGAGACGCTGTGCGTCACGGATTTCCTTTCGTGCGTTCTTACCCGACACGTTGTCGTGCGGGCCGCTTCCTCATCCGAACCACCCGCGAACCTGGGGTTGGTGCGCGGGTAGTCGGAGCTGTTGCCCGCGTCTCATGAAGCTCTTTCCAGCCTAACGCGGATGGACGCGCGACCCAAGCTGTGTCCGGCGCCACCACCGCTGCATCCCAGTGTGGGCGCGGCTAAACCCGCCTGCCGTAACAGGCGGGATTAGCCGGTTTGGGGGTGCTCAGGGCCCACCGGGGCCGGGGACAGGGCACGACGGCGGTGCCCCGCCCCGCTCAGCGGCCTGCGGGGACGCCCTCTGCTTCCACCCGCCCGGAGACCCGGTCGGACCAGTGGGCGGAGACCTCGGGCCGGGTCGCCGGGGTGAGCAGGCTGACCACGATGTAGACCACCAGCGAGGAGGCCAGGCCGTAGTAGATCGGCTCGTTGGCGTAGACGCCGCCGAACTTCTCCTCCGCGCCGATTTCCAGCACGATCATGGTCGTCAGGGTGACGATGGTTCCCGCCGCCATCGACAGTGCGGCCCCCACGCCGTTGCCGCGCTTCCACAGCAGCCCGCCGAGGATGGAGACCAGCAGGCCGCCGACCAGGATGTCGTAGGCGATGGTCAGGGCCGCGATGACGTCGTTGACCACGATCGCCAGCACGATGGCCACCACGCCCAGCCCCAGCACCCAGTAGCGGTTCGCCGCGACGTCGTGCTCGGGGTTGCGCCCCGAGTTGACCTCGATCTTCTTGCCGAACCAGCTCGCCACGAACGGCGTGACGTCGTTGCGGGCGACCGTCGCGGCGGCGATGAGCGCACCGGAAGCCGTGGACATCATCGCGGCGACGGCAGCGGCCAGCACGATGCCGCCGACCACCACGGGCAGCAGGTTCATGGCCACCTCCGCGTAGACGACGTCCTTGCCCAGGTTCTCGATGTCGATGCCGGGCAGTGCGACCCGGGCGGACATGCCGATGACGGCGCCGGCGATGCCGTAGAGGACGCAGTAGATGCCGGCGGTCGACCCGCCCCAGCGGGCGACCGTCGGGGTCTTGGCGGTGAAGACGCGCTGCCAGATGTCCTGGCCGATGAGCAGGCCCAGGGTGTAGACGACGAAGTAGGTGATGATCGTCTGCGCACCGATCCCGTCCCAGCTGAAGAACGCGTCGCGGGCCCGCTCGGGGATCCCTGCGGAGATGCCGCCGAAGCCACCGGCCGCCGAGAGGGCGAAGGGCAGCATCAGGGCGAACACGCCGATGGTCTTGATGACGAACTGGACCTGGTCGGCCAGGGTGATGGACCACATGCCGCCGATGGTCGAGTAGACCAGCACGATGATCCCGCCGACGGCGATGGCCAGCCAGCGTTCCCAGCCGAAGAGGACCACGAAGATCGTGGCGTAGGCGCCGGTCGAGGTGGCGCAGAGCATCAGCGTGTAGGCGAGCATGACGATCGCCGAGGCGTTGGTGGCGTTCTTCGAGCCGTAGCGCAGGGTGAGCATCTGGGAGACGGTGAAGATCTTCAGCCGCTGCAGGCGCGGGGCGAAGAGCAGGCTCAGCAGCAGCACGCCGATGCCGATGGCGATGACCAGCCAGGCGCCCGAGAGGCCGAACTTGTAGCCTAGGCCGACGCCGCCGACGGTGGAGGCGCCGCCGAGCACGACGGCGGCCATGGTCCCGGTGTAGAGGAAGGGGCCGAGGCGCCGCCCGGCGACCAGGTAGTCGCTGCTGTTCCGGGTGCGGGACTTGCCCCACCAGCCGAACGCGAGCATCGCGAGGAGGTACGCGATGACGATCACGATGTTGATGAATTCCATAAGGGGGCCTTATCGATGGGAAGGGAACGGTAGGTGCTTAGAAGTAAACACCTGTTGCACCCTAGGCTAAAGTGAGCTGGCTAACACGTCAATTGGCCTATGCTGTGTGACGGAGTCGTGGCCGGTTGGTTGACCGGCGCGCCACCTCCGCCCACCGCGCAAACCACGACACGGAGTATCCCACCCATGAAGGCGTTGCCCGTCGAGCCCAGCAACATCCCGCTGGCGATCGGTTCGAAGATCCGGGCCGCGCGCCACGCCCAGCGCATGACCATCGAGCAAGTCGCCGAGTCCACGGGCCTGACCAAGGGCTTCCTCTCCCGCGTCGAACGCGACCTCACCTCGCCCTCGGTCGCCTCGCTGGTCACGCTCTGCCAGGTGCTCTCGGTCTCGATCGGCGACTTGTTCGCGCAACCGGAAACGCACGTGGTCCGCCTGGACAGCGCACCGCGGATCTCGCTGGGCGGCCACGGCATCGTCGAGCGGCTGATGACCAGCCGGTCCGAGAAGCGGCTGCAGGTCATCCGGGCCGTCATCGAACCGCGCGGGGAGGGCGAAACCGAGCTGTACTCGGTCGACTGCGAGGTCGAGGTCCTGCACGTGGTCGCCGGGACGTTCATCATCATCTTCGCCAACGAGCGCTTCGAGCTCCGCGCCGGGGATTCGCTGACCTTCCCGGGCCGCGAGCCGCATTCGTGGATCAACCCCACCGACGAGGAGGCCATCGTGCTCTGGACGCTGGTTCCGGCGGCCTCACGCTGATCCGTCTGGCGGCGCCGCACCGGCTCAGCGTCGCAGGGCCGCCGGGCGGGGGAGGCCCAGTGCCTCCAGCAGGTCCCCGAGCAGCCGGTCCAGCTCGTAGCCGGCCTGCGTGGCCTTGTTGAGCCCGTAGCCGGCCAGCTGGGAGCCGGGCTGGTCGAAGGACAGTACGGTGGCCCCCTTCCGGTCGACGTGAAGCTCGATGCGCAGCGGTGCGTGCAGCGCCGTGCCGGGCTCGATGCGGAAGAGCCGGGCCGCCATGGCCAGGTTGCCGATGAGGTACGTGCGGCTGGGGGCGTCGTTGCCGGCCAGGTGCAGCAGGGCCGACGGATCGTGCGTCCAGAAGCGGCAGAGGTCGTAGGCCGCGCCGTATCCGGCCGACCGTTCGAGCTCGCCCCAGGTGGCACCCCGGCTGGCCTGCCGCTCGAGCGCCCCGAGGTCGAGCGCGGGGACCGTGGCCTCGAAATCCCGGCGCAGCGCCTCGAAGGGCCTCGCCGTCGTCACGGTGATCCGGCGCACCGCATGGTCGGTGGTGGTCTCGCTGGCTGGATGCGTCACCCCCTCAGCGTAGGCCAGGGCGGGCGGGCCGCCGTGGCCTCAGCCCACATGGATCCAGGGTCGTCGTTGCACAGTGGGTTCGGCCTCGCGCAGCACCTCCCGCGTCAGGGGTGCGATCTCGCCCTGGCCCAGCAGCAGGAAGGCCGCCAGGTTCCGCACCGGGGACCCCTCGGTCCAGCGGAAATACAGGTGCGGCATGGTGCCGAACTCATCGCGGATCCGCAGGCAGATCGCCGCCAGGGCCGTCGAGATCGACGGGGCGGTGGCCTCCAGGACCAGGTAGCCGTGGCGTGTTGTCCCGCGCACCAGCAGGTCCTGGGCGAAGTCCGAGTAGTCACCGAGCGTGATCTCGATGAACAGCGGCCGTGCCGTCTCGGGCAGGTGGCTGGCGATGCGGGCATGCTCGAGCTTGTGGCGGTAGCGTTCCGCGCTAAACCTGACCGGTTCGTGGGCGATCAGCGAGACCTGGCCGGCCGCGGCAGCCGCGGTGAGCAGGGCGTCGGCCGTGTCGTCGAACTTCACCGTGGTGGCCCGCAGTTCGGTGGAGCGGCGGAAGCGCGAGATGAAGGAGACGAACAGGATCGCGGCGATGAACAGGGCGGCGATGCGCAGGCCGTCGGGCCGCTCGACCACGTTGGCGATCGTTGTGTAGAGGAAGACCAGGACGACGGCGGAGAACGCCACCGTGCGCACGCGTTGGCGTCGGCGCCGGGCGGAGAGGGCGACGGCGACCGCCGCGGAGGTCATCAGCACCAGTACGCCGGTGGCGTAGGCGGCGCCCTGGGCGTCGACGCTGGCCCGGAAGTGCAGCGTCACCAGCACGGCGATCCCGACCAGGACCAGCACCAGCGGCCGGTTGGCGCGCGCCCACTCCGGGGCCATGCCGAACCGGGGCAGGTAGCGCGGGATGAGGTTCAGCAGCCCGGCCAGCGCCGAGGCCCCGGCGAACCAGAGAATGAGGATGGTCGAGAGGTCGTAGACGCTGCCGAATCCCTCGCCGAGCTGCTCGTGCGCCAGGTAGGCCAGGGCCCGCCCATTGGCCGCGCCTCCCGGTTGCAGCTCGGCGGACGGGACCAGCCAGGTGGTGACCACGCAGGAGATGACCAGCAGCACGCTCATGGTGACGGCCGCCGTCGTCAGCAAGCGCTTGGCACCGGCAATCCGCCCGGCCGGATCCGCCTCGGTGTCGGAGGCGCGGCCGCGGATTTGCGGCATGACCGCCACGCCGGTTTCGAACCCGGACAGGCCCAGGGCGAGCTTGGGGAAGACGAGCAGCGCCATGGCCACCATCAGCCAGGGGCTGCCGTGGCTGGTGGTCAACGTGGTCCACCAGTCGCCCACCGGCCCGGGGGCGGCCGCGATGCGCGCCAGGCTGGAGGCCAGCACGACGACGTTCAGGGCCAGGTAGGCTCCGACGATCACGACGGCCAGCGAGATGACCTCGGTGAATCCGCGCAGGAACAGCAGCGTGAGCAGGGCCAGCAGCACCAGGGTGATCGGCACGTTCTTGCCCTCGAACCAGGCCGGGGTGAACGGGTTCTCGATGATGTGGGCGGTGGCGTCGGCGGCGGAGAGCGTCATGGTGATCATGAAGTCCGTGGCCGCGAAACCGAGCAGTACCAGGACCAGGACCTTGCCCTTCCAGTGGGGCAGGAGCCGTTCGAGCATGGTGATCGAGCCCTGCCCGTGCGGGCTTTCGACGGCGACCCTGCGGTAGATCGGCAGCGCGGCGCCCAGGGTGACGATGACCAGGACGAGCGTGGCCAGCGGGGCGAGCACGCCGGCTGCCAGCACGGCGATGGCCGGCTGGTACCCCAGCGTGGAGAAGTAGTCCAGGCCGGAGAGGCACATGACCTTCCACCAGGCCTGTCCGGTGCCGTGGAGCGGAGGGGCCTGTCCCGGGGCGTCGGGACGCGCGATGCCGGCCTCCATGAGCCAGCTGCCCAGGCGGCGCCGGATGGGGTGCTGGTGGCCACGGCCCGGGGCGGGGCGCGGGCCCGCTGTTTTCTTCACGAGGTGGAACACTACGCCGACGGCGCGCGGGCGCAAGAGGACAAGGTCCGTTCCCGGCGTGATCTGCCGCACGCGCGGGCCGGCGGGCGGTCTTGACCCGATGGCGGGGCGGGGCAAGGCTGGGAGCCGCGGACCGCCGTCGTACTGCGCAGTCGTACTACCCGGTCGTACTGCGCCGTGGTCCTGCCGGGCAACACCGCGCTCCTTGACTGTGCCGCGGACCACAAATAGCATGAAGAGCAACAAATGTATCTTATTGGGCAACCGGGGTCGTCGGTCGGCCGGCGCCCGCCGCGAAGGAGAACCATGGAAGAGATCCGCATCGAGGCCAACGGGAACATCGGGCCCATCGATTCCTCCCGCATCCCGCGCTTCGCCGGGGCGGCCACCTACGCCCGGCTGCCGCGGCTGGACCAGGTCACCGGCGCCGGCATCAAGGTGGTCGGCGTGCCGTTCGACGCGGGGGTCTCCTACCGGCCCGGGGCCCGGTTCGGTTCCAACCACGTGCGTGAATCCTCCCGCCTGCTGCGCCCCTACAACCCGGCGATGGACATCTCCCCGTTCGAGAACGTCCAGGTCGCCGACGCCGGGGACATGGCGGTGAACCCGTTCAACATCAACGAGGCCATCGAGACCATCCAGCAGAACGCCCTGGACCTGACCGCCGACGGCTCCTCGCTGATGACCATCGGCGGGGACCACACCATCGCCCTGCCGCTGCTGCGTGCCGCCGCCGAACGCGCCGGCGAGCCGGTGGCCATGCTGCACTTCGATGCCCACCTGGACACCTGGGACACCTACTTCGGCGCCGAATACACCCACGGGACCCCGTTCCGCCGCGCGGTGGAGGAGGGCATCCTCGACACCGAGGCCATCTCCCACGTCGGCACCCGCGGCCCGCTGTATGGCAAGAAGGACCTCGAGGACGACAAGCGCTTCGGGTTCGGCATCGTCACCTCCTCCGACGTCTACTACCAGGGCGTCGCCGAGGTCGTCGCCAAGCTGCGCGACCGCATCGGCAACCGCCCGCTGTACATCTCGGTGGACATCGACGTGCTGGACCCGGCCCACGCACCCGGCACCGGAACCCCCGAGGCCGGCGGCCTCACCAGCCGCGAGCTGCTGGAGATCCTGCGCGGCATGCGCGGCATGAACCTCGTCGGCGCCGACCTGGTCGAGGTCGCCCCGGCCTACGACCACGCCGAGATGACCGGCGTCGCCGGCTCGCACGTCGCCTACGACCTGGTCTCGCTGATGGCCGACCGCCGCACCACGCAGGAGGCCTCCTAGATGTCCACCCCGGCAGAAACCACACCGGCGCCGGTGGCGCCGCGCAACGGCGGCGATCTGGTCATCGAGACCCTCTCCGCCCTCGGGGCGCGCACCGTGTTCGGCATTCCCGGCCAGCACGCCCTGGGCCTGTTCGACGCGCTCTCGCGCTCGGACCTGCACTTCGTCTCCTCCCGGGTGGAGAACAACTCTGCCTTCGCCGCCGACGGCTACTCCCGCGCCACCGGCGAGGTCGGGGTGCTGTTCCTGTCCACCGGCCCCGGGGCGCTGACCTCGCTGGCCGGGCTGCAGGAGGCCTACGCCACCGGCGTGCCGATGGTCGTGATCGCCAGCCAGATCCCGCTCTCCGGGCTGGGGGCCCGGCGCAAGGGCATGCTGCACCAGCTCGATGACCAGAAGGCCTCCGCGGCCAACGTCACCAAGTCCCAGCGCACCGTCCACCACGCCTCCGGCATCCCCTCGGCCATCCAGGACGCCTGGGCCGACGCGATCACCGTGCCGCAGGGCCCGGTCTGGGTCGAGGTGCCCCAGGACATCCTGCTCGCCGAGGTGTTCGTGCCGCCGGTGGTCGACGCCCTGGCAGAGGCGTACGAGCACCCCCCGCGCGTCGAGCTCATCGAGGAGGCCGTGCGCTGGCTGGGCCAGGCCCGCCGCCCGGCGATCGTCGCCGGCGGCGGCGTCCGCCGGGCCGGCGCCGAGGCCGAACTGCTGCGCGTGGCCGAACAACTGCGCGCCCCGGTGATCTGCTCGCCCGGCGGCAACGGCGCCTTCCCGTGGGAACACCCGTTGAGCCTGCAGTCGTGGATCGAGGACCGGCACACCACCGAAGTGCTCGAGGACGCCGACGTGCTGATCGTCATCGGCTCGGCGCTGGGCGAGGTCACCTCCAACTACTTCACGCTCACCCCGCGTGGACGCCTGATCCAGATCGACGCCGAACCCCGGGTCCTCGAATCGAACCAGCCGGCCCTGGGCATCCGCGCCGACGCGCGGGCGGCCCTGGCCTTCCTCTCCGATGCCCTCGAGGCGCACCCGGCCGCAGCCGACGCCGGTGCCCCCGACTGGCACGGGAAGCCACCCGAGCAGGTGGTCACCGAAACGCTGGCGAAGGTCGGCGCACGGCTCGACGCCCAGGACCTGTCCCTGGAGCGGCGGTTCATGGACGACATCCGTGCCGCCGTCCCGGACACGATGCAGACCTACTGGGACATGACGATCGCCGCCTACTGGGGATGGAGCTGCTGGGACGCCCGCGACGGCGAATTCCACTCCGCCCAGGGCGCCGGCGGACTGGGCTACGGCTTCCCGGCGGCCATCGGCGGGGCGGTCGGGCTGGCCGTCGCCGGCAAGACCGGGCCCGCGGGCCGCGTGCTCGCCGTCTCCGGCGACGGGTCCTCGATGTATTCGGTCGCCGAACTGGCCACCGCCAAGCAGCACCAAGCCGCGGTCACCTGGCTGATCGTCGACGACGGCGGCTACGGGATCCTGCGCGAATACATGGAAGGCGCGTTCGGCAAGGCCACGGCCACCGAGCTCGCACGGCCCGACTTCGTGGCGCTGGCCGAATCGTTCGGCATCCCGGCCCGTGCGGTCGCCCCGCAGGACATCACCTCCGCCCTCGAGGAGGCCTTCGCCGCCGAGGGGCCGAACGTGGTGGTCGTGCAGACGCTGTTGAAGATGTTCGCCCCCACCCACCTGGACTGACACTGGCCGTCCCCACTGACCCGGCGTCCCTCCCAGGCAAACCGCCACCGACGCCGGTCCGGGCCGTCCGCGCGCCAGTCCCGCGTGCGCCCTGGAGCATCCGGCCCTCGGCGGGGCGGCGGGCATCTGGGTAGGCCCTGTCCCCGAGCCGCGAGACCAGCCGGAAAACTCCCACGCCGTCGGACGGACAGGTGGTCTGGGATTTGCGGCCGGGTCTCGGGCCTCGACGTACCGGTCGTCGGCCGGCGGGCCGCCCGCGCGGCGCGCTACGGTGTTTCTCCACAGAGTGCGGCCCGTTGGTTCGTCGTGGCGGTCGTCGGTGCGACGATCGGTGGATGCACACCTTGGAGCGGCGCGGAGACGTCGACGATGCGGTCGGACAACTGGTCACCCGGGCCGTACTTGGCCGCCGTGGGATGGGGATGAACGCCATCAACGCCGCGTTGGCCGCCGGAACGCTGGTGCGCGTCAGGAAGGGCATCTACCTGCCCGGCGAGCTCGCCCGCAGCCTGAGCCGCTGGGACAAGGATCTGGTCGCCCTCCACGCGCACGCCAGAGCTGCACGGAACCCGCCCGTATTCGTCGGCGCCTCGGCGGCCCGCTTGTGGAATCTGGACGTCTGGCCCGCCGACCGGTCCATCCACCTGCTGGAACGCGGGACCAACCGGTCCAATACCCACGGCCCGCCGGTCACCTGCCACGACTTGACGATGCGATCCGGCGAGCTCACCGCCCTCCGCGGACTGCGGGTGACGACGCTGGAACGCACGGTCGTCGACTGCATCCGGACCTTCGAGATCGCCTCAGGGGTCATCCTGGCCGATTCAGCCCTTCGGCGCGGGGTCTCGAAGGAGGCCTTGGGCGCCGCGTTGGGCGACAGCACGGGGACCCGGGGGACCGTCCGGGCCGCGCAGGTCTTGGCCCTGGCGGACGGGCGGTCCGAATCGGTTGCGGAGGGGAGGCTGCGTGTGCTCATGCACGTCTGGGGCCTCCCTGCCCCGGTACTGCAATACGAGGTCGCGACGGCTCGTCACCGCTATCGCTTGGACATGGCATGGCCGGACATCGGGCGGGCCGTCGAGGTCCACGGCAACGGCAAGTATTTCCAGTACATGGAGACGTCGGAGAAGCTGCTGCGCGAACGAAAGCGCGAGGCCGAGTTGGCCGAGACCGGCATCACCGTGCTGAACGTCTGGTGGGAACAGCTGCGGCGGCCGGACCTGCGGACACGCCTGCTGAGGCATCTGGCGCCCCTGCTCGAGCAGCCGGGCTGACGGGACGCCCGGCCTAGCGCAGGACGACGGTGCGGTTCTCGAGCAGGAACACGCGGCCCTCGCAATGCCATTTCACCGCATTGGAGAGCGCCTTGCACTCGGTGTCGCGGCCGGCGGCGACCAGGTCGCCGGGGGAGTAGGTGTGGTCGACATCCTGGACCTGCTGCGAGATGATCGGCCCCTCGTCCAACTCGCTGTTGACGTAGTGCGCGGTGGCTCCGACCGTCTTCACGCCGCGGGCGAATGCCTGGTGGTATGGCTTGGCGCCCTTGAAGGAGGGCAGGAACGAGTGGTGGATGTTGATCGTCTTGCCGGTGAGCTTGCGGCTGAGCTCGTCGGAGAGGATCTGCATGTAGCGCGCCAGGACCACCAACTCGACGTCGTAGTCGTCGATGAGCTCCAGCAGCCGGGCCTCGGCGGCCGGCTTGGTGTCCTGGGTGACCGGGACGTGGTGGAAGTCGATGCCGTGCCATTCCACGAGCGACTGGTGGTCGGTGTGGTTGGAAACGACGGCGACGATGTCGATGGGCAGCTCGCCCATCCGGGAGCGGTAGAGCAGGTCGTTGAGGCAGTGGCCGAACTTGGAGACCATGACCAGCACGCGGCGCTTCTCGCTGAGCGGGCGCAGGCTCCAGTGCATCTCGTTCGCCTCGGCCAGCGGGGCGAAGGCCGTGCGCAGGCGCTCCAGCTCGGCGGCGGCGTCCGCGGCGACCTGCGGGAAGTTCTCGCCCGGGCGGCTGACGAAGTGGACGCGCATGAAGAAACGGCCCTCGTGGAAGTCGTCGAATTGGCGCAATTCGTGGATGTCGCCGCCATGGTCGAGCAGGAAACCGGAGACGGCATGGACGATCCCGGGGCGTTCCGGACAATCCAAGCTCAGGACGAATTCGTGCTCGTGGGTTTCGATGGCCGATGCCATGGTGTCCTGCTTTCTGAGGTGGTGACGGAAGCGCTGCACAGCGGGTGCGGTCCGGGGAATCGGATCGCACCCGCCAGGGTCAGCACTCGATAACGTTTACGGCGAGACCGCCGCGTGATGTTTCCTTGTACTTGTCCTGCATGTCGGCACCAGTCTGTCGCATGGTCTCGATGGCCTGGTCCAGTGTGACCCGGTGTTCACCGTCGCCATGGCGGGCGAGGCGCGCAGCATTGATGGCCTTCACCGAGGCGATCGCATTGCGTTCAATGCAGGGGATCTGCACGAGGCCACCCACCGGGTCGCATGTCAAGCCTAGGTTATGCTCGATCCCGATTTCGGCGGCGTTTTCGACCTGTGTCGGAGTGCCGCCCAGAACCGCGCAGATCCCGGCCGCGGCCATCGAACAGGCCGAACCCACTTCGCCCTGGCATCCGACTTCGGCGCCCGAGATCGAGGCGTTCTGCTTGAACAGGATCCCAATGGCCGCGGCCGTGAGCAGGAAGGTGACAATGCCGTCGTCGTCGGCCCCATCGACGAACCGTGCATAGAAGTGCAGGACCGCCGGGATGATGCCCGCGGCCCCGTTGGTGGGCGCCGTGACGATCCGTCCCCCGGAGGCGTTCTCCTCGTTCACGGCCAGCGCGTAGAGGTTCACCCATTCCATCGCCCACAGCGGGTCGGTGGGCTCGGTGCCACCGGCCCGACCCGCTGCTTCCTGTTCGCGCAGCTTCTGGCGCAGCTCCGGAGCTCGACGGCGGACCTTCAGACCGCCGGGCAGCACGGCTTCGGTGCGGGTACAGCCGTTCTCCACGCACTCCTCCATGACGGACCAGATGTGCAACAGCGACGCCCGGGTCTCGGCCTCGGGCCGCCAGGAGTTCTCGTTGGCCATCATGAGTTCGGCAATGGACAAGCCGGTGGTCCGGCAGGCCGCCAGCAGCTCGGATCCGGTGCTGAAGGGATGCGGCAGCGGGGTCTCGTCCGAGACGAGCTTGTCCGCCTCCGCGGTGGCATCGTCGACGACGAAGCCACCGCCCACCGAGTAGTACGTGCGCTCGCGGATGGTCTCGCCGTCGGCCCCGAAGGCATGGAAAACCATGCCGTTGGGGTGCGCCGGCAGTGACTTGCGCCGGTGGAGCACCACATCGCGTTCATCGCTGAAGTCGATCTCCGGCCCCCCGTCCAGCGGCAGCCGCCCCGCGCTGACGCAGGAGGCGACCAGCTCGGCGGCGGTCTCCGTGTCGACGGTTTCGGGGTCCTGCCCGGCCAGGCCGAGAATGACGGCCTGGTCGGAATGGTGTCCGATGCCCGTGGCCCCCAGCGATCCGAAGAGCTCCGCCTTGACCCGGGTGACCGAGCCGAGCAGGGCGTCCGCGGACAGCCCGGCGGTGAACCGCCGGGCCGCCCGCATGGGCCCCACCGTGTGGGATGAGGATGGACCGATCCCCACCGAGAACAGGTCCAGTGCACTCAGTGCCATCAGGCCACCTCGGCCGCCGCGAACTCGGCCATCGCATCGAGCAGCCAATGAGCCGTGTAGTCGGCGAAGGATGCCCGGGGCATGATCCGGTAGGTGTCCTCCGTCGTCTTCCACAGCAGTACCGGCACGGGCCCAAGGGCCGTCGAGACCGCGTGGCCGGGAGTGAACGCCGAGGGATGCAGGTCGTAGTGGCATCCCTTTTCCAGCACGGACCGGGCCGAGGGGCCCGAGAGCTCCAGGGTGGTCCGGTTCGCCGACAGGTCGATGACCGAGCCGGGCAACGCGTCCTCGCCGCGGCCCAGGACCGCGGCCAGTACCGTCGTGTCCACGCTGTCGGGGGGGCCGACGAGCAGGAACTCATCGGGCGACTGCCACAACAGGGACAACTGCTCGTTGCCGCTGACCTGGCCGACGCTGCGGGGCAGCTCGATGCCCAGAGCCGTCTCCAGGGCCCGCGCCGACGCGGAGCCCTGGGCGGCACGCAGTCCGATCTGGGTCAGGAACGGCAGCTCGCGCAGGGCGACGCCCCGTTCCCCGGAGACCGAGCCGGCAGCCATCTTTTCGGCGAGGTGGCCGACCGGGCTGGTGCGCAAAGCGGCGACCTCCTGGTTCACGGCGGGTGCTTGCAGGGTGTTCTCAGCCATCGCGACGGCTCCCTTCAGGGTCGTAGAGGATGGGGGATGTGATTTCGACATCGATGAGCTGGCCGTCCAGGGGTGACTGGACTATTTCGCCGATGCGGTTGCGGCCGTTTTCGACCAGGGCCAGACCGAAGGTCCGTCCCAGTGCCGGGCTGCGGTAGCTGGAGGTCACGTGGCCCTCCATGGGCACGGGGCCCTCCTGCGGGGTGATCGGGGTCCCGCTGTTCACCAGCTGGGCGCCCTCGGGCAGCAGGGTGGTCTTGTCCACCGGGAGGACCCCGACGAGGTGCTTGCGGTCCTCACGGGCCGTGTCGTCACGGGTGAAGGAACGGTTCCCGATGAAGTCCTTGAGCTTGGAAACCACCCAGTCCATGCCGGCGTCCTGCGGGGTCACCGTGCCGTCGGTGTCCTGGCCGACGATGATGAAGCCCTTCTCGGCGCGCAGCACGTGCATGGTCTCGGTGCCGTAGGGGGTGATGTTGAATTCGGCGCCGGCTTCGGCGACGTCTTCCCACACCTTGAGTCCGTACCAGGCGGCCACGTTGATCTCGAAGGCGAGCTCGCCGGAGAACGAGATGCGGCAGATGCGTGCCGGGATCCCGCTGGCCAGGGTGGTCTCGCGGAAGGCCATGAACTTGAACGCGTCGTTGGACAGGTCCAGGTCGGGGGCCAGCTTCTCCAGCACGGCACGGGACTTCGGCCCGACGACGGCGACCGTGGAGTACTGCTCGGTCACCGAAGTGCACACCACGTCCAGGTCCGGCCATTCGGTCTGCAGCCATTCCTCCAACCAGTCCAGGACCTTGGCGGCCCCGCCGGTGGTGGTGGTCATGAAGTAGCGGTCCTCTTCGAGACGCAGGGTCACGCCGTCGTCGTAGATCATCCCGTCCGGGGTGCACATGACGCCGTAGCGGCCCATGCCCGGCTTGAGCTTCTTGAAGCCGTTGGTGTAGACCCGGTTCAGGAATTCGCCGGCATCGCTCCCGCGGATCTCGATCTTGCCCAGCGTGGTGGCGTCCATGAAGCCGACCGAGTCACGGGTGGCCGCGCATTCGCGCTGCACCGCGGTGTCCATGTCCTCGCCTGCCAGCGGGAAGTACCAGGGGCGCTTCCACTGTCCGACGTCCTCGAACTCGGCGCCGTGGGCGACATGCCACGGGTGGATCGAGGTCAGGCGGGCCGGATCGAGCATCTGTCCGCGCTGGCGCCCGGCCAGTGCGGCGAAGGAGACCGGCGTGTAGGGGGCACGGAAGGTGGTCGTGCCGATCTCGCCGAGTTCGTCGACGCCGAGGATGGCGGCGATGACCCCGATGGCGGCGACGCCGCTGGTCTTGCCCTGGTCGTTGGCGGTGCTGATCGAGGTGTAGCGCTTGATGTGTTCCACCGAGCGCATGCCGGCGCCGGTGGAGCGGACGATGTCCGCCACTGTCTGGTCGCGCTGCAGGTCCACGAAATGGCTATGCCATTCGCCCTCGGCCTGCTCGGTGGCCCGCACCAGCCACAGCGGGCGGGGAGCGGAAAGCGGGGCCGTCGTCGCGCTCGGCGCGGAGACAGCGGCGGGGGAGCCGGTGGCTGCCACGGCGTCCGCGCCCGCGGAGTCGCCCTCGGCCAGGCAGGAGGCCAGGTCGTAGGAGCCGTTCAGGGCCCCTGCGGTGAGCAGGTTCCTCACCGGCTTGCCCGGGACGAAGGCCGCGAGCTCGCGGTTCCAGGCCACCTTGCCCTGGCGCTGGCTGAACAGGTGCACCACGGGGCTCCAGCCGTTGGACACGGCCAGCAGGTCGGCCTCGAGGGTTTCGACGTCGCCGGTCGCGTGGCCGTCGTCGTCGAGGGCCGAGATGTCCACGGCGCTGACCCGGCCGCTGCTGTCGGCTGCGGTGTCCACCACGGCGGAGCCGAGGATCGAGCGGACGCCCGTGTCGGCGAGGACCTTGCTTGCGGTCTCGGAGGCCTCGGTGCGGGAGTCGACGATGGCGGCGACTTCGATACCGGCCGCCGTCAGGTCCGCGACCGTCGCGTAGGCGGAGTCGTTGGTGGTCGCGACCACCACGCGTGAGCCTGCGGCGACGCCGTAGCGGTTCAGGTAGCTGCGCACTGCGGAGGCGAGCATGACCCCGGGGCGGTCGTTGTTGGCGAAGACCAGCGGACGCTCGTGGGCTCCGGTGGCGAGCACGACCTGCTTGGCGCGGATGTGCCAGATCCGTTCGCGCGATACCCCGGCGCCCGGATCGGTGTCGAGGTGGTCGGTGCGGCGCTGCACGGCGATGAGGTAGTTCTCGTCGTAGGCACCGAATGCGGTGGTGCGCGGCAGGTAGGTGAATTCCTGGGACTGCTCCAGTTCAGCGGCGGTCTCGGCTGCCCACTGCGCGGCGGCGGTGCCGTTGACCTGCTCCGTGCTGGAGGAGAGCAGGGAGCCGCCGGGGGCGGGCTGCTCGTCGATGAGGATGGTGCGGACACCGGAGGCTGCTGCTTGGCGTGCGGCGGCCAAGCCGGCGGGACCGGCGCCGACGACGACGACGTCGGCGTGGACGTACTTGCGGTCGTAGTACGCCTCATCGCGGCGCGGGTCCAACACGCCCAGGCCACTGAGGTAGTTCGCGGTCATGCCGTCGGTGACCTGCGTGGCTGTGGCCGGGAGCATCGACTCGTCGACCTGGCCCGGGAAGCGGGAGGCGACGGTGACCAGCGCATTGGGCTCCTCGACGCCTGCAGCCAGAATGCCGCGCGGGCGGTCCAGGTACAGCGAGTTCCCGCACGCGATGTGGCCGGCGGCCAGGGCGGCAGAGGCGATGGTGTCGCCGGGGTGGGCGGCGAGCTGCTGCCCGTCCAGGGTGAGGCTGATGTCCCGGGACCGGTCGATGCCGTGGCCGGGGACCCGGGCGGCGTCCAGGCGGCCGGCCAGCTGTGCGTCGGGCTGAGCGGTGCTCATCGTGCTCCTCCTTCGGGAGTGTTCTGCTGTGCCTGGACCAGTTCGGGAGAGGCGACGTCCGGTCGCGGCTCGTCCAGCTGGTAGATGGCTTCGATTTCGTAGGTGGCGGTGTCCCGCAGTGCGTTGAACCACTTGCGGCAGCCGGCTGCGTGGTTCCAGCGTTCGGCGAAGATGCCCTTGGGGTTCTGGCGGTAGAAGAGGTAGCGCGACCACTCGCTGTCGGTCAGGGTCGAGGGGTCCTCGGGGTAGGCGATGTGCGCCTGGCCGCCATAGTGGTATTCGGTTTCATCGCGTGGCCCGCAGTTGGGGCATTCAATGAGCAGCATGGGAAGTCCTTCTTAGATGGGTGCTTAGTGGGCGACGGCAGCTGCGCCGTGCTCGTCGATCAGCTTTCCGGTTTCGAAGCGGTCCAGAGCGAACGGGGCGTTCAGCGGGTGCGCCTCTCCGGTGGCGATGGTGTGGGCGAAGGTGTATCCGGCGCCCGGGGTGCCCTTGAAGCCGCCGGTGCCCCAACCGCAGTTCACGAACATCCCCTCGATGGGGGTCGGGGAGACGATCGGGGAGGCGTCCATGGTGACATCGACGATGCCGCCCCAGGTCCGCAGCAGGTGGGCCCGGGAGAAGATCGGGAACAGCTCGACGGCGGCCGACATCTGTTCCTCGATGACGTGGAAGGCGCCGCGCTGGCCGTAGCCGTTGTAGGCGTCGACACCGGCGCCCATGACCAGTTCGCCCTTGTGCGCCTGCGAGACGTAGACATGGACGTGGTTGGACATGACGACCGTGGGGTGCACGGGCTCGAAGAGCTCGGAGACCAGGGCCTGCAACGGGTGGGACTGGATGGGCAGGTCGAAGCCGGCCATCTCGGCCAGCACCGAGGAGTGCCCGGCGCCGCACAGGCCCACCTTGTCGGTGAGGATGCGGCCCTGGCTGGTCTCGACGCCGACGACGCGGTTCCCGTCCTTGACGAAGCCGGTGACTTCGCAGTTCTGGATGATGTCCACGCCCATCTCGTCGCATTTGCGGGCGAAGGCCCAGGCGACGTGGTCGTGCTTGGCGATGCCGGCGCGCGGCTGGTAGGTGGCGCCCATGACCGGGTAGCGGATGTCGTCCCCGGTGTTGATGATCGGGCACAGTTCCTTGACCTGGCTCGGTTCCAGCCACTCGGCGTCCACGCCGTTCAGGACGTTGGCGTTGACCCGCCGCTTGGATTCGCGCACGTCCTGCAGGGTGTGCGCCAGGTTCATCACGCCGCGCTGGGAGAACAGGAAGTCGTAGTCGAGTTCCTCGGGCAGCTGCTCCCAGAGTTTCAGGGAGTGCTCGTACATCCCGGCGCTCTCGTCCCAGAGGTAGTTCGAGCGGATGATGGTGGTGTTGCGTGCCATGTTGCCGCCGGCCAGCCAGCCGCGTTCCAGGATGGCGATGTTCGTCATGCCGTGGTTCTTGGCCAGGTAGTAGGCCGTGGCGAGGCCGTGGCCGCCGCCGCCGACGATGACGGCGTCATAGGAGGGCTTCGGCTCGGCATTGCGCCACAGGAAGTCCGGGTGCTCGGGCAGGAGATCGGCCATGATCAGGCTCCAATCGTTGATGAGAGGTGGGGAAGTTCCGGGTAGAGGGGGTGTGCTGTGGCCAGGGCGGAGACGCGGGATGCGAGGTCGGCCAGGACGGCTTCGTCGGGCCCGCCTTCGGTGGTCCCGGCGATCAGGGCCTGCGCGATGATCTCCGCGACCTCGGTGAACGCGGCCTCGGAGAAGCCGCGCGTTGCCAACGCCGGGGTCCCGATCCGCAACCCGGAGGTCACCATCGGCGGGCGCGGGTCGAACGGGACCGCGTTGCGGTTCACCGTGATCCCCACCCGGGCCAGCAGGTCCTCGCCCTGCTGGCCGTCCAGCACCGAGTTGCGCAGGTCGACCAGCACCAGGTGCACGTCGGTGCCCCCGGTCAGCACGCTGATCCCGCGCGCGGCGACATCGCCGGCGGTGAGGCGTTCGGCCAGGATCCGTGCCCCGGCCAGGGTGCGGGCCTGGCGCTCGGTGAACTCCTGTGAGGCGGCGATCTTGAACGCCACCGCCTTGCCCGCGATCACGTGCTCCAGCGGCCCGCCCTGCTGGCCCGGGAACACCGCCGAGTTGACCTTCTTGGCGACCTCGGCGTCGTTGGTCAGGATGATCCCCCCGCGCGGGCCGGCCAGCGTCTTGTGCGTGGTGGAGGTCACCACATGGGCGTGCGGGACCGGGGAGGGGTGCAGCCCGGCGGCGACCAGGCCCGCGAAGTGGGCCATGTCCACGAACAGGTACGCACCGACCTCGTCGGCGATCTCCCGGAACCGGGCGAAGTCCAGCTGGCGCGGGTACGCCGACCAGCCGGCGACGATCATCTTGGGGCGGTGCTCGCGGGCCAGGGCCTGGACCTGGTCCATGTCGACCTCGTACGAGGCCTCATCGACCCCGTAGGGGACGATGTTGTAGAGCCGGCCGGAGAAGTTGATCTTCATCCCGTGCGTCAGGTGCCCGCCGTGGGCCAGGTTCAACCCCATGACCGTGTCCCCGGGACGGATCAACGCGTGCATCACCGACGCGTTCGCCTGGGCACCGGAGTGCGGCTGCACGTTCGCGAACGCGGCTCCGAAGAGGTCCTTGACCCGTTCGATCGCCAGCGACTCGATCACGTCCACATGCTCGCACCCGCCGTAGTAGCGCCGGCCCGGGTACCCCTCGGCGTACTTGTTCGTCAGCACCGAGCCCTGCGCGGCCATCACGGCCTGCGCCGTGTGGTTCTCCGAGGCGATCATCTCCAGGCCCTCCTGCTGGCGGGCCAACTCCGCATCGATCCGCGAGGCAACCTCGGGATCCAACTCCGCCAACGACGCCGTCAACGACATGGAGGACACGGCCTCCAGCGTGGGGTTCATCATGGGAATCCTCAATTTCTATTGTCGATAACTGATATATCAATGTGGGAATTATCGTATGATGGTGATCACACCCCGTCAATGGGTGGAACTGAAATAATCGGCGGCTTCCAGAACGGGCGCTTGCCGGGGAGGATCGAGCATGACGATGACCAGCGTGGCCGCAGGACAGGAGTCCCTGGCCGAACGCGCCTACCTGCAATTGCGGGACCGCCTGATCATGTTGGAGATTTCTCCCGGAGAGCCGATCAACGAAGCGCAGCTGGCCGCCGAACTGGGGATCGGCAGGACCCCGATCCGGGAAGCACTCAAGCGGCTGGAAACCGACCACCTCGTCGTCTCCTACGCGCGGAGGGGCACGTTTGCCACGATCGTGGACATCACCGAACTGGCCGCCATTTCCGAGATGCGCCAACTGCTCGAACCGCTGGCAGCCCGCAAGGCGGCGACGCATGCCTCGCCGGAAGTGCGTCGACAGCTGGCCGGGATCGCCGTCGAGATCGACGACCTTGAAGCGGACCGGGACCGCAAGACGCTGATGGAGTACGACCTTGAGGTCCACCGCTCGATCTACCGGGCCACCGAGAACCACCATCTGCAGGAGACGCTGGTTCGATTGGACAACCTCGCGACGCGGATCTGGTGCCTGGTTCTGGACCGGGTCCCGGGGGTGGTCGAGCATATCCGCGAACACGCCGCGCTGCTGCACGCGATCGTCGACGGAGACGCCGACCGTGCGGAGCACCTCGCCTCGGACCACGTGGCCCATTTCGAGGCCTCCGTCCGCGCCATCCTTTGACCGGCGGCCGGGCAGGGGGCCCGACGGCCCCGGATCGCCTGGTTCCCCGGTGGACCGAAGGCGGCCGGCCCGGCCGGAGCCGGCAGATGACGGCGCGGCCTCCTGCGCCCCGCCCGTCGTCGGCCGAAGGCCCTACCCGGCCAGGTACCGGGCGGCCAGGTGCAAGGCGAAGACGCGTCCGGTGCGGCGCGGGTCCCCACCCAGCAGGTCGAAGATCTTGACCAGGCGCTTGTGCATCGTCTGCCGCTCGATATGCAGCTGCCGCGCGGACTCGGTGGTGCTGCAACCGGTCTCGAACCATGCCAACAAGGTGGCGGCCAACTCCGAACCGTGGTGGTGGTCCCAGTGGACGATGCTGCCCATGAGCGCCTGGCCGTAGGTCTCCAGGACCGAGAGGTCCTCCATCGCGGTCATGGCCCGCACGTCGAAGAGGTCAAGGGCATCGCGAATGGCCCCGGGCCGCGGCGGGTGCAGCCGCAGGATGGCCTCGGCCTCGGCGAACGAGGTGTGCGCGTCCGTTGCCTGCCAGACCATGGGCCCGGCAACGCCGAACAAGTCCGACCCGGCAGCCGCACGGCCCGCCGCGGCCAGGATGTGGTCGCGGTCCGCCACCGGGTCGCCCTGCAGGGGGACTACGACGACCAGCGTGCCTTCGCGCTGCTGGGCCATGACGCGCGGTTCCTGCACCCGCAGGGTGCGTACCAGGCGCAGGGCGTCCGAGCCGCGGTCCGCCCCCGAAACGACGACGACCAGGACCGGCCCGTCGGGCGCGAGCCCGTTTTGCCGCCACAGGCGCTCCATGGTCCGGGCCTCGCGACCCTCGACGACGGACGTGACCAGGTGGCTCTGTGCCAGCTGTTCGAGGCCGGGGCGATGGTGCTGGGCCAGGGCAAGGGCCAGGATGCCGCGGAGCCTCTCCGCGGCCACCACCAGGTGCTCGCGCCGGACCCTGTCCGAAAAGAGGATGAGCTCGGCCGCCGGCTGGCCATCGAGCACCACGTCCGCGCTGACGCGCGAATAGTCCACGACCGCGGTCTCGGCCCCCGAGGCGGCTGCTTCCCCTGGTCCCGCCAGGGCCCCCGTGGTGTCGGCCAGGACCGTGCCGTCGGCGGACAGGAGGCGCACGTTGGCCACCAGCTCCCGGGAGATCAGGTGCACGATGCGGGTCATGTCCGGTCCAGACTCGGTGATGTGCTGGGCGATGAGCTGGGACAGCCGGTCGATGTCCTGGTGGAGCCGGGCCTGCGAGTCGACGATGAGCCGGTTGGCCTCCTCGGTCACGTCCACGAAGCGGACCACGCGCCCGAGCTCGAAGACCGGGACGCCGGCCTCTTCGGCAGCGGCCCTCGCGGTGGCGGCCAGGCGGCGCCCGTTGGGCAGCGTCTCGATGCACACCGCGCAAACGCCCCGTTCGCCGAGCCGCTGCATGAATTCCACCTGCGTGGCGGCCGGTTGCCGCAAGAGCTCGGAACCGCCCGTCAACAGGAGTTCACCGCCGTGCAGCAGCGAGGCGATTTCCAGCACCTCGCTGGAATGCACCCAGCGGACCGTGCGCTCGAGGGCGCCGGGGACATCCGTCACCGGGCGGGGAGCGCCTGCGGCCAGGGGCGGGGAGGCGAGGGCCTCGGCGAGGGTGATCACAGGACTCCGATCGTCGGATGACGAAATGTCGCGAAACTTCCAATAGCAGTACCCGAAAAGTATATAGGCTGTGGTGCGGATCACTCGTAGGGTGGAAGCCAAGTCTCCAGCAGGTCCGCCGTTGGCCCTGCCGTAACCCCGGGAATCCCCTCCCGCCCCCATTGCGAAAAGAGTCCATCCATGAGCCAGCAAGCGGCCTCACGCTCAGAAAACGCAACACATGAAGTCGAGGAAATGCTCCAGCCCGTGCCCGAATCGGCGCGGACCACCAAAGTCTCGGGCCAATTCTGGATCTGGGCAGGGGCCAACGTCGCCCCCATCAACTGGATCCTCGGCGCCCTCGGCATCCACCTCGGCCTGGGCCTGCGAGACACCCTGATCGTCCTGATCGGTGGCAACGTCATCGGCATGCTCGGCTTCGGGTTCTTCGTATTGCTCGGCCAGCGCACCGGTGCGACCGGCATGCTGCTGGCCCGCGGCGCCTTTGGACGCCGCGGTGCCTACCTCCCGGCGGCCATCCAGGCGATCATCGCCATCGGATGGTCCGCCATCAACACGTGGGTGATCCTGGATCTGATCATGGCCCTGTTCGGGATGATCGGCTGGGTCGACCCGACCGCCCACAACTACGCCTGGCGCATCGGCACCGCCGCGGTGATCATGGCGATCCAGGTGGCCATCTGCTACCGCGGCTACAAGGCCATCGCCAAGTTCGAACGCATCACGATGCCCCCGACGATCATCGTCCTGGTGGCCATGTCGATCGTGGCCTGGACCCAGCTGGACATCGACTGGGGCTACCAGGGCCCGGCCGGCGAAATCCTCACCGGCATGCCGCGCATCGCCGCGATGTCCTCGATCATGACCGCCATCGGCATCGGCTGGGGCATCGGGTGGTTCACCTACGCCCCCGACTACTCGCGCTTCGTGAGCAAGAAGATCAAACCAGCCAAGCTCTACATCGTCTCGGTGCTCGGGCAGTTCCTGCCGGTCTGCTGGCTGGGCGTCCTCGGCGCGAGCCTGGCAACGAAGAACGGCACGGCCGACCCCGGACAGCTCATCGTCGAGAGCTTCGGCGCGTTCGCCATCCCGGTGATCGCCCTGGTCATCCACGGTCCGATCGCCACGAACATCATCAACATGTACACGTTCGGCGTCGCGACGCAGGCCCTGGACATCAACGTCTCACGCAAGAAGCTCTCGATCTTCGTCGGAGTCCTCTCGATGATCGCCGTCGTCGCCTTCCTCTTCGCCCACGATTTCGCCGAGGTGCTGCATAGCTTCATCGGCACCATCGCGGCCTGGGTCGGTACCTGGGGCGGGATCATGGCGGTCCACTACTACGTGTTCGAACGCAAGCACCGCGACTTCTCCTACCTCTTCCCCTCCCCGGAGCGGACCCGGCTCAAGGCGTTCAACCCCTCGGCGTTCATCGCCTTCGGTGGCGGCATCCTGATGACGTGGATGTGCATGTACGGTTCCACGCCGATCCTGCAGGGCCCGCTGGGCCGTGCGGTCGGGGGAGTGGACTTCTCCTGGCTGGCCGGCAGCATCACCTCCGCCGGACTGTACTTCGCCCTGGGCTACCCGCGCTTCAAGAGCCGCATCGCCGCGGGGGTTCCGCTCGGCCTGGCCAAAACGGAATCCGACGAGGTCTTCGTCGAGGACTTCGGCAGCGCCGAGGTGGCCCTGGACGACCACGAACTCGAATCGGCAGCCCAAGGCACGCCGATCATCGACCGCGACGAGGCCTCGTCACCGACCGCCGAGAGCGGCCGGCAACGGACCGCGATCCCCACGGAACCACCCGCACCGGTTCCCACGGGCGACGTGGAACGCAGCCCCCTGGCCGGCAGCTGAGCCGTCCGGCCCCACCAGACCACAGGCCGCTGGCCTGTATCCGCAACACCTATCAGTTACAACGAAGGAGCAACATCATGAGTGTTTCAGCCAGCACGAGCAGCGTCGCCGAACTCGAGCGCCTCAAGACCCTGCACATCGGGCAGAAGCAGCCGCTGACGTTCTCAGATGCAGAATTCGAGCGCCGCCTGGGCGGGCTGCGCCGGATCATGGGCGAACAGGGCCTGGACGCGGTCATCCTGACCAGCTACCACGGCATCAAGTACTACTCGGACTTCCTCTACACGACGTTCGGGCGCAACTATGCCTTGGTGGTCACGGCCAACAACTCCACCACTGTCACCGCGAACATCGATGCCGGGATGCCGTGGCGGACCAGCTACGGGGAGAACATCGTCTACACCGACTGGCGGCGTGACAACTTCTTCTACGGGCTGCAGGAAGCGCTGAAGCGCGACGGCGTGAAGGCCTCCCGGATCGGCGTCGAGGACGACTTCCTTCCGGGCCTGACCCGCCAGCGCATCCAGGACACCTTTGCCGACGCCGCACTGGTGGATGTCTCGCAGGATGCCATGCGCCAGCGGATGATCAAGTCCGCCGAGGAGATCGAGGTCATCAAGCACGGTGCACGCATCGGGGACCTGGGTGGCGAGGCCATCAAGGCCGCCATCCGCGAGGGCATCTCCGAATACGAGGTCGCCCTGATCGGCACCGAGGCCATGGTCCACGAGATCGCCCGGACCTTCCCCCACCGCGAGGTCCGCGATACCTGGGTGTGGTTCCAGTCGGGCATCAACACCGACGGCGCCCACAACTGGGCCACCACCCGCAAGCTGCAGCGCGGGGACATCCTCTCGCTGAACTGCTTCCCGATGACCTCCGGCTACTACACGGCCCTGGAGCGCACCCTGTTCCTCGGCCAGCCGGACGAGGAGAGCCTGCGCCTGTGGAACATCAACGTCGAGGTCCACCGCCGCGGCCTGGAACTCATCAAGCCCGGCGCGGTCTGCAAGGACATCGCGGCGGAGCTCAATGAGATCTACATCGGCCACGGCCTGCTGCCGAACCGGACCTTCGGCTACGGACACTCCTTCGGCGTCCTGTCGCACTACTACGGCCGCGAAGCGGGCCTGGAACTGCGCGAGGACATCGACACGGTGCTCGAGCCGGGGATGGTCGTCTCCATGGAGCCGATGATCACCGTCGCCGACGGCCTGCCGGGTGCCGGCGGATACCGTGAGCACGACATCCTCGTCGTCGGCGAGGACAGCGTGGAGAACATCACCAAGTTCGGCTTCGGCCCGGAGAACAACATCATCGACGCCTAGGCGTCCACCCCGGCGGGGCGGCACCAAACGGTGCCGCCCCGCCCCGGAACCGTCCCCGCCCGGAACGAACGGCCGGTCGGGGACCCCCCCCATCAGCTTCCCTGGAGGAACCCTTGCGCACGAGCGTATACATGGAAGAGCTGGACGCATTCAGCTACCGCGAAGCCATCTCCTCGGGGCGGCGTCCGGTGATCATCCCCGTCGGTTCGATCGAGCAGCACGGGCCCCACATGCCGCTGAACGTCGACGTCCTGCTCTCCCGGGCGGTCGCCGGCGAGGTCGCCAGGTCCATCGAGGGCATCGTCGCCCCGCCGATCACCTATGGCTACAAATCGCAACAGCGATCCGGCGGGGGCAACCACCTGGCCGGCACGACCAGCCTGGACGGCGGCACCCTGGTGGAGATCGCCCGCACGCTCGTCCACGAGTTCGCCCGGCACGGCGTGCGGAAGCTGGTGGTGCTCAACGGCCACTTCGAGAACTACCAGTTCCTCTACGAGGGGGTGGACCTGGCCCTCCGCGACCTCGAGCGTGCCGGGGTCGACGCCCCCACGGTCATGCTCCTCTCCTACTGGGACTTCGTGGACCAGGAAACCATCGAGACGATCTACCCGCACGGTTTCCCCGGCTGGGATGTCGAGCACGGGGGAGTGCTGGAGACCTCGCTGATGCTCCACCTGCACCCGCACCTGGTCGACATGGCCTCCGTCTCCGCGGACCCCGCGGCGGTCCTGCCGCCCTACGACGTGCTACCCGTCAGGGCAGACCGCACCCCGGCGTCGGGTTGCCTGTCCCCGGCCGTCGACGCCACGGCCGAGAAGGGGCGCATCCTGCTCGACGCCGTCGCCACCGCCATGGCCCCGGCCATTGCCGCCGAGCTCGAACTGCCCCTGGCCGCCACGATCCCGGCAGGTGCCTGATGGCCGGGCAAGGCACGACGACGACGGATCCGCACTATGCCGCGGCCCTGGCGGTGGCCGAGGAATCGCTGGCCGCAGGTGGGGTGCCCATCGGCTCCGCCCTGGTCGTCGACGGGAACCTGGTCGCCACGGGATCCAACCGCCGCGTCCAGGACGGGGACCCCACCGCGCACGCCGAGATCACCTGCCTGCGCCAGGCCGGACGCCTCACCGACTACCGCGGCGCCACGCTCTACACGACGTTGGCCCCCTGCGACTTGTGCACCGGGGCGGTCCTGCTCTTCGGCATCCCGCGCGTGGTCGTGGGCGAGGCCGTGAACTTCCCCGGAGCCGTGGAGCTGCTGCGCGCCCGGGGGGTGGAGGTCACGATCCTGGACGACCCGCGGGCCGCCGACCTCATGGCAGGCTTCATCGCCGAACGGCCCGACCTGTGGAACGAGGACATCGGCATCCCCGACTCCGCCTGACGCCCGAACGGCACGCCCCGGCACCCACTTCGTACCCGAGACACCCACTCCAGAATCGGTGGTCCCCATGAACAAGCAAACCAGCCATGGCGGCAGCCCCGCCGCCAGCCCGTCGATCCCCGAGACGCCACGGACCAGTTTCAGCGGCGGGCCCGGACCCGACACCCCGGAATCCATCCGCAAGACCCGGAACAAGGTCGTTGCCGCCAGCTTCATCGGCAACTTCGTCGAATGGTTCGACTACGCGGTCTACGGCTACCTGGCCGTCACCATCACCGCCGTCTTCTTCCCCGAGGCCGACCCGCAGACCGGCCTGCTGCTGACCTTCGGGCTTTTCGCCGTCTCGTTCTTCGTCCGCCCGCTGGGCGGCTTCGTCTGGGGCCACCTGGGCGACAAGATCGGCCGGCGCACCGCGCTGTCCTGGTCCATCCTCATCATGTCGGCGGCCACCTTCTGCATCGCGCTGATCCCCGGCTACGCCACCATCGGCATCGGGGCACCGATCCTGCTGCTTCTCATCCGCGTCATCCAGGGCTTCTCCGCCTCGGGCGAATACGCCGGCGCCGCGGCCTTCCTCGTCGAATACGCCCCGCCGAAACGCCGCGGCCTCTACGCCGCGGTGGTCCCGGCCAGCACGGCCAGCGGCCTGCTGCTCGGTTCGCTGCTCGCGGCCCTGCTGACCGGACTGCTGGACACCGGGCAGATGCACGATTGGGGCTGGCGCCTGCCGTTCCTGCTGGCAGCCCCCATGGGCCTGATCGGCCGCTACATCCGCACCCGGCTGGAGGACTCCCCGGCCTTCCGCGCGCTGGAGGCCGAGGACACCACCGAGGCCACACCGATCAAGGACCTCTTCCGCGATCATTGGCGCCAGCTCATCCAGGCCATTGGAGCGGTGCTGCTCAACGCCGTCGGCTTCTACATCCTGCTCAGCTACATGCCCACCTACCTATCCACCGAACTGCAGCTGGAGGAGTCGGCGGCCTACCTGGCCACCACCGTGGCCCTGCTGACCTACATCGGGTTCATCTTCCTCACCGGCATGCTCTCGGACCGGCTGGGACGCAAGACGGTGCTGCTGACCGCCTCCATCCTCTTCGTGGTGCTCACGGTCCCCGCGTTCATGCTGCTGGACACCGGGAACTTCCTGGTCATCGTCCTGGTGCAGATCCTGCTCGGGGCCATGCTCACCCTCAACGACGGCACGCTGCCCAGCTTCCTGGCCGAGATGTTCCCCACCCGCGTGCGCTACACCGGCTTCGCGGTCAGCTTCAACCTCTCCAATGCGCTCTTCGGCGGCACGGCACCCTTCGTGGCGACGTTCCTCATCGCCACCTCGGGCTCGCCGCTGGCCCCGGGCTGGTATCTGATGGGAGCCGCGGTCATCGCCCTGGTCGCCGTGCTGTTCGCCCGGGAGACCAGCAAGGCGGCACTGGCCTGAGCCGCAACGACACCGGGCGGGACCCACCGGCCCACGACAGGACGGGAGATCCGATGCTGGAACGCGCCGGCCACGCCACCTTCGACTACACCCTGCACGACGGCGCTGCCCCCGTGCGCATCCAACACCACTTCGTCGACGAGCTGGGCATGGCGGTGAACATCCAGACCTGGGAGCTGCCCGTCGGCGGCTCCGAGGGCATGCACCGCCACGACGGCGGACAACCGCTGCAGGAGTTCTACCAGGTCATCAGCGGCCGGGCCCTCATGCACCTGCAGGAGCAGCAATTCCGGTTGGGCCCCGGTGATTCCCTGCTGGCCCCTGCCGGGGTGGAGCACGACGTGGTCAACGACGGGGACGAACCACTGCGCTTGATCACCGTCTGGGGTCCGCCAGGCTTCATGGACACCACCGGGTTCGGCAGCGTCGACCGGGCGCGGGCCATGCGCAGGATGGACGGGTAGCCGGCCCGGAGTGCGGGCAGGGCCGGCTGTCCAGCCTGCCCTGACCCAGGCCATATTAAGCCGGAGGAAGGTGGCAGGTAGGCCCGGCCCCATCGCTGCCGTGCCCCCGGGCCGCGTCCCGGCTACGCTGGCGGCATGGGAGACCAGCGCGACCAACAATTCGATGTCATCGTCGTCGGGGCCGGGCTGGCCGGGCTCGTGGCGGCCACCGAAGCCACCGACGCCGGTCGCCGCGTCCTGCTGCTCGACCAGGAACCGCAAGCCAACCTCGGGGCGCAGGCCTGGTGGAGCTTTGGGGGGCTGTTCCTGGTGGGCAGCCCCGAACAGCGGCGCATGCGCGTGCGCGACTCGGTGGACCTGGCCCTGCGCGACTGGTTCGACACCGCGGGGTTCGACCGCCCGGAGGACCATTGGCCGCGCCGATGGGCCGAGGCCTACGTGCACTGGGCGGGCGGGGAAAAGCGGTCCTGGCTGCACGGGCTCGGTGTCCGGTTCTTCCCGGTGGTCGGCTGGGCCGAGCGTGGCGGCTACGGGGCCAGCGGCCCGGGCAACTCCGTGCCGCGCTTCCACATCACCTGGGGCACCGGACCGGGGCTGGTCGAACCCTTCGCGAACAAGGCGCTGGCCGCCGTGGCGGCCGGCCGGCTCACCGTGAAATGGCGGCATCGGCTCGATGAACTGCTGCTCGATGGCGGCTCCGTCACCGGGGTGCGCGGGAGGGTGCTGGCCGCCTCCGGGGCCGCCCGCGGGGCACCCAGCAACCGCGAGGAGGTGGGGCAGTTCGAGTACCGGGCTGCCGCCGTCGTGCTGTGCACCGGGGGCATCGGCGGCAACGCGGAGAAGGTGCGTGCCGCCTGGCCGGCCCGGCTGGGGACGCCGCCGGACCGGATGGTCGCCGGGGTGCCGGCCCACGTGGACGGGCGCGGGCTGGACATCGGCGCGGCCGCCGGTGGGCATCTGGTCAACGGCGACCGGATGTGGCACTACACCGAGGGCATCATCAACCACGGTCCCGTATGGCAGGACCACGGGATCCGGATCCTGCCCGGACCCAGCTCCCTCTGGCTCGATGCGCTTGGCCGGCGCCTGCCGGCGCCGCTGTGGCCGGGTTTCGACACGCTGGGCACGCTGGAGCACCTGCGCGGCACCGGACACGACCACTCGTGGTTCATCCTCAACCGGCGCATCATCGGCAAGGAGTTCGCGCTCTCCGGCTCCGAGCAGAACCCCGACCTGACCGGCAAGGACCTGCGTGCCGTGCTGCGCCGGGCCGTGACTACGGTGCCGGGCCCGGTCCAGGCGTTCCTGGACCGCGGCGAGGACTTCGTGCAGGCCGATACGGTCGCCGGGTTGGTGGAGCAGATGAACCGGCTGGAGGGTTCGGACCTGCTCGAGGTGGCGGCGGTGGAACGCGAGGTCGCCGCACGCGATGCCGAGGCGGCCAACGGGTTCAGCAAGGACCCGCAGCAGATGGCCATCCAATCGGCGCGCAGCTACCTGGGCGACAAGCTCATCCGCACGGTGGCCCCGCACCGTCTCACCGACCCGCAAGCCGGCCCGCTGGTCGCCGTGCGGCTGCACGTGCTCACGCGCAAATCGCTCGGCGGGCTGGAAACCGACCTCGACTCGCGCGTCCTGGCTCCCGGGGGTGCCGTGGTGCCGGGGCTGTTCGCCGCGGGGGAAGCCGCCGGGTTCGGCGGCGGAGGGGTCCATGGCTACCGGGCGCTGGAGGGAACGTTCCTGGGCGGCTGCCTGTTCAGCGGCCGGGCGGCCGGGCGGGCAGCCGGCCGGGCCACAGGGGGATAGGGGCCGGTCGCCGGGTGGCGGCCGGGCCGGGAGGGTGGCGGCGTCAGTGCCGCGCCCAGTAGGTCGTGCCCATCGCTACCCCGACCAGTCCGAAGAAGACCCCGATGTACAGGGGGTTGAACGGCTGGCCGGAGAGGATCGATTGCAGGACGGCGAACGCCCCGAACAGCAGCATGATGCCGATGCCCGCGACGATGTACTCCACGCCCTGGTGATGGTGGTGGGCGTGGGCGACACCTCGTTGTTTCATTGCAGTACCCATGCCTTGAATGTACGCCCGGGGGCGGGGAAGGTCCATGGGCAAACCCCGCCCACACCGATGGATAGACTGGATCCGGCCCCGCCCGCCGCGGGCCCGACCCCACTCACCGCACCGATCCCGAGGGACCCATGAGCGACCAGTACCCGAACACCCCCTACAACGGCCAGCCCGCACAGGGTGGTCCCGTGCCGCCGGCAGGACAGCCGGGCTACCCCTATCCCGGGCAGCCGGGCTGGAACCAGCAGCCTCCGGTGGCCAGCGGCATGACCAAGGCCTCGATGATCGTGGGCATCATCGCCGTCGTGCTCTCGTTCATCCCCGTCGTCGGGTTCATCTCCTTCATCCTGGGTCCCATCGCCCTGGTGCTGGGGATCATCGCGCTGGTGAAGAAGCTGCCGCGCAAGGGCTTCGCCCTCACCGGCGTCATCACCGGGGCCGTGGCGCTGGTGGTCTGCGTGGTCTACGTCTTCGTCGCCATCGCCGTGGCCGGCGCGCTGCAGGACACCGCGGAGGAGACCGCGAGCTACACCTACGAGGTGACCGGCGAGGGCGACTTCACCGTCAACTACCTCACCGACAGCATCGACGACATGAAGGTCCAGGACGTCACCGGCGGAAAGTTCACCAAGGACGTGGAAGCCAGCAGGTTGTTTGGCATGGTCGGGGCCACCAACGCCAAGGGCAACACCGGATCGCTGACTTGCACGGTCACCGGTGCTGACGGCTCCGTGGTCGTGACCAACACCTCGTCCGGTTCCGCAGCCCAGGTCAGCTGCCCGGTGGCCGCGGGCATCGGGAAGTAGCCGGCCCCTACTTGCGGTGGCCGGTGGACCTCCGGGCCGCGAGCCGCTCCTCGACGATGCCGGTGACGGTCCCGGCGCTGCCGCCGGGGCCGACCGCGATGTAGACGGGCGCCTCGTGCGCCGGCCGTGCCTCGTCGTCGTACCGGTAAGGCCGGTAGGTGCCGCCGGACCGGCGCACCAGCAGGGCCCCGGCGGCGACGTCCCAGGAGTTGGTGTCGAAGCCGAACGTGACATCCGTCCAGCCGGCGGCCACATGAGCGAGGGCCAGCGCGCCGCTGACGGTGCGCCGGACGGTGGCGTAGCGGGTGACGAGGATGCCAAAGGCCTCGACCGCGGCCGGGCCGTCCACCTCGATGGCCTCGGCCGAGGGGTAGTCGGTCATCAGGCTGGCGCGTCGCTCCTCCGGCTGGGCGCGGGGGCGCAGCGGCTCGCCGTTGAGCCAGGCGCCCTCGGCGTTGGCGGAGAACAGCAGCCCGGCCATCGGATCGTAGACGACGCCGGCGAGCAACTCGCCGTCGATCGCGGCGGCGATGGAGACGCAGAAGAAGGCGACGCCGTGGGCGAAGTTGCTGGTCCCGTCGATGGGGTCCACGATCCACTCGATGCGCCCGGAGCCCTGGTGGCCGCCCTCCTCGCCGAGGATCCTGCTGTCCGGGCAGGCCGCGAACAGGTGGGCGGCGATGGCCGACTCGCTGGCCCGGTCGAAGGCGGTGACCAGGTCGTGCGCGTTGGCCTTCTCCGTGGCCTCGGCACCGGCGCGGAAGGCCTCGCGGAGCATCGGCCCGACGCCGAGCGCGGCCTCCTCGGCGATCGCCCGGAGGTCTTCGGCGAGCTGGACGGCGTGTTCTGCGGCGTCCCCTGGGGTGTTTTCTGCTGTGTTCTGCGCGGTATCCACCCTGCCAGCCTAGCGGCGGTCAGTGCTCGTCGAGCTGCTCCGGCTGCCGACCCAGGGCGAAGTGACGCCCGGAGACCGAGGCCGGGGTGATCTCCACCCAGGCGTCCTTGAGCGTCTGCACCCAGGGGTCGACGCCGGAGGCCCGGGCTGCCTCGATCTCCGCCTCCGTCTCCAGCACGCGCGCCGTTCCCTGCACGACGACGGACCAGGCCTCGTCGCTGAGGATGCCATCCGACTCGAAGGCCACCGACGGGTTCACCGTCAGGGCGGCCAGCTTGTTGCCGGGGGCGGTGCGCAGGTAGATCCTGCCGGAGGCGATGCCGTGGTTGACCGGGGTGATCTCCGGCTGGCCGTCGAAGGCGGTGGCGATCCGGCCATGCCGGCTTCGTCCCAACAGGGTCCAGCATTGGTCCTCGTCGAGGACCAGGACCGGTTCGTTGTCTGCGTGGTCATACATCATGGCCCAAGTATTCTACGAGTTGTAGAGAACGTCTAGGGGTGGCCGGTCGCGGCCCGTTGGCGGGCCGTGAAAGACTGGCGGCATGTCATCTCGCGAACCATCAACGTTGCGGCAGCACCTGGGGGTCCGGCTCGAGGACGCCTGGCATGCCTTCCGCGAAGCGAACGGCCGCGGCCGCGGCATGGTGCCCACGGTGCTGCCGTTCCGCGGGTATGGGCTCTCCGGGCCGGAGGCCCAGGGCTGGGTCCGGGTCCTGGCGCGGATCGTCGTCGCCCCGCCGCGGACCTTCCGCCACGGCGTCCCGCGCTCGAAGGTGGTCGCCGACAGCGTGCGCGGCTGGCGGAACTTCATCTCCCCGCCCATCGCCTTCGCCGAGGTCACCGTCACCGTCGCCGGCCGGGAGCACGTGGTGCGTGCCGACCGCGGCGGCGTCCTGGACGCCCGGATCGAGACGCCGCTGGGTCCGGGCTGGCACACCGTCACCCTCTCCACCGAGAACTCCGCGGAGGTCACCGCCCGGGTGTTCGTGGTGGACTCGTCCAGCGAATTCGGGTTGATCTCCGACGTGGACGACACCGTGGTGGTCACCGCGCTGCCGCGGCCCCTGCTGGCGGCCTGGAACTCCTTCGTCCTCGACGAGCACGCTCGCGTGGCCACCCCCGGCATGGCGGTGATGATGGAGCGCGTGCTGCGCGGCCGCCCGTGGGCCCCGGTGCTCTACCTCTCCACCGGGGCCTGGAACGTGGCCCCGACGCTGAGCCGCTTCCTGGCCCGCAACCTCTACCCGGAGGGCCCGCTGCTGCTCACCGACTGGGGCCCCATCGAGACCGGCGCCTCCTCCGGGCGCTGGTTCCGCTCCGGAGCCCAGCACAAGGTCGACCAGCTGCGCCGGCTGGCCGCCGAGTTCCCGCGGGTCAAGTGGCTGCTGGTGGGCGATGACGGCCAGCACGACCCGGAGATCTACGCCGGCTTCGCCCAGCGGTACCCGCAGAACGTCAGGGCGATCGTCATCCGGCAGCTGACCCCCTCCGAGGCGGTCCTGGCCGGTGGACGGTCGCAGCGCACCGTGAACTCCACCCCCGGGGTGGAATGGATCTACGCGCCCGACGGGGCGCTCATCCTCTCCGAACTGCAGCGCCTGGGCATCGTCTCCGACGAGGACCAGCACGTCGACCACCAGGAACGCCGGCGCACCCGGCAGCAATGGCCCGAGGGCCAGCCGCGCAACGAGCTCGAGGCGGGGACACCATGAGCGGACGCAGCCTGCGCGTGCAGGTCCCGATGCGCTGGGGAGACATGGACGCCTACGGGCACATCAACAACGTGAACCTGGTGCGCATGATGGAGGAAGCGCGCATCGCCGGCTTCGGCGTCCCCGGGGGGACGGGCAAGCCCGGCAACGAGCCGATGGTGGACCTCTTTTCCGCGGTGCCGGAGAACACGCAGGTCCTCGTCGTCGAGCACCGGGTGCGCTACGTCGCCCCGCTGGACTACCGCAACGTCCCCGCCGAGGTGGACCTCTGGCTGGCCAACGTCAAGGCCGCCAGCGTCGACGTCTGCTACGAATTCCACGACCCCGTCGACGGGGGCCTGCGCGTGCGCGCCGCCACGACGCTGGCGTTCTTCTCCGTGGGGGACCAGCGGCTGCTGCGCTTCCCGCCGGCCGAACGCGCCAAGCTCGAGGAGTTCATCGGCGAACCGGTGTTCCGGTAACCGCGGCGAACGCGGCCGCCAGGGCCCGGTCGTGTTCCAGCGGGCACGGATCCAGCGGCGCGGCGGGCAGTTCCACGTAGGCCCTCCCGGCGCTCACGCGCGGGTCGGCCGGCAGGCCCAGGACGCGGGAGCCCGGATGCCAGTGGCACGGGGCCGAGGCCAGCAGCGGCACCGGGGTGCCGCCGTCGTGCTGTGCCGTGCGGGGCGGCGCGGAGGACAGGGCGCCGGGCAGGACGCAGCCCAGACGCGCGCAGAGCCCGGCGACCGCATGGTGGTAGCCGATCCAGCGGGCCCCGGACGGGCAGGCCAGCACCAGCGCCTGGGCCGGCGGGTCGACGAACACCGTCACCGGGACCCATCCGGCCGCATCGGCGAGCAGGTGCGCGCCGGCCCCGGCCGGAGGGGCATGGCCGGGGGCGCCGGAACGGCAGGCGGAATCGATGCCGGTGGAGGGGAGGGGGCCCATGGGATGCCTTTCGGGTGCTCTTGCCCGGCACGTGCGCGCCGGGCCGCTTCGTCATCCGAACCACCCGTGATGCATGGGGTTGGTGTGCGGCCGGGTCGGAGCCCGTGCGTGGCCGCAGCTCGTGAAGCTGGACCCAGCCTAGCCGATGACGGGCACGGGTCATCTCTTCGCCCTCGGCGAAGCCGGTTTGCGTTGGCCGTCCGCGTGGGATTGGCTGGGGGAAAGACTGTAGCCGGGCTGTGCCCGGCGCCCGAAGGAGTGATCCGCGAATGACCGTCCCCGCAGCTGCCCGGCCGCCCCGACCGCTGGTGGTGCTGGAGGTGGTGTCCCGGCGCAAGATCGGCAAGCACATGGTCCGCCTGACCCTGGGCGGCGAGGGTTTCGCCGCCTTCCGGAACAAGGATGCCACCGACAAGTACGTCAAGCTGCTCTTCGCCGACCCGGCCCTGGGCCTGACCCCGCCCTACGACCTGGACGAGCTGCGCAGCGTGCTGCCGCCCGAGCGCATGCCAGTGCGCCGGACCTACACCGTGCGCAGCGTCAACGAGGCGAACCAGACCCTGCAGATCGACTTCGTCGTGCACGGCGAGGATGGCATCGCCGGGCCGTGGGCGAACCACGCCAAGCCCGGGGACCTGGTCTGCTTCTCCGGCCCCGGGGGGATGTACCGCCCGTCGAAAGACGCCGGCTGGCACCTGCTCGCCGGGGACGAATCCGCGCTGCCGGCCATTGCCGCGGCGCTGGAGGCGATGGACCGCTCCGCTGTCGGGGAGGTCTACGTCGAGGTCGCCGAGGAGAAGGACGAGATCAAGTTCAAGGCCCCCAAGGGCATGAACGTGCACTGGCTGCACCGCGGCGGCCCCTTCACCCCGGAGAGCACCAAGCTCGCCGCCGCCGTGATGGCCGGGCCATGGCACGACGGCGACGTGCAGGTCTTCGCCCACGGGGAGCGCGAGATGGTCAAGGCGCTGCGCCGGTACCTGGCTGACGAGAAGGGCGTGGACCGCAAGGCGCTCTCGCTCTCCGCCTACTGGGCGTTCGGCCGGGCCGAGGAGACGTTCCAGGCCGAGAAGCGCGAACCGATCGGGCAGATCTTCCCGGAGGAACCCACGGTGTCCACCGGCACCCGCTGACCGGGGCCCGCTGACCGGAGCCCGCTGGCCGAGGCCACTGGCCGGGCACGACGGCGGTCCTACCTGTCGTAGGCTTCCGCGGTCCACAGGTGGAACAGTGCGTGCGCCCGGTAGGGGCGCCACGCCTCGGCGCGGGCCTCGGCCTCCCGGGCGCCGATCCGGCCGAGGGCACGGCGCAGCACCAGGTCCCCGGGCGCGAACGCATCGGGGTCCAACCGGGCCCGCACCTCCAGGTAGTCCGCACTCCAGGGCCCGATGCCAGGCAGGGCCAGCAGTTCCGCGCGCGTGAGCGGTACCGTGCCGGCAGGTCCGGCGTCTGCCGCGGTATCCCCGCCGGCGGGAATCCCGCCATCCCCGTCTGCGCCCGGTGCGTTGTCGAAGGCCGCGGCGACGGCCCGCAGGGTCCGCGTCCGCGCGCCCGTGAGGCCAATGGCCGCCTGCAGCTCGTCCTCCGGGACCCCGGCGATGGCCGCGGGCCGGGGGAAGGGGCGCAACCCGTTCACCGCAGGACCGCCCCACCGGGCGACCAGCCGTCCGGCGAAGGTGCGCATGGCCGCCACCGACACCTGCTGGCCAAGTACTGTCGTCGCCGCCGCTTCGAAAGCATCGGGGTAGCCAACCCGCCGCAGCGCGGGGCGCCGGGCCACCAGCGGCGCCAGCAGCGGATCCTCCGCCAGCAGGGCGTTCACCGGGCCCAGGTCCAGGTCGAGGTCGAACCACCGCCGGATCAGTGCCACCACGTCGGCCTCGTCCCGGGGCGCCAGCGGCCCGGCTACCGGGCGGACGAGGACCGCCTCCTCGGTGAAGCGCAGGCCGAGCACCCGAGGCCGCCCGGCGACCAGGATCGGCCGGCGGTGCTCGGCGCCCACCCGTTCGTCGACGTCGGGAATCGCATGGGCGGCCAGGATGGACAAAGCCAGCTGCGGGTCGAGCCGGCCGTTCGCGGGGATGCGCAACGCCGGTGACGCGTCCGGTTCGGGGGATGTCATGGACAGCGAGTCTGGTCCTGCTCCCGGAGGGGGCGGGTCCGCGGCCGCGGCGTTATTTCACGACCTCGCCGCTGCGGGCGTCGACCTGGACGTCGGATCCGCCCTGGCCGTGGTCGACATCCAACTCGATCTCCCATGTCACCATGTCGCCTTCGCCCTCGAGCGTGGCCTCGTCGACATTCTTGTGGGGGACCGCCTCCTGCGCGGTCTTCAAGGCGTCGGCCAGCGGGACGGTGACCTGTTGGATGCGCTTGAGGTCGGGGGCCTCGAAGTCCGTCTTCGTCCGTGGCTGCGGATTCTTGCCCGTCGTATCGACGTCCACCTCGTAGATCATGTCCCCGTCGAGGACCTCGACGTGGTAGCCCTCTTCCCCCTCATCGACGCGGTCGATGCCCACCACCTGGCCGCCCTCCTGCTCCACGGTGGAAATGGCCGTGTAGGCCGGGCCCTGGCCCCCGGGGCTGGCACTGGCGGAGGAGGCGGCATCGCTGGGGCCGTTGCCGCTTCCGTCGTCGGCGGAATCGGTGTTGCAGCCGCTGAGCAGCGTCGCCGCCACGGTGCCCAGGTTCGCGAACTTCAGGGTCTTCGAGGCATTGGTCGTCATGCACCCTGCCTACCACGGTGCCGCAGCCTGCAAAAGGGCCGGCGTCGGTGGGGTCGCAGGGGCTGGCCGGGACGCCGGGTCGCGACTATGATCGGCATATGACGATGATAGCGAAGGTCACCGAACCCGAGGCGGCGCTCCTCGGCCCTGCCGCCGCGCTGTTCCACGGACTGGCCGATCCGACGCGTCTGCTCATCCTGCGCCACCTGCGTTCGGGCGAGCACAAGGTCAGGGAGCTGACCGACCACCTGGGGCTGGCCCAGAGCACCGTCAGCGCCCACCTGTCCTGCCTGCGCGACTGCGGGCTCGTCGTCTCCCGTCCCGTGGGGAGGGCCAGCATGTTCTCGCTGGCCGAGGTCGACGGTCTGGAGGCGATCCTGGTCGCCGCCGAATCCCTGCTCGCGTCCACCGGCCGCGAGGTCGCCCTCGGCGCCCACCACTGGCACGAATCCCACGGCAACTCGGTGGGAACGTCATGAGCCACGGACACTCCCACGACCACAGTGGCGGGGCGCTCGCCCACCGGCCCCGGCTGGCCATCGCCTTCGCGATCACCGCGGCGATCCTCATCGCCGAGGTCGTCGGCGCCGTCATCACCGGCAGCCTGGCCCTGCTGGTCGACGCCGCCCACATGCTCACCGACGCAGCCGGGCTGCTCATGGCCCTGACGGCGGCCACCCTCATGGGCCGGCCCGCCACGGACCGGCGCACCTGGGGATTCCGCCGTGCCGAGGTCCTCTCGGCGACCGCCCAATCCACCCTGCTGCTCGCCGTCGGGCTCTACGCGATGATCGACGGCGTCCGCCGCCTCTTCGCCCCGCCGGAGGTGGCCGCCACCGGCCTGCTGGTCTTCGGCATCATCGGCCTGCTGGGCAACGTCGTCGCCATCGCGGTGCTCAGCTCGGGCCGCGGAGCCAACCTGAACATGCGCGCCGCGTTCCTCGAGGTCGTCAACGACGCGCTCGGCTCGGTTGCGGTGATCGTCGGGGCGATCGTCATCGCCACCACCGGGTGGATGCGCGCCGACGCGCTGGCGGCGATGTTCATCAGCGCGCTCATCCTGCCGCGCGCCTTCCGGCTGCTCCGCGAGACCACGTCGATCCTGCTCGAATCGACTCCGCACGGACTGGACCTGGAGGAGGTCCGCGGGCATCTGCTCTCCCACGAGCTGGTGCTTTCCGTGCACGACCTGCACGCCTCCCAGATCGCCACCGGGCTGCCGGTGCTCACGGCCCACGTCGTGGTCCGCGACGAGGCCTTCCATGACGGGCGGGCCTCCCGGGTCCTGGACTCCCTGCAGGCGTGCGTGGCCGGTCATTTCGAGGTGAGCATCGAGCACTCGACCTTCCAGATCGAGGCCGAGAGCCACTCGGACCACGAACAGCACTTCCACCCGTAGCCCCCGGGGGCGGGCACTGCCTCAGCGCAGGATGAAGTCCGTCGCCACGGCGGGGGAGAGGCCGGTCTCCACGAAGCCCGAGACGTTCGATCCCGGGTGCTTGATGATGTCCGTGACCGATCCCAGGTGCTGGGCGAGGTCGATCTTGTCCTCCGGTGCGGCCAGCAGCAGCTGGAAACCAAATTCCTGCAAGGCGTTGATGCCGGCAGCAGCGTAGTCCGAGTTCGCCTGGATGAACGCCTCGTCGATCATCACGGTGCCGTAGGTGGTGAATCCCTGCAGGGCGAAGCCCAGCTGGTAGGCCAGCGCGGCGCCCATGATGAACGAGGTGAAGCGCTGGCCCTCGCCACCGGACAGCGTACCGGGTTCGAGGCCGTTCTCGACCTCGCCACCGGGTTTGTGTTCGTTGCAGCTGATCTGCACATGCTGGCGGACATCCAACACGGTGTCCCGCCAGGCGGCACGAGAGGGATCGTCCAGATCGTCGACCAGTTTCTCCAGGGCCTTGTAGTTCGCGCTGAGCTCGTCGGCGCCCCGGGACCCGTAGGCGTTGCCCAGCGCGTCCTTGAGGGCATTGCGGAACTCCCGCGCCTCGTCGGGAATGGTCGTCCTGACCTCCAGGCGCAGACGCGAGCCGTGCTCGAACGGGACGTCGGCGAGGATCTGGTTCAGCGGCAGGATGCGCTCGCCGATGCCGCGGCGTTCCTCCTCGAGCAGCTGCAGCAGGTCGGAGAACCGCTCGTAGGACCGGTTGGAGAAGTATTCGCGGAACTCCTCCTGGCGTTGCGGCAACCCCTCGTCGACGATGGCCCGGTGCAGGGCCACGTAGTGCGGGGCGCTGGCGATGCCGGTGCCGAACGAGGCCGAGGTGGAGACGCCGAAGTCGCGGGTGAATTGCCGGAACGTCTCAGTCAGGGACGCTTCGGTGGCGAACACCAGCTCGCGCAGCTCCGTGATCCGCTCGCCCAGGGCCAGCGACGTCGCCGAGACCGCGGCGTCGAGCTCGCCGAGCTCGACCGGTTCCCCGGCGTCCAGGCGGCGCATGGCCTCGGCCAGCAACTCCTCCTGCGCCAGTTCGGCCTTGGCCGCCTCCTCGGGGGCACCGGCGGCACTGGAGCGCTGTGCGGCATCGAGCTGGCTGTTCGCCTGGGTCGCACGCTGCTCCAGGGAGCGGGTCTCGCTGCGCAACACGGCCAAGTGCCCGACGGCGGACTCGAGCTCGGCCCTCGCCTCACCCAACGCGGTGCGCAGCCCGGCCAGATCCGTGCTCGAATCCATGGCATCGGCCATGCGCGTCTCGAGCTCGGCCACGGCGGCCGATTGCACTGCGGAATCCAAGGCGGAGAAGGGCCGCTCGTCGGTGGCCAGCTCGCGCAGCAAGGTCAATTTGCGGGCCAGGGAGTCCTTGGAACGGCTGCGTTCGGCGGCCAGCTCCTCGGCCTCCTGCCGGTCCGCTTCCAGACTGGCGACCTGGGCCTCGAGCTCGGCGATCTTCTCCTCGTTCGTGAAGCCCAGCAGGTAGTCCGAGGCGGCGATCTCGCGGGTGTCGCGCTCGAAGGCCCCGCGGCCGGACTTGATCGTCCCGGCCCGGGAGATGGCCCGCTTCTCGGCGTGCAGGGCGGCATCGGTATCGACGCAGGTGAAGTCATGGTCGGCGGCGATCTTGCGCTGCAGCCACAGTCCCGCGTCGGACTGCTTGAACTCCAGCTTGGACACCAGGGCCCGGGGGCCGGCGGCGGCCACCGGGTCGGAGTCCCCGCCCGGGGTGTGGGCGGACAGGTCGATCCAGCGCAGCCGGCCGTAGCCCTCCAGCCGGTCCGCCGCCGCGGTGACCTTCTCGAGGTCGGACCCGCGCACCAGCAGGGTCGTGGCCAGCGAGCGCAGCGCCTTTTCTGCGGCCGGACGCCAGGCGCCGGCGCCGGGTGCCATGTCCACCAGCTCGCCGGCGAAGGGCAGGTCGTGGGCCGCCACACCGGTTTCGGAGCAGATGCGGCGGCGGGCCGCGGCGGAGAGGCCGTCGATGTTGGACCCGCGCCGGGCGTAGGAGTCGATGTCCTGGCGCAGCTTCTGGGCCTTCTCGCGGGCCTCCATGGAGGCGGCCATCGCCTCGTACTCCATGGTGCGGGCATCCTTGGCCACGCCCTGCAGGGTCTCGGCGGTCACGGCTGCCTGGCGGCGTGCCGCCTGCAGCCCGGATGCGGAGAACACCAGCTGCACCCCGGCGTCGTCCATCTGGGCCTTCAGCGTCGAGGCGAGGGACTCGCGCTCGGCCCGGCGTGCCCGGGCGGCCTCGAGTTCGCGTTCGAGGGCCTGGACGGCCTGCCCGCCATGGGAGTCGTGCTGTTCGGTCAGCGAGCGGACGCGTTCCTCCAGCGCGGTCTTGGCCTCGGCGGCGGCGTCGATGGCCGATCGGTTGCCGGAGAGTTCGGCGGTGATGCGCCGGGAGTGGCTGCCGAGCAGGTCGGCCGCGAGGTGTTCGCGCAGCAGGGGCAGCTGCACCCGGGCCAGGTCGGTGGTGCGGAGCAGTTGCGCGGTGAGTTCCTGGTGGCGCTTGTGCTGTTCCGGGACGAGCTCGAGGGCGTCGCGCTGGGCCCGGGCCTCCTCGAGCTGGCGGTGGATCCCGCGCAGGTGGGAGAAGTCCTCGATCGCGCCGGCGGCTGCCTTCAGGGTGGACGGGACCTCGAGGACCTCGTAGCGGAAGAACTGGTTGACGCCGCGGTCCAGGCCCTTGCCGTTCTGCAGGGTGCGCAACAGCGAGAATGCCTTGTCGTTGTCGATCCCCAGACGGCGACGGAAGCGTTCGGCGAAGGTGCGGTGGACGTCGAACGCCTCGAACCCGGGCAGCGCCTTCACCAGCGAGGAGGGGGAGAAGCGCCGGGATCCGTGGTCCTCCAGGGCGGCGGTGTCCAGGGTCCCTTCGCCGATGACGTAGTGCTTGCCGACCTGGCCCTCCAGGCCCTGGGATGGCAGGTCGAACAGGGCGCCGATGCAGGTTTTCGTGCCCAGCCCGTCCTCGAAGGTCAGCGCGATGGCGCTCCAGGTGGCACCGGGGCGCTGGTACAGCGTGCCGGCCTCGGTCTTGAACCGGCGTCCGCGCATGTAGGAGTAGGTGGTGCGCCGGTCCTTGCGCGTCGAGGCCTCATGGGCCGATTCATTCAGGCGGGGTGCTGCATGGAAGATGTGCCCGATCCCGTCGAACAGGGTCGACTTGCCCACGCCCGGGTGGCCGGTGAGCAGGGTGCCGTTGCGATCCACATAGAGTTCGTGCCGGCCGTGGAAGGTGCCCCAGTTGATGACCTGGATCGAACACAGGCGCTGCTGTCCCGGGTTGACCGCGTCCCCGAAGGGCAGTGTCTGGGAGATGCTCACCGGGAGGCTCCTTCGGTGTCGGTGGTGGCCGCGGCAGCGGAATCGGCGACCTCGGCGTCGGTGTTCTCGGCGTCGGTGTCCCCGTCGGCGTCCCCGTCGCCGTCGGCGTCCGGGGGCAGATCCAGTTCCAGCGCCGCTTCCGGGGCCCCGTCGGCCGAACGGTCCAGGGAGTCCAGATAGGCGGGGATCTGGTCGATCGAATCGAACGGCAGGGCCAGGGCCAGGGCGCCGGAGACCCGGTATTCGTCGGCGAGCTCAGTGGGCAGGATGAGCTTGAGGCTGGCCAGGCGGGCCAGCGAGGAATCGGTGAGCTCCTCGAGGCGCTTGTCGTCGACCGCGCCGGGGTGGCGGTGTTCCTCGAGGATCTCGCGGGCGCCGGAGCGGGAGATCACCGGGTCGGTGCCAGTGCCGGCATGGCGGTCCAGCAGCAGGCGCAGCCGCAGGGCCAGCAGGGTCTCCTCGCGGCGCAGCGGCTTGCGCGGCACGATCGCGGTGGTGTGCACCGTTTCCGTGGGAACCGGCACGAGCAGCGCGATCTTGCGCTCGGTGTCCAGCTGCAGCTTCAGGAAGAGCTCGGAGACGAAGGCGGAGATCTCCGTCCGGCGGTCCAGGACCAGCTGCCAGAGGCGGGCGTCGGCCGTGCCGTCCAGGTAGGGCCCGCGCAGCAACCGGATGAGCGCCTGGCGCAGGGGCAGGGGGAACCGGCCGGTGTCGCCGTCGAAGAGCTGCTCCTCGGCCCGGCGCCCCGCGGGCGCCGGGGAAGCACCGTCGTCGTACCCGGTTTCGGGGGCATCGTCCCGGTCCATCTGGGTGGGCTCGGTGTCTGGTTCGGTGTGGCTCATGCGGGGTCCTTCGCGAAGGTGATCACGGGCAGGTAGGCGGTGCGGGCGGAGCCGTCGACTTGGGTGAATTCCAATGACTCGAAGCGCGTGGTGTCCACGTCCTGGCCGGACGTGCGGGCGGTTTCAACCAGGTAGCGGATCGAGTTCACGTGGAGGTGGCCGGGCTCGAGCCCGGCGAAGACGTCGCCCAGGGTCGCCCGGCCGCCAGCGGCGTGGCGGGCTGCGGCGATCGCGGCGTCGAGCCGGCCGGCGTCGGCCTTCGGGGTGGCCGGGGTGCGGCGGATATCCGCGCTGGAGACCGCCGGCGGGGCAGCGAGCTTGGGCGGGGCGAGGTGTTCCTGCGGGTCGAAGATCCCCAGCCCGGACAGGGTGGAGAAGGCCGGGGCGTAGAGCCTGACCGGGGCCACCTGCGTCCGGGCCGCCAGGGCGGGGGAGCCGGCCACTGCGAGTTCGGCGGTCCGCACCGCCTTGCGCAACAGGACCGAGTCGCGGAACTCGTCCGATTGCACGTACGCGTGCAGGGATTCGGAGAGCTTGCCGTAGCTGGAGTGCACCTCGCCGGCCTGGCGGCGTAGCTCGCGCAGCAGGTTGGCCAGCGTGTGGCGTTCCTGCGCGTTGAGGCCGTCCACGAAATCGCGTTCGAGGACCTCGTTGATGGCGTGGCGGAAGCGGCGCTGCCGGGCGGGGTCATTGAGGAATTCGGTGAAGCCGCGGAACGTCTCGCCCTCGGCGGTGCTGCGCAGCTGCCGGTCGCCTTCGAGCACGCGGCCCACGGCCACGCCCTTGGCCACGGAGGCCTCCATGATCTCGCGGCGGACCTGGTGGAGCATCTGGCGGACGCCATCGCGCATGCGCTTGAAGTCGGCGGGCAGGTTGGCCGCCAGGTCCAGGACGCTGCGGGCCGCGGCCACGGCGCCCTCCGCGGGCAGGACCGCTGGGCTGGTCCCGGCCTGCAGGGCCTCGATGCGCTCGCGGCGTTCGGCGATCTCCGCCTCGAGCTGGCGGATGCGCGCCTCGGGGTCCGGGTCGGTCTCGTGGGCGAGCGATTCGATGCTGGTCAGCAGGGTGTTCAGCCGCGAGGAGTTCAGGTTGGTGCCGGAGCCGGAGAACCCCTCGAGGAAGGTCAGCACGCGGGAGGTGTGGGCGGTGGGTTCGTAGACGAACGCCCCGTCGATGAGCGGGCGGGCCAGGTAGCCGGCGCGCACCCAGGCATCGGCATAGTGCTGGGCCTGCCACGTATCGTTCAGCGGCGTCCCGGCTGCACGCAGATGCCGCAGGAAGGAGTGCAGCGAGGCGTGGAAGGCCTCCAACGTGATGCGGGGCCGGGCCTGCGTGAATTCGGCGCGCAGGAACGCCACCGTCCACGGTGCGGCCGAGAGGAGCTTCCAGGCCGGGGAGGACCTGAATTCCTGCTGGTCGGCCCACGTCGCGGCGGCGGGTTCGGTGGGGTGCACTGGCTGCTCTCGGTTGAAGGCGGGTCACGGTCGGGCGGGCTCGGGCGGTGACGTCACGCCGGGGACCCCGGCCTTCGATTCTAGGCCACGCGCGGAATCGGCGGCAGCGGCCGGAAGCGCGGAAAGCGGTAATGCGCCGGTAACGGCCCGGTAATGCGGGCCGGGGCAGGATGGGCGGATCGCTGGCTGTGCCCAACGGCACTTCGGGAGAAGGAACACCGATGACACTCCTGTCCGTGGCCGCCCCGGAAGGGGCCACCGGCTCCCCGCGGGCCGTTCCCCCCACCGCCGACGCCCTGCAGGCGCTGCGCCCCCATCTGGTCAACCTCTCCGACGGCAGGTTCTCCTCTGGTGGGCAGCTCACCACCGGACCGCAGGACGTGGACCGGATTTTCGACGCCTACCTGCCGGCCTTCGTGAAGGCCCAGGGCGGCCGCGACGTCCCGGTCGTCGTCTACGCACACGGCGGCCTGGTGTCCGAGTCGGCCGGCCTGGCCGGGGCCGTCCGATTGTGCCCGTGGTGGCTGGACAACGGGGTCTATCCGCTGTTCTTCATCTGGGAGACCGGGCTCTGGGATGCACTGCGCTCCCTGCTGGGCGGCGGTCCGCGGGACCTGCCGATCCAACGGGGCTGGCTCGAGGACGGCGCCAACCGGATCATCGAAGTGGCCACGCGGCCGCTGGGCGAGAAGATCTGGGGGCAGATGAAGATCGGAGCCGCTCACGCGGTGGCCTCCGACGGCGGCGCACGGTACGTGGCGGAGCGCCTGGGCCGCTACACCCGGGAGAACCCCGGGGCCATCGCCGTGCACGCGGTCGGGCACTCGGCAGGGTCGATCTTCCACTCCCGCTTTCTGCCGGCCTACCTCGACGCCGGGGCACAGGAGATCGAGTCGCTGCACCTGCTCGCCCCCGCGGTCACCACTGCCGAGTTCAGCGAGCGGTTGCTGCCCCGGATCGGGGAGGGCCAGGGCATCGGTTCGTTCTCGTTGTTCGCGATGACGCGGCAGGCGGAGGAAGCCGACAACGTGGTGAACGTCTACCGGCGCTCGTTGCTGTGCCTGGTGCGGGCCGGGTTCGAGGCCGAGCCGGACACCCCGCTGCTGGGCCTGCAGGAATCCGTGCAGGCCGATCCGGACCTGTCGGCCCTGCTGGCCGGCCCGGCCGCGGCATCCATCTGGTCACCGACGAGCGGCGCCGCCGCCGACGCCTCGGGCCAGGCGACCGCGCACGGTGCCTTCGACAACGATCCGACGACCCTGGGCTCGGTCATGCGGCGGATCACCGGGCGCAACACGATCGTCGAGTACCGTCCCGAGCGGCCCCTGCCGGCCACGCCGGGCCCCGACGGTCCCGCGGGGCAGCTGCCGGTACCGGCCTCGGGCCCCGGAGTGCCCACCGGCACCGCGCCGGCTCCCGTCGTTCCACCGGGTGAGGGGGCCCGCACCCCCGGACGGCTGGCGTTGTGCGTGGGGTTGAACGAATTCGCGAACCTGCCCCGGTCCAACTGGCTCAATGGCTGTGTCAACGACGCCTTTGAATTCGGCGCGCTGCTGGCCGGTGGCTACGGCTTCGCCGATCCGGAGATCACGGTGCTCACCGATGCCCAGGCCACCCGGGCCGAGGTCATGGGCCGCCTGGGGGACGCGATGGCACGCCTGCGCGCTGGCGAGCTGGGACAGCTCGTGTTCACCTTCTCCAGCCACGGGACCCAGGTGCCGGACGCGGACGTGGACGAGCAGGACCAGATGGACGAGGCCTTCGTCACCTTCGACATGGCCCGGCGGGGGGACCAGTGGGACCCCTCGACGCTCATCGTCGACGACGACCTGCACCGCCTCTTCGACGACCCGCCCGCACCGGCGCGCATCGACGTCGTCCTGGACACCTGCCACAGCGGAACCGGCCTGCGCGTGATGGACCTGCTGCCCGGGCGGACGCCCCGGTTCGTGCCGCCGCCCACCGTGCCCGGACTCGAGGCAGCCGCCGCGGCCCGCTCGCGCACCGCCCGCGACTTGTTCAGGACCTCCCCGGCGGTCCGCCGCCCGGTGCTCTTCGCCGCCTGCCGCCCCGACCAGACAGCTGCCGATGCCCACATCAACGGACGCTACAACGGGGCCTTTAGCCGCTATCTCATCGACGGGCTCACCACCGGCGGCCCGCGCAGCCGCTTGGAACTGCTCACTGCCGTGCGCGCCGACCTGCAGGCCGGCAGGTTCGACCAGGAGGCCCAACTCGAGGGGCAGGACACCGCGAAGGACTCCGCCTGGGGCGCGGCGTACTGACTGCGTCTCCGGGCCGTGGGATGAGGGGAGCGGTTCACATGGGTGCCAGCCGGCGGCCAGAGCACACCGGCAGCGAGCAGCAGGACGTCACGATCGTGGCCGAGGGCCCGGCCACCCCCGGCGTGGACGGGCTGCCACTGACCACCCAGGCGAGGATCCCGGTCGAACGCACGCTGCCGGGGCCTGTCGGCGCCCGGCTGGAGGTCGTCGTCCGCGACGCCGCCGGGCAGCGGCTGGCCGCCGACCTGACCGGAGGCACCGGGTGGGGTGTGTGGGACCGCACCCCGCGGGATACGGCAGCCACGGTGCTCGAGGATCCCGCGTTCCTGGCCCAGCACGTGTATGCCGTGGCCAGCGAGACGCTCTCCACGTTCGAACGGACCCTCGGACGCAGGATCAGCTGGTCCGGTGGACGCCGGTTGTGCATCGACGCCGCCGCCGACATCCCCGCCGGGCAGACCGGCTACCAGAACGACGAGTGCAGGATCAATCTCGGCCAGCAGGACGGCATCCCGTTGGCCCTGTACCGGGACCTGCTGGTCCATGAGGTGACCCACGCCGTGCTGGCCGGGTACCGCCCGCGCTGGTCCGACCGCTGGGCGATGCTTGACCAGTTTTCCCTCCACGAGGCCCTGGCCGACCTGATGGCGCTGCTGTCCGTGTTCACCTCGGAGGAGGTCGTCCAGCGACTGGTCGACGCCGCGCTGCTGCGCGGGGGCAGCGAAGCAGCAGCCGGAGGAGATCGACTCGACACGGCCATCCTGCGCTCCGGGCTGTTTGGGCTGGCCGACCACCTGTTCGGCCGCGGGGACGTGCTGCGCTCGCCGATGGCGGCGGCACCACCGGCCGGGTGGCGGTCCTCGCCCGAGCCCCACTGGCGGGCCGCGGGCATCGTCCATGCGGTGATGGAGACCGTCCTGCGGCTGTGGAACGAGCGGCTAGCCGCCCCCGGTGGCCGCTCCAACGTCTACCTGGTCGCCGGTGCCGGCGCCGAGGTCGGCACCCATGTGCGCCGCATGCTGGTGCGCGGGCTGGCGTACATGCCCCCGGTGGATGCGGGGCCGGAGGACCTGCTGCGCGGCATGCTCGCCGCCGACGAGACAGTCGTCCCCGACGATCCCCGGGGCTACCGCACGACCCTGGCCGGTTGCTTTGCCGACGTCGGGGTCACCACTGGCGACGCTGCCTCCCGGACCGGGACCGACGGGCTGGACCGGCTCGAGTACGCCTTCGGCAACGGGATGCTCGACGCCGGTCCGGAGGAAATCGTGCGCTTCGTGTGGAACAACTCTGTGCTCATGGCAGCCCTGGGCCTGGACCCGTCCCGCGGACTGGCGGTCGACGGCGTGCGCACCAGCACCCGCATCAGCCCCAGCGGATTCGCGGTCACCGAAACCGGGGCCTCGCTGGTCCAGGAGTTCGTCGCCGGCACCGCTGAGGCCCGCGCACTGGGACTGGCCACCGACGCGCCGGTGGCCCTGCGAGGCGGGGCGCTGCTGCGCTTCGACGACGGGGGTCGGCTGGTCTTCGCCGCCATTAAACCCGTGCTGGACACCGCGCGCCAGCAGGCCAAGCTCGATGAGCTGCACCGCGAACGCCCGGTGGCCGCGGAGGACCTGGACTCCAGCGGGTTCCGCGAGCGGATGCTGGCCCTCCACGCCCGGCGCTGGGGTGAGGTCCACCGGTGACGGTAGGCAGCGCCCTCTGCCGCCCCCTGCCGCAGCGTGCCGGCGACCGCCGCGGCAACCCGGCATTGACGCGCCCCGGCCGGGCGAGGAACATGGGCGGCACACGGATGGATGCCATGCCACCAGCGGAACGGGGGTGCAGGCCATGCTGCGGGACGCGGACGGCTGGCCCCCGCACGGCTATCGGCTGCAGGTCCTGGGTGGGTGGCATCTGGTCCGCGACGGGGAGCCGCTCCGCGTGCCGCAGCGCTCCCAACGCCTCATCGCCTACCTGGCGGTGGCCGGACCGTCCCCGCGCGTGGTGCTGTGCGGGCACCTCTGGCCAGCCAGCACCGAACACCGCGCCCTGGACAGCCTGCGCGTGGCCATCCACCACGTCGGACGCGACCTGCCCGGCCTGCTGTCCCGCCACGACACAATGCTTGCCCTGGCCCCCGCCGTGGCGGTGGACCTGGACCGGGAACGTGCAGAACTGACCGGCACGCTCGAACCCGACACGGCCTGCGGGGGCGGGAACAACACGGCGGGCGGCTGGTTCGGGCGGGAGCCGGACCTGCTGCCCGGGTGGTACGAGGATTGGGTCCTGGAGGAGCAGGATCGGCTCCGCGCCCAGCGGATCCGCCATCATGCCAGCACGGCACAGCGCCTCCTCGACTCCGGGGACCTGCGCGCGGCCATCGACGCGGCGGGGCGCGCACGGGGGTTGGATCCGCTGGATGAATGGTCACTCGAGGTGCTCGTTCGGGCCCAGGTGGGCGTGGGCGCAGTCTGCGCGGCACGCCGGGTGCTGCTGGCCTTCCGACATGACCTCCACCAGGAATTCGGCCAGTTCTCCTCGCCGGTGTTGGATGAACTGGACCGGCTGGTGACGAGCGCGGCTGCCGATATGCCGGGAACACCGAGCGTGGAGTCCACCCATTTCACGCAGGCGACGGGTCCCCGCCTCGCCTGGGGCTGACCCAGGCGCCGGGATACCTCCGCCCCCGGCAGCCGCGGCGTCTGCCGCCGGGGCCGTCCCTCGCCCGTCCGCCACGCCGGCCACCCAGGCGTGTCGCCCCGGGGCAGCGGGGTCCGGAGGGCTAGCGTGGAGCCATCGGTGGCCCAGCCCCAGAAACCGACGGCCGCCGCCCGCCGACGTATCAAGGGGGTGCGGAACATGTTCCCACACGGCACGGCCCGGTCCACGAGGACGGCCTTCACGGCTGCGGCCTTGGCGGTCCTGGTGGCTCTGTCCGGATGTTCGGCCGGACCGGAGTCCGGCGGCTCCTCGACCGCTCCGGGCGGCGGCTCCTGGGCAGGACAGGGCCCTGCCTCCTCGCCGGAACCGTCGGGGCCCTCGGCAGCGGAACGCCAGGGCGCCCTCAATGCAGCCACCACGGCGGCAGCCCAGTACGACTACGCCGCCGCGTTGAAGGAACTGAAGCCGTACGACGGCCCCGAGGTGGCGGAGCTGGCCGAGAAGATCACCCGGCAGCAGCACCGGGCCGTCGAATGGAAGGACAACTCGCAGATCTCCCACCTGTTCTTCCACTCGCTGATCGTCGACCCGAAACGCGCCTTCGACCCGGGACCCAGCGCGCAGGGCTACGCGGACTACATGGTCACCGTCAAGGAGTTCAAGGCCATCCTCGCCTCGCTGTACCGGAAGGGCTACGTGCTGGTGAACCCGCACGACATCGCCCGCAAGAACAAGCAGGGCGAGATGGAGTACCGGCCGATCAAGCTGCCGAAGGGCAAGAAGCCGCTGGTGCTCTCGGAGGACGATGTCAGCTACTACGAGTACATGGACGGCGACGGGTTCGCCACCAACCTGACAGTGGACGACGACGGGAAGGTCACCAACACCTACCGGGACGCGAAGGGAAAGACGCTCCACGGCTCCTACGACCTGCCCACCATCGTGGACGACTTCGTCGCGGAGCACCCGGACTTCTCCTACCGCGGGTCCAAGGGCATCATCGCCCTGACCGGCTACAACGGCGTGCTGGGCTACCGCACCAGCGACCTCGAATACGGCGACGACCAGCACATCGACCTGCCCGCGCAGAGGAAGCAGGCGAAGAAGGTCGCCGCGGCGCTGAAGGACGAGGGCTGGGTCTTCGCCTCCCACACCTGGGGCCACGCCAACCTGACCGACTCCTCGCTGGGGCGCATCAAGCGCGACACCCGGAAGTGGGACGATGAGGTCCGCCCCCTCATCGGCGACACCGACCTGCTGATTTTCCCCTTCGGCGCCGACCTGGCCGGCATCGGGCACTATTCGGGCGCGAAGTACCGGCTGCTGGAGAAGGACGGCTTCGACTTCTTCTTCGGCATCGACGCCTCCACCCCCGCCTGGATGCAGCTGACCGACGACTACCTGCGCCAGGCCCGCATCAACGTCGACGGGCTGAGCATGGCGGCCGCACTGAAGGGCAAGCACCACGTGCTCGGGAAGTTCTTCGACGTCAAGAAGGTCATCGACCCGGCCCGGAGGAAGTACGGGAAATAGCCCCGGTTCTCAAGGGTCATTCGAGGTCCTTGGGCTTCGTGGCCACGATCGAGCGGCTGCTGGTCGTGACCAGCCGCGTCACGCCGGCCTCGATCGGGGCCGGGGCAGCATGCGCCGGATCGCACTCGACCCGACGGCACAGCTCACCGCGTCTTGGTCGCACACGCCCTCATCGTGGACTCCGGGACCCATGGCGTCGCGACCAACCGCCTAGTCGACGACGTGGAGCCCGGTTCGGCCTGCTGCGCCGATGACGAGGACCCTCAGCTCCCCGGTCCTTCCACCTGAGCCGCCCCAGGGTCCGGCGTGGCATTCACCGTTGCGCTCTCGTGCTGATGCTTGGCGCCGCGGGCGGCGAGCCAGATCATCAGTCGGTTCTTCTTGGTGTTTTGGAAGGCCTCGCAGAGCCACGATCCGTCGGGCTGTCTGCGAAAAAGGAAGCTCTGAACCTTGTTCAACGGAATCCGCTTGCCCTTGCCGACGCCTCCTTCGGTCAACACGTAGGCGGTGTCATCGTCCAGGTAGCGGATCTGGGTGATCGACATCCGCATCCGGCTGCCCTTTTGAAACGTGGCCAGCACGGGCTCATGGTCGCGGCGGATCGCGTCCCGGCCGTAGCTAACGGCGCCGGCGAAGATCACGTAGGCGGCATCCGGGGTGAAGTGCCGTGCGTAGGCGGTCGCGTCGCCAGCATCCCATGCCTGAATGATTTGAGCGAGGGTACCCTGTATACTTTCCTGCATGAGGACAATAGTTGCATGAAGGCAGACGATTACTCAAATCCACGTGTCGACCGCGGCGACTACCGTCGGTACCTGGCGGCGGTGACGCTGTTCCACCAGGCCGCGGCCGATGCCGTCGGGCTGTCCGGTACCGACTACCAGGCGAGCAACCTGCTCGACCTCGACGGACCGATGACCAGCGGGGACCTTGCCGGGCGGCTCGGCCTGTCGACCGGCGCCACCACCCGCCTGGTCGACCGGCTCATCGCTATCGGCGTCGCAATCAGGACCGAAGATCCCGCTGACCGTCGGCGCAACCTGATCGCCCACTCCGGACACCTGCCCGCCGCCCTGGACGGCGTACTCCGACGAGTGCGTCTCCCCATCCAAGACGCGCTCGCCGAACTCACCGCAGACCAACGAAACGGCGTCAGCGCCTACCTCACCGCCGCCACCCAGGCATACACGGTTGCCGCGCGGACCCTCAGAACGCCGGGCAATTCGTGACGCCGTGGCAGGTGTACAGCACGTCCGCGTGCGACGCTGACCAGCAAACCGGGGGAGGGCATGGGCCCGCACTTCCGACGAGGGTAGGGCCAGACCCGGACGGGCTGCTTCAAAGGGACAGGCGGGAACCGGGACCACACTGGCCGTGGATGCGATCGCACTGACGGACAGCGCCTCCCGATGCTCTGGAGGCACCGCCGTCGTACCGGGCAGCCTGGGGGTCAGCGGGTGGCCGCGAACTCCTCGGTGTCGATTGTGCGCTGCTGGCCGGCGTTGTAGCGGGCACCGTGGATGGTGTCGGCGTTGATGAGGGCGCCGACCTCGGCCAGGGTCGCCTCGTCCAGGACCACCGGTTCGGCCCCCAGGTTCTCGTCCAGGTGCTCGATGCTGGTGGTGCCCGGGATGGCATGCACGTGCTCGCCTTGGGCCAGCACCCAGGCCAAGGCCAGCTGGGCGCAGGTGATGCCCAGACGCTGCGCGATGACCTGGAGCTGGTCGACCAACTTCAGGTTGGCCGGGTAGTTCTCCGCTGAGAAGCGCGGCATGGCATGGCGCATGTCGTTCGCCGGCAGCGACGCCGGGTCGCGCAGCGTGCCGGTGAGGAAGGCGCGGCTCAGCGGGCTGAAGGCGACGAAGGCGGTACCCAGCTCGCGGCAGGCCTCCAGCAGGCCCAGCTCCGAGTTCCGGGTGGCCAGGGAGTATTCGTTCTGCACGGCGGCGATCGGGTGCTCGGCCCAGGCGCGGCGCAGCGTCGCCGCGGAGACCTCCGAGAGGCCGATGGCCCCGATGGCGCCTTCGGCGACCAGGTCTGCCAAGGCGCCGACGCTCTCCTCCACCGGGACGGAGGGGTCGAGCCGGTGCAGGTAGTACAGGTCGATGTAGCTGGTGCCCAGCCGGTTCAGGGAGGCCTCGGCCTGTGCCCGGAGGGTCTCCGGGCGGCCGTCGATGTGGCCACGCTCACCCGGGGCCAGGATCTCCAGCCCGCATTTGCTGGCCAGGAAGAACTCGTCGCGGCGCTTGCCCAAGGCGGCACCGAGGAGCTCCTCGTTGCAGCCTCTGCCGTAGAGCGTCGCGGTGTCGAAGTGGTCGACCCCGGCGTCGAGGGCGTGGCGCAGCAGGGTCGCGCCGTCCGCGTAACTGGGGAATTTCGAATACCCATGGCTGAGGTTCATGCACCCCAAACCGAGCGGACGCACCATGGTGCCCGCCAAATTGCGCATTTCCATGCCCCCTTGTCTAGCACGAGTGGCGCTGGACTTCGAACCCTGGAACGCCGGGTGGGCATCGACGAGATCCGGGCCACGGCCGCGGGTGGGTCCGGACGGGCGCCGCGCGTCCTACAGCGGGTCCGACAGCGTGCCGATCAGGCGGGCGAGGTCGCGCTGGCTGCTGCCGGGGATGGGCAGCAACGGACGACGCGGTTCCCCCGAATCTATTCCGGCGGCGCGGGCCAAGGCATAGAGGTTGCTCAGCTTGCGCAGCCCGGTGAATTCGTGCATCAGCGGGGCGAGTTCGGCGCGCAGCCTGTCGGTTTCGGCGCTGTCGCCGGCGGCCAGCGCGGCGCGCAGGGCGGCATGGTGGGCCGGGAGCACCGAGGCCGGCCCGGAGTGCCAGGCGTCGGCGGCGAACCCGGCCTCGGCGATGAGCGCGTCCCCGCTCATGCCGTGGCTGAAGCCGGCCGGGACGCGGGAGGAGAGGGCCTGGTACCGCTCGATGAACGTTGCGGCATCGGGGGCGGATTCCTTCACGGCCACGATCGTCGGTTCTGCGGCGAGCTCGGCGATGAGGTCCAGGGAGAAGGAGAAGTTCGTGGTGCCGGGATTCGAGTAGAGGCAGATGGGGGTCTGTGAGGCGGCGGCGACGAGCCGGCACTGGGTGGCCACCTCGTTGTCGTCGAGCGGGACGTAGGAGACGGTCGAGAGCAGCAGCCCGTCGACGCCGGCGGCCACGGCTGCCTCGACGTGGCGCATCAGTTCCCCCGTGGACACGGCGCTGACGCCGGCATGGACCGGCAGTTCCGGGTTGGCCTCGCGCACCGCGGCGACGGAGGTGGCGATGACGGAGGCCCGTTCGGCAGCGTCCAGGTAGGCGAAGCTGCCCGAGGAGCCCAGCACGGCCACCGCATCCACCCCGGAGACCGCCAGGGAGGCCAGCTGCCGGCGCAGTGCGGCATGGTTGACCGCCCCGGAGTCGTCGAACGGGGTGACGGGGTAGGCAACCAGGCCGTGGAAAACGCTCATGGCCACACGCTAGCAGCCGCCGGCGGGCCGACCGGCCGGCTTCCCTGTCGGCCGCCTTCCCGGCCGGTCAGCTGCAGAGGCCCACGAAGGCACCGAGTTCGGCCAGCCCCTCGGGCCTGCTGGGCAGGAAGTTCGTCAGGTCGGGTGAACGGACCAGGACCGCACGCCATTGTCCCCGGGACACGGCGACGTTGATCCGGTTGCGGTTGAGCAGGAAGTCCATCCCGCGGGGGGCCTCCGTAGCGGCCGAGACGGCCATGCTCACCAGCACGACCGGTGCCTCCTGGCCCTGGAAGCGGTCGACGGTGCCCACCCGCACCCCGGCGAGCCCGGCGGCATCGAGCCGTTCGCGGACCAGGTTGACCTGGGCGTTGTAGGCGGCGACGACCAGGACGTCCTCCTGCCCCAGGGGCCGGACGGGGCTGTGTCCGCCGTCGTCCCACCGCAGGCCCAGGTGGCGGCGGACCTGCGCGATGACCTCGTCGGCCTCCTCGGGGCTGGAGGTCGCGTTGCCGTGGTGCTCCACCAGGATGGTCTCGACACCGGGGGCTGCGCCGTCGAGCCGGCGCAGCGAGGCCGCCGGGGCGGCGGCGAGCCGGCCGGCATAGCTGAGCGTGGAGACCTTCCGGCACAGCTCGGGGTGCATGCGCCAGGAGTCGGCGAGGAAGTAGCCCAGGTCCGTGGGCAGGGTGGCCGAGCCCTCGGAGAGCCAGCCCAGCGCTGATTCGTCGACCGGCTCGGGGTGGGTGCCCTGGGTGACCTGGGGCAGTTGGCGCGGGTCGCCGAGCAGCAGCAGGCGTCCCGCCGCCCGGGAGACCGCCAGCGTGTTGGCCAGCGAGAACTGCCCGGCCTCGTCGATGACCAGCAGGTCCAGTGATCCGGCGGGGACCTGCCGGCCGGTCATCGTCCAGGCGGTCCCGCCGATGAGCGCGCCCTCGGCGGAACCGAGGAGCGCATCGAACTTCTTCTCGTCTGTGACCGTCCAGGCGTGGGGCACCGAGGGGTCCTTGGGCTTCTTGCCGACCCGGTCCGGGTCGAGTCCGGCCTTGGTGATGGTCGCGGTGAGCATGTTCTCCACGACGGCATGGGACTGGCCGACGACGCCGATCTTCCAGCCGCGGGCGACCAGGGCGGCGATGACGTGCGAGCCGACGTGGGTCTTGCCGGTGCCGGGCGGGCCCTGCACGGCCAGGTAGGAGCGGTCCAGGTCGGCCACGGCCTCGGTGATCGCGCTGGTGTAGTCGCCGCGGCCGTCCGTACCGGGCAGCACGGCGGGCAAACCATCCAGGGTGGCCAGGCGCGGTCTCCGGCGGCGCAGGATGTCGATCCCGGGGTGCCGGGGCAGCGTCGGTGCCTGGCGGAGCACCGGTGGGGCACCGCCGTCGTGCGCTGGGGGCGGGGGGACCGCGAGCCCGGACCCGACCTCGCGGGCCAGCTCGGCCAGCGCCTGGCGGATGGAGGCGGTCATGACCGGCTTGCCGGGGGTCAGCGCCATCGGGGTCTGCGGGTAGGGGGCGATGCGGCCGGAGGACTTCTCGACGACCGTGAGCACAGTGGTCTCGCCGCGGGTCTCCACTGCGGTGAGCATGGTATCGAAGATCCCGCCCCGCGCCTGCGGCAGCGGCAGCCCCTCGGGGTCCAGTGCGACGTCGGCGCCCTCGGGGACGGGGGCGTCGTACATGCGGAACCAGGTGCTGCCGGCGCGCAGGTCGGTCCCGTCCGAGGCGGTTCCGGTCAGTTCGAGCACGCGGCGCTGGGTCCTGGCCCGCGGCGGGGTGGCCCAGTCCTCGAGGACCTCGGCCGAGTCCACGAGGAAGACGTTGCGGGTGCCGGACCAGTCGTCGACGGGGGAGTCGAGCCGGTCGAAGTGGCCCCACCAGAACTGCTTGTCCTCGCGGCGGTGGTAGCCGGTGGCCGCGGCGACCATCGCGACCGCGGCGTGGTCGGCCCGGGCGCGTTCCCGGGCGTCGTCGTCCAGTGCCGAGAAGTCCGTGTCGAGCTCCAGATACGCCTGGAGGGCGAGCTCCTCCTCGCTGGGCTGGTAGGCCGCGGTGGGCGGGGCCTCGGTTCCGGGAACGACGGCGGTGGCGGTGCCGGTGGCCGGGCCAGGCGCTGCGGGTCCAGGATTCCCGGTTCCAGACTCCGAGGATCCGGATCCTGGGATGGCGGGACGGTTGGCGGCGAGGCCGAGCAGCCAGTCGCGCAGCCGCAGCGTGGAGAGGCAGTCGTATTCGTTGTAGTCGGCGATGGAGTCTAGGATCCGTTCGGCCTCGCCGGACCGGCCGGTCTCGAGGGCGGCGCAGTAGTGGGCGTAGGCGACCACGGAGGCGCCGGCATCCTTGACGTCGCCGCCGCGCAGGTTCCCACCCATGTAGAGCGGCTCGAGCTTCTTGATCGAATACGAGCGCTCCGAGATGCGCAGCGAATGCCGCACGGTGTCGAACAGGTCCACCAGCAGCCCCTCGCGCAGCCAGGCGTCCACGGTGTACTCGCCGGCGGTGTGGGTGGTCGAGAGGTTGCGCAGCGCCGACTTCTCGTAGGCGGCGTAGTGGTAGACGTGCAGGTCCGGCCAGCGCCGGCGGCGTTCCTCGACGTAGGCCAGGAAGTCCAGGAACGCTCGTTTCTCTCCCGCCCGCGAGTGCGCCCAGAACGGGCGGAACAGCGGGGTCCCGGTGTCGTGCTCGATGACGCCGAAGAGGTACTCGATGCCCCAGCTGCCGGTTTCCGGGTCCTGCCAGAGCGGGTCGCCCTCGAAGTCGAAGAAGATGTCCCCGTCGCTGGCCGGCGGCAGCGAGCCGATGGTGTGGGCCGGCTGGAGGCGGTAGGACACCGGGTGGTCGCCGGCCTCGGCCGACCCGTCGAAGTCCAGCAGCCCGGTTTGCGCGCGGGCCTGCTCGCGCAGCCTGCCCAGGGCCGACTCCGGGTGCTCCCCGGCGGGTGCGGGCTGTTCGGCGAGCTGGTGCATGGTGGTGATCCCGGCGACGATGAGCTTGCGGCGCCGGGCCGTGGTCATGCCGCCGATGAGCAGCAGGTCGTCGTGCGCGGTGACCTGCTCGGCGCAGTAGTCGCACCGGCCGCAGGCGCTGATGTCCTCCCGGGCCCAGCCCACGGGTGCCCCGGAGGCGCGGTGGGTGGCGGTGAGCCGGCGGAAGCGGTCCCGGCGTTCGCGGTAGGCGGGCAGCAGGTCGGGCATCGGGTGCTCGCTGTGCTGGAGGTTGCCCAGCACCAGCGTGGCCACGGGGGAGGGCTCGAAGCCGAGGCGCTCGAGCTGGTCCCCGTAGGCGGCCAGTTGCAACAGCGCGGTGACCTTGGCATGGCGGGCCAGCTTCGAGTCCCAGACGGCGTAGCGGCCGTCGACATCGCGGACGATGAAGTCGGCGAAGCCCAGGAACTCGCCGTCGAAGAAGGTGGCTTGGAAGACGACGTCGGCCCCGAGCGTGAGTGCCTCGGTGGTTTCGTCGGCCAGCCGCTCGAGTCCGGCTCGGTCCATCTGCGGGGATGCCTTGTCGATCTGCCGGACGCCGGTGCCGCGCTTGCGGTCCCAGGGCCCGTGGGCCTCGAGCAGCTGGGCCAGGACGTGTTGTTCGTGGACGTCCCCGAGGTCGGCGGCGCGGGCTGCCATGGCGTCGTCCTCGAACCTGGGCTTCGGACGGCGCCCGAGTTTCACGTCCAGCCGGTACAGGCTCTGGTATTCGCACTCGCTGGCGATGACCAGGTCCGAGGCCGAAAAGACCAGCGGTCCGGCCTCCCCGGCCTCCCCGGTCTGCTCGCTGTCCAGCAGGAACATCACACCCCCTCCGCGCCCGGGAGGTTCCCGGCGTCGTTCCCCTCGAATCTAGCAGCGGGCCATGACAGATCGGTCCGCGTCCCGCCGTCCCCCGCCCGGCGTCCGCTCTCGGGTCCGCGCCGTGCGCGGTCGCGGCACCGGCCCGGAACGCCGGTGGTCCGGAACGCCGGCGGCCCGCAACGACACGGCGGTCGGTGCGGGCCGCGGGGCCGGAACGGGACCGGTCAGCTGCGCAGCGGCACGGTCGCCTCGGGCGTCACGATGCTCACGTCCGTGCGGGCTGTCCGCCAGATCTCCTGGGTCGCCGAGGCATCCATCAGGGCCGAGAGCCCGCCGTGCGTCGGGGCCCCGATGACCAGCGACCGGGCGTCGATCCGGTTCGCGTAGGAGGCCACGGCATGTCCGGCTCCGGCATGGTCGGCCGGACGTCCGGGGCCAGTGAACAGGATGAAACCGGCGGCGGGGACCCCGGCGGTGGCGAGGCGGTCGAGCTGGGCGGAGACCGCGGCCGCAGCGGCGCTGGCGTCTTCGCCGTCGAGGGCGGTGTCGCTGGCAACCGCGGATTCGAGGGCATGCACCACATGCACCTTCAGATGCTGGGCGGCGGCCACGCGCAAGGCCTTGTCCACGACGCGGTCGGCGGTTTCCGTCGAGTCGATGGCGGCGACCACCTCGCCCTCGACCGGGCCGTCGAGGGCCGCGGAGGCGGCATGGTCGACGGGGACGATGTCGCGTCCCGCCCGGGCGTCGGGTGCAGCCGGGGCATCGGAGCCCGCGGCGGCAGCGGTGTCCGCGGCCTGGGCCTCCTCGGCCTGGCGCAGCAGCTTGTGGCCGGAGGCGAGGATCGCCAGCCCGATCAGCAGGGCGCCGGCGCCGATGATGAACGGCACGTGCATGTTGTAGTGCTCGACGAGCTTGCCGGCGGCCAGAGGGGCCAGGCCGCCGCCGATGAAGCGCACGAACCCGTAGGCAGCCGAGGCGACGGGGCGTTCGACCGGGGAAACGGTCATGACGGCCTGGGTGGTGACCGTGTTGTTCACGCCGATGAAGATGCCGGTGGCGATGACCGCGGGGATCAGCACGGAGGGCTGGTGGACCCAGATGCCGATGACCAGGATGATGACGGTGAACAGCGCCAGGTTCAGGTACAGGGTGCCGGCGATGCCGAGCGTGCGCTGCAGCCACGGAGCGCCGAAGACGGAGAAGACGGCGACCAGCAGGCCCCAGCCGAAGAAGACGTAGCCCAGGTGGATCGCGTCCAGTCCCATCGGGAACGGCGCGTAGCCCAGGACGGTGAAGAACGCCCAGTTGTAGCACAGGGCCATCAGCGACATGGTCAGCAGGCCGCGGTGCTTCAGCGCCTTGAGTGGGTCCAGGATGCTGGTTTTCTTCACCGGTTTGGGTGTCGGGGCGACCATGGTGATGGTGGCGATCAGGGCGATCAGCATCAGCCCGGCGACGCCCAGGAACGGGCCGCGCCAGCTGATGTTCCCCAGCAGCCCGCCCAGCAGGGGCCCGGTGGCCATGCCCAGGCCCAGTGCGGCCTCGTAGAGCACGATCGCGCCGACGAAGCCGCCGGAGGCCGAGGCGACGATGACGGCCAGCGAAGTGGCGATGAACATGGCGTTGCCCACGCCCCAGCCGGCGCGGAATCCGACGATCCCGCCGATCGAGTCGGACAGGCCGGCCAGCGCGGAGAAGACGACGATGATCGACAGGCCGTAGATCAGCGTGCGCTTGGCGCCGATGTGGCTGGAGATCCAGCCGGTGAAGAGCATCGCGACGGCGGTGACCAGCAGGTAGCTGGTGAACAGCATGGTGACCTGGCTGGGCGAGGCGTCCAGGTCGGACGCGATCGCCGGCAGGATCGGGTCCACCAATCCGATGCCCATGAAGGACACGACGCAGGCGAAGGCCAGTGCGTACACGGCCTTGGGTTGTTTGAAGGGGCTGGCCGGCTTGGGGTGGCCGGTCCGTGGTGCTCCGCTCATTGGCGCTCCCATTTCAATGGTGTGGTTGGTTGGTTGCCCTGGGCGCCGGTGCGCCGGTCCGGGACGGCCTCGGCGAGTTTGCGCAAGGGGCCGGTCGCGGCGACGATCGCCTGCTGGTCCGCCGGGTCAAGCTGGGCCAGCAGGCCGGCGACGCGTTCGCCGCGGGTGCTGCGCCGTTCGGCCAGGGCGGCCCGGCCGGCCTCGGTGATGCTGATCAGCACCGCCCGGCCGTCGCGGGGGTCGGGGATCTGCTGGACGAGTCCGTCGCGCTTGAGCCGGCCGACGGCCTGGGTCATCGTGGGCTGGCTGACGCCCTCGTAGGCGGCCAGTTCGGTCAGCCGGGCGTCTCCGTGCCGGCTCAGCGAGGCCAGCGCGGAGTAGACCGTCAGCGAATAGGCACTGGTCGGGCTGATCCGGCGGGAGAGGCGGAACAGCTCCTCGAGCAGCCAGGCGACGTCGGAGTACTCCGCGTCGCCGGGCGTTCCTGTCGGGTTTTGCATAGGACATTTATATCAAAGTCCTATGTATATCCGGAACCTTTTGTGACCGAGGGAACGACGGCGGCGCAGGTGTCCGACTTTCTGCCGCAATCCAGTCCGGCAAGCGGCGGAAACTCGGACATCTGTACTCCGCTGCGCCGCGGGCCTGCGTCGACGGCCTGCGCCGACCGGGCGTGGACCTACTCGTCCAGGGTCTGGTCGCGTTCGCGGACCGCTGCCTCCCGGAAATTCTGCTCCACGCGCGTGTACGCATCCCGGGCGACGGCCTTCCAGAACGAGAGCGCCAGCTCCGGGGTGTCCTGCTCGAGCCGCTCGATGGCCTCGGCGGAAAGGACCTTGAGCTGGACCCGTCCATCGGCGGTCACGCGCAGCGACTGGCCGCGGTCGCCGCCGAGGGCGATCTCGCCGAACGTCATGCCCGCGCCCAGGGTCGCATGGCGGAAGCGGTGGCCGTGCTGGGTGCTGGTCGTGGCGACCTTGCCGGAGAGGATGAAGTAGATGCCGCCGAATTTCTGCCCCACGCGGCGGATGACCTGGCCGTCGTCGTAGCGGCGCTCCTCCATGAGCTCCTCGAGGGCGGCGACCTGGCCCGGCTCCAGCGGACCGACGGCCGGGAAATCCGGGATCTGCACGACGTCGGGGACCAGCCCCCTCGCGCCGTGGACGGCGATGAGCCACTCCTCGGCCCATTCGACGGCGTCGTTGCGGGTGCCGAAGACGGGGACGTCGTTGCGCCCGGTGGCCACGGCGTCGGCAATCGATCCCTCGGCCTCGATGAGCACCAGCCGGCGCCGGGCTGCGGCCAGCTCGTCGCGCAGCTCGCACAACATGGTCAGCGCGACGTCGCCGACCTCGTCGACCCGGCGCACGTCCAGGATGACGAGCTCGACCTCGTCGGGCAGAGCGCTGACGGCGCGGACCATCGACTCGGCGCCGGCGAAGAGCAGGTCCCCGTTCAGCTCGAGGATCTGGGCCCGGTGGCCGTGCTCGGCCAGGACCGCGGTGGCCTCGTCGTTGTGGCGCACGCCGGAGGGGGCCTCGGTGAGGTCGTAGCGTTCGCGGATCACGGACTTGCCCATGCGTGCTGCCCGCACGAAGTGCAGTTCCATGTCAGCGGCCATGCGCTCGGAGGCCGCGACGCCTCGCACGCTGGAGCCGTGGTCGTTCAGCGGAGGGGAGTAGACGGCCAATCCCAGCTGGCCCGGCAGGACAGCCAGCAGGCCGCCGCCGACCCCGGACTTGGCGGGCATGCCCACGGCGCTGGTCCACGACCCGGCGTCGTCATACATACCGCAGGTCATCATCACCGAGAGCACCCGTTGGATGGAGTCGATGCCCATGACCTCCTTGCCCGTCACCGGGTGGGTGCCGCCATTGGCCAGCGTGGCGGCCATCAGCGCCAGATCGCGGGCGTTGACCATGACCGAGCACTGCCGGAAGTAGTTGCGCAGTCCCTGCTCGGGGTCCCGTTCGATGACGTCGAAGCTGCGCAGCAGGTAGGCCAGGGCGCGGTTGCGGTGGCCGGTGCGCAGCTCGGAACGGTAGATCGACTCGCGCACAGCCAGCGGCCGTCCGGCGAAATCGGAGTAGAGCGAGAGGATCCTGTCGAAGCCCTTGCGGCCGCCGGAGCCCTTGATCAGCGAGGTCGCGGCGATGGCCCCGGCGTTGATCATGGCGTTGGCCGGCCGGCCGCTGCCGGCGGCCAGCGAGATCTCGTTGAAGGCGTCCCCGGAGGGTTCGACGTCGATCTTCTCGTCGACGGCCTCCGGGCCCAGGTCCTCCAGGGCCAGCCCGTACGTGAACGGCTTCGAGACGGATTGGATCGAGAACTCGGTGTCGGCGTCCCCGACCTCGTAGACGTACCCGTCGACCGTGGCCAGGCAGATCGCGAAGTCCTCCGGGTCGGCGCCGGCCATGGCGGGGATGCCCTGGTAGGGCCGGCCCGTGCGCAGCTCGGACAGCTCGGCGTGCAGGCGACGCAGGTAGCTCTCGATGGGGGATTGCATACTGCCACAGTAACGGCCGGGCGCCGGCGGCCGCCCCACCCCTGCCCGGCCAACCCCGGCCGAGCCCGACCGGCTGCGGCCGCTGCGGGGCTACGCGGCGGGCAGGGCCTTCTCGAGCAACGGGGTCAGGTGCTTGACCGTGTAGAGGGCCGCAAGGGTGGAGTTGATCGAATAAGCGGCGGAGAGGTCCCCGTCGATGACCACCGCATGCCCGGCCTGCACGGTGGAGAGCTTCTTCCACTGCGGGTCCTCGGTGATGGCGGTGGCCTCCAGGAAGATCGGGAACGCCACAATGAGGTCGGCATCCAGCACGTCGAGCTTCTCGCTGGAGATGTCAACGGAGAACCCGCCGGAGTTCACCGGCAGCGCGGCGATGGCCGGGTTCTGCTTGAAGCCCAGCCTCTCGAGGGTCTCCACCCGGCCGCCGCCGGCAATGTAGGCGCCCCAGCCCTCGCTGGTCTTGGTCGCCGCGGTGACCGTCTTGCCCTTCCACTCCGGGTGGGCATCGGCGGCCTTGGCGTAGGCGTCGTCGACCTGGCGCAGCAGGGCATCGCCCTCGTCCGGGACACCGAGGGCGGTGGAGATCATCTCGACCTGGTCCTCCATGTCCGTCAGGTAGTTTTCCCCGCCCTCGGGGATGCCCACCGTCGGGGCGATCTCGGCGAGCCGCTCGTGCCGGTCGTGGTCGCCGCTGCCGCGCACGTCGAGGATCAGGTCCGGCTTCAGGGCGGCGATCGCCTCGTAGGAGGGCTCCAGCGTGTCGATGATCTTCGGTGCCGTGTCATACATCCCCTCGGCCCAGGGCCCGACGCCCTCGCCGCCGAAGCCGAGCCAGTCCGAGGCGCCCACCGGTTGCACGCCGAGGGCCAGTGCGGTCTCGGCGTCGCCCCAGCCCAGGGCGACCACGCGTTGCGGGGCCCGGTCGATGGTCACGTCGCCGAAGGCCGTCTGGACGGTTTGGGGGAAGGTGCCCGAGGCCGCCGCCCCGGAGGGTTCCGGTCCCGTGGACGGGGCGTCCGAGCCCGACGAGCAGCCGGTCAGGGCCAGGACCACAGCCGCCAGGACTGCCAGGGACGTGCGGAACAACCTCATGGATCAACCTTTCGGGACGCAAAGTGAAGCAAGGACAGCCTAAACTAATTCGGTGACCCTCGATGCTGCTTCCCCCGCCCGCGGTGGACCGGAGGGGCCCCCGGGCCCCGGCGACCCCGCCGCCCTGGCAGCCGCGGCGCCGGCACGCACCGCCCCGGCCCGCCGGGCCACCGGCTTCGCCCTGGCCCTGGTGGGCCTGGCCGCCGTCGTGCTGTTGAGCCTTGCCATCGGCACCCGGGACATCGCACCGGCCACCGTCTGGGCGGCGGTCACCGGATCCGGCACCGGGGACGACGCCTCGGGGGTGCTCACGCTGCGCCTGCCGCGCACCGTGCTGGGCCTGTTCGTGGGCGCCGGGCTCGGCGTCGCCGGTGCCCTGATCCAGGCCGTGACCCGCAATCCGCTCGCCGACCCGGGCATCCTCGGGGTCAACGCCGGGGCGTCCTTCGCCGTCGCCCTGGGGGTCGGCGTGCTGGGCATCGCCTCGCAGCTGGGCTACCTGTGGTTCGCCTTCGCCGGCGCCCTGGCCACGACCGTGGTGGTCTACCTCATCGGCTCCGGCGCCCGGGGCTCGGTCAGCCCGGCGCGGATCACCCTGGCCGGGGTGGCGATCGGGGCCGTGCTGGCGGGCATCACCTCGGCGATGGTGCTGGCCAATCCGCGGGGGTACAACGCGATGCGCGCCTGGGAGGCGGGGTCGTTGGCGGACCGCGGCTGGGAACCGATCACGACGGCGGCGCCCTTCCTGGTCGCGGGGCTCGTCCTGGCCCTGCTGCTGGGCCGCTCGCTCAATGCGGTCGCGATGGGCGATGACCTGGCCCGCTCGCTCGGGGCGAAGGTGATGCGCACGCGCGTGCTGGCCCTGCTGGCGATCACCCTGCTGGCCGGGGCGGCGACCGCGATGGCCGGGCCGATCATGTTCGTGGGCTTGATGATCCCGCATGCCGCCCGGTGGATCGTGGGGCCGGACCAGCGCTGGATCATCGTCTACAGCGTGCTGCTCGCCCCGATCCTGGTGCTGGCCGCCGACGTGCTGGGGCGGGTGGTGATGCGTCCGGGCGAGCTGCAGGTCGGGATCGTCACCGCGGTGCTCGGCGCCCCGGTGCTGATCCTGCTGGTGCGCCGGGCCCGGGTGAGCCAGCTGTGAGGGCCCCATCCGCCGCGGCAGCCTCCGGCAGCGCCAGCCCGCACCGCCTGGTCCCCGCCTGGGGCCGGCTCGCCCGCCGGGCGCTGGTGGTCCCCGGGAGCCTGGCAGCCGCCGTGGTGCTGCTGGCATTGGTCGCGCTGGGCCTGGGGGACTACCCGATGAACCCGGGCCAGGTCATCGCGGCGTTGGGAGGGAACCAGGGCTTTGCCAGCACCATCGTGTTGGAATGGCGGCTGCCGCGGGTGCTCGCCGCCGTCGTGTTCGGGGCCGCATTGGCCGTCTCCGGGGCGCTCTTCCAGACCCTGACCCGCAACCCGCTGGGCTCCCCGGACATCATCGGCTTCTCCACCGGCGCCTACACCGGGGCGATCATCTCCATCACGCTGCTCGGCAGCCAGCTCGTCGCCGAGGCGGCCGGGGCGCTCATCGGCGGGCTGGCAACCGCCTTGGTGGTCTACCTGCTGGCGTGGCGCGGGGGCGTGCAGGGCTTCCGGCTCATCATCGTCGGCATCGCCATGACGGCGTTGCTGAACAGCGTGAACACGTATCTGCTGCTGCGTGCGCAGACCGAGGTCGCCATGGCCGCCTCGATCTGGGGCGCGGGGTCGATCTCCCTGGTGGGGTGGCCGGAGACCGCGTTCGCCCTCGTCCCGCTCGCGGTCCTGGGGCTGGCCACGGTCGTCGTCGTGCGTCCGCTGCGCCAGCTCGAGCTCGGCGACGACGCCGCCCGGGCCCACGGCGTGGCCGCCGAACCGGCCCGGCTGGCGATACTGGTCATCGGTGTGGGGCTAATCGCCACGGTCACCGCCATCGCCGGGCCGATCGCGTTCATTGCCCTGGCAGCGCCCCAAATCGCCCGGCGGCTGATCCGCGGGGCAGGAATCCCGCTAGGCGCCTCCGCGCTGACCGGGGCGCTGCTGCTGCTCGGGGCCGACCAGGTCGCCCAGCACCTGGTGCCCGGGGCGGTCCCGGTCGGCGTCGTCACGGTCGTCCTCGGCGGGATCTACCTCGTCGCCCTCCTCGTCCACGAAGCACGAAAGCACCTATGACCCGTCACGCAGACCATCCCGCCACAGCGGAGACCCACAGCGCCGCGCCCACCGGCCGGCTCGCCGCAGAAGCCGTCACGCTCGGCTACGACCGCCGCATCATCTCCACCGACCTGACGGTCACGATCCCGGAGAATTCGTTCACGGTGATCGTCGGGCCCAACGCCTGCGGCAAATCGACCCTGCTGCGCGCGCTCTCGCGGCTGCTGCGCCCCACAGCCGGCCAGGTGCTGCTCGACGGGAAGGCCATCTCGTCCTACAAGGCCAAGGAGGCGGCGCGGATCGTCGGGCTGCTTCCGCAGAGCTCCATCGCCCCGGACGGCATCACCGTCGTCGACCTCGTCGCGCGCGGGAGGTACCCGCACCAGGGACTCATTCGCCAGTGGAGCGCCGCCGACGAGGCCGCCGTCGAAGCGGCGATGGCCGCGACCGGGATCGCCGACCTGCGCGAGCGGCACGTCGACGAGCTCTCCGGCGGCCAGCGCCAGCGGGTGTGGGCGGCCATGGCGCTGGCCCAGGAAACGCCGATCCTGCTGCTCGACGAGCCCACGACGTTCCTGGACATCGCCCACCAGATCGACCTGCTGGATTTGTTCGCGGACCTGCACGAGGCCGGCAACACGCTGATCGCCGTGCTCCACGACCTCAACCACGCGGCCCGCTACGCCACGCACCTGATCGCCATGAAGGACGGCCAAGTCGTCGCCCAGGGGCCGCCGGACGAGATCGTGACCGCGGAGCTGGTGCACCGGGTGTTCGGCCTGGACTGCCTGGTCATCGACGACCCGGCCACCGGGACGCCGATGATCGTCCCGCGCGCCCGGCGGCGTCCTGGCGATGGCTAGCCCGGACGGTGGCTAGACGAGGTGCGCCAGCACCCCCAGAAGATCCTTGGCGCGCCGGTCCCGGTCCTCGGCGACCATTTCGTTGGTCAGGAAGGAGAAACCGATGTTCTTCCCCGGCCACGCCCCGTGGAGACCTCCGCCGGCGCCCGAATGCCCAAAGGCGGGGACGACCGGCCCGTAGGTGCCAAGGGGATCAGCGAGCTCGTAGCCCAGGCCGAAGCGCAGCGGGCGATCATTAACTGCGTCCACTCCCTCGCTCCACGTGGTGGTCGCGTCTGCCAGGGCGGTAGGGGAGACCAGCTGCTGCCCCGGTGCGACCAGGTGCGAGTACAGGGCGGCCATGGACTCGGCCGTGCCGATGGCCCCGCCGGCAGCCAGTTGGCCTCGTCGCATGGCCACCGAATTGAAGGCATCGCCGTCGCCGCTCAGGGACCCGGCGTACATGCGATCGACGATGCGACGCCGCTCGGGATCGGTCAGGAAGGTGCTGATGGCATAACCGTCGGCCCGGAAGATGGTCGCCAGTTCTTCGTCGAGTTCTGCTGGCAGACCGAGGTGGAGGTCCAGGCCCAGGGGCTCGGCGACGAGCTCGCGCAACAACTCGCCTACCTCCTGCCCGGTGATCCGCAGGAGCAGTTCGGACATGAGGTAGCCATATGTGATGGCGTGGTAGGCGACCCTCGTCCCGGGCGCCCAGAGGGGCCGCTGCCCTGCGAGGATCGAGGCGTTGAGCCGGTTGTCGTAGTAGGCGCCTTTCCCGTCCGGCTCGGGGTCGACGTAGACCAGGCCCAGCCCATGGGAGAGCAGGCACGAGACCGGGACGTCGTCTTTGCCGGCTGCGGCGAATTCCGGCCAGTAGTCGGCCACGGGACGACGCACGTCCAACTGCCCGCGGCCGGCCAGGATGGCCGCCAGCGTCGCCACCAGACCCTTGGTTCCCGAGAAGAGTACCGCGCGCGTGGCACCGGTCCAGGGACGGGCGGCCGGCAAGCCCGGCGCGGGGGGCCCCCCGCGCCGGACCGTGGTCCCGCCGTGGAATCTGGCCAACGGTTTCCCGTCACGGTAGACACAGAAGGACATGCCGCCGCCCGAAGAGGCCAGATGCCGGGCGAACACCTCCTGGAGCCGTTCGAAGTCCTCCGCGGCCAGCCCGGCGTCGTTGGAGGCCTCGTGGGGTGTTGGCGTGGACATGGGGCGGCTCCTTAGAAGGTGGGGACGTGGTCCAGCAGTTGCCGAGTGTAGTCATGCTGCGGGTCGTTGAGGACCTGGTCGGTGGGGCCGACGTCGACGATCTTCCCCCTCTGCAACACCGCCAGGCTCTGGGAGATGTGGCGGGCCAGGGCGATGTTGTGGGTCACGAAGAGCATGGCCATGCCGGTTTCCAGCTGCAGGGAGCGCAGCAGGTCGAGGATGGAGGCCTGGACTGAGACATCCAGTGCCGAAGTGATCTCGTCGCAGACCAACACGGAGGGCGCATTGACCAGTGCTCGGGCAATCGCCGCACGCTGCCTTTCGCCACCACTGAGTTCTCCGGGGCGGCGCTCCAGGTACGAGGCACCCAGCTTGACGTGGTCCAGCGCTTCGAGGACCAGTGCACGGCGTCGGCGCTTGTCGGACGTGCCGGCCATTTGCAGGGGCACCTCCACGGATTCGCGGATCGTCCGACGCGGGTTCAGCGACGAGAAGGGGCTCTGGAACACATACTGGATGGCCTGGCGCTGTTCAGGGGTCCGGCTGCGCGTGCCTGGGGCCAACTCGGTGCCGTGCAGGGCCACGGTGCCCTGGTAGTCGTCGTTCAGGCCCGCGATGCAGCGCGAGAGCGTCGTCTTGCCGGAGCCCGATTCGCCCAGGAGCATGAGGGATTCCCCCACACCGAGGTTGACGTCGATTCCGCCGAGCACGTTGGTCTTCCCATAGGAGAGTTCGAGTCCGGTGACCTCGAGCAAACCGGCGGATGGGCGAGCGCGCGCGTCCAGCGGGGCAGTGTCAGCCAAGGGGTTGACACCGGCCTCTCCGCGGCCGTGTGGGCCGGGAAAGACCAGGGGCTGCTCACCGGTGATCGCCTCCACCTCGCCCACACGGCGTTTGCCGGCCAGATCGGGCACGGCGTTGAGCAGCTTGCGCGTGTAGCGGTGTCCAGGGCGGTAGAGGACCTGCTCCGTGGTTCCCCGTTCGACGACTCCACCGGAAAGCATGACGAGGACCTCGTCGGCGACCGAGGCAACAACGGCCAGATCGTGCGTGATGTAGAGCCCGGCGACCTGATGGCGCTCGGCCATCTCGTCGATGGTCTGCAGGACCAGCGCCTGCGTGGTGACATCGAGGCCAGTGGTTGGCTCGTCCAGGACCATGACCGAGGGACGGCAGGCAAAAGCCATCGCAATGCCCACGCGTTGTTGTTGGCCACCGGAGAGCTGGTGGGGGTAGCGGCGCTGATAGGCATGGTCGTTGGCCAGCCCGACTTCCGCAAGGACCTCGGCGACGCGTTCGGCACGCTCGGCCCCCGAGGCCCCGAAACCATGGACGTGCAGCGTTTCCAGGATCTGCTCACCGATCCTCATCGCGGGATTCAGCGACAGGGCAGGGTCTTGGGGCACGTAGGAGATGGAACCGCCGCGAAGCAGCCGCAGGTCGGCCGGGGACAGGTCCAGCAGGTTGCCCGACTCCTCCTCGGCGCCCAGGTAGACGGATCCGGCTGTGAGTTTCAGACCCTGCCGGAAATGTCCCATGCAGGCCAGTCCCGCCGTCGTCTTGCCCGACCCGGATTCGCCGACCAAGGCCAGGATCTTTCCCGGGTGCAGGTCGAAGCTGACTCCATGCAGGATCTCCTTGCCGTCGAGGGTGCCCACACGGACGTCCTGTGCTCGGAGGGCGGGGGCGCCCAGGCCGGTCGCGTCGGTCGTGGCGTCGTTCACTGTCGTGTCCATGTTCACTTTCCCACGTTCAGGTTGGCGGAGGCCCTGGCTAATGCATCCGTCAGGAGGTTGGTCCCCACGGTCAGCAAGGCGATGGCCAGAACCGGGAGGATGACGCCCCACGGCTGGACCATCAGGGCGATGCGGTTCTCGTTGATCATCAGGCCCCAATCGGCCGTGGGCGGCTGCATACCCAACCCCAGGAAGGACAGGGCTGCGACGAATCCAATCGAGTAGGTCATGCGCAGCCCGAGCTCGACCATCAGGGGGCCGGTGATGTTCGGCAGGACGTCCTTGGCCAGGATCTTCCACCGGGGGACGGCATACATCTCGGCGGCCCGCACGTAGTCTTCGGTGATCACGGAGGCAGTGGCGGAACGGGTTACGCGGGCGATCCGGGGGGCGTGGGTGACACCGATGACCGTCACCAGGACCCACCCCTGCGGTCCCAGGACCGTGATGGCTAGCAGCGCAAAGACGAGCTGCGGCAAGGCCAGCAAGACATCGTTCGAGCGCATGACCAGGTTGTCGACCCACGGCTTCGAGTAGGCGGCCGACATGCCGATGATCGTACCCAGGACCATGCCCAGGGCGGTGGCCATGGCCGCATAGGCGAGCAACCGCAGGCCCCCGTCGAGGAACCGGCTCAGGATGTCGCGGCCGAGGTTGTCGGTGCCGAACACCCCGTCCGGCTGGAACGGGCGCCCGGAGAAGGCCGTCGATGTATAGCCGGTGGCCCACGGCAGCAGCAGCGGGCCGACGAGTGCGACGAGCAGCACGAGGCCGGTCAGCACGGCTCCGATCTTGGCCTGGCGTTGGCGCATCATGCGCCGGATCAGGCGCGGCGTTGCCCCGACCTCGTGGTCGATGTCCGTGGCGCCCATGTCAGTGGGGGTGGTGGAGGAACTCATCGGGTGGACTCCGTTCTGAGCTTCGGATTCGTGGCGATGCCGACCAGGTCGGCCAGAAGGTTGACCACGATGTAGGCTGCGGCGATCAGCATCGAGATGGCCTGGACCACCTGCACGTCGCGGTTGGCCACCGCATCGACCAGCGCCTGGCCGATCCCGGGGTAGCGGAAGAGGAATTCGATGACGACGACGCCGCCGGCCATCCAGGCGAGTTGGATGGCCACGACCTGGGCGACGGGCGCCAGGGCGTGCGGGACGGCATGGCGGAGGATCACGTGGCGCTCGGGGACACCCTTGAGGCGGGCCATCTCCACGAATCCGGAGTCCAAGACCTCGACCATGGTGGCGCGCATCATCCTGACGATGTAGGGCGTGACGACCAGGACCAGGGTCAGGGCTGGCAACACCAGCTGCAGCGGGTAGTCCCACACGTTCTCGCCTGGTGGTGCCATGGTCACGGACGGCAGGATCTTGAACACGGTGGTGGAGAACACCGTGATCAGGATGATGCCGACGACGAATTCCGGCAAGGAGGCCAGGACGAGGGAGGTGACAGTTGCGGTATGGTCGGCGGCCTTGTCGCGGCGCAGGGCGCTGTAGGTCCCGACGATGATGCCCACGGGGATGGCGATGACCGCTGCGATGCCCATGAGCACCAGGGAGGCGGTGATCCGCTCGCCGAGCAATTCCGCGACCGGCCCGGAGGTGGCAGCCGAGTAGCCGAAGTTGCCGGTGAAGAGGCCGCCGAGCCATGACAGGTAGCGCATGGCCACCGGGTCGTTGAGGTTCATCTGCTCGCGCAGGGCGGCCAGCCGCTCCGGGGTGGCCTGCTGGCCCAGCATCGCCTGGGCCGGATCCCCGGGCAGGAGCAGCGTGGCGACGAACACCATGACGGAAACGACCAGCAGGATCAGCACGCTGACCAGCAGACGTCGGGACACGAGTTTGACGATCATTTGGTGCCTCCCAGCCAGACACGGCGGAATTCGTAGCCGGACAACGCCAGTCCGGTCTTGTTCGGAACGAGTCCGGCAACATACTGCTGGTATGCGTCGGCTTGGTTCGGATGCCCCCAGATGATGTAGCCGCCTTCCTCCCAGAGCAGCCGTTGGGCCTCGGAGATGAGCTTGTTGCGGTGGGCCTCATTGAGTGTGGCCTTGGCCTGCCTCACCAACTTCACGAACCGTGGGTCGTCCCAGTGCGTTTCGTTGTATGGCGAATCCGCGAGCAGGCTGTTGTCCACCTGGGGCAGGAAGTTGCGTGTGTAGTAGAAGTCCTGGGCAAAGTCCCATTTGAGGTAGTCATCGCCGAAGAAGGTGGTGGCATCCACCCGGCGGATGGCGACCCGGATGCCGGCGGCCCCCGCCTGCTGGGCGAAGACCTGAGCCGCTTCGACGGCGCCTGATTGGATGGGAGCCGTCACCAGCTCGACGTCCAGGCCGTCCGGATAGCCGGCTTCGGCCAGCAGGGACCTGGCCCGTGCGATGTCCTGGGTGCGTTGTGGCAAACCGGAGGTTCCGGGGTCGAAGGGGGCGAAGACGTCGTTGCCGATCCTGCCCTGTCCGCTGAGCACCTGTTCGATCATCTGCTGCCGATCCACTGCCAGCCGGAAGGCCTGCCGCACCCGCACGTCGTCGAACGGCTTGCGGTCCACGCGCATGGTGAACGGCAACCACATGCCGGTCTCCGAGTTCAGGATTCCGATGCGCGGATCCGATCCGATGACTTCCGTCAGGGCCAACGGGATTTGGCCGATGGCGTCGACCTGGGTGGACAGCAACGCGTTGATGAGGGCATCGTCGTCATTGAAGTTGAGGATGACCAGTTCGTCCAGGTGTGGCTCGTTGTCGCGCCAGTAGCTGTCATTGCGCACGAAGACCGATTGGCGGCCCGGGGAGAAGCTCTTGGCCTTGAACGGGCCGGTGCCGATGGGATGGGCCGGATCATAATCGGCGGGGACGATGCCCAGGTTGTATTGGCCCAGGGAGTCATCGAAGGTCGCGGCCGGTGAGTTCAGGTGAAATTCCACTGTGTCGGCGGCGGTGGCCACTACGTCGTCGAGCATCGACAAGGCCGTCGCGCCGGACTTCGGGTTCTCCGGGTCGGTGATGCGTTTGAAGGTCGCGATCACATCGTCGGCCGTCAACGGGCGTCCGTCGTGAAAGGACACGTCGGGACGCAGCTTGACGGTCCAGACCTTCGCCGTATCGTCCGGGGTGGCACTCAGGGCCAACAGGGGCTGGAGGTCGTAGTTCTCGTCGCGGTAGAGCAGCGACTCGTAGAGGTTCACGACGCGGGCGATGTCCGTGGTGTTGACCGGGATGTGTGCATCCAGGGTGTCTGAGGCCCCACCACCGGCCAAGCCGACACGTAGTGTCCCGCCGGCTTGTGGCGGCCCCGTCGGGGCAGCGACCACATCCGGTTGCTGACCGCAGGCCGTGAGGGCCGCGCCCATGCCGAAGGCCATGCCGGCGCCGAGCAGGACGCGCCGACTCAGCGTGCCATTGGCCGGTTTCGCCGCGGAACGGTATGTGGGGGAGCCGGTTTCGGCCGCTCCGGGTTGGAAGGGTGGTGGGGATTGCACGGGGGGACTCCTGGGTTCAGCGGGCGGTTAGCAGGTGATGGATCGGCCGCTCCATTCCGGGGGGTCCTGCCGCCGAGCGGAGATCCCGGCGAGGAGTTCCCCGCCGAAGACGCAGGTACGTCCGGTGTCCTGGTTCACGTGCAGGCCGAGGATCTCCTCGGTGGCGATGAGCCTGCCCTGTGCGTACATCTCGTGGCAGAGGTGGAGCTTCTTGTCTCCGGATCCGGCCACGATCGTGTTGACTTTGAGGTCGGATCCGAGGCTTGTCTCAGCCAGGTAGCGCACGTGTGCCTCGACGGTATAGAGCGAGTTCGAGGTGGCCTGGCGGTAGGCGGGCCCCATGCCCAGCTCTTCCATCACGGCGTCTGTGGCAAAACCGAAGACGAGCACGTAGTAGGCCTCGGACATGTGGCCGTTGTAGTCGATCCATTCGGGAAGTACCGGCGTCGAATAGGTGGGCAGGATCATTTATGCCTCCCGGTCCGGGGCCGCCTTGATCTTCCCGATCACGCCACGTACGGCGATGATTGCGGCGTCGCGTTCGGCGACCAGATCGGCGAAGCCGCGATCGCCGGCCTCCTCGTCGCAGCCAGCAATGACGTCGGCGCGGAGCTGATCAGTCAGTTCGGGGGCGTCCAGCCGGGTCCACGGGGACTTCAATGACGGGCCGAAGTGGTCGAGCATGTGGGCCATCCCGCCGGGGCCGCCGGCGAGGTGGAAGGTGAGCATCGGGCCCTGGATGGGCCAGCGCAACCCGGGGCCGTCGGTGATGGCCAAATCGATTTGCTCGACGCTCGCCTCGCCGTTGTCGACCATGTGAAGGGCCTCGCGCCAAAGTGCCTCCTGCAGCCGGTTGGCGATGAAACCGGGGACCTCGCGGTCCATGGTGATGACCGACTTGCCGATGAATTCGTACCATTTCGAGGCCCACGCGACCGCCTCGGGATCCGTGCCTTCGCCGCCGGCTACCTCGACGAGCGGGATCAGGTACGGCGGGTTGAACGGGTGTCCGACCACCAGTCGTGCCGGACTGGCCGCCCGCCGGTTCATCTCGGACATGCCGTAGCCGGAGGTGGAGGAGCCGATGACGACGTCCGTCGCGGTGGCCGCATCGATCCGGGCCAGCAGGTCGGACTTCAGGTCCAGGTCCTCGGGGGCGCTTTCCTGGACGAACCCGACGCCGGCAACGGCGTCGGCCAGGTCGGCGTGGACCGACCAGTTGTCCGGGGAGGCGTGGGGGGCCAGACCCAGCTGGGTCAGGGCCGGCCAGGCTGCGTCGATGAGCCGGCGGAGCTTGTCGGCGGCATCGGGGGAGGGGTCCCAGGCCTGGACGCGGTAGCCGCGGGCCAGGAAATAGGCGGCCCAGCCGCCTCCGATGGTGCCGATGCCCACGCAGGCCACGGTGTCGACGTCGTGCATGTCAGGGTAGGTGCCCATGGATCAGGCCTTCCGCTCGAGCTGGAGGATCTCGCGGGCCTCGTCGGGTGTGGCGACGGAGGAGCCGAGGTCGTTGACGATGGAGATGGCGCGGCCGGTCAGCTGCGCATTGGTGGCCTTGACGCCCTTGGACAGGTAGAGGTTGTCCTCCAGTCCCACTCGGACGTGCCCCCCGAGCAGCACGGACTGGGCGACCCAGGGCAGCTGGTTGCGGCCGATGGCGAAAGAGGTCCACTGCGCGCCCTCGGGCAGCAGGTTGACCATCGCCTGGAGTAGGCCCGGGTCCACGGGCGCGCCGTAGGGGATGCCCATGCACAACTGGTAGAGCGGTGGCGGGGCGATGAGCCCCTCCTGGACCAGGACGTTGGCGAACCACAGGTTCCCGGTGTCGAAGATCTCCATCTCCGGCTTCACGCCGAGCTCCTTGATGCGCGCGGCGCCCTCGCGGAGCATGTCGGGGGTGGAGACATAGAGCTGGCTGCCCTCGCCGAAGTTCAGCGAGCCGCAGTCAATGGTGCAGATCTCGGGGCGCAGCTCCTCGACATGGGCCAGGCGCTCGAGGCCGGAGACCAGGTCGGTGCCGGGCAGCTGGACGGTGGGTTCGGAGGGGTCGACCACGAGGTCTCCGCCCATGCCGGCCGTGAGGTTGATGACGGGGTCGACGTCGGAGGCGCGGACCTGGCGCACGACCTCGCGGTAGAGGGCGACATCGCGCGAGCCCTGTCTGGTCTGCGGGTCGCGGACGTGGATGTGCACGACGGAGGCTCCGGCGCGGGCCGCGGCAATGGCGTCCGCGGCGATCTCGTCGGGGGTGACGGGGACGTGCTCGCTCTTGGAGGTGGTATCTCCGGCGCCGGTCAGGGCGCAGGTGACGATGACCTTACGGTTCATGGGTCGACTCCTTCGGGGTGACGATGGTGCGGTCAATGAAACTTTCGATTTGCTGATACATCTGATCAACAGTCAGCATGCCCGTGAGGACCTTGATACCCAGCCCGTCCATCATGGTCGTGATGTCCAGGGCCAGGGAGTCGGGGTCGCCGGGCCGCATGGAGCCGCTGCGCTGGCCATCGGCGACGAGGTCCAGCACGGTTTGGCGCCAGCGCCGGTAGCCGTGGGTGTGGTTGTCGCGCCCCTCCGGGTGGACCGCGACCTGGGCCCAGGTCTGGAGCCAGATGGACCATTCGGCGCGGCCGGCGTCACCGGCCGGCAGCTGGAGCTGGATGAGGCGCTTCAGGCGCAGCACCGGGTCGGTGACCGCGTGGAGCTCGGCGACCTGCCGGTCGAACGCCAGCTTGACGGAGTAGCGCAGGACCTCGGCGAAGATCTCGCGCTTGGCCGGGAAATAGTAGTGCACGGCCGCCGGGCTCATGCTGCACTCCCGCGCGATGTCGGCGATGCGGACGGTCTCGTATCCCTGTTCGGCAAAGAGCCACCAGGACTTCTCGATGATCGTGCGCCGCTTGAGCGCCATGTCCCGGTCCTCGCGGTGGACGGTGGGCAGCATCCTGGCCGGCGGCGGGGTGGTGGCCCCCGTCGTGGCGTCGGATCCGGAGATCAGCCAGTTCGCGGTGACGCCGGTGACGGTCGCCAGCTGGGTGATCTCCTCGGCGTTGAAGCGGCGGGTGCCCTTGAGCGATTTCGAGAGCTTCGACTCGTCCAGACCGATCAGTTCTGCGATGCGGCGCTGCGGAAGCCCGGAACCGCGGATGGCATCGCGGGCACGGTCTGGAAGCCGTCCCGGGGGCGTGGTGGCAGTGGGCATGGTGACCACAGTAAGAGATACTTGCGATTATGGCAAGCTAGTTGACTGTGATTCAGGAAATTGCGATCAGTTGCGTGCATCCCCGTCCACGAGCACCAGGGCCGGCTGCCGCTGTGGTCCGGACCGGAAACGCTCCGGGCCGCTTCGCTGCAAGCGGCCCGGCGCCCGACGTTGCCGGAAGCGGGAGCCGTTACCGGCGCCGGCCCAGCACCAGCGCGGTGAGCGCGGTGGCGCCGGCGACCGCACCGACGGCCGGCCACGCGCCGATCTTCTTGGCCAGCGGGTGTGATGCGCCGAAGCCCACCAGGTAGGTGAGGGCCACCGCAGAAGCCCGCCCCGCCCCGGCGTCGTGCTGGCAGGAGGCGAAGGCCGCGGCACAGGCGGCAGCCAGCACGACGCCGCCCAGCGGCCGGTTCCCGGTGGAACGGGCGGTCTGGAATCCGCCGATCAGGCCGGCGGTGGTCAGTGCTGCGGTGGCGATCGAGCTCATGGTTCTCCTTGGTCCGGGGTTCGCCAAAAGCCTACGCCCCGACCGCGGGACCGGGCGTACGATGGCCCACATGAGCGCCACGACGGAACATGATTCAACACCCACCAAAGTGGTGATGGTCTCCATCGTCGCCGCACTGGGCGGATTCCTCTTCGGGTTCGACAGCGCGGTGATCAATGGGGCGGTCGACGCCATCGCCGAACAATTCAGCCTCAGCGGGGTGGTGCTCGGGTTCACCGTCTCGTGCGCCCTGCTGGGGGCAATGGTCGGCGCCTGGTTCGCCGGCCCCTTCGCCGACAAGCAGGGCCGCGTCCGGGCGATGCTGGTCGCCGCCCTGCTCTTCACCGTGTCGGCCGCCGGCTCCGGGTTCGCCTTCGGCCCGGTGGACCTGATCATCTGGCGCAGCATCGGCGGACTGGGCGTGGGGATGGCCTCCGTCCTGGCCCCGGCCTACATCGCCGAGGTCGCCCCGGCACACAGCCGCGGACGGCTGGCCTCGCTGCAGCAGATGGCGATCGTGCTGGGCATCTTCGTCGCCCTGCTCTCCGACGCGTTCATCGCCACCGCCTCCGGCAGCGCCACCGCTGAGGGCTGGCTGGGCATCGAGGCGTGGCGCTGGATGTTCCTGACCGGGATCGTCCCGGCGGTGATCTACGGCGTGCTGGCTTGGCAGATCCCCGAGTCCCCGCGCTACCTGGTCGCCCGCGGCCAGCTGGCGCGCGCCGCGAAGGTCCTGCACGAGGTGGTGGGGCTGACCAGCCGCGACGAGGTGGACGAGAAGATAGCCTCCATCAAGTCCACCATCAGCGTCGAACGCAAACAGGGTCTGGCCAGCCTCGTGGGCGGCAAGGGCTGGCTGCTGCCGATCGTCTGGGTCGGCATCCTGCTCTCGGTTTTCCAGCAGTTCGTGGGCATCAACGTCATCTTCTACTACTCGACGAGCCTGTGGCTCTCGGTCGGGTTCACCGAGGCGGATTCGTTCACGATCACGGTGATCACCTCGGTCACCAACATCCTGGTCACGATTGTGGCGATCGCCCTGGTGGACAAGGTCGGGCGCAAGCCGCTGCTGCTCTGGGGCTCGGCCGGCATGACGATCGCTTTGGGCGTGATGGCCGTGGCGTTCAGCCAGTCCACCGGCACCGGCGAGGATGTCTCGCTGCCGCAGCCGTGGGGGGTCATCGCGCTGGTCGCCGCGAACCTGTTCGTCGTGGCCTTCGGCGCCACCTGGGGCCCGGTCGTCTGGGTCCTGCTCGGCGAGATGTTCTCCAACAAGATCCGCGCCGTGGCCCTCTCGGTCGCCGCCGCGGCCCAGTGGCTGGCGAACTTCCTGGTCACCACCACGTTCCCGTCGCTCTCGGAGGTCAGCCTGGTGCTGGCCTACGGGTTGTATGCGCTCTTCGCCCTGCTGTCCTTCTTCTTCGTCTTCCGGTTCGTTCGGGAAACCAAGGGCCGCGAACTCGAATCCATGCAGTAGCCGCGCCGGGCAGCCGGTCCGCACCATGGTGCAGGCCGGCGCCGCGGCCGATCGTCGCCCGAAGGCGGTCGACCCGGTCAGCCCTCCGGCTAGCGCAGGTCGATGGCGGTGTCCTGCGCGGTGGGCTGGGTGCCCAGGGCGGCAAGGACCGCCGCCCCGAGGATCCGGGCGCCCTCCGCGGAGGGGTGAACGCCGTCGTAGGTCAGGCCCTTCGCGTAGCGCCCGGGATGCGTGTCGTCGCGCAGTCCGCGCGAGCCGTCGATCCAGCCCCAGCCCTGCTCGCTCACGAAGCCGTGGAGCCACTCGTTGTAGGCCAGCGTGCGTTCGCGGAAGTCGTTGCGCGGGGGCACGGAGGAGACGATGACGCGAGCGGCATGGGCCTGGGCCACGATCGCCTGCAGGTTCCGGCCGATTTGCTCGAACGGCACCCCGGCATGGATGTCGTTGGTGCCGGCGATCATGACCAGCACGTCGGAATCCACGGGGGTGAACCCGGCGAGCATCTCGGCCGTGGTGGCCCCGCCACGGGCCCAGCCCCCGACGAACGCGGTCCCTGGTTCCTGGGCGAACGCCGCCCAGGACCGCGCGCCCACGATCCGCCGGGCCACCTGTTGCGGGTAGGCATGGTCGGCGGTGATGGAGTCCCCGACCACGGAGAACGTCAGGGCCTTCGCACCGGCGGCGGCCATCGGCTGGGCCATCGGGAACCCGTCGGAGGTCAACGGGGCCGGCTGCTCGTCCCCGCCGATGAAGGCGGCCCCGGCAGCCAGGGCGAGCACGGCCAGGGCGGCGACGGCCAGCGCGCGGGGCCGGCGGATGAGCGCGATGAAGCGCGAGGGGCGGGTGGTGGCGCCGTCGGTGGCGGCGGGGGATGCGGGCACGTGCTGCTCCTGGTCGGAAAGCTCCTGGTCGGAAACCTGTCACCTTCAAGCGTAGGGACCGCCGGGCGCACCCGGCGCCTCCCAACATGACAATCGTGTGACAATCCGCCGCGGCGCCCGCTTCACAGCGAGGTGGCCTACTCTCGAAGCCATGCTTGAACAGATTTCCGTCGATTCCTGGTGGCAGGCACTGCTGGTGGGTTTCCACCGCGGCCCGTCGTTGGAGGCCGAGGCCCTGACCCTGGTGCTGATCATCGCCGCAGCCATTGCCCTGTCCGTCCCCTGGGCGACCTGGCGCTGGTTCGGCCTCTACGTCACGTTCGTGCACGAGCTCGGGCACGCGCTGGCCGCCTTGATGACCGGCCGAGTGGTCCGCGGGATCCGGCTGAACCTGAATCACTCGGGCGAGACCGTGAGCGCCGGCCGGGGCCGCGGCGGGGCCGCCTGGTCGGGCTTCTGGGGCTATCCGGCACCGGCGGTGGCCGGGGCCGCCATGATCTGGGCGGCCTGTTCGGGATGGGCGACGGCGGCGCTGTCCGCCGGGGCGATCCTGCTGTTGGTGGCGTTGCTGTTCATCCGCAACCTCATCGGCGTGCTCATCGCCGTCGGCTGTGCGGTCCTGGCGCAGCTGCTGGTGCTGTACACGGCGCGCGAGTTCGCCGCCTACGTCGTCGTGTGCCTGGGGATCGCCCTGGTCGTCGGCGCGGTGAAGGACTGGTTCAAGGTCACCGCCGTCCACACGCGCCGGGGACGGCTGGACAGCTCCGATGCCTACATCCTGGCGCGCAGCACCGGCGTGCCGGCCGCCCTCTGGCTGGCCGGGTTCGCCGTGGTGATCGGCGGCTGCTCCTACTGGTCGCTCGCATCCCTGGGCGGCGCCGTCATCTGAGCCCCGCGGCCGCGGGCGCGCTCCGGCGGCTGCCGGCTCCTGGTCCCCGATGTGTGGCGCCGCGCCGTGCCGCCGCGTAGCCTCGGTGGCGGAGGTACACATGGCCCGTTTTGAATTCACCACCAGCCTGCCCTTTGCCCGCGAGGAGGTCTTCGACTGGTTCTCCCGCCCCGGCGCACTGCAGCGGCTGACCCCGCCCTTCTCCGGCAGCGTCCGCTCCGAGCCGGACGACGGACTGCAGGTCGGCTCGACGGCGATGCTGGGCATCGGCGCCCCCGGGGGCCTCGGGTTGGGGCTCGGCCCGGCCGTCGGATCCGTGGCCGGGACACTGCGCCTGCCCGGATGGGCCCGGGCGGAGATCCCGTGGCGGGCCCGCCACGTCGGGTTGGTTCCCGGGCGCTCCTTCACCGACGTGATGGACTCCGGCCCGCTGGACTCGTGGAGGCACGAGCACCTCTTCGAGGACGACGGCGGGGGAACCCTCATGCGCGACACGGTCACCTTCACCCTGCCCCTGGCCGGCACCGGCGGGAACGGCCCATGGCGCCGCATGGCGCACTGGGGCGAGGAACGCTTCACGGCCGAACTGCAGCGCATGTTCGAATACCGCGAACGCCAGCTCATCGGCGACCTGCTCTTCCATGCCCGCCATCGCGGGACCGGCGCGAACACCGGATCGGCCCGATCCGGAAGACCCGGTCCCTCCGGGCTGCGGATCGCGATCAGCGGATCGAGCGGCCTCATTGGCACGCAGCTGCGCGCCCTGTTGCAGGGAGGTGGCCACGACGTCATGCGGCTGGTCCGCCGCCCGGCGTCAGCAGCCGATGAGATCGGCTGGGATCCCGATGCCGGACGGATCGATGCGCAGGCGTTGGCCGGTTGCGATGCGGTGGTCCACCTCGCCGGGCATCCGATCGGCGGCCGGTTCACCCCGGCCACCAAGCAGCGCATCATGGCCTCGCGGACCGCGGGGACCTCTCTGCTGGCTCGCACCCTGGCCGACTTGTCCGCGGACGGACGCCGGCGCAGCCTCGTCTCGGGCTCGGCCATCGGCTACTACGGTGCCTCCCCGCAGGCCCGGCGGCCCGGCGTCCCCGATCTGCTGGTCGAGGACTGCCCACCGGGCACCGACTTCCTGGCCGATGTGTGCGCTGCATGGGAGGCCTCCACCGTGCCGGCGGCCCGCGCAGGCGTCCGCGTGGCCACCGTGCGCACCGGAATCGTGCAGAGCCCTGCCGGCGGTGCGCTGCAGAGGATGCTGCCGTTGTTCATGGCCGGATTGGGCGGTCCGCTGGCCGGTGCCGGGCAGCAGAGCTGGATCGGCGTCGATGACTGCGTGTCGATCTTCGCCCACGCCGTGCTCGACGGGCAGGTCGACGGGCCGGTCAACGCCGTGGCTCCCCATCCGGTGGACGGGGCGGAGTATGCCGCGACCCTGGCCCGGGTGCTCCACCGTCCGGCGGCCGTGCCGGTGCCGGGCATCGGGCCCGCGTTGCTGCTCGGGGCCCAGGGGGCACGGGAGATCGTCCAGGCGGACCAGCGGGTCTCGTCCCGCCGCATCCAATCGCTGGGATACGAGTTCCGCGAGGCCGAGCTGGAGCGGGTCCTGCGCCACGTCCTGGGCCGCTGACGCGCCGGGACTGGCACCATCCGAAGGTCACGAAACGAGACCTGGGAAACGGTCGCCGGGCGCGGTGAAGGTGGTCCGGGACACGCTTTTTCGAACCTGTGAGGGGCGTGCGGCAATACTCACAGGAAACCCATGGTGCGGCCATCCTGCCCCGGAATCCCGCGGTTGTTGGTTGTAAATTTTTTGTGGAAGAGCGGTCGGTCGGGCGGTTCAGTTTGACCCCTGCCCCCGCCGTGCGGTTACCGTTATCAAGTCACGTTTTGATAACACCCCGCTGTTCGGGGTGATGCAAGACGGCGTGCACCCGGGTACCTTTCGGATCGTCCACCCGGTTGCCCACAAATTTTGGAGTCGACATCGACGCCGGACGATCACGCAGTGAAGGCCGGGGACGGCCAGAGCGTACGGGTGGCCCCTGGAGAACTGTGATCCAGCAGCAGAACAAGAAGTTTTCGAAGATTTCCCGCATCGGCGCGTCCAGCGGTGTAGCAGCCCTGGCGATTGCCGGCGCAGCAGCAGGCGTGGGGGCCGCTCCCGCCTCCGCCGCCTCCACGAGCACCTGGGATGCCATCGCCCAGTGTGAGTCGGGTGGCAACTGGTCGATCAACACCGGCAACGGCTACTACGGTGGCCTGCAGTTCAGCCAGAGCACCTGGAACGCCTTCGGCGGATCGGGCAGCGCCTCGAACGCCAGCAAGTCGGAGCAGATCCGCGTTGCCGAGAAGGTCCTGGCCACCCAGGGCTGGGGCGCCTGGCCGGCCTGCTCCGCCAAGCTGGGCCTGTCCGGCAAGAGCGGTTCGATCTCCGCAGCGGCCGACAACGTCAAGGAGGTCAAGGAGAAGGCCCCGCAGCAGTCTTCCGAGAAGTCCTACGAGGCACCGAAGAAGACCTACAAGGCAGCCCCGAAGCACCGCTCCGAGGCCCCCGCCCAGAAGGCGGCCCCGCAGCAGTCGGCCAAGTCGACCGGCAAGCACGTTGCCACGGTCAAGGCCACCGACTCGGGCGAGAACTACACGGTCAAGTCCGGCGACACGCTGGCCAAGATCGCCAAGGCGCAGGGCCTGGACAGCTGGAAGGGCCTGTTCTCGTTGAACACCGACCAGGTGCAGAACCCCAACATGATCTTCGTGGGCCAGACCCTCGACGTGCCGACCAAGTAAACCGGTCGGTTTCCGGGCCACGCCCCGGATCCTGAACCGCGGGACACCGCTCCCGCCCTAGAGTCAGCGGCGGATTGCCTTTCCCCCCAATGGTGATCCGCCGCTGCTTCCGTTAACGGACCCCCTCCGTCGACAGGACCGTGCAGGACCTCCCACCGGCTGCCGTCCGCACACAGACCCCACCGGCACCGCACCGGCACCGCACCGGCACCGTGCCGGCAGCAGCCGGAATCCTGCGTCGCGTCAGTCGTGGTTCCCGGCCAGCGCGGGGTTGGCCTGCTCGCCCGTCACGGCGTGGACGAAGGCCAACGCCGCCGGGCGGTAGGCATCGCGCAGTTCCAGGAAGCGGACGCTGCTGGCGGCCCCGGGCCACCCCTCGGGCAGGCAGCCGGCCGGCAGGCCGGGGTCGACGTAGGGGATGATGCGCCAGCTGTCGATGCACCGGACATAGCTGGCGAAGGCCGCAGCCGCATCAGCCGGTGGCTGGTCGGGGACCCCACGTTGGGATTCCAGGAAGCCACGGTGCAACGTGGCCAGGTCGTCCAGGTCCCACCAGCCGGCGACGGCCTCCCGCAAGGGACCCTGCACCTGCGGGGTGCCGGTGGTGAAGAGGACGGCGGCGCCGCGCAGGCCCAGGTCCTCGAGGATCTCCCCGGCCTCTGCGCGCAGGTAGTCGGGGCAGATCCACAGTCCCGGACCGACGGTCCCGCAGCCGATCCAGTGCAGCCGCCGGCGCAGCTGGTGCCGCAGGCCGCGCTCGGACTCCGGGACGGTGAACGAGACCAGGCACCAGGGGTCCTCCGGGCCCATGGCCCGTGGCTGGTGGATGCGCCGGTCCCCGCGTTCGAGCATGTGCCGGGCGCGGGCGCCGACGGCATAGCCGGCGACGCCGTCGCGGGTCTCGGCGTCGAGCACGCCCTTCTTGCGCAGCCGGGTCAGCGAGGTGCGCGTCAGGGCGGCCGGGGTCCCGACCGCCTCCATCAGGTCCACCAGCCGGGCCGAGGACATCCAGCCCCCGGCCTCGCGCAGGTAGAGCCCGATGATGGTGCGCAGCAACGACGCGGTGCTCCCGGGGCGGGAGTCCATGTCATCGAGGACGGCACTCATTCCATCTCGGCCAGGGCGGCGGCGATCGCGTCGATGCCGGTCTCGAGCTCGGCGAAGCTGGTGCTCAGCGGGGACAGCCCGATGCGCAGCCCGTTCGGCGGCCGGAAGTCGGGGATGACGCCCTCGCCCCAAAGCCGGGTGGTGACCTCGGCGAAGTGGTCGTGGTCCACGGTGATGTGCGAACCGCGCCACGCCGGATCGCGCGGGCTGGCCAGCCGGGCGCCGAGCGGGACCAGGCGTTCCTCGCACAAGCGGATGGCGTGCTCGGTCAGCGCGATCGACTTGGCGCGCACCGCGTCCATGCCGGCCTCGGCGATCAGCTCGACCATATCCTTGAGCGGTTGCATGGCCAGGATCGGCGGCGTTCCGGTGATGAACCGGCGGATGCTGCCGGCCGGTTCGTAGGCGTCGGTCATGCCGAAGGGGTCCGCGGCTCCCATCCATCCCCAGATCGGCTGGCGCAGGCTCGATTGCAGGCCCGAGCGGACATAGGCCAGCGCGGGGGAGCCGGGACCGCCGTTGAGGTACTTGTAGGTGCAGCCCACGGCCAGGTCGACGCCCCAGTCGTCGAGGTGCAGCGGCACGGATCCCACCGAGTGGCACAGGTCCCAGACCATCAGGGCCCCAGAGTCCTTGACCTGCGCGGTGATCGCCGCGGCGTCGGCGAGGTAGCCCGAACGGTAGGCGACATGGCTCAAGAGAACGACGGCGGTGCTCCCCGACAAGACCTGCTCCAGGTCCGCGCTGGTCACCCCGGCTGCCGGATCGGGGGTGATCCAGCGCAACCGGGCCCCGCGCTCGGCGGCGATGCCCTCGACGATGAAGCGGTCGGTGGGGAAGTTGCCGGCGTCGATGACGATTTCGTTGCGGCCCGGGTCGACGGCCTGCTGGTGGTCCAGGGCCGCGCGCAGGGCCTTGTAAAGCAGGACCGACGTCGAATCGCCGACGAGCACCTGTCCGGGCCCGGCGCCGAGGACGACCTCGCCCAGCCGGTCGCCGAGGACGGTGGGCTCGTCCATCCACTGCTCGTCCCAGCTGCGGATCAGTCCGGCGCCCCACTCGGTGCGCACGAAGGTCGCCAGCCGGTCGGCGGTGGCGGCCAGCGGGCGGCCCAGGGAGTTGCCGTCCAGGTAGGCGGTCAGCGGATGGGCCGGGTCGTGCTCGGGGACCAGGAAGCGGTCGCGGTAACCGGCCAGCGGGTCGGCGGCGTCGAGGTCGGAGCTGGTCAGGGTGTCAGAGACGGTGTTCATGCAGGGGGCCTTTCGGGCTAGTTGCCGATTTCGGTGCGCACGGCGTAGAGCTCGGGGAAGAAGGTCAGGTCCAGCGCGCGCTTGAGGAAGTCGACCCCCGAGGACCCGCCGGTGCCGCGCTTGAAGCCGATGGTGCGCTGGACGGTGCGCAGGTGGCGGAAGCGCCAGGCCTGGAAGTTGTCCTCGAGGTCCACCAGGTCCTCACAGGCCTGGTAGAACATCCAGCGGGTGTCCTCGGATTCGTAGATGTCCCGGAAGACGGGGATGAGGGATTCGTGCAGCGTCCAGGGTTTCGAGAAGTCGCGGTGCAGGACCTCGTCGGGGATCGCGTAGCCGGCGCGGGCCAGTGCCGCCAGGAAGGCATCGTAGACAGTGGGTTCCTCGAGCAGCCGGCCGAGCATGGCGTGGGCCTCGGGGTGGGCTTCGAAGACCTTGAGCATGCCGCGGTGCTTATTGCCCAGGATGAACTCCACACCGCGGTACTGCCAGGACTGGAAGCCCGAGGCGGAGCCGAGCGAGCCGCGGAACTGGGCGTATTCACGCGGGGTCAGGGTGGCCAGCACGGACCACTGGTCGGTAAGGATCTTCTGGATGTGCTTGACGCGGGCCAGGCACTTCAGCGCCTTGCCCAGGTCGTCGGCATCCATGAGGCGCCGGGCCTCGGTGAGTTCGTGCAGGACCAGCTTGAGCCAGAGCTCGCTGGTCTGGTGCTGGATGATGAACAGCATCTCGTCGTGGTGTTCCGGGCTGCTGTGCGGGTGCTGGGCATGCAGGACGCGCTCGAGGTCGAGGTAGCCGCCGTAGGACATCTCGTTGCGGAAGTCCGTGTGGACGGTCTCCTCGATGTCGCGGATGCCGGCTTCGTCCGCAGGCGCGTGGTCCGCGGCGTGGTGGTCGACGTGGTGCGCGGTTCCGGGGCCGGTGCCGGGCCCGGTGCCGGGGGTGCCTGAGGGGTCTTGGGAATAGGGGCAGCTCATGCATCTAGAATATCCATATCGTGACGGCCGTCAAGAGTTTGAAACCGTGCGTGGCGGCGGAAGTGGTTTCGCACCGGGGTGTTTCCTTGGCATGCTGGGCCCATGGACGCCACGCCTTCTGCACCCCGGTCCGGCACCGTCTACACGGTCGGGCACTCCACGCATCCCATCGACGAGTTCGCCGAGCTGCTCAAGGCCCACGGCGTCCAGCGGATCGTCGACATCCGCACCGTGCCCAAGTCCCGGCACAATCCGCAGTTCGGCATCGACCAGCTGCCCGGCAGCCTCTCCGACCGCGGCATCGGATACCGGCGCATCGAGGAGTTGGGCGGCTTGCGGCACACCACCAAGGATTCGCCGAACATGGCCTGGCGCAACACCTCCTTCCGCGGCTACGCCGACTACATGCAGACCGAGTCCTTCGCCGGTGGAATGGACGAGCTGACCTCATGCGCCCGCGAGAAGACGGTGGCGATCATGTGTGCCGAGGCGGTTCCGTGGCGGTGCCACCGCTCGATGGTCGGCGACGCGCTGCTGGTGCGAGGCTTCGAGGTCCTGGACATCTTCAGCGAAAAACAGGCCAAACCCCACACGCTGACATCGTTCGCCCAGGTCGAGGGGACGGCCATTACCTATCCTGCGGAGGAGTAGGCGCCTCAGAAGCCGTGGCTCATCGTGAAGCGGCGCGCCACGGCGTCGTGCACCACGGAATGGCGCGCCAGCCCGGCCAGCACAGTGCGCCGCAGCCCATCGGGACGGCGGGCCAAGGGGCGGCCCAGCATCATGTTCAGATGCGCCTGGCGCCCTGCCCGTGCCGCCGCCCGCAGGCGTCGGTCAGAGAAGGCCGAGAACCGTTCGGCCGTGGCCCCGGCGCTCCAAGCGCCCGCGATCGCTTCGCCGAGCAGGGGTGCCAACGCCGCTGCATCCAGCAGGCCCAGGGCCATGCCCTGTCCGCCGATCGGGCTGACCTCATGTGCCGCGTCCCCGATCAGCACGACCCGGTCGGCCGCCATGCGTGGAACGCTGCGCCGTGAACAACGGAAGTCGCTGTTCATGGTCGCATCCGCTGCGGCGGCATGATGGCCGGTGCGCCCCAGGACCAGGGCCGACAGGTCGGCGGTCTCGTCCGGCCGCCGCCAGGCCACCCAGCGGCGCAGCCGTCCGGGCAGGGGAAAGGATTCGACGATGCCCTCGCGATGCAGGATCAGTGCCGCCGTCGAGCCGAATCCGGTGCCGTCGGGGTAGTCGCCCATGACGTAGTGGTCGCCATAGCGGCGGCCGATGAAGGGCAGCCCCAGCTGCCGGCGCACCGTCGAATCCACGCCGTCGGCGCCCACGAGGTACCGGGCGGACAGCGTCTTGCTGGCCCGAGGCCCGTCTAGCTGCCCGCCGGGGCCGCGTGTGTTCTCGGTGAGGCTGACCCGTACGCCGTCATCGAGGGGCGCGAACGAGTCCACTGCGGTACCGCGCAGCAACGCGTCCGGATCGACGGCGGACAGCCGCTCCTGGAGCAGCCGAACGGTGTGTGACTGGGGCAGCGACAGGACATATGGATGCGGACCGGACAACACGCCGAAGTCCATGGAAGCGACCGTATCGAGGCCGGCCAGGCCGATGCCACGTCGGATCGGGACCCCGGCGGCGACGGCGGCGGTCCCGACGCCGACGGCGTCGAGGACCTCGAGGGCCGGCGGGTGCAGGCCGATGGCCCGCGAATGGGTGCTGGGGGAGGGCCGGGGTTCGAGCACGCGCACGGTCATCCCCGATTGGGCCAGCAGCGTCGCCAGCGCCAACCCGCTGGGGCCGCCGCCGGCAATGAGGACGTCGATCACGGCAGCGCCCCCGGCCGGAAGACGACCAGGTTGCGGTAGGGCCGGCGACGGAGCACCTGCCACTGCGGGGGGACGAGGCCCCGCAATTCACCGGGCAGGTAGCTGCGCCGGATCGACGTCAACCCGTCCCGGCGGATGAACGAGCCGCGCGCCAGCGGCAGCGTCGCGGCACCGAACAGCAGCAATGCGGCGCGCGAGCGCACGATGTCGCTGTGGATGGCCACGCGCCCGGTCAACGCCTCGGTGTCGGACAGCAGCGCGGCCAGCTCGCCGGCCGTCAGGTGGTGCAGCACGTGGTTGGAGACGACGACGTCGAACCTCTCCCCGGCTGCCACGAGATCCCCGCTGGTGGCACGGCGGAAGACGACGGCGGTGTCCCGGCCCTGCGCTCGTGCCTCCGTCGCATAGCGGTGGGCCCGTTCGTCGGGATCAATGCCCGTGACGTGGAGGTCGAAGCCGTCGCGCCGTGCCTGCCGCGCCAAGGCCACGCTGATGTCGCCTCCGCCGCAGCCGATGTCGAGCAGGGTGGACGGGCGGTCCCGGGGCAACGCCGGGCGGATCACCTCCCGGTACAGCCGGCCCCAACCCGAGACGGCGGCGTTGACCAGCGGGAACTGCGCGTAGGTCCGGCGCAGCAGGCCCGGATCGCAGTCGGGCCGGTCCATCTCCTCGAGCGACGTTTCATCGCGCAGCACGGCCGGGCCTACCGGGTGGGCCCTGCCGCCACCGGGGCGGCCGCCTCCCGGGCGTCGTCCTCCGCCGCCGCTGCCGGTCCGGCCGGCACCACGGTCATCAGGGCCGTCTCGACCGTCAACCCCGGGCCGAACGCCATCGAGCACACGCGCTGGCCGCCGGCGTCCGGCTCGCTGCCGGCGCCCTCGAGGATGTCCTTGAGCACGAACAGCACCGTGGCGCTGGACATGTTGCCGTAGTCGTGGAGGACGCGCCGGGCGGGGGCCAGCTGGTCCTCGCGCAGCCCGAGGCGTTTTTCGACCCGGTCCAGGATGGCCCGGCCGCCCGGATGGATGCCCCAGTGCTCGATCTCCGCGTAGGTGCCCTCGAACTTGGGGTCGTTGGCCAGCAGCGGGTCGAGGGCACCGACGATGTGGTCGTCGATGATGTGCGGCACGTAGCTGCCCAGCACCATCTCGAAACCCTCGTCGCCGATGTTCCAGGCCATGGCGTCCTCGCCCACGGGGGTCAGCACGGTCTCGAAGAAGTCCAGCTGCAGCCCGGGTTGTGCCTCCGGTCCGGCGGGACGGGCGGTGACCAGGGCGGCCGCCGCCCCGTCGGCGAAGAGGGCCGAGCCCATGATGGTGTCGGGGTCGTTGGAGCTGCGCACATGCAGCGAGCAGAGCTCGGCGCAGACCACCAGGACGACGGCGTCGGGTTCAGCCTCGCAGAAGCTCTTGGCCGCGCGCACTGCCGGGAACGCGGCGTAGCAGCCCATGAACCCGAAGTGCGAGCGTTTGGTCGACGGATTCAGGCCCAGGGCCCGGACGATCTGGTAGTCCGGCCCGGGGTTGTAGAAGCCGGTGCAGGACACCGTGATGACATGGGTGACATCCGCAGCCGTGAGATCCGGGGTGGCCTCCAGGGCCTTTCGGGCCGACTCGATGAACATGGGGCCCGCCTCGCGGGCGAAGACCTCGTTGCGGACCTTGGTGCTTGGGCTGAACAGCTGGCGGGTTTCGGCGTCGAAGAACACCGGGTCCTCCACCGTCGCATCCAGGGACATCTCCGGCATGGCGGTGCGCCGCGTGGCGATGGCCGACGAGTTGAAGGACGTTGCGATCAACCGCTGCCCCAGCCGGGTCAGGCCCGGTTGGGCGGCGAAGACATCACGCGCCTGGTCCTGGTACAGGATGGTGGGTGGAACGGCTGTCTGGATGGTCCTGATCATTACCGGCATGGGGCGAGCGTAACCCGGGCCGAAACGGCGGTAAAGGAATCGCGGTTTCGGCCTAGCTCTCGTGCTCCTGCCGGTAGACGTGGACCAGGGCGTTGGCGTGGCCGTGTCCGAAACCGTGTTCCTGCTTGAGCCAGGCCACCTGTTCCAAGTGCTTCTGCCCCCGGACGTCATCCAGCGCCGTTATCCAATGGTCGATGGGGTGGCCGTAGGCGGCCTCGATGGAGGGGAAATACGACCTGGGTCCCGTGGCTGGCCCGTTCGGGGCTGCTGGCTTGTTCATGGCTTGATCACAGCACGGGTGGGCCGGGTCGGCAAGGGATCGCCCCTGCCGTTCCGCCAGTCGAGGCTGACCCGTGAAACATGGATTCCACTGTGCGACATTTCGTGCCTATGGTGGGGGTGAACGCCATCACGTGCGGCCGCATCCGCGCGTCGAAGGCCACCGAGCCTGCCACCGATACCAGGGAGCCACCATGCAACAGATCGTCCCCACCCGCCACCTCTTCGGCCCCGGGCCGTGCAACCCGTACCCCGAGGCCACCGCCGCCCTGGGCCTGCCGCTGCTGGGCCACCTGGATCCGGAGTTCATCGCCCGCATGGACCGCACCTGCGATGGCCTGCGCACCCTGTGGGGGACGGAGAACGCGCGGACCCTGCCGCTGAGCGCCACCGGTTCCGCCGGCATGGAGGCCTCCTTCGTCAACACGATCACCCCCGGCGACGTGGCCGTGGTCGCGGTCAACGGCCTCTTCGGGGAGCGCATGTGCGAGGTCGCCTCCCGTGTCGGTGCCGAGGTCGTGCGCGTGGACCACGACTACGGGACCCCGGTCGACGCCGAGCGTGTCGCCGCCGCCCATCCGAACCCGACGGTCATCGCGGCGGTCCACGCGGAGACGAGCACCGGCGTCGTCTCCGACATGGCGGCCCTGGGCGCCATCAAGGGCGACGCCCTGCTGATCGCCGACGCGGTCACCTCGATCGGCGGCATGCCGGTGCTGGCCGACGAATGGGGGATCGACGTCGGCTACGCCGGCACGCAGAAGTGCATCGGCGTCGCCCCGGGCCTGGCCCCGTTCACCATCTCCGACCGGGCGTTCGAGCGCCGGGTGCAGAAGCCGCAGTCCTGGTACCTGGACCTGGGGCTGCTCGGCGGGTACACCACCGGTGCGGCCGGCGGCCAGCGGACCTACCACCACACCGCCCCGGTCGGCATGGTCGCCTCGCTGGAGGCAGGCATCGACCGCATCCTGGCCGAGGGGCTCGACGCCGTGACCGCACGCCACCAGGCCGCCGGCGCCGCGCTGCAGGAGGGCCTGCAGGAGATGGGCCTGGAGCTCTTCGCCGCCGAGGGACACCGGTTACCACAGCTGACCACCGTCAAGGTGCCCGAGGGCGTCGACTCGGCGGCGGTGCGCAAGTACCTGCTGGAGCGCTACAACATCGAGATCGGCGGCGGCGTCGGCCAGTACGCGGCGACGGTCTGGCGGATCGGCCTGATGGGCCCGAACGCGAACCGGGACTCCGTGGCCCTGATCCTCGCCGCGCTGAAGGACGCCATCGCCGCCACCAGCTGACGGCGACGGCAATGCACGACGGCGTTGGCCGGGCCGGGCGCTAGCTCTTCAGCGGGCGCTACTTCTTCAGCTTGGTCAACGCCGAGCCCTTGTGCATGGCGACGTGGTCGGTCTTGTCGCTGCGGATCTCGTACTGCGGGTCGTCCGGGCTGCAGCGGCGCATGTGCCCCTTGTATTCGACGTCCTGCGTGTGCTTGGCGACGATGACACCGGAGACGCGTCCGGCCTCCGAATTCCAGGAGACGTGGTCTCCGGTGGAGAAAGTCGTTGGCATGATGCCCTCCCTCAGGGTGGTGGTACGGCCGGTTCCGCAGTTCCCCAGAGCCTACCGCGACGCCGGTTGGCGGGATCAGGCCAGGTTGCCGATCCAGTAGCCACCCCAGTAGCCCAGCCCGGCAGCCCCCACGCACAGCACGGCCATGCCCAGCCCGTTGGCCAGCGAGGCCAGGTACCGGCGTTCCTGCAGCAGGCGCACCGATTCGAAGCTGGCGGTGCTGAACGTCGTGTAGCCGCCGAGGAAGCCGGTTCCGGCCACCAGGTAGATCGCGTTTGACGTGATGAAGGCGAGGGTGGTTCCGGCCAGCAGGCCGAGCAGCAGGGACCCGGAGACGTTGATGATCCAGGTGCCGACCGGGAACGCCGCGCGGGTGTGGGCCTTGACGACCCCGTCGACGACGAAGCGCAGTGCGGCGCCGAGGCCGCCGGCCACCGACAGGCAGATGAACAGCAGCGGGCTCACCGCCGTGCCTCCCGTCGGTGCAGCAGGCTGGCCAGGGCGATGCCGGCCCAGGAGGCCGCCGCGCCGACCAGCACGGTGGCCAGCACCAGCAGGACCCCTGCACCCGGACCGGCGCCCGAGCCCCAGCCCGCACCGCCCCCGAGCATCATCGCGTCCACGGCAAACGTGCTGTAGGTCGTGAACCCGCCCAGGAACCCCGTGCCCAACATCAGGCGCAACGTCCGCCGGGCACCGGCGTCGTCCCCGGCGCGCAGCAGCGACTCCAGCAGCAGCCCGAGCAGGAAGGCCCCGACGATGTTGACCGCCAGGATCGTGGTCGGCAGCCCGTTGATGCCCGGGACGGCGAGGGTGAGCCCCTCGCGGGAAGCGGTGCCGAAGAACCCGCCGAGCAGCACCAGGCCCACGTGGGGCGCGCTCAGGTGCAGCGGGCGGTCCGATGGCCGGGGATGCAGGGTCTGGCCGGGCAGCCGGCGGCGTGTGGTGCGCGGTGGGATCTCGAGCGCGTCGGTGTCGGCGTCGACCGGCAACTCGGGGTGGGGATCGGGGCCGCTCACGTCCAGACCCCGGAGCTGCCGCGCCGGTGGCTGTCCACGAGGTGGGTGTCGACGATGCCGACGGCTTCCATGAGCGCGAACATGGTCGTGGGCCCGACGAAGCTGAACCCCTTCTTGCGCAGCGCCTTGGACAGGGCGATGGACTCAGGGGAGGTGGTGGGGACCTCGGCCATGGTCGACGGTGTCGGCGTCACCTCCGGTTGGAAGGACCAGATGAAGTCCGGCAGGCCGCCCTCGGCGCGCAGCTCGAGGGTGGCGGCGGCGTTGTTGATGGTCGCGCGGATCTTCGCCCGGTTGCGGATGATCCCCGCATCGCCCAGCAGGCGCTCGACGTCGTCCTCGCCGAAGGCGGCGACCGTCTCCGGGTCGAACCCGGCGAAAGCGGCCCGGAAGTTCTCTCGTTTGCGCAGGATGGTCGCCCAGGACAGGCCGGATTGGAATGCCTCGAGGCTGAGCCGTTCGAACAGGCCCTGCTCGTCCCGGACCGGCAGGCCCCATTCGGTGTCGTAGTACTCGCGCATCAGGCCTTCGGCGGCCCAGACCGGGCGCAGCAGGCCGTCGTCGCCCCGCACGACGCCGGGGGGAGGCGTGCCTTCAGCAGTGTTCGTCTCTGCCATGTGCTGGCCCTTCCCTCGTGCTGTCGACCTTCCCCCAGATTACCGTCCCGCCGCCGGCCGCCCCGGAGTGGTGACCTCACGTAGTGTCGCGCGGAGGGCCGCAGGTCTCCGGTATGCTGCGGCCAAATGGTTTCCACGTTCGTGCACGTCTGGCTCAAGCCCCTGGCGATCAACATCGCGGGTTGGCTGCTGCTTGTCATCGGTGTGCTGGCTCTGGTGCTGCCCGGGCCTGGTTTGCTGTGCATCGTGGCCGGCTTGGCCGTGCTCTCGACGCGGTACCGCTGGGCCGAGAATCTCATGCATCCGGTTAAGGCGCGGGCCTACCGCCTGGCCGCCGAGGGCGTGAAGACGAGGGCCCGGATCGTGATGAGTTCGATTGGCGCGGCCTTGCTGTTCACCTGCGGGCTGGTGTGGGGCCTGCGTCCACCGGTCCCGGGCTGGTGGCGCTGGCCCGAGGACTGGTGGTTGCTCGGCGGATGGGGGACCGCGATCTCGATCATGGGCTCGGCCGGGTTTGCCATCGGGTTGATCATCTACAGCCACCGCAGGTTCGGGCTGCCGATGAAGGCCCGCCGCACCGCCGAACTCCGGATCCGGCACAAACGGGCCGGCCTTCGGAAAACCGAGCGCGAGGACCGATAGGCCGGCCCCGGACCGGTGTCCTAGGCCAGGCGTTCCTTGACCAGCGTGCTCGTGGTCTTGCCGTCGAACCGCCCGGCTACTTCGAGGATCGCACTACAGACTTGGGTCCTCGGCGATCCTGAGTCGGACCTGTCCGGCGTCGTGCCGCCACTCTTCAGGTCTATGTCTCGTCCGGCTAGTAGCCCCAGTCTTCCCTTTTCGCGACGCCAGATTCTTCCTCACCGTCAACGACGACGGTCAGGGTTTCAACTTGCTCCGTGGTGAATGCCTTCTTGTTGATTTTGATGATCATGTTCCCGGCGACAAAGTCCACGCCGCGCATCGAGTCGGTGTCGTAGGTGTTGCCCTGCCAGGGGCCGGGGCTGAGGGTGACAAGGAGTTCACCTTCTGCTGGGGCTTCGACGGATTCAACGTAGGCGTGAGGATCCGCGGGAAGGCAGTTGCGGTAGTCTTCCAACTTTTCGATTGTGGTTCCGCAAAAGGACTCATAGGCATCGTTCATGGCGTCCAGCCATTGCACGTATTTTTCGTCGGCCCAAGCATCCAGATCAGATGGGTCTGCCCCCGTTCGGGAACGGGAAAACGAACCGGTACGTGTCCCGTCCTCGGTCGTCACGGTCACGGTTTCAAGCTCGGGCGAGTCGTCCCCAATGCTTTCAAACATGATGAGGCCCATGATTCTGAGCTCGTCGCGGGCCGTTTCGTAGCGTTGGGCCGTTCCGTCCTTATTGAACTGGTACGAGTTGTCTATGACGAGTCGGATATGCCCGGACTCGGGCGAGTTCCAGGAATTGATGAGGTTGAAGGGGTAGAGGAAACCCTTAACGGACTTGACGCTCGAGTTCTCGACCCACGCATTGACCTTTTCGTCGGCCCATTCTTGTCCAGCGGGGATTGGGCTGGTAGTCGCGGCATTCGTCTGGGCCAGCGGAGTCCTTGAGCTCGGCGCGGTTGTGTTTTCTGCTGCGGCTACTGCAGTACTGGCATGTTCCACGTCCCCACCCTCGGCCGAGGCCACCGAGCAACCGGACAGTGCGAGTGCAGCAAGAGCTGCAGTGAATATGTAGCGCGTGCGCATGAAACCCTTCGAAAACCTGGTGGGCATCGGCCCGGGGGCTGTCCTCGGACTGACGGCGTATGAGATGGACCTGACTCACACAACCCTATGCCCGCAATAGAATCCTGCCCTTTGGCTTCCTTCACGCGGGACGGCTGAAGGCCTTGCCACCTGCAGCTGAACGATGCTCTGGCGGTTAGGCCAGGCGTTCCTTGACCAGCATGCTCGTGGTCTTGCCATCGAACCGCCCGGCTACTTCGGCGTTGACGGTCTTCATGACCTGCCCCATCTGGCGCATGCCCGGCTTCGTTCCGTCCACGGTGTGCTCGGCGATGGCCCGGTCAACGATCGAAACGACGTCGTCCTCGGTCAGCGGTGCGGGCAGGTACGACTCGATGAACTCCGCCTCGGCGGTCTCCTGCCCGGCCCGTTCGTCCTGGCCGGCATCGGCGTAGGTCTGAGCGGTCTCGCGCCGTCGGGCCGCTTCCTTCTGCAACAGGGCGGTGACCTGCTGGTCGTCCAGGTCCACGGGGGTCTTGCCGCCCTTTTCGCGGGTGTTGATCTCGCCGAGGACATTGCGCAGGGTCATCAGGGCGAGCTTGTTGCCCGACTTCATGTGCGCGGTCATGTCGGTGCGGAGTTGTTCCTTCAGCGTGCTCATTCTGCGGCCTTTCGTGGCGGTGGTGCCCCAGCGGGTGCTCCGCCCATTATCGCGCATCGTCGCAGCCCGCCGGGTACGAGCCGGGGCTCGGCTCAGCGTGGCGCCTGTCCTGCCGCGATGCTCCCCAGCACGTCGACAGTGCTGGCCAGCCGGTGCACGCCGATGATGACCGCGATCCAGCCGGCCAGCACCAGCACCCCGCCGGCGGCGAAGAGCAGCAGCGTTCCGGTACCCGGGCCCTGGAGCAGGCCGTAGTAACTAGCGGTGAGGCTGGTCGCCGACAGGGCCAGGGCCGCCAGGATCGCCGCCGGCCCGAGGAGCAGTGCGGCGATCAGTCCCCGGACCAGCAGCGGGGCCGACCGGCGCGGCCGCTCGGTCACGCGCTGACGCCGCTCTGCTGCACGGCAGCGTAGAGCCCGCCGGCGATGATGACGGCGAAAACCAGGACCAGGGCCCACCCCAGCAACATGACGCCGTTCAGGATCAGACCGGCGATGGACATGCCGCGTCCGGCCGGTTCGCGTTGCAGGCCCAGGAAGCCGAAGACCAGGCCGACGATCGGCACGAGCAGCGTAAATCCGGTCAGGATGGAGGCCAGTCCGAGCACCAGCGAGGTGATGCTCATGCCGCGCGGCGGCGGGGCGTATGGCTGTCCGTAGGCACCGGGCGGGCCCGCCGGGTAGCCCCCTGTGTGCGGTTGCTGTCCGTACTGCTGGTGCCCCTGCTGCGGCTGGTGGTTCTGCAGGTAGGGATTCGGCTCCGTCATGGGTCCTCCGTCGGGCTGGGGTGGGTTGCCTTCCGTTCCCCACCGTAGGCGAGCGCCGGGCCCGCCACCAAGGGGCGCGCACTGCCGGTGGCCGCCGCGGACGCACCGGCGGCCACAGCGCCCTTTTGCTTGAAGGTCGTATAGAATTCCGCCTAGAAGGTGGGCCACCAGGGGTCCATCGGGCGGCCTGCCGCCCTATGGGGGGAAAGACATGAAGAAGATCCTGCGCGGATTCTCCGCGCTCGCACTGGCTGCCTCGCTGGCGCTCTCCGGCGGCCAGATCGCCGCCGTGACGCAGGCGCAGCCCGCCACGGCCGCCGTGGCGGTCGCGGCCAAGAAGGCCGCACCGGCGGTGACGATCCGCAAGATCCCGAACAAGACGGTCTACGGGTCGGCGAAGGTGAAGATCAAGCCGCTGGTCTCGGTCAGGAAGGGCACCAAGGCCACGTCCAAGCGCCTCAAGGTCGTCCAGGGCCGCAAGATCCTCACCCGCAGCGCCACCTCGATCTCGTTGAAGGCCGGCACCTACAAGGTCACCACCACCGTGAAGTACAAGGTCGGCAAGGCCAAGCAGCGCACGATCAGCAAGGCCCAGACCCTGGTCGTGAAGAAGAAGGCCAAGAAGGCCCCGGTCTCCAGCACGCGCATCAAGGGCAAGGACTGCCCATCCGGGTACCCGGTGAAGGGCAACCGCACCGGCAGCAACAAGGAATGGAAGTACCACGTCAAGGGCCAGCGGTTCTACACGACCACCGTGCCCGAGGAGTGCTTCAAGACCACCGCGGCGGCCCGCCAGGCCGGCTACCGCGCCTCCAAGATCTAGCAGGCCGGCATGAAGCACACGAAACGGGGGGTGGTCCGTGCCCTGTTCGCCGCCATCCTGGCCGCCATTCTTGCCGCCGCAGTCGTCGTCCCGACGCTTGTCGACGGCACGACGGCGGAGCAGGCTCCCGCGGGTGCCGTCACCGCCTCGGAGGCGACGGCGGCAGCCGCGCCTGCGCCGTCCACGCCCGGGCTGGAGTCGCAGCGCACCGCCGTCGTGCTTCCGGCAGGAACCCGCCCGGGCAAGGTCAAACCCGGCGCCAAGCTGGCCGGATCCCCGGCCCGCAGCGTGCTGAACGCGCTGCCGGTCAAGGGCAAGGCCACCGCCACCGGGTACAACCGCAACGCCAAGTTCGGCAACGGGTTCAAGGACTTCAACCGCAACAAGTGCGACGAACGCCAGGACACCCTCAAGCGCGACATGTCGCGGGTGAAGTACAAGGACCGCAAGCGCTGCCAGGTCGCCTCGGGACGACTGGACGACGCCTACACCGGCCGGGCGGTGAACTGGAAGGTCAAGGCCGGGTCGGTCGACATCGACCACGTCGTCGCGCTGAAGAACGCGTGGATCTCCGGGGCACAGCGTCTCTCGCAGTCCCAACGCCAGGCGCTGGCGAACGACCCGCTGAACCTGATGGCCTCCTCGGCGTCGGCCAACCGGTCCAAGGGGGACCGCAATGCCGCCGAATGGCTGCCGTCGAACAAACGGTTCCGCTGCCAGTACGTGGCAACCCAGATCAGCGTGAAGCGCAAGTACGCGCTCTCGGTGACGCCGACCGAGAAGTCGGCGATGGCCAGGGTCCTGAAGACCTGCCCGAAGCAGCGGGCCGCGAAGGTCACCCCGCTCAAGGCGGCCGGGGCCGTCGCGAAGAAGCCGACCACGAAGCAGCCGGCACCGAAGAAGGCCGTGAAGACCATCACGAAGAAGGTTTCGCCGGGGGCGTTCTGCTCCCCGCGTGGGGCCAAGGGCGTGGGGAAGTCCAACGGCAAGATCTACACCTGCAAGGCCAGTGCCACTGATACCCGCGCGCGCTGGCGGCGGTAGGGGCGCACGCTCGCCCCTCGGGGCAGACCGGGGAGGTTTCACGGGCAGTAGCGACGGGGGTGCGCCGGTCGCGACGCGCTTCGTCACGGGCGGCGGCGGTGACCTCCGCTGGAGTGAAGGCTCGATCCTATTCCGGGTAAACCCCGACGTCGCCTTTCGACGCCCGTGCCTTCTGCGGCACTGGATGCCCCGTGAGCAGAAGGTAGATGGCGACGACCAAGATCAGGTGGACGGCCGGATTCGTCCCGCCTGCCATTACCCATCCCTCGACCCAGCGTGGCTGCGGCTCGTTGAGATTCGGAACCACTGGTCCTTGGGCGAGTAAGGCGGCGCCGACCGCGACCTGGATCAGTGCGGCTGCCACGAAGCCCGCACGAAACGCGGTGCGGGTGTCCTGAGGCCGATACTGCATGGCCACGGCCAGCACTGCGATGGATGCGCTGGCAACCGCTACCGTGGCCAGCATGTGGAGGAAGCCGGGGCTGGGTTCAGTGACGCTGACGAGCTGATTGTCGATACCGAAGACCGCGCCGCCGCGGAGCCCCTCGATGCGGATGGCCAGGAAACCGATGAGGAGCACGGTGATGGCGCTGAAGAGCAACCCACCTGCGAACCACAATGCCTTCTTGATGTCATGCTCCTTCGTGATGTGCCCCTGCCGAGAGCCAGGCGCGTGACCGCAAGCCCTTCGCGCCACAGGCACGTCGTCGCAGGTTCCGAGCCGCGTGCCTCATATGAAGGGCTCCGATCGCCGAACTCGATGCTTCTCCCGTCTACTTGATCATGATCTGCACACGAACGGAGCCCAGTCCGGACATAAGTTACCGATTCTCTACGTTGGCACCCGTCAGATGAAGGCAGACGAGACCCGGGGCGGTGTCGGTCAATGCGTGAGGGTGGTCTGCTGGTACAGCGCCAGGCGGGGGACGCCCTCGACCAGCCGGTAGATGCTCGACATCAGCGCCACGAAGGGCCCGGCATCACCGTCGCGCCGGGCCCGGGCGCGGTAGACCAATGCGGTGCTGTCGGTGCCGACCGGCACCGTCCGCGCTTCGGCCAGCTCGAAGGAATCCCAGGGCGGCGCGTCGTCCAGTCCTGCGATGACCGCCGAGCGGTCCAGGACCATGCCGTTGACCAGGACCATCAGCGCTTCCGGGAGCATCAGCTGCCCGTAGAAGGCGCTGCCGCGGGAAGCGCAGAGCGCGGACCAGCCGGCCTCCTCGAGCTCCAGCAATGGCCCGAGCTCCAGGCGGTTCACGGCGCGGCGGCTGGCTGGGGCGCCTCGACCTTCTCCAAGCGGACCAGGACGGCCTTGGACACCGGGGTGTTGCTGCCCTCGGCGACCAGGGACAGCGGCACCAGCACGTTCGCCTCGGGGTAGTAGGCGGCGACGCACCCGCGGGGGGTCGGGTACTCGACCAGCCGGCACCGGCGCATGACCCGGGGAACGCCGTCGTCGTGCACTCCGTGGACATCGGCGTAGTCACCGTTCTTCAGGCCCAGTTCGGCCAGGTCGGTGGCGTTGACGAAGACCACGTCGCGGCCCTTGTGGATGCCGCGGTAGCGGTCGTTGTAGGAGTAGATGGTGGTGTTGAACTGGTCGTGCGAGCGCAGCGACTGCAGGATCAGCGTGCCGGCCGGACGCTCGAGGTATTCGAGCTCGTTGACCGTGAGCAGGGCCTTGCCGGAGGGGGTGGGGAAGGTGCGGGTGTCGCGCGGACCATGGGCCAGGATGAACCCGCCTTCGCGGCGGACCCGCTGGTTGTAGTTCGCGCAGCCGGGCACGACGCGCGAGATGTGGTCGCGGATCAGGTCGTAGTCCTTCTCGAATCCGGCCCAGTCGACGTCGACCTTGTCGCCCAGGGTGGCCCGGGCGATCCGGCAGACGATCGCCGTCTCGGAGAGCAGGTGGTGCGAGACCGGCTCGACGTTGCCCCAGGAGGGGTGGACGGCACAGGCCGTGTCCTCCACGGTGACGAACTGCTCGCCGGACTCCTGGATGTCGATTTCCGTGCGGCCCATGGTCGGCAGGATCAGCGCCGCCGCCCCGGTGACGGTGTGGGACCGGTTGAGCTTGGTGGAGATCTGCACGGTCAGGTCGGTGCCCTCCATGCCCGCGTGGGCGACCCCGGTGTCGGAGACGGCGGAGACGAGGTTGCCGCCGAGGGCGGTGAAGACCTTGATCTTGCCCTCGCGCATGGCCTCGAACATCTGCACGGCATCGTAGCCGTGTGCGCGTGGCGGGTTGAAGCCGAACTCCGCTTCCAGGGCGTCGAGGAACGAATCGGGCATCTGCTCCCAGATCCCCATGGTGCGGTCGCCCTGGACGTTGGAGTGGCCGCGGATGGGGGAGGCCCCGGCGCCGGCCTTGCCCATGTTCCCGCGCAGCAGCAACAGGTTGATGATCTCCTTGATGGCCGCCACGCCCTTTTTCTGCTGCGTGATGCCCATGGCCCAGGTGACGATGACCTTGTCGGCGGCCAGGTAGCGGGCGGTGAGCTCGTCGATCTCGGCGCTGGTCAGCCCCGTCGCCTCCAGGACGGTCTCCTCGCGCAGGTGGCTGAGGTGTTCGCGCAGCTCGGGCAGGCCTTGGCAGTGGCGGTCGAGGAAGTCGTGGTCCAGCACCGTCCCGGGGTTGCGGTCCTCGGCCTCGAGGACCCGCTTGGACACGGCCTGCATCAGGGCCATGTCGCCGCTGAGCCGGATCTGCAGGTACTGGTCGGCGATGTCCGTGCCGTGCCCGATGATCCCGCGGACCTTCTGCGGGTTCTTGTAGCGGCGCAGCCCGGCCTCGGGCAGCGGGTTGATCGCCACGATGTGCCCGCCGTTGCGCTTGCAGCTCTCCAGTTCGGTGAGCATCCGCGGGTGGTTGGTGCCCGGGTTCTGGCCCATGATGATGATCAGGTCGGCCTGGGCGTAGTCCTCGAAGTTCACCGTGGACTTGCCCACCCCGATGGTCTCGCCCATGGCCCAGCCGGAGGACTCGTGGCACATGTTCGAGCAGTCCGGCAGGTTGTTGGTCCCGTAGCCGCGCGCGAACAGCTGGTAGGCGAACGCCGCCTCGTTGGAGGTGCGGCCGCTGGTGTAGAACGCGGCCTGGTCGGGGGAGTCCAGCGAGTTCAGCTTGTCAGCCAGGATGCCGATGGCCTCGTTCCAGGACACGGGCCGGTAGTGGTCCTCGCCTTCGGGCTTGTAGACCGGCTCGGTCAGCCGGCCCTGCTGGCCCAGCCAGTATTCGCTGCGTCCGCGCAGGTCGGAGACGGAGTGTTCGGCCCAGAACCCCGAGTCGATGACGAGGGGGGTGGCCTCCCAGGTGACCGCCTTGGCGCCGTTCTCGCAGAACTCGAAGGCCTTGCGGTGGTGGGGGTCCGGCCAGGCACAGCTGGGGCAGTCGAAGCCGTCCTTCTGGTTCATCTTCATGATCGTCCGGCCGGTGCGCGCGACACCCATCGCCGTCATCGCAGGCTCCATGGAATGCACGACGCCGGGTACGCCTGCCGCCCAGTCCTTGGGGCCGGGCCCGACTTCCAGGTCGGACTCCGCCGGTTCGCTGACTTCCTCGACGTGCTTGGCCACGGTGACCCACCTTTCCGGCCCGTCGGCGGGGCGTCCGCCATCGTGGGCATTCACCCTCAGGCCTATCAGTGGGACCGCGCCACCGCAAGGGTCCCCGCCCCGAGACGACCTCCGCAGCCCGTCGTGCAGCCCGTCGCGCCGTCGACCATGATTCGGTACATTTCCCATGGACGTCCTTCGCCCAAGGCTTTCAACCACTGCCCCTAGTGGCATAAAATGCCACTGGAGGTGGTGTGCATGGCTACGAGAAACGTCGTCCTGAGTCAGCACCAGCACGAGTTCGTTGAGTCGCTCGTCCAGTCCGGGCGATACCAAAACGCGAGTGAGGTGCTGCGCGAAGGCCTTCGGATCCTCGAACGGCGGGAAGAAGGCGCGGCAGCGAAGCTGATGGCACTCCGCCGTGCAGCGGAGCAGGGCTGGTCCGATGTCGAATCCGGGCGATTCGACGACATCGACGATAGGGATCTGGACGATTTCATCGGGGAGTTGGGTCTTCGTGCCACCCACGCCAAGCGAAGCGGCTGATGGCGGACTACCGCGTCAGCCGTGCCGCGCAGGCCGACATCGCTTCGATCCTGGGGTGGTCCAACGAGCAGTTCGGAGAAGAAGCACGACAACGCTACGAGAAGTTGATCGTTGCCGCCATCCGTGATGCGGCCCGGACTCCGGACAACGTCGGACACCTGGCCCGCCCGGAGTTGGGGCGCTGTGTGTTCTTCTGGCACCTGTGCCGGAGTCGGGCCACGTCAACCGGCGGAAGAGTCCGGCAGCCACGCCACTTCCTGTTGTGCCGTCGTGACGACGACCTGCTGGTCGTGGGTCGCGTACTCCACGAGGCCATGGACCCACAGCGACACCTGCAGGCGGAGCGCACGTGGGAGTAGCCGTCGCAGCGTCCCTGGCGCGCACCCAGGTGGCCCGCGGTCCAGGGGCTGCTACGGTCGACCAGTGAGCAACTCAACGGCACCAACTGCACCGCAGGCAGCCCCCGGCCAGGGGACGATGGACGGCTTCGTCAAGGTCCGCGGGGCCCGGGAGCACAACCTGGTCGATGTCGACGTGGACATCCCGCGCGATGCCATCGTCGCGTTCACCGGCGTCTCCGGCTCGGGGAAGTCCTCGCTGGCCTTCGGCACGGTCTTCGCCGAGGCGCAGCGCCGCTTCCTGGAATCGGTGGCCCCGTACGCCCGCCGCCTCATCCAGCAGGGCAACACCCCGCAGGTCGAGTCCATTACCGGGCTCCCGCCGGCCGTGGCCCTGCAGCAACGCCGCGGCACCCCGAGCTCGCGTTCCAGCGTCGGAACCCTGACCACGCTGTCGAACTCGCTGCGCATGCTGTACTCGCGGGCGGGAAGCTACCCCGACGGCGCCACCCGGTTGGACTCGGACGCGTTCTCGCCGAACACCGCCGTCGGCGCCTGCCCGGTCTGCCATGGCCTCGGCATCTCCCACACGGTCACCGAGCAGACCCTCGTCCCGAACCCGGAGCTGAGCATCCGCGAGGGCGCCATCGCCGCGTGGCCCGGTGCCTGGCAAGGCAAGAACCTGCGCGACGTCTCGATCGAACTTGGGTACGACGTCGATGCCCCCTGGCACACGCTGCCCCGGAAGGACCGGGACTGGCTGTTGTTCACCGACGAGCAGCCCGTCGTCCAGGTCCGGCCGCAACGCGACCGGATCGAAAAGCCCTACAAGGGGCGGTTCTGGAGCGCCAAGAGCCACGTCATGCACACGCTGGCCGAATCCAAGTCCGCCACCATGCGCGACCGGGTCCTGGGGTTCATGGTCTCCGGCCCCTGCCGGGAGTGCGCGGGCACCGGGCTGACAAGGGACGCGCTCACCGTCACCTTCGCCGGCCAGACCATCGCCGAGGCGAACCGGCTGCCGCTGGGCGCGCTCGCGGAACTGCTCCAGCCGACCGCGGCATTGACCGAGGCCGACTACGAAGCCGGCGCCACGCCGTCGTCCGGTTCCGCGGGCGAACGCAGTGGCGTGGCCGCGACCATTGCCGCCGACCTGGTCGAGCGGATCGGCGTGCTCATCGACCTGGGCCTGGGCTACCTGAGCCTGGATCGCGGGACCACCACGCTCTCGCCCGGGGAGATGCAGCGGCTCCGGATCGCCACCCAGCTGCGCTCGGGCCTGTTCGGGGTGGTGTACGTCCTGGACGAGCCCTCCGCCGGCCTGCACCCGGCCGATGCCGAGCCGCTGCTGGCCGTGCTGGAGGAGCTGAAATCCGCCGGCAACTCGGTCTACGTCGTCGAGCACAACATGGACGTGGTCCGGCAGGCCGACTGGATCGTTGATGTCGGGCCACGCGCCGGCGAGGGCGGGGGAGAGGTCCTGTATTCGGGCCCGGTCGGAGGGCTGGCCGGGGTCGCCGCCTCGCAGACCCGGCCGTTCCTGTTCGACGACGGCGACCGCCCGCGGCTGGCCTCCACCGGCAGGACCCCGTCCGGGCAGCTGGAACTCGAGGGCATCACGATGCACAACCTCGAGGGCCTCGACGTGCGGATCCCGCTGGGAGTGCTCACCGCCGTCACCGGTGTCTCCGGTTCGGGCAAGTCGACCCTGGTCAGCCGTGTGCTGGCCGACGCCGTTGGCGCCCTGGTCCGCACCCCCGCGCCGGAACCGCTCCCGGACGCCGAGGACGACGGCGATGCCCCCATCGCTGAGCAGTCACCACGGGTGCGCGCCATCCACGGCGCCGAGGGCATCGGCCGGCTGGTGAAGGTCGACCAGAAGCCGATCGGGAGGACACCGCGCTCCAATCTGGCCACCTACACGGGCCTGTTCGACGCGGTGCGCAAGACGTTCGCGGCCACCGCCGAGGCCAGGGCCCGCGGCTACGGGGCCGGCCGGTTCTCCTTCAACGTGCCTGGAGGCCGCTGCGAGAACTGCCAGGGCGAGGGGTTCATCGCCGTCGAGCTCTTGTTCCTGCCCGGCAGCTACGGGCCGTGCCCGGTCTGCCATGGCAGCCGCTACAACCCCGAGACGCTCGAGGTCACGTACGATGGCCGCAATATCGCCGAGGTGCTGGCCCTGAGCGTCGACGAGGCCGCGGGTTTCCTGTCCGAGGTGCCCGCGGCGGCCAGGAGCCTGGAGACGTTGCGGCAGGTCGGGCTCGGCTACCTGCGTCTGGGCCAGCCGGCCACCGAGCTTTCGGGGGGCGAGGCCCAGCGGATCAAGCTGGCCACGGAGCTGCAGCGTGCCCGGCGCGGACACACGCTCTACCTGCTCGATGAACCGACCACCGGCCTGCATCCGGCCGACGTCCAGCTGCTGCTGGCCCAGCTGAACCGGCTGGTGGACGCGGGGAACACGGTGGTGGTCGTCGAGCACGAGATGGACGTGGTGGCTGCGGCCGATTGGGTGGTGGACCTCGGTCCCTCGGGCGGCGACGAGGGCGGTCGGATCATGGCCGAGGGGACGCCGGAGCAGGTGGCCCACTCGACCGACAGCCGGACCGCGCCCTATTTGCGGGCGAGGCTGGACAGCTGACTTGGTGATCGGCTGGGCCTGCCGTCAGCGGTCCGGCGGTCATGGATGGGCCGTGGTGGCACTCTCGGTGCTCCGCGCTGGCACTTGCGCGGCATTGGTGCCATCATGGCACCATGAAGCGGATGAACCTGCGCGACGTCCCTGATGACGTCTACGCCGCACTTGTTGCGGCGGCCGAGGACAGCCGCCAGTCGCTGAGCGCGTTCGTCGTCGACCGGCTAGCGGAGGTGGCGCAGGCAGTGCGTGTCGCTGAATACGTTGCTGCCTACTCGCCACCTCGCGGGACAGGGGTTACGGCCGAGGAAGCGGTGGCAGCGGTGCGGGAGGTGCGCGAGGCGTCGTGAGCCTGGCGGTTGTTGATGCTTCAGTCCTCGCCGTGTTCTATGCCGCTGACGACCCACGTAACTCCCTCGTTGCCGAACGCCTGAAAGTGGGCGACGCGCTGTTCGCGCCTGCCCACCTGGATGCGGAGATCGTGTCCGCCCTCCGTGGCATGGCCCGGGGCAACCAAGGACTCGAGCAGCTTGTTCCCAACGCCCTGGCGCATCTGGCGGGTTTTCCGATCAGGCGGGTGCCTCTGCCTCCGTTGCTGGAACGCATGTGGGAACTCCGTCACAACATCACGGCCGACGACGCCGCCTACGTGGCCTTGGCAGAGCGGCTTGATGTGGTATTGATCACCTGCGATGCCAGGCTTGCTGCCGCGAGCGGACCCAGCTGCAAATTCGACAAAATCACCTGAGCAGTGGGATCCGCTGCGGTGTCGCGGCACAAGCCAAGCGATCATCGCCCTGCCGCGCCCCGTTGGCCTACTGCCCGGTGCGTTTGGTCTCCGTGGGGCCCGCGTCGGGGCCGGGTTCCGCCGTCGTGCTGGGGTCGGTGGCGTCTTCCGCCGCAGCGTCGTCATCAGCCGGGGCCTCGGACGAACTCTCGGCGGCGCCCCCGTCGGCCGTCTCATCGTCCTTCGGCTCGAACCCGGCGCGGTAGACGGAGGTCTCCGGTTCCCGGTGCCGGATGCCCTGGACGATGAAGATGGCCAGTCCCAGGGCGATCGCGGCGAACGAGGTCCACATGTTCGCGGGGATGCCCAGGAAGCCGTCGGAGGTGGGGTCGATGCGGATGGCCTCGAGCCAGCTGCGGCCCAGGCCGTACCAGATGAAGTACAGGCCCAGGGTGCGGCCCCAGCGGGCGCGGATCTTGCGCTCGAGGAGCAGGATGATGGCCACGCCGATGAGGTTCCAGATGATCTCGTACAGGAACAGCGGATGGAACAGGGTGCCGATGGGCGCATCGGCGGGGAACTTCGGGTTCGACGACTCGATCTCCAACCCCCACGGCAGGGTGGTGGGCAGGCCGAAGAGCTCGTGGTTGAACCAGTTGCCCAGGCGCCCGATCGCCTGGGCCACCAGCAGGCCAGGGACCAGGGCGTCGGCGAAGGACAGGAACCGGACCCCCGCGCGACGGCAACCGATGTAGACACCCAGCGCCCCACCGAGCAGGGACCCGTACAACGCGTTGCCGCCGTCCCAGATCTTGATGATGTCCCACGGATCCGCACCGGGGTAGAAGTAGTCGCTGACGTGCGTGAAGACGTGGTAGAACCGGGCCCCCACCAGGCCCAGCGGAACGCACCACAAGACGACGTCGAGCACGACCTCCGGATTCCCGCCGCGCCGGGCCAGGCGCTTCTGGGTGATCACGATGGCGGCGGCGATCCCGGCCAGGATGCACAAGGCATAGGTGTGGATCGTCAACGGCCCCAGATGCAGCTGGGACAAGACGGGATCGGGGCTGGGAATGCTGGCGGGAAGGTACATCGGGACCCTACGTGTCAGGGGGTGGTTGTCAGGTTCGATCATGCCATTCTTTGGGCCGCCGGGCGGAATGGCGGAAGAGACGCGGCTCACGGGTGGCAGGAATAGGCGGACCGGGGTCGTGGTTGTCGCCGTCATGAAGGTCATCGGAGTCACAGAGTTCGGAGGGCCGGACGCCCTCGCCATCCATGAGGTTCCGGAGCCGCACGCCGGACCGGGGCAGGTGCGGATCAAGGTCCGCGCCGTCGCCGTGAGCCCGACGGACACCGTCGTGCGCTCCGGCGGCAACAAACAGGTCGCAAAGGCCAAGTCGTCACCCTACGTTCCCGGCATGGATGCCGCCGGCATCGTCGACGAGGTCGGCGAGGGCGCGCCGTTCGAGGTGGGCGACGAGGTCATGGCCATCGCCCTGCCCGCCGGCGAACATGGGGGTGCCTACGTCTCCTACCTGGTGGCCGACGCTGACTCCGTCGCCTACACCCCGGCTGGGGCGGAATTGGAGACGGCCTCCACGCTGCCGATGAACGGGCTGACCGCGCTGCAGACGCTGCGCCGGCTCGACCTGCAACCCGGACAGGTCCTGGCCGTCACCGGAGCCGCCGGAACGCTCGGCGGCTACACGGTCCAATTGGCCAAGCACGCCGGGCTGACCGTGATCGCGGACTTCGCCGAGAAGGACCGCCGCATCGTCGAGGCGCTGGGCCCGGACCACATGGTCCCGCGGGGTGAGAGCGTCGCGAAGCACATCCGCCGTCTCTTCCCGGAGGGCGTGGACGGCATGCTCGACGGCGCCGTGCAGAACGAGCTGGGTCTGCCGGCGGTCAAGGACGGCGGCGGATTCGCCACCGTGCGTTACTGGGAGGGGCCCAGCGAACGCGGCATCACGATCCACCGGGTGGCGGTCGCCGAGGACTACCACGCCGACGGCAAGCTGGACCAGCTGCGCCGGTTTGTGGAGGACGGGGTGCTGACCCCGAACGTCGCCGCCATCCTGCCGGCCGATCGCGCAGCAGAGGCCCACACGACGTTGGAGGGCGGCGGTGTCCGGGGGCGCCTGGTGCTGACCTTCGACTAGGTCGGCGCGCCCCACCGGGCACAATGGAGGGGTGAATCCCCAGTCCTCCGGCCCGTCCAGTACGGCCGACCGGCCGTTCGATCTGGCAGCCATCGGCACCGGGCTCGTCTTTGCCGAATCCCTGGCGGACCTCGAAGCCGCGCTGGCCGAGCATGCCCCGGCGGGGACCGCCGTGGTGCAGGCACCGCCGGGGACGGGCAAGACCACCCTGGTCCCTCCGCTGGTGGCGAACCTCGCCGGACGCGTCATCGTGACCCAACCGCGCCGCGTGGCCGCCCGCGCGGCGGCCCGCCGGCTGGCCCAGCTCGACGGCAGCCGGATGGGCGACCGTGTCGGCTACACGGTCCGCGGCGAACACGTGGCCGGGCCGGGAACGCTGGTGGAGTTCGTGACCCCGGGGATCCTGCTGCGCCGGCTGCTTGCGGACCCCGGGCTCGACGGCATCGCGGCGGTCATCATCGACGAGGTGCACGAACGGGCCCTGGACACCGACCTGCTGGTCGGCCTGCTCGCCGAGGTCCACGAATTGCGTGGCGACCTGGCCTTCCTGGCCATGTCAGCGACCCTGGACGCCCCGCGGTTCGCGGCCCTGATCGGGCAGTACGACGGCGAGGGGCCGGCCCCCGTCATCGACTGCCCCTCCGCGCTGCACCCCCTGGCCACCCGGTGGGAGCCTGCACCCGGGCCCCGGCTGGACGAACGCGGAGTGACCCGCTCCTTCCTCGACCACGTGGCCGCCACCGCCGCCGCGGCACAACGGAAGGCGCTCGCCGAGGACCCGGGCATCGACGCGCTCGTGTTCGTGCCCGGCGCGTGGGAAGTCGGCCAGGTTGCAACCACCCTGCGCCGCCGGCTGGCCGGGTCGGCCACCGAAGTGCTCGAGCTGCATGGCCAGGCCGACGCCGCCACCCAGGACCGGGCGGTCTCCGGCCGCCGGCCCGGAGACCCGCCGCGCGTGGTCGTCTCGACCTCGCTGGCCGAATCCTCGCTCACGGTCCCCGGCGTCCGCCTGGTCATCGACTCCGGACTGTCCCGTGAACCCCGCCGCGACGCCACCCGGGGCATGACCGGCCTGGTCACCGTCTCCGCCTCCCGCGCCTCCTGCGACCAGCGGGCCGGTCGTGCCGCCCGCCAGGGACCCGGAACGGTGGTGCGCTGCTTCGACCAGAAGACCTTCGGCGCGGGGCCGGCACATCCGACCCCGGAGATCGCCGTCGCCGAACTGGACGGTGCCGCCCTGACGCTGGCCTGTTGGGGCGCACCCGGCGGGCGCGGCCTGAAGCTGCCGGACCCACCACCTGCCGCCGCGTTGCGCGAGGCCCTCGAGGTGTTGGCCGAACTCGGGGCCATCGACCCCGACGGCCTGGCCACCGGCCTGGGGCGCACCCTGACCGGCATCCCCGCCGAACCGCGCCTGGCTCGCGCACTCATCGAGGGGACCACCTGGCTCGCATCCGCCCCCGGCAGCAGCCGGAAGAAGGCCGCCCGGACGGTGGCGGAGATCGTCGCGATGGTCGCCGGCGACGCCCGCGCCTCCGGGGCGGACCTGACCCGGCTCCTGGCCTCCCTGCGTGGCGGCTCCGAACCGGCGTCCCGTGCCTGGAAGCGCGAGTCCACCAGGTTGGAGGGGATCGCCATGTCGTCCCGCGCCCCCTCGACGGGAGGCCCCGCCGCCGGACGACCGGCGGTTGGCCCACACGGCGAGCCGGGCCTCGTGGTGGCCCTGGCCTATCCTGACCGGGTCGCGCGCCGGGTCACCGGCGGCGCCGGGCAGAGCTACCTGCTGGCCTCGGGCACCCGCGCCGGACTTCCCACGGGTTCGCCGTTGGCCGGGCACGAGTGGCTGGCCATCGCCGAGGTCTCCCGTGCCGCGGGCCGCGCGGCCGCCGGGACCGGAGCCGTCATCCGTTCCGCCGCACCGCTCGATCCGGAGACGGCCGCGGCCGCTGCCACCCACCTGCTGACCGACCGGGTGGAGGCACGTTTCGAGTCGGGCCGGGTGGTGGCCCGCCGCGAACGTCGACTCGGAGGCATCGTCCTGGGCACGACGCCGGTGCGCGCCTCGGTGGAGGACGCCCGGTCCGCGGTGGCGAAGGCACTCGAGCGTGACGGCTTGCAGGTCATCGGATTCTCGACGGCGGCCGAGGCGCTGCGCCGTCGCCTGGCCCTGCTCCATCGTGAACTGGGTGATCCGTGGCCCGACATGTCGGAGGAGGCACTGCTGGGGCGGTTGCACGAATGGCTGGCCCCTGAGCTGAACGCGCTGGCGGGCGGGGCGAGCGTGAAAACCATTGACCTGGCCGAACCGCTGCGCCGGCTGCTGCCGTGGCCCGAAGCCTCGCGGTTCGGTGAACTGGCCCCGGAGCGGCTGCAGGTCCCCAGCGGCTCGAACGTCAGGATCACCTACCCGGACATCGACGAGGACGACGGACGGCCCGTGGTCGCGGTGAAGCTGCAGGAGTGCTTTGGGTGGGCCGAGACGCCGCGGCTGGCAGGGGGACGCGTGCCGGTGCTCTTCCACCTGTTGTCGCCCGCCGGTCGGCCGCTGGCGGTGACGGACGACCTGGCTTCCTTCTGGTCGGGCCCCTATGCCCAGGTGCGCGCCGAGATGCGTGGCAGGTATCCGAAGCACCCGTGGCCGGAGGACCCGTGGAGCGCCCCGGCGACGGCCAGGACCAAACGCAGGGTGTAGGGCATCGCCGTGTCAGGCCACGGGCCGGGCATCACCGTCGCGGTCCGCGCGGCACGCCGCATCAATCCGCTTCCCCCTCGCGCTCCGAACGAGGGGTGCAGCACGGATGAATCGTGGACTCCGTGACCGCCGCGCGTGGACGCCACCGCCGGATGGCACAGCCGCATCACCTCATCCGCCGTCCTGTGCCCCGCTGGGGGAGGTACAGTGCGGGGCTGCCCCGGCTACTTCTTCCCGTCCTCGTCCTTCTCTTCGTGGCCCAGGTGCAGCGCCCCCTTGACCCGTGCCACGCCCTCGGTGACCACCGACTTCGCGGTGTCGCGGATGACCCCGGTCGCGTCCGGATCGCCCTTGAGCAGTGCCATGCCCGTGTTCTTGGCGAACTCGAAGGTCACCTTGGGCGGCAGCGGCGGGACGTTCTTGCTCGTGTACGCGTCGATGACGGTGATGCCGCGATGCGCGAAGGCCGCATCCCACGCCGCGGCGACGTCGTCGTCGCTCTTGACCCGGATGCCGGTGAAGCCGAGAAGCTCCGCGTAGCCGGCGTAGTCGATCGACTCCACGTCCTGCGAGGTCGACCACACGGGGTTGGCGTCCTCGGTGCGCTTCTCCCAGGAAACCTGGGTGAGGTCGTCGTTGTGCAGGATCATGATGATCAGCTGCGGGTTCTCCCACCGCTGCATGTACTTCTTGATGGTGATGAGCTCGTTCATGCCCAGCATCTGGAAGGCACCGTCGCCGATGGTGCAGATCACCGGGCGCTCGGGATGGGCGAACTTCGCCGCCGTGGCGTACGGCATGGCCGCCAACATGCTGGCCAGGCGTCCGGAGAGATCGCCCAGCATGCCGTCGCGCAGCCGGATGTGATGGCCGTACCAGTCGGCCGTCGACCCGGCGTCGGCGGTCACGATGGCGCGCGGGGGAAGCCGCTTGTTGAGCTCGTGGTAGACCCGGCGCGGGTTCACGCCGTCGTCGTAGGAGACCATCGCCTCGGCCTCCATCTCCGATTCCCACTCCTTCATGGACTCGACGATGCCCTGCTGCCAGGACTTGTCCGTCTTGTCCTCGAGGTGCGGGATCAGGGCGGCCAGCGTTTCCTTGACGTCGCCCCAGAGGTTCAGCTCGGTGGGGTAGCGCAGGCCCATCTGCTCCGGTTTGAGATCGACCTGGATGCCCCGCGCTTGTCCGGACTGCGGCATGAACTGGGCTTAGGGGTAGTTGGTCCCCAACAGGACCAGGGTGTCGCAGCCGGCGATCTGGTCCATGCTGGGGCGCGACCCCAGCAACCCGAGCTGCTGGGTGTGGAAAGCCACGTCGGAGGAGACGACCTGCTTGGCGCGTAGCGCGGTGATGATCCCGGCGCCGCACAGCTCGGCGGCCTTGACGACCTCGTCGGTCGCGCCGTTGGAGCCGTGGCCGACCAGGAAGGTCACCCGCGACCCGGCATTGATGATCTCGGCCGCCTTGAGGATGTCGTCGCGCGGGGGCGCGATGCTGGTCGAGGGGGCCACGGCGCTGGAGCGGGACACCCAGTTCTCCGGGGCGAGTTCGGGCATCTCCATGCTTTGGACGTCGTGGGGGAGGATGACGACGGCGGGGCCGAGCCGGACGCGCGCCATGCGGAAGGCGGTGTCCACCACGGCCTGGGCCTGTTTGGGCGAGACCACCGTCTGCGTGTAGACCGCGACGTCGGACACGGCGCGTTCGAGGTTGCTCTCCTGCTGCGTGAAGGTGCCCAGGGAGCTCAGGCCCTGCTGCCCACGATGGCGACCACGGGCTGGTTGTCCATCTTGGCGTCGTACAGGCCGTTGAGCATGTGGAACGCGCCGGGGGAGGACGTCGCCGCGCACACCCCGACCTCCCCCGTGAACTTGGCGTACGCCGTGGCCATCAGCGCGCAGATCTCCTCATGCGTGGGGCGGATGTACTCCAGTCCCTCGCCGTCGCGTTCGGCTTTGCCCAGGGCCCCGTCGAAGGCTCCGATTCCGTCGCCGGGGAAACCGAAAATACGGCTGACGCCCCATTCCCGGACGCGCTCGATGACGAAGTCGCTGACGGTGGTTGCCATGGAATGTTCCTCCTCAGGATCGCTGTCGGTGGTCCGCCGGCCCGGCGCAGGCACCTCTTGCCAGCTTGCTCGCCCCCGTTGGATTCGACAAGGCTCCGTGCAAGGCAGCCCGCCGAGGCGACGGGAGACGGCGACGACAATGCGGTTCTGACGTGCGCCGGGAGCCGCGATTGCGGGGTAGCGGCGGAAGTGCGCGCAGCAAGTTGGATGTGGATAGAATGATCCCCGATGGTTTAGCAGCAAGCCGTTCACCCGCTCTCCGGTTCAATGTCGGACCCGCGTTTCCAAGGACCCCCAGGGGCCAGGCCATGCCGGGATCGAAGCACCGGATGACTCACGGAACGGCATGGCCCCTTGGCATTGGAAACGCTCGAATCTGCGAACTACCCTGATCCCTCGCTCTGGGGCCACATTCATGCCCTCTTGCTGGAGGAAAGCGACCTTACTGATTTTCTGAACGAGCTCGCCCGGCACGCCGCGGCGTCCTTCCCCCATGACGGCGCGCAGATCCTGGCCGGGATCACGCTGCTGCGTGGGCGCAAGGCGGCGACCGTCGCCAGCAGTTCCGAGCGGGCACGGCGGCTGGACGAGATCCAATACGATTTCGGGGACGGCCCCTGCCTGACGGCCGCCCGGGAGCACCAACTGGTCTCCGTTCCCGATGTCGGAGCTGAGTGCCGCTGGCCCGAGTTCTCCCAGGCGTTGCTGCGGGAAGGCATCCACTCGGTGCTCGGCGTCCCGTTCGAGCTCGGAGCCGACGGCCAGGCGGCGCTGAACCTGTATTCGACGACGTCCCACTGTTTCGGCGAGGACACCCTCGCGGAGGTGCAGGCGTACGTCGCCCAAAGTTCGAAGGCGCTGCGGATGGGCATGCGCTTCTCGCACTACGTGGACTCGGCAGCCGACCTCCGCGCGGCCCTGGAATCGCGGACGACGATCGATATCGCCATCGGGATCATCATGGCGGAAAACCGGTGCCCGCAGGCCGAGGCCTTCGAGATCCTCCGGGCGGCCTCCAGCAGCCGGAACAGCAAGCTGCGTGAGGTGGCCGCGGAAATCGTCCGGGCCATCGGCCAGCCCGATCCCTCGACGCATTTCGACGCATAATCCAGCGGCGCCAGCTGCCGAGGGAATCGAAGGGCACCCACGCACGGTGGTGCCCGGGAAGCAGTAAACGCGGGAACGGGGTGAGCGGACGGCCTTGGTCCGACGAGACCGTGCGGCCGCTACTCGATGTACTCCAGTGGGATCGAAGACGAGAACTACCTGCGCGGCGTGCAGATCGCCGACAGCTCCGGGACCGTGAAGTACACCGGCATCTTCCCGGCCCGCCATGCGGGACGTTGGCCACACGTCTACGTCGAGGTCTACCCGGGCCGACCCGCGGAGCCCGGCGGCTGGCAGCCCTCCCCATCGAACGCCGTTAGGCTAGCTCGGTGGATCCCCAAATCGTTGTCATCGCTGCCGGACTGGTGCTGCTCGGCGCCGTGGCCCAACGGGTCGCCGGCCTGGGGTTCGCCATGCTGTCCTCACCGTTCCTGGTCCTGCTGCTGGGGCCGCACGAGGGGGTCCTGCTGGTGAACATCTGCGGTGTCGTGTCCTCCCTGTTGATCACCCCGCGGGTCTGGAAGGACATCAACTGGACGGCCTTCCGCTGGCTGACCGCCTTCAGCATCGTGGGGTCGGTCGTCGGTGCCCTGATTGCGACCCGTTTGGATTCCGCAGTGCTCTCACTGACCGTGGGCGTCATCGTCTTGATCGCCCTGCTGCTTTCGGTGGGGCTCTCGCGGGCCAACGTGGCCGTGGGCGGCTCCTCCCTCCGTGCGGCCGCGGGCGCGCTGTCCGGGCTGACGAACTCCATGGCCGGTGTGGGTGGGCCGGCGGTGAGCGCCTATGCGGTGCTCACCCGTTGGGACCAGCGCACCTTCGCCGCCACCGTGCAGCCGTTCTTCGCCGTCATCGGGACCGTGGCCGTGGTCTCGAAGGTGCTCATCGCCCCCGACCAGCAGCTGGTGCTGCCCTGGTGGGACTGGGGGCTGTTCGTGCTGGCGATCGCCGTGGGCATCTTCGGCGGGGAGCGGCTGCAGCGCTTTGTCCGGGACCACCACGCGCGTGCGTTCATCCTGGCCATCGCCTTCGGCGGTGCCCTGGCCGCCGTCGCGAAGGGCTGGGTGGGGCTGGCCGCCTAACGGCGCTGGACGACGACGACGGTGTCCTCAAGGGTGGCGCGCTCGCCGTCCGGACCGTTGGCCTCCCGCTTCCTGGTTTCCGCCGTCGTGATCTCCCACATGTCCGCGTCCAGGTCCAGGGCCGCCAGTTCCTCCTCCGGCGTGGGGAAGTCCCGGGGGCCGTGGTGGTGGTTGCCGGCCCACGGGGGAGCGCTGGCATGCGAGACGAGGACGAGCATGCCGCCGGGCGCGACCGCCGCCACCGCACGACGCAGGATCTCGGTCCGGGGCAGGGGGATCTGCGAGGCCAGGAAGCAGGCGGAGACCAGATCGTACGTCCCGGCCGGGAAGTCCCGGGCGAGATCGACTTGGATCCATTCGACCTCGTCTTCGCCCATTCCCCGGGCGGCGGATTCCTCCCGGGCGCGGGCCAGCGCGGTCTCCGAGATGTCGACGCCGGTGACCATCCACCCCGTCTCGGCCAGCCAGAGCGAATCGCCGCCTTCGCCGCACCCCAGATCCAGGGCCGAGCCCGGCTGGACCCCGGTGACGACGTCCACCAGCGCCCGGTTGGCTGCCCCGCTCCAGATCCTCTCGCGCTCGCCGTAGCGGGCATCCCAGAACGCCTGGGCGTCCGCCGGTGACCCGGCGTCGCCGTCGTGGTGGGTGTGGTGGTGGTCCATCGTGTCCTCGATCCGTTCGCTCATGCTGCGTCGATCCGTTCGGTGGCGAGGTCGAAGTCCTCGGTCACCAGGTCCATGTTGACCATGCTGCCAGCCATCGTGCCCGCCGACATGCTGATCGGCACATTGGCCATCGGGCTGGTGATGTTCCCTGCGGCAAAGACGCGGGCGTTGCTGGTCTTGCCGGTGAAGTCGGCGCGGATGAAGCTGCCGAACGGCATCTCGTCGCGTTCCAGTGCCAAACCGTCCAGGTAGGCATCGTTCGGGTGCAGCTCGCCGGCGGTGAAGATGGCATCGAGCGGGACGTTCTGCCCTCCCTCGAGCCGCGCCCCGGTGAGGGCACCGGCGTCGTTCCGAGTCACCTCGACCACGCGCCGCGGTTCGATCACGACGCCGCGAGATCCGAGGGTACGGGCGACCGCGTCGTCGACCGGACCGGCGTCGGCGCTGAGGAACACCACGTCCTCGCTCCACTGCCGGATGAGGTGGGCCTGGTGCACCGCCATCGGGGAGGTGGCGAGCACACCGAGCCTGCTGCCCCTGACCTCCCAGCCATGGCAGTACGGGCAGTGCAGCACATCGCGGCCCCAGCCCTCGGCCAGCCCGGGGATGGGTGGGAGCTCGTCCCGGACGCCGGTGGCGGCGATGAGCCGGCGGGCGGTGAGCGTGGTGCCGTCGGTGGTGGTCACGGCCATGCCGGTGGCCGTTTCGGCGACGGTGGAGGCGCCGACGGCGCGGAACTGCACGCCGTAGGCCTCCGCCTCGGCGCGGCCGCGGGCCAGGAACTCGAGCGGGTCCGCGCCGTCGCCGCCCAGGATGCCGTGCATGTGGGCGGCGAAGCGGTTGCGGGGGCTGGCCGTGTCGAGCACCAGGACGCTGCGCAGGGAGCGGCCGAGCATTTGTGCGGCGCTGAGCCCGGCAGCGCCGGCGCCGATGATGATGACGTCGAAGTCGTTCGTGGTTTCCATGCTTCAACTGTCGACCACGGGATGCTAAACTCGCAACTATCTTTGCGGAAATAGCAAGTTGGGAGTGTGGGATGAAGGACGCGGTGCTCGAGCAGATCGGACCCCGGCTGCGGGCGGCCCGGCTGAAGCAGGACAGGACGCTGGAGGACCTGGCCACGAAGGCCGGCATGTCGGTCTCCACGCTGTCACGGCTGGAATCGGGCAAGCGCCAAGTGAGCCTGGAACTGCTCCTGCCCCTGACCCGGGAGCTGCGCATCACCATCGACGACCTCATCCCGGCGGAGGTTCCCGACCCGCGGATCCGCCCGGTCCGGACCACGCACCATGGCATCAAGACCTTGCGCCTGTCCCCGCCGAATTCGCCGACCCAGACGTTCCGGATGACGTATCCCGGCCGCAAAGCCCTGCCGGAGCAGCGCGTGCACGACGGCTACGACTGGGTGTATGTGCTCTCGGGCCAGCTGCGGCTGCTGCTCGGCGACCGCGACCTGGTGCTGGGAGCCGGCGAGGCCGCCGAGTTCGACACGCGGGTCCCGCATGCCATGGGCTCGGCCGACGGCAAACCGGTCGACGTGCTGAGCATCTTCGGGGCGGACGGCGAGCGCATCCACACCCGGACAACCGACGGGGACTGACCGGTGGGCAGGGCCGCCGGGCATGCGGGAGAATGGACGGAGGCGCCCGGTGGCCGGGCGCAACGACGACACGAGGCGGGAGCCGGCAGATGGCCGAACGGTACGTGAAGATCTGCGGCCTGCGCACCCCCGACATGGTGGCCGAGGCGGTGGACGCCGGGGCCGACGCGATCGGGTTCGTCTTCGCCCCGGGCAGCGCCCGGACCGTGGACGCGGCAACTGTGCGCGACCTGGTGGCCGCGGTGCCCGACACCGTCGAAACCGTAGCCGTCTTTCGCAACCAGCCCCTCGCCGTCGTGCTGGAAACCGCCAGGGCCGCCGGGGTGAGCACCGTGCAATTGCATGGCGACGAATCGCTGGAGGACATCCGGCAGGTCCAGGCCGCCGGCTTCCGCACGCTGCGGGCCTTCTCCGCGCAGGCCTTCGGCGCGATGCCGGCCACCGAACGGGCCAAGTGGGCGGGGGAGCGGATCCTGCTCGACGCCGTCGAGCCCGGGGCCGGGCAGGCCTTCGACGCCTCGGTGCTCGAGGGCCGGGCCCCCGAGGGGTTCTGGCTGCTGGCCGGCGGGCTGACGCCGTCGAACGTCGGCGCCCTGCTGGAGGGCTCCGGAGCCGGTGGGGCCGATGTCTCCAGCGGCGTCGAGTCGAGCCGGGGCACCAAGGACGCGGGGTTGGTCCGCGCGTTCATCCTGGCGGCACGCGCCCCCGGCGCCTGAGCGCGGCGCGGAGGGCGCACCCGGCCACGCGTTCCCTAGCGCCGACCCCTGGCGATGGCTACGCTCGGGAGCGTCAAAGGAGGACCGATGAAACGCCTACCCGGACTGAAGGTCATGGACCGGCTGGAGAACTTCTCGGCGCTGGATCCGCTGGTCAACACCGCCCGATCGCTCGTTGAGCGCGCACTGGGTCCGCGCTGGCTGCGCGACGTGCTGCACGGCGTGCCGCTGGGCCACCCCGTGCACCCGCTGGCCGTCCAGGTCCCGCTCGGGGCGTGGGTTTCGGGCGGCGTCCTGGACCTGGTCCCCGGCACCGAGCGCCCCGCCCGCATCCTGGTGGGCACCGGCCTGCTCGGCGCCCTCCCGTCGGCCGCCGCAGGCTATGCGGACTGGTCGAAGCTGCACGAACAGCAGCTGCGCGTCGGGATCGTGCACTCCGCCTCGAACGTGCTGGCCACCGGCCTCTATGCCGCGTCGCTGGTCCAGCGCTGCCGGGGACGGCACGGATCCGGGAAGGCGCTGTCCTACACGGGCCTGCTGCTCGCCGGTGCCGGAGGCTATCTCGGTGGACACCTGGCCTACCGCCAGGCGGCGGGAGCCAACCACACCGAGGACATACCCCATCGCTTCCCGACCGGATGGCAGCATCTGGCTCCGCTGGATGAGCTCGACGAGGGAACGCTGGGGCAGCGGGTCGTCTCCGGCGTGCCGCTGCTGGTCCACCGGCGCGGAGAGCAGGTCGACGTCCTGGCCGACACCTGCAGCCACCTCTCCGCCCCGCTGCATGAGGGACGGCTGCTGGATGGAAGCGGGGACGGCCCGGGGGATGCCTGCGTGGAGTGCCCGTGGCACCAGAGCGTCTTCGCCCTCGGCACCGGCGAAGTCGTCCACGGGCCGGCCACTGCCGGCCAGCCGAGGTTCGAGACGCGCATCGTCGGCGAGGCGGTGGAGGTCCGGCTGCCCCACGCCGGGTAGGGACGGTCTTCCCTCCGTCGGTACCGGGTCGGCGGGGGCGGACCGTCACGGTGCCTTCCGAGGGCAGCCGTTGGAGCGCCCGGAAGCGGGGCATGACCGCCCTCACGCCGGTTTGCGGCCATCCGGCCCGTCCGGTTAACGTCGGGGTGACAAGACTGTTGGATCGTTGGAACTCCGGGCTACCACCGCACGGGCCTTCGGCCGCCGGCACCCCCTCACGGACGGCTTCCCTGCCGGTGCCGGCCCGCCCCTCACGGAAAACCCAGGTGCCCATGAAGAACCTCACTGTCGGCGTCGCCGCCGACCCCGGATTGCCATTGTCCCTGGCACATCGGCTGCGCGAACGGCTCGCCCGCGGATTGCGCGAACACGTCGACGACGGCCTCGAATGGCGCGTTGAGGTCGAGGAGCTGTCCTTGCCGCTCGACGCGGATGGCAGCGTCGAATTGACCGCCAACTCCGAGTTGGTGCGCAACGAGCACGGGTGGGACTACATCCTCTACGTCACCGACCTGCCCAAGTACGTGAGCGGCGAACCCCTGGTCTCCGCGGTGAATTCCGGCTACGGCTCCGCCTTGGTGGTGCTGCCTTCCCTCGGGCTGGTGCACCCACGCCGCCTCGGCCGGGTCCTGGTGGGCGTGACCCGTGCCCTGCATGAGGCGGAGACCCATCCCGGGCGCGACGACGACGAGGACGAATCGCTGGTTCGCCGGACCTTCTCGGTGGACGACGGACCCGACGATTCGGCGCCGCGCCACACGTTCGCAACGGTCAAGGGCTTGTTCGGGCGCGTGGCCATGCAGGTGGGCATGGTGCGCAGCAACCAACCGTTCCGCTTGGTTCCCAAGCTGTCCTCGGCGATGGCCGCAGCTTCGGCCACGGGGGCATTCGGCATCTTCTACACCAGCATCTGGTCCATGGCCGACTACCTGAGCACCCCGCGGTTGCTGGGAATCAGCCTGTTGTCCGTCGTCGTGATGACAGCGTGGCTGATCGGTTCCCACGGATTGCTGGAACGGCCACAGGGGGCCAAATGGCGCGAACGCCGGGTGACCTACAACATGGCCACCCTGCTCACGGTCTCGCTGGCTGTGGCCACCATGTTCGTCTTCCTGTTCGTGTTCATTCTGATCGGCGGCCTGGTGGTGATCAACGTCGACTACATGGCCGACCAGCTGGGCCACGACGCCGGCTTACCCGAGTACCTGAACGTGGCCTGGTTGTCCGCGTCGATGGGCATCATCGCCGGCGCCGTGGGGTCCGGCCTCTCGGATGCCGACGCGGTGCGCAAGGCAACGTTCAGCAACCGCGAATACCTCCGACGGCAGATCTCGCTCGCCGACGGGCATACCCGGTCCGCGCGTGCCGGGGCGGAGGCCGCTGCCGGGGCCGCCGATGCCGCCGATGCGGCGGCCACGTCCGCTACGGATGACGCCCAGGCCACGGCGGAGGCCGCGCAGGAAGCGGACGCGGCGGCCCAGGAGGCGGTCGAAGCGAAGGAAGAGGCAACGGGCGAGGTCCCGAAGACCAACGGACGCCAGTAGCTCCTGCCGGTTCCCTGCCCGGGGCTTGCCCACGAAAACAAATTGCAGCTAGTATGCAATTTGTTCCGGACGGTGTGGGCCGCGTCACGGTGGGGGGCCGTCCTCGACCCGCAACCGCCCGGAACGCGGCAGCAGCACGGTGCCCACACGGCAACGGACCGGCGGGCCCGCACCACCACATGACGGGACGACAGCGTGGCACCCACCGGCACGGTCAACAGCGACTACTTCCTGCTCGACGAGGAGCTCACCGACGAGGAGACCGCCCTGCGCGACAGGATCCGTGCCTACGTCGACACGGACATCCTGCCGGTCATCAACGAGTACTGGGAACGCGCCGAGTTCCCGCACCAGCTCCGCCCCGGCCTGGCCGCCCTCGGCATCATCGGCAGCACGATCGAGGGGTACGGCTGTCCGGGACTGAGCCGCCGCGCCGCCGGCATCGCCGCCCGCGAGATCGCCCGCGGCGACGGCTCCATCAACACCTACATCGGCGTGCACTCCTCGCTGTGCATGGGCACCATCGCCATGCTCGGCTCCGAGGAACAGAAGCAGCGCTGGCTGCCGAACATGGCAACCCTGGAACGCACCGGCGCCTTCGCCCTCACCGAGCCCGACCACGGATCGGACTCCGTGGCCCTGGAAACCATCGCCCGTCGCGACGGCGGCGACTGGGTCCTGACCGGGCACAAACGCTGGATCGGCAACGGGGACGCCGCCGACGTCGTCGTCATCTTCGCCCGCGACCAGGCCGACGGCCACGTCAAGGGCTTCGTGATGGAAAAGGACGACGACGGTGCCCACCCCCGCGGGTACGAACCCACCGTGATCACCGGGAAGATGGGCAAGCGCGCCATCCTGCAATCCGACATCGTCATCGAGGACCTGCGCATCCCGGAGGCCAACCGGCTGGTGGGCTGCAACTCCTTCCACGACGTCTCGAAGGTGCTCACCGCCACCCGCGGCGGTGCCGCCTGGGAAGCCGTCGGCCACGCCATGGCCGCCTACGAGATCGCCGCCTCCTACGCGGCCGAACGCCGGCAGTTCGGCAAGCCGATCGCCAGCTTCCAACTGGTGCAGCACAAGCTGGCGAACATGCTCGCCGAACTCACCGCCATGCAGCTGATGTGCACCCGCATGGCCGAGCTCGCCGACTCCGGACGGCTGACCGGGCCCATGGCATCGATGGTCAAGATGTCCACCGCCCAGAAGGCCAAGTGGATCTGCAGCGAGGCCCGCGACATGCTGGCCGGCAACGGCGTGCTGCTCGAACGGCACGTCGCCCGGCACCTGACCGACATGGATATCGTCAGCACCTACGAGGGCACTGACTCCATCCAGTCGTTGCTCGTCGGCCGCGACATCACCGGCATCTCGGCCTTCAGATAGCGCGCACCGCACCCGCCACGGACCCCGGACCACAGGAAGGCCCCCATGCCCGCCACCCCACGCGCCGCCCCGAAAGCCACCATCACCCTCCACGGGGCCGTCGCCCTGGTCTCCCTCGAGGCCCCGCCGGTGAACGCCCTGGGCCAGGCCGTCCGCCAGCTGCTGGCCAACGCGTTCGAGGAGATCCGGGCACACCCCGGCATCCGCGCCGTGGTCCTCACCGGCACCGACCGGGCGTTCTCCGCCGGGGCCGACATCACCGAATTCGGCGGCACCACCGAGGGCATCACGCTGCCCGAACTCGTCGACCGCATCGAGGACTTCCCGCTGCCGGTCACCGCGGCCATCGCCGGCGTCGCCCTCGGCGGTGGACTGGAACTGGCCCTGGCGGCCCACACCCGCATCGCCCATCCCGAGGCCACGCTGGGCCTGCCGGAAATCACGCTGGGCATCATCCCCGGCGCCGGGGGAACCGGACGGCTTCCACGGGTGGTCGGGGCCGACCGGGCGGTGGACATGATCCTGTCCGGCCGGCGCATCGATGCCGGCACGGCCGCGGAGGCCGGACTCGTGGACGCGGTGCTCGACGGCGGGGACTTCCCCAGTGCCGCCGTCGCCTGGGCCACCTCCCGGCTCCCCGCTGCGGCCGGGGAACCGGCCACGCCGATGAGGACCCGGGACCGCACCGAACGGCTCGCCGCCGGCGACACCACCGCTGGCACCGTCGAACGCCTGGCGGCCACGGCCCTGCGCAAGGCCAAGGACCCCTTCGCCGCCCGCGCCGCCGTGGAGGCGATCGCCGCCGGCCTGGAGCAGGGGTTCGAGGCCGGCGCGGCCACCGAACGCCGCCTCTTCCTCGAACGCGTGGCCAGCCCCGAGTCGGCGGCCCAACGCCACCTCTTCGCCGCGGAGCGCGCCAGCCGCAAGCCCCGCGCCCTCGACACCGCCCAGGGACCCGCCGCCGGCCGCCACGTCGGACAGGCCGGCGTCATCGGCGCCGGCACCATGGGCGGGGGCATCGCCCTGGCACTGGCGACCGTCGGCGTGCCGGTGACCGTCGTCGACACCGGACAGGAGGCCCTGGACCGCGGACTGGCCCAGGTACGCCGGAACCTGGATGTCTCGGTCTCCCACGGCAGCCGGACCCCTGCCCAGGCGGACGAGCAGTTCGCCCGCATCACCGGAACCATCGACTACGCCGACCTGGCCGACGCCGACCTGGTCATCGAGGCCGCGTTCGAGGACCTGGAGGTCAAGCAGGGGATCTTCGCGGCCCTCGACGCGAACACGCGCCCCGATGCCGTGCTGGCCACCAACACCTCCTACCTGGACGTCGATGCGATCGCCGCCACCGTCGCCGATCCGTCCCGGGTGCTCGGCATGCACTTCTTCAGCCCCGCCAACGTCATGGAACTGGTCGAGGTCGTCCGCGGTGCCCGCACCGCACCGGACGTCCTGGCGACCGCGGTCGCCCTGGCCCGGCGGCTGGGCAAGTGCCCGGTCGTCGTCGGCGTCTGCCACGGCTTCGTCGGCAACCGCATGCTCGAAGTCCGCGGCCGCCAGGCCGAGGCCCTGCTGCTCGAAGGCGCCCTGCCCGGACAGGTCGACGACGTCCTGACCGCCTTCGGCTTCCGCATGGGCCCCTTCGCCATGGCCGACATGGCGGGCCTGGACATCGGCTGGCGCAACCGCCAAGCCCAGGGGACCAGCGCCCCGGTGTCCGACGCGCTCTGCGAAGCCGGGCGCTACGGGCAGAAGACCGGTGCCGGGTTCTTCGCCTACGGCGGGCGCGAACGCACCAATGACCCCGCGACCACACGGATCATCGAACTCGCCAGCGCCGAGCAGGGCATCGAACGCCGCGACATCGGCGACGAGGAGATCCTCGAACGGCTGCTCTACCCAATGGTCAACGAGGGCGCCCGGATCCTCGCCGAGGGCATCGCCGAGCGCCCCGGGGACATCGACCTCATCTGGATCAAGGGCTACAACTGGCCCGCCTACCGGGGAGGTCCGATGTGGTACGCCGACCAGGTCGGCCGCGATCGGATCGCCGCCCGGCTCGAACACCATGCCCGGGCCACCGGGGACCAGACGCTGCGCCCAGTCGCCTGGTTGACCGGGGACGGCACCGGAGCCGATGCCGTGGGCGGTTCCGGAGCCGGTACGCCGTGACCGAGGCCGACGGGCGCACCGCCCGCGCGGAACGCACCAGGGCGCTCATCGTCGATGCGCACCTGGCGCTGATCGCCGACGGCGAGCTCAAGCCGACGGCGCGGCAGGTCACCGAGCGGGCCGGGGTCTCGCCGCGGACGCTGTGGGACCACTTTGCCGACATGGAAGCGGTCATGGCCGCCTCCTCCCGCCGCCAGCTAGAGGGCCAGGACGCGGACGCCGTGCCGATCGATCCGGGCCAGCCGCTGGCCCGGCGGTTGGCGGACTACGCGCGACATCGGGCCGGGGTGCTCGAGGCCCTGGCGCCGTTGGCGCGCGCCGCCGACGTGCAGCGGCCCTTCTCCCCGGTGCTCCAGCAAAACCTGCGCGGCAACCTGGCCCGCATCCGCGCCGAGGCCGAACGCGTCTTCGCCCCCGAACTCGACCGGTTCGCGCCGGCCGCGCGGGAGCGGGCGGTCCTGGCACTCACCGTCGCCGCCGACTGGGCCAGCTGGCAGCTGCTGCGCCAGTACCTGGACCGCCCGGTCGCCGAGGCGACGGCCGTGCTGCAGTCCGCGATCGCCGGCATCCTCTCGGAGACCGGAACCGCCAGCCCGGAAGCCACCGGCCCGGACCCCGCCACCCCGGACCCTCCGAAGGGAAACCCCGCATGACCACCCTGTCGCTCGCCGCCATCCTCGAGGGATCGGCCCGCAAATACCCCCACAAGACCGCAGTGATCAGCGGCGGGACCTCCTACACCTACGCCGAACTCTGGCAGCAGGCCCTTGGCCAGGCGGCGGAACTGCAGGCCGCCGGCATCGGACCCGGCGACGTGGTGGCGATCATGAGTCCGAACACCGTGGACTTCCCGCGTTCCTACTTCGCTGTGCTGGCCGCCGGAGCCGTCGTGGTGCCGGTGCACCTGCTGCTCACCGCCGAGGAGGTCGTGCACGTGCTGCGCGACAGCGGAGCCAAGCTGCTCATCTGCCACCCTTCGTTCGCCGAGGTTGGAGGGGCGGCGGCCGGGGAACTGGACCTGCCGGTGCTCACCAGCACCCGCGACGGCGAAACGGCAGGGGCGCCAGAGCCCCTGCCCACCTACGTCACGCGCCAGGCCGAGGATCCCGCCGTCGTCTTCTACACCTCGGGGACCACCGGCAAGCCCAAGGGTGCCATCCTGACCCACGTGAACATGGTCATGAACGCCACGGTCTCCGCGGTCGACGCCAACGACGTCCACCACGAGGACATCGCCCTGGGCTGCCTGCCGCTGTTCCACGTCTTCGGGCAAACCGCCAGCATGAACGCCGTCTTCCGGCTCGGGGCCACCCTGGTGCTGCTGCCGCGGTTCTCCGGCGAAGCGGCGCTCGAGCTGATCCGCGAGCACCACGTCGACGTCTTCCACGGCGTGCCCACCATGTACCACCAGCTGCTCGCCGCCGCGACCGACCAGGGCGGCCAGGCCGATCTGCCCAGGCTGCGGCTGTGCGTCTCCGGCGGCGCCGCACTGCCGCAGGCGGTGATGGAGCGCTTCAACGCGGCGTTCGACATGACCATCTACGAGGGCTACGGCCTCTCGGAGACCTCACCGGTCGTCTCCACCAACAACCCGCACTCCGGGGTCAAACCCGGCACGGTCGGCCCGGCGATCTGGGGCGTGGACGTGCTCGTCAACGACCGCAACACACCCGGCACGCTGAACCCGGTCCCGCACGGGGAACTCGGCGAGATCCTGGTGCGCGGGCACAACGTCTTCGCCGGCTACCTCGGCAACGAGGAGGCCACTGCGGAGGCCATGATCGAGGGCTGGTTCCGCACCGGGGATCTGGGCACCCTGGACGACGACGGCTTCCTCACCATCGTGGACCGCACCAAGGATGTCATCATCCGCGGCGGCTTCAACGTCTACCCGCGCGAGGTCGAGGAGGTCCTGATCCGCTGCCCGGGCATCGCGCAGGTCGCGGTGATCGGGATCCCCGACGACGAGCGCGGCGAGGAGGTCTGCGCCGTCGTCATCCGCGACACCGGGCACGACGGCGGGGAGGTCACGGAGGAGGGCATCATCGCCTGGGCACTGGAGCGGCTGGCCAAGCACAAGTACCCGCGCATCGTCCGCTTCGTCGACGAGTTCCCGCTGGGTCCCAGCCACAAGGTGCTCAAGCGCGAGCTGCGCCGGAACGTCTCCGAGGGGGAGAATAGGAGGTAGAACAGTACCCAGAAAAATGCCTTGGACAATCGACGGTTTCGGACGTTCGGCGAGGAGCGGATCGTGAAAACGGATACCAGGAACATCGTGAGCGTGACCACCTTTGCCCAGAATGTCTCCACCTACGTCAGGAACGCCGAGGACGGCGAACCGAAGGTCATCATGCGGAACAACGAGCCGGATCGACGAGTTGGAAGACGATGTGAGGCTCCTGACGGCCGCCATGGTGCGAATCGTCACCGACAACGGGAGCCGGCATCGCCTGTCCGACGTTGCCGGGGAATTCGGCATCGACCTGAACGACCTGTTCACGGACTGAGGCCTCCGAAGTCGGATGTCTTCCTGGCGGATGATGCCAAGGACGATCTCGCCCAGGGGCACGACCGGCAACCGATCCACCCACGGGCAAGGTCAGCAGAGGCAGCTATTGGGTGGAACCGGAGGGTCGTGGGAGGCCGTCGCGACACATCTTCTGCATTTAGGTAACCCTCAGCTAATATCGAACCGTGAATGATCGCAAATCACCTGCCTCCCTGGACGCGCGGGGACTGGACCTGCACTATGGCGGCACCGCCGTCGTCCACGGCGCCAACCTGCGTCTGGAGCCCGGCCGCATCCTGGCCCTGGTCGGCCCCAACGGCAGCGGCAAGTCGACGCTGCTGCGGGCCCTGGCCCGCCTGCATGAGCCCGCCGGCGGCACGCTGGAACTGGACGACGGCGTCACCGCCCCCGGCGATGCCCTGGCACTCAAGCGCAGCGAGTTCGCCCAACGGGTCACCCTGCTCTCGCAGTCCCGCCCGGTGCCCAACGGACTGAGCGTGCGCGACGTCGTGGAGTTCGGCCGCCACCCCTACCGCGGGCGCTGGCGCGCGGCGGACCCCGACGGCGCCTCCGCCGTGGCCCACGCCATGGAGCTGACCGGCATCGTCGACTTGGCTGGCCGCGGCGTCCACGAGCTCTCCGGCGGCCAGCTCCAGCGGGTCTGGCTGGCCAGCTGCCTGGCCCAGGACACCTCCGTCCTGCTGCTGGACGAACCCACCAACCATCTGGACCTGCGCTACAAGGTGGAGCTCTTCGACCTGGTCCACGATCTCGCCCGGGAGCATCAGGTGGCCATCGGCGTCGTGCTCCACGACCTCGACGAGGCCGCCGACATCGCCGATACCGTGGCCGTCCTCTCCGAAGGACGCGTGGTCGCGAGCGGGCCGGCCCACGAGGCGCTCGAGGCCGACCTGCTCAGCCGCGTCTATTCGATCGGGATCGTGACCCACGCCGATCCGATCACCGGCCGGCTGCGCACCCGCGCCGTCGGCAAACGCAGTTCCGCGCTCGTCTGAACCGCCCTGAACCGCCCTGAACTCCGGCGGCAGGGAACCCTCCCCGCCGCCACCACCCCCTGGACACAAGGAATCCCATGAAAGCACTCCGCCCCCTGGCCGCCCTCGCAACCGCTGCCCTCCTGCTCACCGGATGCGGCACCACCGAGGCGCCGACCTCCGGGACCGGGAGCGACGCCTCCGCCTCCACCGCAGCCGAGCCCATCTCCCTGACCGACGCGCGCGGCAAGACCGTCGAACTCGACGGCCCGGCAACCCGCGTCGTCGGCACCGAATGGGGCGCGGTGGAGAACCTGGTGACCCTCGGTGTCATGCCCGTTGGAGTGGCCGACGTGAAGGGCTACGGCGCCTGGGTGAAGTCCGAGCCGCTGGACGACTCGGTCACGGACATCGGCACGCGCGGGGAACCCAGCTTCGACACCATCGCGTCGCTGGACGCGGACCTGATCGTCGCCACGAATGACCTCTCGGAGAACGTCATCCAGCAGCTGGAGGACCTGGCGCCGGTCATGGTGGTCAAGTCCGCCGATGCCAGCCACCAGATCCAGCAGGCCGAGGACAACCTGGAGCTGGTCGCCGAGGCCACCGGCACCGAGGACCAGGCCGAGGAGGCCATCGCCGAATACGATGCGGCAGTCGCCGAGGGCAAGAAGGCACTCGCGGACGCAGGGCTGGCCGGGACCCGCGTGGCCTTCGCCGACGGCTGGGTCGCCGACGGGCAGGTCTCCATCCGGCCGTACGCCAAGGGCTCGCTGCTGACAGATATCAACACCGAACTCGGCCTCGTCAACGCCTGGACCCTGAAGGGCGATCCGGCCTACGGCCTGGCACAAACGGACGTGGAGGGCCTGACGAAGATCGATGCCGACCGGTTCGTCTACATAGCCAACGACGTCGACGCGGACTTCACCGAGGCCCTGGAGGACAACGCCGTCTGGAAGTCGCTGCCCTTCGTGAAGTCGGGCAACGTCTACCGCCTGAAAGACGGCATCTGGATGTTCGGCGGCCCGTCGTCCATGACCCAGTACGTGAAGTCGCTCGTCGCGTCCCTGACGGCGAAGTCCTAGGGAGCCGGAGCGCGTGAGCGTCACCACCGGCAGGCCCGCCACCGCGGCCCCCGCCGCACCGCAGGAGCCCCCGGGCAGGCCCGACGTGGGACTCTGGGTCGTCGTCGCAGGCGGTCTGGCGCTCCTGGCCGTCTTCGGGCTGGTGCATGTCACCCAGGGCACCGCCGCCGTCGGGCCGCGCGAGTTGCTCGGCTTGCTGTTCGGGAACGGCAACGACCAGCAGGCCGCCGTCCTGGTCGCCTCCCGGATTCCGCGATTGGTGGCGGGCCTGCTGGTCGGTGTGGCCCTGGGCCTGGCCGGAGCCGCCCTGCAGTCGGCCACGCGCAATGTGCTGGCCTCCCCGGACACGCTCGCCGTCGATGCCGGGGCCCACCTGGCCATCGTCGCCGTCGCCGCGTTGGGGATCTCCCTGCCCTCACTGCTCTCCGGCGGGCTGGCCTTCGCCGGCGGCCTGGCCGCCGCAGGCCTGGTCATAGCCCTCTCCGGTGCCGGGGCAAACGGCAGCGGCGGGCCGATGCGCCTGGTCCTGGCGGGGTCGGCCATCGCCCTGGGCCTGGCCTCGGTGACCTCGGCACTGTTGCTGCTCTTCAGCCAGGAAACCACCGGGCTGCTGGCCTGGGGCAGTGGCAGCATCGGGCATACCAGCAGTTCGGACCTGCGCGAGTTCGCGCCGGTCATCCTGCTGGGCGGGGCCGGCCTGCTCCTGATCGCCCGCCGTCTCGACCTGCTGTCCCTCGGAGATGATGCCTCCCGGCTGGCAGGAGCGGACCCCCGCGTGGCCCGTGTCGCCGCCGTTGTACTGGCCGTCCTGCTGGCCGCCTCCTCGGTGGCACTCGCCGGGCCCATCGGCTTCGTCGGGCTCTGTGCCCCCGCGATCGTGCGGCTGCTCGCCTCGAAGATCCGCGGCCTGGGCCGGCACCGGACGCTGCTGCCGGTCTCGGCACTCAGCGGTGCGGTGGTGGTGATCGGCTCCGACGTCGTCGTCCGCGCGGTCCTCGGTGCGCGCGCCGGCGTGGAGGTTCCGACCGGAGCAGTCACGACGGTCTTCGGCGCCGTGTTCCTCGTGGTGCTCGCCTACCGGATGACCGATGCCGGAACCAGCTCGCTGGGGGACACTCTGGCACGGCTGCGGCCACGCGTCGTCTACCTCGGCGTCCTGCTGGGGCTGGCGGTGCTTTTGGTGGCGCTGGTGTGTGCCGGTGCCCTGCTCGGCGACGCCAAACTCCTGCTGGGCGATGTGTACAACTGGGCGACCCAGCACTCCGGGCCCATGGTCACCGCGATCCTGAACACCCGGATGCCCCGGGTCATGGCGGCCCTCCTGGCAGGGGCCGCACTGGCCCTCGCCGGGGCGCTGATCCAATCCGTCTCGCGGAACGCGCTGGCCGAACCGGGAATCATCGGCGTCTCCGGCGGTGGCGGCCTCGGAGCCATCCTGGTGATCACCACGATTCCCGCCGCAGGTGCGTGGCTGGTCACCGGAACGTCCCTGGCCGGCGCGGCCCTGACCGCAGTGCTCGTGTTCGGGCTGGCCTTCCGCGGGGGGCTGCAGCAGAACCGGCTGGTGCTCATCGGCATCGGTGTTTCCGCCGCGTTGATGGCGCTCATCGCGGTGCTCTTGGTCTCCACGGACCCCTATAACCAAACCAAGGCGTTGACCTGGCTCTCCGGATCTACTTATGGACGCACGCTTGAATCGGTCATCCCCCCGCTGGCCGCCCTGGTCATGTCCGTGCCCGTGTTGGCCGGGCTGCGCCGCGACCTTGACCTGATCGCCGTCGACGATGACTCCCCGCGTGTGCTGGGCATCCGGTTGACCGCCTCGCGGCTGGTCCTCTTGGCGACAGCGGTGCTGCTGACGGCCGGGGCCGTCGCCTCGGTCGGGGTGGTCGCCTTCGTCGGCCTGGTCGCCCCGCATGCAGCCCGGAGCCTGGTCGGTGCCCGGCATTCCCGGGTCCTCCCGGTTGCCGCGCTGCTGGGGTCCTGCACAGTGGTTCTGGCGGACCTGGTCGGCCGCACGGTGATCGCGCCGGCCCAGATCCCGGCGGGCATCATGACCGCGCTGGTCGGCACTCCCTACTTCGTCTACCTGTTGTGGCGGTCGAAGGCCGTCAGGGGGTGAGCCCGTCCTGCAGGACGCGGGCTCAGCCCTCGTCCGCGGGCTCGCCGGGCGGCGGGGCATCCACGAGCAAGGCCGTTCCCTCGTAGGGGCCCAGCTGCAGGTGGAAGCTGAACAGGTCGTCAACCGTGCCGATGTCCTCCCCGTTGAAGGCGTCCGTGACCGTCGACTCGGGGACCAGCACCTTGGACCGCACCGTGCCGGCGATCTCCTGGTCGGAGAAGTTCAGCACCGTCACCTCCTGCCGGCCGGAATCGAGCAGGTGCACCATCACCAGCATGCCGCGGTGGGAGACATCGGGGACGTCGACGAGGGCGCTCCGGGCGATGCGGTATTGCTCGCGTACCTCCAGGATGCGGGAGAGCTGGCGGGCGAAGGAGGATTCGTCCTCCAGCTGTTCGGGAAGGGTGCCGTAGAGGGCCTGGGCTTTCGGCATCCCGGAGGAGGACGAGTCCGCTTCCGGGTTGAACCGCATCAGGTCGTGGGCGCCGCGGTGGATCCACCGGGTGTCGCCGCGGGAGACCAGGCTCGAGACCTTCTCGCGGGGTAACGGCAGCGCGCCGCACAGGTCCCATCCGGACAACGCGAAGACGCCCGGCTGCAGGGCGTTGTACATCGCCAGCAGCAAGTGCACCTTGCGGACCTCGGCGACCTGCTCGGCAGTGATCGCCTCCAGGTCGGTGATGCCCAGGACGGCGGTGATCACGCTGGCCGTCGTGCAGGCGATGCCGTTGGAGGTGAAGACGAGGTTGTAGGGTGCCGCCGTGCCGGTGATCCCGTCGCGCAGGGTCTGCTGCACGTGTGCGGCCAATTCGGCACCGGTGAGCTGCTGGCCCTCCAGCTCGAACACGTCGTCCTTGTGCGCACTGGTGAAGTGCACCAGCTCGTAGGTCAGTTCGTCGTGGTTCTGCAGCGCGTGCACCAGGGAGGCCTGGTCCACGCCGATCTCCTGGGCCAGCCGCAGCGTCAGGCGCAGGAATTCGGTATCGGCGGTTACCAGGGCGTGGTGGTACGCCGGGCGGGTGACGAAGTCGTAGGACAGGTCGGGGCCGGCCGCGGAGGTGGCCTTGATGTCGTCGATGCCCAGGTTCAGCTCCTGGAAGGTGAAGCCGCCGACCTTGCGCACCATGCTGCCGATGATCTGGTTGGCGGCGGCCGAGAGGGGGTGCCCCTCGGACCAGCCGGGGGTCTCCTCGGCGCTTTTCTCGACGCCGAGGAAGCCGTTGGCGTCCAGCCGCAGGGCGCCGGTGCCCAGGTCGACCAGTGAATGCAGCGCATCCCCCATGACCAGGCGCATCCCGGAGAAGGTGGGGTCGAGCCAGTTGATGGAGGGCTGGCCCTCCTTGAAGTAGTGCAGGTACACCCAGCGGCGGTAGGTGCCATCGATATCCAGGACCGGGGGAGTGGCGCTCCAGTTCGTCTCCTTCACGCCCGGCTCGTAGAAGATGACGCGTTGCAGCTCGCCGATGATGTAGCCGGCCTGCTGTAGGGCCCGTTCGGTCGCGACGTCGATGTTCACCGCGTCATGGCCCTCCGGGACGTCCGGCAGCAGGTCCCAATCCGCCTCGGGGATGTCGATCATGTGGTAGATCCCCGGGTAGTCGCGGAAGTTCATTTCGGCCAGTCGGAAGTCGGCCCCCTTGCCGGTGTGGCCGGGGACGATGTCGTCCAGGATCGTGCCGTCGTGGTCGGCTGCGGTGGCGCACATGGCGCGGAATTCGTCCTCGGTGCCGAACAATGGGTCGATCGCCATGCTGATCCGGTCGAAATGCCCGTCGACGCTGGGGGTGTGGTCCCAACCGGTGACGCCGCCGGCCACCTTGACCGGCCCGATGTGGATGCCCTTGATGCCGATGCGCTGGAACGCGGTCCACAGGTCGGCGTCGCCCAGGGCCGCCAGGAAGCTTTGCGCGGGCCGGGTCACCAGGGACAGCGGATAGGCGGTGAACCAGACGGAGGCCTTTTCCACGGCGGCCCGGGGATTGGGATGGGCGTACGGGTTCTGCCACATGCTTGCCTGCCCGGACAGCTGGCGCGTGAGCGTCTTGGCATCGCCGAGCATGGACTGGTTGCGCAGCCATTCGACGTAGACGCGGTTGCGGGCGTCGGGGGCGAACGGCGGACGGTCGGCGGTGAAATGCCGGCGCCGTGCCCGGGGTCGCAGCGTCCGGGGCCGGGCCGGATAGAACTGCTCGTCGAAGTTGAGGTCCCCGGCCGCTGCCTCCTCGGCGGCGTCGACCTCGGCGTCGGGCATCTGGAGGTCGACCGCAGGTTCGTGCTGGGGTACCGAGTCGGTCATGGTGCACTCTCCTCGAGGACTGGACTGTGGGGATTATCCGTTCCGGCTGTTCCCCACACTGCCAGAGAACGACGGGCTTCCACTAGTCCCCGGGACATCGAGGCGGTGCAGCACTACGCTGCGCCGGCCTCGTCCAGCTCGCTGAGCGCGGCGTTCTCGTCGGCGAGCCGGGTCTTGCGGACGCTCCACCGGTGCGTGAGCACGACCAGCAGGGCACCGGGCACCAGCCACAGGGCCAGCCGCAGGAGATCCCAGCCGATCGGTTGCCCGGCAAAGTAGGCCAGGGTCTGCACGGCGTGCAGCCAGGCCTCGCCGTTCCAGAAGGTGGACAGCCCGGCGAACAGCCCCGGCTGGACCTCCGGCACGAAGATCCCGCCGGAGCTGGTGAAGTTCAGGGCGACGAAGAGCAAGGTGAGCACCGGCGTCGTCCAGTGTTTGAGCATCGGGTGAAGGCCCATGCCCAGCAGCACGATCGCGGTGACGTAGAGCCAGGAGATGAGCCAGGAGCCCCAGATCGCGGTCTGGACGATGTGGTAGATCGGCCCGGCGATGACCATGCCGATGCCGGCGACGATGGCCCCGGCGGCCGCGGCGAGGCCGAAGCGACCGGCCAGGCGGAAGCGTCCCATGTGCCCCGAGATCGGGATGGCGCTGGCATAGCCGCCGATGCTCAGGGCCACGAGCAGGAAGAACAGGCCCTGGCCGGTGGTGTCGTGCTCGCCGGCGGGGACGACGTCCTCGATCTGCAGGGGCAGGTGCGCCTCGTAGGCGACCGGAAGGAAGACCTTCTGGGCGATGTTGGCCGTCGTTTCCGACGCGGCGCTGGAGACGAAGAGGGTGGCCGTGTCCTGGCCCGGGGCGTAGGCGGCATAGATCTCGCGGTCCTCGATCAGCTGCCGGGCGGTGTCCGCACTGGTGACGGTGCGCACGTCGAGAGCCTCGCCCGTGTCGTTCTTCAGCGTCTGGGCGAAGACCAGCGTCCCGGCCGATTCGCCGACGACGGCGACCGGCAGGTGGTGCGGTTCGGGCTGGTGGAACGCGCCGAGGTAGGCCAGTCCCATCACGGTGGCCAGGAAGAACGGGATGAGCATGGTCAGGCCGAGGTTCCTCCAGACACCCTCGGACCGGGGGCGGCGCGGCTGCGTCTGGCTGTGTCGGGACTCGGGTGGATCGACGATGTCATCGACGGGGACAGTGGGGCGCTCGGAGGCAGTTTGCAAAGTCATGTAGGGACCAGAATACGCTTATGTTGCATAATGCAACAAACAGAAGGCCTGCCGGACCCGGACCGCAGGCGTGCCTAGGATGGGGCATGGCCCATTCCCCGCGCGAAGCCGACATCCGCCAGGCCTACGAGCAGATCCAGGAGCTCTCCCGGCGCATCAACGACCGGTCCCGGCGGCTGGGCGAGCCGTTGAGCTTCGTCGAGCACTCGCTGTTGCGCTTCATCGCCAACACCCCCGGGGCGCGGGCCACCGACATTGCCTCGGCCTTTTCGCTGAACCGCTCGACCGTCTCGCGGCAGCTTGCCGGGCTGGTCTCGATGGGGCTCGTCACCGAGCTCGGGCACGACGCCGGGGCGCCCGGTCGCGGCCGGGTCCTCGCCTTGACCGGGGAGGGGGAGGCGAAGCTGGCGCAGGCTGCCGCCGCCCAGCAAGAGAGCCTGCGCGGACGGCTGTCTTCGTGGAGCGATGCGCAAGTCCACGACTTCGCCACGGCGCTGGCCCGCTACAACCACCCGGAGTGAATCAACCCAGGAGCAATGCCGCATGGTCGTGCGCGTACCGGCGGGCGTGGAGCACCTGGCGCGCCACCAGGGGTAGGAAGACCAGCACGATCACGATGAGCAGTGCCAGCATGATGGCGCCGAAAACGCCTCCCTCGTGGTCCAGGACCGACCGGGCGAACTGCGTGGCGAGCGAGGCGTAGAGATAGGCCATGCTTGACCAGCGCCGGCGAGGCACCGGGTGCCAGCTGGCCGACTGCCAGCGTGCCGAACAGGACCGCCAGGGTTCCGCCGATCGTGCTGGCCAGGAACTCGGCGACTTTCATGGTGGGTTGCTCCCGATGGGGCCGGTGACGACGTCTTCGCTCGTCCGTCCACCGTATCCCCACCGGATGGACGCCGGTAGGACACGTGGGGCCCGGAGGACAGCCGTGTGGGAATGCGACAAAGCCGCTTTCCGCTATCGGTGCGAGGCTCCCGGTTCTAGGCTTCCGGCATGGCCATCGATCTCGAAGAGCTCTACCGCGACCTGCACGAACACCCCGAACTCTCGTTCCGGGAACACCGGAAGGCGGCGATCGTCGCCGGCCACCTGCTCGGGCTGGGACTCGCCGTCCACGAGGGCATCGGGGGCACCGGCGTCGTCGGGGTCCTGGAGAACGGGCCGGGTCCCACGGTCCTGCTGCGTGCCGACATGGACGGGCTGCCGGTGCAGGAGGAGACCGGGCTGCCCTACGCCAGCCGCGTCCGCGCCACGGGCCCGGACGGCAACGACGTGCCCGTCATGCACGCCTGCGGCCACGACGTCCACGTCACCGCTCTGCTCGGCGCAGTGGAGGTGCTGGCGGGGGACCGCAACGCCTGGAGCGGCACGCTGGTGGCCGTCTTCCAGCCCGCCGAGGAGCGCGGCGGCGGTGCCCAGGCAATGGTCGAGGACGGCCTGTTCCAGCGCGTGCCGGTCCCCGACGTCGTCCTGGGCCAGCACGTGGCACCCTTCCCCGTCGGCTGGGTGGGCCTGCACGCCGGCGTGGCCATGGCCTCGCCCGACGCGTTGACCGTCACCCTGCACGGGGTCGGCGGGCACGGCTCGCGCCCCGAAACCACGATCGACCCGGTCACGATGGCCGCCGCCACGACCCTGCGGCTGAACTCCATCGTCTCGCGCGAGCTGGCGGCCACGTCGCCGGCGGTCCTCACGGTCGGCCAGCTGCACGCCGGCACGAAGCACAACGTCATCCCCGAGCGGGCGACCCTGGGCATCAGCGTGCGCTCGTTCGACGAGTCGGTGCGCTCCACGGTCCTCGCGGCGATCGGGCGGGTCGTCCGTGGCGAGGCCGCGGCCTCCGGTGCCGTGCGCGAGCCGGACATCGTGCAGGAGGACCATTTCCCGGTGACCGTGAACGACGCCGATGCCACCGAACGCACGCGGGTGGCACTGCGTGGGGCCTTCGGTGGTCAGCACGTCATCGACCCGGGGCATATCTCCGGCAGCGAGGACGTGGGCAACCTGGCCACCGCCGCCGGTGCGCCGCTGGTCTTCTGGTTCCTCGGCGGCGCGGATCCGCAGCTCTTCGCCGGGGCGTCGAATCCGATGGCCGTGGCCGCCGCGCTGCCGTCCAACCACTCGCCGCGGTTCGCCCCCGTCATCCAGCCCACGCTGACGCACGGCGTCGATGCCCTGGTGGCCGCAGCCCGCGAGTGGCTCGCGTAGGCCCTGTGGGGGCTAGGCGGCGTGGTGTGAGGTGAGCTTGGCATGGACGATGATGTTGTCGGCGTGCCGCCCGACGCTCTTGTTGAACTCGCCGCCGCAGGTGATCAGCCGCAGTTCTGCGCCCTCGGTGTTCCCGTAGGTGTCCATGCTGGAGAAGTCCGGCTTGGGGACCTGGACGATGCGGGTGACGGTGAAGACGGCCACCTGTCCATCGGCCCTGGTGACGGAGATCTTGTCGTTTTTGCGCAGCGCGCCGAGCTTGAAGAAGACTGCGGGGCCCTCCTGGCTGATCGCGGTGACGTGTCCGAGGATGACCGCCGGCCCCTTTTCGCCGGGAGTGGGGCCGCGGTCGTACCAGCCGGCCGGGGAGTCCGGGCCCAGCGGGGGGACGCCGATGCTGCCGTCGGCCTGGAGTCCGACGTCCATCAGGGGGGTGTCGACGTCGATCGCGGGGACGGTCAGCCGGACGGGGTGGGACTTCTTCATGACCATTTCCTTGGCTTTGGTTGGCCGCGGAGCCGGTGTGGAGGTCTTTGGTGTGGCCTTCTTGCTGGAGGGGGCCGAGGTGCTGGGGCTGGGCGAGGCTGCTTCCGGGGACGGCATGGCCGCGGCGGCAGCGGAAGCCGGAGGTGAAGGGGGAGGAGCCTCCCCCTTCACCCCGACGCCGACCAATACCGTGCCGACAAGTCCGATCGCGACGACGGCAGCCCACGTGGTGGTGCGGGCCGTGCCTGCCCTGTTTCCGACGTGCCTCATGGGTATCGGTCCTTTCCCTGGTGGTGGTGTGCCTAGTGCTGTTCGGCCTGGCGGCGGCGGACCATGTAGACCCCGGCGCCTGCGGCGACCAGCACCAGACCGCCACCCAGGGCGATCATGCCGGTGTCCATGCCGGCCGTGCTCCCGCCACCGGTTTCCGGATTGCCGATCGGCATGTCCATCTGCGATGCCGCGAGCGTCCCGCACAGGGCGGGCGAGGTGGCCGCCAGCGGCAGCTCCGGGACGAGGTTGGACTTGGCGTTCGCCGCTTCCTTGCCCAGGGTCGCCGGATCCAGTCCATGCACGACGACCGAGGCATTGCCTGCTTCGATCGCCTTCAGGGTCTTCTCGTTCATCGTGAAGGTGCGCTCGTAGGTGTAGCTGCCACCCATCCCGGCCACCTTGAGGTCCGTTGCGGCCTTGGCACTGGTGTCGCCCTTGGTGGAGAGGGTGGTGCCGATCTTCCCGTAGGACGGCATGCCCTCCACTGTGTCGACGATCCCATCGCCGTTCTGGTCCGCCTCCGGCGTCGGGCAAACACCCTGCGAATCGACGGTCAGGTGCACGTGCTGGACGTGCGGGTAGGGGTCGCCGTTGAACTTCTCGGCCAGTCCGCTGACCTTCTCGGTGACGGTGGCCTGGTCACCGTCGATGCTGACCATCACCGTCCCCGTCGCGTCGCTTCCGTTGAGTGCCTCGAGCTCGGCCTGATAGGAGTGGGTCCCCTCGTGGGCGGAGGCACCGGCGGCGGTTGCCGCCACCATTCCCAACGCCATGACCGGAACGGCCATCATGTGTAGCTTCTTCATCGGTTCTTTCCTTCCTCGGTGGTGCCGTCCCGGGTGGGCGGCACGTGAGTTCGTGAATCAGAACTGTGTTGCACCTCACGTTCGGAACGAGGGGCGGGGTCGGATTGGTCCGCAGCGCGACATTTTCCGGGGGCCTTGAGGCCGCCAGTGGTGCCAGGCGGGCGACGGGGTCGGTCAGGCCGCCGGGGGAGCCGTGCGGCCCAGGACGACGGCCAAGGCGATCGTGCCGCCCATGACCAGGATCTCCAGGGCGATCAGCCGCCAGGCCGGCGCTGAGGGGCCCGAGCCGGACGCCGTGGCGGAGGTGATCCAGCGCCGGTGCCGGAAGCCGATCACACCCAGCCCGAGCATGGCCGCGGTCTTGGCCAGGACGAGGCCCCCATACGGGGTGGCCAGGGCAGCGGGGGATCCGATGCGCAGGGCAGCAGTGGCCACGCCCGTGGCGAAGACGAGCGCGTAGGCGATGCCGGCGAGCCGCGAGAAGCGCCGGAAGGTATCCAGTACGACCCCCGGATGTGCCCGCCCCGGGCGCAGCAGGTCGGCCACCAGCCCCAGCACGACCACCCCGCCGACCCACGCGGCCACCCCGAGCACGTGCCCGGCCAGCAGCACGGGGGCCAGCGAATTGTGGGACGAGAGCGCATGGCCGTCCTGCGACAGCGGAACCACCGTCGAGGCAGCCAACGTGAGGGCCACGAGCTGGGCATCACCGCGCCAGTGCGAGAGCAGCAGGACCACGAGCGCGACGGCGAGCACCACAACACGGGCGCGCCCCGGCGTCGTGCCCCAGGCATAGATCCCGAATTCGCCCCACGGGATCCCCCCGTCCAACGGGTGGCCGATGGTGTCGGCGAAGGTGAGGACCAGGACCGCTGCCGCCGCCGCAGCCCAGATTGCCGCCGCACGGCCGGCGATGACCACGAGTCGGGCGCGCAGCCCCTCGTTGTCGGGTCCGAGGGCCAGGATGCCCCGCGTGAAGGCCAGCGCCCCCACCACCACCGAGAGCGAAACGTGGTGGAGGGCCAGTGCCGCCGGCAGGCCCCAGCGGACCAGGGCCCCGGGATCGCCCAGGACGCGCGGGGCTGCGTTCCCCGACATCAACAGGGCCAGGAGGAGGGCCAGGGCCGTGACGACCACACCGGCCACGGTCCAGCGGACAGGGACGGCGGCCGATGGTCGGCGGGGGTCAGAGGTGGTCATGGCCTCGTCCTTGCTGTGCGGAGGTGGTGTGCGGTCCCGGAGGCCCACCCCTTGTTCGGAGCCGAGGCTCCCCGTGGATGGGATGCGGTGCCGGGCTGGACGACGGCGGCCTCCTGCCGTGGGCCCGGGAGGGGCGCGCTGCGGACGCCCGTTCGCGCTCGACTGCTGGGGCGACGACGCGCGACTGCCTCGTGACCGCCGGGGGAGAATGGGAAGCGGAACAAGCGGCTGCCGATAGGTGCAGGCCGGGACCGGAAGGGAAGGATGCGCATATGGCCGTGGTGATCGTCGGGTGCGGAGATGTGGGGACGGAAGCCGGACTGCGGTTCGCCGCCGCGGGCCATCGCGTCGAGGGCTGGCGCCGCTCTGCGCAGGTGCTGCCCGCGGCCATCAAGCCCGTGGTGGCGGACCTGGCCGGCGAGCTGCCGCGCTTCCCGGCCGATACCGAGGTCGTGGTGCACGCCCCGGCCGCGGGAGGGCGCAGCGTGCAGGCCTACCGGCGCGTCTACCTGGACGGCCTGGCCGGCGTCCTGCGGGCCTTGGAGCGCGACCGCGTGATCCCGCGCCGCATCGTCCTGGTCTCCTCGACGGCGGTGTACGCCGATACCGAGGGCGCGTGGGTCGACGAGACCACTCCCGCCGACCCGCCCACCGAAACCTCCATCATCCTGCGCGACGCCGAGGAACTGCTGGCCGCCCGCGCGCCCCAGGGTGTCGTCCTGCGGCTGGCCGGGATCTACGGGCCGGGGCGCATGCGGCTGGTCGACAAGGCCCGCGCCGGAGCCGCCGAGCCGGGATGGGACCGCTTCACCAACCGCATCCACCGCGACGATGCGGCAGCCGCCATCGTCCACCTGGCCACCGGCGTGGCCGATCCGGCGGCGGTCTACAACGGCGTGGACCGGGAACCGGCCGTGCTCGGCGAGGTCCTGGACTTCCTGGCGGACCGGCTGGACGTCGACCGCCCGCTGCGGGACGGGGCAGGGGCGCCGTCGACGGGCAAGCGCATCAGCGGTGAGCTGCTGCGGTCGACTGGTTTCGAATTCGCCTACCCGTCGTACCGCGAGGGCTATGCCGCGGTCCTGGCCGGCGAGGGGACCCGGCACCCGTAGGGACCAGGCGCGTCCCGGGCCGGACACCGGCTTAGACAACGGCCCGCGGATACGCCGACGGCCGGCCCACCCCCGGTGGGCCGGCCGTCAACGCCGGCGGGTTGCGGCTACTTCTGCACCGGGTCCAGCACGAAGTCGTAGTCGACCTCGACGCCGGTGCCGGACGCGGCCGGCTTCGGGTCCAGCAGCAGCTCGGGCTTCACGGCAGTGGCGATGTCGTCGTCGTTGTGCGGGTCGCCCGGGAAGTACAGCTGGGCAGTCAGCAGCTCGTACCCGGGGGCCGAGACCTTCAGGTGCAGGTGGGCCGGGCGCCAGGCGTGCCACCCGGCGGCGGCGATCAGCTGGCCGCAGGCGCCGTCGGTCGGGATCTGGTACGGCGCGGGCTGCATCGTGTTGATCTGGAAGTTGCCCTCGGCGTCGGCGATGAACGTGCCACGCAGGTTCCACTCCGGCAGGCCCGGGGCGAACTGCGAGTAGAAGCCCGCCGAGTCGGCGTGCCACAGCTCGACCTTGGCGTTCGGCAGCGCCGAGCCGTCGGTGGAGCGGACCTGGCCCTGGAAGAGCAGCGGGGTCCCGTCCTCGTCCTCGCGCATGGAGATCGTCGCCGGGGAATCCTGGCTGGGGGCGTCCGGGATGTAGTAGGGGCCTTCGATCGAGCCCTTGTTGCCCTCGCGGTGGTCGGTGGCGACCTCCTCGACGGAGTGCTCCAGCCACACGTCCAGGAACAGCGGCCATTCGCCGTCCTCGCCGACCTTGATCAGCCAGGCCTTCAGGGCGTTGAACTCGTCGTAGCTGACGCGCTCCTCGAGGACGATGTCGTTCGCGGCCTGGATGAGCTTTCCCGCGAGCATGCTGACGCGCTCGACCGAAACCTCCGCGGTACTGGTCTTGCCTGATTCGCGGAAGCGGTCGGTGGCGGCACTGCCGGACTTGGCGGCGGTGGCATCTGCTGTGGTTTCGATGGACATGGTGGCTCCTTTGCCGATCTGGGACGCCGGTAGACGGGCTGGATCACCCGGGTTGGTGATGGACGTCATGGTGTGCTGTTGGGGATCAATCTAGGCCCTCTGATTGAGCCAACGGAAATACCCATTTCGTCGTAATTCAGATGAATCGCATATCAATGCTGGCCGGGACTACCGGATCGAGTTCGGGTGCTGGGCCAGCGGGGTGACCTTGATGGACATGTACGGGTACATCGGGAAGCCGGAGAGGATGCCGTGCAGTTCGTCGTTGCTCTCGACGTCGAACAGCGAGTGGTTCGCGTACTCGCCGACGATCCTCCAGATGCCGGCCATCTTGCCGGACTCCTGCAGGTGGCGTGAATAGGCCTTCTCGCGGACCTGGAAGTCGGCGATCTGCTCGGCGGTCAGGTGGTCGGGAAAGCGCACGTCCATGCGGGCGAGGAACATCATGGTGGTCTCCTGTCGGTGGTGGGGTATCGGTGGCGGGGTATGAGGGCGGTGACCCGCCCCGTGGTCAGTCCTGGCGGTAGTGGGCGAGCTTGTCCTCGTCGACGGCAGCGCCGACCCCGGGGACCTCGCGGACGCGGATGCGCCCATCGCGGATCGCCAGCGGCTCGGCCAGCAGGTCATCGGCCATGTCCAGGAAGTTGGACAGTTCGCCGGCCCGGCGGCTGGAGGCCTCGTGGGCGGCGCCGAAGGTGACGGTGGCCAGGGAGCCGATCTGCGTGTCGATCTGGTTGCCCATGGTCACGTCGACCCCGAGACCCGTGCACAACCCGAGGATCTCGGTCGCCTCGGTGAAGCCGGAACGGGCGGTCTTGATGCAGATGGCGTTGGAGCCGCCGGAGAGCAGTTCGCGCGAGACGTCGCCAGCGGTGGGCACCGACTCGTCGCCGACGATCGGGATCGGGGATTTCTCCACGAGGCGGCGCCGGGACATGGCCTCCTTGGCGTCGCAGGGTTCCTCCAGCATCGTCAGTCCCAGGCCCTCGGTGCGTTGGAGTACCTGCATCGCCTCGTTGGCCGTCCACCCGCGGTTGGCGTCCAGGTAGAGCTCCACGTCCTCGCCCAGGCCCTCGCGCAGGACGTGGCAGGCCTCGATGTCCAGGGCGAGCGGACGGCGGCCGACCTTGAGCTTGAAGGTGGTGATCCCGTAGTCCTGGCCGAAGCGCAGCGCCTCCTCGAGCAGCTCCTGGGCGGGCTTGAAGCCGAGCATGTGGGACACGCGCATCGACTCGGTGTAGCCGCCGAGCAGCTTGTGCACCTGTGTGGCGGTGGCCTGGCCGATGAGGTCCCACAAGGCGATGTCGAGTGCGCCCTTGGCGACCTGGTTGTGGATGGTGCGGCGCAGCACCTCGTGGATGCGTTCGCGGTCGAACGGGTCCAGCCCGAGCAGCTGCGGGGCGAAGACATCCTCGGTGATCGTGCGGATGGACTGCTGGGTCTCCCCGTAGGTGTAGGGCCGCGGCGGTGCGTCGGCCGTGCCGACCAGGCCGTCGTCGGTGTGCACGCGGATCAGGACATGGTCCGCCGTCGCCACCTCGCCGGAGGCGAAGCGCAGCGGGTGCGTGTAGGGGATGGCGTAGGGGATCGCTTCGATCCGCTCGATCTTCACGGGGCGTTTCCTTCCGGAGGGGGCGGTGGGGTGCACACTTCCAGGAAGTTGCGCAGCAGCGGGGCATCGTTGCCGGTCTTCCAGGCCAGGGCCAGGTCGACGGCGGGGGCATGGCGCAGCGGTCGGAACGTGATCCGCTGGCTGGAGGGCAGGCGTGCCGTGGTCGGCAGCAGGGCGACGCCGAGCCCGGCGTCGACGAAGGTGAGCAGCGTCGAGGTCTCCCGGGCCACCTGGACCACGCGGGGGACGAAGCCGACCCGCCGACAGGCCTCGTGGAAGATCAGGTTCACCGCCGAGGTGGCCGGATAGCAGATGAAGGGTTCGTCGGCCAGATCGGAGAGGTCCAGTTCCGCACGCGCGGCGAGCCGGTGGTTCTCCGGCAGGGCCACGCTGAGTCGGTCCTGTTCCAGGAACTTCAGCTCCACGGCGTCGGAGCGCACCGGCGGACGCAGGACCGCGACGTCGAGGCGTCCCTCCACCAGCGCCTCCTCCATTTCCGGGGTGAGCATCTCACCCTGGACGTTCAGCTGCAGCCCGGGCATGCGTTCGCGGGCCGAGGCCACGATGCCGGGCATCAGGCGGTAGGTGGCCGTGCCGGTGAAGCCAACGCGCAGCACGCCGGTGGCACCCTCGCCGACGGTCCGCACGTCCTGGGCCAGCTGCTCGAGCTCGGCCAGCAGGGTGCGGGCCCGACCCAGGAACATCTCGCCGGCCGGGGTCAGGTCGACCCGGCGGGTGGTGCGGGTGAGCAACGGGGTGCCGAGTTGTTCCTCGAGCTGCTTGATCTGCTGGGAGAGCGGGGGCTGGGCCATGTGCAGGCGCGCGGCGGCGCGGCCGAAGTGGCGTTCTTCGGCGACGGCGACGAAGTAGCGCAGGTGTCTGGTTTCCATGGGGCTCCGATGATCCGGTCCGGGCGGTGGCCACGGTGGCGTCTCGTCAGAACTCTAGGCGGTGCCGCTCGGAGGGGGAAATACCTATTAGACGTCTATTCAGAGTCTACGCGTCCTAATGCCATAGCGCCTGCTGCCAGCCGGTCGAGGACCAGCGCGAGCGCCGGCCAGGCGCTGCGTCCGCGGCGCGTCCGCGCGAAGGCGCGAAGGCGGACCTCGGGGTCGTGCAGCGGCAGGATGGTGATGCCCTTCCGCTCGGGTCGGTTTCCGGGCAGGAGCCCGATGCCCATTCCGGCGAGGATGAGGTCCTCGACCAGGTCCAGGCTGTCCGATTGGTGCCGCAGGCGCGGGGTGAACCCGGCCATTGCGGAGATCATGCGCAGCACCGTCTCGTCGGCGATGTTGCGGGAGTTCCCGATCCAGTCGTGGTCCTCGAAGGCCGCGAAGACGGTCGCGGCATCGGGCCCGCTGGTCCCGCGCCGTGCCGCCGCGAACCGCCGGGCGTCCGCGGTCGGCACGCCGAGCCCCCACGGGGTGCTCCAGAGCGGAAGCGTGTCCAGGCCCGGACCGGCCGGGTCCGGGGCCAGGTTGTAGTCGTAGGTCAGGGCCAGGTCGATGGCGTCGACGGCAAGCTGCTTCTGCGCCTCGGCTGGCTCGTGCTCGAGCACCACGATCCCGACCTTCGGGTGGTGCCGGGCCAAATCGTCGATGATGGGCATGAGCGTGCTGCGGATCGCCGTGGCGAAGCCGGCCACCCGCAAGGTGCCGGACGGTTCGGCCCCGGGATCCAGGTCGAGCCGGGCCGCGTCGACGGCGGCCAGGATGTCCTCGGCATGGTCGGCCAGCCGGAGGCCTGCCGGGGTCAGGCGCACTCCGCGCCCGTCGGGCTCGAGCAGCCGGGCCCCGGTCTCCCGGGCCAGCAGGGCGATCTGCTGGGAGACGGTCGACGTCGTCGTGCCCAGCAAGTCGGCGACGCCGCGCATCGACCCCATGCGGGAGAGCTCGTACAGATACTGCAGGCGACGGGTTTCCATGGGTCCCATTGTGCGCCAAAACCGTACGTGAATGCCGAATGGTTTGTTGTCGATTGTCACGTGGACGTGGATGGATCCCGTGCTGTCCAATGGGGGCATGACTTCCTCACCGCGCGTGGCGCGCAACTCCGCGGGGGCCGGATCGCTCATGGCGCTGGCTTCGATGACCTGCGTGCAGCTGGGCCTGGCCGTCTCCGTCGGCCTGATCGGCGTCCTCGGGCCGGAAGGGGTGGCCTGGCTGCGGCTGGCCTGGGCTGCCGTCATCCTCGTGGCCATCGGACGGCCTTGGCGGGTGCACTTCGGCCGCGCCGCGCTGCTGGCCAGCGTCATGCTGGGCGTGGTCACCGGCGGGGTCACCATCTTCTTCATGCTCGCCGTCGAACGCATCCCGCTGGGAACCGCCAGCGCGCTGGAATTCCTGGGCCCGCTGTCGGTGGCGGTCGTCCAGGGTCGGGGTGCCGCGCGGTGGTGGGCGCTGGTCGCCGCTGCCGGGGTGCTCGGCCTGACCGAGCCGTGGACCGCGGCCACCGACCTCGTGGGGATCCTGTTCGCGCTGGCCGCCGCCGCCTGCTGGGCCGGCTATGTGCTCTTCACGCAGAAGGCCGGCGACACGGCCTCCGGGATCAGCGCGCTGGGCATCTCGATGCCGGTCGCGGCGATCGCCGCGACCCTGGTGGTCGGCCCCTCGATCCTCGGGCGGCTGGACTGGCAGGTGCTCCTGATCGGCTTCGGGTTGGCCCTGCTGCTGCCGGTCATCCCCTTCAGCCTGGAAATGCTCGCCCTGCGCAAGCTCACCACCGCCGCCTTTGGGACGCTGATGTGCCTGGAACCGGCGATCGCGGTGCTGATCGGCTTCACGATCCTGCACCAGGTACCGCGTCCGGCCGCCCTGGTCGGGATCGTCCTGGTCGTCGCCGCGGGCATCGGCGCCACGCGGACGGGGCAGCGCCGGGTGGCGGTGCCCGCCGGGGTGCCGGTCGGCGAAGGGACGACGGCGGACGCCCGCCCCTGAGGCGATGCCCCCGGTCTGCGGTCGGGGGCCGGCAGAACCGTCAGGGCGCCGCGGGAGCCACCGTCGGGGCGAACCACGACCACACCGGTGCCGGGACAAAGGTGCCCAGCATCCGCATCGCATCGCGCAGCGGCACCGAGGCATGGGGTGCGGTGGCCATTTCGGAGCGGATCCGGCGGGCCAGGTTCGGGTGGTCGGTGACGACCCCGTCCACGCCGTCGTAGAGGTAGCCGCGGATGCGTTCGGGGCGGTTGACGGTCCAGACGTAGACGGGCATGCCGGCGGCGCGGGCCTGGCGCAGGAACTCCCGCGAGTAGGAGGACTGCTCGACGACCAGGAAGTCGCAGTCCACGTCCGGGATGCCGCCGAGGGTCATCGCGATCGTGTAGCCGACCTGCAGGTCGGGACGCCGCGCCTTCAGCGACTCGACGAGTCCGGCGTCAAGGGAGTGGTAGATGTTGGCATCCAGCGGCCCCACCGATTCCAGTTCGCTGATGAACCGGTCGAGGTAGTCGGCCGTTTCGTGGTGGTGGACCTTGGGCTCGATGAGCAGCTTGACCTCCAGCTCCTGGGCCCGGCGCACGTAGTCCACCATCGAGGGGATGGTGTCGGAGAAGCCCCGCGCACTCACGGTCACCTGTTCGGCCTCGGCCAGCGTCAGGTCGTACGTGTTCACGTTGCGGCCCGACAACAGCAGCAGGTTCGTGTCGTGGCTGGCGATGAAGTGCCCGTCCTTGGTCTGCTGGACGTCGACCTCCACGATGTCGGGATGCTGGGTGGCTGCGGCCTCCAGGGCTCCGATGGTGTTCTCGACCCCGCCCCAGACATGGCCCCGGTGCGCGATGACCAGCGGATCGGCGGTTGTCGGGCTGCCGGCCGCCATGGCCGGGGCACCGGCCACGGCGATGGCGACGACGCCGGCGCCAGCTCCGGCGCGCAGGGCCAGCCGTGGGCGACGGACGGGCCGTCGGCCCGCCTCCGGCTGACCATCGGCGTCGGCCGGGCCGGGGGAGTCCACCCGGGCCAGCAGCAGGTCGATGACCGCCACGGTGGCCACGCCCACCACGATGAAGGCCACCACCCGGGTGGCATCGAGCCCCAGCGCGGCGACGAAGCGTGAATTGGTGTCCAGCAGGGCGCCGGGGAGGGTCGCGCACCAGGCCAGCAGCCGGTCCGGCAGGCCGTAGGCCAGCACGACGGCACCCACCGGGGCACATGCGATCAACGGCAGGCGCAGGCGCCGGGTGCGGGTGGCGTCCCAGCTGGCCAGCATGGCACGCAGCGGGGTCATCCGCCGCGCCACGAGCAGGGGCAGGGTCGCGACCAGGCGGAAGTTCAGGTACACCACCGCGCCGATCGCCGACACGTAGATGCCCAGGCTCAACGGCTTCTTCAGGTACTCGGCGGTGACAAACGGCGGGACGCCGATGTCCCGCGTCAGCGGCGAAAGCACACCCAGCCCGCTCAGCGGCAGGACCAGGAAGAGGTAGGCGGCCAGCAGCGGGACCTGCACCGACAGGGCCCACCAGCCGGCGCGCGTCCGGCGGCCCGGTGGCGCATCCCGCCCGTGCGTCCCGGCCCGTTGCCGCCTGGACGCAGCGATGACCACCAGGTATTGGAGGCAGAGGGCGACCAGGGCGATCGCGCCGGCGGCCGCCAGCAGGACCACCGAGACCGGCCGGTCCAGCAAGTGCCAGAAGTTGCGGTCGGTCAGGTTCGCCATCCCGGCCACGTCCAGTGCGTGGGTGAAGAGGGACCGGACCACCGGCAGGACCAGGACCAGGGTGGCCGCCTGGCAGAGGATGAGCAGGCCGAACGGGGTCCCCAACCCCTGCAGGGACCGCCGGCGGGGGAGGTCGGATGCAGCCGGGTGCGGCGGCGGTGTCGTGGCGTGCTGGTGGTTCACGATGGCGCTACCCCGCGTCCTTTCCGGCCGGTTCGACAAGAGGTCGACTCCCGAGTTTACCGGAACCCGCACGTCGATCGTGGACCGCCGCCGGGCAGTCTACGCACCATTGGCGGGCCTCGGAGGTCGGGCCAGGGAGGCCGGGCCAGGGAGGCCGGACCACGGAGGGCGGGCCACGGAGGCCGCACCACGGACGACGGCGCCGCGCACCGTGCGCGACGCCGTCACCGGGCCCCATCGGGAGTCGGGGTCAGTGGATGTCGACCGGTTCGCGCTCGTCGCCGCCGGGCAGCAGTCCCGCCTCGGCCTGGGCGGCGATCTGCCGGACCCTGCCGCGGCAGGCGTACCAGCCGATCACCAGCGCCGGGATGATGACCACGATCGAGGCGACCGTCCAGGTGCCCACGGGGGAGTCGAAGGCCATCAGCACCACGACGCACAGCAGGAACGCCAGGGTGAGGTAGCCGCTCCACGGGGCGAAGACCATGTGGAATTTCGGGCGGACCGCTTCGCCGCGCCGGGTCAGCCGGTGGAACGCCAGCTGGCAGAGGATGATCATCGCCCAGCAGGAGATGATGCCCAGCGAGGCGATGTTCAGCACGATCTCGAAGGCCTTCGCCGGAACCACGGCGTTGAGCAGCACGCCCAGGCAGGCGACGACGGCGGTGAGCATGATGCCGCCGTAGGGCACCCCGGCACGGTTCATCTTCGAGGCGAACTTCGGCGCGGACCCGGCCAGCGACATGCTGCGCATGATCCGCCCGGTCGAATACAGGCCCGCGTTCAGCGAGGACAGCGCGGCGGTGAGGACCACCAGGTTCATGATCGAGTCCATGCCGGCGACGCCGATCGACCCGAAGAAGGTCACGAACGGGCTGACCCCGGCCTGGTAGTCGGTGAAGGGCAGCAGCAGCGAGAGCAGCGTCAGCGATCCGACGTAGAACACGGCGATGCGGATGACCACGGTGTTGATTGCCTTGGGCATGATCTTCTCCGGGTTCTCGGTTTCGCCGGCGGCGGTGCCCAGCAGCTCGATCGAGGCGTAGGAGAACACCACGCCCTGCATGACCACCAGCACCGGCAGCAGGCCGTGGGGCAGGATGCCGCCGTTGTTGGCCAGCAGCGAGAAGCCGACCTCGTGCCCCTCGATGGGCGTGCCGAAGAGGACGAAGTAGATGCCGACGGCCAGGAAGCCCACCAGGGCCACGACCTTGATCAGGGCGAACCAGAACTCCAGCTCGCCGAAGACCTTTACCGAGACCAGGTTGGCCGAGAGGACCACCAGCAGGGCGGCCAGCGCCCACATCCACTGCGGCACCCCGCCGATCCACGGGACGTACTTGGCGAAGAAGTGCATGTAGAGCGCGACGGCGGTGATGTCCACGATCGCGGTCATCGACCAGTTCAGCCAATACAGCCAGCCGGTGACGAAGGCTGCCTTCTCGCCGAAGAACTCGCGGGCGTAGGAGACGAAGGAGCCGGTGGTCGGGCGGTGCAGCACCAGTTCGCCCAGCGCGCGCAGGATCAGGAAGGCGAAGAACCCGCAGACCGCGAAGGCGATGACCAGGCCCGGCCCGGCCTCGGCCAGGCGTCCCCCGGCCCCCATGAACAGGCCGGTGCCGATGGCCCCGCCGATCGCGATCATCTGGATCTGCCGGTTGTGCAGGCCCTTCTGGTAGTCGCCGTCGCCGACGGTCAGGGCGGCCTCGGAGGCGTGGCGGGTGGCCGGGTGGCCGGGGGCTTTCGTGCTCGGGGTCATGCGGGGGTGTCCTTTGGTCGGGAGCGGACGGTGCGGGACGTCGGTCAGTCGGAGAGGTTTGCCAGGCGCTCGGGGCGCAGCAGTTCGTCGAGCTCGGCGCGGGAGAGCAGGTCCTGCTCGAGGACCAGGTCGGCGATGCCGCGGCCCGAATGCAGGGCCTCGAGCGCAATGGCCGTGGAGGCGGCGTAGCCCAGCTGCGGGGTCAGCGCGGTGACCAGCCCGATCGAGTTCTCCACGTTGCGGCGCAGCTGCTCGGCGTTGGCGGTGATCCCGGAGACGCAGTTGCGGGCCAGGGTCTGGCAGGCGGCCTCGAGGTGGCGCATGGACATCGACAGCGAATGCACGATCACCGGTTCGAAGGCGTTCAGCTGCAGCTGCCCGCCCTCGGCGGCCATCGAGATCGTCACGTCGTGGCCGATCACCTGGTAGGCGACCTGGTTGACGACCTCGGGGATCACCGGGTTGACCTTGCCGGGCATGATCGAGGAGCCGGCCTGCACGGCGGGCAGGTTGATCTCGTTGAATCCCACGCGCGGGCCGGAGGAGAGCAGGCGCAGGTCGTTGCAGATCTTCGAGAGCTTCACGGCCACGCGCTTGAGCACCCCGGACAGGTGCACGAACGCGCCCACGTCCTGGGTCGCCTCGATGAGGTCCGGCGAGGTGGTCAGCGGCAGCCCGGTCAGCTCGACCAGGTGGCGGCAGGCGGCCTCGGTGTAGCCGGCCGGGGCGTTGAGCGAGGTGCCGATCGCGGTGGCGCCGAGGTTGATCTCGTGCACCAGTTCCAGCGATTCGGCCAGCCGGTCGCGGTCCTCGCGGATGGTCACCGCGTAGGTGCCGAATTCCTGGCCGAGGGTCATCGGCACGGCGTCCTGCAGCTGGGTGCGGCCCATCTTCACCACGGTCCGGAATTCCAGCGCCTTGCGCGCGAACGCGCCCTCGAGTTCCTCGATCGCCGCCAGCAGCGGGACCGCGGTGAAGGAGGTCGCGACGTTGACCGCGGTGGGGTAGACGTCATTGGTGGACTGGGAGAGGTTCACGTGGTCGTTGGGGTGCAGGTGCCGGTAGTCCCCGCGCTGGTGGCCCAGGATCTCCAGCGCCCGGTTGGCGATGACCTCGTTGGCGTTCATGTTGGTGCTGGTCCCGGCACCGCCCTGGATGACGTCGACGATGAACTGCTCGTGCAGGGCCCCGTTGGCGATCTCCGCGCAGGCCGCCTCGATCGCGTCGGCGCGGGTGGCATCGAGCAGCCCGAGTTCGCGGTTGGCCCGGGCGGCGGCCTGCTTGACGAGGGCGAGCGCGCGGATCAGGTGCGGGTTGGAGGCCAGGCGCTGCCCGGTGATCGGGAAGTTCTCCGCAGCGCGGAGCGTGTGCACGCCCCAGTAGGCGTCGGTGGGGACCTCGCGGTCGCCGATCAGGTCGTGCTCGAGGCGGGTGGCGGCCGGGCTGGTGCTGGGCATGACGGGGTGTTCTCCTGTGGTGGGTGTTCCGGTGGGGCAGTGGTGGTCCTGCCGCGGGGGTGGTGCGGAGGTATCCGGGGTGGGGCAGGGGTGGATCAGTGCACGACGCCGGATAGCTCGCCCACGCGCTGTCCTCCACCGAGGGCGGGGACGGACAGCAGGGGGTGCAGTGCCGCGGCCAGGGCCGCGTCGCCGAGCATGCTGCCGGCGGCGGCCGGCAGGGTGCGGCCGGACAGGGCCGCGGCGGCGACGGGCATCCGGGCCCGGTCCCCGCCGTCGGAGATCTTCACGGCCAGTCCGGTGCCGTCGGGCAGGCCGATGGCCTGGATGCCCTCGAAGCCGTCCTTGGCGACCAGGCCGGGCACCGCGCGCATGACGGCGGTGACGTCGCGGCCCTCGCCGGCGACGAGGTCGGGGTGCGCGCGCATCGCGTCGGCGACCTGGCGTTCGGCGGTCCCTTCAGCGGCGGAAGCCAGCAGGGCGAACGCGCGGGCGAGCCCGGCCAGGGTGATCGTGTAGACCGGGGTGCCGCAGCCGTCGGTGCTGGTGGCCCCGACCGGTTCACCGGCCAGATCCTCGACTGAGGTGCGCAGCAGTTCGTTCACCGGGTGCCCAACGTCCAGGTAGCCCTCCACCGGCCAGCCGCGCTGCACGCACAACGCCAGCAGGGCGGCGTGCTTGCCGGAGCAGTTCTGCGCCTGGCGGGTGGGGCCGTGGCCGGCGGCCAGCCACGCGGCGCGCTCGGACGGACCGTAGGGAAGGTCGGCGCTGTTGGCCAGCGCGGCATCGTCCAGCCCGGCACCTGCCAGCGTGGAGGCTGCGACCTCCTGGTGGCGGGCCGATCCGTTGTGGCTGGCGGAGGCCAGTGCGAGCTGTTCCGGACTCACGCGCAGGCCGGCGCGGAGCATGCCCACGGCGAAGAGCGGCTTCAGGGCCGAGCGGGGGTAGAAGCGGGCGGTCGCGTCACCGAGGGAGCCGAGCACCGACCCGTCGGGGGAGGTCGCCACGAGCGAGCCGTAGTGGATGGATTCGACGGCGTCGCCACGGGTGGCAACGGCCAGGGGTGCGTGGGAGGGAAGGTTCATGGCTATCCGTTCCTGACTATCCGTTGCTGACGAGGTGGGCGACGGCGCCGCGGACGGCCCCGAGGTGGTTCTGCATGGCACGTTCGGCCGCTTTCGGGTCGCGGGCCTCGATGGCCGCGACGATGTCCTGGTGCTCGGCGTCGGAGGGACGGCGCCGTCCGGAGACCAGGTTCAGCGTCTCGGATTGGCGGGCCATGGCGTCGCGGATGTCGCCGACGACCTTGAGGAAGACGCCGTTGCCGCTGGCGGCGGCGATGGCGAGGTGGAAGGCGGCATCGAGCTCCACCCAGGCACCGGCGTCGTCCTCGGTGCGCATGGTCTCCATCAGCGAGGTGAGCCGCTCGAGGTCCTCGGCGCTGCGGCGCTCGGCCGCCAGGCGGGCGGCGGGGGCCTCGATGTGGGGGCGGGCCTCGAGCAGGTCGGACGAGGAGAAGCTGCCCAGGAGCAGGTCCTGCTGGGGGGCCTCGGCGATGACGAAGGTGCCGCGGCCGGTCTCGGTGCGGGTCAGGCCCAGGGCGGCGCAGGAGCGCAGGGCCTCGCGCACCACCGAGCGGCTGACACCGAACTGGCTGCCGAGGGTGGCCTCGGAGCTGAGCCGGGTGCCGACGGCCAGCTCGCCCGACGCGATGGCGTCCCGGAGTGAACGGAAGACGGCCTCGGAGGCGCTCGTGCGCTCGATCCGAGGTTGTTCTGCTGTCCAGCTGTCTGACAGGTTCATGCTCAGTACTATGGCACTGCTCACAGGCTGTGGTCAAAACGGGGGCGGGGCGTACACGCCTTGTTGCCGAAAGGGATATAGCGCTATTCTTAATGGCGCAGACCCCCCGCACATGTGGATCAGGGGGTCTAGCTGTTTAATCTCTCAAATGAACTTCCTGATCAGATCGGCCCCGCTAGATTCCCGCGGAACACGTCGAGGATCCCGCTCTGACAGGTAGTCGTCGTACCAATTCCAGGCAAACCCGGTTCGGGGATACTGCTCTAGGGTGGCTCCCCAGTGTGCAACTACAGGCCGGGTTGATCTCCCCGCGGGCGCCCGCCCGTTAAGGAGCAGTCTGGCGTAGGGTGCAAGGGGACGGACACCAGCGGCGTCGGGGCCGCCCGCAGGTCCTGCCAGCGGCTGCCCTGATGCCACCAGCGAAGGAGCCACCATGACGTTGAAACCCGCGGAGCGCCAGGCCACCAGCGAGCAGCTCACCGCCAACCTCGAACTCTCCGGCCTTGCCCGCCAGCAGGTGTGCGAGGACCTCGACTTCAGCGACGACGAGCTCCAGGCCTCGCTGGAACTGCGCGAACTCGTCGACCCGGTCGACGTGTGGGTGCTGCGCGACTATCTGGAACTGGCGGTGCGCCAGGCCGGTGCCGAGCCGGTGGACTACACGGTGCTCACCGAGGAGGCGCGGACCGAGGCCTACAAGTGGTACGTGCTGCGCGACGCGCCGCAACCCGGGACCGGCACGTCTGCCGACGCCCCCGAAAGCGCCGACGTCGACTGAGCCGCGGGTCGGGTGGGCCGGCGTCGCCTATCCGCCGGTCCCGGCGAGCAGGCGACGCCGCTGCTCCGGATCGGCAGCCGCGGCACGATTTCTCCGAAGTCCGCGACCTGGAGTTGGAGCTGGCCCGCCGCAGCCCGGACTGCACGGTCGTCTCGCGGCAGGCGACGGTCCGGCACTACAAGCGCTCGGGACGCCTGCTCGACGCGCAGGGCCGCTCGTGCGGGAGCGTGCCCATGCCGTTATGGCAGGCCGCGCGGGTGGGTTGAATGCCTCTGGTGGTATGCAACCGGCCCGGTCATTCGGAGGGCATCGCCGCGTACTCGCGGGCAAACCGCGCACCGGCCCTCTCCTGCCTGGCGTAGTGCACGGTGACCAGGACCAGGGCGACGGCGAGCGCCACCCCGATGAGCTGCGTGGAGACCGAGGGGCTCGCCACGCCCGGCTCGAGCCGCTGCACTGCGGTGGAGAGGAAGATCAGCGGAATGTAGAGCATGTTGAAGAACGACAGGTAGGGGATCGCCACGGCATAGCGGACCGCTTGGCGGCGCAGCTCGTCCTCCGGCGGCCTTCCGGCACCCTTGCAGACCACCCGGTGCAACAGGCGGACATGGTCGGGGTTCACCCGCGCATCGTGCAGGGTTCGGTCGCGGAACTGGATGCCAGCGGCCAAGGCGGCGACGCCGGTGCCGAACAAGGCCAGCTGGATGCCGGCCACCAGGGCAATGCCACTGCCCAGGACGACGGCGGCACCGGCCAGGGGCGCGCCGGCCACCGCGGGAGGGACCAGGGCCAGGACCGCAGCGTAGCCGGCGACCACCAGGCCCGCCCGGCGCCACCAGTGACCCTGTGGCGCCCCTGGGGTTCCAGCACCCAGGAACCGCCCGGTGCCCAGGAGCCACGCGGCCGAGACGAACGCGGTCGGTGCCTGGGCCATCAGCAGGACGACCGCCGGCGACAGGTCGGACACCCCGGTGAGCAGCCAGGCCACCAGCCCGACGGCATAGGCCAGTCCCGCGAGCAGGGCCTCCAGATAGAGGAGGACTTTCAATTCGTGGGTTCCCTCGGTTGTCGGTAGCGTGAGACCAACGTATTACACGGAGGCAGGGAGCGGTTCGATGCGGTTGTATCTGGTGCGGCACGGTCAGACAGCATCAAATGTCGGGGGATACCTCGACACCACTGTCCCCGGGGCGCCGTTGAACGAGCTCGGCCAGGACCAGGCACGTCTGTTGGTCCGGACCCTGGACGGGCTGCCCCTTGAGGCCCTCTACGCCTCCACGCAGCGCCGAGCCCAGCAGACCGCTGCCCCGCTCGCTGCGGACCGGGGACTCGAGGTCGCCGTCCGCGATGGCCTGCGGGAGATCGCGGCCGGCGAGCTGGAAATGCGCAACGACGAGGACGCCGTGCGCGCCTACTTCATGGCCTTCGGCGCCTTTGCCGCGGGCGACCTGCAGGCCCGCATGCCCGGAGGGGAAACGGGGGCCCAGGTCCTGGGCAGGTTCGACGAGGTCGTGGAGGAGATCTCCGCCAGTGGGGTCGAGGCCGCGGCCATCGTCAGCCACGGCGCCATGTTGCGCACCTGGACCGGCTATCGGTGCGTAAACCTCGACGCCGAGTACGTGCTGCGCAACCCGCTGACCAATACCGGCGTCATCGCCGTTGACGGCAGTCCATCCTCCGGTTGGCTGGCCGACACCTGGATCGGCGAACCGGTCGCCGCCCCGGAGGAAGAAGCGGGGCCCACGGGAGAGTCCGTCGACGACGCCGTCGAGGACGCCGGGGACCGCGAAGACCGCAGCGACCGCGGCTTCTGACGGCACGGGCCGCGCGACCAGGGCCCGGCGCCGGCAGCGGGCTCGGCGGCGCACGAAGTCCGATGCCGCTGGGTGCCGGAATCCTTAGACACCGCCGAGCGGCGCCACGTAGATTGGCAAGTCCGACACCGACGTTGCGAAGGAGCGGATCCATGGGCACGAACATGCAGCCACGACAGGATGCGAGGCCCCGGGACGGGGTCATCGGGCCACACCCGACGAGCCAGCGCCGATTTGCCCCGGTGCTCGCCGTGTCGGCCTCGGCCCTCCTGGCGCTGTCGGCTTGTTCCGGTTCGGGAGGAACAGGGGAGTCCGCGCCGGCGATGTCCCCGTCCAGCAGCAGCGGGACATCGTCGATGGCCTCCGAATCATCGACCGGCACTACCGGATCGACGGCTTCCGCGTCGGCAAGCTCGACAGCAGGTTCGTCGACACCGGCAGGGGGCAGGACGTCGCTGGAAGACGCAGCCCAGACGGCATTGGATGAGGTTCCCGGGAGCACGCTGACCTCCATCGAGACCGAATCCGACGGCGATGCCTGGGAAGTCCAGGTGGTCACCGATGACGGGACCGAACATGAGATCGACATTTCCATGTCCGACGGAACCGTCATCGGCCAGCCGGTGACGAAGAACGAGGACGCCCAGGACAAGAAGAAACACCAGGACCGCGTGGCCGCAGCCAAACTGGACTACAAGGAAGCGGCCGAAAAGCTCAGGGACGCCGTCCCGAACGCCCGGATCGTGGAGCTGAACCTCGACACCGAACGTGGAACCACGGTGTGGGAGGGCGACCTGGTGGACGACGGCGGCACCAAGCATGCGGTGGCCGTCGATGCCGCCAGCGGCAAGGTCGTGAAGAACGCCGTGGACTCCGACGACTGACCCGCGCAGAGACTTGTCGGCGATGCGGGGGAGCGGGCTTGTTGTAGGGCCGATCGCCCTGCGGTGAAGCCGGGCGCGCTGGCCACAAAGCCGACGATTTTGAGCACGCGCTTGACCGCGGTCAGGTCGCCCGACAGCGAGCGGATGGCGGCCACGGCATTGAGCGTGCGCTGCTGGGCCGCGGCCTGCGCCGGCTCGAGGGCGGCGGCATCACCAACTTTGCCGACGTGCAGCAGCGTCCCCTCGGCGAGGGGCAGCTGGCCAGGGGTATGGATGTACGTCCCGGACTGGACGGCTGGTACTGCTGGTACCTAGGCAGCGACCGTTGCCGCAACCTCGGGGATGCGCAGTCCCGCCGTTCCAGCCGTTCTTCCGGGTGGCCAGGGGTGAGCGGTCGTGTTCAGGACAGCTTTCCGGTGCGCATGAAGTCTTCGAGGCGCTGCCGGTAGGGAGTGATGTCGATGCCGTTCTCGGCCAGCCAATTGTCCGAATAGTACTTGTCGAGGTAGCGCTCGCCCGGGTCGCAGATCAGCGAGACGATGCTCCCGCGCTTTCCTGCGGCGACCATCTCGGAGACGAGGCGCAGCGCGGCCCACAAGCTCGTGCCGGTGGAGGCTCCGGTCCGGCGTCCGAGAAGCTGCTCCAGGAGCAGTATCGAGGCGATGGCCGCGGCATCGGGTACGCGCATCATGCGGTCGATGCTCGAGACGATGAAGCTGGCCTCGACGCGCTGGCGGCCGATGCCCTCGATCCGTGAGCCGACCTGCGTCGTGACGGTTCCGTCATGGTCGCGCCAGCCGGGGAAGAACGCGGAATTCTCCGGGTCGGCAACGCAGATTCCCGTTTCCCGGCCCGTGTACCTGACGTAGCGGGCCAGGGTCGCCGATGTTCCGCCGGTGCCGGCGGTGGCAACGATCCACGTGGGTTCCGGATGCTGTTCCATGGACATCTGTTCGAAGATGGATTCGGCGATGTTGTTGTTTCCGCGCCAGTCCGTTGCCCGCTCGGCGTAGGTGAACTGGTCCATATAGTGCCCGCCGGTCTTCTCAGCCAACCCGGAGGCGACGTCGTAGACCTCGTTGGCATTGTCTACGAAATGGCAGGTGCCGCCGTGGAACTTGATGAGGTCCACTTTCTGGGCGCTCGTGGACCGGGCCATGACCGCGATGAAGGGCACGCCGATCAGGCTGGCGAAGTAGGCCTCCGAAACGGCGGTCGAACCGCTGGAGGCCTCGATGACCGGCCGGCCCGGCCGGATCCATCCATTGCACAGGGCATGGAGGAACAGTGAACGGGCCAGGCGGTGCTTCAGGGAGCCGGTGGGATGGCTCGACTCGTCCTTGAGGTAGAGGTCCACGCCCCAGGCCAACGGCAACGGAACCTGGAACAAATGGGTGTCGGAGGAGCGGTTCGCATCCGCCTGGACCTTCCTCACGGCATCGGTAAGCCACCTGCGGTACTCCGGATCGTACCTGTTGATGTCCTCCTCGTCGGAGACGAGCGGACCCACCTGCTTTGCGGGAGCGGTCATGAGATTCCTTCCAGCGATCGATCCTGAAGTTCATTAAGGTAGTTGTAGATGGTGAAGCGGGTGACATCCAGGGCGGAAGCCACGTCCTCCACCGCTTCCTTGACCTGGAACACCCCGCGTTCGTTCAAGGCGGCCACGACGTCGATTTTGTGTGACTTCTTCATCAGCTCGACCGGGATCCCCGTGCTGTCGATCACCTCTTTCATCATCTGGGTGGTGAGCTCGGCGACCGTCCGGGGGAAGGCCTCGCTGGGCGTTTCCGGAACTGGGAGAACCATCGACTCCGGATCGCCGCCCAGCAGGGAACCGAGAAGGCGGTGTGCCTGGCGCACGTTCGTGACGTCGATGTTCAGGCACAGGGCGGCGACCGCGGAATCGTCGACCGGGTCCCGCACGATGATCGTGCTGGAGCGGCCCTCCCTGCCGCCGGGCAGCTTCGTCGCGTAGCCGATGATGTTGCTCTTCGCCCCACCGAGAACATGCTGCAGCAGCAAGTCGGTGGGAGGCGATCCCACGCGCCGGCCGGTGACGCCACCCCCGATGGCGTAGATCGAGTTCTCCAGATTCGTGAGGTCGTGGACGACCACCTCGCACCCTTCGCCCAGTGCGACGGCGAGCGGTTCGACCACCTGCGAGAGAAGGTCGAGGATCTTCCGTGCCCTGTCCCGGTCCGCGATCGACCGATCATTTTCCACGGGGGCCTCCGAGCTTGGGGGAATTCCATTCAACTTCTCGTTGAAGTCTTGCACACCAGTGCCTCTCCCAGGCATTCGGCGGCGGTCGTCGGCACATCCTGCGGGGTGGTCGGCTTAAAGCGCACGCACCCCACGCCGGCGGCTACTGCACCACGGTGACCTCGACCCGGCGGTTCAGCTTCCGGCCGGCCTCGGTCTTGTTGTCGGCGATCGGCTCGTCCTGGCCCCTGCCAGCCGTGGAGATTTCCACGTCCGAACCCAGGGCCTTGCCCAATGCCTTGCCGATGGTCGAGGCACGCCGCTCGGAGAGCTTCTGGTTGTGCGCCTTGCCCTGCACGTTGTCGGTGTGTCCGACCACGGTGATCTTCCGTGCCCCCTTGTCCTGGACGTCCCGGACCAGGCGCTCAAGTTCGGCGTCCGCCGAGCCCGACAGCGTGTGCATGTTCGGCTCGAACAGCACCTCGCCGGCAAGGGTGATCTTGGGTCCCTCCTCCTTCACGGCACCATTCTGGCTCGCGGAGCCGAAGACGAGCTCCTCGGTGCCGAACTGCAGGTCCTCGACGATGAAGGTGGTATCCTCCACCGGGTAGCTGATGCCGCCGCTGGCGCCGCCACTCTCCGGCGCCTCCACGGTGTCGGCCGCAGCAGCTCCGGCGAGCAAGGTGCAGGTCACCACTGCGGCCAGGCCGGAGGCGAGGATCCGCAGGCCGCCGGCGCCCGGCGTTGCCGCGCTCATCGGCGCACCAAGGCCACGTTCTCGAAGGCCCCCGCCGTCGGGATGTGCACGTCGACGCTCTTGACGTCGGCCGGCGGCGCGGCGAAGACGGCAGAGAACGTCATGGTCTGCCCTTCATTGACGAAGGTGCCGGCAAGGCTCGACGAGCAGGCGCAGACCTGGTTCTCGCCGCGCCCGACCAGGTAGCGCTTCTTCTCCGGCGTGATGACGTACACGCCGTCGACGCTGAAGGCGTCGGCCTGGCGGACGTCGTTGCCTCCGGCCTCCTCGTCCGTTTCATTGATGCCGTTGGCGAACAGGTCGGAGACCTGCACGTTGCCCTTCTCCTTGTTGTTGGTCAGGCTGAAATTGACCGTCATGGTGCCTGCGTCGGCACTGACGCTGTTCAAGGTGATCACGGTGTCCTTGTCGTCCCCGCCGGGGCGCTCGCCCAGGTTGCCCAGGTCCGCAGCCGGTGCGGCCGTGGTGATCGAGTCCGTGGTCTGCGCAGCCCCGGCGTCGGAACCCGTCGCACCGGCTTCGGATGCGGCACTTCCGCCGGGCTGCGGCGTCTCTGCGGGATCTTGACCAGCGGATGAGCATCCGGTGAGCAGGAGCGCTACGGCCAGCACCGTCGTCGTGATCCAGGGGCGGGTCCGGCGGTGTTCAAGAGTCATGTCCACGTCCTCACAAGGTATTTTCGAATGATCCTTGATCCTCCCATGAGCGCGAAGGCGTCGTGGAACCCTGCATGGCACACTGGCGGCATGGACACTCACCAAGCACTCGTCAATGCGGCGATTGAACAGCTCAAGTTGCGGTGGCCCGGAGGGGAAGGCGCGGTGGCGGCAGCCGTGCTCCTGGACGACGGCGTGATCCTCACCAGCATCGGGCTCGACAACGTCAACGCGGCGGTGAACTTGTGCGCCGAAACGGGGGCGCTCTGCCAGGCCTTCACCCTCGATCGAACCGTGGTCGCCTCGGCATGCGTGGCGCGCGCCGCCGAGGGCGTTACCGTCCTGGCGCCGTGCGGGGTGTGCCAGGAGCGGCTGGCCCTGTGGGGCCCGCGGGTGGAGGTCGTCGTAGCCGATCCCGAGGCACCCGCCGGTTGGGCGATGCGGACATTGGAGGAACTGAACCCCTACTACTGGGCGACGCAATGCACCGAGGACGGAAAGTGGCCGACCACCGCGGAACACAGCGGCTGAGAGCGATCGTCCGGAGGGCCCGGAGGGCGACGGCTCCGGACCGCTGACGCCCCGCCGGCGCCGGAATGCAGCCGGCCCGCGCACGTTGATGGCTAGGCCCTGCGCGCCAACCAGGCGGTCCGGGTGCCGGAGAGCTTCAGGTCCGTGCGGTGCCTCAATCCTGCCTCGTCCTGCGGGTCGAGCAAGCGATCCAGCGTGGCCAGGTCGTCGGCGTCGAGGTGGTCCGCGAGGAACGTGCGGATTCGTGAAAGGTAGGCCGCCGCGTAGTCCCCAGTGCCTTCCGGCGCCGGGTCCTGGGCGGTGTCGAACTGGCGCTGGGCGACCACGTCGTACCCCGCGCTGCGCAACGGCCCCGCCCAGTCCGGGTGGTGGTTCCACCCCCGGGCCGCAATGACCTCGTGGCAGCGGTCCTCCAGGCCCGGGCGTCCGATGCCGAGGTCCTGTGGCAGGTAGCGGGGGAGCGCATCCATTTCGACGACGGCCAGCAGGCCCTGCGGGGCCAGGGCATCGCGGATCTCGCGCAACGCCCGCTTCGGGTCGGCGAATTCGTGCAACGACGAGGCAGCCCAGACCAGGTCGGCGGCGGGCAGCTCAGGCCAGGCCTCGTCCAGGTTCGCGTGGACCGGGCGGATGCGGGCGTCGAGGCCGTGGGCCCTGGCCTTGGCGTCGACGCGCTCGAGCATGGCCGGGGACTGGTCGACGGCGTGGACGGTGGCCGTGGGGAAGCAGCGAGCCAGGGCGAGGCTGCCCGTGCCGGTGCCGGCGCCGACATCGATGATGGTCCGGGTGTCCTCCGGTGCGTGGTCGGCGACCCATCCGGTCAGCGTCACCAGGTAGTCCTTGAGGATCGCGCCGTCCAGCTCCAGCAGGCCGGCGAGGTCCTCGCCCTGGTCGTGTCCGCCGTGGTGGCCGTGCTCGTGTCCGCCATGACCGGGGTGGTGGTCGTGGTCGTGGTGTCCGGTTCCGTGCTGTGTCATGGTCCAAGGTTAGGCCGATCGTGCCTTTGGCGCATACTATCTTGCCCATGACGCAAGAACTCGAGGTGGACACCCTCATCCGGCTGCGGATCCGTGGATTGCGGCAGGCCCGCGGCTGGTCATTGGACGCACTGGCCGCCCGCTGCCACCTCAGCCCCTCAACCCTGAGCCGCATCGAAACCGGCCAGCGGCGGATCGCCGTGGACCAGCTGGTGGCCATTGCCCGCTGCCTGGACACGACACTCGACCAGCTTGTGGAATCGGCCGACGACGGCGACGTGGTGATCCGCCCCGAACCAGAACACACCCAGGGGCTCACCCTCTGGCTGCTCTCGCGTGAGGGCACCACCGCCGGGGTGAGCGTGGCCAAGATGCGCATCACCGCCGACCGCCCCGCGGGACCGGGCAGCCAGGGGGTGCACCCGGGCCGCGAGTGGTTCACCGTCCTGTCCGGCACCGCACACCTGCAGCTGGGCGACCGGCTGCTGGTGGTCCGGGAGGGCGAGGCGGCCGAGTTCTCCACCATGGTTCCGCACCTGGTCACCGCCGCCGACGGCCCCGTCGAACTGCTCGTCATCCTGGACCGCGACGGCCAACGCGCCCACCTGCACGAGGACCACGCCCACCACGCGCCGGCGGCAGGGGAGAGCGGCTCCGGCGGCTGACCGAATGCCGGCCGTCGTACCGGTGCGCTTTCGCCGGACTCGGCCCATACTGGACGAAGAGGCCGCCGCCGGAGGGGCTGGCTGCAGCGGTCCGACCAACGTGGTCCGCCGCGCCGTGGCCACGACCCAGCCAGCCGGGAGCCCCGCCATGTACTTCGAGCGCATCTACGATACGGACCTCGCCCACGCCAGCTACCTCATCGGCTGCCAGGCCACCGGCGAGGCAGTGGTGGTCGATCCCCGCCGCGACATCGCGATCTACCAGCGCACTGCCCAGGCCAACGGGCTGCGCATCACCGCGGTCACCGAGACGCACGTGCACGCCGACTACGTCTCCGGTACACGCGAACTCGCCGCAGCCACCGGTGCCGCCCTCCACGTCTCCGGAGAGGGCGGCCCCGGCTGGCAGTACGCCTTCGAGGCAGGGCAACTGCACGACGGCGACACCATCGCCTTGGGGAACATCACCCTCACCGCCGTGCACACCCCGGGCCACACCCCCGAGCACCTCTCCTTCCTGGTCACCGATGGCGCCTTCGCCGACGAGCCGGGGTACCTGCTCAGCGGTGACTTCGTCTTCTGCGGGGACCTGGGTCGGCCGGACCTGCTCGACGAGGCCGCCGGCGGGAAGGACACGCGCTTCGCCGGGGCCCGGCAGATGTTCGCCAGCCTGCGGGACACCTTCCTGGCCCTGCCGGACCACGTCCAGGTGCATCCCGCCCACGGGGCCGGAAGCGCCTGCGGCAAGGCCCTCGGCGCCGTACCGTCGACCACCGTCGGGTACGAGCGCCTGCACGCCTGGTGGGGGACCTACCTGGCGGCGAACGACGAGGACGGGTTCATCACCGAACTCCTTGAGGGCCAACCCGACGCCCCGGCGTACTTCGGGCGGATGAAGCGCCAGAACCTCGCCGGTCCGCCCCTGCTCGGCGAGCGCGGGCCCCTGCACGAACTGGCCCCGCAGGAGGTCGCCCGCGACCTGGCCGCCGCCGCCGTCGTCTTCGTGGACACGCGCGCCCAGGCCGACGTCCATGCGGGCACCGTCGCCGGGGCCCTGAACCTCCCGGCGACCGGCGCCCTGGCCGGCCAGGCCGCGTGGGTCATCGATCCCGAACGCGAAACCCGGCCGCTGGTCCTGCTGGCCACGGGGCCGGAGGCCGCGGCCGGCCTGCGGGAGCGCCTGCTGCGCGTGGGCATCGACGACGTCGCCGGGTACACGACGACGCTCGAGGGCCTGCCAACGGCCGTCCCGCAGCTGGTGAGGGTGGACGAGCTGGCCGGATGCGGGGCGGCGCTGCTGCTCGACGTCCGGGCCGCCGGCGAACACTCCGCCGGGAACATCCCCGGATCGCAGCAGCTGCACGGCGGTCGGGTCCTGTGGAACCTGGACCGGCTCCCGGAGGACGGAACGATCGTCACCTACTGCCAATCCGGGGTGCGCAGTTCCGTCGTGGCCAGCGCCCTGCGCCGCGCGGGGTACGACGTAGCCGAACTCGAGGGCAGCTACGCGGCCTGGGCTACCGCCCACCCCGCTGGCGCCGAGGTGGTGCCGGGCCCGGAACCGGCCATTCCGTAGGGAGGGGACAGCATGCAGCGCCACTGGGGGTCCACCGCCGTCGCCACGCTGGCGGTCGCAGCGCTCACCGCGTGCGCATCGGGCCAGACCGACCCCGGGGGAGCGGCCAGCGCGCCGACCCCTACCAGCGCGGCGCCCTCGTCCGGCGCCGTGGGGCCGGCGGGCGAACCACGGTCGCACCCACCCATGCGCGGCGAACCCGAGGCCGTGGTCCAGGGGCTGGAGGCCCCGTGGTCGATCGTCTTCCGCGGCGACACCGCACTGGTCAGCGAGCGCGACAGCGGGCGCATCCTCGAACTCACGGACGACGGCGGAACCAGGGACATCGGGGTCGTCCCCGAAGTGGTCCACGGCGGCGAAGGCGGGCTGCTGGGCTTGGCGCTGCAGGACGGCGACTGGCTCTACGCCTACTCGACGGGGAAGGGCGGCAACCGGATCCAGCGGTTCGAGCTCTCCGGTACGGCCGGGTCACTGGCCCTGGGGAAGGGAACGACCCTGCTGGAGGGCATCCCCGCCGGACCCAACCACAACGGAGGCCGGCTGGCCTTCGGCCCCGACGGCATGCTCTATGCCACCACCGGCGACGCCGGCGAGCGGTCCCATGCCCAGGACCTGGACAGCCTGGCCGGGAAGATCCTGCGGATGACGCCGGACGGCAAGATCCCGGAGGACAACCCGTTCCCCGGTTCGTACGTCTACAGCTACGGGCACCGCAACCCGCAGGGGCTGGGGTGGACACTGGACGAGCGGATGTACGCCACCGAATTCGGGCAGAACACCTGGGACGAACTGAACGTCATCACCGCGGGGGCCAACTACGGCTGGCCCACCGTCGAGGGGATCGCCAACCGGGACGGATTCGTCGACCCCGTGCAGCAATGGGAGCCCGCTGCGGCCAGCCCGAGCGGGATGGCGCTCGCCGGGGGGACGATCTTCATCGCGAACCTGCGCGGCGCGGCCCTGCGGACGGTCCCGCTCGCCGACACGAGCGTGTCCACCGAGCACTACGTCGGCGAGTTCGGCAGGCTGCGCGACGCGGTGATCGCCCCGGACGGCGACCTGTGGTTCCTGACCAACAACACCGACGGCCGCGGCAGCCCCGGCCCGGACGACGACATGATCTACAGGGTCGACCTGGCGGATCGATGATGGAATCCCGACGCCGCGCGAGCTAGGCCAGGACCATCACCGGGCAGGAGACTCCCGCGGCATGGGCGAGCCGGCAATCCGTGGTCAACAATTCTGTGGCACCGGCCATCTCCGCGAGCGCGACGTAGGTGGCGTCGTACGCGGTGAGGTGGTCGCGGAGTTCCCACAGACGATCTCTCAGCCAATCGGCGGGATACCGGGTCAACGCCAGCTGCCCGAAGCCGTCCAGGGCAGCTTGCCCTTGTTCCTGGCTCAACGCTCCGCGGCGCACCAATCTCCGCAGCACATCGGGGACCTCGCTGTCGAGCAAGTGGGGCGCCGCGAGTTCTTCATCGCCGAGCCGCTCGGGGTCCAGGTGGCCGCAGAACAATTCCACCACCACCCCGGCGTCCACGACCCTCATTCCGTGCGGCCGTCATGCAGTTCCTTGAGGATGGCTTTCCGGTCGAGGTTTCCCCTGACCTGATCTTGCGTGCGGCGGATGACTTCGACGTTATGCCGCACCAGGTGTTCGCGCTCGGCAATCTGCTTCAGCTCGCGTTGCACGTACCGTGTGAGCGAGACTCCCTGCGACTGCGCGGCACGGGTCAATCCGGCGTGGACTGCATCGGGAACATCCCGGATGTGGATGACTTTTGTGGGTGCACTATGCACCCACTTGATGCCGGGGCACTTGCCCGCCGCTCTGGCCATCGCCGGATGTCGGGGGGATGATCGGGGGACCACCCACCAGGAGGCAATCGTGGAATCCAGCCGAAAGACCGTGGACCCTCCGGCGATCACCACTGTCACCGCCGGATCCGGCCCCTTCGCGGCGACGCGTCCGCGCGAGGAGCCACCGGTGCTGCGGGCCGGGACTGCCGCCGCGCTGCTGTTCGGCGGGCAAGCCAGCTGGCAGTGCTTCACGGCAGTGCCCGACGACGGCGACGGCGACTGAATCCGTGTCCGGAACGGGAGCCGCCAGCGTGGACCGGTCAGCGGTGTCGCCTGCCCGCGGCGCCGACGATTCTTAAAGGATTCTGACAGGGCACGGCGCACACTGGTTCCCGACCACCCTTGACGAATCGGAGAACCATGGCCGACCTTGCCCGCACCACGTCCACCGCCTCCCCGCCTGGCCCCGTCACCGGCGTGACCCGGCGCTGGTGGCCGGTGGCCGCCGTCGTGCTCTATGTCCTGGCGCTGCTCCTGGGCCTGTGGGCCAAGGGCGCGGGCCGTTTCAGCCCCGAACTCGGGTGGGACGTCGCCCTCAGCCACGATCGGATCGGCGTGTTCTCGGCCCTGGCGTTGTGGATCAACACGGTCCTGCAGCCGCTCGGCGGGGTGGTGATCCTGGCGGCGGCCTGCCTGCTGCTGTGGTCCCGCCGTGGCCTGACCACAGCCCTGGCTTTCGGGAGCACCGTGTGCGCGGGGTGGCTGCCTGCGGCCGTGGGCAAGGCGCTGGTCGACCGGGCGCGCCCGCCGCTGACCGCGACCCACGCCCTGGTGCCCGAGCTGGGGACCGACAGCTTTCCCAGTGGCCACACCGAACTGGCCGCCGCACTGGTGCTGGCCGGCGTGCTGGTCATCGCCCGCACCCGCAGGACCCGCCGGCTGGTCGGCATCGTCGGCGGTGTGTTCGCCCTGGTGGTCGCCGCCTCGCGGCTCTACCTGGGCGTGCACTATCCCAGCGATGTGCTCGGCTCGCTGCTGGTCGCCACCGCCGGGGCGCTGCTGTGGACGTGGCTGTGGCGCGGGTGGATCGACCCGTGGCTGGGTGCACGGTTCGGGCACCTTTTCGGGGCGCCGGGTACGACGACGGGAGGCCGCCATGTTTGATCCCTCAGCGGTGCTGGTGGGTGCCGGGCCCTGGGTGGCCGCGGTCGTCTTCGTCATCGTCTTCATCGAGTCCGGGTGCCTGTTCCCGTTCCTGCCCGGGGACTCGCTGCTCTTCGCCGTCGGCATGATCCACCACCAGCTCGGGCTGCCGCTGCCGGTCCTGATCGCCGTGGCAGCGGTGGCGGCGATCGGCGGGGATAGCGTCGGCTACCTGATCGGCAGCAAGGTCGGACGGCGCTGGTTCAGCACTGACGCCAAGATCCTCAAGACGCGCTACCTCGAGCAGACCGAGGACTTCTTCGCCCGGCACGGGGGAGCGGCCCTGGTGCTGGCACGGTTCGTGCCGATCGTGCGCACGTTCACCCCGTTGGCCGCCGGTGCCGCGCACTACCGGTACCGCAAGTTCCTGGCCTGGAACGTCTCCGGCGGCATCCTCTGGTCCGTGGGGGTGGTCCTGCTGGGCATATGGCTCGGCGGGCTCCCCGTGGTGGCCAACCACATCGATGCGTGGATGATGGCGGTGGTCGTGGTCTCGATGCTGCCCCCGGTCATCACGTTCCTGCGCCACCGCAGGCGCTCCGCGACGGGCGCCTGACACGCCGGGGTGCGGCTCTGGAACAATGAGGTCCCATGAGCCCTGCCACCGCCCCGCGCCTGCTGCTGGTCGAGGACGATCCCGCGTTGGGACCGCTGCTCGTGGAGCTGTTGGCCGACGGGTTCGCAGCCGAACTCGCCGTGGACGGGCCGTCCGGACTGCAACAGGGGCTGACCGGGCAATGGGACGTGATGGTCATCGACCGCGGCCTGCCCGGGATCGACGGCATCCGGCTGGTCTCCGCCCTGCGCGGCCACGGCATCGATACGCCGATCCTCATCCTCACCGCCCTCGGGGCCGTCGCCGACAAGGTGGAGGGCCTCGACGCCGGCGCCAACGACTACCTGGTCAAGCCCTTCGACATCGACGAACTCTCCGCCCGATTACGCGCCCTGACCCGCAACGGGAAGCCTGGGGCATCCCGCAAACCAGCAGGACCGCTGGCGGTCGGCTCCTGGGAACTGGCGGAGGCATCACGCGTGCTGACCTCCCCCTACGGTGACCGCGTCGAACTCTCCCCGGCGGAGACCCGGCTGCTGGCGATCCTGGCCGCCGAACCCGGGCGGGTCTTCACCCGGGCCGAACTCCTGGAGCTGGCGTTCGCCGCCGAGGACGGGCCGGGCATCGTCGACACCTACGTCCACCACCTGCGCAAGAAGACCGCGCGATCGGTCATCCGCACCGTCCACGGCACCGGCTACCACCTCGGAGGACTCGAATGAGCAGGACCAGCACCGGCGGCCCCGGGGCCTGGGAAGCCAGCGCCATGCGCCACGCCGCACTGCGGGTGGGGTGGCAGCTGGCGACCGTCACCGCCGCCGTCGTGCTGGTGGTCCTGGTGATCGGCGGGACCTACATCGCCCTGCACGCCGGGACGTCCCCGGGTGGGGACGGCGAGCCGCAGGTACGCATCTCCCTGGAAGTGGTCGATCTGCTCCAGCTGCTGGTCCTGGGCGGGGTCGCCGGCATCGTGCTCTCCGGGATCGTCGGGATGCTCAGCGCCCGTCGCGCGGTCAGGCCGTTGGGCGCAACACTGGAGGTCCAGCGCCGCTTCGCCCAGGATGTCAGCCACGAACTGCGCACCCCGCTGACCGTGCTCGACACGCGGCTGCAGCTGCTCCAGCGCCGGGCGGGCGCCGGCCATGAGTTCGCCGGGGAACTGGATACCCTGCGCCGCGACTCCGCCCACCTCGCGCGGGTGATCGACGACCTGCTCTCCACCGTCGACGGCGGAACCGGGCTCCGGACGGTTCACCCGGCGGACCTGGACGACCTCGCCGCGGAGGCGGTCCGCGAGCTCGGCGTGCTCGCCGGGCCGCGCGGGGTCGAGCTGCGTCATGTCCCCGCGGAGGGGCCGTTGCCGGTGCCGCTGGGCGAGGTCGCCATCCGGCGGATCCTGACCGGGCTCATCGACAACGCCACGAAGTACACGCCGTCCGGCGGAACGGTCACAGTCATCACGGAGCGCCACGGGAGCACGGCCCACCTGACGGTCACCGACACCGGTAGCGGGATCTCCGGGATCGAACCGCAGCGCATCTTCGACCGCCACGCACATGGTGCGGCAGGCCGGTCGGGCACCCCGCGCAGCACGGGCATCGGGCTGTCCCTCGCCCGCGAGATGGTGGTGCGTGCCGGCGGGACGATCGGCGTGCTGGCCACAGGTGACGGCGGGACCAGCCTGCGCGTGGAGTTGCCGATGCACCCGTGGTCTTAGTGCAGGTGGCTGCCGCCGTTGATGTCGATGGTCCCCCCGGTGAGGTAGGAGGCGTCCTCGCTGGCGAGAAAGGACACGACGGCTGCGATTTCTTCGGTGGTTGCGGTGCGGCCCAGCGGGATGCCGCCGGTGATGGCCGCTTCGCTTTCGGCAGTCGATCCGACGCGGATGTTGGTGTCGACAGCACCGGGGGCGACGGCGTTGATGGTGACGCCGCTGTCCTCCAGCTCCCGGGCCAGGGCCTTGGTGAAGCCCAGGATGGCGGCCTTGGCCGAGGAGTAGGGGACCTTGCCGAAGACGCCGCCGCCGCGTTGGGCGGAGACCGAGGACATGTTCACGATGCGTCCCCAGCCGTTGTCCATCATGTCCGGCAGGAAGGCCTTTGTTACCAGGTAGGTGCCGGTGGCGTTCACGGCCATGACCTGGTCCCAGAGCTGGCGGGTGGTCTCCAGGAAGGGGACGGGGGAGGTGATGCCGGCGATATTGGCCACTGCCCCCACGGCGGGCAGGTCGTCGTGGCCGACCGCGGTCCGCACTGCCTGCAGGGCGGCATCCACGGATGCCTCGTCCGCGACGTCGACGGCATGTCCGAGTGAGGGCACCCCGTGTTCACGGGAGAGGTCGGCTGCTACGGCCTTGGCCTTGCCTGCGTCCAAATCCAGGACGACGACGCCCCAGCCATCACGGGCGAAGCGAGTGGCCACGGCCTTGCCGATGCCCCTGTCGGAGGTGGCGCCGGTGACGACGGCGGTGCGTTGCGTTGAGTTCATGTGATTCCTCCGGAATCGGCCGACGGTGGTTTTCCGCCGCTGGTTCGGTTGTGACGAGGACCACCGTAATCCCGTTAACTGTCAACAGTCAACAGCTTGAATTTAATTGCAGTTGACTGTTGACAGTGCGAGGCGGCGCCGCTCACACTGATTGGCATACCCTGTTGACTGTCAACACTGCCGGATGCGAACTCGCTTCGGACAGGAGATTGGAAGGACACCATGAGCGCTCAACGCCTCGAGATGCGCGGCCCCATACGCGGCACGAAGGACGCCCGTCGCGTCGCCGTCGGTTCCAGCGTCGGAGCCGTTATCGAAACCTACGATTTCATCGGTTTCGGCACAGCCGCGGCCCTGTATTTCGGCCACGCTTTCTTTCCCGGCGCGGACCCGGTGACGGGCACGTTGGCTTCCTTCGCCACCCTCGGCGTGGGGTTCGCTGCCCGTCCACTGGGCGGGATCCTCGGGGGCCACCTGGGCGACCGGCTCGGCCGCAAGCCCGTCCTGGTCGGATCCCTGGTCCTGATGGGTCTGGCGACCTTCGCGATTGGGCTGCTGCCCACCTACGCAACCGTCGGCCTGCTGGCACCGGCACTGCTGGTCTTCGTCCGGATCGTCCAGGGCCTGGCCTTCGGCGCCGAATGGGGCGGGGCCATCCTGATGAGCTACGAGCACGCTCCGTGGCGTCGGAAGGGCAAGTTCACCGGCATCGTGCAGGCCGGTTTCCCGGTCGGGCTCCTGTTGGCCAACATCGTCTTCCTGTACAGCGTCCACCTGCCCGGTTCCTGGGCCTGGCGGGTCCCCTTCCTGGCCAGCATCCTCCTGGTCGCGGTGGGCCTGATCATCCGCTCGAAGGTCCCGGAGTCCCCGGTCTTCCAGGACGTGAAGTCCTCCGGCGACATCGCCAGGAACCCGATCGTCGACGTCATCCGCTCCGACTGGCGCAACATCGTCCGCGGTATCGGCCTGCGCATTGCCGAGACAGCGGGCTATGCCGTCTCCATCACGTACATGATCTCGTACCTGCATACCACCGGGTTGGCGGAGAAATCCGAAACCCTCGTCGCACTCTGCATCGCCTCGGCCATCGGCATCTTTGCGACCATGGGCTGGGGTGCGCTCACCGACAAGGTGGGCCGGCGGCCGGTGTACATCGCCTCCACGGCCTTTGCCGTCCTGTTCGGCATCCCCATGTTCCTGATGGTGAACTCGGGAATGTTCCTGTTCGTCATTGCCACCGTCGTCATCTCCTACGCCGTGTGCCAGAATTCGCTGGCCGGTGCCCAGGGAGCCTGGTTCCCCGAGCTGTTCCAAGCGCGGACCCGCTCCTCCGGCGCCTCGCTGGCCTACCAGATCTCGGCCATGGTTTCCGGTTTCACGCCCTTCATCACCACCTTGCTGTTCATGTGGCTCGGCTGGATGGGCCCGGCCCTGCTGTTCAGCGCCTACGGGGCCATCGGACTCTGGGCCGCTTTGGTGACCCGCGAGACCTGGGGCCTCACGGAGCGCCGCCTCGCCGCTGAAGCCGAAGCCTCAGCATCTGACGACATGGCGCACTGCACCGACACCACCACTTCCCTGACGAAATAGAGGTACACCATGACCACCGCCACCACCGCTACCACGCCCACGTCGGCGTCTGCCCGGACCGAGAGGGTCCGCCACGTCCAAGGTTTCGCCTACCGAATGCGCCACCACATCCTCGACATGGGCGAGGTGCAGGGGCAGGGCTACGTTGGCCAGGCACTCGGGGCATCCGAGATGTTCGCCGCCGTCTACGCCGACCAGCTCTCGTTCCGGGCCGCGGACCCCGACTGGGCCGGCAGGGACCGCTTCCTGCTCTCCACCGGCCACTACGCGATCGGCCACTACGCTGCCTTGGCCGAAGCCGGCATCATCCCGCTCGCCGAGCTGGAAACCTACGGATCGGATGACTCCCGGCTGCCGATGTCCGGCATGGCGACCTACACCCCGGGCATGGAGATCTCCGGAGGCTCCCTGGGCCATGGCCTCGGCGTTGCCGTGGGCACCGCCCTGGGCCTGCGCCACCAGGGATCCAACGCCCGGGTCATCAACTTCATGTCCGATGGCGAACTCGATGAAGGCTCGACCTGGGAGGCGGCCATGGGCGCGCACCACCACGGCCTCGACAACCTCACCGTCCTGGTGGACGTCAACGCCCTGCAGGCCGACGGCAAGACCGATACCGTGCTGCGCACCGAGCCCGTCGCCGACAAATGGGCTGCCTCGTGCTGGTTCACCCAGCGCGTGGACGGCAATGACGCCGACGCCCTGCTGGCCGCCTTCCACGCGGCGGCCGATCCGGGACAGCGGCAGGGACGGCCCGCCGTCATCCTGTGCGACACCCGCATCGGGCGCGGCGTGCCGATGTTGGAAACCCGGGAAAAGGCGCACTTCATGCGCATCGAGGAACACGAATGGCAGCTGTGCCGAGACCAGCTCGCTGCCGGAAACGAAGGGCTGAACCGATGACCACCACCCCCACCACGAAGCGGCTGAAGACCTCGGCCATGATCGCCTCCATTGCGGAGGATGGCCAGAAGACCACCGCAGCGCCCTTCGGCCATGCACTCGCCCGCGCGGCCGAGGCGAATCCCGCCATCGTTGGACTGACCGCCGACCTGGGCAAGTACACGGACATGCACGTCTTCGCCCAGGCGCACCCGGAGCGGTTCTTCCAGATGGGCATGGCCGAACAGCTGCTGCTCGGCGCTGCGGCCGGCATGGCGCAGACCGGACTGGTTCCGTTTGCCTCGACGTACTCGGTGTTCGCTGCCCGGCGCGCCTACGACTTCCTGTGCTTGGACATTGCCGAACCCAATCTGAACGTCAACGTCGTCGGCGGCTTGCCCGGCCTGACCACCGGCTACGGCCCCAGCCATCAGGCGACCGAGGACATGGCCATCTTCCGGGGCATGCCGAACCTGACGATCGTGGATCCCTGCGACTCGGTGGACATCGAACAGTCGGTCCCGCAGCTGGCGGACAGCGATGGGCCGACCTACCTGCGCCTGCTGCGCGGCAAGGTCCCCACGGTTCTGGACGAATACGACTACACCTTCGAACTGGGCAAGGCCAAGGTTCTGCGCGGGGGAGCGGACGTCGTGTTGGTTTCGAGCGGTTTGATGACCATGCGCGCCCTCGACGCCGCGAGGGACCTGGCCCAGCACCACGTCGACGTCGCGGTCGTTCACACGCCCACCATCAAGCCGTTTGACGAGGAAACCGTGCTGCGTGAGGTCGACGGCGACCGACTGGTGCTCACCCTGGAGAACCATACGGTGATCGGCGGGTTGTTCGAGACTGTGGCATCCGCCGTCGTGCGCGCCGGGCTGGGCCAACGGATCGTTCCGGTGGCGCTGCCCGATGAGTTCTTGGATGCAGGGGCCCTGCCCACGCTCCACGACCGCTACGGCCTATCGATCAAGTCCATCGTGGCGAAGGTCCTCGCCGAGCTCTAAACCGGCCGTTCGCCCGGGCCTTCCCAAGGACGGGTCCGGGCGGGCGTAAGGTGGACGCCAACGGCAATTGTTAACGGTTGACGACAGGCACAAGGGAGTTGGACGACAATGACGACGGAAACGCTCGCACTCGGCGGTCTCCAGAAGACGAGTTTGCGGCAGCAGGCCCTGTCGGCACTGCGCAAGGCCATCACCACCGGTGAGCTGCCTCCGGGCAAGCACCTGGTCGAGACGGAACTGTCGGAGATGCTGCAGATCAGCCGCGGAACCCTGCGCGAGGCACTGCGGCAGCTCCAACAGGAGGGACTGGTGTCCATCGGTGCCCGCGGGCGCCTCTCGGTGCGCAGCCTCGACACCGGTGAGATCCGGGACATCTTCGCCGTTCGGGCAGCCTTGGAAGTGCTGGCGGCGCAAACCCTGTGCCACGTGGAGGACCGCACGGATGCCCTGGCATCCCTGCGCGCATCGCTCGGCGCCATGGAGGCAGCGGCCAAGAGGGGACTCGACGAGGGGGTCGAAGCGGACTTGGAATTCCACCGGGCCCTCTGCCGACTCAGCGGCAACCAGTCCCTGGTGCACGCCTGGGAGCAGCTGGAGGGGAGCATCCGGATGTCGATCATGTGGGCGGGCAAGGACCGCGGCCTGAAGAACATGGACGCCGGGCGGCACGCGGACATCGTCGACGCCGTCGAATCCGGGGATGCGGACCTCGTGGGTCGGGTCATCCGGAGGCACATGGACACGGCTGCGGACGTACTCGTCCGGGGCTGAGGTCCGCGATCGGTGCGGGTTCCGGGTGGATTCCGGCGGTTCGATGCGTACGGTGTCCCGGCAGGAGAGAGCCGCGCCTAGTCGCGGTCGTGTTCCTCCTCGTCGCCCGGAACCGGTAGGGACTGTTCGGCGACGTCTGCCTCGTCGGATTCCAGACCCACCAGATCGGAATACAACGGCATCGCCGAACCGGCGGAATCCTGCGGTTCCTCGTCCAGGACGGCTTCCTTGTCCACGTCGTCCGGGTGGGACCTGTCCTCGGCATCGGTCTCGCGACGTGCTTCGTCGTCTGGCGCGTTCGGATCCATTGTGCCCTCCTGGACGGTCGTGGGGATGCTGCCCTTCCCATTGTTCCGCTCGAACCGATTGACGCAAGACACTGGCATCGGTTCCGTGCCGGCGGCCCGTCTGCCTACCATGGCGTGCATGGCACTGCGATTAAGCGAACTCATCCTGGAAAGCACGTCGCCCGAAGAACTTGCCCGCTTCTGGTGCGGGGCCCTGGATCTGGTCATCCTGAGCCGGGAGGACGACGGATCCGTGGAGATCGGACCCGAATCCGGCTTCGGTGGTGTCCAGCCGACCATCGTGTTCTCGACCTGCGCCGAACCCTCTGCGCACCGGGGCCGGCTGCACCTGGACGTCAACCCGGTCGCCTCGACGCGGAGCGACGAGGTCGAACGGCTTCGCGGGCTGGGAGCCCGGGAGGCGGACATCGGGCAGACCGGCGAGGAGCCGTGGACCGTGTTGCAGGACCCGGAAGGCAATGTCTTCTGCGTCCTGGATACGCCCCTGCAGTAGAGCCGCTCACGCGCATCGGAAAACCACACTCCTGGTGGGCGCACCCGAAGCGTCGACAGGAACCCGCCGGAGGGCTAGCGTCAACGGCATGGGACTAGTACTGACGTTAATCATCATCGGAGTCATCCTGCTCATCCTGGGCATCGCAGTGAAGGCTGCGATGTTCCTCCTCTGGATAGGCATCATCCTGCTGATCATCGGCGCGGTGATGTGGATCCTGCGCGGAGTGCGCAACAGAGTCTGATCCCCGGAGGCGAGCGGCAGCTTCACGGCGTAGCTGCTGCGGGGCGGGAATGCTTTCCCCGCTCACCGCCCCGCCGTGCGTCCCGACCCCGTCGCGATCGCATGGCGGGGTCGCATCCGGATCCCGACATGCCGACACGAGGATGGCCCCACCGAATGGTGGGGCCATCCTCGTGTCTGTGGGGTGCCGATCAGGCGCGGCCAGGATTACCGTTACCCGGACCGCACATGCTGCGTCATTCGCCGACCGTGTGGTCTGGGGCGCTGCCAATCATAAGCAATACCTCGGAAGATCACCGCTAAAAACAGTTTTACGTATGCGGCTTGTCGGCCCATGCTGGAACGTGAGTCACATCATAGGTCCCAGCAAGGAGAAGTCATGCCGAACAAGCCGTTGAACCCCCGCGTCGTCACGCTGGGAACCGCCGGCGGGCCGCGGTGGTGGACCGGGGAGAATGCCGGGCGCCGCTCGGGAATCGCCACAGCCGTCGTCGTCGGCGATGCGGTCTACCTGGTCGATGCCGGTACCGGGGTCGGCAACCAGCTGATGAAGGCCGGATTCAGCACGGGTAACCTCCGCGGCATCTTCCTCACCCACCTGCATTCCGACCACACCATCGACCTGGCGTCGCTGGCCATCTTCGGGTTGTTCACCCTCAAACCCGGACAGGAGCCGATCCAGATCATCGGTCCCGGCGATCGCGGGGCCCTGCCCCCGGTATCGCCGCGCGCCCACACCCCTCCTCAGCCGCTGTATCCGGCCAACCCGACGCCGGGAACGGCCGGCATGTTCAGCCACCTGATGCAGGCCTATGCCACGGACCTGAACGACCGCGTCATCGACGCCCTCCGGCCCTCCCCGCTGGACCACTTCACGGCCACGGACATCCAGATTCCCGACGGAACCGGTTACCACCCGAACGAGAACCCGACGCCGGATGGCTTCGCCCGGTTCGAGATCTACCGGGACGAGCTGGTCACCGTCACCGCCACCCTGGTCGAGCACCCGCCGATCGCCCCGGCCTTCGCGTTCCGTTTCGACACCGTCGAGGGGTCGGTGACCATCTCCGGCGACACCGCCCCCTGCGAGAATCTGGTCACGCTGGCGCAGGACACCGACCTGCTGCTGCACGAGGCCATCGACTTCGATTGGGTCCAGCGCATGTACGGCTCGGTCGGAACCGAGGCCGCCGAGGCGTCGATGGACCACCACCGCCGGTCCCACACGTCCCCCGCACAGGCCATCGACCTGGCCGAACGCGCCGGGGCCCACAGCCTCGCCCTGCACCACCTGGTGCCGGGCACCACCCCGCTCTCCGTCTGGCTCTCCCATGCCGACGGCTTCTCCGGAACGTTCCTGGTCCCGGAGGACCTCGATACCATCTCCTTTGCACGCCTTCCCCTTGAAATGGCAGCCACCCGATGAAAACCACCACTGACACCGAGACCCCGGCAGCGAACGACCCGCTGGTCGTACCCTCCCTGAACACACCGCAAATGCGGCGGATCCTCGCATCCTCCTTCATGGGCAGCGCCATCGAGTTCTACGACTTCATCCTCTACGCGACCGCGGCTTCACTGGTCTTCAATAAGGTCTTCTTCGTGGGCCTGACACCATCGGTGGCCATCTTCGCCTCCTTCGCGACCCTGGCTGTCGGCTACCTCGCCCGGCCGATGGGGGCCATTGTGTTGGGGCACTTTGGTGACAAGCTGGGGCGCAAGGGCGTGCTGATCACTTCCATGTCGATCATGGGCGCGGCCTCGATGCTCATTGGCTTGCTCCCCACGACGGCGCAAGTCGGCATGATCGCCCCCATCGCCTTGGTCTTGCTGCGTATTGCCCAGGGCCTGGCCGTCGGCGGTGAATGGGGCGGTGCCATGCTGATGGCCCTGGAGCACGCCCCCAAGGAACGCCGCGGATTCGCCGCCAGCTTCGCCAACATGGGAGGTCCCGCAGGAGCGGTGCTGGCCACGCTTGCCGTCTCGGCGGTCTCCACGATGCCCAACGACCAGTTCCTGTCCTGGGGATGGCGGGTCCCCTTCATCGCCAGCATTGCGCTGGTGGCCGTCGGGCTGGTGATCCGCCTGAAGGTCGCCGAGTCCCCGCTCTTCCTCGCGCTGGAGGACAAGGCGGAGGAGAAACGGCTGCCGATACTGGAGGTGCTGACCAAGTACCCGAAGTCCGTCATCAGCGGCACGCTGGTGGGCATGAGCTCCTACACCGTGCAGGGACTCATGACGGTCTGGGCGATCTCCTACGTCGTGGATTCGGTTGGCATGGACCGCACCTCCGTGCTGAACATCAAGGCCATCGGTGCCACATTGACCATCGTCGGCGTGTTCTTCGCCGCCCGCTTCTCCGACCGCCTCGGACGCCGGCCGGTGATGATGATCGGCATCATCGCAGGTGCCGTGCTCGCCCTGCCGATGATGTTCATGCTGCAGCTGGGCCAGCTCTGGCTCTTCGCGATCGCCCTGTTCATCGCCAATGGCCTGGTCCAGGCGTTCATCTTCGGCCCGTTCGGTGCTTTCACCGCCGAGCTGTTCCCCACCCGGATGCGCTACACCGGCGCCTCGCTGGTCTACCAGGCTTCCTCCACTTTAGGCGCCGGTTTCACCCCGATGATCGTGGCCGGTCTGGTGGTCCTCGGCGGCGGTTCGCTCTGGATCGCCGGGGCCGCCTGGGCCGCAGCGTTCCTGGTCGCCGCCCTGGCCATGCGCACCGTGAAGGAAGGCAAGGACGCGGACCTCACCGCCGACGAGATGTAGGCCGAGCACCTTCCGGCCCGAAGAGGCAGGCGTCGAGCTACTGGACGCCTGCCTCTTCGTCGCGTTCGGCACCGACCAACTGGCAAAAGTCGACGAAGGCCTTCAGCCGCAGGCTCGGACGCTCGGTGGCCGTATAGGCCAAGCAGATGTCGCTGGTACCCACTGGGCCGTCGATCTCCACGACGGCCAGGGGCAGCCCGTCATAGCTCAGGTTGCTGGGGGGACGCTGGACCAGGACCGTATAGCCCAGCCCCCTGGCCACCATTCCGCGCACGGTCTCGATGCTGGTGGAGCTCCACGCGATCTTCGGATCCAGGCCGGACATGCGCAGGTTCACCAGCTGGTTGTCGCGCACGGTTGGAATGTCCAAGGACACGAAGTCCTCGTCGGCCAGATCGGCCAGCTTCACACGTGGGTATTTGGCCAGTGGGTGGTCGGCGGCCAGGAGCACGTAGGGCCGGCCCCGCATGAGGGTGGTCGACTGGACGCGGGGGAGCAGATGCCGGGTATGCGTGATCACGGCATCGAGATAACCAGCGAGCATGCGCTCCTGCAGGTCCCCACCATCGCCTTCGATGATCGTTACATCCAGACCGGTATTGGGTTTAGCGAACTGCTCGCAGATCACCGGCAGCCAGAAGGGCGACAGGCTGGTGTAGCAGCCGATGACCAGCGGACCCGACAGCGTGCTGTTGCGTTCGCCGATCCGGCTCTGGACCTCTTCGGCATGGCGCATGAGTTGGCGCGCATCGTGGAGGAACTGGGTGCCGACGGCCGTGAGGACCACGCCGCGTGCACGGTGCCGAACCAATAGCTGGGAGCCGACGACGCGTTCGAGCTCGCTGATGGCCTGGGACATGGCGGCTTGCGAGATGTGGCAGGCTGCTGCCGCGCCGGAAAGGGAGCCGCTGTCGGCCACGGCCACGAAATATTGGAGCTGCCTGAAGGTGTAGTTGACCACGCTTCCAGATTAGGGGAACGAAGCCATGCCGGAGGGCGATGGCCCGACTTACTGCTTGACGAAGTCCTCGCAGGCCTTGACCTCGAAGAACTGGCCCTTGCGCAGTGTGACGACCGCCTGCCCGTTAACGATGTTGTTGTCGAGGATGTCGGCATCCGATTCGGAGGATGAGAGCCACGCGTAATAGCAGCCAACGGGATTGGCGCCGTCCGGTCCAGAAGTCTTGTACTTCCCGGCCTTCACATCGACGCCAACCTCGTAGAGTCCGGGGCCGATGGTGTTGGCTTCACGGTCCGCGACCGCACCGTCAAACTCCTTCTGGTCCTGGGCGAGTTGCTTTTCGGCAGCTGCGACGGCTGTCTCCCGCTCCTTCAGCTTTCCTTCCGTGGCCTTCTGCGCATCCTTGTACTCCGCGATGGTCGTCTCGGCATTGGTTTTCGCCTCAGCAGCCAGTTCTTGTTGCTCCTGGATGGCCGCCGCGTGCCCCTCGGCGTCGGACAGCAGAGCGGAATTCTGCTCACTGAGGGTGCTGATGGACGCCTGTTGAGTGGCGATCTGTTGTTCCAGATCGGACAGGGGAGACGCGCCAATGAGCCCGCCGACCAATCCGCCTATGAGCAGACCGGCACCCGCGGCGATGCCGACCGGAACATACAGGGCCCGTTTCATCCGGACCTTCTTTGGCTTGGAACTGCCATCCGGCGTGACCGGGCCTGGGCCCAACGGTGACTGCGCCTTGTTGTCCATGTCTATTCCCCCTGATGATGCCGTCCCCCATTGGTCACGGCCAGTACCGTGATCCTAAAGGCGTGGTCCGTCGATTTGGGGTACACCAGCAAACTGTTATTCAGTCGTGCTGGCGGCCACGGATTCTAGGAATTTGATCCGTCCGTTAGCGCGACCTGCCGCGCATGGGGAACTAGGGCGACGAAACGTTGTGACGACCGCCAGGGTCCCGGCGAGGCAATGCTGCGGAACAGGCGAGGACCAGGACACCCGCCAGCGGGACGACCAGCAGCCCGGTGGCCAGGCTGGTCCGGTCGGCGACGGCCCCCACAATCGGCGGCGAGAAGAGGAACCCCAGGCGCATGAGCCAGCTCAGGACGGTCAGCCCTGTTCCTGGGCGCAGGCCCGGTAGTTCGTCGGCGGTGTGCATGGCGGCGGGGACCAGCGTCGCCACTCCGAAACCCGCGAGGCCGAAACCCACGATGGTTCCCGGCACGCTGGGAAACGCGAGGGCCAGCCCCATGGCCACGACGACGATGGCTCCGCCGGTCTGCGCGACCGCTCGTTGCCCGAAGCGGTCCACGAGCCCGTCGCCGATCATCCGGCCGACGAATTGGCAACCAACCAGCGCGACAAAGCCCAGGGCCGCGACGGGGGCAATGGCACCGAGGGAACCCTTGAGGTAGATGGCTGCCCAGGAGCTGCCGGCATCCTCGACCAGGGTGCCGCCGATGCCCACCAGGACCAGTGCGGCAAGCAACGCCGCGATGCGCAATCGGGAGATGCGCACGGGGGTGGCATCGACGTCGTGCCGGGTCCCTTCGGAGGTGGCCGTCCCGGCTTCGGTTGTGACCACGGTGCTGCGCCGTGGCTCGGCACCGGGCAGGAGCAGGGGCAGGGCGACGAGGGCGACGGCGCCGAACAGGACCAGCGAGATCGCCAGATGGATGCCGCGGGGGATGTCGAGCCCGGCGGCGGCGCCGCCGAGCAGGCCGCCGAGCATCGCGCCGACGCTCCAGACGGCGTGGAAGGAGTTCAGGATCGAGCGGCCGTAGGCGCGTTGGACGCGCAGGCCGTGGGCGTTCTGGGCGACGTCGGTGATCGCATCCATCGCCCCGCCGAGGAAGAGTGCGGCGGCCAGCATGGCCCAGTTCGGCGCGAGGCCGGCGAGCAGGACTCCCGTGCCCGTGAGGATCGTGCCGGCGACGGCGACCCGGGAGGAATGGAAGCGGCGGATCAGCGACGCGGCGGCGAGCCCGGCGATCAGCGCGCCGAGCGGGAACGCCGCGACGGCGGCGCCAAAGGCCGCGTTGGACAGGTCGAGCCCGTCCTTGATCGCCGGATAGCGGGGGAGCAGGTTCGCGAACAGGGCACCGTTGGTGAGGAACAGCAGGGACACGGCGAGCCGCGCCCGGCGGTTGGTCCGGGTGGGGCCTGTCTCGGCTGCGGCATTCGAGGGGGTGGGCGTCACTGTCCTACCGTATGTGGCCCCACCGGCCGGCGCAGCCACGACGGGCCGTCGGATGCGCTAGGGCCACCAGACCGCGCCGAGCAGGCCGATCCCCGCGACGGCCAACAGGGCGATGGCGATGCAGTAGCTGCGGTACGCGCCGGTGGGATAGGCGCACCCGTCCAGGTCGGCGACGCCGCGGTCGTCGGGCAGGCCGCCGGTCTTCTGCTCCCGGGCGAGGTGGAACTGTGCGGAGAGGTAGCCGATGTAGGCGCGGCCCAGGCATACAGCGGAGAGCACGACGGCGGTGATGAGCGCCGCATGGAGCCACCGCGGGGCCTGGGCGATGGAGGTGCCGTTCAGCCCGACGATGACGAGCACGCCGCCGATGCCGCCGCCGATGTAGGTGCAAACCTTCTGGATCCGTTCGTAGCGCAGGAACCGGACGGCAATGGTGTCCTGGCCGGGGTCGTTGACCTCCGTGGGCATGGCTATTTGTCGAACAAGCCGTTTACGATGCGACGCAAGACATCGCCGAGCGACAACATGTCTGCGGAGTCCATCGGTGGTTCACCAGTAGTTGAACGACAAATGGCTCCCACCGCGGTCAACTCTGCGGCATAGCCTGCCACAACTGCTCCAACTGAATGTGGAGGATGGCCGCCGAATAGGTTCAAGGCCAGGTCGACACTTTCCCGGACCACTGATTCGTCATGCGATTCAAGCGCAGAGCGGATGGCATCCGAAGCCGCAAGCCGGTCGTGGGCCGCGCTGATGGCTCGTGAAGCGCCGTCGCCGCTATCTTCGATGGCGTATCCGTCCATGACAGGTTCCTTCCAAAGGCCTGGGTCCACGACGTTGTGGGTGCAGACAGCTTGGCATCTGTCGGGGTGGGTGACAAGGCGGAATGGCTTGAGGATCAGGCGTGTTCGTATGTGAGGCAGTCTGCGTTGTCGGTGCCGTTCTAGTATTGGGCACCTAGGAATCCGGCCCATTGGTGGGCCAGGCCACGCAGGGCGAATTCTTCCCGCTCTGCGTGGCCCCTGATGTAGATGAAATAGAAGTTGCGCTCCAATCCCACCAAAAGCGTTGTCAGGTAGGTTTGCCACGCCGTGCGATCGTCACCGTCCAGGTCCGGCACAACCGGTCTGCGAGTCGGGAACTGATCCGTCGATGCAGCCCGAGCCACTCATCCAGGACCTCGTCATCGGTCGTCGTGGCTCGGTTGATCGCATCGAATTCTGCACTGTGGCTGCGCCACATGTCCTTGCCCGTCGACCGCAGCCAATCCAGCATGTTGTCCGTCGTGAAGGCCTCCAGATCACCAAGTTCGTTATACATGGACGTGGCGCTGGGCTCGATGGACTTCATCCGGTCGAGCACGATCTGCGTCTTGGACGTGAAGTGCAGATACAGATTGGGGCGGCTGGTCTCTGCCTGACGGGCGATGTGGGACATCGTCGTGGCCTCATAGCCGTGCTCACGGAAAAGCGTGAAGGCGGCGTCCACGATCCGCTGCTGAGTGGCAGTCTTGGACGCTGCCCGTTGCGTGGGGGCAGTCATGCACGCTCTTTGGATCCGCTCATTCCATCGACTCTATAGGACGGCGCCTTGGGGGTGGCGGGCATCGTCGAATGCGGGCAATTTCTCCGGTCATCCGGCATGAGGAACTTCCTTGGAGAACAGGAAACATGGTGCTCTGGGCCTTGTTGATTATGTCGATCCAGTGGTCGCCGCGGCTCCATCCGTCCTTGGGGTTCATGGCGAAACCCTCAATGTATATGGTCCCGTCGCCGACCCTGCTGGCTTCGAAGACTGATCTCAGAGCCCTAGCCAAGGCCCGGGCATCGGTGACACTGTCTATGTCGAATTCGAGGGCAATCTTCTTCTGTGACATGGGCTGAACTTACCTTCTCTTTGAGCGGTATCGGAGTATCCGTGCAATGTGTATCGGCGTGACGCAGGTTTTGAGCCGAGGTCAGAAGATATTAGACGAAGGACCGTGCTGATCCCGAGCTTTGGCTAGTTCGGTGAACGCGGCGACGTCCATCAGCCACGATTGTTGCTCCTGCTTGTAAGGGGAATGAAGGGGCTTGGGGATCACCAGTTGCAGTTTCTGGGTCTGCATTTCCTTTGTCTGTCCCAGACTGATGGGGCTCTCGAGAGTGAGTAGATGCTTTTGCCCGATGCGTTCTGCTTCGCTGAGGACCTGGCGCCAGCGATCCTTGCAAGTGGTTTTCGCCCCCAGGACCGTCAGCTGTGAGGCCGGGACGGCGGGGTCATGATAGTCCTCGATGCTGGGGAAGATGAAGTCGGGTCGGACATCGTTTTCGGTTGCTTTGTCGAAGGAATGCCGGATTTCAAGGGCATTGAAGATTGCGATGAGATGGTGCTCCAAGCTTTTGCCGGCCCGGCTTTTGCGTCGGTTGTGGATGCGCAGGGATTCGGCGACGAACTGGTCCACGTCGACCTGGCCTCTAATGTAGATGGCATTGAGGGTGTCTGTGACCAAATGGTGTTCCAGAGTGCGGAAAAGGAGTTCCTCGCGTTCTAACCAAGCCATCAGCACGCCGTCAGGGTCTTCTCGGGCATCTAGATCTGGGAGGGTGGAGCGTGCGAAGGCCCCGAATTCGGCAGTCGGCGGAAACTTTGAACCGAACTTATTAATGAGTTGTTCGAGCCAACTCTCGCCAGCAGGCTCGATGATGGGCTCTACGACGATGCCGAGCATGTCCAGCAGATACAGGGCCGGAAGCCCAAGCTCGTCCCGGTTCTCATTCAGGTTGCTGCGTACGGAGTATTCGTGGCGCTCGAGGGCGTCGGTGCCGAAAAGCCAGTCCAGTTGCGCAGCTACGCTCGAGCCGCTTGGCGCGACGATGAGAAGCACCGACCCGTCCTTTTGGCGTGCGATGAAAACGACGTCGCCGGGCTGGGCATTCTTCATCGCCTCCACATGAGCTGGGTAGTAAAGGCGGAATTCGGCACCTCGGTGTGGGTTGGCGGCGCGGGCGTCGTAGTAAGTGAGAGTCCCCTCCTCGACAACCGGCTCATCTGTTTCATCTGTGGCCCATATGAATCTGGTGGACAGCGGCACACTACCGGCCGGCGCTCCGAATAGCTCCCGGAATGCTCGAGTTCCGGCGAGTTCATGTTGGTGGGATCCATGCCCGACCGTCTCGACGCGGCTGAGGACCTTGGCGGCCACGCCGTCGAAATGGTCGGCCAGATGGCCGAGTTCCACGAATTCTCCTTGGTGTCGAGCATTATCTACGGGGTAGGCCTGTCAGGTGTCGGCCTAGGCCACCAGCGGGTTCTCCTGCCGGGCCAGGATGGTTTGGACGTGGGGGGTCATGATGCGAGCGATCTCTGCCATGACCGGGGCCACGACACTGTTGCCGAATTGCCGGTAAGCCTGGGTGTCGCTGACGGGGATCCGGTAGCTGTCATCGAAGCCCATCAGCCTAGCGCACTCACGAGGGGTCAGGCGTCGAGGCCGGCCCGCGCCTTGGGCGACGAGGATCTCGGAACCATCCTTGTAGTAGCGGGCGGAGAGGGTGCGGGAGGTTCCAGAGGGATGGACCAACCCGAACCCGAACCCATTGCCGGCGGCCTTGTGTTTGGCGGCGTAGGCCTGCAGGTAGGCCCACAGTTTCGGTGTCAAAGTGTACTTCGGCTGCACGGACGCGTTGTCGTGGTCGAAGAATCGATCCCCGTCCCATTCCAAGACCGGTTCCGTGCCGTCGGTGCGGTGAAGGATGGTTTCTAGCTTCGGACCAACTGGTGGCAATTCCAAGTCGTCCCAGCTGAAATCGGTCGGCTCGCGGAAACCGACAATGATGATGCGTTCGCGGTGCTGCGGGGTGAAGCTGATTCCGTCGATCACCTTGGTGTGGACCTGGTAGCCCAGTTCCTCTTCCAGGGTGGCCATGATGACTGCGAAGGTGCGGCCCTTGTCGTGGGAGCGTAGGTTCTTCACGTTCTCCAGCATGAACGCGGCGGGGCGTTTTTCATCGATGATCCGGGCCACGTCGAAGAACAGGGTGCCTTGGGTGGCGTCCTCGAAGCCGTGAGCCCGGCCTAAGGCGTTCTTCTTGCTCACGCCGGCTATGGAGAAGGGCTGGCAGGGGAACCCCGCAAGCAACACGTCGTGGTCGGCGACCTCGGCGGCAGGGAGGGGCTGGATGTCGCCGATGAAAACGTGCTCGGGATCATTCTCATCGGGGAAGTTGGTCAGGTAGGTCTTCTTCGCCCAATCGTTCCACTCACTGGTGAACACGCACCGCCCCCCATGGGACTCAAATCCCTTGCGGATCCCGCCGATGCCGGCGAATAGGTCGATAAACCGGAACTCAGCATCCTCTGCGGCCGGTTTCATGCCCAGTAGCTCACGCAAGGCAGGCGCCAGCATGGTCGGCAAGGGGGTCTCGCCGTGTTCCCACCGGGCGATTGTTCGGCCGGTAACTCCGAGTTGCTCGGAGAGCTGACGCTGTGTGTAGCGTGCACGGGCGAGGGCAAGAAGTTCAGTCGACGTTTCCACGGCATCCTATCTGGGTTAACTACATGACATCATGTCGCATTTCGAGGCGAATCGGTAAATGCCACGCCGTACGGAACACCGCCGGGGGAAAACTTCCCCTTGATGTCTAGTTGGGATGGCTAGCATCGCAGCCGCCACCGACAAGTCGTCAGTCGGGGGCGTGGTGTGATGGGTCGTGGGACGACTTAACTCTTGCCCGTGCGGTGTTCCTCCCAGTGCTCGGTCAGCCAGCTCAGCTGTCGTCCTCTCAATTCCACGTGCAGCGGTTTGCCTTCCATCTCGCCGTAGTGTGGATACCCGGCGAGGGTCTTCGAGACGCTAATAGTTTGGTTGGCCGGATTGATGGCGATCAGACCGAGGTCGAAAAGGCGGTGTAGGTCACGACGCATCAACAGACCACCATGCTCGTGGTGTTCACCGACCGTTGCGAAACTGTAGAGGTGGGCAGCTTCCAAGGCCTGGGCCGGCGTGGGACCGGTGAAGGCACAGATGTTTCCCCTAGAGGCCAGCAGATCGTGACGGAAGGACCCTTGCCCAACTCGCACGCGAACGTTGGCGGTCCGGTGTCCGCCGGCAATGGTTCGCTTCGAGGCCTCCAAAACTGTCATCAGTTCCGGTCCGCTGGCTGCTGACACGGCATCGTGGAACTTCTGCCAATTAAGGTTCCGTATGCTGAGCTGGGCTCTTGGATGTATGCATGATGCCCGTAGCGTGGCACCGTCGAGCAGCCCTTCGAGGCCGACCCACGATGTCTGGTATTGGGCGGTATATTCGAGGACATCCTTGCGTTTGCTCACCGGCTGGTCGAAGTCTTTGCCACACTTGAAGCACCGATATCGGGGCTGCTTGGTCTTGCGTTCCTTGAAGGAGGCCTTGCCACAGTTCGGGCAGCTGTACACTCGCTTGTTTCCATGCTGGGTTTCGATCGATTCGATGACTGAAGCCCCAATACTGGCCTTCTTGTCCCAGAGCACCACCGCGTCCCCCACGTTGATATGGCCGTGATTGCCGACGGTGTCATCCCACCTGTAGTGGGTCGTGGGCTTGTCGTCGTAGCCGTCGTTGCTGCCGAAGGCTCGCCCCCCGGATACTGCCAGCAACAACCATGCCCTAGTTCCCACGACCTCAGTCGGATTGTCGGTAACCGGGGAAAAGACAGGGGAGGGGATGACCGGTGATTGTCGACCGCCATTGCCCACACTGCGGGCATAGGCAGCCAGATCGCTTTCCTGAACATTCCATCGGTTGCCGTGGATCTGGTGGCCAAGAAGGACTCCGTCGCGTAGTTTCTGGCGCAACGTCTTTGGATCAAGCCCCAGTCGTACGGCCGCTTCTGTGGCAGTTAATCCACTTGGCGCGACATTCTTTTCGGTGTCCATGTGGTCTCTCCAGCTCTCGGCGCAAAAAATTCGCTGCATGGTGTTGCGTGGCATTTTGCTTTTCTTGTGAATCCATAGGCCCATGTCCGCCTGTGATGGCGCAGTGGTACCCGCACCGTCTAGAACGGCTTGCCATGTTCATTTGCCTGCAGGAACGGGGGGTGCGGATTCGGCGACGAGGGAACGCAAGCCATCTGCATCCAAATAGGAGATGTCGCGGTATCCGTAGACAAGCGTCATTTCCTTCATTATGACTTGGAGGTGCTTGTCTGTGGCCTGCGGGCCGCCTTGGGTTGCGTATTCGAGGACGCTGCGGACTAGGTCGGGCAGAGCTCCGGCCTCCCGATCGAATAGGGCATTGAGCCGGTCCTCATTCTTGAAGGCCTCGCGTGTATAGGCGAAGGGGTCGCCCGCGGCTTGTGCTAGGGGATGCTTCGTTTGGGGGTCGTAGGTCAGGGAGGACACCCACCAGAGACGAGCAATGCCGTGCCTGATCAGCCGCCCTCGGGTGGAGTTGCCCATAAGCCAGCGGTCTCGAACACGGCCTTTCCAATTGCGTACTTCGGCCAGTGGCCAGCGGTTTTCCATGTATTCGCGGTACGTCGAAAATGCGAGGAAGGTCCATAGCCGTCGGTCCGAGGCGTTGGCGCGGTCCAAAGCTCCTAGATACTCATACACGAGGGGGGCATTCTGTACGTCGCGTCCAGCGACTTTCGTGGCGTCCAGATGCTCTGGGGCCCCTAGCTCCACCGGCAATTCCAGCTGGTTCTCCTCACGGTGAACGATCGTGTCCGCGTGGGCCAAGAAGTCTTCGTAGGTATTGGCGGCGTCGAGCGCGGATTGGAGCTCGACCAAGGCCTGGTGGGTGAGTGAGCGGGCGCGGTTATCTTCCATTGTTTAGTCCCCCAAATCGTCGAAGGTGGTGAGAGATGTGTCCAAGGGGTTACCGAGGATTTCCTGTGCCATCTCGAATGGGCGCATGTCGCTGGAACGTGATGCTTGCATTAGCCGGGTTATGGCGGTGTACCAATGCCTGTCGGTCAGATTTTCGTCTTCGTCGCCGGACGTTTCATTAGCCTTGATGAAGGAGATAGTTTCCATCAGGGCGGGGAGGACGACGAGACTGATTTGCAGGTCTTGACGGTTGCGGAGCATGCCGAACCCGTGCAGAACTTCTACGGGGAAGGTCACGAGAATGTGCTCGTCGTCGTCGAACCTGACCCGCAAGCCGCGCTTCATGTTGGAATCGGCAACGAATTTGAAGCACGACCCGAGGGGCGGGTTGAGCGGGTCGTAGAGCTTCTCAGCCTCGAATTCGAGGACGCCTGCATCTGCGAGAATGTCGCCGGGCAGGAGGTGAAAGTCCGCGTCGCCGTAGTCGGGGTGCTGGTTTTCCGGCCGGTAATTCCCGATGGGCTTGGTGGCGATGACTCTCATTTCGATTCTGACCGTGCCGCTGATCGATTGCTGGTCGATCCATCCGACGTAGCCGGTGCTGTCGGCATGATACATGTTGATCTCGGCACCTAGTTCCTCGTTGGCAAGGGTGGCAGTGCAGGACCACCGGAAGCTGTAACGAGCCGACCCCTCGTCGATGAGGACCTGGATCCGCGGCTCGGTCATGCGCACTTGGAACTTGATTTCGACGTCATCGACGCTCGGGGCGAACGATGCGTTGAAGACCTCGATTTCGGCATCGACGTCGTCCGAATCGTCGAGTACGGGGTGCGGGTACGAGCCGCGGGTGGTGCTGCTCATTTGATCCCCAGACGGTAGCGGTGATTGGACGAAAGCTTGAGTCGGACCTGAGATGTGGTCCCGGCCTTGAGTTCCAGTTGGGCCAAAATATTTCCCTTGTGCTTGAGCGGGGTAGTAACCCCTGCGGTAATGATGGAGGCGTTGTCGATCGGCAGCTCGTAGTCCTCCTCGACGCTCCCGCCCGGTCCGAGCGCGAGAAGCTGCACGTCACCGGAAATGTCTTCTGGGGAGGTCAGTGCGAGGCAGACGTCACCGGTGGTGGCATCGGACCAGCTCCGGAATCGGATGTCACCGGCGCTGATGCGGCCCGTTCCATCACCTTCCGTGCCACCGCCCGCGATGTTCCCACCCTTGTTGTTGCGCTTCTTGCCTCCGCCCGCATCCTTCCCCTTTTCGGCAGGGGACGAGCCCTCGCCGCCGGCCGAGGTCTTCACCCGGACGCTGACGGCCTTTCGACCGCTGGCGGAGGCGGACATGTCCTCTCCTGCGCGGCCTTGGACCGTGCTGGACTCCCTAGTGGTTCCTGACCCTGTGCCCGGGGTGCCTGCGGGCGCGGCTTCGGTCAGAGTCCTCTCTTCGAACAACTCGTCCGGAAGGTATTTGGATAGGCCTTTGACGTGGACCTGTTCTCCGATTTGCTCCTTGACCCGACTCTTGAGACCGTTGCGGACGAAAGTCTTGAGGTCGCTGATGATTTTCCCGCCCCCAGGTGACCGCCCGGCATCCCACTTGTGGTGCTGGGGTGGCTCGAGCTTGCGCAAGAGGGTGTTGCCCTTCTCATCGGAGCACTCCAGCACAGCTGCGTACTTCACTGGAATCGAGGTGTGTTTGAAGGTGTCGATTTTCATGAGCGGTTTCCGGACGGCGATGGTATGCAGCGATTTCGATAGGGAGTCGTCGACGTTGATGTACAGGCTGATTTGGCCGAGCATATCGTGGGTTCCGAGGATCGGATTTGGGTCCGTGATCGCGCGGTAGAAAGCCGCGGTTTCCTGGTCTTCGGCCACGTGGGTCTTGAGCTTTTCGGCATCCAGACGCCATGTTCCTATTGGGGTCTTTCCCTCGACGACGAGTTCGCCTCTGTGGATGGCCATGAGGAAATTCCTCATGAAGGCGACCTTGATGTGCTGAAGGGTGGGGTCCTCTTCGGCTTTGCGGTATCCAAGGATGTAAAGGTCGGTCCCGGCGTCCGTTCGTTTTGGGAATGGCCCGATGGGTTCGGGGTCACGCAAGTAGCGGAAGTCTTCTGCGTGAGCTCGGTCCGTGAAGAAACCGTCCCCCACTCGCCAGATCCCCTCGGTGTCACGGTGGGAAGCCAGGCAGCTGTAACCGGCGAAGACCACTTCGTTGCCGCCCAAGGGGAGGGATGTGTAGAGGACGGTGCTCATGTCCGAGGCCATAGGTCCTACGGCCGAACCGATTCCGAAGGAACCGCCGCGGGATCCGTCGTCAGCGGAGATTCCCGCGCCCCTCGTCAGGGCGCTGAGCGGGGACTTGGGGTCATTGATGGACTCTGTGCCGGCCAGGCCTTTGGTGCCATAGTCACTGATGCGCAGCACCGGAATCGACGTTCGCAGTGACGTCTCATTCGCCAACTCCATGTTGTCGTGCCCTTGGGAACCCCGTGTCTGCTCTTCCACCTGTGCCAGATGGGTTCGCAAACCAGCGATTCCTGGAATGTCGTCTGTGGGCATGTCGGCCAATTCGAAAACTATTTTCACGGCGCCGGCGCCGGCATCGATGGAGTTTTGTCCCGTCTCGCGGACCAAGGACGTTTCAGCCCGTGAGCCTTCGAAGAACTGTGCGGCAGGAGAAATTGCGCCTTGGGTGGCTGCCTTGCCGGCGGCTTCGAAGTAGAAGCCGAAGTTCTGATCGGTCATTCGAATGACACCTTTCTTTCGGAGGGAGATGCGGGATCGAAGAGGGCACGCACCTCTTGGAGCTCGACCTCTATGGGGCGAAAAAGAGCTTCCACCTCATCGGACGTGTACTCGTAGTTCTTTCGGTTGGCTAGGTTGCCCAGTAAGGAAATCTCTCGAATAAGTCGATCCCCTCGAGTGGAAGCCAACCGGCGAAATCTATCGTTTCGAGACTCGTCCAGCTTACGTTCGGAGAATTTATCGGACATATATTGACTATATATCGGAAATGAAGGGTGTCAATGCCTTTGGATTGACGATTTCGGGAGACCACTTTCCGTCCACCGAGCAATCAATGGCGCAATTTCGTGTGGTCTAAATGCAGCGTGCGGTTGGCGCGAGAATCCCCCTCATCGTGGCGTATGCGCGCGAAACAATGCGTTCTGGTGATAGACCGGCGTCGGACATCGCTTCGCCGTGTCCGGTGATGTGGGCCGTATATTTGCTGACCGGCACCTGTATTTAGTGGGGGGCAGGGGCATCGCGTTGAATGGAATCGGACTTGCCCGGGAGCCTGTTTTGCTGCGTCCATCGTCGGTCGGAATGGCAACCATGCCTGATTACGTCCCCATGTCGACGAGTTGAGGGGTCCTCGTAGAAACGAGGTTCTGATCGCTGAAGATGCTGGTGAGCAGCCTTCAGTTGCTAGCAGCGTGTCGTTTCAATCGCGCTGGCTGAGAGGGCAAAATCGGTAGCCAGTGCCACGGCCCCCAGGACGCCTGCATGCGAGCCAGCCGTAGACGCGATAATCCGCAGATGTTTCGTCGCCAGTGGCAGTGACCGCTGGTAGACGACTTCACGTATTCCCGCTAAAAGGTGCTCACCGACCTGGGCCAGCGAACCACCGACGACGATCACCGACGGATTCAGCATGCTGACGCAGGTTGCGAGAACACTGCCTAGGTCCCTCCCGGCCTGGCGGACTGCTGCGATCACCTCCGCGTCGCCATCGCGGACTCGTTGCGCGACCAACGAGGGGATGTTTTGACCGGGCTCGGCTGCGAGGCCGAGCTTCTTGGCTATGGCCGGGCCACTGGCAACGGCCTCCAAGCAGCCAACGTTGCCGCAAGTGCACAACGTATCTGGCCCGCCGGGAACACGAACGTGCCCCAGGTCGCCAGCGGTACCTTGGGCGCCGCGCATCAATTGCCCGTGGGCCACGAGACCTGCACCAATGCCGGTGGCGACCTTGACGAATAGTATGTCCTGGTCGTTGGGCAGGTTCGCTTTGTACTCGCCAAGGGCCATGATGTTCACGTCGTTGTCGACGAGTACCGGAACGTCGTATTCCCTGTGGAGCCGTGCTGGCAGGTCATACCCATCCCACCCCGGCATGATCGGCGGGCTCACGGGACGGCCTGTCTGGAATTCGACGGGGCCAGGAAGGCCGACGCCGATGGCGGCCAAGTCGGAAGCGGTGCATTCCGCCTCCTCGAGCAACCTACCGATGGTTTGAGCCAGCCATCCGACGACTTTCTCTGGTCCGTCCGCAATGGGCAGGGGCTCCCAGAACTCTGCCTTCACTTCACCGGCTAGGTTCGCCAATACGGCCCGCGCGTGCGTCGCTCCGAGGTCTGCGCCGATGACGACGCGAGCGTTCGGATTTAAGGCGAAGAGTGAGGGTGGGCGTCCACCGGTTGACGTCGAATCACCCACGGGGGAGACATAACCCAGCTGCAGAAGCGTCTCGACGCGTGAGGCAATGGTCGACCTTGCCATGCCGGTCACCTGCGCCAACTCGGCGCGCGTGCGGGGCCGTCCGTCGCGGAGCAGTTGGAGGAACTCCCCGGCCTTGGCCAGGTCGGCGGTGCCGTTCTCGGCCGTCTCGATGGCCATCATTCCTCGTTTCGTGGTCCCCAGTTGTCAGGTGCTTGCAGTGATCATGCCATCGGCCGCCCTCATTCCCGAGTTGTTGCGGGAAGTTGTTGCCGATCGACCTTCTGAGTATATTCCTACAGCTTTTGCTTGACGTTCGTCAAAAGTACTCGTACGCTCAATTTCAACGCCGATGTGACAGCGCTCACGCTGATTGCCGCAGCGGCCGATGAACCGCCCGACAGCGCACTCCAGAGGAGCTCATTTCATGACAACGTCCGGCCCCACCATTCGGCGCTCACCGCAGCCGAAACCCACCGACGCGCAGGGCGCCTCGGTCAGACCCGGCCTCTCCGTCCAGCTCTACACGGTTCGCGGCCACCTCGCCGAAGACCTCCCCGGAACGCTCGAGAAGATCGCCGGCATCGGCTTCACCAACGTCGAGCCCTACGCCTTCGTTGAGCGTGCCGCCGAATACCAGGAGCACTTGTCCCGGCTCGGCCTCGCCGCCCCGACCGCCCACGTAAAGCTGATCGACGGCGACCTCGACGCCATCTTCGCAGCTGCAAAGCAGCTCGGCATCTCCACCATCATCGACCCACACATCGACGAGTCCCGCTGGACCACCCGCGACTCCGTCGCCGGCATCGCCCGCGACCTGAAGGACATCGCCGCCCAGGCAGCCGACCATGGACTGGCCGTCGGCTACCACAACCACGCCTTCGAGCTGGAGAACCGCATCGACGGCACCGCAGCCCTGGAGATCTTCGCCGACGAGGTCGGTACCGCCGTCGCCCTCGAGGTCGACACCTACTGGGCCGAAGTCGGCGGCGAGGACGCCCCGGCCCTGCTGGCCCGCCTCGGCGACAAGGTCAAGGCCCTCCACGTCAAGGACGGCCCCAAGAACAAGAACGACAAGGAACAGGTCGCCGTCGGCACCGGCTCCATGCCGGTGGCCAAGATCCTCGCCGCCGCCCCGAATGCATTGCGCGTCGTCGAGCTCGATGACCACGACGGCGACGTCCTGCAGGCAGTGGCCGACTCCTACGCCTTCCTGGCAGGCACCAAGTGAGCGCCGCGACGACTGGCGTCGGCATCGTCGGCGCCGGAACCATCAGCGACCAGTACCTGGGCAACCTCACCCAGTTCCCCGACCTGAAGGTCGTCTTCATCGCCGACATCGACGAGGAGCGCGCCGCATCCCAGGCCGAGAAATGGGGCGTCTCGAACTCGGGCTCCTACGAGCAGCTGCTCGCCACCGACGACGTCGAAATCGTCGTGAACCTGACCATCCCCGCCGTCCACGTCGAGGTCGCCCTGCAGGCAGTCGCCGCCGGCAAGCACGTCTGGGGCGAAAAGCCCTATGCGCTGGACCGTGAATCCGGCCGCCAGCTCATGGAGGCCGCCCAGGAGGCGGGCGTCCGCGTCGCCGTCGCTCCCGACACGTTCCTTGGTGCCGGCCTGCAGACCGCGCTGCGTGAGGTCCGCGACGGGGCCATCGGCCAGCCGCTGACCGCGCTGACCCTCTTCCAGGTCCCCGGCCCCGAGTCCTGGCACCCGAGCCCGGAATTCCTGTTCGCGAAGGGCGCCGGCCCGCTGTTCGACGTCGGCCCCTACTACCTGACCACACTGATCCAGGTCTTCGGCCCGATCCGCCGCGTCGCCGCCCTGTCCTCCCAGGCCCGCAGCTCCCGCACCATCGGCTCCGGTCCCAAGGCCGGTACCGACTTCGTCGTCGAGGTCCCCACCCACGTCAGCGCGCTGATCGACTTCGAATCCGGGGCCAGCGCGCAATCCGTGTTCAGTTTCGACTCCAAGCTCCCGCGCGCCGGGTTCGTCGAGATCTCCGGAGCCGAGGGCACCGCGGTGTTCCCGGACCCCAACATGTTCGACGGCGAGACCACCATCCACACCGGCGAGGGCGAGCCGCGCGTCGTCGAGGCCACCGGCTCGTTCTTCACCCGGGGGACCGGTGTCGCCGAACTGGCGCAGGCCATCCGCGAGGACCGCCCCGAACGCGTCCCCGGCGAACTGGCCTTCCACGTCCTGGACGTCATGGCCTCCCTCGTCGAGGCCGCCGATTCCGGCACGTTCGTCGACGTTTCCTCCACCGTGCAGATCTCCGCCCCGCTCGACGCGGACTGGGATCCCTCCCGGGCCAGCAACCCGGTCTCCTGAGCACCCGCACCACCTCCATCACCGCACCACCTCCATCACCGCACCACCTCCATCACCGCTCCATCTCACTCACAGCAGAGAAATGAGAACCGTCATGAAACGCACCATGAAATGGGCTGCCGTCCTCTCCATCGGCGCCATGTCCTTGGGTCTGTCGGCCTGCGGCAACAACGGATCCGCCGACAGCGGGGACGCCAAGGCCGGCGGCACCATCACCTACTGGGCCTCGAACCAGGGCACGTCGGTCACCGACGACGAGCGCGTGCTGAAGAAGTCGATCGAGCGCTACACCGAGGAGACCGGCACCAAGGTCGAACTCGAGGTCATCCCGTGGAGCGACCTCTACAACCGCATCCTCACCGCCGTCTCCTCCGGCGACGGCCCCGACGTGCTGAACATCGGCAACACCTGGGCGGTGTCCCTGCAGGCCTCCGGCGCGTTCATGCCGTGGGAGGGCGAGCCTCTGGAGAAGATCGGCGGGCAGGACCGCTTCGTGCAGACCAGCTGGGCGACCGGCGGCGCCGAGGGCCAGGCCCCGACCTCCGTCCCGCTCTACGGGCTGAGCTACTCCATGTACTACAACACCAAGATGTTCAAGGAGGCCGGGATCGACGCACCGCCGGCCACCTGGGATGAGTTCGTCGCCGACGCCAAGAAGCTGACCAAGGACACGAACAAGGACGGCAAGACCGACCAGTGGGGCGTCTCCCTCGCCGGATCCTCGGTGACCAACAACGCCCACGCCGCCTTCATCCGCGGCCTGCAGAACGGCTCGGCCCTCTACGACGACCAGGGCAACCCGCAGTTCGCCTCCGACGGCGTCGTCAAGGGCGTGAACCAGTGGGTCCAGCTCATGGGCGAGGACGGCGTGGTCAACCCGTCGATGGCCGAGGCCCAGAACGGCTCGGACATGGTGGAGGACTTCGCCGCCGGCAAGTCCGCCATGTTCTTCGACCAGGCTCCCGGCAAGACGCTGAATGCACGGGACATGAAGGACTGGAAGGCCGCACCGGTCCCGATGATGACCGCCGACGCCACCGGGCTGGAAGGCACGCAGTCCCACGTAGCCGGCATCAACGTCTCCGTCTTCGACAACTCCGACAACAAGGAGGCAGCCGTCGACTTCGTCAAGCACCTGACCAGCGATTCCGAGCAGAAGTACCTGAACAAGGAATTCACTGCCCTGCCCGTGGTCACCGCCGCCTACGACGACCCGGCCTTCAAGTCCGAGGAGATCTCGCTGAAGAAGGACATCCTGGCCAACCACGCCCAGCCGATGCCGCTCTACCCCTCCGAGAGCCAGATGGAGACCCTGGTCGGCACCGCGGTGAAGAACCTCTTCGCCCAGATCGCCCAAGGTGAGAAGGTCACCGAGGCCGACGTGAAGAAGGCGCTCGAAAACGCGAATTCGCAGATGTGAGCACGCCCGCCCCACCCGCCTCGAAACGGCCGAAAGGACAGATGATGGCTCCCACCCTTGAAGCCGGGAACCGCCGCCGTGTAGAGCCGGATCCGGCCGCCCCCACCCAGGGGCGGCCGGTACCCCCGGCCCCGCAACGCAAGCGCAAGAAGGACCTGTTCCCGTATCTGCTGATCGCCCCGGCGACCATCATGGAGCTGCTGATCCACATCATCCCCATGATCCTCGGGGTCTGGATCGCGTTCATCGCGCTGACCCAGCTGAGCATCGGGAACTGGGTGAAGGCCAAGTTCATCGGGTTCGAGAACTTCGTGGCCGGGCTCAGCCCCTCGAGCCCGATCGGCACCCAGTTCTACGGGGCGCTGGGGCGGACCCTGCTGTTCACGGTCATCGTGGTGGCCCTGGCCTGGGCGCTGGGCATGTTCGCCGCGGTCCTGCTCTCCTCGAGCTTCCGGGGGCGTGGGCTGCTGCGGACGCTGTTCCTGGTGCCGTACGCCCTGCCCAGCTACGTGGGCACCATTGCCTGGGCGTTCATGTTCAACCAGCGCGACGGCGTCATCAACCGCTTCCTGGTCGACGACCTCGGGTTGCTGGACCACCGGCCGTTCTGGCTGTTGGGGTCCAATGCCTTCTGGGTGATGGTCATCGTGACGGTGTGGCAGTTCTGGCCCTTCGCCTTCCTGATGCTGCTGGCGGCACTGCAGAACATCCCCGGTGAAGTGTACGAGGCCGCCGCGCTGGATGGGGCCAGCCTGTGGAAGCAGTTCACCAACATCACCCTGCCCATGATCGGGCAGGCCAACTCGGTGCTGTTGCTGATGCTCTCGCTGTGGATCTTCAACCAGTTCAACGTCCCGTACGTGTTGTTTGGGCCGGCCTCCCCACCGGAGGCGACACTGATCTCGCCGCTGATCTACCAACAGTCCTTCAGCAACTGGAACTTCGGCGTCGGCGGCGCCATGAGCGTCCTGCTCCTGGTCGTGCTGCTGATCGCCTCGGCGTTCTACATCCGACTCGTCATGCCCAAGGGAAAGGGACCCAATGCTTGAGACCCGTGGATTCCGCATCCTGCGCACGTTCGGGCTGCTGGGCCTGTCGATCATCGTCATCCTGCCGCTCTACGTCGTGCTCGTCACCAGCGTCAAACCGCTCGAGGACGTGCGCGGGCTGTTCACCTGGTGGCCCAGCACCATCACCCTGCAGCCGTACCTGGACATCTGGAAGACCGTGCCGCTGGCCGACTACTTCGTCAACAGCCTCATCGTCACCGTCAGCGCCACGTTCTTCTCGGTGGTGCTGGCCGTCATGGCCGCCTACGCCCTCTCCCGTTTCCAGTTCAAGGGCGCGCGGACGTTCTCCCTGGTGGTCCTCTCGACCCAGATGTTCCCGGGCATCCTGTTCCTGCTGCCGCTGTTCCTGATCTTCACGCAGATCGAACGCACGGTCGGACTGCAGCTCTCGGGAACCTACCTCGGGTTGATCCTGACGTACCTGACGTTCTCGTTGCCGTTCGCCATCTGGATGCTCACCGGCTTCCTGGCCTCGATCCCGCGCGAACTCGAAGAGGCGGCGATGATCGACGGCACCGGTCGGATGGGCGCCTTGATCCGCGTGGTGCTGCCGGTCGCCAGGCCGGGGATCATCGCCGTGGCCGTCTACTCCTTCATCACGGCCTGGGGCGAGGTCCTCTTCGCCTCGGTGCTGACCAACTCCGACACCCGCACCCTGGCGATCGGCCTGCGGTCCTACGCCTCGCAGACCGACGTGTACTGGAACCAGCTGATGGCCGCCTCGGTGGTCGTCTCGCTGCCCGTGCTCATCGGATTCATGTTCGTCCAGCGCCATCTCGTGGCCGGCCTGTCCGCGGGTTCCGTGAAATGACCCGCTCCGAACCCACCCGAAGGAGGACCTTGTGAGCCACCCATCCACTGCACCGCTGAAGGTCGGCATCATCGGCGGCGGCTTCATGGCCCGGATCCACGCCCAGGCCGCGCGCGCCGCCGGCGCCGACGTCGTCTCGGTGCTCTCCTCCCGTCCCGAGCGCTCCGTACGGGCCGCCGCCGACCTGGGGATAGCCCATGCGGCGGCCACCCTGGACGAGCTGCTGGCACGCGTCGATGTCGTGCACGTCTGCTCGCCGAATGCCACGCATGCCGGGCACGCCCGCGCGGTGTTGGAGGCCGGCAAGCACGTCGTGTGCGAAAAGCCGCTGGCCATCGCCCCCGAGGAGGCCTCGGCGCTGGCCGAACTCGCGACCCGGGCCGGAGTCACCGCGACCGTCCCGTTCATCTACCGGTTCCATCCGATGGCCCGCCAGGCGCGCCACGAGGCGGCGGGCGGGGGCATCGGGCGCTTGCTCACCGTGCGCGGGAACTACCTGCAGGATTGGATGCTGCAGGAGGATGACACCGATTGGCGCGTCGATCCCGCCGCGGGCGGCCCGTCCCGGGCCTTCGCCGACGTCGGTTCCCACCTGGTGGACCTGCTCGAATTCATCGCGGGGGAGCAGATCGTGCGCATCAACGCCCGGCTCGGGATCGCCCACCCCACCCGTCGCGGGCAACCCGTCGACACCGAGGACGCCGCCGTGTGCCTGGTGGAGATGGAAGGCGGCGCCATCGGCAGCCTGATGGTCTCGCAGGTCAACGCCGGACGGAAGAACGCGTTGAGCCTGGAACTCGGGGGGACCAGCGGATCGGTCGCCTTCGACCAGGAGCACCCCGACGAACTCTGGCTGGGCGGACGTGCGGGATCCACCACCCTGGCCCGCGACGCCCCGTCGCTGGTCGACGACGCAGCCCGGCTTTCGGTGGTTCCGGCCGGTCACCCGATGGGCTATCTTGATGCCTTCAACGCCTTCGTTCTCGACACCTATGCGGCCATCGCCGGGGGAGCCCCCGCCGGACTGCCGACGTTCGCCGACGGGCTCCGCGCGGCCATCCTCACCTCGGCCGTCCTGGAGTCCTCCCGCAGCAACTCGTGGGTGGACGTCAGCACGGTCTCGGACCGCGCAGACGTCCAGCACATCCTCTAACCCCAGAGCCGACGACCACCCCTTCGAGGAGGACCTTGCATGACCGAGAATCCGCAGCCCGTCACCTTGTTCACCGGCCAATGGGCCGACATGCCGTTCGAGGAACTGGCCCGCCGCGCCGCCGACTGGGGCTATGACGGACTGGAGATCGCAGCCTCCGGTGACCATTTGGACCTGCAGCGTGCCGACGAGGACGACGCCTACCTCGCCTCCCGGCTGGAGATCCTCGACAAATACGGACTCAAGGTCTGGGCCATCTCCAACCACCTCGGCGGCCAGGCGGTCTGCGATGACCCCATCGACTTCCGCCACCAGGGCATCCTGCGCCCCTACGTCTGGGGCGACGGCGAACCCGAGGGCGTGCGCCAACGAGCCAGCGATGACATGAAACGCTCCGCCCGCGTGGCCCGCAAGCTCGGTGCCGACGTGGTCGTCGGGTTCACCGGATCCAAGATCTGGCAGTACGTGGCCATGTTCCCGCCGGTGCCCGGCGAGGTGATCGACGCCGGCTACCAGGACTTCGCCGACCGCTGGAACCCCATCATGGATGTGTTCGACGACGAAGGGGTCAAGTTTGCTCTCGAGGTGCATCCGTCGGAAATTGCCTACGACTACTGGACCACCGTGCGCACCCTGGAGGCCATCGACCACCGGGAATCGTTCGGGCTGAACTGGGACCCCAGCCACATGTTCTGGCAGGGGATCGACACCGTCGGCTTCATCACCGACTTCGCCGACCGGATCTACCACGTGGACTGCAAGGACACCCGGCTACGCCCGCCGATGGGCCGCAACGGCATCCTGGGGTCCCATCTGCCGTGGGGAGACCCTCGCCGCCGCTGGGACTTCGTGTCCACCGGCCACGGCGACATCCCGTGGGAGGACGCCTTCCGCGCCCTGGCGCATATCGGCTACGACGGCCCCATCTCGGTCGAGTGGGAAGACGCCGGCATGGACCGCCTGCATGGTGCGGCCGAGGCCGTCGGGAAGATCCGCGAGCTGCTGTGGAAGCGGCCGGAGGCATCGTTCGACGCGGCGTTCTCGAACCAGTAGCCGCATGGGGCCGATTCTTCCCTGAACTAGCCTTTGTCAGTCCGTTGTGCGTATGCCTTGCTGCCGGGCTCGTCCTTCGGCAATTCCGGATGAATACGGCACAATTCGTGGAGTTCCACCTTGAGGGAAAGTCTGAGGTCATGAATGAGGGCGCGATAGTTCTGGGAATCATGACGACTGTTGTGGAGGTACTCGTTGCAGTGCATGGACATCTGGTCGAGGAGCGTGTGCACCTCTGAATCAACATCGTCTCGAGCGGCTAATCGCGCCTCGTCAATGGCCCGACGTACGTCTAAAACGGAACTAGAAACACCGTCAAATCTGCATGACCGTCACGAGCTTTCCAGACTCGAGTGAGTGACTTCGGTTCTACGGGCGCTCGCTTCCGAGCCAATTCGCCGATCAGTCGGCGGAGGCCCGAGATCTCTCGCTTCATTCGTTCTTTGCGATAACTCCGACGGCCAAGAAACACAGCAATAGCAGCTGTGGCGACGGCCACGATTGCGCCGACAATTAGATCCGACGGGAATGTCGCGAACATGACGTCACTCTAATCAATCCCAGCCTGGGCGAGGGCCAACATGCGGCTGGAATTTCATACGCTACAAGGGATGGGCATGCTTCCGTCCGGCGCGGCCGGAGGAGTTCCCGGATGTGACCGCCCTGGGCGATTCATTGCGCGAAAAGGACGACTTCGATGTCTTCCGCGGGCAGGTGGAGGCCCTGCTCTCCACGATGGAAGCGGCGTTGCCGCGAACGTAGGGCGACCCCGGCCCGTGGGGGCCGGGGTCGCTTGCGCAGCATGACTTTCGCGCCGCCGTCGTGCTCTGGTGTTGCCGTGAAGCGGTGGCTAGCTGTCCACCGGTTGCTGTTCGGGATCTTGCAGCTGGGCCAGGGCCGCGGGGTCCTGCAGATGGGTCAGGGAGAGGGGGCCGGTGTCGCCGTTGATGTACTGGTCGACGTCGGGCGAACCCAACGTCGTGTCCAGATGCTGTGCACGTCGCGAGCCCGTCAGCCGGACGAAGTCGAGCGGGATGTTGGCGTCCGCATCGGCCTTGTGGTGGGCGGGGGAGGGGATGCGCTCTTGCCATTCCGCGGTGACGAGGAAGGCGTACTCCCGATGCTCCGCGATGAAGGCGCGTACGGCCGGGCAGAACGGCAGGAGCGCCAATCGGCTGGTGTGCGCGTCCGTCAGGACGTGGTGGATGAGCATGTCGATCAGCAGCGCCGACTTGAACTGGCGCTTCATGGAGGTATGCAGGACCCACATGTCGGCACCGTCCATGCTGTACTGCACGAATCCCGCCAGTTCGCCCGCCTTGAAGATCTGGTACTGGAACTGTTCGCGGTTGTTTTCGATCGCAATCGGCATGCGCTACGCCACCTCCGTCACGACACTGGAAACGGTCCAAGGAGCGACATGGCGTTGGTGCGGGGGGAGGAAAAGGTTCAGGGGGATCACGTTGGCTCCTGTGCAGAACTGGCGGCCCTCTGCTGAACCGGTAACAGCATAGGCAGACAGCAGTAGTGGTTGGCAACTCAGCGGCACAGCCGGTAGCGGGGAACCGACGCCCCAGGGTGTGGTCAGCGATGCCAGGGAACGTGTACCCGAGGACGTATTGGCCAGCTTTCGACCCTAGGCGCGACCGCGTCAGCGATATATCGTTGAGTATCGCTACCCGATCGGTGGCGAACCACGGAGGAGACCACGATGAACACTTCACATTCGGCCGGAGGGTTCGGCGGAGCCAGCTTCGATGGCGTCTGGCAGGCCGTCGAGGACCTGCGCTCACGGTTCGAGAAGCGCACGGGCACCCGTGCGGGACGCGGCGAGGTGCGTTCGGCGGTGCTGGCGCTGCTCGGCGAACGCCCGATGTACGGCTACCAGATCATCCGCGAGATCGAGGAGCGCAGCGGTGGCAACTGGAAACCCAGCGCAGGGTCCGTCTACCCGACCCTGCAGCTGCTGGCCGACGAGGGGTTTATCAGCGCCGAGGAATCGAATGGGCGCAAGATCTACTCCCTGACCGAAGCCGGCCGGGAGGAGCTGGCGGCTGCGGAGGGCCCGGCCCCCTGGGAGCCGGCGGAATCGGAGCGAGGCGGCACATTTGCGGCCCTGCCCAAGGCAGGTTTCGAACTCGCCCAGGCAGCCTCCCAGGTGGGCCGCACCGGCTCACCGGAACAAGTGCAGGAAGCCGTCGCGGTGCTCGATGAAGCGCGCCGGCGGTTGTACTCGATCCTCGCCCAGGGCTGACCTGGGTGACATCACGTGGCCGGGGCCCGGCACGCCCGGCATCGGGGGCCGGAAGCACCCGCGCCCGCTACCGCCGGATCCTGCGGTTCGCCGCCTGGCATCTGGCGGTCATCTGGTGGTTCGAGCTGTTCCTGCCCCGCATCGGCCTGGCCAGGCTCGCCGAACGCTCGCGGGCTCGGCGGATGCGCCGCTTCGCGCAACGCTTCCACGCCCTGGCGGTGGAACTCGGTGGGCTGATGATCAAGGTCGGGCAATTCCTCTCCTCCCGGCTCGACGTGCTCCCGCCCGAGATCACCGCGGAACTGGAGGGTCTGCAGGACGAAGTGCCCCCGGTCCCGTTTGCCGACGTGAGGGCCCTGGCCGAGGCCGAACTGGGCGCGCCGCTGGATCGCGTCTTCGCATGGGTGGATGAGACGCCCGTCGCGGCGGCATCCCTGGGCCAGGCGCACCGGGCGCAGCTGCTGCCCGAAGCTGCCGCCGACGTCGCGTTCGCGGGCGTCATCGTGAAGATCCAACGCCCGGGCATTGAGGCGATCGTCGACGTGGACCTCGCGGCGCTGCGCAAGGTCGGCGGCTGGCTCAGCCACATCCGGTTGGTGTCCCGTCGCGCCGACATGCCGGCGCTGGTCGAGGAGTTCGCCCACACCAGCCTGGAGGAGATCGACTACCTGCACGAGGCCGCGCAAGCAGAACGCTTCGCCGACGAATTGGCCCACAACGACGCCGTTGCCGTGCCCCGGATTGTCTGGGAACGGACCAGCCGACGCGTGCTGGCGCTCGAGGACGTCACGGCCATCAAAATCACCGACCTGGAGGGGCTGCGCGCGGCGGGCATCGACCCGGCGGAGGTCGCCCCCGCCTTCGGCGCGGTCATGTTCGAGCAGCTGTTTGGCAGCGGCTTCTTCCACGCAGATCCGCACCCGGGCAACATCTTCGTCACGCCCACCGCCGAGCCGGCGGAGGGGCGGCCGTGGAAGCTGACGTTCATCGACTTCGGCATGATGGGGGAGGTGCCGGCGGGCACCCGCCGCGGGTTGCGCAAACTGCTGATCGCCGCCGCGTCGCGCGATGGCAGGGGGCTGGTCGCCGCCATCGGCGAGGTGGGGGTGCTGCTGCCCACCGCCGATACCGCCGAACTCGAGCGGGCCATGACGCACCTCTTCGCCCGCTTCGGCGGGATGGGATTCGCCGAATTGCGCGAGGTCGACCCGCGCGAATTCCGGGATTTCGCCGCCGAATTCGGGGACGTGGTCCGGTCCCTGCCGTTCCAGCTGCCGGAGAACTTCCTGCTCATCATCCGCGCGATGTCGCTGACCTCCGGGGTGTGCAGTTCCCTGGATCCGAAGTTCAACCTCTGGGACACCGTGGAGCCCTACGCGGCGCAACTGCTACGCGAGGAGCGCGGAAACCTCGTCCAGGACGTGGCCCAACATGCACTCGACGCGGTGACGACGGCGGTGCGTCTGCCCGGGCGACTGGACGGGGTGGTCACCCGTCTGGAGGACGGAGAGCTAGCGGTGGCCACGCCGCGTCTGGAACGACAGGTGGCACGACTGGAGCGTACGGCGCGACGGGCCATTTCAGCGCTGGTCTTCGCGGCACTGATCATTGCCGGAGCGCTGGTCCGGCCGGATGACCAGGTGCTGGGTACCGTGCTGATGGGCGTGTCGGTGCTGCCCCTTCTGCACGGCCTGCTGGCGGGCCGCCGCAGGCTTTGAGGGCGCCTTGTGCCCTGGACGCCCGTCCGCCGGGGCCATAGCCCCCCTAACCCGCCGACGGCGGCGCAACGTGTGCGCCGCCGTCGTTCTCAGGGGTCCTGCAGGGTCAGCCGAGCGTCGAGGTGTCGATGACGGCGCGGTAGCGGACCTTGGAGGTCATGACGCGCTCGTACGCCTCGTTGATCTGGTCGGCCCCGATGAGCTCGGTGGCCGCGTTGATGCCGTGCTCGGCGCAGAAGTCGAGCATCTCCTGGGTCTCCCGGATGCCGCCGATCAGCGAACCGGCGAAGGAGCGGCGGGCGCCGATCAGGGTGAACGGGGTGACGGGCAGGGCCGCCGGCGGGGCGCCGACGTTGACCATGGTGCCGTCCACGTCCAACAGGGACAGGTAGGCGTTGAGGTCGATCTCGGCACTGACCGTGTTCAGGATGAAGTCGAACGAGCTGGCCAGCTGGGTGAAGGTCTCCGGGTCGCTGGTCGCGAAGTAGTGGTCGGCGCCGAAGCGCTTGCCGTCCTCCTGCTTCGAGAGCGTCTGCGACAGGACGGTGACCTCGGCGCCCATCGCGTGGGCGATCTGCACGCCCATGTGTCCCAGGCCCCCCATGCCCACGACGGCGACGCGGGAGCCCGCACCCACCTTCCAGTGGCGCAGCGGGGAGTATGTGGTGATGCCCGCGCACAGCAGCGGGGCGGCGGAGGCGAAGTCCAGGGCCTCGGGGACGCGCAGCACGAAGCCGGCGTCGACGACCACATGGGTGGAGTAGCCGCCCTGGGTGATGGTGCCGTCGCGGTCCACCGCCCCGTAGGTGCCGATGTTGCCCTGGACGCAGAACTGCTCCTCGCCGCGGCGGCACTGCGCGCACTCACCACAGGAATTGACCATGCAGCCGACGCCGACACGGTCACCGACCTGGTGGGTGGTGACGTCGGAACCGACCTCGGTCACGAAGCCGACGATCTCGTGGCCGGGGACCAGCGGGTACTGCTGGGGACCCCAGTCGCCCTGGACGGTGTGGATGTCGGAGTGGCAGATGCCGGCGTACTTGATGTCGATCAACACGTCGTTCGGGCCGACGTCGCGGCGTTCGATGGTGGTGGGGACCAGGGGTTCCCCGGCCGCGGGTGCTGCATAGGCGTTGACGGTCAGCATGGTGTCCTTCGGGGTGGGGGACGGAAAGTACGATGGACAGCGTAGTACGATGATCATCGTCGTAGCGAATCCCGCCCCGTACCGAAGATGGACTGATGAGCATCCCCCGCACCCTGGAGCACCCCGACGTCGTGGAGCTGTCCCTGGACGCCGTGCTGTCGGCGCTGGCCGATCCGATGCGCCGGCGGATCGTGGTGCAGCTGGCGAACGGCTGCCACGACCAGGCCTGCATCGCCTTCGAGCTGCCGGTCAGCCGGTCCACGGCCACCCACCATTTTCGCGTGCTGCGCCTGGCCGGCATCATCGAACAGCGCTACCGGGGCACCGCCATCCTGAACACCCTGCGGAGCTCGTGCCTGGAGGAGCGCTTCCCCGGCCTGCTGGCCGCGATCGTCGGGGCCGAGGCGCCGTCCAGTTCGTGATGTAGGGTGTCGCCGCGGAATGGCTTGTTTTGCCAGGTGCGCGATCGGTTCCTCCGCACGTGCAGCCGGACGGCGCAAGGCTGCGCCGTCCGGCCGGTGGGCGTTCCCCAGGACGCCCGGCGTGTGTCCCGGGTCAGCCGTTGTTGGCCGCCCGGGGTGCGCCGATGCCGGCGTCGATCTGGTGCGGGCCATTTGCCGATGGCCGGATGTCGAAGTTGAACATCGCGGTGGGCAGGTAGATCGTCGAACACGAGTTCGGGATGTCGACCACCCCGGAGAGCCGTCCTTCCACGGGCGCCGCACCGAGGAGCAGGTAGGCCTGCTCCGGGGCGTAGCCGAACTTGGCCAGGTAGTCGATGGCGTGCAGGCAGGCGCGCTGGTAGGACAGATGCGAATCCAGGTAGCGCTGCTCGCCGTCGAGGGTCACCGAGGTGCCCGAGAAGGCCAGCCATTCACTGAACTGGGGTTCGACCCGGCCGGGCATGAAGATGGCGTTCTCGCTGACGCCGTAGGTTTCCATGCCACCGCGGATCAGGTCGACCCGCAGATCGATGAAGCCGCCCATTTCGATGCCGCCACAGAAGGTGATCTCGCCATCGCCCTGGGAGAAGTGGAGGTCGCCCACCGAGAGGTTGGCCCCGTCGACGAACACCGGGTAGAAGACGCGGGTTCCCTTGGACAGGTTCTTGATGTCCTGGTTGCCACCGTTCTCGCGCGGGGGAGCGGTGCGCGCCGCCTCGCCGCCGACCCTGCCCCATTGGTCGCGGGGCAGGCCGCCCAGCACCGCGTGTTCTGCCTCCGGGGGCAGCGCCAGCGGCGGCACCCGGTGTGGATCAGTGGCGATCAGATCGCCCTCGCGCTTGTTCCACTTGGCCAGCAGTTCGGCGGACGGCGCCGTGCCCATCAGGCCGGGGTGGATGAGGCCCTCGAAGGAGACCTCAGGGACGTGCCGCGAGGTGGCAACCTGGCCCTGGAAGTCCCAGACCGCCTTGTAGGCGTCGGGGAACTGGTCGACCAGGAAGCTGCCGCCGTTGTTCTTGGAGAAGATCCCGGTGTACCCCCAACCTTGGCCGGCCAGGGGACCGGAGTCCTCTTGCGGGATGGGGCCGACGTCGAGGATGTCCACGATCAGCAGGTCGCCGGGTTTGGCACCTTCCACGGCGAACGGCCCGCTGAGCGTGTGGACGGTGAGCAATGGGGCGTCGAGGATGTCCTGGGCGGAGTCGTCGTTGACGATGGCCCCATCGAACCATTCCCGGCAGTCGACGCGGAACACGTCGCCCGGTTTGACGGTGGCCACCGGCGGGATCTCGGGGTGCCACCGGTTGTGCCCCAGCTTTTCCTGGTCCTTGAACTTCTTGTTCGAGTCGAGCGAAAACAGCACTTCAGGCATGTCATTTTCCCTAACTGTGAGTCCGGTCCGGGGACCGGGTGGCCCGCGCCGAATCAGGATCGCGGGAGTTTCTGGTGCAGCGGATTGCTGGTGTATCCGCCGCCGGCCCGCCGTGGGGCGGACGGAAGCGCCGAGACGACCTCGGGCTCATGGGCGCTGCGGCGCGTCGAGTCGATCAACCCGAAGGCCGCACTGCCGGCTATCGAAAGACGAGGGGCAGGCATCCGCCTCCGGGATGGATTCCCGCAGACGGGGCAGGAGACCTCATCGGGCCGCGAGTCCATGGGATGGGTCTGTTCGAAGACGTCGCCGTCGGTGCAGCGGAATTCATAGAGGGGCACAGTTGCTCCTGGATCGTGTTGAAGCGGTTCCCGGTCGGCAGGGACTGACCGCCTGCCCGGGAACCCGGAGGGCCGGTGGTCGTTCACAAGCAGGATGGTTCAGGCCGCCACCTCCGCCGGCATGCCGGGCGACGCCGTCGGTCGCCAGGTCCTCCGGGCCATGACGAAGGCAACCGCTAGCGAGATCACACCGCCGGCAGCGACGGCCCAGGCCGCAGCAGCGGTCGGCGCGTAGGCCCCGGCCAGGAGGAAGAGTGCGGGGATGGTGCCGGTGACGTGCGCGACGATGGCTGTGAACCATCCGGTGAAGATGGTCAGGTGTTCCTTGTTGAGGCCGAGGACCAGAAAGAACAGGAACCAGAGGACGGCCCACAGCAGCCAGATGACCCCGAACACCGGGTCGCCCACGGCGGTGAATTGCAGGACGGCAAAGACCACGGCGCAGAAGGCGACGAAGAGCGAGAACCAGCCCAGGCCCTCCCCGGGAAGGTCGAAGACCTGGTTGAAGCCCACGTAGAGGTAGGTGAATCCGAAGAGGTAGAGCCCCGAAGCCCCGAGGATCACTGCGGTGTCGCCGGCGGCCTGCGACAGGACGATGGTGGGGAAGACGACCTGCATGGCCCCCACGAAGAAGTTCAGGATGGCCGCGGACTTTCCCGGGATGACGCCGATGAGCAGGAGCCCATTGACGAAGAGAACCGCTCCGACGTAAAGCAATCCAACGTTTGTCACGATCATCACGCTCCGCGCCCAGACCTGTGGTGAGGCAGGTATATATTGACCCAATCCAAGTAAATCGCTTGTCAATTGAGATGTGGATCTCAACTTAGGCCAGCGTGTGGGGAAGGTCAAGACCCTTCCGGTTCTCCGCATGTAGTGGTCTCATTCCAGGGCGTTCAGGGCCGGCTCCTCCCGTGTGCAGGCCCTGCCCGTTCCGGCATCCACTCCGGGGCGACGATGAGCGTCGACACCCGCCGGCGCCGGACCTAGCGTGGGGAGGGAGGCGCAAGGCACCTCCGCGTCTCGGACCGACCGACGCCTGAGGGAGAGAACCCATGACACACATCAGCTCGATGCTCGACGCCTACCCCCGCGATCTGGGGGACATCGACCGCGACAAGCTCGCCGAGTGCATCGCGGCCTGCTTCGAGTGTGCGCCGACCTGCACCTCCTGCGCCGACTCGTGCCTCAGCGAGGACATGGTCGCGGAGCTGGGCAAGTGCATCCGCACCAACCTGGACTGCGCCGACCTCTGCCTCACCACGGGCAACGTGCTCTCCCGCCACACCGGCTACGACGCCAACCTCACCCGCGCGGTGCTCACGGCCTGCGAAACCGCCTGCCGCAGCTGCGCGGAGGAGTGCGAGAAGCACGCTGACATGCACGAGCACTGCCGGATCTGCGCCGAGATGTGCCGGCGCTGCGAGACGGCTTGCCGCGATCTGGCGGCGTCCCTGGGATAGGCGGCACGCCCGCGAACGACGGGGCGGGCGGGGGCACCGGCGTCGTACTTGGCCTGTGTCCTGCGGAATTCAATGGCCTGCGGACATCACGTCCTGCTGGAATCAGCCGGCGATCGTGGAGATCTGGATGAGGTTGCCGCAGGTGTCGTCGAGGACCGCCGTGGTGACCGGCCCCATCTCGGTCGGTGCCTGGGTGAACTCCACGCCGAGGGCGGTGAGCCGCTCGTATTCGGCCTGGACGTCCTCGACCGCGAACGAGGTGAACGGGATCCCGTCGGCAACCAGGGCATCCTTGAACGGCTTGGCGGCGGGATGGCTGCTGGGCTCGAGCAGCAGCTCCATGCCCTCGGGGTCCTCGGGGGAGACCACCGTCAGCCAGCGGTCGGTGCCGACCGGGATGTCGTGCTTGACGACGAAGCCGAGCTTGCCGACATAGAACGCCTCGGCCGCGGCCTGGTCGTCGACGAGAACGCTCATCAGGTGCATCTTCATGTCGGTCTCCCGTGTCGTGCGCTGTTTCGGCTGGTGTCTGGTCCGATGGTGGGTTCCGCTGGTGGGTTCCACCCGGGTCCGTTGGACGCGGAACACTTCACCATGCCACACGGGGTGCCCGCGACCATGGAATGTCGCTGGTCAATTTCGCTGGTTGGTGTCGCTGGTCATGGGCGACGCACGCTGCCCGCGATCGCTGGTGCGGGGAGGGCCGGCCGTGCCGCGTCGCCCGCCGCCGAAGAGCCGGGCGAGCAGGCCGGGCCGAGCCGGTGCGGAGGCAGCTGCTGCCGGTGGAAGCACAGGTGGGACGCCTCGCCTCGGCGACGTTCCCGGCGTACCGTGGAGACAGGGATCATTCCAACCGGGAAAGTGCCATGAAACCTGCAGTGAAGAAGTGGATGCCCGCCGCGGCCATCCCCGCAGTCATCGCCGCGATGGGCGTGGGCGTCGGGATCTCCTCCTCCGCCACGCCGCAGCTCGAGCCCAAGACGCCCGAGCAGGTGATCGAGCTGATGGCCGGATCCGACGTCGAGGCCTTCTCGGGAACGTTCCGCACCTCGACCGAGCTGGGCATCCCCGCACTGCCCGACGCCGGTGCACCTGCCTCGTTCGGACCTCCCCGGGATGCCGCCTCGTCCGACGGCCCCGGCGCCGGACCGCAGGGCGAGGGCGCCACGGACGACGACGGCAGCGACGCGGCATCACCCTCGACGGCCCGGGACGCCGGCCTGGCCGAGGTGCTCAATCTGGTCTCCGGCTCCCACGAGGTACGGGTCTACGTGGACGGCACGGACCCGGAGCAGCCCCAAGCCCGGCTCCAGGTCATGGAGGACCTGGGGGAGAAGGACGTCATCCGCAACGGGACCAGCCTGTGGACCTACGACTCGGAGGCCAATGAGGCCGTCCACACCACGCTGCCGCAGGACCGCCAGCACCCGCAGGACGCCCGGTCCGCGCACGACGTCCCGACCCCGGCTCAGCTGGCCGACCGTCTCCTGGCCGCCGCCGACCCCACCACCGAGGTGTCAGTCGACGCCGGCTCCACGGTCGCCGGCCGGGACGCCTACAACCTGGTCCTGACCCCGAAGACCGACCAGACGCTCGTCGAGGACGTGACCATCGGCGTCGACGCCGCAACCGGTGTCCCGTTGGCCGTCAGCGTCGACGCGGTCGGCCAGGACGCTCCGGCCCTGTCCGCCGAGTTCACCTCGTTCACCCCCGGGGCCCCGGACGCGAAACTGTTCGACTTCACCCCGCCGGCCGACGCCACGGTCCACGAACGGCCGTTCCCGGACCGGTCCGACGGGGCGCACGACAAGGCCGGGAAGGACCACCACCCGGCCCAGGACCACGCCACCGGAAAGGACCATGGGGACTGGCTGACCGGCAGCGGGTGGGACGCCGTCGCCACGATCCCAGCCGGCCAATTGCCCGCCGAGCTCGCGAAGTCCCCGCTGGTCGCCCAGATGGCCACCGACGTGGACGGCGGCAAGCTGCTGCACACCTCGCTGGTCAACATCCTGCTGGCCGACGACGGCCGCGTCCTCGTGGGGGCCGTGCCCGTCGACCGGCTGCAGGCCGCGGCCGACGCGGGGTGAGCGTGGCGCCCGGCGGGGCCGGCCTCGCGATCGAGACCAGCCGGCTGAGCAAGTCCTTCGGCGCACGCCGCGCCGTGAACCAGCTGGACCTCGCCGTCCCGCACGGGTCGGTCTTCGGCTTCCTGGGGCCCAACGGCTCCGGCAAAACCACCACCATCCGCATGCTCTTGGGTCTGGCCGCGCCCAGCAGCGGCTCGATCAGCGTGCTCGGCCGCCCCATGCCCGCCGCCGGGCGCGACGTGCTGCCCCGCGTCGGCGCCCTGGTGGAAGGCCCGGCGTTCTACCCCTTCCTCTCCGGCCGGGCGAACCTGCTGCGCCTGGACGCCGCGAACGCCCGCGCCGACGCCGCCGACCGCGGCCGGCGCGTGGACCGGGCGCTGGACACCGTCGGGCTGGGCAAGGCCGCCACGCTGGCCGTGCGCGCCTACTCGCTGGGCATGAAGCAGCGCCTGGGCATCGCCAACGCCCTGGCCACCGACCACGAACTGCTCATCCTGGACGAACCCACCAACGGCCTGGACCCGCAGGGCACCCGCGAGGTCCGCCACCTCATCGCCTCCCTGGCCGGGGCGGGCACCACCGTGTTCATCTCCAGCCACCTGCTCAGCGAGATCGAGCAGGTGTGCACCCACGCCGCGGTGATGAGCAACGGCAACCGCGTCGCCCAAGGGACCCTGACCGAACTGCGCGCCGGTGGCAGCGGCTCCGTGGTCATCAACACCCCGGACGACGGCGGTGCCCGGGCCGTGCTCTCCCTGCTCGGCCTGGTCCCCGGTGGCGGTGTCCCCGGCAGCGACGTCCCCAGTGGCGCTGACCCCGATGGCGGTGCATCCGTGGGGGAGCTGCACCGGGCCGAGGTGGCAGCGGCAGGAGGTCCCGCCGTCGTGCGTGCCCTGCTGCCGGACGACGGCCCGGCACCGGAGGCGATCGTCGCTGCCCTGGTGGAGGCCGGGGTGCGGGTACGCGGATTTGCGCTTGAGCGGCCGAGCTTGGAGGACCGGTTCGTCGCGTTGACGGGGGAGGGGTTCGACATTGACCACCATGCACCGGGGCGGTAGCGCGTTGCTGGTCTCCGAGCTGGCCCTGGTGTTCCGACGGCGCCGGACCTGGGCGATGCTGGCTGCCCTCGGCGCCGTTCCGGTGCTGGTGGCCGTGGCCGTGCGGCTGACGGCCGGGCCGCCATCGGGACGCGGCCCGGCGTTCCTGGACCGGGTGGCCGGCAACGGGCTGTTCGTAGCGATCGTGGGGATGTTCCTGTGCATCCCGCTGTTCCTGCCGCTAACGATCGCGGTGGTCTCCGGGGACACGATTGCGGGGGAGGCAGGCCTCGGGACGCTGCGCTATTTGCTGATCGCCCCGGTGTCGCGCGCGAAGCTGCTGGTGGTGAAGTACCTGGGGGCGGTGGCGTTCTGCCTGGCGGCGGCGCTGGTGGTGGCCCTGTGCGGGATCGGCATCGGGCTGGCCTTGTTCCCGACCGGGCCGGTCACGCTGCTGTCCGGGGACACGATCGGGCTGGGCGAGTCGTTCGGCCGGATCGCGCTGATTGCCGCCTACGTGGCCGTCTCGCTGTGCGGGCTGGCGGCCATCGGGCTGTTCATCTCCACGCTGACCGATGTCCCGGTCGGTGCCATGGCGGCGACCGCAGTGCTCTCGGTGGCCGCGCAGATCCTCGGCCAGCTCCCGCAGCTGGACTGGCTGCACCCCTGGCTGTTCACGCACCATTGGTTCGGGTTCGCCGACCTGCTGCGCGAGCCGATCCTCTGGACGTCCTTCGGGCAGAATGCGCTGCTGCAGGCCGGGTACGTGCTGGTGTTTGGCGCGTTGGCCCACGGGCGGTTGGGCACCAAGGACGTGCTGTCCTGACCGTGCCGTCCTGACCGTGCCGTCCTGGGCGGGGATCGGCCCTCCTGGGTGCGCCGATCAGCGGAGCAGCTGCTGCAGTGCCCAGGAGTTGCCGTCCGGGTCGTTGAGGTAGGCGAACTTGACGCCGCCCATATCGGCGACGTCGCTGACATCCGCTCCCCGGGCGACCAGCTCGTCGCGGGCAGCCGCGATGTCCGACACGATCAGGTGCAGGCCGTTGACCGTGCCGTCCTCCGGCTTGTTGCCCATTCCCGTGCCGAAGGCGATGGAGCAGGCCGATCCGGGAGGGGTGAGCTGGACGATCCTCATCCCGTTACCGGGCTGGACGTCGTGGTCCAGGGTGAATCCCATGACGTCGACGTAGAAGTCCTTGCTGCGGTCGACGTCGGCTACGGGCAAGGGGACGAGCTCGAGTTTCATGTCCATGGGGATCATTCCTTTGAAGGGGGCGGGGGTGCACGCTGCGTGGTCGACTTTCCCCTCACAGGACTGGGGGAGGACAGGTTGTCCCCAGCGAGCGGACCCTGCCTGTTGGGCCTCTTACGGTACTGGCAGAGTCGGTGTATGGAACAGATCACGAGCGAGGTGGACGTCGACGGGTGGGATATCGCCCGTGCGGCTGGCCTCCCCGCGGATGGTTCCACCCGGCTCAAGGCCGCCGAGGCGCTGATGCGTTTCGCCGAGGCGGAGAAGTTCCGCGCAGCGGCCATGCTCCATGCCGAAGCCCAGCGGACGGTCCCGTCGCTGCTGGATGAACTGGACGAGGACCCGGGGATGGATATCTCGGTTCGCAGCGGACGGATGTCTTCCTTTGCCGCCGCGGAGTGCGCCGCCATGGAGATCGCGCTCGTCTGCGGCATTTCCCCGGGGCAGGGGCTGCGGATCCTGGACCAGGCGGACACGCTGGTGGGGCAAACCCCGGAAGTCATCGAATCCTTATCCGCCGGGCGGATCGGCACCGGCCATGTCCAGAAGATCCTCGAACAGGTTAAGCACATCCTGCCGGAGCCGGTTCCCCTGCCACCGCGGGGTGCCGATGAGGCTACCCAGGAGGAGTGGCGGCGCGAGACGGCCAAGGCGGCGGAGAAGGCCGAAGCGGCTCGCCGTGACTTCGGTGCCGACATGTTGGCAGCAGCTCCGGGCAAATCCCCGGCACAGCTGCGCACCCGTGGGCGTCAACTCCTGGAGAAGTTCTACGAGATCTCCTATACCAAGCGTTCGCGCACCGCCTTGCGAGACCGCCACATCATGGTCGATGAAGCAGCCGATGGGATGTCCTGGTTCTCCGGGCTGTTGCCCACCGCTGGCTGCCAGGCCATCTATTCCAAAATCGATGCCTTGGCCAGGATCCTGAAGGCAGACCCCGGGTCGCCATCAGCGCCGGCGAACCCGGAGGGGGCCGTAGCCGAGGAGAGCACCGACGGTGCCGGCAAGGCGATAGCGGAACCGGCCGACGACCCTGCGGAGGAGCGGACGCTGGAGCAGCTGCGGGCCGACGTGTTCATGGACGTGTTGCTCGATGGGCCCACCGGTCGGGGGTTGGGCGCGGTCCAACCAGAAGTTTTCGTGGCGATCCCGGCGACCATGCTCCCCGGGATGCCCGGCGGGCCAACCGGCAGTGACCACACCGCCATTGACGGCGGGGAAACGGCCATCGATGGCGGCGATACGCCGTCAGGCGACGAAGCCCTCCGCGTCGGCAACGCCGAGCTCGCTCCCGGGGCGCTGGTACCGACGCTGCTGGGCAGCGGCCCCATCGACCAGGAATCGGCAGCTGCCTTCATGGCCTCCGCGAAAACCTGGAGGCGGGTCGTGACCGATCCGCTCACCGGGGCAATCGTGACATTCGGCCAAAACAGGTACCGGCCCACCGCTGCCCAACGTGCCGCTCTGCGCTTCCGCGATGGAGGCTGTTCCACGCCCGGATGCAATGGACGCGTGGAGCATTGCGATGCCGATCATGTGCAGGAGTGGCAGGAAGGCGGTGGCACGGACCTGGCGAACCTTCGTCTTCGGTGTCGACGCTGTCACCGACTAAAGTCCCTGGGCCTACTGACCTTCGATGAAGGCAGCGATGGGCGCATCGTTGTGACCAGTCTGTTTGGAACCCAAGTGTCCACTACTCCCGTTCCCCCGTGGGCGTGGGGCGCCCCCTCCACGGGCCATGGCGTCAAGGCGCAGGACAGTGTCGAAGGCAACTCCGGGAACGCAGACGTCGAAGCGGCACCGCGGGAGACGACCGGGAGCGAAGCCCCTGCGTCGGGCGAATGGGGGAGGATCCAAGACGTTCCCGACCCGTCCTGCGAAAATCCGGAGTACGGCCGCTACGCCAAGACCGGCCACGCCCGAGCGGCCCGCAAACGCCGGATCAAGCGCAATGCCGGGGGATATGGTCCCCGAAAGCCCAAGCCGGCCCCCGTTGACCGGTGGGAGATCAGGCCCGGCCAGCCCGGCGACGCGGACGACATCCCGTTCTGAGCTGGGCATGGTGCCAGGCGACATTGCCGGTCGGCCCAGTCAGCCGAACACGTCATCTCCCGAACCGTTACGCATCGCTCTTGCGGTTCAGGACCTCGCCCTCCAAGCCATCGGGGTCGCGGAAGAAGATGCTGAATTCCTTGCCGAAGTCATTGACCTTCCCGTCGCTGGCGCCCGCATCGATGAGCCGGGTGCGGATTGCCTCGAACGCCTCGTCGGACGCCGCTGCCAGGCCCAGGTGGTCGATCCGGCCCCGTCCCCACATGGGGGTCTGCCGATCCGCCTCCGCGTTGCCCTCGATCACGAACACGTTGAGCTCGGTGGCCGAACCGATCTTGATGCTCGTCATCGTTTCGCCCGGACCGTGGTCACGTGTCGGGCCGACGACCGCGTCGAAGACGGTTTCGTAGAAGCGGCCCAGCCGTTCGACATCGTGTGAGAGCAGTGCGATGTGGTTGATTCCATCGAGAAGCATGCGATCCAGCCTTTGTGTTCTTCCTCGGTTGTCCCTCCCACGCTAGCCACGGGAGGTCCCCGGAGCCATGGCCTGCGTGTTCAGCTCCGGGCGGGCTGGCCGACGTTCGCGGCGGACTTCTTCAAGACCTCGGGCCTCGCCAGCGGTTCACTGGGGTCATAACCACTCCACGAAAGGACCAGCCATGAGCACTCAGGGCGCGATCAAGAAGCATCGGGGCCGTCCCGTTGGCTACCTTGCCGGCTTCGGGGTCTTCTTCATTACCCTCATGTTCTCGGTCGGCAACGCCGTTGGCTCCGGTCTCGGCCTGTCGATGATCGTTGGCGGTTCCCCGGTGGTCTGGACGGTGATGTGTACGATCGCCGTCGGTTTCGTGCTGGCGTTCAAGAACGTCTACGGCATCATCGAGCGGATCCTGCTGGGCATCGTCGCACTGATGGGCATCGCGTTCATAGCCAGCGCCGTGCTGGCCCAGCCCGACTGGTACCAAGCGCTGGAGGGCATGGCGCCGACGTTGCCAGCGGGCAGTGAGATTCTCGTGGTCGCACTGGTCGGCACCAACTTCTCGATCAACGCGGCGTTCTACAACTCCTATGGAATCCGTGAACACCGCAGGACCCGCGCTGACTACCGAGACATCACTCTGGTGGACACGATTCCGGGGATCGTTGCCCCGGGCATCATGACCATCCTGGTCATCATCGTCGCGGCTTCGGTGCTGGGCAAGACCGGTCAAGAGGCAACGACCATCAATGCCCTGGCCTCAGTTTTCGCGCCATTGGCCGGGTCGGTCGGCTCGACGGTCTTCGCCCTGGGTCTTTCCGGCGCGGCGTTTTCCTCGATGATCGCCAATGCCACGGCTGGCGGCACCATGCTGTCGGACGCGCTCGGCAGGGGAGGGACGGGCGGATCCGTCACCGGCCGAGTGGTCACGGGTGTGATCTTGGCGTTCGGACTGGTCGTCACGCTCGCGTTCCAAGGTTCACCTGTGGGTCTGATTGTCATCGCCTAGTCCCTGACCGTTTTGGTCTCCCCGTTGTTGAGTGCCTTGCTGGTCATCATGAGCAACCGGCGCTCGCTCATGGGAGACCTCCGCAACCGGTGGTGGCACAACACCGTCGCCGCGCTGGGGATGATCGCCATCTTGGCCACCTCGGTTCGATTGTTGACGACGTTGCTCGGCTGATCGTCTTGCCAGCTGCGGTCCCGGAGGTTGATTCTTCGGGACCGCATTACGCGTTTGCCCGCCTCCTCGTCTGTCGATTCCACCGGCACCGGGTGCCATGGCCAGAGTGCCAGACCACAGACTGACACATGATCCGGATGACATGTCAATCATCGACAAGGGCCAAGTGGCACCCCGACGACCAGCGACATCCTGAACGAAGCCCTTGAACTGCTCGGCTCCACGACCACCGAGGAATCCAGTACGGAGACGGGTGGCCTGCACGCCCACGCCCGGGTGCCGGCCGTGGTCGAAAAGGCGCGTGAAGCTGCCCCAGCACGAGGCGAACAGCACATTGCCAACTTTCTGATGATCCCCCGCTCGAAAAGAAGGACTCCAACCAGCCCTCATCGAGGCCCGGAAACTCCTCTGCGAAAGCGATACCGACGTCGACGACTTTTTGAAGGCCATCGACGATGCCGCCTAATTCAAGTCTCGGCTCCTGTTGGAGCGCTCAATGAATCGCTTCGCGAGCTCCTCCTCGGCGCCCGGGCCCGCCTTGATGCCGCCGGGGATGCGGAAGAAGAACGCCGCCCCAACCACCCACCACAGGCCGAACAGGATCCACGGGGCCGCGTCCAGCGAGGCCGGCATGCCCGGCAGATACAGGCTGGTCAGGGCCAGGCAGAGCACGGCGGCCAACACGCCGATGACCAGGCCGCCCTGGCCTCGGCCGCCCACACGCAAGGGCCGGTCCATGGCCGGTTCACGCCGGCGCAGCAGCAGGAAGGACACCGCCACCAGGAAGTAGGCGATCACGATGCTCGGCGAGCCGGAATCGACCAGCCAGCCGAGCATAGCCTCACCGAAGAAGGGAGCTGCCACCGACAGCGCGCCGATGAACAGCAGGGCATTGGTCGGTGTCCGGAATTTCGGGTGCAGGCGCCCGAACCACGTCGGGAGCATCTTCGACCGGCCCATCGCGAAGATCAACCGCGAGGCGCCGATGAGGAAGGAGTTCCACGAGGTCACGATGCCTGCGATGCCGCCGGCGACCAGAACCTTGGCCATGATGTCGGTGCCCCACAGGGCGCCCATGCCGTCCGCCGTCGCCAGCTCCGAGCCGACCAGGTCCTTCACGCCCATCGACGAGGCCGTCGTCAGGACCACCATGATGTACCAGATGGCGGCCATGATCACGGAGACGACAACGAGCTTGCCCACCTGCCGTGGAGGGATCTTGACCTCCTCGGCCGACTGCGGGATCACATCGAAGCCGACGAACAGGAACGGCACGACCACGAGCACGGTCACGAACCCCGAAACGCCACCGGAGAAGAGCGGCTTCAGGTTCCCCGTCTCACCGCCAACGAAGGAACCGGACACCAGCAACAGCCCGACGATGAGCAGGAAGACGACGGCGAAGGTCTGCGCTGCGCTGGCCAGCTTGATGCCCACAATGTTCAGCACCGTCAGGATCAACGCCGCACCGGCACCCACCAATGCCCAGCTGAGGAAGACCTCGGAACCGGCGACCTCCCAAAGCTTCACCGATTTCAGCCCTGGGAACAGGTAGAGGGCCGTCCGGGGCAGGGCCACTGCCTCGAACGCGACGATGGTGATGTACCCGCCGGTGATCGCCCACGAGCAGATGAAGGCCCAGCGGGCCCCCATGCCCCGGATGACGTAATTGTGCTCACCGCCAGCCAACGGCATGGCGGCGACCAGTTCGGAATACGTCAGGCCCACCAACGCCATGATCACCCCGCCGGCGGCAAAGGCCAACACCGCGCCCATGGTGCCGGCGGACTCGAGCCAGCCGCCGGTCAGGACGACCCAGCCGAAGCCGATCATCGCCCCGAACCCGATGGCAAGGGTGTCCCAACTGCCCAACGCCTTGATCAGTGAGGTGGATTCGACCGGTTTTCCGTGTTGGTCGACGTCGGTCGCCTCTGGCATGGTGCCTCCTTCTGGACGGTACGTGTCGGCAGCTTACGGCGTGACGTGCATCATTGGCGAGGGGCGGGGTCGACCCGCGCCCCGGGGGGTACACGTTTGCTAGTGGCTTGCGGTCTTCCGTCCTAGGCTGGCCGCAGGGACATCGCCAGACCGCAAGATCCCGCCGGAAGTGGGAGCTGAGCAGTGGTCGGAACGTCCCGTCCCAAACCGTCTGGAGGAGTCAGATCATGTCAGGAAACCTCATCGCCCGGTCTGTCCACGACCTATCGGCAGCCGCCTGGTTCGGCGGCTCGCTCATGGGAGCGATCGGTCTCAACGGGGCCACCGGCAAGGCCATGGAGCGGACCGACCGCACGCGGCTGTCCAGTCTGGGCTGGAAGAAGTGGGCCCCGGTGCAAACCGCAGCCTTCGGAAGCCACATCGTGGCCGGCCTGGTGCTGATCCAGGCGAACAAGGGCAGGCTGGGCACCCAGCACGGAGTAGCGCGGCTGACCACCTACAAGACCATCGTCACGCTGACCGGCGCCGCGGTGACCCTGTATGCGGGCATGCAGGGCAAGAAGGTCGAGAAGCTTTACGGGCAGGGCGCCCGTGGGGCGACGGAGCCCGGGAGCGGCGCGTCGTCCAAACTGCGCGACGCCCAGAAGCGCCTGAAGAAGCTGCAGTGGGCCATCCCGGTCTTTGCCGGCTGGGTCATCGTCCTCGGCGCCAAGGAAGGCGAGATGCAGCGTCCGACCAATGTGGTCAAGGGACTGGGCCGGTAGGCCATGTCCATGCCCGAACAGCAGCAGACGCCTCCGGGAACCACCGGCGAGATGGACCCGGCGCCCGACCACGGCGAGCAGAGCTACCGCGGCTCGGGACGCTTGCAGGACAAGGTCGCCGTCATCACCGGCGGGGACAGCGGCATCGGCCGCGCCGTGGCCATCGCCTACGCGAGGGAAGGCGCCGACGTCGTCATCTCCTACCTCAAGGAGGACGAGGACGCCGCCGAGACCGCCTCCTGGGTGGAGAAGGCCGGGCGCCGCGTCCTCACCATCGCCGGTGATGTCGCCGAGCCCGCCCACTGCCGGGACATCATCGCTCGGACCGTGGAGGAATTCGGCAGGGTCGACATCCTGGTCAGCAATGCCGCGTTCCAGATGAGCCGCGACTCCCTGGCCGACATCCCCGACGAGGAATGGGACCGCACCCTGGCCACCAACCTCAGCGCGTTCTTCCACCTGGCCAAGGCCGCGGTGCCGCACATGCCCCGCGGCGGGTCCATCATCGGCACGAGCTCGATCAACTCGGACACCCCGCCCCCGGCGCTGCTGCCCTACAGTGCGACCAAGGCCGGCATCGCCAACATGACGGCGGCCATGGCCCAGATGCTGGCGTCGAAGGGCATCCGCGCCAACAGCGTCGCCCCCGGCCCGATCTGGACGCCGTTGATCCCCTCGACCATGCCTCCCGAACAGGTCACGGCGTTCGGGCAGGACGTGCCGATGGGCCGGCCGGGACAGCCGGCCGAGTTGGCGGCGCCGTTCGTGATGCTCGCCTCGGACGAGGCCAGCTACATCTCCGGAGCGCGGATACCGGTCACCGGCGGCAAACCGGTGCTTTAGCATGAGCGAGCCCATGGTTCCCACACCGACACATGCCGTGCTGTTCGACGTCGATGGCACCCTGGTCGATTCGACCTACCTCCATACGGTGGCCTGGTGGCTCGCGTTCCGGAAGGCAGGGCACACCGTTCCGCAGTCCACGATCCACCGGTCGATCGGCATGGGAGGCGACAAGCTGGTGGCCCGCGCCCTGGGCCGCGACGTCCCGACCGACGAGGAACAGGAGCTCAAGGACGGCCACGATGCGATCTTCTCCACCTTCTGGCCCCACCTGGTCCGGTTCGACGGGGCGCGCGAACTCCTGGAACGCTGCCACGCTTCAGGCGTCGCAGTCGTGCTGGCCTCCTCGGCGAAGCAGCAGGAACTGGACGTCCTGCGTCGAGCGCTCGACGCCGATGCCTGGATCACCGCAGCGACCAGCTCCTCCGACGCCGAGCAGAGCAAACCGGCGCCGGACATCGTCGAGGCCGCGCTCGCGTCGGCCGGCGTTTCCGCCGACCACGCGGTCTTCGTGGGGGACGCCGTCTGGGACGTGCAGGCCTGTGCCCGGCTGTCGATTCCCGTGATCGGCGTGGCCTGCGGAGGCACCAGCGAGGCGGAACTGCAGGCAGCCGGGGCACTGGAAACCCACCCCGGCATCCCGGAGCTGCTCGACGCACTGGCCACCAGCGCCCTGGGATGCCTCCTCAGCGAAGCGCGGGCCGCCAGAGCGGGACACCGGGACGGCGCCTGAACGCCGGGGTCCGGCATCGCATCCCTGGCATCGCATCCCCGGCAGAACTTCCCCGGCAACGTACGGGGACTTCGCCCTAGGGGCAGGACCGAGCCAGCATGGCAGCAGTGATGGAGTCATGCCGATCAGCCGTCCCGAGGCGTCCCCCTGAGGGGTGGCTCCGGGAGGTTGGCCGGACGCCACCGGCCGTGGCAGTGTAGGGAAGCACAGTGCGGGGCCGTGGGCCACCGCGGCGTGACGACCCCGGGAGAGCAGCGCATGACCGCCATCCAGATCACCCAGTACGGCCCGCTCGACCAGCTCGTCGTCGCCGAGACCAGCGGTCCCACGGGCGTCGGCGAGGGACAGCTGTTGGTGCGCGTGGCCGCGGCGAGCATCAACCCGGTCGACGCCGGAATCGCCGAGGGGGCCATGGCCGACGCCGTTCAGCTGGAGCTGCCCTTCACCCTCGGCGGCGACTATTCCGGAATCGTGGAGAAGATTGGCCCCGGCGTGGAGGGCTTCGCAGTGGGCGACGCGGTTATCGGCCAGGCCAGCGTGGTGTTGGGCGGCACCGGCAGCTTCGCCGACCGGGTCGTCGCCCCGTCGATGTTCGCCGCCCACGCCCCGCGCACCGTCCCGCTCATCGAGGCCGCGTCCCTGCCCCTGGTGGGCGCCAGCGCCGTGCAGGCCCTGGGCACGCTGGCCCCCGCCGCGGGCCACACGGTGTTGGTACTCGGTGGGGGCGGCTCCATTGGCAGCATCGCGGTCCAGCTCGCCCGGGCAGCCGGAGCCCGCGTCATCGCCAGCGCCGCGGCCGCCGACCTCGACTTCGTCACTTCGATGGGTGCCGACGAGGTCCACGACTACGCCAACGACTCCTGGCTCGACGGACTGTCGGGCATCGACGCGATCCTCGACGCCTCACCGGGGGTCGAACCGACCCTCTACTACCCGGTCCTGCGCCCGGGCGGGGCCATGGTCTCGCTGCTGACCCAGCACGACGCCGGTGCCTCCTCTGCTGCGGGCGTCGCCGCCACCACCCAGATGACCATGCCCATCCCCGAGACGCTCGGGCGCCTGGTCCAGGCGGTCGACGCCGGGCAGGTCACGCTGCGCATCGCCGCCACAGTGCCCCTGGAGCGGGCTGCGGAAGGGTTCGAGATCGACGTGACCACCGCGGGCAAGGTCCTGCTGGTCGCCCAGAAGTAGCCGGGCGGGTACGGGAACGCGCGGATGGACGTCCGCCACCGGCCGATTCAGGACACGGGGCGCGGCCACACCACCTCGAAATGCTCGAAGACAATCTCCGATGTTCCCGTAAATTCGAACCCGCTGGCAGCGGCGACGCGTTGCCAATAGCGGCGATGGGAGGCGAGCCAGGACTCCAGCGACCCGTCGTCCTCGCCCTCGGCACGGGCGAAGTCCTCATCGGCGTCGGCGATGGTCCCCAGGCGCAGGGCCGTCGAGCGCAGCACGAGGCGCGCGGTTCCGGTGCCATCGCAGGCGATCCAGTGGTCCCCGATGCGCGGAAGCGGCTCGTTCTCCACAGTGAATTCAAGCGATAGCGTGGCCGTGGCCCGCTTGCGGCCGGAGACGACCAGGCCCAGCAGCTCATCAGCCAGCGCGGGGTGATCGCCGAAGTACTCGACGGGAGGCATCGCCTCGTCGCGGACCAGATCGGGACGGGCCGCCCGGTAGTTGTCCCACAGGTGACGGGCGGCGCCCAGGTCGGGGGCAGGGAGGGTCATGGTTTCGCCGGGCCCTTGAGGAAGGCATCGAGCTGGTCAAGCACGACGGCGGGGTCCTTCAAGGTGCACTCCCAGAGGTCCAGGACCTGCCAGCCGATCGCCTGCAGCGCTGCATGGTTCCGGGCATCCCGCTCGACGGTCCGACGCCGCTTCTCTTCCCAGAATTCCACGTTGGTTCCCGGTGCGTGCCGGCCGACGGGGCAGTCATGCTGGTGCCAGAAGCAGCCGTTGACGAAGACCACCTTGTGCCGAGAGGCGAAGACGAGGTCCGGGCGGCCCGGAAGCTTGCCGCCGCGGAACGCGACCTCGGGTGCCCGGCGCGAGGCCGCCGCGCGGGCCGCAGCCGAGACCTGGCCATGCAGGCGGAAACGGAAACCGGCGCGGTGGGCCACCTGGCGCACCAGCAGCTCCGGCTTGGTGTTCGTTCCCCGAATGCGCGACATCTGGGCCGAGCGTTCCTCGGGGGTCAGGCGGTCCATGCGTTCAGGATCCCACACCCGGCTACCGGGGCGGGGTGCAGGGGCGGGGTGCCGGAGAAGGGGCGGTGCACGTCTCCGGAGACGTGCCGGCGGTCCCACAGGGCGCCACGGCAGCTCGTCGTTGGCTTGTAACCCGTCGTCCACACAAAAAATGACAAACATTACCGTCCCCTTCGGCGGCGATTCTCAAATTTTTACAGGCGATACCTTTTTGGAAGAGAAATTCCCGGCTAGTCAACGCAATTGCCGCTTTCAGGCATGACAAGCGAAATCCCGTTATGAAATCGTTGCTTCAGAATCAGTGACATGGATTACCGGGATTTGGCAGAGTGGCGTCATCCCAGTGCAGGGTTCCGGGCGTCAACGACGACGCGCGGACCAACGGCCGCCTAGTTCCAGAGGAAGCACGCTTGCTGAAATTCATCGTCCGAAGATTCTGCTCCTATGCGGTCATGTTGTTCCTGGCCACTAGCGGCGTCTACTTTCTCGCCTCATGGTTCCTCGATCCACGCTCCAACTATCTCGCCCTCCGGCCGAAACCACCCATCGAGTCCATCAACGCCTCGCTCGACTACGCCAACATCAACGACCAGGTCCCGCTGCTGGAGCGTTACTGGAACTGGTTGACCGACATCGTCCTGCATTGGAACTGGGGGTACAGCCCCGTGGGGGAGCCGGTCAGCGAGATCATCTGGGACCGGGCCTGGGTCAGCGTCCAGCTCGTCGCCATCTCCACAGCCCTGGCCGTTGTCATCGGCATCGCCATCGGCGTCCGCTCGGCCATCCGGAAGTACGGCGTCTTCGACCACGTCAGCAATTCGGTGAGCGTGGTCTTCCTCGTCATGCCCTCCTTCGTCCTGGCACTGCTGGTCGTTCTCGTCTACCTGAACCTGCAGCAGCGGTTCGACCTGCATTGGTTCGCCGTCACCGGCCTTGGAGATGGCAGTTTCCTGGGCTATGTCCAGCACCTGTTCTTGCCGACCTTGGTCTTGACACTGATCGGTTACGTGGGTTTCCACCTCACGCAGCGCACCTACCTGTTGGACACGATGAACGCCGACTACGTGCGGACGGCGCGGGCCAAGGGCGTTCCGCGCACCCTGGCTATCCGGCGCCACGCGCTAAGGACCTCGATGATCCCGACCGCTTACGGAGTGGCGTTCTCCATCACCGGGACGGTGACCGGTGCCGTTTTCGTGGAGCAGATCTTCGCCATTCACGGGGCCGGGCTGTATTTCATCGAGACCCTGGCGAAGAACGACATCAACGGGGCCGTCTCCGTCGCCTTCCTCGGCGGTGTCGCCACCTGCGCGGGGCTGCTCCTCGCCGACATTTTCGTTGCCTTCCTGGATCCACGGATCCGGATCTCATAGGGAGAAGCCATGACTACCAACGCGACCATCGAAGCCGCCAACCGCGATGGCGAGGACCGCATCACGGTCAAGCGCACGTCGAAGCACCGCTTGATATTGCGCCGTTTCTGCCGGAACAAGCAGGCCGTTGTGGGCGTCTTCATCGTGCTGCTGATGATCTTGTACGCTGTGTTCGCCAAGTACTTGACCGAGTGGGACTACGACGAGCCCGACTTCCTGAGCCTCAAGGACGCGCCCAGCGCCGAGCACTGGCTGGGAACGGACGTGGTGGGCGGCGACCTGTTCGTGCTCACTGCCCGCGGGCTGGGCCGGTCGTTGATGATCGGCTTCATCGCCTCGATCGGCATCACCGTCATCGCCGCGTTCGTCGGCGCCGCCATCGCCTACTTCGAGGGCTGGGCCGAGAAGGTCGGCACGTGGCTGCTGGACATGCTCCTGGTGGTCCCCACGTTCTTCCTGCTGGCGATCATGGTCTCAACGTCCACCGGCACCAGCGGCTGGATCTGGTTGACCTTCGCCCTGATGATCTTCGGGTGGATCGGCTATGCCCGCGTGCTGCGCTCCATCGCCCAGTCCTTGCGCGATCGCGAATACATTGCCGCAGCCCGCTACATGGGCGTGAAGCCACTGACGATCCTCTGGCGCCACATGATCCCCAACCTGGGCTCGATCCTGATCATCCACACCGTGCTTGGCGTCGTGTACGCAGTGGAGGCGGAGACCGGGCTGTCGTTCATCGGATTCGGCATTACCCCTCCGGACACCTCGCTCGGCGTCCTGATCAAGGCCGGTGCCTCGACGCTGCAAACGGCTCCGTGGATGTTCCTCACCCCCGCACTGCTGCTCCTGGCACTGTGCTACAGCATGACCAAGATCGGTGACGGCCTGCGGGACGCGCTCGACCCCTCATCGGAATCCGGAGGCAAGGCATGACCGCCATTGACATCAACCACGTCGGCGATTCACCCGCCTCCGCCCAACAGGCCGTTCTGTCGGTACGGGACCTGACGGTGTCCTACGGCAGCGAGGCAGGGCCGGTCCGGGCCGTCAGGGGACTGTCCTTCGACCTGCTCCCCGGCAAGACCCTGGCCATTGCCGGGGAATCGGGGTCCGGGAAATCCGCTACCTCCCTGGCGGTCATGGGCCTCCTCCCGGAATCCGCCGTCGTGGGCGGTTCCGTCCAGTTGTCCGGGCGAGAACTCCTGGGGCTGGATGACGGCGCCATGTCCTCGGTCCGCGGCCGGGAGATGAGCATGATCTTCCAGGACCCGCTCTCGGCACTGACCCCGGTGTTCACCATCGGCCAGCAATTGGCGGAAGCGCTGGACACGCACCAGGACCTCAGCCGTGACCAGGTTCGCAAACGCTCCATGGAACTGCTGGATCTGGTGGGGATATCGGACCCGGAAAAGCGGCTCCGGTCCTACCCGCACCAATTTTCCGGGGGCATGAGACAACGGGTGATGATTGCCATTGCCATCGCCAACGACCCGCAGGTCATCATTGCCGACGAACCGACCACGGCGTTGGACGTCACCATCCAGGCCCAGGTTCTCGACGTGCTCAAGCTCGCGCAGCGGGAAACCGGCGCCGGCGTCGTGATGATCACCCACGATCTGGGCGTCGTCGCCAACGTGGCCGATGACGTCCTGGTCATGTATGCGGGAAAGCCCGTGGAACGCGGCGTCGTGGACGATCTCTTCGAGTCGCCACAAATGCCCTACACCATGGGACTGCTCGCCGCCGTTCCACGTCCCGACCGGAGCACGTCGGGACCATTGGTCCCCATCGAGGGAAATCCACCCTCGCCGGTCGTGATTCCCCCCGGCTGCCCGTTCGCCCCGCGTTGTCCCATCGCCATCGATGCCTGCACGACGACGGAACCACCCCTGGTGGGCCACGGTGGCCCCCATCCGCACGACGCGGCCTGCATCCGGGCCGGGGAAATCGTGGACGAGGGACGCAAGTACACCGATGTGTTCCCCATCCCCGAACTTCCGCCACGTGAGGTGATGGCCCCGCGCCAAGAACGCGAAAAGGTCCTGGCCGTCGACGGGCTCAAGCGCTACTTCGAACTCTCGAGCGGGATGCTGCGGCGGAAGGTCGGCACCGTCCGGGCAGTCGACGGAGTCACCTTCGACATCCGGCGCGGTGAAACACTGGCGCTGGTCGGCGAGTCGGGCTGCGGAAAGACGAGCACGCTGCTGGAGATCATGCAGCTCAAGCGGCCCATGGACGGGCGCATCGTGCTCATGGGCCGCGACGTCTCCGAACTCGACTCGCAGGAACGCCGGTTGCTCCGTGCCGATCTGCAGATCGTATTCCAGGACCCGATGGCCGCGCTCGACCCGCGAATGCCCGTCTACGACGTCATCGCCGAACCGCTGCATGCCCAGGGCTGGAGCAAAAAGGAGATCAACTCCCGAGTCGGTGAGCTCATGGATCTGGTCGGCCTCAACCCAGACCACGTGGACCGCTTCCCGGAACAGTTCTCCGGTGGCCAGCGTCAACGCATCGGGATCGCCCGAGCGTTGGCCATTGAACCGGCCCTGGTCGTTCTCGATGAACCGGTCTCGGCCCTGGATGTCTCCATCCAGGCGGGCGTGATCAACCTGCTCGAATCGCTGCAGGCCAAGCTCGGTGTGTCGTTCCTCTTCGTAGCCCACGACCTCTCCGTCGTCCGGCATGTCGCCGACCGCGTTGCGGTCATGTACCTGGGCCGCGTGGTCGAGGTCGGCGACGTGGAGAACATCTACAACCATCCACGTCACCCGTACACTGCAGCCCTCCTATCCGCCGCCCCGGTCCCCGACCCACAAGTGGAGCGACAGCGACAGCGGATTCTCCTTTCCGGCGACATGCCGAGCTCCACCGAGCGGATCTCCGGATGCCGGTTCCGGACCAGATGCCCCACCTACAGCATGCTTCCGAACGGCGATCGCGCCGTTTGTGATGCCGACGAGCCCGACTTGGTCAGAGAGGGGGAGATCGACCAGCAACGTGCCTGCCACTTTCCGATGGAAAGGCCCTGACATCCCGGTCCCGTATGGACCAAGAGACTCCTGGAGTTCACTCGAATGAAAATCAACAAGTACTTGGCCGTCGCCGTCACGGCCTCTGCCCTGGCCCTTACCGGCTGCGGCGGACCCAGCGGCGGCGGAACCGAAGGCGGGGAGAGCTCGACCGCCACCCAGCCGCCCCAGGGCGTTGCCCCCGACACCTCGCCAATGCCCATGCCGGAGGTCGGCCAGCTCTACAACAATCCGCAGAAACGTGAAAACGTCAAGGACGGCGGGACGCTGACCTTGCCCATCGGTGAGATCCCGCCAAACTTCAACGGGTTCAACATCGACGGAAATTCGGTGTATACGCGCTACATCGACGAGTGGAGCTCGCCCAACCTGTGGAACTTCACCGAAGGCGGAGAGGCCTCGCCCGACAAGGACTACCTGCTCTCGGCCGAACTGGTCAGCGAAGACCCCGAGACCATCAAATACGTGCTGAACCCGGATGCGAAGTGGAACAACGGGGACCCGATCACCTGGAAGTCCTTCGAGACAACGTGGAAGACCCAGAGCGGTGCATCGGACAAGTACAACCCGTCATCCACCGATGGCTACGAGAACATCGAATCCGTGAAGATGGGTGAGAACGAGAAGGAAGCCATCGTGACCTTCAAGACCCTGTTCTATCCGTACCAGACTCTCTTCTCGAACCTCGAGCACCCCAAGAACCTCGATCCGGAATTCTACAAGACCGGTTGGGTGAACGACCCGCACAATGAGCTGCGGGCCGGACCCTACAAGATCAGCGGGCACTCCAAGACGCAGCTGACCCTGGTGCCGAATCCGGATTGGTGGGGCGAGAAGCCCAAGCTGGACAAGATCGTCTACAAGCAGATGGAGTCCACCGCTTCGATCAACGCCTTCCAAAACGGCGAGATTGACGCGACGGCAGTCGGCACCGCGGATCGCCTGGCGCAGATCAAGGACATGGAAGATGTCCAGGTCCGCCGAGGCTTCGACAACAGCGTCGGCGTCTACACCTTCGGCCAGGACAGCGACTTGTTCAAGAACGACTATGCCCGCAAGGCCTTCGCCCTGTCGACGGACCGCGAGCAGCTGCAGAAGATCGAGTTCGAAGGAATGGACTGGAAGGAGCCGCTGCCCGGATCCGAGGTGCTCTACCCGTGGATGCCGACCTACAAGGACAACTTGGAGGGTTTCTCCTACGATGTCGAAGCAGCCAAGAAGCTCATGGAGGACAACGGCTGGACCATGGGGGAGGACGGCTACTACACCAAGGACGGAAAGGTCGCCGAATTCAACTACGTGAACTTCGGGGACAACCCCATCTCGGCAGCCCGTGCCCGCGCCCAGCAGGCAATGTCCAAGGAGGCCGGCCTGAAGCTGAACATCGAAAACAAGAAGAGCGCCGACTTCTCCAAGACGATCACCAGCGGGGCCTTTGACGTCGTCATCATGGCCTGGTCCCAGAGCGATCCCTACGGTTATGCCTGGGCCTGCCAGCTCTACTGCTCCGATTCGGAAAGCAATTTCTCGGGCGTGGGCAGCGAGGAGGTCGACAAGATGATGAAGAAGGTCACCACTGTCGCGGATCCGAAGGAGGCCATCAAGCTCGCCAACGAGGCCGAGGCCAAAGCGCTCGGCTTGTTCGGAACGTTGCCGCTGAGCAACGGTCCCGAGATGACGGCGGTCAAGGCCGGCCTGGCCAACTATGGCCCCTCCGGCTGGCTGGTTGAGGAACCGGAGAACATCGGCTGGGTGAAGTAGCTCTTCCAGGCCACCAGGGGCAGCCGATCCGCTCGCGGATCGGCTGCCCGTTCTTTTGTCCGGCGGCATGACCCTCAGAAAACTACCGCGGGCTCTTGTGCACCGTCGTCGTTCCGGATAATTTACAACCAAATGGTTGTACATGAAGCGAGCGACGTCGAGATCGACCGCATCTTCCAGGCCCTGGCGGATGCGACCCGACGCGACATCATCCGGCGCGTGATGCGGACCGAACAGTCCGTCTCCACGCTGGCCGGGAACTACCAGATGAGCTTCGCGGCCGTGCAGAAGCACATCGCGGTGCTAGAGAGGGCATCGCTGGTCGTCAAGCAGCGACGCGGGAGGGAGCAGATCGTGCAGGGCAACCCCGAGGCCCTGCACCGGGTGGCCAGCCTGCTCGAGGCCTACGGGGACATCTGGCGCCAACGCGCCGAACGGATCGAGGACATCCTCTCCGAATCACCGAAGGAGTAGCACCATGACCGTCATCAACCACCAGCAGGACGTCCAGAACCTCACGTTGACCTTCGTCGTCCAATTCGACGCCGACATCGAGCGGGTCTGGCAGATCTGGGAAGACCCGCGCCAGCTCGAACGCTGGTGGGGACCGCCCACCTGGCCGGCCACGTTCGTGCGGCACGAGATGGTCCCCGGCGGTGAATCCCGTTACTACATGACTGGACCGGGCGGCGAGAAGTCAGCCGGCTGGTGGAAGACCACCGCCGTCAGCGCCCCGACCCGCTTCGCCTTCGAGGACGGCTTCGCCGGGGAGGACGGCGAACCCAGTGGCTTCCTGGGCAGCACTTCGTGCACGGTCACCCTCGAGGACCTGGGCGGGCGGACGCGCATGACGACCGTCACGCACTTCGAGAACGTCGAACAGCTCCAGGAAATGGTCAAGATGGGGATGGAGGAGGGCATGGCCCAGGCGATGGGCCAGATCGACGGCATCCTCGCCGAACCGGCACCGCAGGCTGGCTGAATCCTGTCCCTCCACTCCGGTGGCGCGGAGGCTCCGAGCTCCACGCCGCCGGAGTCCTGCCGGGGCGGTGCCGGGCAGGACGCCGGGACAGGAAACCTAGGCGCGCTTGTCGCGTGAGCTCGTCTGGTCCAGGTCGGAAGACACCTCGTCGACCGGGACGATTACGATGTCCTGGATCTTCCAGTCGATCTGGGCGCAGGCATCGTGGGCCTCCCGGAGCTGGTGGATGTCAACACCGCCGGTGGCCGGGACCAAGAACGATTCGACGTGGAAGACATGACCCATGTCCCGGACACGTGAGTGGGCTTCGGCCACCCAGTCGAGGCCCTTGAGCACGTCGTCGATGTCGCGGATGAGAGGATGGGGGCTTTTCAAATCGAAGGTCGTGGCACTGTGGTCCATCAGGTCCAGTACCGCGGCGCTGGTGTTCTTGATGCCGTCCGGGAGGATGCCCGCGGCGATGACCAGCGCGGCGACCGCGTCCATCCACCACCACGCGATGCCGACTCCGGCCACGCCGACAATGGAGGCGACGTTGGTCTGCCAGTCCGCCTTGCTCATGTCCGCGTCCGCGAAGAGCAGCTTGTTGTGCAGCGGCTCGGCGCATTTCATCTTCAACCTGCCGAAGACGACCGGAGGCACGGCGATGATCGCCATGACCGCCATCATCAGCCAGCCGAGCCAGATGGTGGTGCCGAACAACTCGACGGTGCCGATGGTCGGATGCTCGGCTTTCAGCAAGAAGGAAACCATTGACGGACCACGAGATGGCTGGATTGCGGCGTCGGCAAACCGAACTCGTCCAGGCGCTGGCGGTGGAATCGTCCAGCGCGGAATTGGCGCGGCTGCGTAGCGAACTCGAAGAGGTCTCGCGCCGCCTCGAGAACGCGCCGGGCCAGGGACCGGGCGAGGAGCCGGGCACGGAATAGCCCCGGGACGCTCTGCGGCCAGCCGCCCCCACCCGGCAGCGGGCAGCCGCCGGCCCGACGACGCAAACACGTGCTCTCCGTGCCGCGGTATGCCTATGCTGGCGGCAATCCAGCCCCCTGCCGGAAGGTCGTCATTGTGAAACCGCCTGCTGCGCGTGGCCCGGCCAGTGCCACGCTGTTACAACTCCTGCCGACCGCGCCTGCAGAGGCCCGTCCCGGCTTGGTGCAGTTCGAGCATGCCGTGCGTTCGGCACTCGGGGGCGCCGATTCCGTGGTGGCCGACGAGGACCTGCAATTGGCGTTGTTCTGCCTTTACGAACTCCATTACGGGGGCATCGACGAAGCCGACCCGGAGTGGGAATGGGAACCAGGCCTGCTGGCGATACGGGCGATGATCGAGCGGCCGTTCGAGGCCGAGTTGCGCCGTATGGCCGATGGGGTGGACATCGACTCCGAACTGGCCGGGCAACCCGGAGGCGGCTCGGCCCCGGATGCCGAGGCCGTGGCGCAGACGCTCTTCGCCCTGGTGGCAGCAGACGAGGCGCCGAGCGTCTCGCGCTACATCGGGGGCAAGGCCTCCGGATGGCAACTCCAGGAGTTCCTGGTCCACAAGTCGGTGTACCAGCTCAAGGAGGCCGACCCGCACACCTGGGCGATCCCACGGCTGCACGGCCGAGCCAAGGCGGCCATGGTCGAGATCCAGGCCGACGAATATGGCGGGGGCCGGGCGAGCCGGATGCACAGCGCGCTCTTTGCCCGCACGATGCGGGCCGCAGGCTTGGACGACACCTTCGGCGCCTACCTGGACTACGTTCCCTCCCACACCCTGGCCGGCGTCAACATGATGTCGCTCTTCGGGCTGCACCGTCGGCTCCGCGGGGCCATCTGCGGGCATTTGGCCGTCTACGAGATGAGCTCCTCGATCCCGAACAAGCACTACGCCCGCGGCTTCCGCAAGCACGGTTACGACGACGCCGCCGTCGACTACTTCGACGAACACGTCGAAGCCGACGCGGTGCACGAGCAGATCGCCGGACGCGATTTGGCCGGTGGCCTCGTGGAATCAGAACCGGCACTGTTCGACGACGTCCTCTTCGGGGCCCGGGCAGCACTGGCCGTCGACGGGCGCCAGGGACGAATGCTCCTGGAGGCCTGGCAGGACGGGCGGTCATCGCTGTTGGCTCAGCTGTCCAACGGGGAGGCCGCAGTCGTGGCGGCCGCCGGATGACCCCCGGCGTGGGCGATGCGGTGGAGCAACTGGAGGGAGGAACCCGATGAACACGGATGACGAGACGGGCCAGTCGGCCGAGCGCCGGAGCGGGCAGGATGATGTGGACCAGCAGATCGTGCTGTGCCCCGACGGGCCCCTGCTGGTCCGCGGCGACTTCGAGATCCGCGACGCCCGCGGGCAGACCGTCGCACCGCATCGGCAGACCGTCGCGCTGTGCCGCTGCGGTGGCTCGGGAATCAAGCCGTTCTGCGACGGCACGCACAAGGTCAACGGCTTCCGCACCGAGCCGTAGCCCTTGGAGGCCTTGGAGGTGGCTTCCAAAGAGGCGTTCGTGCTCCGCGGCCGGCTACCTGAGGCGTGTGCGGCGACGCCCACCGCCGGGCCTGACAGGAACCGGGCACACTGATGGACCGCAGACTAGACGTCCAGCGCGTCCCGACAGGCACACTCGAGAACCAGATGGTCGAGCGGGGACAGGGTTCCCACGCCGTGGAGATAGGCATCGAGGGTGAAGGCATCGGCTTCCCCGCCGAGGCCGACGCAGGCAATCCAGACGTCCTGGAGACTCACCTCGCCGGACCGCAGGGCGGACCGCAAACGGGGAAGCGGATCATTGCGGGAGAAGTGGTGGGATGGCATGGGGCGGCGCCTCAGGCGTTGTCGAACCTGTCGATCGAGGTGGGTACGTCGGCGGAAGCCGACGCGGATCGTCATTCCATTACCCCCGGTGCCGCCCCCAGCAGTCAAGGCAATGGGTCGAAGCGGCGGCACGGATGCCGAGGTGGCGGCCAAGCCGGGGAAGAAGAGGCTTGGGGGAAATTGCAAGAAACATGGCATGGACCCAGCCTGGAACGACCAGACACTTGCCGCCGACCATTCCGTCGACGGCCCCGCGGTGGACGGACTCGCCTGGAGGATGGGCGAATTCGCCCAGCAGCTCCACCAGGAACGCACCGAAGCCGACGTCCTCGCGCGCCTGGCCCAAACCGCCGTCGACATGATCCCCGGAGCCCAGGAAGCGTCGATCAGCAGCATGGTCCGGCAGGCGATGGAACCGCAGTGCGCTTCGGGTCCGCTGGCACGCCGGGCAGATGAGCTGCAGGTCCGACTTGGACAGGGCCCGTGCTTCTACGTCGTCGCCGACGACCCGGTCGTCCATGTCCCCGATGTCGCCACCGAAGCACGCTGGCCGGAATTCATCGCCAGAGCCCGCGACGTGGGGGTGGGCAGCATGCTGTCGATCCGGCTGTTCGTCGCGTCCGACGTCCTCGGGACGCTGAACCTCTACAGCACCGACACCGATGCCTTCGACGAGGACGCGGTGGACGTCGGCGTGCTGGTCGCCGCGCACGCTGCCGTCGTCCTGGTGGAGACGCGGGAGAGCGACCAACTCCGGGATGCCGCCTCATCGCGGATGTCATCGGGCAGGCCAAGGGGATCCTGATGGAACGCTTCAAGATCACCGCCGCCCCGCCTTCGTCCTGTTGGCGCATGTCAGTTCCGAAACCAACACCAAGCTCGTCCGCGTCGCCGCCCAGCTGGCCCGCACCGGGGAACTGCCCCGCAAGCGGTGACGCGGAAGCGTCACACTGCTGCGCTGCGCCGACCGGTCGGGGCATACTCGGTGCTGTCGACGGATGGCCGCGCATGACGAACTCGAGGAATGGGGAATGAACCGGTGACGGACGAGATCCAGCAGATGGCGGCCACCGAGATCGTGGCGGCGATCCGCCGTCGTGCAGTGTCTGCACGCGAGGTGGTCCAGTCCCACCTCGACCGGATCGCCGCAGTCAACCCGGCCATCAACGCCGTCGTCACGCTCGATGCGGAGGCCGCCCTCGCCGGCGCCGAGGCGGCCGACCGGTTGACCGCCTCCGGGGCCGAGCTGCCCCTGCTGCACGGGCTGCCGATGACCCACAAGGACACGCACGACGTCGCCGGCATGCGCAGCACCCAGGGCTCGCCGATCTTCGCCGACCACGTCCCGGACGCGGACTCGCCGATCGTGGCCCGGCTGAAGGCCGCCGGGGTGGTGAGCACCGGGAAGACGAACGTCCCCGAATTCGCCGCCGGATCGCACACCTTCAACCCCGTCTTCGGCACCACCACCAACCCGTACGACCCCACCCGTAGCGCCGGCGGCTCCTCCGGAGGCGTGGCCGCGGCCATCGCGGCGGGCATCCAGTCCCTGGGCGACGGCTCCGACATGGGCGGATCGCTGCGCATCCCGGCCTCCTTCTGCAATGTGGTGGGCTTCCGGCCCTCCTACGGCGTGATCCCCCTGCCGGCGGCCGCCAACGACTGGGCGTGGCTGGGCCGGACCGGCCCGATGGCCCGCGAGGTCGCCGACATCGCCCTGTTCATGCAGGCGGTGGCCGGGCCGTCGGAGCGCGTGTTGCCCCCGGCGCCGGTGGCCGGCACGGACTTCGCCGGCCTCTTCGCCGGCCGCGAGGGCCGCGACCCCGGGGACCTGCGCGGGGTGCGGATCGGCTGGAGCCCGGACTTCGGGCTCGGCGTGCCGGTCCAGGCCGAGGTGCTGGAGGTCCTGCGCGCCCAACTGCACCACTTCGAGGACGCCGGAGCCATCGTGGAGGAAGCCACGATCGACTTCTGCGGCGCCGACCTGGTCTTCGAGCGGACCCGGGCCACGGACTTCGCGGCCAACCTCGGTCCGCTGGTGGACGCACACCGCTCGCTCATCAAACCCGAGGTCATCTGGAACGTCGAACTGGGGCTGGGGCTGAGCGCGGCCGAGCTGATCGAGGCGACGGCCGCCCGCACCCGGCTGGCCGCCGCCGTGCGTGGCTTCTTCTCCCGGCACGACCTCTTCCTGGCCCCGGGCGCCCAGGTGCTGCCCTTCGACGCCACGCAGCGGTACCCGGGCGCGATCAACGGGGTCGAATCGACGTCGTACCTGGACTGGATGCGCTCGGCCTGCCTGCTCTCGGCGACCGGCCTGCCCGTGGTGGCGATGCCCGCCGGGTTCACCGCCGCGGGCCTGCCTGTCGGCTTCCAGCTCGCGGCCAACCACTACCGCGACGCGGGCCTGCTGCGCCATGCCCGCGCGTTCGAGGACCGCACGCGCTGCGTGGACCGGCGCCCCGACCTCGCTGCAGGTTCCGGGCAGGCAACCCGTCCCGTCGTCACCGTGGCCGCCGGCTGACGTAGCTGCTGCAGCGCAGCCCGGAAGCGACCTCACACTTTCCGCCCGCCACGCGTCTACAGGTTGATGAAGAACACCCCAGCATTCGAAACGGTCGTGGAACGCCACGGCACCACGGTGCTGCGCGTCTGCCGCGCGGTGCTCGGCGCCGGGGCCGATGCGGACGACGCCTGGTCCGAGACGTTCCTCGCCGCGCTGAAGGCCTGGCCCGGGATCGACCCGGACACCAACCTCCAGGCCTGGCTGGTCACCGTCGCCCACCGCAAGGCCCTCGACATCACCCGCGCCCGCGCCCGCCACCCCGTCCCCGCAGGACAGGCCGGTGATCCCGGATGGCCCCCGGGAACGACGGCGGAACGCGGCACCGCGGGCACCTCACCCCGGGGAATCCCGGGGGAGGGCGAGCCCGACCTCTGGGCCGCCGTCGCGCTCCTGCCCGAGCGCCAACGCCTCGCCATTGCCTACCACTACCTGGGCGGACTGCCACACGCCCGGACGGCCGAGCTGATCGGCGGGACACCCGAGGCCGTCCGCCGCGCCGCCGCCGACGGGCTGAAGACCCTCCGCCGGACCTACGGGCCCGACGCCCCCTGGGAAGGACCCACGCCATGAGTACCGAGAACCCCCGGGCCGCTGCGGCATCCGCCGCGGCCCCCCAGGCCACCGCCGCCGAAGCCACGCACCTGGACGCACTGCGCTCCGCGCTGGCCGAACGCGCCGAAACAGCCGGCCTGCTCGAGGTGGCCTACCGCACCGTGGACTCCCCGGTGGGTCCGCTCCTCGTGGCGGCCACCGAGCGCGGCCTGGTCCGCGTCGCCTACGAGCGCGAGGACTTCGACGCGGTGTTGGCCAGCCTCGCCGAGCGTATCGGCCCCCGCATCCTGCGCGGGAACTCCAGGCTCGATGCCGCAGCCCGACAGCTCGACGAATACTTCACCCACCGCCGCACTGCCTTCGATCTGGAGCTGGACCACCGGCTGTCCTCCGGTTTCCGGCAGGCCGTCCAGGCCTACCTGCCGCAGATCGGCTACGGGCACACCGCCACCTACCAGCAGGTCGCCGGCTCCGTGGGCAACCCGAACGCCGTGCGCGCGGTCGGCACCGCCTGCGCCACCAATCCGCTTCCCGTCGTCGTGCCCTGCCACCGGGTGGTGCGCTCCGACGGAGGCCTGGGCGGCTACGTCGGCGGACTCCAGGCCAAAACGACCCTGCTGCATCTCGAGGCGGCTGCATGAACGGCGAGCCCCTGTTCGGCGACGACCTGCTCGTCCGCCCCCGCCGGGAACTGGCGTCCGGGGCCACGTGGGTGCCGGGCTGGCTGGACCTGGCCCGGCAGCGGTGGCTGGTCGACCGGTTCCACGAGTGGGCGCACGGGCCCGTCCCGCTGCGCTCCGCGAAGATCGGCGGACACGAGATGAGCGTGAAGACCGTCTGCCTGGGCTGGCACTGGAGGCCCTACGAATACACCCGCGAGGCCGTCGACGTGAACGGCAACCGCGTGCTCGAGGTCCCCGACTGGATGGTCCGGCTCGGCCGCACGGCCGTCACCGAAGCCACCGGCGACTCGGCCGCGGGGGCGGCCTACACCCCGGACACCGCGCTGGTGAACTACTACGACGACGCCGCCCACATGGGCATGCACCAGGACCGGGACGAACGCTCCCGGGCTCCGGTCGTCTCCCTGTCGATCGGGGACACCTGCCGGTTCCGATTCGGCAACACGGAGCACCGGAACAAGCCGTACGAGGACATCGAGCTGGCCTCGGGCGACCTGTTCGTCTTTGGGGGAGCGTCGCGGCTGGCCTACCACGGGGTCACCAAGGTCTATCCGGGAACGGCACCGGCCGGCTGCGGGCTGGCCACGGGGCGGATCAACATCACGCTGCGGGAGACTGGGCTGGGCTAGCCCGGGGCCCAGTGGCTTCCCAGCTGGGCATGGGATTCCGGTGGTAACATGTTCCCATGGAAGCAACCATTGATTCGGGGGGGCGGCTACTCCTGCCGAAGGTGCTTCGTGACGCATTGGGCCTGGCACCCGGTTCGACAGTGGATATATCGCCCTATGGCAGCGGTGTACAAATTACCCCCGGCGGACGCACCGCCCGTTTGGAGCGGGACGCCGATGGCCGCCTGGTCTCCCGCGCAGAGACCGTCATCACCGATGGCGTCATGTTCGCGCTGATCGATGCGGGCCGGCGTTGACGGTTGAACCTCCGTGTGCCGTCGATACGAGTGTCGCCATCGCGCTACTGGTCGCATCGCATGAAGCGCACGACGTCGTCAGGTCCTGGGCCACGGGGCGCTCGCTGGTATTGAGCGGGCATGCCCTCGCGGAAACGTATTCCGTGCTGACCCGACTGCCGGGGAATGCACGGGTGAGCCCCGCCGATGCAGTACTGCTGATCGACGACAACTTTGCCGATCCCCTGCTGCTCTCGCCCGAGGCGGCGGCCGGCGTTCACCGCGAGTTCGCGCGCTGCGGTGTCTCTGGCGGGGCGACCTACGACGCATTGGTCGCCCTGGCTGCCCGGGAGCACGGGGTCGTGCTGGCCACGAGGGATGCACGGGCGCGGCCCACCTATGAGGCTGTCGGGGCCCGAGTCGACGTCGTGGCCGGTCCATCAAGCGGGGGCGACTGACGTCTCCGGGCTCCTCGCACGCACGGGAGAGCCGTGGTGCGCGCGGGAAGCGGCGGGCGGTGCAGAATGGGGTTGTGACTTCCGATGCACCCCTGCTGACCCTGTCCGTTTCCCTCATCGGCACCGAACCGGAAATCTGGCGCAGACTCGAAGTCGATGGCTCGATGCCGCTGCCCCGATTCCACGAGGTGCTGCAGTCCGCGATGGGCTGGACCAATTCCCACCTCCATTCCTTTGCCGACCGCAATCCGTTCGAGGCCCGTCGCGGGACCTTGGCCATCGTTGCCCGGAATTGGTTCGACGCCGACAGCCTCGACGAAGGGCTCGAGGGCTTCGACGAGGCCGAGGAGACGGTGGCAGGGGCGCTGGGGTACGGCGACGGGAAGCTCTGGTACGAGTACGACTTCGGTGACAGGTGGATGCACGTCATCACCGAGCTGTCTCGCCGACCGCGTAGCGCGGGAGACCCCGAGGCCCGCGTCCTGGGTGGTCTACGTCGCGCGCCGCTGGAGGACTGCGGTGGCATCGGCGGTTGGGCAGAGGTGTTGCGCGTCTGGGCGGACCGGCACGACATCCGAACCAGGGCCGCCCTTGACGGTAAGGATGAGGATGTCGACGGCCCCGCTTTCCGCCTGGCCTGGATCGAGGGGATGACCGCCTTCGGCGAGGACTTCGACCCGGAAGACTTCGACGTCGATACCGCGAACGTCGACCTGCGCTTGTGGCATCCGGGCACACCGGGCGCCGTGGTAGCAACTCACCGGGCCGGGCGGTGGATCGCGGACCTGGACGACTGGGGCCGTCACGACTTCGGCCGGGCCCTGCACCGGGCCGGCATCGATCCCTTCGGCCAACGCCTCCCGGCCGGTCTTCCCACTGCCGGCGCCGGCGTCGTGGCCCCCTACCAATGGCTCATCCGCACCTGCCAGGAGCAGGAAGGCCTATCGCTGACACCCAACGGCAACCTGACCGAGGCCGGCGTCGCCCGCGTTCTGGATGAACTCGGCTGGCGGGACCACGACACGGTGTGGCGCGGTGGTAAGCGGGAGAACACCGCCCGCATCGTGGCCATGCTGCGTGAATCGGCCCTGGGTGCCGGCTTGGTCCGCAAGGCCGGGCGCATCCTCGTGGCGACCGCCGCCGGCCGCAAGGAGGCCGACCGGCCCGGGGCGCTTTGGCAGCGCCTGGCCGACCGGGTCCTGCCCGGACGCCTGGCACAGGACCGGGTGGATGTGGGCATGCTGGACCTGCTCGTGACCGTTGTGGATCCGGAGGCGCCGCAGGATGACCTGCTGAAGGCCATCGCCCGCGGCATGGACATGCTCGGCTACGCCGGTCCCGGGGGCGGGCCGTTGGAGCATTTCCGCTTCATCCGCTATGTCGAACAGCTCTACGCCACCCGGACGGTCCTCGAGACCACCGTGACCGAGGGCGGCGCCGGCCACGCGCTCCATCGTGGCTGGGGAAGCCCGGAACGTCGTGCCCTTCGGTTGGACTTCGCCCGGGCGGCACTGCAAGCCTGACCTGCCGTAGGGCGGCGGCTACGCCTCGAACAGGTCCAGTGCCGCCAGGTAGGCCTCGTGGAAGGTCGGGAACTGGGCGACCTGGTCACGCAGTGTCTCCAGCGGGATGCCGGCGCGGATGGCCAGCGCCGCATGGTGGATCCATTCGCCGGCCTCGTCGCCCACGGCCCAGGCGCCGACGAGCACGCCGCGATCCGTATCGGCCAGCAGGCCCAGCTGCCCCTCCGGATCCCGCTCCTGGGTCCACGGCCTGGCGAGCGCCTGGGCCAGGTCCAGCTCGACCGACTGCGTCGACAGACCCCGGACATCGGCCTGGGCCCGGGTCAGGCCGACGCAGGCGATGTCCGGGATGCCGAAGACCACCCGGGGAACGCCGTCGTAGTGGGCGGTACGCGGCGTGCCGAGGATCGCGTCGGCGACGATCCGGCCCTGGTACTTGGCCACGTGGGTGAAGGGCATGACCGCGTTGACATCGCCGATCGCCCACACGCCCTCGCCCGCGCGGCAGGAGTCGTCGACGCCGATGGCGCCGTGGTCGTCCGGCTCGATGCCGATCGAGTCCAGTCCCAGGTCCGCTGTGCGAGGCGTCCTGCCGGTGGCGAAGACGACGACGTCGGCGCGCACCTCGAACACGGCGGCCGGATCGGTCGAGTCGGTGTCCCGGTCCGCGGTTTCGAGCACCAGCACGCTTGAGTCCCCGTCGCGCCGGGCCCGGGTGGGGGAGGCGCCGAGGACGACGTGGACGCCAGCCTCCTCGAGGTGTTGCCGGGCCAGTTCGCCGACGCGTGGCTCCTCGCGCGAGAGCAGCGACGCCCCGCGCTGGACCAGGGTCACCTCGACCCCGAACCCGGCCAGGAACGTCGCCGTTTCCACGCCCACGGCGCTGCCGCCGACCACCACCGCCCGGGCCGGCAGCTCGCGGGCCGTATAGGTCTCGCGGTTGGTCCAGACGGTGATGTCCTCGAGCCCGGGCAGCTGGGGGAGCATCGGCGTCGTGCCCGTGGCAATGACCAGGTGTTCGGCGCGCAGCTCGTCGTCGCCGACCTGCACCCGCAGCAGCCCCGCCTCGCGCCCGAGGATCCGGCCGGCGCCCTGGAGCACGGTCGCCCCGCGCTTGCGGTACCCCTCGACCTGGGCGGAGTCGTCCAGATGGCGGATCATCGTGTCCCGGTAGTCGCTGGCGTCGGCCCAGTCCAGCGTGGTGCCGGTGATGCCGGCCGCCCCGTTGGCCGCGGCGAGCAGGCGTGGCGGGTGCAGCAGCGTCTTGGAGGGGATGCACGCCCAGTAGGCGCATTCCCCGCCGATCAGTTCCCGTTCGATGACGGCGACGCGGCGGCCGGCGTCCAACAGCTTCCCGGCGGCGACCTCGCCGCCGGGGCCCATGCCCAGGATGATCACGTCAACGGTGGAGTCCATGTCCCCACGGTCCCACAGTGCACGACGGCGGAACAGGGCTGGTGCGCGGTGCCTCGACGATCGCCGAGCCGTCCACGCCGATCATCAGCCCCTCCGCTGGTCCAGGTTCTCGTCGCGTTCGCGTCGGGCTTCCCCGAGCACCTCGAGGGTCGGGCCCGGGCCCCGTTCCAAGCGTCGGGCCGCGCGCTCGAGGACCTGCGCCGCCGTGGGACGCGCGACCTCACGGGCAATGAGCTTCAACAGGTAGGTGTTCAGGGATTCCCCTTGTTCGGCCGCGCGTGCCTTCAGGACCCGGAGTTCGTCGTCCGGCACATTCCTGATCTGCAACAAGGAACCCATGGATCAAGGCTACCCGGCCGGGAGTCGCCCGACGGGAACGCTTCGCTGCCGCAGGCGCCCGTTCTACGCTGTGCTTATGAGTGATGATGCCGCAACGCTGGGAAGCCCGACCCCCGAATCGAACGACGACGTGAACCGGGACCCCGAGGAGTGGGTCACCGGGGACGAACCCATGACCGCCGCACAGCGCAGCTACCTGGACACGTTGGCCCGTGAGGCGGGCGAGGAGATCCCCGCCGACCTGACCAAGGCCCAAGCCTCGGAGCACATCGACCGGCTGCAGGAACGCAGCAAGCGGCTGGGCGAAGACTGACGACGATGGACTACCGTACGGCCGATGACGTGGCCGGCTTCCAGCGGAACCTCGCCGCGGTGCAAGAGCGGATCGCTGCGGCCGCGGCTCGAAGTCCGTACGGGCAACAGGTGCGGTTGCTGCCGGTGAGCAAGACGGTCCCCGAGGAGCGGATTCGGCAGGCCATTGCCGCCGGCTGCACCGAACTGGGGGAGAACAAGGTCCAGGAAGCCCACCGCAAGTGGCAGGCCCTGGGTGACGAGGACGTGTCCTGGTCGGTCATCGGGCACCTGCAACGCAACAAGGCCAAACTGGTGGCCGAATTCGCTGCGGAATTCCAGGCCCTGGACAGCCTGCGCCTGGCCGAGGCGCTGGATCGGCGCCTGCAGGCAGCGGGCCGCTCCCTGGACGTGTTCGTCCAGGTCAATACCTCCGCCGAGGAGAGCAAGTATGGCCTGGCCCCCGAGGAGGTCGCCGGGTTCCTGCAGGCGGTGCCGGACTACACGTCGTTGCGGGTGCGCGGGCTGATGACGCTGGCGGTCTTCAGCGAGGACACCGCACGCGTGCGGGGCTGCTTCGGCCGGCTGCGGACCCTGCGCGACCGGCTGCGCCAGGACGTCCCGGACGGCGTGGGGCTCGACGAGCTGTCGATGGGCATGTCCGGGGATTTCGAGACGGCCATCGAGGAAGGTGCGACCACCGTGCGCGTGGGCCAGGCCATCTTCGGTCCCCGTGGGCTGCCCGACAGCCACTACTGGCCCGGGGCGGGAACCGGGGCCGGCGGGTAGGCGAACGGGCGCGGGTCCCGCCGTCCCCGCCACCTCATCGTGTCGAGTGGCCCGGCTGGTCGGTGCCCGCATGGTCGAGGGCCGCGGCCGCTGGATAGTGCACGACGACGGAGAACACCGCCGCCGATCGTCCCTCGTTGGCGTAGCTGTGCTCGACGTCCCCGGCGTGCGAGGCCGAATCGCCGGCGGCCAGCACCTCGCTGGATTCGCTGACGCCCAGGGTCACCTTCCCCGAGTGGACCGAGAGCAGTTCTCGGGTTCCCGGCGGATGCGGGGCACTGTGGTGGACCTCGCCGGGGAGCATGCGCCACTCCCAGAGTTCGGAGACATTGGACCCGCCCAGGCTTCCGGCGAGGTGGGCAGTGCCGCCGTCGTCCCCCTCCCAGAGCAGCGGTCCCTCGCCGGAGCGGCGGACCTGGAGCGCCTCGGTCTCGCCCGAGCCGACCAGTGCGGCGAACGCGATGCCCAGCGCGTCGGAGATGCCCGAGAGCACGGCGATCGAGGGGTTGGCCTGGCCCTGTTCGATGGCCACCAGGGTGCGCCGGCTGACGCCCGAGCGGGTGGCAACCTCGTCGAGGGACCACTGGCGGGAGGTGCGGCGGGCGCGGATGCGCTGGCCGATCAGCGCGGCGATGTCCTGGTGTCCGGTCACGAGGTCTTCCTTCCGTGGGTCGAAGACCATCCTACGGCAGCCGGGCCCCGTCGCCGTATAGTGATGCACTACATAGTGCAGTATCGTGCACTATTGGTTACGATGGATGCATGACTTCCTACCGTGATCTTTTCCGTGCCCCCGGCGTGTTCCGCGTCGTGGTCTCGCAACTGGTCGCGCGCTTCCCCGCGGGGATGCTGTCGCTGGCCGCGTTGATCCACGTCGAGCGCGTCCACGACTCCTACACAGCCGCCGGCCTGGTGCTCGCCGCGTTGGCGATCGGCCAGGCCATCGCCGGGCCCCTGAGCAGCCGAATCTTCGGCCGCTTCGGAATGCACCGCGTCCTGCTGGCCACGATCGTGCTCTCCGGCTTCGCGATCCTGGCCCTGGCGCTGCCCGGGCTCTCCGTGGCCGCCTATGCAGCCATCGCGCTGGTCTGCGGGCTGAGCACCCCGCCGGTGCAGCAGGCCGCCCGGTCGATCTACCCGTCGCTGGTGGCCCCCGGCGCCCGTGGGGCGCTGTTCTCCTTCGATGCCTCCCTGCAGGAGGTCATCTGGATCCTCGGGCCGGTGCTTACCACCTTCGTTTCGCTGTCGATCAACTCCTCGCTGGGCATCATCATGGCGGCGGCGTTCCTCATCGGCGGCGGCATCTGGTTCATCACCACCGAACAGATCTCCCGGGCCGTGGCGGTCCCGCCGACCGGACGCCTGGGCTCCGTGCTGCGCTCGCCGGCCCTGCGCCTGGCCGCGGTCATCGGCTTCCTGATCTGCGCGTGCATCGCCATGGTCGAGGCCTCGATCGTGGCGACCTTCGGCCACGGCGGCGCCACGTCGGGAATCATCCTGGGCGTCTTCTGCGTTGGTTCGCTGGCCGCCGGGCTCTACCTGGGGCGCAAGCGCATCACCCGCTGGAGCACCGCCCGCCGCATGGCCGTGGTCTGCCTCGGCCTGGCCCTGGCGACCCTGGGCACCGGCTTCTGGTGGCTCACCGTGACGGTGTTCCTGGCCGGCCTCGGGGTCGCCCCCGTGATCGCCGCACTGACGCAGATGACCTCCTCCGGCGTCCCCGCAGCCGACGTGGCCGAGGCCTTTGGGTGGACGACGACGGCGCAGCTGATCGGCGTCGCCCTGGGTTCGGCCGTTGCCGGGGCCCTCATCGACGGCCTGGGCACCCAGGCCACGCTGGCCGGTGCCACGGCGGTCGCGGTGGTGACGTGCGTGGTGGCCCTGGTGGTCCGGCGCGGCCAGCCCGGGGCGCCGACCACCGTCGATGAACTCCTGGAAGCCGGCTACACCCGCGCGGCCTGAACCCGCCGTGCCGCGCCGCCGGCCAGGAGGGGACTTCTCCCCATCGCGCTTCGGCCATCGGGTGGGCAAAATAGGACCATGGACCTCGACAGCGACAGCAGAGCCAAGGACCTCCTGGGAAGCTGGGAGCGGCCATCGCGCCACTTCATCATCGGGCAGTCCTGCTGCGCAGCCGTGGTGGTCGCCGTCCTCGTGGGGATCTGGGCGGCCACGGTCGATCCCGCAGCGGACATCCGCGCCGAGTGGCTCGCCGCCTGCTGCATCCTGGCGGCCGCCTGGGGACTGCTGCAGACGCTGTTCTGGCTGTATTTCGGGCGCGGCGTGCCGTGGCGGCGCCGCTGGGGACTCGGCGGCCTCTACCTGCGGGCGTGGCCGTGGATGGCCCTCAGCTCCGCGGCGACCGTCCTGGCCGGCAACGTGCTCGCTGCCCTGCTGATCCTGCCCACTGGCTATTACAGCGACGATCTCGAGGGCGGCCGGTGGCTGTACGCCATTGTCGCGTCGCTGCTATCGATGGGCGCGGGGCTGGCCGGGTGCCTCGTGGTGGCCGTGGCCATCCTGCCGCTGACCTGGTTCCTGTCGGTCCTTTTCCCGGCGCGGTCCCCGCCGCCGGATGCCCCGTATGCCAACGACCTCGAGATGATGTGGCCGGGGGAGCGGCTGGCCGGGGCCGTGTCGCTGCTGGCCGTCGCCGCGGCCCTGGTGGCAGCGGTGTTTGCCGCACTGGCGGGCCACGACGGGATGCCGCTGTGGTGCGTGGCCACGTGGGTGGTTTCGGGTGTGGTGTTGATCGGCTGCGTGGTGGCCAACAACCGGACCGTCACCCGGCGCAAGGCCTCGGGGGAGAGGACGCCCTTCGACGACGGCCTGCCCGCCCCGGGCTGGGTGTTTTGGCTGAACCGGTGACCGTTCCACGGCCCCGAGCCCTTTTCCGGCCGCCGCGCCCGGTGTAGCGTGCGGGCATGGCCATCGCACGCTACCCCAGCTTCGTCATCGACTGCCCCGACCCGGCAGCGCTCGCAACGTTCTACGCCGGGCTGCTCGGCTGGAGGGTCAACGAGGATGAGGACGACTGGTTCGACATCCGTCCCGACGACGGGTCGAACTGCATCTCCTTCCAGCGGGTCGCCGACTACCGCGCACCCGAATGGCCCGGCCAGACGGTCCCCCAGCAGATCCACCCCGACCTGATGGTCCAGGACCTCGACGCGGGTGAACGCGAGGTCCTGCGCCTGGGCGGCACCCTGGCCACCGAACAGCCCGGAACGACGTTCCGGGTCTTCCTGGACCCTGCCGGCCACCCCTTCTGCCTCTGCGTGTCCTGACAGCCGGTCCGCCCGCCGGTTCTGGAGGCGACCACGGCGACCCCTGCGAGACCGGGCGCCCGGGGACTACTCAGCTCCCGTCGTCGTGCCCTGTTCCGGGGGCGGGATGCTGTCCCGCGTCGTCACGGCCATCGGAGATAGTGCCGTCCGGATCGTCGACCGGGCGGCCATCGCGTTCGCCTTCCAGATGCCGCTGGAGCTTCGCCTCAGCATCCTGGCGCCGGCGCATCATGTTCCGGAATTCGTCGCTGTCCTGGTCCACTTCGGCGGAGTGGCGGGATTCCGCGCGCTGAAGCGGCGTCCGGCGCCTGTCGCTCACGGGAAATCCAGGGGCCGTTGCAGGCGCGCGGCCTCCTCGCGGCGGGGATCGGTTTCCGGCTCGGGTGGAACGACGATCGGGTCGATGGCCGGTTCCGGCCAGGGTTCGGCCGGCGGCTCCGGGGAGGTCGGCGGATCGGTGGTCGGCACGGTGCTCGGGCTGGGCTGGGGCTCCGTGGGCGGGGAGGTTGGCGGCTGGGTGGGATCAGGGGGCAGATCCGGACGCGGCTCGCCCGGGGGCTCGGTCCCCGGCTCACCCGGAATCGAGGCCGTGGGTCCGGATAGCGGTTCGTCGGTGCTCATGGTCATCCTCCACAACAACTCGGGACGGCGGCGCGGAAGGTCCGGCCCGGCGTCCTGCCTGCAGTCAACCGCGCCGTCCCCGTAGAGGTCAATGCTTCGGGTGGGGGCCGGCCGGCCGGGACGGACGTGCACCGGGGATGAAATCCGGGCCGACCCGGTGTCCCTCCAGCGAGGTGGAGGAGGGCCCCGGGCCGGGGGAGGGGAACCGGGCAACGACCCGGCTGGCCGGCAAGGCCGGCATCCGGCGCATGTTGACGCTGAGGTCCTGCGCCGGCAGGTGGACGTTGGCCCGGGACAGCAGGACGATGGAGCGTTCGAGCAGCGCCAGGGTCAGGTCCTCGCCGGGACACCGATGGCTGGTGTGGACATCGCCGCCGCCTTGTGGGACGAGGTGGTTCGCGACTCCGTTCTGGCCAGGGAAGCGCCGGGGATCGAAGTGCCGCGGTGCCGGCCACAAGCGCGGATCCATATCGGTGCCGTACAAATCGGCGACCGTCCGCGTTCCCGCAGGCACCGTCGTCCCGTCCCACGTGAACTCGCGGTCCGCCACTCCGGCGATGGCCGGGAAGAACGGGGTGGTCCGGCGGATCTCCTGGGCGAAATGGTGCACCGCGGTATCGTCGCCGGCGCGGAACCGCTCCTGCCATGCCGGATCCCGGTCGAGCTCCACGGCGGCAAAGTCGATGAACCGGGCGACGGCCACGATCGGGCGCAGCAGGTTCAGCACCTCGACGGCGGCAGTCGCCTCGTCCAGCAACTGGCCTGATTCGTCGCGGTGGTGGGCGATCGCGCCTACGGGGGTTCCGTCGTCTTGCCCGTTGCGGAGGTCCCGCACCACGCGTCGGGACCAGCGTTCCGTGCCCGCCCTGCGGATCCGGGCGAGCCAGTTCGCCGGTCCGACCGACCCGGCCTGCTCGATCATGGCACCCAGGTCGCGGGCCCGTCGTTCCGCGTCGGGGTGGGTGGGGAGCCCGGCCCATTCCTGGGCTGCGAGGCCGAGCAGGACGACCAGCTCGTCATGCAGGCGGATGCCGTCCGACTGCTTCCAGCGGGCCAGGGCCGCGGCGAAGTACCGCTCGAAAACATCGGCCAGCCGCTCGGCCTGATCGGCAGATCCCAGGCGGACGAGCAGGTCCTTGCGGTGCCGGTGCGCTTGACCTTCGAGCCGCTGGACGCTGCCGCGGTCCTGCAACAACGCGACGGCCGAGGCGGGGAGGCCGCCGGCCCGCGGGAAGGCGCCGGGGGCATACAGCAGTTCGACCCCCAGAGGCCCGCGCAGGAAGAGCGTTCTGCGGCCGAGCAGCCGACCGTAAAACGCATCTGTCCCGAGCCGGTCGCACCGGGCACCGATGAAGGAATACCCCTCACGCAGGAAGGCGAAGGACTGGTCGGGGGATCGGAGGGTGGGGATCACGGTGTTCCTTTCCTCGGGGAACCTGCGCGATGTTCCGGACACTCCTGCCCGGGACCACGGCCAGGGCGCGCGGGCGCTGGGTCAGCTGTCGAAGTGGGTCACCACGTCTTCAGCGGCGATGGAACCGACCACTTTCGCTGCCACGTCGCGGAGCTTGAGGTTCCGGGTGCTCGAAGCACGTTGGAGGATTGCGAAGGCCTGATTCTGGCTGCAGCGGTTCTGCGCCATGACGACGCCGACGGCGACATCGATGACCGTGCGCGAGGCCATGGCCGCCTTGAGGTCCTCCAGCGTGTCCATCTGCTGCGCAATCCGCACCGCCAAACGGATGCTGTCGGCGGCCTGTGCCGCATAGGCCAGGGCCTGGGCCCTGGTCGAGTCGTCGAAGGAGTGGACCGCCTCGGCATAGAAGTTCAGGGCGCCCAGGGCTTCGCCGGCCAAATCCATCGGGACCGCCATGATGGAACGGATCCCCGCGTCCTGGATCTCCTGGAGGTATTCCGGCCACCGGGTCTCGACTGCCAGATCCGGGGCGTGGAATTCCACGCCGTCGCGCGCTGCACTGAGGCAGGGCCCCTCGTCGTACTTGTACTGCACCTCGTCCATGCGCTGCGCCTCGGGACTGCTGCTGGCTGCCGTCGCGGCACGGCGTTCGCGCAGCAGGGTGACGCCGCAGTGGATGAGTGCGCCGTTGCGGGAGAGCGCTCCCGAGGCGTGGACGGCCAACCGGCCCAGGAAATCCAGGGTCTGTTCGCTGTCGAGGATGAACTTCTGCAGGTGCCCGGCCACCGTCTCGGTGTCGAGGTGCTGGTTCTCCGTCACGGTTCCTCCCGATCGGCTTGGATCGTTGCCTTCAAACCCACGCGCTGGTCGTGGTGCTGGTTGTGGTGTTGGTCTGCTGCGTGCGTCGGCCCCGGAATTTCAGGCTATCCCCCGGACCGCTGGGCGGCGACGCCGGGAGCCCCCGGGTCCGTTTCCGGGACCTGAACGGGTATGCTTCCCGTGTATTCGGCGACATCGGGAGAGTCCAAGGTGGTTTCCTGAAGCCGTGACCGGCGGGAGCCCGTCAGGCGCACGAAGTCCAAGGATGCCTTCATCTCGCCGCCGGGCGTGGCATGGGCCAGCGCGGGGACACGCTGCTGCCACTCGGCCGGGACAAGGTTCGCGAACTCCGGATGTTCGGCGATGAACGTGCGCAGGGCCGGGCAGAACGGCAGGACGGCCAAGCGGCTGCTATGGGCGTCCGAGAGCACGTGGTGCATGAGGATGTCAGCGAGCACGGCTGATTTGAAGTGTCGTTTCATGGACGTGTACAAGACCCACATGTCGCTGCCGGACATGCTGTACTGCACGAATCCAGCCAGGTCGCCGGCCTTGAAGATCTGGTACTGGAGCTGCTCGCGGTTGTTCTCGATGACGATGGTCATGGCTCAGGCCATCTCCCCTCGGTCCGAAGCGACGGACAGGTCGGCACTCAACAGATGGCCTGTTGCACGGAAGGTGGTCTTGGGGGGAAAGATGCAGCGCAAGGAGGCTCCAATCATCGATCGGGTGGCCCTCTGCTGAACCGATTCCCACCTAACCAGATGGTTCAGTCCTTGGCAACAGGCTCCTGATCGGGCCCGGCGCCGCCGACCGGCCTTAGACCTTGCACCGCAATATGACGGTGCGGCGCGCGGCCGAGGCGATCGCCGAGATGGCTGCGGCCGGGCGCCGTAGCCGATGGGCTGGGCACGACGGTTGCTGTGGCAGGACGTTGTCCCTAGTGCCGGAGCCAGACCGTTGTGGACGCGGGAAGCGTCCCGTCGCCGGGCAGCTCGGAGCTGGCCATGAGCACCTCGCCATTCGGCAGCGGGACGCCGCCGTCCTGGCGGAAATTGGTGAGGCAATGCCAGCCGCCGGGCCGGACGAAGTCCACGATGCCCGCCTGGGTGTGCTCGGGCCAGAAGATGTCCTCGGCGCCCTGCAGCTCGCGGCGCAGCCGCAACGCCTGGCGGTAGAACTCCAAGTTCGAGCCATCCTGCCCGCTCTGCGACTCGACAGCATGGTCGGCGAACCACTCCGGCTGGGGCAGGTGGGACCCGCCCGGTCCGAAGCCCAGTGATTCGCCATCCGTGGTCCAGGGCAGCGGCACGCGGCACCCGTCGCGGCCCTTGCGCTGGTGGTCGGAGCGCTGCCAGATCGGATCCTCGAGCGCATTGGCCGGCAGGTCGGCGACCTCGAACAGGCCCAACTCCTCGCCTTGGTACAGATAAGCCGATCCCGGCAGGGCGAGCATCAGCAAGGTGGCGGCACGGGCCTTGCGCAACCCCGTCTCCGGGTCAGGTACGGGATCGGTCCCGTCGGTGAGCAACCAGGCATCGAGATCGGTGCGCGCAGGCACGGCGTAGCGGCTGGGGTGGCGTACGACGTCGTGGTTGGAGAAGACCCAGGTCGAGGACGTTCCGGCGACCCGCGCCTGGGTGAGGTTCTCGGCGATGGTGGATCGGAACTGGCTCGCGTCCCAGTCCGCGACGAGCAGGTCGAAGTTGAAGGCCTGGCCCAGGCCCTCGGGTTCGGCGTAGATCAGGCGCTTCTCGGCCGGCACCCAGGCCTCGGCCACGGCGCTGCGCGGCGGATCGTATTCGTTGAAGACCTCCCGCCAGTGGCGATAGATCTCCTGGATCTCCTCCCGGTCGAAGGTCGGGGACTTGCCTTCCTCCGGGGTGAGGTCGTCAACCGCCCCCGACTGGCTCTTCAAGGGCTCGCTCATGTCCTTGGCCGGCAGGTTCGCCACATCCACCCGGAAGCCGTCGACTCCGCGGTCGGCCCAGAAGCGCAGGGTGCGCAGGAAGTCCTGGCGGACCTCCTGGTTCTGCCAGTTCCAGTCCGGCTGCTCCCGGGAGAACAGGTGCAGGTACCACTGTCCCGGTTCGCCGGAGGGCTCGGTCACGCGCGTCCAGGCACTGCCGCCGAAGTGGGAGGACCAGTTCGACGGCGGGGAGTCGCCGGTCGGCCCGGTGCCGTCGCGGAAGAGGTAGCGGTCCCGCTCCGGGGAACCCGGTCCGGCAGCCAGCGCGTCCTGGAACCAGGGATGCTCGTCCGAGGAGTGGTTCGGGACGATGTCGACAATCAGCTTCAGACCGGCGTCGTGCACTGCGGTGGCGAGGTCATCGAAGTCCTCCAGCGTGCCCAGACGTGGATCGACGTCGCGGTAATCGGCCACGTCGTAGCCGCCGTCGGCCAGCGGGGAGGGATAGAAGGGGCTGAACCAGACGGCATCGACGCCCAGTTCCGCCAGGTAGGGGATGCGCGAGGTGGCCCCGCGCAGGTCACCGAGGCCATCGCCGTCGTGGTCGGCGAAGCTGCGCGGGTAGATCTGGTAGACGACGGACTGCCGCCACCAATCCGGATCGTGGGCGGGGGAGGAGGGCATGGCGTCATTCCTTTCTGCGCGGGACAGCCGTGGAGACATCTGGCAGCAGCCCTTCCCGGGGTTCGGGACGGTGGATGCGTCGCCAGGTGAAGCCATAGGCGGGCAGGTCGATCGTTGCGTTGCGGTGGTCATTGAGGCAGGTGCGCTCGCCGGTGAACAGGTCCACCAGTTCCGTCCCCGGTGCCTCGTGTTGCAGTGAAATCGGCACGATGGCGGGTTGGTCGCCAAGGTGGTGGGCCAACAGGATGCTCGAGCCCTCCCACGTGCAGCTGTGCAGCAGTACCGAGGGCACCGGCTGTTCCAGGACCTCGAGGCTGCCCCAGGCCAACTCGGGGCATTCGCGGTAGAGCCGGGTCAGCGCGGTCACGAATTTCAGCAGCGACTCCGGCTCGCGCTTGGAGTCTTCGACGTTGGTGTTCTCCGGGCCGAACTCGCCCTGGACGATGGCGTCGGGCAGCTGGTCCGGGTCGGCCTCGGAGAATCCGCCGTTGCGCCCGTCCGACCACTGCATCGGAGTGCGCACGGCCATGCGGCGGTCCGCGTCGAGGTCCTCGCCCATCCCGATCTCCTCGCCGTAGTAGAGCGCCGGGGTGCCCGGCAGCGAGAAGACCAGCGAGTAGACCATCTTGATCCGCCGCAGGTCCCCCGAGAGCATGGGTGGCAGGCGCCGCTTGATGCCGCGGCCGTAGACCTGCATCCGCTTCTCGGGGCCGAAGGCCGCGAAGACCTCCTCGCGCTCATCCTCCGAGAGCTGGTCCAGGGTCAACTCGTCGTGGTTGCGGGCAAAACACACCCATTGGGAATCGTCGGGAATGGGCGGGCGCCGCCGCAGCGTTGCCGCCACCTCGCCGGCATCCTGGCGGGCGAGGGCGAGGTACATGTGCTGCATGAGCTCGAAGTCGAACATCATCGTCAGTCCCAAGGCATCGTCGCCGCCGAAGAGCTGGAGCTGTTCGGTGTAAGGCAGGTTCACCTCGCCCAGGAGCATCGAGCGGCCGTTGCGGCGGTTCATGAACCGCCGCAGGGAGCGCAGGAACCCCAGCGGGTCCGTGAAGCCGCGCTTGTTCTCGATCCGGTCCTGCAGCCCGGCGGTCAGCAATTGCGGGACGGCGTCGACGCGGAGCCCGTCGAAGCCCAGCTCGAGCCAGAAGCCGATGATCTTGGCGATCTCGTCGCGGACCTTCTCGTTGGCCAGGTTCAGGTCCGGCTGGTGGGCGTAGAAGCGGTGCAGGTACCACTGCTCCGTGGCGCCGTCGTGCTCCCAGATCGAGTCCTCCTCGTGGTGGAAGACCACCATGTCCGAGGTGTCCGGCGGTTCGGTGTCGCGCCAGATGTAGTAGTCGCGGAAATCGTTGTCCAAACTGGCCCCGGAAGCCTGGAACCAGGGGTGCTGGTCGGAGGTGTGGTTGATCACCAGGTCGGCAATGACCTTCAGGCCCCGGTGGTGGGCGACGTGGAGCAGCTCGACGAGGTCGCCCAGGCTGCCCAGCCGGGAGTCGACGCCATAGAAGTCCGTGATGTCATAGCCGTCGTCGCAGCGACGAACTCGGCCATCCAGCAGCCTTTAGCGAGTACATCAACCTCTCCTGGCTCTCTGCTTCGCTGGGCACCCTCGCCGGCGCTGTCGGTTCGAGCTTCGACGACGAGCAGGCGGTGCGCCATGCGACCTTCAGCAGCCGCGAATTCGAGCGGCGGCATATTTCCTTGGAACGGGACGAGGACGATGAGAAGCCGACGGAGCCCAGCGAATCCTAGGCACCGGCAGGGCCGAGCCGGCCAGGTGGATCGGCCGGGACATCGGCAGACGGCAGGACGACCTCGGCCGCCTCGGTGCTGCGGTCGGTCACGGTGGTGTCCGATTCGAGGTGGACCGCCCCGGACGGGATGATGCCCGCGCCGCCGTATTCCTCCATGACCCGCATCTGGGCCACCATGTCCTCCCCGGCGTGGCCCGTCGGCAGCTCGTCCCAGAAATCGAAGCCACCGCAGGCCAGCAGCTTGGCCCGGTCGAACAACACGCAGCCTCCGACCCAGGCCACCTTGTAGGCCCTCCACGTGCCCGGGGCTAGCCGTAGCCGTTGGCCCACGTGGACGAGGTTGGCGGCATTATGCAGGGTCCAGCGACCGAATTCCGGGGTGTCGGGGCGCACCCTTTCCGGGCGTGGCGGCGCGTCCCAGAACTCGAGGGGCCCCTGTTCGTGCGGCCTGACGTCCTCGAGGAAGGATAGTCCTTGGACCGCGGAGCCCATGAAGCCGCATCGGCCCCACGTCAGGGCCTCGTCGAGGCGCTGCAGCGTCAGCGGTTCGAGCCAGACGTCGTTGTCCAGGAACAGCACGCGTTCTGCCGTGGAGCAGCCCAGCAGGAAGCTGCGCTGCTGGGCCATCCCGCGCCGGGGGAGGTTCCGCTCGACCCGGACCGGATGTCCCCGGAAGCGCAGGATGCGGATCATCGCCCGCACCGCCGGTTCCTCCAGGCAGGGGCGCTCTTCCGATTGGTCGGAGACGACGATGCCGAACCCCGGCCCCTGTTGTGCAGCCAGGCCAGCCAAGGTCACGGCCAGCTCCGCCTCACGTCCGTAGGTGGGGATCAGGACGTCGATGCGCGGTGCAGGGCCCGGCGCGCTGGTGTCGTCGGGACCCTCGGGTGGACCAGTTCGAGGGGCCACGCTCAGCTCCCAGATTCCGCCGGGGAGGCGTTGGGGCCACGCATGCGACGCAGCACCTCGGTGGTGGAGTGGTCCGCCACGTAGTCCACGATCCGCACCACGCCGCCGACCTCGTGGACCGCCGCGGACTCGTCGAGCATCTGCTCGGTATAGTCCCCGCCCTTGGCATAGACGTCGGGCCGCAGCGACCGGATCAGGGGGATCGGCGTGTCGGTCTTGAAGACGGTCACGTAGTCCACGCAACTCAGGGCGCCGATGACCGCGGCCCGGTCCGGGAGCGGGTTGATGGGCCGGCCCTCGCCCTTGAGCCGGTGGACGGAATCGTCGCTGTTCAACGCGACGATGAGCACGTCGCCTAGTTCCTTGGCCTGTTCCAGGTAGCGGGTATGCCCGCGGTGCAGCACGTCGAAGCAGCCGTTGGTCAGCACGATGCTCTCCCCGGCCTCCCGGTGGCGCTCCACGGCGGCGGCCAGGGCCGCGGCGTCGACATGGCCCGGGTGCCTGCCACCCAGATGCGCCGCGAGGTCCGCGGCGCTGCAGACCGAGGTCCCCGGCCGGTGCACGACGACGGTTGCCGCCGCCTGGGCCAGCTCCAGGGCAACATCCGGTGCCAGCCCCGACGCCGTGGCCACGGCCAGGCAGGCCACGAACGTGTCACCGGCACCGGAGGCCTGCTTCTCTGTCACCGGGCGGGCCCACGTGCGGTGTTCCGGGCCGGTGGCCGGCAGGAAGACGGTCCCGTCCTGGTCCAGGGTGACCACCACCGATTTGGCCCCCGTCTCCGCCAGCAGCCGGTCCCGGTGCTCCCGGAACACGGCCGCCCGGTCGGGTGCCCGCTCGGCGCCCAGCCCCAGCAAGTCCAGGGCCTCGGCGGCGTTCGGCGTGGCCAGGTCGGGACCCAGGCCGGCCCAGGGGCGGGGGTCATGGGCGTCGACGACCACCAGCTGGCTGGCCTCGCGTCCGGCCAGGGCCGCGCGGAGGGCCTGGTGGACGGGGCCGGTGAGCATGCCCGACCCGTAGTCGCACACGACCACGACGTCTGCGCCCGCCACCGCGCCGGGGATGCGGGCCGCCAACTCGTCCAGGGCGGCGGCTGGGGCCGTGGGGGCCTGGTCATCGAGGCGGAAGAGGATCTGATCGCCGCCGATGATGCGGTCCTTCGTCGTCGTCGCCGCCTCTGCGTGGTGCAACAGGGCGGTGGTGGCGACGCCCGCCTCCTCCAGCAGGCCGGTGAGACGGTCCCCGGCGGCATCCTGCCCGACCAGGCCCACCAGGGAGACGCGCCCGCCCAGTCGGGCTGCGTTGACGGCGGTGTTGGCACCGCCACCGGGCGCGTACTGGCGGCTGGTCACCTCGACGACGGGGGCCGGGGCTTCCCGGCAAAAGCGTTCGATGTCCCCGTGCCACCAGCCATCGAGCATGACGTCGCCGACGACGACCACCCGTGGGGCGGCCTGGACGAGCAGATCGGGGATGTCGGGGGTCAGGGCCTGCCGGCCGCCCGGCTGCGCGCTCATGGTGCCACCGCGCGGGGTTCGGCGACGTGGACGACCTTCACGAACGTGAACTCGTCGAGCAGCTCGGGGCCGTAGCCGAAGCCGTCACCGCTGGCCCCGCGTGGCTGGGCGGCGCCGCCCGGGGCACCGCCGAAGACGTTGTTGACCTTCACCGTGCCCACCGGCAGGGTGGCAATTGCCTCCTGGGCGTGCGTCAGGTTGCCGGTCAGCACGGTCGCGGCCAGCCCGTAGCGCCCGGCCGATGCGGCGCGCAACCCGGAGGCGAAGTCGTCGACCACGGTCACCGGGGCCACCGGGCCGAAGGTCTCCTCCTGCATGATGCGCATGCTCGAGGTGCAGTCGAGCAGCACCGTGGCCGGGTAGCGGGCCCCGGCCCCCTCCGGGATGGAACCGCCCTCGGCGGCCCGCGCACCATGCTCCAGCGCCTCGGTGACCTGGTCGTGGACCTCCTGGCGCATGCGTTCATCCACCAGCGGTGCCAGCTCACCGGAGGCATTGAGTGCACGGGCGCGCTCGGTGAGTTCCCGGCAGAATGCCTCGGCGATGGAGCGGTGGACGTAGATGCGTTCCACCGAGGTGCAGATCTGGCCGGCATTGGCGAAGGATCCCAGCGCGGCCTGGTCGGCGGCCCACGCCGGATCGATGCCCTCGTCGATGAGCAGCGGGTCGTTCCCACCGTTCTCGCGGAGCAGGTGGGCGCCGGTCAGCGCCGCGAGCCGGGCGAGCCGCTCGCCGGTGGCGGTGGAGCCGACGTGCCCGATGACATCGGTTTCCGGGGCCTCCACGAGTGCCTGGCCGGTGTCGGGTCCGCCGGTGACCGTGACCACGACGTCCTGTGGGAACACCTCGGCCAGCAGCCGTCCCATGAGCCGCCCCACATGGGGGCAGCGTTCGCTGGGCTTGTGCACGACGACGTTGCCCGTCGCCAGGGCGGCACCGATGAGGCCGCAGGCCACGGCGACCGGGTCGTTCCACGGGGTGAGCAGCACGGCCACCCCGCGCGGGACCGTGACCGTGTAATCCATGGCCTGCTGGCCACCGCGCAGGCTGTGCCCGCGGTGCAAGGGGCCCAGTTCGGCATATTGGCGCAGCGTGGCGGCCCCGGCCTGCACCCCTCCCAGCGCATCGGCGTGGGGTTTGCCGGTTTCGCGCTGGTTCAGCTCGGCCAGCTCGGCGGCCGCGTCCTCAAGGGCGCGGGCCGCGGCATGGAGCAGCTCGCCGCGTTCGGCCGGCGCCGTCGCCGCCCAGCCGGCGGACGCCTTCCGGGCCCGGCCCAGGGCGTACCTGGCCTGCTCGGCACTGGCGGATTCAAGGGTGCCGACCGGGACACCGGTGGCTGGGTCGAGGATGGTGATGGATCCCTGGGCGGTCTCGGGTGGGTGCGCCGGGGCGGTGGGCATCGTCTTCCTCCTGGTGGTCTGGTGATCCGTGTCGGCCGGCGGTCTGAACCGGCCCTCACTGTTCCTAGTACCCGCTGGCCGCGCTTTCAGACAGGACGGTGTCGGGGAAGTTGCCGGGCGCCTTTTTGCTTCCACCAGCCGGTGAACCGTTTATAGGGTGGTGGGACATCGGGACCCGCCGATCGCTGTCATCGCGGCCCGGAACCATGACCGGAAAACATGACCGGACAACACGACCCGAAAACACGACCTGTGGAAGGGGAGGAGAGCCACCCATGCTGCCCACCGCCGTCGGACCCGTTGCAGAGCAGTTCGCCGCCGTGGAGCGCATCGCCGTGCTGCGCGGGGGAGGGCTGGGGGACCTGTTCTTCGCCATGCCGGCGATCACCGCCCTGGCCGAGACCTACCCCGGCGCCCATATCACGCTGCTGGGCACCCCCATCCATGCCGCCTTGCTGGCCGGCCGGCCCGGTCCGGTGGACGAGGTCGTGGTGCTGCCCCACGCGGAGGGCGTCAGGCCGCGTCCGGCGGACCAGGAGCACGACGACGCCGGGGAGATCGCGCGGTTCCAGGAACGGATGCGGGCCAGGTCCTTCGACCTCGCCGTGCAGGTGCACGGGGGCGGACGCTATTCCAACGGCTTCCTGCTCGAACTCGGGGCGCGCCACACCATCGGCACGGCCACCGAGGACGCACCGCAGCTCGAACGCACCGTGCCCTACCACTACTACCAACACGAGGTGCTCCGCGCCCTGGAGGTCGTCGGCCTGGCGGGTGCGGCCACCACCGCACTGGCCCCCGTCCTGGAGGTTACCGAGTCCGACCGCGCCGAGGCGCGGGCGGCCACCGCCGCCGTCGGGGCCGACCCGGCCGCGCCCTGGCTGGTGGTGCACCCCGGGGCCACGGACGGGCGCAGGAAGTGGCCGGCGTCGTCCTTCGCGCCATTGGTCGGGCAGGCGGCAGCCGACGGCTACGAGGTGTTCCTGGTCGGCGACGAATCCGAGGCCGGGTTAGCGCGGCAGATCCGCTCATTGGTGGGTGCCGACGCCCCCGACGCCGCCGAGCGGGTCCACGTCCTCGCCGGTTCCTTGGGGCTGGGCGGGCTGGCCGGCCTGCTGGCCTCGTGCACGGTGATGGTCGGCAACGACAGCGGCCCACGCCATCTTGCGCAGGCCGTCGGGGCGCCCACCGTGGGCATCTTCTGGGTCGGGAACCTGATCATGGCCGCCCCGTTCGAGCGCAGCCGGCACCGCGTGCACCTCGGCTGGGTGACACGGTGCCCGCAGTGCGGCGTCGACGTCACGCAGGTGGGCTGGAACGCCCCGCGCTGCGAGCACGTCTTCCCGCTCACCGCCGAGGTGGATGTGGCCGCTGTCTACGCGGACGTCCAGGACCTCACGCATCTGTCCCGGAAGACCGCCACACCGGCTGCCGGGTAACGGCGACACGGGCGGGTGCCGCCGTCAGCTGGAACGGGGTTTACGGCCAGGAGTCCTCGCCCTCGTGGCAGATGAGCAGCTCGCGCACCTCGCACCCGGCGGGCTGCGACAGGGCGAAGAGGATCGAGGCCGCCACGCGCGAGGGGTCGTTCAGCTGCGAATTGTCCGCCGGCCGGTACTGCTCGGTCCGGTCGTCGAAGAAGTGCGTGTCCATGCCGCCGGGGATGATGGTGGTCACCCCCAGCTGCCCCGCCGTTTCCGCGGCCAGGGCGCGGCTGAAACCGAGCACGCCGAACTTCGAGGCGCAATAGGCCGTCGCGTCGGAGACCCCGCGCAGCGCCAGCGTCGAGGCGATCGTCACCAGCCGGCCATGGCTGTCCTTCAAGTGCGGCAACGCGGCCCGGGCCGCCGAGACGGTGCCCAGCAGGTTCACCCCGAGCACAAGCTCCCACTGGTCGGCGGGGACCTCGTCCAGCTTGCCGCACCGGTCGATGCCCGCTGCCGTGACGACGGCGTCCAGGCCGCCCTGCTCGGTGGCGGCCTGCTCGATGGCGGCGGCGACCGCCTCCCGGTCGGTCACGTCGACCTGGATGAAGGCCGTGGCGCCGTCGGCGGGCGGCTGCAGGTCGATCACCACCGGTGTTCCACCGGCGTCGGCCACCGCCTGTACGACGGCGGCGCCGAGCCCGGAACTGCCGCCGGTCACCAGGACCCGGCCGGGGTTGTACTGCTGGGGTGCGTTCGTCTGCGGTGCGTTCGTCATCAATGCTCCTGACGTGGTCGTTGGAATGGGTGTGCTGTCCCCGGGCGGGGCGCTCGGGGGAGTGTGAAGGGGCCGGCGGGTCAGCCGACTTTGGCCAGCGCGGCGGCCAGCGACGTCGTGGAACGGGCCACGTGGTAGGGCACGATCACCGACCGGCCGCCCCAGGAGGCGATCAGCGGGGTCTCGGGCAGCTCGGCCGCCTCGTAGTCCCCACCCTTGACCCAGATGTCCGGGCGGACCTGTTCCAGGGCGTTCACGGGCGTGTCGTCCTCGAACAGCAGGACCGCGTCGACGCAGCCGAGGGCGGAGAGCAGCTCGGAGCGGTCGTGGGCGGAGATGATCGGCCGGCCGGCCCCCTTGAGCCGGCGGACCGAGTCGTCCGAATTCAGCAGCACGACCAGGCAGTCGCCCAGGGCCCGGGCCGCCTGCAGCGTCCTGGCATGCCCGGCGTGGATCAGGTCGAAGCAGCCGCCCGTGGCCACCACGGTGCCCCCCGCCGCCCTGACCTGCGCCAGCGTCTCCCAGACGTCCGCGGCACCGGTGCCGCCGGGACCCTGGGTACCGCCCGGGCCGGGAGTGCCGGCATCGTGGGGAGCGGAGGGCGTGGCGCTGCCGGCATCGGTGACCACCGGGAACTGCCGGTGCAGGGCCGAGACCCCGCCATCGGCCAGGAACCGGGCCGCGACCTGGACGGCCTCCTGCGCCGCATCCTGCAGGGCGGCCCCGGTGGCGAGGCCGACGGCCAGCGATGCCACGAAGCGGTCGCCGGCGCCGCACGGGTCGGTGGTGCCGATCACCGGGGCCGGGATCCGCTGCCCGGACCCGGTGCCGTGGTGCAGCAGGGCCCCGTGCCGGCCGAGGGTCACTACGACCGGGCACCCCCACCGGCCGGCCAGTTCCGTGGCGGCGCCCGCGGCATCGCCGGCGGAGCCGAAGGCCAGGGCCTCGGCCTGGTTCGGGGTGGCAGCGGCCAGGCCGCGGACCGGCGCGGCGCCGGAGGGGTGCGGATCCCAGACCACCGGCACCCGGGTGGCCGCGGCCTCGAGGGCGTCGCGGACGTCGTCGTTCTCGAGCAGCCGGCGGCCGTAATCGGCGACGACCACCGCGTCGGCGGAAGCGATGGCCTCGAGCATCCGGGGTGTCGCGCCGGGGACGCCGGGTCGGGCGCAGCCCTCGTCGACGCGCACCACCGCCTGGCCCGACGCGCGGATCCGCGTCTTGACCGGGGTGGGCGCCCCGGAGGGCCCGGTGGCCAGCCGGATGCCCCGTAGCGCCTCCCGCAGCCGCCCGGCCGGGGCGTCGTCGCCGGTCACGCCGACCAGCACCACGTCGTGGCCGTCGGCGGCGAGCATGCGCGCCACCAGGCCCGCCCCGCCGGCGCGGTAGGTGGAGTCGTCGACGTCGACCACCGGCACGGGGGCGTCCGGGCTGAGCCGGGTCGCCTCGCCGACGAGGTCATGGTCGAGGAGCAGATCCCCGACGACGGCGATCGTCATGCCGGCCACCCCCCGTCGCCGGTCATGGAGCGCACCTCGGCATCAAAGACCCGGCAGAGCGCATGCACGGCCATCAGGTGGCACTCCTGCACGTTCGCCGAGGGGCCGTCGATGGCAACCAGGTCGTCACAGAGCCTGGCCAGCTCGCAGTCCGCAGTGCCCAGCAGCGCCCAGGTCTCCAGACCACAGGACCGGGCGGTCCGTGCGGCGTGGAGCAGGTTCGCGCTGGTCCCGCTGGTGCTCAGCAGCAGCAGCACGTCGCCGTCGCGGCCGTGGGCGCGGACCTGCCGGGAGAAGGCCTTCTCATAGCCGTAGTCGTTGGAGATGGCGGTCAACGCGGAGGTCTCGGCATGCAGCGAGATCGCCGAATACGCCCCGCGCTCGCCGTCGAACCGGCCCACCAGTTCGGCGGTGAGGTGCTGGGCCTCGGCCGCCGAACCGCCGTTGCCGGCCACCAGCAGCCGGTGCCCGGCGCTGAGCTTCGCGGCCAGGACGGCCCCCCAACGGGCCAGGGTGCCGGCGGAGGAACGCAGCGATTCCAGAGCCGGGACCACCTCGTCCAGGTGGGCCAAGACGGTGGCCCGGGTTCCGCCGTCGTACGGCTCGACGCGCGGTGACATCGGCGCCACCGACGAAGGAGTCGAGGGACGGGACGCGGGGGACGGGGGCGCCGTCGTGGCGTCCAGGACAGGGGTGCGGGGGTTCTTCATCATGCACGTCCAATCACTTGGCTGAGCTGGGGTGCGCTCGCGGAGCGGGCCAGCTGCCGGTACACCTTCTCGGTGTCGGCGGCGATCCGGTCCCAGGAGTAGCGGGCGGTGGCGCGTTGGCAGCCGGCCGCGCCGAAGCGGGTGGCGGTCTCGGGGTCGGCGAGCAGCTGCGCCAGGGCATCGGCCAGGGCTGCCTCGTCGCGTGGGGGCACATGCAGGCCGGTCACCCCATCCAGCACGGTGTCGATGAGGCCGCCGACGCTGCTGGCCACGACCGGCACCGAGCAGGCCATGGCCTCCAGTGGCACGATCCCGAAGGGTTCGTACCAGGGGGTGCAGACCACCGCATCGCAGCTGCGCAGCATCGCGGGCATGTCCTCGCGGGGCAGCTGGCCGCGGAAGACGACCTGGTCGGCGACGCCCAGCTCGGCGGCCAGGGCGCGCAGCCGGGCGACCTCGGGGTCGTCGTCCAGCGAATCGGCGGCGCCGGATCCGCCGACCACCAGCAGTTCGACGTCGGAGACCCCGCGCTCGCGCAGGCAGTGCAGGGCCCGGATGGACAGGTCCACTCCCTTGCGCGGGACCAGCCGGCCGATGGCCGCGACCCGGTGCGCCTGGCCGCGGTCCTCGCGGGGCCCGTCGGCGGTGAACAGCGAGAGATCCACGCCGCAGGGGGCCACGGAGATGCGCGATCCCTCGGCACCGAGGGCCTTGAGTTCGAACACCTCGTCGGAGCAGGTGGCCACGATCGCGTCGACCGAGCGGGCCACGGAGGCCTCGAGCCAGGCACGTTCGACGGGGCTGGTGTCCCCGGCACCCTGGTGGCGGCGCTTGACGGTCCCCAGCGCATGGAATGTCTGCACCACGGCGATGTCCCGGGCCCCGGCCCGGGCGGCCTCGAGCGCGGCTACCCCGGACATCCAGAAGTGCGCGTGGATGACATCGGGCGGATCGGCGGCCCAATCTGCGGCGGCCCCCTGGGCCAGGTCGGACATGTACGGAAGGATCAGGTCCTTGGACATGCTGCATGCCGGACCGGCGTTCACGTGCACGACCTCGAATCCCTCGCAGACCGGCACACGCTCGGGCAGCTGCGGATCGTCGCGGCGCGTGTAGACCGTGACCTGGTGGCCGCGGCGGGCCAGGGCGGTGGACAGGGCGGCAACGTGCACGTTCTGCCCTCCGGCGTCGACCCCGCCGATGGCGGCCAGCGGGCTGGCGTGTTCGGAGATCATCGCGATTTTCATGGTGTCGATCCTTCCGTCAGGAATTCCGCCTCGTGGACGTCGGAGATGTCGGTGAGCAGCTGGTCCCAGGCGTCCAGGAACGGCTGCAGCCCGTAGTGCCGCAGGGCGAACTCGCGGGCGGCCAGGCCCCGGGCCCTGGCTTCTTCGGGTTCGTGCACCAGCCGCCTGGCCATCGCGGCGAGCTCCTCCACGTCGGAGGACACGGCCCCGGCCTCCGGCGGGACGGCGCGGAAGGCCTCGGTGGCGCCGAGCACGATGACGGGCATGCCCAGGTGCATGGCCTCGAGCAGGGCCAGGCCCAGCGAGGTCCAGCGGAAGGGGTGGAGGTAGGCCCGCGAGCGGGGCAGCCGGCGACGCAGCTCCCCGGGCGGGACGTCACCGCCGATGAGCAGGCGGTCGGCGGCGATGTCCACCGCGCCGGGCAGCTGCTCGACGCCGATGCCGAAGACCTCCAGCGGGGCCACTTGGGCAAACCGGGGCAGCAGGTCGGTGCCGGTGACCCGCCACCGGCGGACCGGTTCGTTGATGGCCAGGCCCAGCGTCGCGGTCTCGCCGGTGTACTGCAGTCCCGGGTCCACGATGCCGTGTTCGATGACCTCGGTCCGGCTGGTCCCGCAGTCCCAATACAGACGGTTGAAATGGGTCACGTGCACGATCGGGATGTCCCGGCGTCCGGCCAGCGGGTGCACCGAGTTGGGCACGTGGCCCGACTTGGGCGTGTTGTGCTCGAGGTAGATGGCCGGCAGGTCGCGCCCGGGCACGCGTCCGGTGAGCCGCTCGACTTCGTCGAGCTCCTCGGGGCGTTGGAGGACGACGACATCCAGGGGCTGGTCTGCCAGGTCGCCGGGGGCGACTTCGACGGCGGAGGACGGCCAGTCCCGACCGCCCCGGCCCAGGCCCCAACCGTCGCGTGCGTCGGTGGTCGGCAGCAGGTACTGGTGCCCGCCCTGCACGAACGAGTCCATCCACCCGCCGTGGACATGCCAGATGAGTATCCTCACGATCAATTCCCTTCGTCCAGGTCGTCGCCGAATGATGCCGCCGCGTTCACCGCATCGAGCCGGGGCGGCGGCGGGTGGACGCGCGCCTCGAGCCGGTCGATCGCCGCCAGGACCTCCTCCGGGGCCACATCGGCCAGGCACGGGTGGCCCGGGACGGGGCAGTCCCTGGCCCGGGTGAGCCGGCAAGCGGCGAACTGGTCGCCGAGCAGCTCCAGGGGGACCTTGTAGGGGGCCCAGCGGATGGCCGGGACCACGGGGGAGAACAAGCTGACCACCGGCGTGCCGACGGCCGCGGCCAGATGCGCCGGCCCGGTGTTCCCGGTGACCACCACCTCGGCCTGTTTCAGGACGCCGGCCAGCGTGCGGAAGTCGGTCTGACCGCCCAGGTCCACCCCGTCGACGCCGGCGACCGTGGCCGTGAGCTGGCGTTCTGCCGGGCCGCCGGTCACCACGACCCGACGCGAGATCCCGGCCAGCAGCTCGACCAGGGCAGCATGGTGCAGCGGGGGCCAGGCGCGGGCGGGGACGGCCGCCCCCGGGTGGACGACCACGTAGGGTTCCTCGCCCACCAGGTCGGTCACGTCCGGGGGACGCCGCACCGCGAGGGCGCCGTCGTCGCCGGCCGGCAAGGCATAGCCGGCGGCTTCGGCGATCTGCAGGGCACGGACGGCCTCGGGCTGGTCTTCCGGGAAGTCCTCTCCGGGTTTGAGGCGGACGTCGAGCAGAGAGCCGGCGAAGTCGACCGAGGCGGCGGTGATCCGGGGGCATCCGGCCAGACGAAGCAGCAGGGCCAACGGCAGTGGGGACTGGTGGAACGAGGTGAGGATGATGGCCTCGTCGAAGCGCCGGTCCGCCAGGAAGGAGGTGAGGGCGTCCAGATGGCCGGGCGTGGCCGCGGGGGCCGGGGCGGTGATCCACGGGCTGGCCCAGCTGAAGATCTCCGAGACACCGGGCAGCGACTGGGCGGCGGCCCGGCCCTGGGGCGAGCACAAATAGGTGACCTCGGCGGGATGCTGGGCCACCGCGCGGACCGCCGGCCCGCTCAGCAGCACATCACCGGCGGAGTCCAGCCGGACGACGAGGACCTGTTTCATGACCGGCTCCCCACACTCGGGTTGCCGGCACCTTCGTTCATGTCGACGGGGATCCCGGGCAGGTCGCCCAGCAGCGCCAGCGCCGCAGGGAGGTCGGGCGCCACTAGCGTAGCGGCGGCGATTTCCTCACGGCGGGTGATGGGTGTGGGAACCAACACGCCCCGGGCCCCGGCGGCGGCAGCGGCGCCCAGGTCCGCCCCGATGTCGCCGATGACGGCCGCATCGGCGGGGTCGACACCGAGCTGCCGGCAGGCCTGCAGCACCAATCCGGGAGCCGGCTTGCGGCACTGGCAGCCATCCTCGGGTCCGTGTGGGCAGACCATCCAGGCGTCGAAGGGGCCCAGCAGTTCGTCCACGCGCCGGTTGACCGCGTCGACTTGGTTGCGGGTGAGCAGGCCGCGGGCGATGCCCGACTGGTTGCTGACTACCGCGCAGGGGATCCCCGCTTCGCGGAGGCGGGCGACCACCTGCGCAGCATGGGGCATGGGACGCACCCGTCGCGGGTCGTCGTTGTACGGGACGTCCTCGATGAGGGTGCCGTCGCGGTCGAAGAGGACCACGGAGGGGAAATCCGTCAATGTGCCCATACCGGAGAAGTACCCGTGGCACCGCTGCCTAATCACTTCGCCGGGAACTTCTTCTCCTGCCGGCGTGATCCGTGGCGCCCTGCCCGCTGGACACGCAAGGATGGGGGAATGGAAGCACACGTCCCCGAGGTCCTGGTCCTGCGTGCCCTGAAGCTGGGCGATCTGCTGGTCGCCGTCCCGGCACTGAAGGCACTGCGACGCGCCTTTCCCGACCACCGCATTACCTATGCGGCCCAGTCATGGCTGGCCCCCGTCGTCGAACTCGTGGGCGGCATCGGACTGCTCGAAACGCACGGTCTCGACGAGCCGATTGCCAGGCGGCCCGGGGACGTGGATGTGGCGGTGAACCTCCACGGCAATGGCGCGGAGAGCAGGGCCAGGATCGAGGCGCTGGATGCGCGCCGGTTGATTGCCTATGGTGCCGTCGACCGGCCGGGACCTGCGTGGGATGCCTCCGAGCACGAACGGGTGCGCTGGTGCCGGCTGCTGCAATGGCACGGGATCGCCGCAGATCCCACGGACCTTTCCCTGCGGCGTCCACCCCAGCCCACCGTGCATCCCGGCACAGCGATCGTGCATCCCGGGGCCGCGTATGCCAGCAGGCACTGGCCCGTGGAGCGGTTCGCCGCAGTGGTCCGCGAACTGGGGGGCGCAGGCCACGAGGTGAGGCTGACCGGAAGCGCTGCCGAACGGGAACGGGCGCTCGCCGTGGCCCGGGCCGCCGGACTGGATACGTCCCACGTGCTCGCGGGGCGGTTGCCGCTGGGCGATTTCGCCGCCCTGGTGGCCGACGCCTGCTGCGTCGTTTCGGCGGACACGGGCGCGGCCCACCTGGCCTCCGCCTACGGCGTGCCGTCGGTGGTGTTGTTCGGACCGGCGCCTCCCGAGTCCTGGGGTCCACCGGAGGGCCCCCACCGGGTGCTGACCCGGGCGGAGCTCCGCGTGGGGGACACCTTCGCCACAACCCCCGATCCGGCACTGCTGGCGGTCACCACCGATGACGTGCTGGAGGCCCTGTCCGGGCTCGGCCTGCTGGCCAGGGCTTAATGCTGCGCGCGCTCAGGCGGCGGAGCGGCCGGATGCTGCGCCCCGGCCCGGGAAACGGTTGAGCATCTGGCGCTGCAGCCGCACCAGGATGCGGGCCAGTGCGCGGGAGACCTGGACCTGGCTCATCTGCAGTTCCTCCCCGATGCTCTGCTGGCTCTGTTCCTCGAAGAACCGCAGGTGAAGCAGCCGCTTTTCCACGGGATCCAGGGTGCGCAGTGCCTGGGCCAGGGACAGTTCGTCGTCCAGGGCGCCGAAGACCTCCGCGTCGACGGCCGGGACATGGTCCTCGGTGGGCAGGTCGCCGCAGAGCACGTCGAGGGAATCGGGCTGGAGGCTGTTGAGCGAGGTGATGGCCTCGGCGACCAACGACGGCTCCTCGCCCAGATGGCCGGCCAGTTCATCCAGCGTCGGCTCGCGCCCCAGGGACTGGCAGAGCACGGGATGCGCCCGGGAGATCCCGGTGTGCAGGTCCTGGATGCCGCGCGGTGGCTGGACCATCCAGACAGCATCGCGGAGGTAGCGCTTGATCTCGCCCGAGATCGTCGGGCGGGCATAGGCGTCGAAGTGCGGGTTGACTGCCGGGTCGAAGCGACGGGCGGCTTTGACCAGGGCCATCCGGGCCACCTGGACCATGTCCTCCACGTCGTGCCCGCCACGGGAATACTTACGGGCCATCGCATCGGCCAGGGGGAGGTGGTCGAGGACCATCTGTTCCTCCAGCGCAGCCCGCAACGCCCCCCGCGGTGCTTTCCCTGCGGCGGGGGAGCACGCATCGTGTGTTGGATCTGTCGCTGACATGACTACTACTCCCTTACCGTGTAGCGGGCGAACGCGGCGTTCGTCGGGCGGCCGCCGGCAGTTGCCGTGCCGGAGCGTCCGAGCGGGTTCCCGGTCGGCCCGGTTCGGAACCGGCCGGCTGGCGGCCACGTCGTTGTTGGACGTTTCGAGGTGCAGGCCGAGGGGCCCACTGCTGCTCAAGCTAGCAGCGGGCCCCACTGCTGTCAGTACTTTGCGTGGAGCCACCGAAACCCTTGTCCACCGATGCCGGTCTTCCTAAGCTGGTCCCGTCTCGACCGACCCGGCCGCCTCCCGCGGTCCCGGTTCGTTGCGGTCGGGCAGGAGGTGGACACCATGGGGTCGTCACAGGAACGGGACCGGGACAAGGTTCGGACTGGCGAACAGCGGGACGCGGATGACGCGGCACAGCGCAAGCAACAAGAACCCGTGTCGGAACGCCAAGGCGCCGATGCCAATCCGGACCCGGAGACGCAGAATCTCACGGGGCTGGACGCGGGAGGAAGCGTCCTGCCCGGCGAGACACCGCCGGCATCGGACCAAACAGGTGGCGACGAGGGGAAGGGCGCCTAGGTGTTCCGCCCCGAGGTCGCCCCGGGGATCCACCTGGTCGAATACGCGGACGTGAACTGCTACCTCGTTGACGATGGCGATCGGCTCCTGCTCGTGGACGCCGGCCTGCCGGCCGGCTGGAAGGCCATCGTGGCCGCCCTGCGTGAGCTGGGGCGCCGGCCGGGTGAGCTGGAAGCGGTGGTCCTGACCCACGGCCACTTCGACCACATCGGGACGGTGGCCCGCATTCAGCGCGACTTCGGGCTACCGGTCCACATTTCCCCCGGCGACACATACATTGCCGCGCACCCCTACCGTTACCAGCACGAGAAGAACAGACTGTCCTACCCGCTGAAATACCCCCGAAGCCTTCCCGTCCTGGTCAAGATGACCCTCGCCGGGGCGTTGAACGTCCGGGGCGTGAGCGGGCTGCAGCCGCTTTCCGTGGAGCAGGCGCCAACGCTTCCGGGCCAGCCGGTGCTGGTCCCTACTCCCGGCCACACGGCAGGGCATTGTGCCTTGCACTTCCCCGGGCGGGATACCGTCATCAGCGGGGACGCGCTGGTGACCCTGGATCCGTATACGGGCAGGAGCGGACCCCAGACGGTTTCCGCGGCCGCCACCGGGGACAGCAGACAGGCCGTCGCGTCACTGGATGCACTCGAGGCAACAGGAGCGCAGGTCCTTCTGCCCGGCCATGGACTGCCCTTCACCGGTGGCGCAGCCGCCGCGGCCCAACAGGCCCGGCAACGCGGGACGACCTAGTCGCCCCGGAATACCGGAGCGTGCTGCGTTCGCCGGGATCTGCCGCAGCGGTGCGTTCGGAGCTCTCCACGGCATTCCGCCGCCTCCCGGCGCCGACCCAGCGGGCAATGAAGTCCAACACCTGCGCGATAGCCAGCAGTATGCCGGCCCGCAGCCGGGTCGCCGCCTCCTGCTGGAGCAGCAAGAGGAGGCAGCAGGCCAGAGTCAGGCAGGGGATGACGATCGGAACCGGGAAGTGCCGGTCTCCTACATGGGCCTTGCGCAAGACGAGCACCGCGGTGTTGGTGCTAATGAACACGACCGGAAAGCAACAGCACCACGGTCTTGGCCAGCGCTTCCAAGGCACCGATAGCCGTGAGCGCCATGGCCGCCAGAGTCGTCACCAGGGTCGCCGCCCACGGAGTACCCCGGCCACTTCTCTGGAGTGTGTGGGCTTCGTCGACGGGGCGGGATTGGAGGCATCCACGCCCACGCCATAGGGGAGCGTGATCGCTCGACGCTCCCCAAGGTGCATGGTTGTCTCGAATGGACGTTCCAATTACTCCAACGACATTCCGGCCCGTCGGGCCCGGACAGCGAGGAGCAGCATGAAGAACATTTTCGTCCTTGGACTGACGGATTTCCAGGCGGGGGAGTTGGAAACAGTCAGGGGAGCGCGGGACTACCGCTTCCACTCACTGCTGGACTATGACGAACTGGTCAAGACCGAAGACCTCGACTTCACGGCACTGCTGCAAGCAGCCCGGGAGCAGTTGCGCTCCTTTGACGGGACGATCGACGCCATCATTTCGCACTGGGATTTCCCCACGAGCGTGATCGGCCCGATCCTTGCCCGTGAACACGGCATCCCCGCGCCGTCGCTGGAAAGCGTGCTCAAATGCGAGCACAAGTACTGGAGCCGCCTCGAGCAGCAGGCAGCCATCCCCGAGTGCGTTCCCCGGTTCGCTGCGTTCGATCCGTTCGACGACGATGCCCTGGCCGGGATCGACGTGGATTTCTCCTTCTGGGTCAAGCCGGTGAAGGCCCATTCGTCCAACCTCGGTTTCGAGATCCGGAACGCGGAGGAGTTCCGGGAGGCGATCACGGAGATCCGAGGCGAAATCGAGCAGGTGGGCGACGCCTTCAACACCGTCTTGGAGATGGTGGACCTGCCCGCCAAGCTGGGGGACGCCGGAGGCAACACCTGCCTGGCCGAACAATTCGTCAGCGGCATCCAGGCAGCTCCCGAGGGCAGCATGTTCCAGGGCAAGTACCACGCCCACGGGGTCTTCGACATGCACAAGGACGACGCCGGCACCAGCTTCGAGCGCCTCGACTACCCCGCCGGGAGCATCCCCGAATCCGTGCAACAGCGGATGATCGACCTGTCCGAGCGGTACCTGCGGCACGTGGGCTATGACAACGGCTGCTTCAACGCCGCGTTCATGTGGGACGAACAGGAAGTCAAGCTCTGGATCATCGAGGTGAACACCCGCATATCCCAGTCCCACAGCGACCTCTTCGCCAAGGTCGACGGCGTGTCCAACCACGAGGTCGCCATCGACATCGCCCTTGGCGTCGGTCCCCAGCTGCCCGACGCGAAGGGGTCTTTTGCCGTCGCATCGCAGTGCATGGTCTTCCACGACGAGGACGCCGTTGTCACGCGAGTGCCCGGGGAGGAGGACATCGAGCGCCTGGCCCAGGACATTCCCGGGGCCGAACTCACCGTCCAGGTCAAGGTCGGGGACCGCCTCTCCGATACGCCCAACCAGGACAGCTACCGGTACATCGTGGGCATCCTCTACCTGGGCGCGCAGGACCGGGACGAACTGGTTGAACGATACAACGCGGCAGTGGCCAGCCTGCCCTTCGAATTTGAACCGGTTCCCCAGGAAGCGGCCAGCTAGAACCCGTATCAGAGAGGAGCTGCCAGTGAGGACCGTCGAGGAATTCCCGCACGAGATCCGCAGCATCGAGAACGTCTTCATCCCCATGCGCGACGGGGCACAGCTCGCCGCGCGGCTGTGGATGCCGGTCGACGCCGAGGAACACCCCGTTCCGGCGGTCCTGGAATACATTCCCTATCGCAAGCGCGACAACTCGCGGGCCCGCGACGAACTGAACCACCCATACCTGGCCGGCCACGGCTACATCGGCGTGCGGGTCGACCTGCGCGGCAGCGGCGACTCCGACGGTGTCATGGTGGACGAGTACCGGCCCCAGGAACACGAGGACGCCGAGGACGTCATCGCCTGGCTGGCCGAGTAGCCGTGGTGCGACGGCAACGTGGGGATGATGGGAATCTCCTGGGGAGGCTTCAACAGCCTGCAGATGGCGGCGCGTCGGCCACCGGCGCTCAAGGCGATCATCAGCGCCTCGGCCACCGATGACCTCTATGTGGACAACATGCACTACATGGGCGGCTGCCTGCTCGCGGACAACCTGTCCGAGGCCACCGTGATGTTCGCCTTCAACAGCCTGCCCCCGGATCCGGAGATCGTCGGGGACCGCTGGCGCGAGATGTGGCACGAGCGACTGGAAGGCAGCGGGCTCTGGCTCGAAACCTGGCTCGAACACCAGCGCCGGGACGACTACTGGAAGCCGGCGTCCGTCTGCGAGGACTACTCGGACGTCGACATTCCGGTGATGGCCGTCGGCGGCTGGGCCGATGGCTACACCAACTCCATCTTCCGGCTCATGGACAACCTCGATGTCCCCCGTCGCGGCCTCATCGGCCCGTGGGGGCACAAATATCCGCACCTGGGCGTCCCCGGGCCGGCGATCGGATCCTGCAGGAGATGGTGCGCTGGTGGGACCACTGGCTCAAGGGCAAGGACACCGGGGTGATGGACGAGCCCATGGTCAGGGCGTGGATGCAGGAATCGGTCTCGCTCGAGCCGTCCTACAACGACCGCCCCGGCCGGTGGGTTGCCGAACCCGGGTGGCCGTCGCCGAAAATCCGGATGGAGACCTGGAAGCTGGGCCGCTACCGGCTGCTGCCCGACGGGGCGGAAGTACAAACCGGCCCCGACGTCGAACTCCTCTCGCCGCTGAGCGTGGGCATGTTCGCGGGCAAGTAGGCCTCCTACGCGGCCCTGCCCGACCTGCCTTATGACCAGCGGGAGGAAGACGGCGGTGCCCTGGTGTACGAGACGGAGAGGTTGGAGGAACGGCTCGAGGTCTTCGGCCGGCCGGCCGGTGGCGACCTTCGAGATTTCCGCCGACAAGCCCGTGGCGCAGCTCGCCGTCCGGCTCTCCGACGTGGCCCGGGATGGGGAATCCACCCGGGTGACCTACGGGCTCATGAACCTCACGCACCGCGACAGCAGCGCCAATCCGGAGCCGCTGGAACCGGGCAGGCGCTACACGGTGGAGGTGCCACTGAACGGGCTGGCCCAAGCCTTCCCGGCGGGGCACCGCCTGCGGTTGTCGGTCTCGACGTCGTATTGGCCCCTGGTCTGGCCCGCGTCGGAAGCCGCGACCGTGGCGATCCACAGCGGGGGCAAGCTCGAGCTCCCCGTTCGGGCGCCGCGGGCCGACGACGGGGAGCTCAGGCCGTTCGACGAGCCGGAAGCGGCGCCCGAGCTGGAAACGACCCTGCTGGAACCGGGCACGCATGGCTGGCGGATGATCCGCGATCTGGAATCAAACGTGTCGACGGTGGAGATCATCAACGACCAGGGCACCTTCCGGATCGCTGAAACGGGAACGGAGATCCACCGGATCTCCAACGAGTGGTACAGCTTCCGCTGGAACGAGGTGAATTCCGTCCGCGGCGAGACGCAGACCGTGCGCCGCTATGAACGCGGGGACTGGCGGACGGAAGTGGATACCCGCACGGTGTTGACCTCCACGCCCATGGAATTCGTCATCAATGCGCAGCTGGACGCCTATGAACTGGATGACCAGCATGGCAATCGCCGGGTCTATTCCCAGAACTGGCAGCGGAGCATCCCGCGGGATCTGGTCTGAGAGAGGTGGTCGTTGGAGCGGCGCCGCCGGTCGCCGGGTCCGTCAGCGCCGTTCCCGCTCCCAGTCCTTGAAGACCGCTTCGGCTGCATGCCACCCGGCCATGCCATGCACGCCGCCACCCGGAGGGGCTGACGACGAGCAGATGTACAAGCCGGTTTGGCTTGTGTTGTAGGGCCTGAGGGTGGGTACTGGGCGCAGGATCTGCTGCGTCCCCCGCAGGGACCCGCCGCCGATGTCGCCCCCTACCAGGTTCGGGTTCCAGGACTGCAAGGCGTCCGGTGGCGTTTCGATCCGTTCGACGATGCGGTCCCGGAAACCCGGGGCGAAGCGTTCGATCTGGGCATCGATGAGCGGGCCGACCTCGGCCTGGCAGCCGTTGGGCACGTGGGCATAGCTCCAGAGGACCTGCCGGCCGCCGGAGACGCGGCTCGGATCGGCCATCGACTGCTGGGCGGCCATGACGAATGGACGGTCCGGGAGGCGTCCTTTCCCGGTCAGGTGCTCGGCATGGACGAGCTCCTCGAAACTGCCCACGACGTGGACCGTTCCCGCGTGCGCGGTCCGCTCATCCGTCCAGGGCACCGGTCCGTCCAGGAGATAGTCGACCTTGAAGGCGCCGGTGCCGTACTTCCAGCGGCGCAGCCACCCGCGGTAGCGTCCGGACAGCTGCGTGCCGGCCAGGTCCAGGATCTGCCGGGGGGTGAGGTCGAGCAACACGGCATCCGCGGCGGGCAGATCGCGTAGATCGGTGACCGGGGCGCCGGTCTTGACGTGCACGCCGTTTGAGCGCAGGACCGCCAGGAGGGCTTCGATGATCTGGCCCGTTCCGCCCCGGGCAACCGGCCATCCCGACGTCTGGCCCAGTCCTCCGAACACGACGCCAAAGGCGGCGCTGAACGGGTGGCCCAGCGGCAGCATGGAGTGTGCCGCAGATCCGCCGAACAATGCACGGGCTTCGGCAGTCTTGAAGAAGCCCCGGGCCAGTGCGGCAGCGGGCCACAGGGCGCGCATGCCGAAAGAAGCCATGGGCTGCAAATGCGGCGGTGGCCGCAGCAGCGGGCCCGTGATGTTCTCCAACGTCTGCAACGGTTGCGCGGTCACCGGACGATGGACGCGCAGCCAAGCGGCGGCGTCAGCGCCAAATTGTGTCGCCGTCGCCGCGGCATCGCGGTGCAGGATCGCGGAATCCTGTCCGGACAGGGGATGGGCCATGGGATAACGCGGATGCACCCACTCCAGCCCGTGCTCTTCCAGGCCCAGCGCGCGGAAGGCCGGGCTCCCAACGCCGAACGGGTGCGCCGCGGCGCCCAGATCCGTGATCATGCCCGTTCCGAGCGGTTCGCCCGAACGGGCGCCGCCGCCAGGCTCGGCGGCCTGTTCGTAGACTGTCACCTCAACGCCGCGACTGGCCAGCAGGCCGGCGGCGGCCAAGCCGTTGGGGCCGGACCCGACGACGATGGCGCTACGGTTCATGTCAATGCCTCTCTATTGCGGCGTGGGGACCACATTGCTTGCCGGGAACCCCTATTGGATGGGGAAGAACCGTTTCTCCCAGGTGCGCGAAATGATGTCGCGCATCTGGTCGAGCTGGTGGTCGGCGCGCTGGTCCAGATCCTGCAGGAGGGGAACGTCCAGACGGCCGTCCCGGGTGGCCACGAGCATGAGCGTGCCCCACATCGCCTTCTTGGCGCGGAGCATGCCCATGAGGATGTCCAGTTCAACTTGCGTCATTGCCGCGTCCCGCTTGCGCAGGAAGTTCACCGGATTGAGCCTACCTGCCAATCTCACCCCGTGGGTGAGTGCCTGCTTGAGGGGGTGCGGCCGGTAGCCCAGGGTGCGGATGATCCTTTCCAGGTCCGCATGGTCGTCCGTGACCTGGCGAACCATCGCCGTGAACAGGGGTTCGACCGGTGTGCCCGTCCACGTGCTCACGGCGGCCTTGAAGGCGTTCATGCCGCCTTCCGATCCGAGAAGGTGCTCGTTGAGGTAGGCGGCGTACATGACGTGGTCGATGGTGCCGGGATTGTTCTCCATGTTGGTTCTCCTGGGTCTGTGGCCACCGTCTTGGCATGGTCATGGCCCGCCGCCGGGGCGGCCGGTGGCCAGCGCCGTCCTTCCGGGGGGACGGCGGTGGCCGGCGTGCAACTGTGGCCGCAGCAAGGTGGGACTGGCGGCGTGCTTGATCCGGGTCTTGATCCACGCGAGTTGCTTGCCTGTTTCGCTGGAACAGTGGTCAATGACGCGGACGAAATCGCGGTCTTCCAACCCGCGGCCGGCTTGCATCAGGACCGTCCAGCCCACATCCACCAGGCAGGCCGAGAGGTAGAGGTCCTGGAATTGGAGGAACCGGGTGGGCCGGCTGCCTTCGTCCGGCGGGGATGGCCCCGTGCCTGCGGGGCCGGGCATGGGACCTGACGGACCGCCGTAGCGCTCCAGAAGCGCGTCGAGGGCGTTGGCATGTTCGCGCCCTTGGTTCGCCAAGGCCAGGAAGAGCGTCCTGTCGGAGTGGCCACCGGATGGGGAACCGGCGACACGGGCGTAGGAATCTGCCAGCCCCAGTTCCGCCTGCTGGAGGCTGAGCAAATATTCTGGAAGGTCCACGGTCGTCCTCCGATCGGATCCATTGCCCGTGCGGGCAGCATCTCGGTCTAGGTGCTGCCGGCCCTCCAGGTGGCGGGAAGGCTGGCGGCGAGATGGCCGAAAAAGCCATCGCATTGGCTGCACCAATAGGTCACATCCCAGCCGCCGGTCCCTCCCGGCAGGATGCTGGGCTGGATGTTGTCCGGGACCAGGTACTCGTCGGTCCCGCAGTGGGCGCAGGTGCACGGCTGTACTTCGTCGGAGCGCAGGGGACGGAGGAAGTTGTCGGGCACCGGTCGAAGGTGGTAGGAAATGCTCACGGCGGGCTCCTGGCAGGTGAGGGTGCCGGGAAGAACCTTCCCATGGCACGGCTGGCGGTGCACCCCCGCTGCTTGAAGGTGGCGTCCGCGCCGGCGTTCGGCTGGCAAGCAGCCGGAACGAGCGGCGTCCGGTACTGTCCATCGTTTGCCGCCCTCGAATCGGAAGTCAAGGGCTTTTGCCCTCACGCCCGACCTGCAGACACGCGGTCTGCGAGGGCGGCAACTCGGACACATTCGGCTAGCCGGCCACTGGAACCCGCATCCGTGCCCGACGCGACCCGGTCAAGCGCACGTAGTCCAAGGGGGCGACGGGCTCGGGGTGGCCCTCGGCGTGGGGCGGCTCGCCCAGCCGGGCATGCCAGGCTGGCGGAACAAGACCGAGATACTGCCGGTTGCTCGCCAGGAAGGCACGCAGCGCGGGGCAGAACGGTACGACGGCAACACGGCTGAAATGGGCATCCTCGAGGACGCGGCGCAGGAGCGCCGTGACCAGGTCCGGTGACTTGTAGTTGCGGGCGAGACTGGAATGCAGGATCCACATCTCGTTCCCCGACATGCGGTACTGGACGTAACCGGCGAGTTCGCCGGCCTCGAAGAGCTGGTACTGGAATTCTTCGCGATTGTTTTCGATGACGGGCATGTTGTGTACCCTCCCCGTCACGGCGGGCAGTAAGCGGGCCGTGACTTACTTCTGTCGAAGAGTTTTTTACGGCCCGCTGCTGAACCGTGACTTCAGCTTACGGATAAAGAGGAGAAGTGACAATGTTTGGAAATTGTGAGTTCTCCTCGAGTTCCCTGACAGGTCCGACCGGGACGCAAAGCCTTGACTCCCCGGGCGGATCCCGGCCTACCGTGGCTTGGACGGACACTCCGGGGTGTGACATGGCGCCCTGTCTCCGGTGTCCACACGGCAGCGCAGTTGTCCGACGGAGGAACCAGCATGACCAATCCCAGCCCAGAACCCCACACCCGCGCGAAGGCCAACGGCAATACGGAACCGGACCACCCCCAAGGCAGGACGCTGACCACCAGCCAGGGAACCCCGGTGGGGGACACCGATCATTCGCTGAAGGCCGGACCACGCGGACCGGTGCTGCTGCAGGACCACCATCTGCGCGAGAAGATCACCCATTTCGACCACGAACGGATCCCTGAACGCGTCGTCCACGCCCGCGGAGCCGGCGCGCATGGCCGGTTCGTCAGCTATGGGACCGGCGCCAAGCTCACGCAGGCGTCCTTTCTGGCTGAAGGCGTGGAAACGCCGGTGTTCGTGCGCTTCTCCACGGTGGCCGGTTCCCGGGGCTCAGCCGATACGGTCCGCGATACCCGCGGCTTTGCCACCAAGTTCTATACGGAAGACGGGGTCTACGACCTCGTCGGCAACAACATCCCGGTCTTCTTCATCCAGGACGGCATCAAGTTTCCCGATGTCGTCCATGCCGTCAAACCGCATCCCGATCTTGAGATTCCGCAGGCCCAATCAGCACATGACACGTTCTGGGACTTCGTCTCCCTGCACACCGAAGCGCAGAACCACACCATGTGGTTCATGGCGGACCGCGGGATTCCCCGGTCCTTCCGGATGATGGAGGGTTTCGGGGTCCACACGTTCAAGCTCATCGCCGCGGACGGCACGACATCGCTGGTGAAGTTCCACTGGAAGCCCAAGCTCGGCGTGCACTCCCTGGTCTGGGAGGAAGCACTGCTCACGAACGGAAACGACCCCGACTTCCACCGGCGTGATCTGGCCATGGCCATCGATGCCGGTGCGTTCCCGGAATGGGAACTCGGCGTGCAGGTCTTCCCCGACACGGAGGAGCAGATGTTTGAGGGCATCGACCTGTTGGATCCGACGAAGTTCGTCCCCGAGGAACTGGCTCCGGTGCAGATGCTGGGGAAGATGACGTTGGATCGGAACCCGTCGAACTACTTCGCAGAGACCGAACAGGTCGCCTTCCACCCCGGCCACCTGGTGCGGGGGATCGATGTCACCAATGACCCGCTGCTGCAGGGCCGCCTCTTCTCCTACATCGACACGCAGATCACCCGGCTGGGAGGCCCCAATTTCTCCCAGCTGCCCATCAACCTCCCCCACGCGCAGGTCAATGATATGTTGCGGGACGGCATGCACCAGACCTACATCCACGAGGGCATCGCCCCGTACCACCCGAACTCGCTTGATGGCGGCTGCCCGTTCATGGCCGGCGAGGGCGATTCGACGCGGCTGCCGTTCATCGACGTCCCGGAACACATCGCCGAGTCGGTGAAGGAACGCCGCAACCCGGCCACCTTCGAGGACCACTTCAGCCAGCCGAAGTTGTTCTACCGCAGCCTGTCCCGGCAGGAACAGCTGCACGTGCAGCAGGCCTATTCGTTCGAGCTGGGAAAGTGCACCAGCGAGGAGGTCCGGAAGAACCAGCTGCAAGCCCTGGCGAACATCGACGCGCAGCTGTGCGCCGAGGTCTCCACGGCGCTGGGGCTTCCGGCTCCGGAACCCGACACCGAGGTCGAGGACCGCGCCCCGAGCCCGGCCGTTTCGCAGGTGGGCAAGACCTGGCCGGTAGACGGGCGGGTCATCGGCATCGTCGCGGACCACGCCACGGAAGGCCGTGTCATCGAGACCCTGCTGGCCGCCACACACGCGGCAGGCATGACGCCGCTGCTGATCGCGCCGACCGGTGGACGCCTGGCGGATGGATCGCCGGTGGACCGGACCTTCTTGACGGGGCGCTCGATGGAATACGACGCGTTGATCCTCGCTGCCGCCCCGGCAGCCGGGCCGGACGCGCAGACCGACCTAGACACCAAGGCCGGGGCCGTTGTGCCGCCGCAGGCCGGCGACCTGGACCCGAGGTTGGTGCTCCTGCTCCAGGAGGTCTACCGCCAGGCCAAAGCCATCATCCTAGCCGGCCCGGGAGCGGGGGTCATGGCCGGCTCCGGGTTGCCCGTCGAGTCGCCCGGCGTGCGCGAGGCGGCACCGGACCAGGCAGTCGAGGCAGCGGCCGAGTTGCTGGCATCGCACCGTGTCTGGGAGCGATTCGCCTGACGGCCGTTGCGGTGAGGGCGGCCCCGTCCGGCTCCCCAGGCCGGCCGGGGCCGCCACCCGTTCATTCCGGGGGCATAGAGCACAACCGGTTCACAGGCGTCGCCGCCGGTGCTTGACTGGCCCTGACCGCCGCAGACGTTCCAACACTATGGAGGAACCATGAAGGCCTTGACCTGGCAGGCGAAACGGACGATCGAATACTCCGACGTCCCGGACCCGCGCATCGAGGAAGCCGACGACATCATCATCCAGGTCACCTCGACCGCCATCTGCGGATCCGACCTGCATCTGTACGAACTGCTCGGCCCCTACATGCACGCGGGCGACATCGTGGGCCATGAGGCCATGGGCACCGTGCAGGAGGTTGGTTCCGGCGTCTCCCGCGTGAAGGTCGGGGACCGGGTCGTCATCCCCTTTAACGTCTCCTGCGGCACCTGCTGGATGTGCACGCGCGGACTCCAGTCCCAATGCGAGACCACCCAGAACCGCAGCCACGGCAAGGGGGCAGCGTTGTTCGGCTACTCCGAACTCTACGGGCGAATCCCCGGCGGCCAGGCGGAGTACCTGCGGGTGCCCTACGGGGACTATGCCGCCATCGTGGTCGGCAGCGAACTGCCGGACCACCGCTATCTGTTCCTTTCCGACATCCTGCCCACCGCGTGGCAAGGAGTGGCCTATGCCGACGTGCCCGATGGCGGGACCCTCGCGGTGTTCGGGCTCGGCCCGGTGGGGCAGCTGGCGGCCCGCATCGGCGTCCACCTGGGGCACCGGGTCATCGGCATCGACCCGGTGCCCGAACGACGGGCCATGGCCGCCCGGCATGGGGTGGAGGTCCTGGACTTCTCCTCCGGGGTGGCCGGTGAACTCCGGGAGCTGACGCAGCGCGGCCCCGATTCGATCGTCGACGCCGTGGGCATGGAAGCGCATGGTTCGGCCACAGCGAAGACCCTCCAGGAGGCGACGGGGCTGCTGCCCGACAAGATCGCCCAGAAAGCCATGGAGACCGCCGCGGTCGATCGCACCGCGGTGCTGCACACCGCCATCGACGCGGTCCGGCGTGGGGGGACGATTTCGCTCAGCGGCGTCTACTCGGGCAAGGTCACCCCGATGCCCCTGCTGGATATGTTCGACAAACAGATCCAGTTCCGTGAGGGCCAGTGCAACGTGCGCCGGTGGGTCGATGAACTGCTGCCGATGGCCGAGGACCCCGCCGACCCGTTCGGCCTGGATGACCTGGTCACGCACACCGTCCCGCTGTTCCGCGGTCCCGAGCTGTATTCAACGTTCCAGAAGAAGGACGACGGCTGCATCAAGGTGGTGTTGCAGCCCTGACCGCCCGGGTGCCACATGGCCGTGGCCCCACGTTCCCTCGGGGGAACGCGGCGCCACAACGGGCGGGCATCGCCTAGTCGAAGGAAATGAACTCCACCAGGTCCCCGACCCGCTCGCGCGGGTAGCTGCGGGCGATGTCGGCCTGGCTGAGCATGCCCACGAGGTCGTGGCCGTCGATCACTGGAAGCCGACGCAGCTGGTGCTTCTGCATCGTGGAAATGGCTTCCTCAATGTCGTCGTCGGCGCCAATGGTGACGGGCTTGCCCCCGCCGAGCTCGCCGGCCAGCGCCGTGCGGGGGTCACCGCCGGTCGCCAGGCATTTCACCACGATGTCGCGGTCCGTCACGACGCCCTTGAGCCGGTTGTCGTCGCCGCAGATGGGCAGGGAACCCACCTCCAGCTGCACCATCTTCTGTGCCGCCTGCTCAAGGGTCTCGTTCTCGCCAATACATTCGGCGGAACCTGTCATGTAATCTCGCGCAGTTGCCATGTCTGCAACCCTCGTCCGGGGTAGTGTGCGGAGTATTCCAGGACTGGCTCGGGACTCCGGGCTAGCGGGAGACCAGCTTGAAGAACGTGCTGGGCTCCCCGCTGCTCTTCTGCTCCTGGTACAGCAGGGCCAGGTTGGACGCATCGAACTTGTCGAACCAGTCCTCCCAGGAGATGTGCGCCAGCTCGTCCTCTCCGGTCCCGCCAGGGAAGTCGAAACGCAGGATGCCGGGATCGTCGGCGTTCCCGGTGGCGCGCACGCACGCAGGGGTGCCGTCGAGCTTTTCGGCCCACGCACGGATTTCGTCATGGTCCGTTGTGGTGGTGGATTCTGATGACATCTGATCTCCCAACTGCCCCGGGGCTGCCGTGAGGCGGGTATGCGGCCTGAGCGTGTCGGCGCTGTGGTGGTTGTCCGCCACCGCGTGGCGGGATGCCAGCCGGAGCTCTGGAGGGGCGCCGTTTCCGGCTGCCAACACCTTTGACGTTACGGGCGGTGCCCCACGGTGTCCACGAATTGCGTCTCCTCGCAGGCGATGGCGTCCCCGATGCCCCCGGGGGCGGGCAGGCTGGAGAGGTAACCGGCAAATCCGTGCGCGGTCCGGCCCCGGAGCCGGGCGGAGGTGACAACTTGTGGTTCCCCGCTGGACCGTACGGTGGCGCCACAGGCACGAAGCGCCCGGACCAGGCCGACGTCCTCGTTGCCGGGAACCGGCTGGAAACCCCCGGCGTCCCGGTAGGCCGAGGCCCGTACCCCGAGATTGGCCCCGTGGATGTGCGGGTGGCACTCGGCCCGGACATAGGCGGATCGCCACGCGGCGAACCGGGCTGGCCCCAACTCGGCGATGTCGGGTTCAACGGTGCCGACCAGGGCATCGGCACCCGCATCGGCTGCCTCCGCGAAGAGCTCGAGCCAATCGGGAGGGACGCGGGTGTCGGCGTCGGTATTGGCGACCCACCAGCGAGGCAGGGACGGTCCAGGGCAGCCCGCGGTGGCCGCGGCCACCCCCAACGCCCGGGCTGCCCCGACGCAGCGGGCATCGGTGGTGACCACGCTGATCCTCGTGTCCGCTGCGGCTGCCGACGCCGCGATGGAGGCCGAGCCATCGGTGCAGGCATCGAGGACGACGATGAGCCGTGTCCGAAGGCGCTTGTGGTTTTCCGCCCGGTCCATGGCGGGCCGGATGTGCGCCAGTGCGGAGCCGAGCAGCCGTTCCTCGTCATGCACCGGAACAACCACGACGATCCGCTCGAGCGGTTCGACCCTGCTATTCAACGGGCTATTCATCGGTGCCGCCGGGGGAGCGGAGGATTTCGAGCAGGAAGTCCTCTTCGCGGTGGTTGACGATGGTCGTCCATCCAAGCGCATGGGCCAGCTCGTGCGCTTGCACTCCGTCGAGTTCCCATCCGTCGATCGGGTGGAGCCAGTGGCAGAGCAGCAGGTCCCCGCCCGGAGCCAGCGCTTGGGCGGCCGCGTAGAGCAGTTCCTGCCATTCGCTCCGGCCCAGGAAGTAGCCGATCTCGGAGAGCACGACCAGATCGAGCGAGCCCTCGGGCATCCGGGGCCAGCCGGAGGGAAGATCGGCACGCAGCAGGGAGACGTTCCCGACTGCCTCCAGGCGGGTGCGGGCCGCCTCCAACGCGACCTGGCTGGCGTCGATCCCGAGTACGCGGGAACAGCGGCGCGCCAGCTCGGCGGTGAGGACGCCGATCGAGCACCCTGCCTCGACGGCCGCGGCATACTGCTCGCGGGGAAGTGAAGCGAGGGTGATGGCCCGTTTGCGGCGTTCGTAGCTGCTGTCCAGGTAGTCCCAGGGATCGCGGTTCCGGCGGTAGAGGTCGTCGAAGACACTGGCTGCCGAGGTGGAATCCCGTGGTACCGGAGGTGTCCAGCGGAATGTCTCGGCCGGTCGCCGGAAGTGTTCCAGGAACCCCGCACCGAGCAGCACCTCGTCGCCCGGGGCCGGGGAGAGCGCGCTGGTCTGGGAGCGATGTGCGGCGAGGGCATCCTGCTTGGCCTCTTGCGCGCGCGTGTCCAACGGCAGCCTCAGCCAGTGCCGCCACTCCGGATGCATCGGCGTCGCCCAGTGCCAGTACCAGATGGGGAATTCCAGCAGGCCCAGGTGCCGCCGGGCCGCGACCTGTGCTGCGCAGGACCCTGCGGCGTCGTGGTCCGTGTGGGCATCGAAGCGATACGGCGCCGCGAGCACGGTACGCGCGGCGGGCGGACGGCCGGACACCCCGGCGGGTTCGTCGACGGCCGAGGTGACGGCCGACTCGAGGACGTCGGCGTGGCGGGCCAGCCCCCCGTCGGGCAGGCCGAGGTGCTCCCATGACAGGCCGGTCGGATCGGATGCTCCATCGCGCAGCAGCCGCAGGGCGGCATCCAGTTCCCGGGTGCGCAGGGCGGCCAGTTGCCCCGGGGCGTGCGTGGGGGAGCCGGGATGGGAGGCCTCCCCGGCGGATAATACGATGACGTGGACGGTCGCCCCCTCCTGCAGGGCGGTGTGCACCAGACCCGCAGCTCCGAGCGATTCGTCATCGGGGTGTGCCGCGACGACGATGAGCCGTTCCCCGGCCCCCGGCACGACCCCGGCATCCAGCGGCGGCAACCGGCCCGCGCCGGCAGCGGCCCAGGCACTCTCCGGGGTGCCGGAATCCTCATGGCTGAAGGTCACCATGGACAGGTCCCCCCGGCAGGTCCCGCCCCGGAATCCTCCACCAGCAGGCGTCCCAGGGCGGCGTCGTCCCGCGCGGCATGATGCTGGCGGATGTACACCTGGAGATCGGAGACGCGCCGGGCATGTTCGGCATCGAAGGCCAGCGGGCCGGGGCCCATCGCCTGGCCGCAAATGGCCAGCATGCGCTCGCAGAGGGAGGCGATGTGCCCCCGCACCCGGTGGGCCTGGCGCCATCCCACCCGGCCGGTATCGACGGAACGGGCGGCGTCCGCCAGCAGCGAAGCACCGGAGGCCAGCAACCGGTCGGCTTCGCCCAGCCAGGCCAGGGCCAGCTGGTCGGGCTTGCGGCGTCCTGCCGCTGCGTGCAGGCTCCGGAAGAGCCCGACCGCCCCGCCGAACCAGCAGGAGGCGACGGCCAGGGAGCCCCAGGCGAATCCCTCCCGCTGGAGGTACCACCCGGTCTCGCCGACGGGGTGGGCGACGGCGTCGTCGAAGCGGACCGGGCCGCTGGGTACGCCGGACAGGCCGTGGCTGGCCCAGGTCCCGGGCACGGGCACGACGCCGGCCTGGCGCAGGTCGAGCGCGAAAGCCCGCCTGCCATCGGGAACAGTTGCGGTGATGACGGCGGAATCGAGGCTACCGGCAAGCGAGCACCAGGGCTTGTCACCGGAGAGCAGCCAGCTGCCGTCGTCGTGCCCTTCGACTGCGTCCAGCCGCGCTCCGGGGCCCTCGGCGGCGAAGACGCCCCACATAATTCCGGGCTCCCACCCGACGCCGGCCTGGTCGAGGATCGCCGCGGCGTCCAGGTGGGGCTCCAGGGTGCGCGCGGCGGTGAGGTCCAGTGCGGCCACCGAGGCCAGCAGCTGCCATAGCGCGGCGGTTTCCCCGTGTCCGGGAAGCGGCGGGGTGCCCGTCTCCGCCCGGAGGGCGTCCAGTATGGGCGACGGGTCGCCGGCACAGCGTCCTGCCGCTGCCAGCACGGCGGACGCGAAGGCGGTTTCGGGCATGGCGCCAGCGGGGGTGAACTGCACGGTCTGGGGGTCCACGGCAGCCTCCTGCACTCGACGTCTACTCAAACGCCACCTTAGCGGCTGTCGTCTCGGCTGCGGATTCGCCCTCGGAGAGCAGGGCCAGGACCGCCCGGTCCTGCTGACGGCGGAAATCCGCCACCTGGCCCTGTTCGAACAGCGCCACCACCCGCGGGTTGATGTAGGAGGTGCGGGCGATGGCCGGGGTGTTGTGCAACCAGGCGGCGGCATCCTGCACGGCGGCGGTCACCGCTTCCGGGGCGGTGGTCCCCGCGCGGTAGGCCAGGGCCAGGGAGCGGGCGGCGATCACCGTACCCTGCCAGGTGCGGAAGTCCTTGGCGGTGAAGCCATGGCCGGCAATCTCGCCGAGGTAGCCGTTGATGTCCGTGTCGGAGACGCCGTGCCAATCCTTTCGGCGGCCGGTGGCAACGGCGTAGCAGATCGCCGGGGCGGTGCGCGGAGTGTGCGGAATGGCCTCGAAGAACGCGGGTAGCTGCTCGTCCCGCAACACCACGTCCCACTCGCCGGAGGACTTGCCGGTGAAGTGCAGGTGGACGCGGTCGCCCTCCACACGGACGTGGCGGCGTTGCAGCGTGGAGACACCGAAGGAACCGTTCTCCTGGGCGTAGGTGCTGCCGCCGATGCGCAGTCCGGCGTGGTCCACCAGGCGGATCGCCGCGGCCAGTGCCCGATGGCGGGGGTCGCGGTCCTGCTTCAGATCGCGGGTCACGGCGCGGCGGATGGCCGGCAGCGACTGGGCGAAGGAGAGCGAGCGGGTGAACTTTTCGCTGTCGCGGATTTCCCGCCAGCGCGGGTGGTAGAGGTACTGGGTGCGTCCTGCCGCATCCACCCCCGTTGCCTGGATGTGCGCGTTCGGCTCCGAGGCGATCCAGACATCGGTCCAGGCCGGCGGGATGACCAGATCGCGGATGCGCTCCAGCGTGATGGCGGAGGTGATGCGCCGCCCATTGGCCGAGATATATGTGAATCCGCGTCCTGCCTTGCGCCGCGTGATGCCGCCGGTGCCGGGCTGGACGCGCCGGAGCCGCTGGCCCACCTAGGCTCCCTTCTTGGCCGCGGTCCTGGCGCCGGACTCCTGGGAGGCTGGCTTCTTGGCGGTCGACTTCCTGGCCGTCGACTTCTTCTCGGTCGTCTTCTTCTTCGGGCCCGACTTCCGGGAGGAGGCCTTGTCAGGTGCCGCGTCGTCCTTCTTCGCGGCCTTCTTGGCGGCCGGCTTCTTCGTCGCTGGTTTCTTCGAGGCCGGCTTCTTCGCGGCCGGCTTTTTGGCGGCAGCCTTGCCGGAGGTCGAGCGCTTGGTCTCGACGCTGCGCTTCAGGGCCTCCATGAGGTCGATGACATCGCCGGAACCCGAACCTGCCTCCTCCTGCGCCGCCTCCCGGTCGCCGAACGTCGCATCGGTATCCAACGTGTCGCCCTGCTTGAGCTTCTCGTCGATCAGCGTGCGCAACTCGACCTGGTATTCGTCCTCGAACTCCTCCGGGGTGAAGTCGTCGCTGAACTGGTCCACCAGCGCCGCGGACATCTTCAGTTCCTTGTCGCTGATCTTCGTCGTCGTCTTCGTTGCCGGGAAATCGACCTCGCGGACTTCATCGGCCCAGAGCATCGCCTGCAGCACCAGGACCTTGTCGCGCACCCGCAGCAGGCCCAGCCGGGTCTTCTGGCGCAGCGCGAACTTCACCACCGCGGTCCGTTCGGTGTCCTCCAGGGTCTGGCGCAACAACGTGTAGGCCTTCGGCGACTTCGAATCCGGCTCGAGGTAGTAGCTGCGCTCGAGCATCATCGGATCGATCTGCTCGTTCGGGACGAACTGGACGACCTCGATCTCCCGGCTCTTCTCCGACGGCAGCGACTCCATGTCCTCGTCGGTGAGCACCACCGTGCGCTCGCCTTCCTCGTAGGCCTTGTCGATGTGGTCGAAGTCGACCTTCTTGCCGCAGACCTCGCAGCGGCGCTGGTAGCGGATCCGCCCGCCGTCGGCGTCGTGGACCTGGTGCAGGTCCACGTCGTGGTCCTCGATCGCCCCGTAGGCCTTGACCGGCACGTTGACCAGGCCGAAGGCGACGGCGCCTGTCCATATAGCCCTCATGCCCCCAGTGAAGCACCGGCAATGGCAGGTGACCAGCCATCGGGTTGCCGGTGGACGAATCCGCGCGCCGGAGGGACCGGAGCCCGTGCCGGAGGGACTGGCCAAGCAGTGGCACGACGGGCAGAGTGGTGCTGGACGGAAGGGAAGCCCCATGTCACCACGTGCGAACGAGCAGCTGGTCGACGTCTCCGGACGGCGGCTGAAGGTCAGCAACCTCGACAAGGTCCTGTACCCCGAGACGGGGACCACCAAGGCCGACGTCCTGCGCTATCTCGCCGGGGTGGCCCACGTCCTCATCCCGCAGGCAGCCTGGCGCCCGGTGACCCGGAAACGCTGGGTCCACGGGGTGGGAACCGCGGACAAGCCCGGCCAGGTGTTCTTCCGCAAGGACCTGGAGGATTCGGCACCCGAGTGGATCCCGCGCGTGGAGTTCAAGCACAAGGACCACACCAACATCTATCCGCTGGCCAACGAGCCGGGCGTGCTGGCCTGGTTCGGGCAGCTGGCGGCGCTGGAACTGCACGTTCCGCAGTGGCGGTTCACCCCGCAGGGCCAGCAGGGAACCCCGGACCGGCTGGTCCTCGACCTCGACCCGGGGGAGGGCGCCGGGCTGCCCGAATGCGCGGAAACGGCGTTGCTGTGCCGCGACCTGCTGGCGGACATGGGCCTGGACAGCGTCCCGGTCACCTCGGGGTCCAAGGGCATCCACCTCTACGCCCCGCTCGACGGCAGCTACACCTCCGCACAGGTCTCCGAGGTGGCCCACGAACTGGCCCGCGCCCTCGAAGCCGACCACCCCCAGCTGGTGGTCTCCGACATGAAGAAGTCCCTGCGGACGGGCAAGGTGCTGGTGGACTGGAGCCAGAACAACGGCGCGAAGACGACCATCTGCCCGTACTCGCTGCGCGGGCGGTCCCATCCCACAGTGGCCGCGCCCCGGACCTGGGAGGAGATCGAGGACCCGAAGCTGCGCCACCTGGACTACCAGGAGGTCCTCGAGCGGGTGGACGACGGCCTCGACCCGCTGGCCGGGCAGGCCTGGACCGGCAGCACCACCCCCGACCGCTTGGAGAAGTACCGGTCCATGCGCGACGCGTCGAAGACCCCCGAACCGGTGCCCGCGGAGCCGGCATCGGCCCGCGACGGCGAGCCGAGCTTCGTCATCCAGGAACACCATGCAACCCGCCTGCACTGGGATTTCCGGCTCGAGCACTCCGGGGTGCTGGTCTCGTGGGCCGTGCCCAAGGGGCCCCCGCTGGATTCCGGGCAGAACCGGTTGGCCGTCATGACCGAGGACCACCCGCTGGACTACGGCTCCTTCGAGGGCACCATCCCGAAGGGCGAGTACGGTGCCGGCGAGGTCACCATCTGGGACGCCGGGACCTGCGACCTGGAGAAATGGCGTGAGGGCAAGGAGGTCATCGCCGTGCTCCATGGCAGGCCCGACGGCGGACTGGGCGGGGTGCCGCGGCGCTACGCCCTGGTCAACGCCCCTGGCATGGGAGACGAAAAGAACTGGCTGATCCACCTGACGAAGGACCAGCCCGAACCGGGCGATGCCGAGGGCGCCCCGAAAACCACGGAGGCCACGACAACGCCGGAGGACACCGGATCCCGCCGCAAGGCCACGGGCCGGGGGAGCGGGCGCACCTCGACGGCACGCGCCGCCGACGCGGCGCCGGACACCGGGGACCTTCCGGCCCCGATGCTCGCGACCAAGGGCACGACGGCGGACCTCGACTCCGCCGACGACTGGGCCTATGAGATGAAATGGGACGGAATCCGGGCCATCGCCGGGGTGTACGGAGGACGCGTGGCGTTGGCCAGCCGCAACGGCAACGACCTGACCGCCGCCTACCCCGAACTGCAGGAACTCGCAGGGCTCGCCGGGGACGGTGCGGTGCTCGACGGCGAGATCGTCGCTCTGGATGCCTCCGGCCGACCCGACTTCGGCAGGCTGCAGCAGCGGATGAACCTGACCCGCCGCCGCGAGATCGAGGCCATTGCCGCCAAGGTCCCGGTGCACTACATGGTCTTCGACGCGCTGCGGCTGCCGGCCAGCCAAGATGGGAACGGGGACGGGGATGTCCGCCAGCTGATGCGCTCGCCGTACGCCGAACGCCGCGAGGCGATGTTCGACGCGGTCACCGAAGGCGAACACATCCACCTGCCGGTGGCGCACACCGGCAGCCTGGCCGAGGCGATCGGCACCAGCCGGGAACTGCGCCTGGAAGGCATCGTCGCGAAGAAGACCGACGGGCGCTACGTGCCGGGCAAGCACAGCCGCGGCTGGGTCAAGATCAAGCACGAGTCCCACCAGGAGGTCGTTGTCATAGGCTGGCGTGCCGGGGGCGGATCGCGCCAGGGGACCGTCGGGTCGCTGCTGCTGGCCGTGAACGACGACGGTGCCCTGCACTATGCCGGCCGTGTCGGCACCGGGTTTTCGGCCGATGAGCTGGACGAGGCGAAGGCCCGGCTGGGACGCATCACCCGCAAGACCCCTGCCGTCGACGATGTCCCGACCGCGGATCGCCGGGACGTGAGCTGGGTGAGCCCGAAACTCGTGGGCGAGGTCAGGTTCAGCGAGGTCACCGGGGACGGGCGGCTGCGCCATCCGGTCTGGCGCGGCTGGCGGCCGGACAAGGACCCAGGCGACGTCCACTGGGAATGACGGCTCCCGGACGTGACGTCCACCACCACAGGCTGGGCGGCGAACGAATCCATTGCCCGCCACCCGGTGGTGCCATAGCGTGAAAACCGGAAGCACCACCTGTCCACCGGGCAGTCCACGACGACGGAGGCCATTCACATGGAACAGCGCGACCCGAACCCGCAGGACGCAGCCGCCCAGCTGGAGCTGGACAACCCCGTGACCCGCCACCCGAAGATCTCCCCGCCCAAACAGGACCAGCCGGAACCGGGACTGGACACCCGGCTGGAGCCACGCGCCGACCACGGCGAGGACAGCTATGTCGGCACCGGCCGGCTCGTCGGGCGCAAGGCCCTGGTGACCGGAGGCGATTCGGGCATCGGCGCGGCGGTCGCCATTGCCTTTGCCCGTGAAGGGGCCGACGTCGCCATTGCCTACCTCCCGGCCGAGGACGAGGACGCCCGCCACGTGATCTCCGTGATCGAGGCGGAAGGACGGATCGGCGTGGGGCTGGCCGGAGACCTGCTGGACGCCGACTACCGCAACTCACTGGTCGACCAGGCAGCCGAGGCCTTGGGCGGGCTGGACATCCTGGTGAACAACGCCGGCAAGCAGATCGCCATCGAGAAGCTCGAGGATCTGGACGACGAACAGGTCATGCAGACCTTCCAGGTCAACATCCTGGCGCAGTACACGCTTTGCCGGGCCGCCCTGAAGCATTTCCCCGATGGGGCCAGCATCATCAACACCACCTCCGTCCAGGCCTACGAGCCGTCCCCGACCCTGCTGGACTACGCCGCCACCAAGGCCGCGATCAAGGCCTTCACCAAGGGGCTGGCCATCCAGCTCGCCCCCCGCGGCATCCGCGTCAACTCCGTGGCGCCCGGCCCGATCTGGACGCCCTTGCAGGTCTCGGACGGCCAACCCAAGGACAAGCTGCCGAAGTTTGGCCACAACGTGCCCCTGGGCCGGGCCGGGCAGCCGGTGGAACTCGCCCCTGCGTACGTCTTCCTCGCCTCCGCCGAGTCCAGCTACGTGGTCGGGGAGACCCTGAACGTCAACGGCGGCAAGCCGACGCCATGAGCCACGGAACGACGAGGGCGCCCGGACGGCCGGGCGCCCGGCTCGCCACGGTCCTGCTGGCGGCCCTCGCCGTGATGGTCCTGCTCACCGGGTGCGTCACGCAGCAGGGCGGGACCACCGGCAAACTCGGCCGGGCGGCGGCCGAGGTGGAATCCTCGCTCACCAGCGCCGAACTCGGCCTGGACCAGGAGCGCGCGGGTTTGACCCTCCCCGGCGCCGTCGACACCCTGTTGGAGAACATGCTCAAGGACGTCAACAAGGCGGCAGCGAAGATGGGCAAGCTGTCGCCGAAGACCACCACCGAACGCGACCAGCAGCGCCGCGCCCTGGAACTGGCCGGGGAAGCCGAGCAGGCCCTGGCCACGGCCCGCGCGAACCTGCAGCTGCCGGGCACGGCACCGGGAACGTCGGCGGCCTCCGACATCGAGCAGCTGGCGAAGCTGGCTGACACGATCGGGCACGCGACCGAAGGCTGGTCCCGATGAAGCGGCTCATGGGGGTTGCCCTCGGCATCCTGACCGCGATCGGCGGCTTCGTCGACATCGGGGACCTGGTCACCAACTCGGTGGTCGGTGCCCGCTTCGGCATGGGCCTGGCCTGGGTCGTCATCGTCGGGATCATCGGCATCTGCGCCTTCGCCCACATGTCGGGCCGGGTGGCGGCGGTCAGCGGACGGCCACGTTCGAGATCATCCGCGAACGGCTGGGGGCGCGTGCCGCCGGAGCCAACCTGCTGGCCTCGTTCTTCATCAACCTGATGACCGTCACCGCCGAGGTCGGCGGCATCGCCCTGGCCCTGCAACTGGCCAGCAGCATCACCTACCTGGCCTGGGTGCCGGTGGCGGGGTTCTTTGTGTGGCTGGTGGTCTGGCGGGTCAAGTTCAAGATCCTCGAGAACGTGGCCGGCATGCTGGGCTTGTGCCTGGTGGCCTTCGGCGTGGCCCTGTTCCAGCTCGGGCCCAACTGGCTGGAGCTGGCCGGGCAGGCGCTCAATCCCACGGTGCCCGGCAGCGAGAGCCCCTGGACCTACTGGTACTACGCCGTGGCCCTGTTCGGGGCGGCCATGACCCCCTACGAGGTGTTTTTCTTCTCCTCGGGGGCGATCGAGGAGAAGTGGGGGCCCAAGGACGTGGCCCAGTCGCGGATCAACGTCCTGGTCGGATTCCCCCTTGGCGGCCTGCTGTCCCTGTCGATCGCCGCTTGTGCCGCCGTCGTGCTGATGCCCCAGGGGATCACCGTCTCCTCGCTGTCCCAGGTGGTGCTGCCCGTGGCGGAGGCCGGGGGCAAGATCGGCCTGATCGTGGTCCTGGTCGGCATCCTGGCCGCGACCTTCGGGGCGGCGCTGGAGACCACCCTCTCCTCGGGCTACACCCTGGCCCAGTACTTCGGCTGGACGTGGGGCAAGCTCCACCGCCCCGCCGAGGCAGCGCGGTTCCACGTCGCGATGATCGCCACCCTGCTGGTCGGCGTCGCGATCCTGGCCACCGGCGTGGACCCGGTCATGGTCACCGAGTTGTCCGTGGTGTTCTCCGCGGTGGCGCTGCCGCTGACGTACATTCCGATCCTGGTGGTCGCCAACGACCCGGAATACATGGGCGACGCCGTCAACGGGCGGTTCCTGAACGGCCTGGGAACGATCTACCTGGTCATCATCCTTGTCGCGGCCGTCGCGGCGATCCCGTTGATGATCATTACGGGGGCTGGAGCATGACAACCCAGAACACGGCACCGGCCGGCAAGGTCCTGGACGCGGTCCTGCACCTGCTCGACCGGCAGATCTACGACACCGACGGACTCGTCGTGTCCGTCGTCGACGATATCGAGATCTCCCTGCCCGACGAGGGGAAACCCATCCTCCCGGGAGCCCCTGCCCCGGAGATCACGGACCTGCTCATGGGCCCCACGCTGGGGACCCGGCTGTTTGGCGGGCAACCGCCGCTGGAGCGCATGATGCGCATCCCGTGGTCGGATGTCGCCCGGGTGGGAACGGTCCTGGTGCTGCGCAACCGGGCCGAGGGCCTTCCGGTGCGGTGGGTGGAACATTGGCTGCGCGACCACGTGATCGCCCGGATCCCTGGAGGCCGCCATGATCCTGAGTGACCTGCTCGGCTCCGAGGTGCGCGATGCCCAGGGGCAGAAGGTGGGCCTGGTCTCCGACGTGCGTTTCGTCCTGGACGGCCCGGTGGCCGGTTCCGGTTCCATCGCCGGTGCCCGACTGGTGGGCCTCGTCGTCGGGCGACACCGCGCCTCCAGCTTCATGGGCTACGAACGCCGTGGGGTGAACCGGCCGTGGCCGTTGGCCGGGATCCTGGGCCGCCGGGACCGCGCGTCCTTCCTGGCACTGTGGTCCGATATCGAGTCGATGCGGCCCGGCCACGTCGTGCTCCGCGCCGGATTCACCCGCCACGACGCCTCGCTGTAGCCCGAACCGCCTGTTGCAGCGGATCAGCGCGTAGACGGTCAACGGACGGGTCAGAGGGTCCAGCCGGTGATGGCCTCCGCGTCCTCGCCGTGGAGGCGCGTGTGGTCCTTGGCTTCCTCCAGCCGCTTGCCGTACCGGGCCCGCAGCTCCGGGTACCGCTCGTCCAGGCCCGGAACACGGTCCAGGACGTCGAGGGCCAGGTGGAACCGGTCGATCCGGTTGAGCATGGCCATGTCGAAGCCGGTCGTCGTCGTTCCCTCCTCGAGGTAGCCGCGGACATGGAAGTTCTCGTGGTTGGCCTGCCGGTACGTCAGCCGGTGGATCAGCCACGGGTACCCGTGATAGGCGAAGATGACGGGCCGGTCGCGGGTGAAGTAGCGGTTGAAGTCCTCCTCCGTGAGCCCGTGGGGATGGGCCTGGTCGTCCTGCAGGCGCATCAGGTCCACCACATTGACCACCCGCACCCGCACGTCCGGGGCGTCCTCGCGCAGCAGGGCGGCCGCGGCGACGACCTCGGCGGTCGGGACGTCGCCGGCGCACCCCAGGACGACCTCCGGCTCCTGGCCGGCGACTTCGGTGCCGGCGAAGTCCCAGGTCCCGATCCCGGCCGCGCAGTGCTCCCGGGCCTGCTCGAGGGTGAGCCACTGCAGCGCCAGCGCCTTCCCGGCGACGACGACGTTGACGTAGTCCCGGGTGCGCAGCACGTGGTCCATGGTCACCAGCAGCGTATTGGCATCGACCGGGAAGTAGGCCCGCACGACCTCGGGCTTCTTGTTCAGCACGACGTCGATGAAGCCGGGGTCCTGGTGCGAGAATCCGTTGTGGTCCTGCTGCCAGACGTGGGAGGAGAGCAGGTAGTTCAGGCTGGCCACCGGCTGGCGCCAGGGCAGCTCGCGGTGGGACTCGAGCCACTTGGCATGCTGGTTGAACATCGAGTCGACGATGTGCACGAAGGCCTCGTAGCAGTTGAAGACCCCGTGGCGGCCCGAGAGCAGATACCCTTCCAGCCAGCCCTGGCAGAGGTGCTCGCTGAGGACCTCCATGACCCGGCCGGCGCGCGCCAGGTGCTCGTCGACGTCGTACAGTTCCGGTTGCCAGACCTTGTCGGTGGCCTCGTAGACGGCGGAGAGCCGGTTGGAGGCGGTCTCGTCGGGGCCGAAGAGCCGGAAGGTGTGGGGGTTCAGCGTGATGACCTCGCGCATCCAGGCTCCGAGGTTGATCATGGCGCTGCTGCGTTCGGTGCCCGGTGCGGGGACGTCCACGGCGTGGTCGGCCATCGTCGGCAGCACGAGGTCCTCCAGCAGCAGGCCGCCGTTGGCCACGGGGGAGGAGCCCATGCGCAGGCGGGGCGGCGGGGCGAGCCGGACGGTTTCGGGCCGGGGCGCGCCCGCTGCGTCGAACAGCTCGTCGGGGCGGTAGGAGGCCAGCCAGTCCTGCAGGACGGCCAGATGCCCCGGGTCCTCGCGCACGTCGGTGACCGGGACCTGGTGGGCGCGCCAGGTGCCCTCCACCTGGAGCCCGTCCACCACGTCGGGTCCCGTCCAGCCCTTGGGGGAACGGAACACGATCATCGGCCAGGCTGGCTGCTCGGCATCGTGTCGGCCTGCCGTGTCGGAGTGGTCGTCGCGGGCCCGCTGCTGGATCGCCCGGATGTCCGCCAGGCAGCCGTCGAGGGCGCGGGCGAAATCGCGGTGGGCGGCGGCATGGTCGGATGGGTCGGCCACGGTGACCAGACGCGGGGCGTAGCCCAGCCCCTCGAAGTAGCGGCGCAGCCGGTCCTCGGGCATGCGGGCCAGCACCGTCGGGTTGGCGATCTTGTAGCCATTCAGGTGCAGGATGGGCAGCACGGCGCCGTCGTGCACCGGGTCCAGGAAGGCGACGGACTTCCACGAGCCGGCCAGCGGCCCGGTTTCGGCCTCCCCGTCGCCGACGACGCAGGCGCTGACCAGGTCCGGGTTGTCGAACACCGTGCCGAAGGCGTGGGCCAGCGAGTAGCCGAGCTCGCCGCCCTCGTTGATCGACCCGGGGGTTGCGGGGGCCGCGTGGCTGGGGATGCCGCCGGGGTAGGAGAACTGCTGGAAGAGCCGGCGCATGCCCTCCTCGTCCGGGGTGATCTCGGGGTAGATCTCCGTGTAGGAGCCCTCCAGGTAGGTGTTGGCCACGTTCGCGGGCCCGCCATGGCCGGGGCCGGTCACGAAGAGCATCTGCTGCCCGGCGGCGATGATGGCCCGGTTCAGGTGGGCATAGATGAAGTTCAACCCCGGCGTGGTGCCCCAGTGGCCCAGCAGCCGGGACTTGATGTCCTCGGGTTCGAGTCGGCGGCGCAGCAGGGGGTTCCCGCGCAGGTAGATCTGACCCGCGGAGAGGTAGTTCGCCGCCCGCCACCAGCGTTCGAGGTCCTGCACCTCTTCCGGGTCCATCTGCGGTCCGTCGGGCGTGGGGCGCTGGGTGCTCGTCTCCATGCCCGCACTCTACGGGCCACGGCCGGCCGTGTCAGCGTCCTGCGTGGCTGTCCGGCCGGGCTCCTTGCCGTGCCCCGTGCCGTGCCGTGTCGCGAGCCGTGTCGCCCTGCCACGCCGGGGCGCCAACCCGTCGGCCGCAGGTGGGATCGTGGTTCACTGGCAGCAGGACACGATGCGGAAGGGGCCGGGATGGGATCCGAACAGCGGGCCGCAGGCGATGGGTACCACCTGCTGGAACTGCGCATCCACGGGGTCCTGAACACCCCGCCGTACCAGATGCTCGAGACGACGCCCGACCGCGTGGTGGTCAGCCGCGGCGACCGGCTGGCCGGCTTCTCGACCTACCGCACCCCGCGCCCGGCCACCGCACCGCAGGATCGCCGCGTCGAGGCCTACGCCTGGGGGCGGCTGGCCCGCTTCACCGGGGTGCCGGCGCTGGGGGCGATCGGCGACGCTCTGGTCAAGGTCCTGTGGTTCGCCCTGGCGCCGTTCGGCCTAGCCAACACCGCGTATTGGTCGCGCAGCCAGATCGGCACCGGCAGCGTTCCCGACCAGGACGCGGGCACCGGCGGCCAGCACCGGTGGATCGCCCACACGATCAGCACCGGACGCGGGGCCGGGACCATGCGGCTCTACGGCCTGCTGCTCAGCCTGCTGTTCATCACGACGGCGGCCACGGTGGCGTGGGACATGATCGCCCGGCAATGCCTCGATGCGGCCCAGCCTGAGGGCAGCCCGGCCGCGACCTGCCCGGGCGCCGCTACCGTGCTGGCGCCCTTCGCCGGCTGGAGTGGCGGCGCGCGCGAAGCGGTGCTGCTGGTGCTGCCGCTGCTCTCCCTGGCCGCGGTGGTGGTGCTGCCCCTGCTCGGCCGGACCCGCTACCTCACCGGCCCCTCGCGTCCGGGGCGGGTACCGCCGGGCACGGCCCCGGTGACCCCCGGTGCCCCCTTGCTGGCCCAGCGCGATGTGTGGCTGGTCGGGTCCGGGATGGGCCGCTTGCGGCGGATCCATTCCGGGGCGGCACTGTCCTGGCTCGCGGCGATCGTGGCGTTCGACCACTCCGATGCCCTGGGATCCGCCGACGGCCCGACCGGCTGGCATGCGGTGGCCTGGCCGCTGGCCACCGGCGTGGCGGCGCTGCTCACTGTGGGCGGGGCGGTGTGGATCGTGAAGCCACAGGCCCAGGTCGCCGGGGACCGGCCGCGCCGGCACGTGGCCTACCTGGCGGCCGGGGCGCTCGTCCTGGCCGGGGTCATCGGGCTGGGCCTGGCCGATCCGGCCGGGGGACGCGGCGGCCGGGCCGGGGCGATGGCGGCGACGGTCATCGTGCTGGCGGTGGCCCTCGCGCTGGCGGTGCTGCTGGCGCAGTCCGAACAGGCGGCCCGGTCCCTGGGCGGATTCGAGGCCCCGGGGCAGCCCAGCCGGGGGCGCGAGGTGCTGGGGTGGAACGGCAGGGGCCCGTTCGTGCTCGGGTCCCTGGCCGCGGGGTTCGCGCTGCTGCTCTCCTTCGCCGTCGTCCTGGGGGCCGGATGGGTGCTCCGGGGGCCCACACCTCCCTTGGTCTACGTGCTGCAGGGGGCCGGATTCCTGGTGCTGCTGGTCGTGGCCCTGTCGTGGTTGGCGTTGCGCCAGGCCGGTATCCACCGGCGGGCCGTGCCGCTGAAACCGGGACACGTCGCAGCGATCCGGGAGGAGCTGCTCGCACAGGCCGGCCACTGGACCACCGGGCCGATGATCGAGCACGCGGCCGAGGCCGTCTACCGGGCCCGCCGCAAGGCCGCGTTGCTGCGCCGCATGGAGGTGTACCTGGGCTGGCTCGGGTGGGCCGTCTTCGTGGGAATCTGCGTCGGATGGGCCGCGCTCGTCCCGTCGTTGGGCGGTGCCCCGACTGAAACGGGAGGTGCTTGGGGTGTCCTGCGCGCACTCGGGGACCTGGGCCTGTGGGCCGGCATGATCGCCGTCGTCGTCCTGTACCTGCTCTCGCGGCGTTCCGAGGCCAGGCCCCTGGGGCTGCTCTGGGACCTGATGTGCTTCCTGCCCACCCAAGCCCACCCGTTCGGCCCGTCGTGCTATGCCGAGCGCGTGGTCCCCGAAGTGGCGGACCGCATCGTCGACTGGTTTGCCGACACGACGGCGCAGCCCGGACAGGAGCAGCCCGGACAGGAGCTCCGCACCCGGGAGCGGCGCCTGGTCATCTCCGCCCACTCGATGGGGATCGTCCTGGCCGTCGCGGCCCTGTTCCAACTGGGCGCCCGCGGCCTGGCCGAGTCCGACCGGGAGCGGATTGGCCTGCTCAGCTACGGCTGCCAGCTCCGGCGCTACTTCTCCCGTTTCTTCCCGGCGGTGTGCGGCCCGGATGTGCTCTCCTTGGTGCCGTCGGGCCCGCCCTCGGCCACCGCACACGACCCGTGGCCGACTGCCCCCGCCGGGGAGCCGGACGGGAAGGAAGGGACCACCGGGCCAGGACCGGTCCTCGTGCGTCCTGGCTCGCTGGGAAGCGTCATGGGGGACCGGTGGCTGAACCTCTACCGCCCCACGGATCCGCTGGGGTTCCCGGCGCGGTACGTCGGCGGCGGGCCCGGCGCGGACCGCAGGGCGGCCTCCTACCGGGAGCGCGGCTACCAGTTCATCGCTGCCGGTCACGGCCATTACCTCGAATCCGCCGCCTACGTCCGGGCGTTCGCGGACCTGCGGGGCCGGCTGGGGTGAGGGCCGGAGGCGCGGACGTCCCGCCCACGCAGAAGAAGGCGGCCGGGATGCACTCCCGGCCGCCTTCTGCAAAGGTGATCGGCATCGGAGCAATCTTGGGGGGAAAACAGCTCCGATGCCGATGAGACGACTCTAGGGGAGCGGCGGGATCCGCGCGATGGGGAGTTCTCCCCATGCCCGTCGCTGGACTTGCCGGCCCCCCGATGGTATAAGCGCTGGAACTTCACGGTCCGTAGGTTTTCGGCCCCCGTCCAATCCGCCGGCGCCGCGGCTCCGAATGACTCCATGACAGCCCACCCCATCGGGGGACGGGAACCATGGCGGCTCCGGCCGCTCCAGCAAGGAGAAAAGTCATGAAGACCATGAACCGCAAGTATGCAGCACTCTTCGGCCTGCTCGCCGTGGGGTCCCTCAGCCTCAGCGCCTGTGCCGGTGGCAACGACGCCGGATCCGGGGAGTCCTCGTCGATGCCGATGGAGTCCTCCTCGTCCGCCCCCATGTCGGAGTCCTCCGGGTCGTCGTCCTCGGCCATGTCCCAGGACATGGACCCGGCGGCCAACCTCGTGGGCCCGGGCTGCGAGGCCTACGCCAAGATGGTTCCGGACGGAGCCGGCTCCGTCGCGGGCATGGCCCAGGACCCGGTGGCCGTGGCCGCCTCGAACAACCCGATGCTCAAGACGCTCACCAAGGCCGTCTCGGGCGAGCTGAACCCGAAGGTGGATCTGGTCGACACGCTCAACAGCGACGAGTTCACCGTCTTCGCCCCGGTCGATGACGCGTTCGCCGCGATCCCCGAGAAGGACCTCAACGCAGTGGTCGAAGACGCGGACATGCTCACCAAGGTCCTGACCTACCACGTGGTCCCCGGCCAGATGACGCCCGATGAGATCACCGGAACCCACAAGACGGTCGAGGGCGACGAGGTCAAGGTCACCGGCAGCGGCGACGACCTGAAGGTCAACGACGCCTCGGTCATCTGCGGCGGCGTGAAGACCGCCAACGCCACCGTCTACCTCATCGACCAGGTGCTGATGCCGCCGGCCAAGAAGTAGTTGCCGGAAGGGCGATGGCCAACGGGCTCCTGCGGTTGCGATCGCCGGAGCCCGTGGTGCTTCCGTCCCGGGACCCCCGGCGGTCACGGCCAGAACGCGACACGGCCCGGCCGATGGAAGGGTCCTGTTTTCGGCAGGACGCGCGGCATGCAAGACTTGCATCCATGAGATTGCCCTGGGCCAGGACTGCGGACGACCCCGCACCCGCGGACCCCGAGGTGCTCATCCACCGCATCGCCGCCGGCGACCAGGCAGCTTTCGAGGTCCTGTACGACGACGTCTCGCCCCGGGTCTTCGGGCTCATCCTGCGCATCCTGCGCGACGAGTCGCAATCCGAGGAGGTCCTGCAGGAAGTCTTCGTCGAGGTCTGGCAGCAAGCCGCCCGTTTCGACGCGGACCGTGGCCGGGCCGTGTCCTGGATCATGGTCCTGGCCCACCGACGGGCCGTCGACCGCGTGCGGGCCAGCCAGAGCAGCCGGGAACGCGACCTGCGCGAGGGCATCAAGGGATTCGAGGAAAGCTACGACGACGTCCAGGACACCGTCGAGGCCCACCTCGAAGGAGAACGCGTCCACCGGGCCCTCGAACAGCTTTCCGAAGCCCAGCGGCGGGCCATCGAACTGGCGTATTTCGGCGGTTTCACCCACCAGGAAGTGGCCAGGCTGCTCGAGGTCCCCGTGGGAACGGTGAAAACGCGCATACGCGATGGCATGATCAAGCTCAGAGACCAGTTAGGAGTGGCGTGATGGACCGGCAACTGCACCTGCTCACCGGTGCCTACGCGCTCAATGCCCTCGACCCCGCCGAACGCGAGGATTTCGAGAACGGGGCCCTGGCCTCCCAGGACACGCTCCACGAGGTGCGCACCCTGAGCGAAACCGCGGCCCGGCTGGCCGAACAGACCACCCCGGTGGCACCGCCGCCGCGCGTGAAGGCCAACATCATGGCCGCTATCCGCGACACCCCACAACTGCCCGCCACCAGCGAAGCCCCCGCGCACCCGGCCGCCCGGACCCCCCGCACCCCGGAGGCAGGCGCCCCACCCCGCGCGGACGGGGTCGCCGACCTCGACGCCGCCCGCAGGCGCCGCACCGCCCGGACCACCTGGCCCACCAGGATCCTGGCAGGCGCCGCGGCGGCGCTCCTGCTGGCCGCCGGAGCGCTCACCGGCGTGGTCGTGAACCAGAACCAGCAGCAGGATCAGCTCGAGCAGCAGCTCAGGGCCCTGTCGGAACATCAGGAACAGATGCAGCGGATCTTCTCCGCCACCGACATGAAATCGGCGACCCAACGCACGGACGACGGCGGCGAGGTGACCGTCGCCTACTCGGCATCGGCCGGACTGGCCGCCCTGACCACGCGCGGGCTGCCGTCACTGCCGTCCGACAAGGGGTACGAACTCTGGCTCATCGGCGAGGGCGGGGCCACCCCCATGGGCATGCTGGACACGACGGGCACGACGCCGAAGACCACGCTGGTCGAAGGCGCGATGGACCAGGCCACGCACCTGGGCATCACCGTCGAGCCGGCCCAGGGCTCCGAGCAGCCTACGACGGCCCCCATCCTGCTGCAGCAGCTCTAGGCTGCCGGCGCCTCCGGAAAAAACCGGCTCGCTATCCAATCCACGCTCCCCGCGGTTCCGAACTACCGGTGACACACGCCCCGGGGCACAGCCGGGGCGGCGCACCCAAGGAGCCGGACCATGTCCACCACACACACCACCGCCACCCGCCGCACCCACGTCCAGCTGGCGGCCCTCGTCGTCGGGGCAGCCTTCCTGCTGGTCGGCGTGCTCGGCTTCATCCCGGGCATCACCACGAACGTGGGCGAGCTGACCTTCGCCGGGCACCAGTCGGGCGCCATGCTGCTGGGCCTGTTCCAGGTATCGGTCCTGCACAACATCGTCCACTTGCTGTTCGGCATCGCCGGGCTCCTGTTCTCCCGCGGGCCCCTCTCGGCCAAGCGCTACCTGGTCATCGGCGGCATCATCTACCTGGTGCTGTGGATCTACGGACTGCTGATCGGACACGGCAGCCCGGCGAACTTCGTTCCGCTGAACGACGCCGACAACTGGCTCCACCTGGTCCTCGGCGCGGCCATGGTCGCCCTGGGCAGCATCCTGGGCCGCACCAAGGCCTGAGCCGATTCCGCGCATCCGGCCGCGCCCAGGGGATCCCCGGCAGGCCGGATGGCGCGATCATGGAAGCAGGCCCACGCCCGGGGACGGGCGCCGGCCGCCGCAGACCGAGGAAGGCCCATCATGGACACGCACAGCACCACCCCGGAACGCACCGCGGGCGCCGGCCGGAACCGCGGGCCGCTGCGGCAGTGGCGCTTCGCCCTCGCCGGGCTCGTCTCCGCCGCCCTGCTCTTCGGCGTCGCCGAACTCGTGGCAGCCTTCTTCGCCACGGCAGCCTCCCCGATGGTGGCGCTGGGCCAGACGTTCATCGACATCACCCCGCCATGGCTGAAGGACTTCGCCATCGGGCTGTTCGGCACCAACGACAAACTCGCCCTCTTCGTCTCGATGGGGATCGTCGCCGCGCTCGTCGCCGCCGGCACCGGCCTGCTGGCCCGGAACCGCCCCGCGGCGGCCACCGCCGTGATCGTTCTGCTCGGCGTGGGCATGTCGGCCAGCGTCCTCTCCCGGCCGGCCACGGGCGTCCTGGACGTCATCCCGACCCTCGTCGGCACCGTCGCCGGGATCCTGGCACTGCGGTACCTGGCCGGACGTGCCGCCGCCGCGACGGCTGCCCCCGTCCCCGTTGCCCCCGCCCCGTCCGGCCCCGCAGGGCGGGGCGAGCGCCCGACCGGGGCACCGGCGTCGTCCTCCCGGCGCGGTTTCCTGCTCGGATCCGCCGTCGGTGTCGTCGGAGCGGCAGCCATGCTGGCGGGTGGACGGGCGCTCTCGGCCGTCCTCAACACGGCCCAGGCCACCCGCGAGGCGCTGCGGCTGCCGCGGCCGGTCAAGCAGGCCGTCAACCTGCCCGACGGCGTGGGCGCCGAGGTGAAGGGCATGCCGCCTTTCGTCACGCCCAACGGGAAGTTCTACCGCATCGACACGGCCCTGGCCGTCCCGCGCATCGACCCGGCCGGCTGGAGTCTGCGGGTCCACGGCATGGTGGAGGAGGAATTCACGATCACCTTCGACGAGCTGCTGGGCATGGACCTCGAGGAGACGTGGCTGACCCTGACCTGCGTGTCCAACCCGGTCGGCGGCGACCTGGTCGGCAACGCCAAATGGCTTGGCTACCCGCTGCGCAAGATCCTGGAACGCGCCCGTCCACAGCAGGGCGCAGATATGGTCCTGTCCACCAGCATCGACGGCTTCAGCGCCTCCACCCCGCTGGAGGTCCTCAGGGACCAGCGCAACGCGCTGCTCGCCGTGGGCATGAACGGAGAACCGCTGCCCCTCGAACACGGCTACCCGGTGCGGATGGTCGTCCCGGGGCTGTATGGCTACGTCTCGGCCACCAAGTGGGTCGTGGACCTGGAGGTCACCCGCTTCGCCGACAAGAGCGCCTACTGGACCACCCGGGGCTGGTCCGACCACGGCCCCATCAAGCTCGCCTCCCGCGTCGACGTCCCGCGCGCCTTCGCGACCGTCGCCCCGGGAACCGTGCACCTGGGTGGCACCGCCTGGGCGCAGACCACCGGGATCAAGGCCGTGCAGGTCAAGATCGACGACGGCGAGTGGCAGGACGCCGACCTGGCGGCCGAGGCCACCGTCGACACCTGGCGCCAGTGGTCCTTCCACTGGCAGGACGCACCGGAGGGAACCCACTCGGTCACGGTCCGGGCCATCGACGCCGACGGCATGGTCCAGACCGCCGAACGTGCCGACCCGGTACCCAACGGGGCCAGCGGCCTGCAGCGGCTGCAGTTCACGGTCGGCTGAGCCCCTGCCCGCGGCCACCGCGGGGGCGCCAGCAGGATCCGGCCCTAAAGCATTGACCTGCGTGGGACAGTGCATAGGCTGGAGGAACGACCTGCCGAAAGGAGTACCTGATGGCCGACAGGATCAAGGACGAGCACCTCTACGAGGAACTACGCGACGAAGGGAACTCGAAGCAGAAGTCCGCGCGGATCGCCAACGCGGCAGCGCGGGATGGTCGCGATGAGGTCGGCGAACGCGGCGGCGAATCCGGAAGCTACGAGGACTGGACCGTCGAGGAGCTGAAGGACCGGGCCAAGGAAATCGGACTGACCGGATATTCCGACCAGAAAAAGGACGAGCTGATCAAGTCCCTGCGGAACTCCTGAACGTTCCAACGATTCGAGTGTAGGGAGAGGCCATGTCAGAACACCACAGTTCCCGCTGGCCGCGGGACACCAAACCGGCGGGGATGAAGCTCGCGCTCTTCGGGGCCGTCGTCATCGTCGTCTTCGGTGCCTACCTCGTGGTCCAGGCGTTCAAACGCGCGCCCCTGGACAGCCCCGTCTGGCTGGGCGTCATTCTGGGCGTCGTGATGCTGGCCTACGGACTCTACCGCCGCATGCGCGGTCCCGGCGCCCTGGATTTCCCCGAGGAAGGTGGCACGAATGTCGACAACAAATGAACCGACCCCCTCCGGCAACGGACCGGCGGACGACCAGGCGGCCACGCCTGACCCGTCGTACCTCGGAACTGACGAGGCAACCGGCGGACACGAGGAGGAACACCACACCTTCGCCGGCTCCGCCGACGGCGAGCTCGTCGATGTCGGCGAGGACGGCGAGACGATCCGCACGCTGGACGAGCGCCAGACGCCTGACGGCAGCGGAAACGACGCCGACGATCCGGACCAGCGCCCCGATGACGATGGGCAACGCTACGACGCCGGCTGACCAGGCCGCCTGATCGGGCCGCCTGACTTGGCCGCCTGACCACTCCGGCGAACCTGCCGCAGACCGCCGTCCCCTCGTACTGGGGGCGGCGGTTTCCGCGTGGGGGACCGCCGTCCCGGACTTCCCGGCGGGTGCCGGAACGGCCCGGCCGCGGTGCGGTCGGCCACCCCGGGCAACACACCGCGCAAGAGGTGTCTGTGGCGCAAAACGCATTCAGGGCATAGTCTCAGGGCCAGGGCCCGATCGGACCGGTAGAGTTCGGGCACCGCCGACGTCGACGGGGAGGCTCGAGCAGATGCCAGAACAATCGAACCGCAGCGGCTTGCGGCGCGGCGCACGCCGGGCAGGGGTCGCAGCGGCGGCGCTGGCCCTCCTGCTCTCCGGCTGCGGGCCGGCCGATTCGACGCCGGTGCTCACTTGGTACATCAACCCGGACGACGGTGGCCAGGAGGCCATTGCGCAGAAGTGCACCGCGGCAGCCGACGGAAAGTACCGGATCCAGACCACACTGCTTCCCTCCGACGCCGCCGCCCAGCGCGAACAACTCGCCCGCCGGCTCGCGGCCGGGGACACCTCGCTGGACATCATGAGCCTGGATCCGCCGTTCATTCCCGAACTGGCCGAACCGGGCTTTCTGGCACCCGTGCCCGAGGACACCGCGCGCAAGACCACCGAGAACACCCTCGACGGCGCCCTCGCCGGGGCCAAATGGAAGGACACGCTGGTCACCGTCCCGTTCTGGGCGAACACGCAGATCCTCTGGTACCGCAAGTCCGTTGCGCGGGACGCCGGACTGGACATGTCCCAACCGGTGACGTGGGACCAGCTCATCCAGGTCGCGCAGGACCAGGACAAGTACCTCAGCGTCCAGGGCGCCCTGGCCGAGTCCATGACCGTGTGGGTGAACGCCCTGGTCGAATCCGGCGGCGGGCATATCGTGGAGAACCCGGAGGCGCCGGCGGACCAGATCCGGCTCGGACTCGAATCCGAGGCGGGGCGCAAGGCGGCCGAGATCGTCTCCACGATCGGCAAGAAGGGGCTGGGCGGGCCGGGCCTGCCGACCCAGGCGGAGAACGAATCGATGCTCCAGTTCCAGGGCGAGAAGGGATCGTTCATGGTCAACTGGCCGTTCGTGTGGCCGGCGACAAAGGCCAGCGTCGAGGCCGGCACACTGGAGAAGTCGCTCTTGGAGGACATCGGCTGGGCGCTCTACCCGCGCACCGACGCCAACCGGGAGTCGCGTCCGCCGCTGGGTGGCATCAACCTCGGCGTCGGCGCCGCCAGCAGGCACCCCGACCTGGCGTACGAGGCCATCGAGTGCATCGTCACCCCCGAACACCAGGTCGAGTACTTCGTGACCAACGGCAACCCACCCTCGGATTCGACGGCCTACGACGATCCGTCCATCAAGGAGAAGTTCCCGATGGCAGAGACGATCCGGCAGTCGCTGCGGCAATCGGCCCCGCGGCCGCAGACCCCGTACTACAACGAGGTCTCCACCGGGATCCAACAGCACTGGGCGCCGCCGTCGGGGGTCGACCCGGACACGACGCCGAAGGAGACCACCGACTTCATCATCGAGGTCCTGCGAGGGGAGAGGCTGCTATGAGGCGATCGGGGATGAGGCGATCGGGGATGAGGCGGTCCAGCACGGCGGTGCCGGTCCTGACCGGGGAGGTGCGGCCATGAGCACCTCCGTGGGGACCCGGGCGGGCCAGCGCAGGCGGGCACCCGCCGTCGTCCTCTCCGAACGGCGCCGTGCCGAACGCCGTCTGGGATGGTGGCTGGCCGGACCCGCGTTCGTGGTCATGCTGCTGGTCACGCTGTATCCGATCCTGCAGGCCGTTTGGGACTCGCTGTTCAACTTCCGGCTCACCGCCCCGGAGGACAAGAGCTTCATCGGGCTGAAGAACTACGGGGTGATCCTGACCGATTCGCTGTTCTGGCGGGATCTGGGCGTCACCTCGCTGATCACGGTCATCACCGTGGTGGTCGAGCTGGTGCTCGGCTTCGCGCTGGCGCTGGTGATGCACAAGGCGCTCAAGTCGCTGCGCGGCTTCGTGCGCACGGCCATCCTGGTGCCCTACGGCATCATCACCGTGGTCTCCGCCTTTGCGTGGTTCTACGCCTTCGACATCAACTCGGGCTTCGTCAACAACTGGTTCGACTGGGTGCCGGGCATCGGCCCGGACCTGAACTGGTTCGCCGACACGTGGACGTCGCTGTTCGTGATCATGGCCTCGGAGATCTGGAAGACCACCCCGTTCATCTCGCTGCTGCTGCTCGCCGGCCTGGCCCAGGTCCCGGACGAGCTCACCGAGGCCGCGGAGGTCGACGGGGCGACCTGGTGGCAGCGCATGCAGCGGGTGATCCTGCCGAACATGAAGGCCGCGATCATGGTGGCCGTGCTGTTCCGGGCGTTGGATGCCTTCCGCATCTTCGACAACGTGTTCATCATGACCAACGGCGCCTACGGCACCGAGGTGCTCTCGCTGCTGGCCTACCGCACCTCGATCGGCCGGCTGGAGATCGGGCTCGGCTCGGCGGTGTCCGTGCTGCTGTTCCTGTGCGTGCTGGTCATCTGCTTTGTGGCGATCAGGCTGTTCAAGGTCGACCTCGCCGGATCCCAGGGAGGCAAGTGATGAAAGCGACCACCGCCAAGACGCGGATCATCTGGATCCTCATCACGATCGTCGTCGCGGTCTACGCGCTGTTCCCGGTGTTCTCGATCCTGGCGACCTCGTTCAAGGAACCCAGCGACCTGTCCAACGGCAAGCTGCTGCCCACCGAGTGGTCCGGGGTCAACTACGAGCAGATCCTGGTCGGCGACGCCCAGGAGCTGTTCCTGACCTCGCTGCGCAACTCCATCGGCATCACACTCATCGCCACGGCCATCGCCGTCGTGCTGGCCACGCTGTGCGCCTACGCGATCGCCCGGCTGGACTTCCCGGGCAAGAAGCTGGTGCTGACCACGGCCCTGGCCGTGTCGATCTTCCCGGTCATCTCCATCGTCACCCCGCTGTTCAACGTCTGGCGCACCATCGGGCTCTACGACACGTGGCTGGGGCTGATCATCCCGTACCTGTCGCTGACGCTGCCGATCTCCATCTGGACGTTGGCGGCCTTTTTCCGGCAGATCCCGTGGGAGCTCGAGCAGGCGGCCCAGGTGGACGGGGCGACGGCCTGGCAGGCGTTCCGCAAGGCGATCGTCCCGCTGGCCGCGCCGGGGGTGTTCACCACGGCGATCATCGCGTTCTTCATCGCCTGGAACGACTTCGTCTACGGCATCTCGCTGACCTCCACCGAGGCGGCCCGGCCGGTGCCGGCGGCGCTGGCGTTCTTCACCGGCGCCTCCCAGTTCGAATCACCCACCGGCGCGATCTCCGCGGCCGCAATCATCGTCACCATCCCGGTGGTGCTCCTGGTGCTGGGCTTCCAGCGCCAGATCGTCTCCGGGCTGACCCAGGGCGCGGTCAAGGGCTGAGGCCCTGGCCCGAGAAAGCAGAGGACATCCCATGGCATCGATTTCGCTGAAGAACCTGGTCAAGAAGTACGACGACGGGTTCCCGGCCGTGAACGACGTCTCCATCGACATCGCCGACGGGGAGTTCGTGATCCTCGTCGGGCCCTCGGGCTGCGGCAAGTCCACGCTGCTGCGCATGATCGTCGGGCTCGAGGACATCACCAGCGGGGACCTGTACATCGACGAGAAGCGGGTCAACGACAAGGCACCGCGCGACCGCAACCTGGCCATGGTCTTCCAGAACTACGCGCTCTACCCGCACCTGACGGTGTTCGAGAACATCGCCTTCCCGCTGCGCCTGGCCAAGGGCAAATTCCGGGAGGAGGACGTGCAGGAACGGGTGCGGGCCGCAGCGACGACGCTGGAGCTGACCGACCACCTCGAGCGCAAGCCGGGCAACCTCTCCGGCGGCCAGCGCCAACGCGTGGCCATGGGCCGGGCGATCGTGCGGCAGGCCGACGCCTTTCTGTTCGACGAGCCCTTGTCCAACCTGGACGCCAAGCTGCGCGGGCAGATGCGCGCGGAGATCTCGCAGATGCAGCGCCGGTTGGGGACCACCAGCGTCTACGTCACCCATGACCAGACCGAGGCCATGACGCTCGGGGACCGGGTGGCGGTGCTCAAGAAGGGCGAGCTGCAGCAGATCGCGTCCCCGCGGGAGCTCTACGAACAGCCCATCAACCTCTTCGTGGCCGGGTTCATCGGTAGCCCCTCGATGAACTTCCTGCCCGCCACCGCCGAGGGCACCACGTTGAAGACCCCGATCGGGGACATGGCCGTGCCCGAGGCGCTGGCCGCCCGCGCCGCCTCCCGGGACGTGGTGTTGCTGGGCATCCGCCCGGAGTACTTCGAGGATGCCAGCCTCGTGGAGGAATCCAAGCTGGATCGCGGCACGGTCTTCAGCGCCGAGCTCAGCCACACCGAATGGCTGGGCAACGAGCAGTACGGCTACATCCACTTCGAGCCCTCGCCCGAGGTCAAGGACCTGCTCGACGGGCTGGCCCGGGACCTGGACGCCGACGAGCTGCGCCCGCAGGTCGTGGTCACCCTGGACGCCGCCAGCCGGATCCGCGGCGGACGCACGGCCGAACTCTGGCTGGACACCCGCCGGCTGCACGTCTTCGACCCCGCGACGGGGGAGAACCTGACCCGCGACGCCGAGGCGGGGGCGGCCCTGACCGAGGAGGCGAACCGCGAACGCGCCGAGGAAATCGAGCGGGCCAGCCGGGAGGCCGCCGAAGCCGGCTGAGCGGCCCCTGAGCGGGGCGCCCACCAGGGCACGAGTGCCCTTGTGGTCCCCCTCGGTCCGGCCTACGGTGGGAGTACCCATCCGGCTCGCCCGGGGCCGGATCGGCTTTCGAAGGAGAGGGTCATGGGGTACGCGAAAATGGCGGACGGCCACCAGGGGATGATGTCGACCCACCACCGCATCCAAGGCGGGGCGATGGCCACCGGAGGACTGCTGGTCCTGCTGATCTGCGCGACGCTCAATGCCGCGGTCATGGGCAACGGGGACACGGCGGGGTCCCTGTGGGTCGGGGTGCTGATCGGGCTGTACATGGTCGCCTACGGCATCGTGAAGCGACTGAGCCTGACATTCCTGCCGCGGCCCGAATCCGATCCGGGCAGCGGCCGGGAGCACAGCCGGGCCGATTAGGCCCGTCAACCGGCCGGCCAGTGACCGGCTGCCCTTGCGGGAATAGAACACCCTCCCACGCGGTTTTATATGCAAACGCATTGAACCGAGTGGGAGGAAGTCGTTATGGCCACATCAATCGTCGTCATTTCCGGAGGGCTGGGAACGCCCTCGACATCGCGCATGCTGGGCGACCAGCTGGGCCGGGCCGCCGCCGAGGCGCTGGCCGCCGACGGCGTGGAGGCCGAGGTCTCCGTGATCGAGCTGCGCGACATGGCGGTGGACATCGCCACCACCATGGTCGCCGGGTACGCCCCGCCGCGGCTGGCCGAGATCATCGAGCAGGTCGGTGCGGCCGATGCGCTGGTCGCCGTGAGCCCGGTCTTCACCGCCTCGGTCAGCGGCCTGTTCAAGTCGTTCCTGGACGTTCTGGACCCCACGGCCCTCGATGGCAAGCCCGTCCTGCTGGCCGCCACCGGCGGCTCGGCGCGCCACTCGATGGTGATCGACTACGTGATGCGCCCGATCTTCAGCTACCTGCGGGCCACCGCCGTGCCCACCGGCGTCTTCGCCGCCCCCGAGGACTGGGGCGGGGACACCGGCAGCGGGCAGCTGGCCGCCCGCGTCGCCCGGGCCGGTGCGGAACTGGCCCGCGCCGTGCAGGGGACCTCGGTCTCGGCGGCACGCCCGGACCCGATGGAATCGCTGCCCTTCGAGCAGCTGCTGGCCAACATCGAGCCCACCGGCTAGCTCTGTCGGCGGCCGGATCCGGCGTGCGGATCCGGCAGCGGAAAAGCGTGAGGGGCGGACCGAATGGTCCGCCCCTCACGTCTTCTCAACGGCTGGCGCCAGGCGCGCCCGCTGGCCCATGCGGCCCTTGGGCCGGGTCCGCGAGCCAATCCAGCACCGCCGTCGTGCCTTATTTGCCGCTGAAGCCGTCCTTGATGTCCTTCGCGGCGTCCTTGACGTGCTCGCCGGCCTGCTTCGCGCCGGCGCTGGCCTGGTCGCCCGCGCCCTCAGCCTGCAGGCTCTCGTTGTCGGTGGCGTCGCCAGCGGCTTCCTTGGCCTTGCCGGAGAATTCCTCGGCCTTGTTCGAGATCTTGTCGTCGAGTCCCATTGCGCATTCCTTTCATCGGTACTGCTCAATTGGCGGTTCGCCAGAACCGTCGTGCTGATCGGCCAACTAGCCGTGCACGGTGCTTTAACGCTAACGACGTGCGCTGGATCCGTCTAGCGACCGGTACCGCCGGGCGCGGCCCCGGCAGGAGTGCCCGAGATGCGGGGCCGCCATGGCGCCGATGCAGGCGCCTTCCCGGAGAATCCGGAGGGCCTATGACCCTCGTCACGCATTGGATCGTATACGATGTGAGGACGAGAGGGGACCGACGGCACCGCACCGGGCCGCCACCGCCCACAGGACCAGGAAGGCTGGCATCGACATGCTCAACGACGAGACCATCACCTCCATCGCGGACGAACTGGTGGAGGCCGGCCGCAGCCGCACGCCGGTGAAGCGGCTCACCGCCCGCTACCCGGAGATGACGATCGAGGACTCCTACAAGGTGCAGGGCCTCTGGCGCCAGCGCAGCGAGGCCAACGGGCGCCGTCTGGCCGGCCGCAAGATCGGTCTGACGTCCCGCGCGATGCAGGCGGCCACCGGGATCACCGAGCCGGACTACGGGATCATCTTCGACGACATGGTACTGGAGAACGCCGCGGTCATCGACTGGAAGCAGTACACGCACCCGCGGGTGGAGGTCGAGCTCGCGTTCGTGCTCAAGGACGACATCACCGGTCCCGGCGCGACGATCTTCGACGTGCTGCGCGCCACCGAATACGTCGTCCCCGCCCTGGAGATCCTGGACTCGCGGATCGAGATGGAAGGCCGGACCATCGTGGACACCATCAGCGACAACGCCGCGATGGGGGCCATGGTCATCGGCGGCCGCCCCGTCGCCCCCGACGCCGTGGACCTGCGCTGGGTCTCGGCCATCCTCTACAAGAACCAGGTGGTCGAGGAGACCGGCGTCGCCGCCGGCGTGCTGAACCACCCCGCCTCCGGGGTCCACTGGCTGGCCAACAAGATCGCCCCGCACGGCGACGGGCTCAAGGCGGGGGAGATCATCCTCGCGGGATCCTTCACCCGCCCGATGTGGGTCAACGCAGGCGACACCGTCTTTGCCGACTACGGGGAACTGGGGACGATCACATGTCATTTCGCGTAGAGCCCGATCCGTCCTTCCGCGATGCCCTGGCCGCGGCCAATCGCCCGCTGGCCGGGATCTGGGTCTGCTCGGCCTCCCCGCTGGTCGCCGAGATCTGCGCCGGTGCCGGGTTCGACTGGCTGTTCATCGACGCCGAGCACTCGCCGAACTCCCCGGAGTCGGTCCTGGCCCAGCTGCAGGCCGTGCGCGGCTACCCGGTGGTCCCCGTGGTGCGCCCGGCGGTCAATGACACGGTGCTGATCAAGCAGTACCTCGACGTCGGGGCCCAGACCCTCATCGTGCCGATGGTCCACACCGCCGAGGATGCAGCGGCGGCCGTGGCCGCGGTGCGCTACCCGCCCCTGGGCGTGCGCGGGGTCGGCTCGGCGCTGGCCCGCTCCGCACGCTGGAACCGGATCCCCGGCTACCTGGGCCGCGCCTCGGAGACGATCACGTTGATCGTTCAGGTGGAATCGGCCGAGGCCGTGGCCAACGCCGCCGACATCGCGGCCGTGGACGGGGTCGACGGGATCTTCATCGGCCCCTCGGACCTGGCCGCCTCGATGGGCGTCATCGGCCAGCAGGACCACCCCGAGGTGGTCGCAGCCGTCAGCACCACCATCGCCGCGGTCAAGGCCGCCGGCAAGTTCGTGGGGGTCAACGCCTTCGGCGAGGCCACGGCCCGGGCCTACATGGATGCCGGCGTCGATTTCGTCGGGGTCGGGGCCGACGTTGCCCTGCTCGCCCGCGGGACCGAGGCGCTGGCGGCGAAGTTCGTCCCCGACGAGGCTGCCGCCGAAGGCGGAGACGCCCCCGCCAGCTACTGACCCGGGCCGCGGCGGCGCCGGTCTCAGACGGTGCGGCCGCCGAAGTCCTCGGCGATCCGTGCCGCCGCCTCCTGCAGCACCGGCACCAGATCGGCCTCGACGTCGGGGGCGTCCCGGCGGCCGGACTGGATCGAGACGTTCAGTGCGGCGATGACATCGTCGCCGCGGCGCACCGGGACGGCCAGCCCGCGCAGGCCGACGTCGAGTTCCTGCGAGACGAGCGACCAGCCGCGGGCGCCGACGGCCTCGATCTCCGCGCGCAGCTTCTCCACGCTGGTGATGGTGTTGGAGGTGTAGCCGACCAGCTCGGCCCCGGCAAAGAAGCGTTCGCGCGCGGCCGCGGGCAGTGCGGCGACCAGCACCCGGCCCATCGAGGTGCCCCAGGCCGGCAGCCGGTTGCCCAGGTTCACGGTCACGCTGTGCAGGCGCGGGGCGGCTACCCGGGCGATGTAGATGACGTCCTGCCCATCGAGGGTGGACAGCGTCGCCGTCTCGTCCAGCCGGTGCGCCAGCTCGGTCAGGTGCGGCCGGGCGATGTCGGGCAGGCTCAACGAGGACAGGTAGCTGGCGCCCAGGTCCAGCACCCGCGGGGTCTGCGTGAAGGCCGTCCCATCGGTGCTCAGGTAGCCCAGGTCGGTGAGCGTGAGCAGGAACCGGCGGGCCGCCGCCCGGGACATCGAGGTCGCCGTCGCCGCCTGCGAGACGGTCAGCGTCGGTTGGGCCGAGGTGAACGCCAGCAGGATCTGCAGCACCTTGTCCGCCGACTTCACGAAGTAGTCGGGCACCGCGTCGTCGGTGTCGGCAATCATGGCATCCTCGCTCGTCGTCGTGATGTATCAGCCCGCCCGCAGCCGGTTGTGCTCGAACTGTGAGGCCAGGCGGACCGGCGCGTTGGGGGCACCGTAGCCATCGTACCCATCGAGGCGCTGCACGACCTCCAGGAACAGCCGGCCCACGGTCCCGGTGTAGAAGTGCAGGAACGCGCCGTGCTCGTCGCGGTCGTAGAGCAGCTGCAGCCCGCGCAGCGTCGCCAGCATCCCCTCCTCGAGCCCGAAGCGCGCGGCCAGGTCCTCGTAGTAGTTCTCCGGGATCGGCAAAAACTCCATGCCCGATGCCGTCGCTCGCCGCGCCAGGGCCACGATGTCGGTGGTCGCAAACGCCACGTGTTCGGCATAGGGATGCCGGCCGTCACCGTTCCCGCCGCCGTCCAGGGCCTGCGGGACCAGGTTCAGCGCCAGCCGCACGGCCCCGTCGTCGCTGCGCATGACCTGGCTGCGGACCAGGCCCAACGGGCTGGGGACCTCGGTGGCCGGGCGGGTCGAGAGCCGCAGCGCCGATTCGTAGAACAGGACCGCCTCGTCGAAGGCCTGCCACGGTTGGGCCAGGTTCACGTGGTCGATCCCGGTGACCAGGCACGACGCCGGATCCCCGCCGGCGCCCTCGTCCTGACCGGTGCCCGCTGCCCGGTCCGCGGCCGCCGCACCCGCGCCGCCGAATTCGTCGGCCCAGGCCGGTTCCGCGGTGTCGGCGCCGAAGAAGACCTCGGTGCCGTCGGGGGCGAGGACCCCGCGCAGCACGGCCTCGTCGGCGGTGTTCTGCCGGGGGACCGGTGCAGCCCGCAGGCCACGCGCCCGTTCGATGCTGGTGTCCGGGTCCGCGACCTGGAAGCCCAGTGCCGAGATCGATGCCGCGGCGCCGGTGGCACGTTGGCCGTTGATGACGATGCGGGCCGCGCCCTGCGTCCACAGCTGGACCAGTTTGCGCCGGTGCTGGCCCACGAAGGCGAAGCCCAGGTGGGCGAGCAACGCTGCGACGGATTCGGCGTCGTCGGTGCGGATCTCGGCGAAGTCCATGCCGGTCGGCGCCGCGGCCGGGGCGAGGGTGGCCAGCCGCATCGGGAACCGGTCCGCCGCGGCGTCGAGCCGGGCCGCGGTGCGGTCCTGCAGCCACAGCAGCGAGCGCATCGCGTCGATGGCGGTGCGCTGGACGTTGGACTGGCGGAAGGTGTCGTTGAAGATCTCCAGTGACACGGCGCCGTCGTACCCGCTGTGCACCAGGTGGGCCATGAAGCCGGCCAGGTCGAATCCGCCCTGGCCGGGGAAGAGGCGGTAGTGCCGGCTCCAGGAGAGGATGTCCAGCGAGAGGACGGGGGCGTCGGCGAGCTGGACGAAGAAGATCCGGGACGGATCGAGCTCGGCGATCGCGGCGGGGTCGTCGGCACGCGAGAGGATGTGGAAGGAGTCGAGGCACGTGCCCACCGCCGGGTGGTCCGCGAGTTCGACGATGCGGTAGGCGTGGCGGTAGGTGTTGACGTACCGGCCCCAGGCCAGGGCCTCGTAGGCGAGCCGGATGCCGTGGCGTTGGGCCAGGTCGCCCAGGCGGCGCAGCTGGTCGGCGGCCACGGCGTCGTCGTCGATGGTGGCGGTGCCGACGTTGCTGCAGACCAGCATCGTGTCGATGCCCAGCCGGTCCATCAGCGCGAACTTGGCCTCGGCGCGGCGCAGGTTGGCGGCCAAGGTCGCCTCATCGACGCCCTCGAGGTCGCGGAAGGGCTGGTACAGATCCAGGGTCAGGCCGAGCCGGTCGGCCAGGGCCCGGATCTCCTCCGGGGACATCGGGCTGACCACCAGGTCCTGCTCGAAGATCTCGATGCCGTCGAAGCCCGCCCGGGCGCAGGCCAGCATCTTCTCCTCCAGCGTTCCGGAGAGGCAAACCGTGGCGATGGAAGTCCGCATGGCCTAGAGCCCCTGGCCGATCAGGTCCAGGAAGTGCGCGCGCATCGCCGTGGCATCGGGTTCGATGCCGGTGATGTGGGCGAAGGCACCGACGGCCTGCCCGACGGCCATGTGCCCGCCGTCCAGCGTGCGGCAGCCGAGGGCCGCGGCGGTGCGGATCAGCTCGGTGTCGACCGGGCGGTAGATGACGTCGGCGACCCAGTGGCGGGCCTGTAGGGCGGCGGTGTCCAGCGGCAGGCCGGGGTGCTGGTGCATGCCGATGGGCGTGGCGTTCAACAAACCGTCCGCGGCGGCGAGCAATCCCGGGACCTCGTCCGGACCGTGGGCGGTGACTGAGGCGTGCGGGAAGTGCCCGGCCAGTGCGGTGGCGCGGTCCGCGCAGCGGGTGGCGTCGGTGTCCACCAGCGCGAGATGGCAGGCGCCGGCGTCGAGCAGGGCATAGGCGACCGCCGAGCCGGCACCGCCGGCCCCGAGCTGCACGACGCTGTCGAGGGTGGCATCGGGCAGGCCGGTGCGCAGGGCGAAGCCGAATCCGGAGAAGTCGGTGTTTTCCCCGTGGAACCTGCCGTCGCGGATCAGCACGGTGTTCACCGCGCCGAGGCGTCGGGCGTGGTCGGAGAGCGAGTCGAGCTGGTCGATGACGACCTGCTTGCAGGGGTGGGTGATGTTGAAGGCGTTGAAGCCCAGGTCGCGCCCGGCGCGCAGCAGGTCCCCGACGGCCGTCGCGTCGCGGCCCAGGGTGAGCAGGTCCACCGGGCGGTAGACGTAGCGCAGGCCGTGCGCGTCGGCGGCGGCCTCGTGCAGGGCAGGGCTGAGGGACGGCTCGACGCCCTCGCCGATCAGGCCGACCAGATAGGACTGTTCGATGGTGCTCAACGCTTCTACCTCGCTGGGGATGGGACGGCGCCACCGTTGGCGGTGATCTGGCTCCTATCCTAAACCCGTGTACGTAAAACGTACAGTTGTGCGTTATCCGTACGCTATGGAGCGTGGCTGTCTCCACGGCGGTCAATCGTCCCCGACCCGGAGGCGAAGACTCGGCTCGGCATGTCGTCGACCACCAGGCCTCGACTCTCCGTCTCCGGCCCGCATATCCGTGGGGCCGCATTGAACTGGTCCCCGCGTGCACCTTGACGGCTTCATGAACCGTGCCACGCGGGCAACAGTGGACCACGACGACGGATCAGGCAAAGCGGGCGTGCCGGCTGCGGGCCTTGACGTTGATGGCCCGCTCGTAGTGCACCAGCAGCTCCTCGCAGACCGAGGCCCAGGAACGCGCCTGCACCGAGGCCAGCGCCGCCGCCGCGAAGGCCGCGCGTTTGGCGTCGTCATGGGCCAGGTCGGCCACCCGCTCGCGCAGTCCGGCCAGGTCCCCGGGGCGGTAGAGCCAGCCGGTGCGGGAGGAGTCCACCAGGTCGAGCGGCCCGCCGCGTCCGACGGCGATGGCCGGAAGGCCCGAGGCCATGGCCTCCTGGATGGTCTGGCAGAAGGTCTCGGATTCGCCGGGGTGCACGAACAGGTCCAGGCTGGCCATTATCGTGGCCAGCTCCTCCCCGTCGAGGAAGCCGGCGAAATGCGCACCGGGCAGACGCCGGCGCAACGTCTCCTTCAGCGGGCCGGAGCCGACGATGACCAGCCGTGTCCCGGGCAGGTCGGAGAGCACGGCCAGGTCCGCGACCTGCTTCTCGGTGGCCAGCCGGCCCACATAACCGACGAGTCGCTCGCCGTCCGGGGCCAGTCGGGACCGCAGGCCGGCATCGCGCCGGGCGGGGGAGAAGCGCTGCGTGTCGACCCCGCGCCGCCACATCCGCAACCGCGGCACCCCGGCCTGCTGCAGTTCGGCCAGGGAATGGCGGCTGGGGACCAGGGTCACCGTGGATGCCTGGTGCATCGCCCGCACGTGGTTCCACAACACCGGCTCCAGCCACGGCACACCGTAGCGGGCCGCGTAGGCCGGCACCTGGGTCTGGTAGACCGACACGAGCGGAAGCCCCAGCTGCCCGGCGGCCTGGATGGCCCGCCAGCCGAGCACGAACGGGCTGGCCACATGCACCACATCGGCGCCGAACCCGGCGATCAACCGCCGCAGGCGTGCCACGGTTCCCGCGGCGACCCGCACATTGGCATACCCGGTCAACGGCAGCGAGGGCAGGCGCACCACGGTGAAGCCCTCGACCCTGTCGACGTCGGTGCGGGGCACCGTCCCCGTGTGGTCCCCGCCGGTGCCGCCGGCCGGGGCGATGGCCATCGCCTCGTGGCCGGTCCGGCGCAGGTGCGCCAGGACCTGGAGCACCGAGTGGGTGACTCCGTTGAAGTGCGGGAGGAAGGACTCTGCGACCACGACGACTCTCACACCCGATAGCCTGTACCGTCGGCGTGAGCGGCGGCTGAACCGCGGATGTCGTGCCGGTGAATCCCGGCAGTCGTGCAGCCGGCACCGAGGGGGCACCGCCGTCGTGCATCGGTCCCGCGTCGCGTCGTTCGCCCCGATCGGGGGCGGCAGGTGGCACGATTGAGACGATGAAAAAAGCGCAGCAGCCCGGCCCCGGCCAGGCACGGACCACCGGGAAGACGACATCGCGCGGCCATGCGGCCGTGGACTCCCTGCGGCATTCCTGGCGCGAGGGCATCCCCATGCCGCTGTGGCTGCAGGGGGCGCTCGAGTTCATCCAGTGCGCCTTCTTCTCGGCCGTGCTGGTCGTCGTGCCGCTGCTGGCCGTCTGGTTCACCGGCGGCTTCGCCGCCCGGACCCTGGATTCGGTGTTCCGCATGTGCGGGCAGGTCTGGCTGCTCATCCACGGCGTCCCGCTGGAGCTGAACCTCTCCGCAGGGGAGGGGTCGCCGGCCATGGTCACTGGCCTGCTGACGTTCACACCGCTGGGGCTGACGCTCATCCCGTTCTTCCTGGCGTGGCGGTCGGGCCGGCGCATTGCCCGCGCCTCCTACACCGACCAGCTGTGGCAGGGCATCGCCGGTGCGTTGTGCGCCTACCTGTTGGTGGGATTGGTGACAGGATTCGCGGTGCCCACCGAGGAGGTCGGGGTCAACCTGGGGGCCGCGTGCCTGATCCCGCTGATCCCCGCCGGACTCGGGGTGATCGTGGGCGCCCGGCGCGAGGCCGGCTCGTGGGGCCGGCTCATCGGGGTGGACTTCGCCGCCTGGATCGCCAGGACGAGCCAGCATTCACGCTGGGCCGGGTCGTACCTCTGGTCGGTCATCCGGGCCGGGCTGGTCGGCTACGCCGCGGCCTTTGGGCTGGCCGCACTGGGCCTGACCGCCACCCTGGGCCTGCACTGGCTCGAGATCTCGAACATCTACCAGCAGCTCCAGCCGGGCCCGGTCGGCGGAGCGGTCCTGACGCTCGCACAGCTCGGGATCGCCCCGAACCTGGCCCTGTGGGCGCTGGCCTGGATCAGCGGCGGCGGCGTCGCCCTCGGCACCGGGAGCACGCTGGGCCCGCTGGGAACCGCCGTCGGCCCGCTGCCGGCGATGCCGGTGCTCGGGGCCCTGCCCGCCGGGGACCTGCACTCGGCCTGGTTGTTCATGCTCCTGCCCGTGCTCGCCGGGCTCCTGGCCGGCTGGTGGTTCCTGCGCGAGGGCGAAAACCACTTCGAGGACTGGCTCTCCATCCGGCTGAAGGTCCGCTGGGCATCGCTGGCCCTGTCCACCCTGCTGCTGGGGGTCTTCATCGGCGTCGTCGCCGGCCTGGTCTCCCTGCTGGGCAGCTGGCTTGCCGGCGGGTCGCTGGGCATCGGGCGCCTCACCGAGCTGGGGCCGGACCTGTGGATGACCGCGGTGCTGCTGGCCGGCGAGGTCGGGATCGGCGTTGTCATCGGATACCTGGTCGCCCCGTTCCTGGAGCGCGACCCCGTCCTGGAGGACTGAGGTCCTGGACGCCTGAGGCACCCACCGGGTCCCGCCGCGGGGACCAGGTGGGGTCCGGCCCGGGGCCGGCTCAGGCCCCGACGTCGTGCAGGTGGTGGGCGATGTCGTGCCAGGCATAGCGGCCCAGCGTCTGGACCGTGAAGGCGGCCCCGTTGCCGCGCATCCCCTGCCGGTGCAGGTCGCGCTTGAGCACCGCATCGAGGGCGTCGGCCAGGCCGCGGCCCGCCGCCGCGAGCTGGGTCGCCACCACGCGCGGTGACTGGCCGGCATAGTCGTCCTCCACCGCGGTGGCGTCCTGGTCCCAGTCCGGGAAGGTCGGCTCGTCCTCCTGGTGCATCAGATCCAGCCGGTAGTGCATCACCTTGAACACATCGCGCACATGGGCCGCATACTCCAGCGGGCTCCACACGCGCGGATCGGGCCGGAGGGCCACGTCCTCGCGTTGCAGCACGGCGGCCCAGCGCGGCAGCGACGCCCGGATGGCCGACGCGATGTCCTGCGGGCTCATCGCCGTGGCGTCCGTGCCGCATTCCGCGCAGGCCCGGTCGAGCGTCCAGGTCCAGTCCTTGGTGTCGGGAACCGGCTGCGCGCCGTGCTGGTCGGGGCCGGGCTGGTCGAGGCTCATGATCCGATGACTCCTTGGAAGGTGGAGAGCTTCTGCTCGTAGTCGTGCTTGCATTGCGCCTGGGAGCGCGCGGTCACGGTGTCGGCCAGGCACTGCTCGTATTCGGCGGTCGGCTGGTAGAAGACGACCTGCGTCGAGGTCGAGAGGGTGAACAGCAGGCACGCCAGCGTGGCCAGCGGGATGGTGACCCGCAGGACCCCGGGCAGCTTGCGGCGGATGACCTTCACCGAGGCGATGACCCCGCAGACCACACCGGCCATCCCGAAGACGACGGAGGCGATCTTCCAGGGCAGGGCCACGGAGGAGAAGAGGTAGGCCAGCAGCACCAGCAGCACGACGGCGCGGATCCAACCGACCACGGAGGCCATCCGGGCTGCGGCGTCTTCTTCGGGTGCGGGCATGTCATTAGCCTAGTCGCGCCGGTCCCGGCGCCTAAACTGGCTGGATGCGCATCGTCGTCCTCGTCTCCGGAACCGGTTCCAACCTCCAGGCCGTCATCGACGCCGTCGCCTCCGGGGGACTCGATGTCGAGATCGCCGCCGTCGGAGCCGACCGACCCGGAACCGGCGGGGTCGCGCGGGCCGCGGCCGCCGGGATCGAGACCTTCGAGGTCCCCTTCCGCGACTACGCCGACCGCGGCGACTGGAACCATGCCCTGACGCTGGCCTGCCGCTTCTATCAGCCGGACTTCGTGGTCTCCTCGGGCTTCATGCGGATCGTTGGCGAGGAGTTCATCGACGCCTTCGAGGGCACCTACATCAACACCCACCCCGCGCTGCTGCCCGCCTTCCCCGGCGCCCACGGCGTACGCGACGCCCTGGCCTACGGGGTGAAGGTCGCGGGGTGCACCGTCCACATCGCCGACGCCGGCGTGGACACCGGCCCCATCCTGGCCCAGCGGGCCGTCGAGGTGCTCGATGGCGACACGGAGGAGTCCCTGCACGAGCGGATCAAGGTCGCCGAGCGCGCCCTGCTGATCGAGACATTGGCCGGGCTCGCCGCCGCGGCTCGCTGACAGGGCACGACGGCGGGACCCGGCAGGGCGGTCCCACCACCTTCCCCGGTGGCGGCACCCAGCCCGCCGGGGCTATTGCAGCCCGGAGTCCGGATCCGGCAGCTGGTAGACCTGTTGGACGTCGACCGAGGCGACCCCGTCCAGCGCCTGCAGCGATGCCCGCTGGTCGCCGTCGGCGGTACCGGTGACGATGGCCAGGGCCTCCAGAACCCGCTCGACCGTCATGCCCGCAGCGCGCAGCCGCTCGGCGACCTCCCCGGCCCGGCCCGCATAGGCCTCGGAGACGGTGACGGTGATCCGCTCGATCATGCCGGCGCGCCGCCCTCGTCCGGGGGAGCAGGCCGGCGTTCCCCGCCTTCGCCCGGGTCCGGGTCGGTCGGGGTGGCCTGCGGCGCGCGGACCAGGCCCGCGCCGACATCGGCCGAGGCGGCATCGAGGCGTTGGCATCCCTGCACCAGCTCGGCCCATAGCTCCCGTCCCCGCAGGCCGGTGGTGGCGGCCAGCAGGGCAGCGACGCCCGCCGCGTGCGGGGTGGCCATGCTCGTGCCGCTGATCGTGCTGTAGCGCTGGGGCATCGGCCAGGACGAATAGACGTCCACACCGGGGCCGGCCACATCCACCTGCCCGCCCTCGTTCGCCCCGGAACGGGCTGAGAAATCGGCGATGTCCAGACGCTGGTCCACGGCCCCGACCGCCATGATGTAGGGGCTGTTCGCCGGGGTGCCGACGAACCCCGGGTTACCCGCCGAACGCTCGGCGTTGTTCCCGGCCGCCGCAATGATCAGCGTTCCCCGGGCCAGGGCACGCTTGCCAGCGGCCACATAGGGCGGATGGACCTCGGCGACATCGGCGCCGAGCGACATCGACACGACGGCGCATCCCTGGGAGATGGCCCAGTCGATCCCGGCCAGGATGCCGGCGTCGTCGCCGGACCCTGAGGAGCCGAGGACCTTGCCGGCATAGATGTCCGCCGCCGCGGCCACACCGAAACCGCGGCCGGAATCCACCTGCCGCGGTCCACAGGAGGTGCCGATGCAGTGGGTGCCGTGGCCGTGGCCGTCCTGGGCGTCCTCGCCGTCGACGAACGACTCCGTGACCACGGTCCGGTCGGCAAAATCCGGGTGCCCGATGTCGAAGCCGGTATCGAGCACCGCGACCTTGATGCCTTCGCCGAGCGCGGGGCTGGTGTCGGCGCCGACGGCCTGCAGGCCCCAGGTGAAGTCGTCGGTATCGGCGAAGGCCGGGGCAGGTGCTTGCGCATCGGCGTCGGTTCCACCGCCGCCAGTGCCGGCGCCCGCATCGGAACGGTGCCGTCCGGGCGAGCCGGCGTCCAGGACGTGGTGGACCAGTTCGGGGTAGATCTCGACGCCGCGGCGTTGATCGACGGACCGGGACCGCAGCGTTTCGAGCTGGGCGTCCTCGGCGGAGAGGACGGCGATACCCAACTCGGCGAAATACAGGCCCTGGGCACGGTGCGCCGCCTCGGCCCGGGTGGAAGGGGAGGCCGGTCCGGCCAGGTCTCGGGTGTCGGCCACCTCCGTCAGCCCGCAGTCCGCCAGCAGGCCAGCGGGGTCGGAGTCGTCCTCGGCGAAGACCGCGATGTAGCGGCCGGTGCGCTCGGGGTTTCCGTGGGGAAGTCCTGGATCCAACATAATGCGGCCTCCATTCTCAGTGCCCGGGACCGACCCCGGTCACGGCCAGTGTAACGGCGGGCCACGGCCGGGGGAATGGCGCCCGGGAAGCGATGGGCTTCCGCGGTGGGCGGCAGGTCAGCGCAGGACGGCCCCGCGGGTTTCCGGTGCCCGCAGGCCCATCCACGCCACCGCGAGCAGGACCAGGGCACCGGCGGCCAGGAATGCGTTGGCCAGTCCGAACACGGGCCAGAGCCAGGCGAAGACCAGCGGGCCGAACCCGGCTCCGAGCCGGCTGAAGGTCGAGGCCCAGCCGAAGCCGGAGCCGCGCAATTCGGTCGGGTAGAGCTCCGAAATGTAGGCGTAAAGGACGGGGATCGCGACCTGGATGACGAATCCGAACACCAGCAACCAGGCCACCGCGATGCGCGGCTGCGACAGGGACAGGGCCACCAGCACCAACACGACGGCGGCCAGCGGCGCGCTGATCCCCAACAACCACTTGCGGCCCACCCGCTCGACGAGCAGCGCTGCGACCGCCACACCAGCCAGGCCGACCGCAGCCATTCCGGCGGTGCTGAACAGGGCGGAGGACCCGGCCATGCCGGCATCGAGCAGGATCGACGGCATCCAGGTCAGGGCCAGGTAGTAGACCAGCAGCACGGTCAGGAACAGCGCCCAGGCAATGGAGGTGATCTGCCAGTTGTAGGCCCAGACACGGCGCAACTGGTCGAACCACGAACCGGCCGAGAGGGTGGGAACGTGCGTGGTTTCGGGCAGCGTGTACGGTTCCTCGGGCGCGCCTGTGCGCCGGACCAGGTCGTCGATGACGACCGAGGCCTCGCGTCGGCGTCCGGCCTGGACCAGGAAGAGCGGCGATTCGGGGACCGAACGGCGGATCCAGAAGACCAGCAGGGCCGGCAGGACCATGACCAGCAGGATCAGCCGCCAGTTTCCGGTGCCGGCCTGGATGAGCGCCGAAACGAAGAAGGCAGCCGCAGCCCCCACCGGCCACCACCCGTCCATGGCCGTGAGGACCCGGCCGCGTTGCCGGGCCGGGGTGAACTCGCCGACCAGCGCATAATCCACCGGGATGCATCCGCCCAGGCCCACCCCGGCCAGGAAGCGGCACGCGGCGAAGAAGACGAAGTTCGGGGACAGGGCCCCGGCGACCGTGAACAGCGAGAAGACCAGCAGGGTCCAGGTGAAGGCGCGGCGGCGGCCGATCCGGTCGGCAATGGTTCCCCACAGGAAGGCACCCAGCGCCATCCCGATCAGGTTCGCGGTGCCCAGCCAGGCCGCCGTCGTGCGTTCGAGCCCCCATTCCTGCATGACCAGGGGGATGAGGGCGCCGTTAAGCGTGACGTCCCAGGCGTCGAACATGAAACCGAGCCCGCCGATGATGAAGATCCTGCCCTGGACACCCCACCTCCAAGGCAGGTCTTGGACGATCTCGTCCCCGGAGCGCAGGGTGCGGTACTCGTTCATGGCGCAGTGGTCCTCTGGGGTCTTCGAGCCGGACGATGGCGGGGAGGCAGGTGCGGCCGCGTGCTGCAGGGCCAGCCCCGGTCCCAGATGAGCCGCCGGCCCCATGGGCCGGGAGGACATGAATGCCGGTGGCGCGTGGCCAAGGACTACCATGGGTGGCGATCACCACACATCTGACGCGCATTCGGTGCGCGCCTGAAGGGACACCACACATCATGGCAGAGGAAACCAGGCAGAGCGGCATTGAGCTCGAGCCTCCCAAGAAATGGAAAATCATCGGCCCCGGCCTGGTCGTTGCGGCCACCGGCGTCGGTGCGGCGGACATGGTCTCGACCCTGGTCGCCGGCTCGAAGTTCGGGTACGCGCTGCTCTGGGCGCTCGTCATCGGCGTCATCCTGAAGATCGTGCTCGTCGAGGGCGCCGGTCGGTATTCGCTGGCCTCGGGCAAGACCATCTTCGAGGGGTGGCGGACCCTGGGCCGCTGGCCCGTCTGGTACTTCGGCCCCTACATCATCATCTGGGGCTTCCTCTACGGCGCCTCGGCCATGGCCTCCACGGCCCTGCCACTGGGTGCGCTGTTCCCGGATGTCCCGCGCTGGATCTTCGCCGTCGGCACCGGGCTGGCGGGCTTCCTGCTGGTCTGGTTCAACCGGTACTCCGTGTTCGAGAAGATCACCGCCGTGCTCGTGGGCCTGATGTTCATCACGATCGTGGGCTTGGCCATCATCGCGGTGCCCGACTTCCCGGCCATGCTGGCCGGTCTCGTCCCGCGCCTGCCGCACGGATCCGTCCTCTACACCCTGGCCCTGGCCGGCGGCGTCGGCGGCACGATCACCCTGGCGGCCTACGGCTACTGGCTGCGCGAGAAGGGCTGGGTCAAGCCCGGCTGGATGCGCGTGATGCGCATCGACAACACGATGGCGTACGTGATGACTGGCATCTTCGTGATCTCCATGATGATCGTCGGCGCCGAGGTCGTTGCCGCAGCAGGTGTCACCCTGGATGCCGGTTCCAAGGGCCTGATCGACCTGAGCGACGTGCTCAAGGAAAAGTACGGCACCTTCATCGGCAACGCATTCCTCGTCGGCTTCTTCGCCGCGGCCTTCTCCTCCGTCATCGGCGTGTGGAACGGCGTCTCGCTGATGTTCGCGGACTTCTGGGGCAACATCCGCGGCAAGGGCTCGAACCACCCGGATTCCCAGGCCCACGGCAAGTACTTCCGCTTCTACATCCTGTGGCTGACGTTCCCGCCGATGCTGCTGCTCCTGCTCGGCAAGCCGATCGCGCTGGTCCTGGCCTACGGCGTCCTCGGTTCGCTGTTCATGCCGTTCCTGGCCATCACCCTGCTGCCGCTGCTGAACACCCACCGGGTGCCGAAGGAATGGCGCAATCGCTGGCACACCAACACGGCCCTGGTCATCACCGCGGTGCTGTTCATCTGGCTCGGGATCTACCAGCTGGTCACCACCATCCTGGAGAACATCTGATCCCCAGGCGTTTCGACGGGCGTCGGACGGACCCGCAAGCGGTCCGCTCCGGCGCCCGTCGCCATTCCCGCCGCCACTCCGGACCGGGGCCTTATCAGCGGCGCCGGACGGAGGTAGGCTCTGGTCATGGGAGTGGATTGGACGGCTTTGGAAGAGGCAATCCGGCGATCGGCATTGCGGCAGGCTCGGGACGTGATCGAGCATCATCCCGACCATGTGTTCTATGCGGTGGCCTTCGACGGGGTGTCCACCGAACCGAGTGGGCGGGTCGAACTGCCCGTCCTGGCCCTGAACTCCGAGCAGGCGCTCGTCCGGGACCGCGGTCCCGTGGAGGAAGCCGACCACGTCGTCGACGAACCCGTGGAATACCAGGAAGACGGCGAGGGGCCGGACCCGCTGAACCTCGGCAACGACGATGACGATGACCGGGACGACGACGATCAGCCCGACGAAGAATCAGACGACGATGACGATGACGGCTTCGACGTCGACGGGGAACTGCAGCGCCTGGAAGAAGAGGGACAGGCCACGGAAACCGACTCCAGCTACTATTCCGCGCGCTGGAACCCGCCGGATTGGCACTGGTGCTCCATGGAGCTCTTCGACGAATCCGCAGCGGAGCTCTGGAGCCAGGCGCTGACCCGCGTGGCCGAAACGGCGGGATGGGAACCAACCATCCGCCGCTACTACGAAGTCCTGCTCTCGGTGATCGCGAGCCTGCGCGCGGAATTGGCCGAAGGGCCGAACGCCGACATCGTCGCCTTCGTCTCCGACGACGACCACGCCGACGCCCTGTTGCGGCGCTGCCTGACGCCCGAACAGCTCTCGCGTCATTTCCCCGACCTCGTCTCCTGAAGGGCTCCGGCAGACCGGTAGAGTTGGGGTGACCCCACCCCGAGATTCCAGGGAGTTCCTTGTGAGCCAAACCGTCCTTGATCGCGTCCCCCTTCGCCGAGCACTCATTTCCGTCTACGACAAGACCGGGCTCGAGGACCTGGCACAGGGCCTGCATGCCGCGGGCGTCTCCATCGTCTCGACGGGTTCGACGGCGTCGAAGATCGCTGCGGCGGGCATCCCGGTAACCGAGGTCTCCGAAGTGACGGGCTTCCAGGAATGCCTCGACGGGCGCGTCAAGACCCTGCACCCCCGCGTGCACGCCGGCATCCTGGCCGACCGCCGCCTCCCGGAGCATGTGCAGCAGCTCGCCGACCTGGGCATCGAGCCCTTTGACCTGGTCGTGGTCAACCTCTACCCGTTCGTGGACACGGTGAAGTCAGGGGCCGGCCAGGACGAGGTGGTCGAGCAGATCGACATTGGCGGGCCTTCGATGGTCCGTGCCGCCGCGAAGAACCACCCGTCGGTCGCCGTCGTGGTGGATCCTGCGTCCTACGGGGACGTCATCGGGGCCGCCCAGTCCGGCGGCTTCGACCTGAAGACCCGCCGCCGACTGGCGTCGCTGGCCTTCGCGCACACCGCCGCCTACGACAACGCCGTCGCCAGCTGGACCGCCGCGCAGTTCGGCGACGAGGAGGCGCCCGCCAAGTTCCCGCCCTACGCCGGGGTGGCCCTCGAACGTGCCGAGACGCTGCGCTATGGGGAGAACCCGCACCAGCCAGCCGCCCTGTATGTCGACGCCTCGGCACCGGCCGGCATCGCCCAGGCCGAACAACTGCACGGCAAGGCGATGAGCTACAACAACTACACCGACGCCGATGCCGCCCTGCGCGCCGCGTTCGACTTCACCGACCCCGCAGTCGCCGTGGTCAAGCACGCCAACCCGTGCGGCGTCGCCGTGGCCACCACCGGAGCTGAGGACCCGATCGCCGACGCGCACCGCAAGGCGCACGCCTGCGACCCGGTCTCCGCCTACGGCGGGGTCATCGCTGCCAACCGCACCGTCACCGCGGGCATGGCCGAGACGATCCGCTCGATCTTCACCGAGGTCGTCATCGCCCCGGGCTTCGAACCCGCCGCCCTGGAGATCCTCACGGCCAAGAAGAACATCCGCCTGCTGCAGCTGCCGGCCGGCTATGAACGCGACGGCGTCGAGTACAAGCAGATCTCCGGCGGCATGCTCCTGCAGGCCTCCGACCGGGTCGACGCCGACGGCGACGACCCGTCCAACTGGACGCTGGCTGCCGGGGACGCCGCCGATGAGGCGACGTTGGCGGATCTGGTCTTCGCCTGGCGCGCCATCCGGGCCGCGAAGTCCAACGCCATCCTGCTGGCCCGCGACGGTGCCACGGTGGGCGTGGGCATGGGCCAGGTCAACCGCGTGGATTCCTGCCGCCTGGCCGTGGAGCGTGCCAACACGCTCGGGGTGGCCGTCGAGTCCGACGTCGACGCCGCCGGGGGAGCCTCCGGTGCAGCAGCCGGGGCCTCCTCGCCCGAACGCGCCCGCGGCGCCGTCGCGTCCTCGGACGCGTTCTTCCCCTTCTCAGACGGACTGCAGATCCTCATCGACGCCGGCGTGAAGGCCGTCGTCCACCCCGGGGGCTCCATCCGCGACGAGGAGGTCGTCGCCGCCGCGCAGGACGCAGGCATCACGATGTACTTCACCGGAGCGCGGCACTTCTTCCACTAGAAGACGGGCAGCGACGCCTCCGTACCAGCGCGGCGATGGCCGGTTCCCCGGTGAGGGGAGCCGGCCATCGCCGCGTGGAGGGCCGAACACGATCGGGAAGATCATCTGCACGGGCGATGCCCGTCGACGTCCGGGGCGCCTATGGTGGGAAGACCATGTCCATCAAGGGGGGAGCCGGTGAACACCATGACCGTCCAGTTACTTGCCGCGGCCGAAACCGCGGGTCAGGACCGAGGCAACCTCCTGGTGGGGCTGGTGATCGGCATCGTGGCCGTCATCGGCGCCATCTGCTGGCTCGCCTACCGGTACCGCGTGGCGCGCCGTCCGGCGCCCTCGCGCTCCGAGCACGAAACGCTGCGCGAGGTCCATGGCCAACGCCCGGAGCAGAAGGCCGTCCAGGACGAGACAGACGTGAAATACCTCAGACGCAGCGGGTTCTAGCGGGGCCTACGCCCGGGCCGTCAGCACCTGGTGTGCCAGGGCCGAATCAGGATCCAACCACGGGAGCATGGCGGCGCCCTCGAGGGAGGTGGCCAACGGCTCGCGGACCTCGAGGTGGGGCCATTCCGCGGCCAACCGCGCGGTGAGCTGGGAGCGGATCCGGTCCCCCCGCAGCACGCCACCCAGGAAGCAGACTGCCGGGGCCTCCGCCTGGTCCTCGCCCACCCGGCGCAGGCCGGTGGCCACGGCCAGGGCGAGCTCCTCGGCGGCGGCGTCGCAGATGCCCCGGGCCACCTCGTCCGTCTCCGCCAGCCGGGCGACGTGCGCTGCGTAGGAGGCGGTGCGGCGGATGCGGTCAGGGTCGCGTTGCAGGTCGACATAGGCCTGGGAGAGGTCGGGGAAGTCGGCCCCCACAACGTCGGTCAGAGCCGTGGCGGGCCCCCGCCCGTCGAACGCGCGCATGACAGCGACGAGGGCCTCGCGGCCCAGCCAGTAGCCGCTGCCTGCATCGCCCATGATGTAGCCCCACCCATCGATGCGCACCACCTCGGCGGCACCCACGGCCAGGGTCACCGAGCCGGTGCCGGCCGCGACCACTGCGCCGCGCGAGTCACCCAGGGCTCCCAGGTAGGAACTAACCGAATCGTGGACCAGACGCACGGTCGAGGTGCCGAAGCCCGCAGTGGCCGCGAGCAGTGCCGGGGCCAGGCCCTCCCCGTCGGTCAGGCCAGACAAACCCGCCGAAACGGTGGAGAAGGCCAGGCCCGAAGCCGCCCGGGCCTGGCCAACGACGTCGGCGATCTGCGGGGCCAGCGGCCGGTGGGTGAGGATCCCGCGGGATTCGTAGACCGGCAGGCCGTCCCAGACGGACCCGTCCGCACGGCGCACCTGGGCGCGGATGCCCGTCTGCCCGCCATCGATTGCCAGTGCTGCCTCGGGCATGTCGCCGTCCTCCTGTTGGTGCGCAGGACGCCGCTCCGGCGCCTGCAACATCATACCGGCAGCCGGAGGGGCTGTGAGGTTGCACACGTGGCGACCCTGCCGCCCGCGGAATGTGGGCAGCGGCACATTTGATGGCCTGGGGCAACGGGTAGGGTGGCGGTGACCGGCACCACGTCCGTCACCCGTACGACCATCACGACCCACTGGAGCAGCCATCATGAAGTTCCCCCGCGCCCTCGGCACCGGCATCGCCGTCGCGGCCGCCGCCCTGACCCTGGCCGGATGCGCCGCCGACGAGCCCGCCGCCGACGCCTCCTCCTCGTCCGCCACGGCCGTCCAGGCCCCGCCGACCAACGCCCAGATGAAGGCCGAGGGTGCCGACGGCCTCTCCGCCACCACCTACTACTACTACGAAGCCGTCAGCTACGCCCAGCAGACCGGCAAGACCGAGCAGATGCTCGCCGTCACCGACGACTGCGCCCAGTGCACCGAGACCGCCGACGCCATCGCCAAGGTCTACGCCGACGGCGGCAGCATCGAGGGCGGCCAGCCCAAGCCCCAGGACGTCGCCCCCGTGGGCGCGGTCGACGAACAGGGCGAACTGAGCGCCGTCGTCCCGTTCATGCAGGACGCCCAGAAGACCCTCGACGCGGACGGCAAGGTCGTGGACGAGACCGAGTGGGACGCCGACGGGACCACCTACACGGTCACCGGACGCTACGCCGACGGGCAGTGGAAGCTCACCTCGCTCAAGGAGACCCCCGACGCGAAGGCACCCGACGCCGGGTAGCCCTCTGGGGACCGGTTTCCCCGGGCACGACGCCGGGTGCCCGCGCCTTCCGTGGCGCGGTCACCGGCGTCGTCGCATCCGGCCGTGGAATATGGGCCGGAGGGGCCTCTCGGGTAAGTTGGAGTCGTTGAGATCATCACGTTGATCTCCCCACACCGTTGACCTTCAGGGAGATGCCCCGCCCATGGCAAAGATTATCTACACCCACACCGACGAAGCCCCGATGCTGGCCACCTACTCCTTCCTGCCCGTCGTGGAGGCCTTCGCCTCGACCGCCGGCGTGGACGTCGAGACCCGCGACATCTCGCTCGCCGGCCGCATCATCGCCGTCTTCGGTGACTTCCTGACCGAGGACCAGCGCCAGCCGGACGCGCTGGCCGAACTCGGCGCCCTGGCCAAGACGCCCGAGGCGAACATCATCAAGCTGCCGAACATCAGCGCCTCCATCCCGCAGCTCAAGGCGGCCATCGCAGAACTGCAGTCCCAGGGCTACGCCCTGCCGGACTACCCGGACAACCCCTCCTCCGACGAGGAGACCGACATCCGCTCTCGCTACGACCGCATCAAGGGGTCCGCCGTGAACCCCGTCCTGCGCGAGGGCAACTCCGACCGCCGCGCGCCGCTGTCGGTGAAGAACTACGCCCGCCAGAACCCCCACACCATGGGCGCCTGGACCGCCGACTCCAAGACCAACGTGGCCACCATGGACGGCGGCGACTTCCGCTCCAATGAGAAGTCCGTCGTCATGGCCGACGACGACCAGCTCGAGATCCGCTTCACCGCCGAGGACGGCACCGTCAAGGTCCTGAAGAAGGCCTTCCCCGTCCTGAAGGGCGAGGTCATCGACGGCACGTTCATGTCCGCCGCCAAGCTGGACGCGTTCCTGGCCGCCCAGGTCGCCCGTGCCCAGGACGAGGGCGTGCTCTTCTCCGCCCACCTGAAGGCCACCATGATGAAGGTCTCGGACCCCATCATCTTCGGGCATGTCGTCAAGGCCTTCTTCCCCGACCTCTTCGCCACCTACGGCGACGACCTCGAGGCCGCCGGACTGAGCGCCAACAACGGACTGGCTGCCATCCTCGGCGGGCTCGACGAGCTCTCCGACTCCGTGCGCGACGGCGTGAAGTCCGCCATCGAGAAGGGCCTCGGCGAGGGCCCGGCCCTCGCGATGGTCGACTCGGACAAGGGCATCACCAACCTGCACGTGCCCTCGGATGTCATCGTCGACGCCTCCATGCCGGCCATGATCCGCACCTCCGGGCACATGTGGGGCGCCGACGGCGGCGAGCACGACACCCTGGCCGTGCTGCCGGACAGCTCCTACGCCGGTGTCTACCAGGCGGTCATCGAGGACTGCCGCGCCCACGGCGCCTACGACCCGACCACCATGGGCACCGTTCCCAACGTCGGGCTGATGGCCCAGGCCGCCGAGGAATACGGCAGCCACGACAAGACCTTCGAGATCGCCGCGGCCGGCACCGTCCAGGTCGTCAACTCGGCCGGCGAGGTGCTCATCGAGCACAACGTCGAGCAGGGCGACATCTGGCGTGCCTGCCAGACCAAGGACATCCCGATCCGCGACTGGGTCAAGCTGGCCGTCACCCGCTCCCGGGCTTCGCAGACCCCGGCGGTGTTCTGGCTCGACGAGACCCGTGCCCACGACCGGAACCTGATCGCCAAGGTCAACGAGTACCTCGGCGACCACGACACCGAGGGCCTGGTCATCAAGATCATGTCCCCGATGGAGGCCACCGCCTACACCCTCGAGCGCATCCGCCGCGGCGAGGACACCATCTCGGTGACCGGCAACGTGCTGCGTGACTACCTCACCGACCTGTTCCCGATCCTGGAGCTGGGCACCAGCGCCAAGATGCTCTCCGTGGTCCCGCTGATCAACGGCGGCGGCCTGTTCGAGACCGGTGCCGGCGGCTCCGCCCCGAAGCACGTCCAGCAGTTGGTCAAGGAAAACCACCTGCGCTGGGATTCGCTTGGCGAGTTCCTGGCCCTGGCCGTGAGCTTCGAGCACCTGGCCACCTCCACGTCCAACGCCCGTGCCCAGGTGCTGGCCGACACACTGGATGCGGCCACCGGCACGTTCCTGCTGGAAAACAAGTCGCCCAAGCGCAAGGTCGGGGAGATCGACAACCGCGGCAGCCACTTCTACCTGGCCATGTATTGGGCCCAGGAGCTGGCCAAGCAGGAGCAGGACGCCGAACTGGCCGCCTCCTTCGCGGAGATCGCGAAGGACTTCGCCACGAACGAGGACGCCATCAACGCCGAACTGCTCGGCGTGCAGGGCTCCCCGGTGGAGCTGGGCGGCTACTACCGTCCCTCCGACGAGGCGGCCACGAAGGCCATGCGTCCGTCCGCCACGCTGAACCGCGTGCTGGACACCCTGTCCCGGAAGTAGGGCGGTCGCCGGGATAGCCGGCTGACACGGCACGACGACGGCGCGTCGCCCGGTGGTTCCCACCGGGCGACGCGCCGTTTACCGCGCAGGGTGTCCGTTGCTCTATTCCTGGAGACGGTGGCACCCCTAGATTGGGCACATGACACTGAAATTGGGCATGGTCACCGTCGACACCACCGACGCCGTCGCGCTGGCCGGCTGGTGGGCCGAGCAGACCGGGGCGGCGATCACGCAGGAAAATGACGGCTGGTTCGTGGTGCTCGAAGGCGGAGGGCTGCCGGTGATGCTCTCCTTCCAGAAGGTCGACCACCCGACCGCCGGAAAGAACCGGATCCACCTCGATCTCGGAGCGGACGACCTCGACGCCGAAGTCGACCGCCTGCTCGCTGCCGGGGCCACCCTCATCGGGCGACGGGGTGACGAGGCGTTCCGTTGGGTCACCCTCGCGGACCCCCAGGGGAACGAGTTCGACGTGGCCCAGCAGGACTGAGCGGGCCGGACCACCGCGTCAGCCGGATGCCAGCGTGGGGGCAGCGGCACTCCCGGGTATGCCCATGACGCCGAAACGAATTCGACGCGGCCCAGCACTAGACTCTTCCCCATGACTTTGACATGGGGCCAGACGCAACCCAGCCTGAAGATCGCGACACGGGCCGGCGAACGGCTGGTGCTGCGTCCGTGGAACCAGCACGACGCCGACGCCGTCTACCGTGCGTGCCAGGATCCGGAGATCGTGCGATGGACGCGGGTACCCCACCCCTACACCCGGGAACATGCGCTGTCCTATTCGACAGCGTCGGAAACCAGCTGGCAGGAACACACCGGTGCCGCCTACGCAGTCGCCGACGAAGCCACCGACGGTGTCCTTGCCGCCTGCGGTCTGGTGGACGTCAACGAGGAGGACTGCGTAGTTGAAGTGGGCTATTGGGTGGCACCCTGGGCCCGCGGTCGGGGCGTCGCCACCGCGGGCACCCGGGCGTTGTCCGGATGGGCGCTGCGCGACCTGGGAGCCCAACGCGTCAGCCTTGAAGCGGCCGTCGGAAACCTCGGGTCCCAACGGGTGGCGCTCAACGCGGGCTTCACTCGCGAAGGCGTCCAACGCTCCAAGGCCGAGCGTTTCGGGGAACGCCACGACATGGTGCTGTTCTCCTTGTTGCCCGGCGAAGCGCAGACCTGAGCCGACCGCGTACGATCGGCAGGGTCAGTCTGCCAGCGTGGGGGAAGCGGCCAACAGGGCCCGCGTGTAGTCGTGCCGTGGATCGGCGAAGACCTCCTCGGTGGCGCCGCTCTCGACGATCCGTCCGCCGCGCATGACGGCCAACTGGTCGCTTACATGGCGGACGACGGCCAGATCATGCGAGATGAACAGGTAGCCCAACCCCAGCCGGGCCTGCAGATCGTCCAGCAGGTCCAGGATCTGCGCCTGCACCGACACGTCCAGGGCCGAAACCGGCTCGTCGCAGATCAGCACGCGCGGCCACGGTGCCAGGGCCCGGGCGATCGCCACCCGCTGACGCTGCCCGCCGGACAGCGTGGACGGGTGCCGTCCGGCCAGGGCCGGATCCAGGCCCACCAGCTCCAGCAGGGACGCGACATCGGCGGCGCCTCGGGTCTGGCCAGCCGCGGCCGCGAATAGCGCATCGGCCAGGATCGCCCCCACCCGGCGCCGGGGGTCGAAGGAGCTCAGCGGGTCCTGGTAAATGGCCCCGAGCTGCGTCCTGCGGGGGCGCCGGGCCGCTTCGGGCAGTGGCACCCACGGCTGGCCGAAGAGCGCGACCGAACCGGACTCCGGGGACTCCAGACCCAGCAGGATCCGCGCGGTCGTGCTCTTGCCCGAGCCCGAGGCGCCCACCAGGCCGAGCGTGCGGCCCGCCTCGACGCGCAGGCTGACATCGTTGGCGGCATGCAGGATGCCCCCGCCGGGTACTTCGAAGGTGCGCACCAGGTTGCGGGCCTCCAGGACCGGCGTGCCGGTGGACGGCGCAGGCCCGTGCGGCTGGTCGTGCGATGCATCGGGCCGGGGGGCCGGCGCGCTGTCATGGACCGTCGAGAGCCGGGTACCCCGCGGGCGGCCGGCGGGGACGGCACGCAGCAGCATCCGCGTGTACTCGTGCTGCGGCGCGGTGAGCAGCTGCTCCGTGGGTCCTTGCTCGAGGATCCGCCCACCGCGCATGATGGCCACCCGGTCGGCCACCGAGGAGACGACGGCCAGGTCATGGCTGATCAGCAGCAGCGACGAACCGCCGGCCCGCAGTCCGGCCAACAGGTCCAGGACCTGCGCCTGGGCCTCGGCATCGAGTGCCGTGGTCGGTTCGTCGGCAATCAGCAGGTCGGGGTCCAGGGCCATGGCCGCGGCGATCAGCGCCCGCTGGCGCATGCCCCCGGACAGCTCGCCGGCGCGCCGACCCGCGTCACCGGCGGCCAACCCCATCGACTCCAGCAGGCCGGTGGTCTTCGCCGCCCGCGTGGAGGGCGGGAGCCCGGTGTGCAGGCGCAGCGCGTCGTCGATTTCGCGTCCGACGGTCCGCAACGGGTCCAGCGAGACCAGGGCGTCCTGCAGGACCAAGCCGATCCGTGATCCGCGCAGTCGGCGCCAGGCCCGCTGGCCGGCCGTCGAGAGGTCGGCCCCGTCGAAGTCCAGGGTGCGGGCGGTGACGCGGGCGCCGCGGCCGGCCAACCCCAGCAGGGCGCGGGCGGTCACGGATTTGCCGGAGCCGGATTCGCCGACCAGCGCGAGGCATTCGCCGCGTCCGATCTGCAGCGACACGTCGTGGACGACCGCGGCGTTGCCGAAGCCGACGTCGAGCCCGTCGACCCGCAGCAGGGGTGCCGCGCTCATGCGGCCACCGACCGGCGTTGCAGGGCCCGGCCCAGCACCGTGCTGGACGCGGCCGTGGCCACGATGGCCAGCCCGGGGAAGAACGTCATCCACCAGGCGAAGCCCAGGTAGGTGCGCCCGGCGGCGAGCATGGCCCCCCATTCGGGTGCCGGCGGGGCCTCGCCCAGGCCCAGGAAGCTCAGCGCCGAGGCCCACACCACGGCCTGCCCGATGCCCAGCGTCGCCAGCACCATGACCGGGCCCAGCGCGTTGGGCAGCAGGTGCCGGGCGAGGATCCGGGCGGGGGAGTGGCCCAGCACGCGGGCCGCCTCGATCATCGGCGAGCTGCGCAGCGACCTGACCTGCGAGCGGATGATCCGGGCGTAGCCCGGGGCGGTGGACAATCCGACGGCGACGATGGTGGTGGCCACCCCTGGCCCGGCCAACGCGATGAACACCAGGGCCAGCAGCAACCCGGGCAGGGCGAGCAGCACCTCGACGACGCGCCCGACCCCGGCATCGAGCCGGCGCCCGCCGAGCCCGGCCGCCAGGCCGAGCAGCAGCGCCAGCCCCAGCCCCAGGCCGGTGGCCGCCGCCCCGATGAGCAGCGAGGGCCGCGCCCCGTGCACGATGCGCGAGTAGATGTCGCGCCCGGACTCGTCGGTGCCCAGCCAGTGGGCGGCCGATGGGGCGTTGAAGGCGGCCGCGGGATCGATCGCCAGCGGGTCCGTCGGTGCCAGCCAGCCCGGCGCCACGGCGGCGAGCAGCAGGAACAGGGCGGCCAACGCGGCGAGAGCCGGCAGGACGGCGCCCGCGCCGGGCCGGAACGACCGCAGCCGGGTCCGGCGGGCCCGGAGGGAGCGCAGGCCGAGGCCACGCCGGGAACTGGACCGGGTGGGGGAATCGTGCATGCCGCTCACCGCTCCCTGATCCGCGGGTCGATGGCGCGCTCGGCCAGGTCGGACAGGGCCATGACCACCACGTACGCAAGCGCCGAGACCAGCGCGACCCCGGTGACCAGCGGGACGTCGCGTAGGGTCACCGCCTGGAGCAGGGTGCGGCCCAGGCCCGGGCGGGCGAAGATCGATTCGACGACGACGGCGCCGGAGACCAGCGACCCCAGCGCCCACCCGGACAGGGCGACGCCGGGCAGGGCGGCGTGGCGCAGCGCATGGCGCAGCACGACGCCGGCCTCGGACTCCCCGCGGGCCCGAGCCGAGAGAGCGAAGGGCGAGGTCATGGCGGTGAGCATCGACTCGCGCATCACCTGGCCCAGGAACCCGGCCAGCGGCAGGGCCAGCGTCACGATGGGCATGACCAGCCCGGCGGCGCTGCCGTTGCTCACCGGCGGCAGCCAGCCCCAGGCGGTGGAGAAGAGCAGCACCAGCACCGAGCCGAGCCAGAAGTGCGGCACGGAAGCCGCCGCGATCTCCAGCGCCGAGCCGACCACTGCCGCGCCCCGCCCGCCGAGGCCGGACCAGAGCGCCAGCCCCAGCGCCAGGACCCATGCCAGCACCCAGGCGCCGGCAGCCAGGGCCAGCGTGCCGGGCAGCTGCTCGCCGAGCAGCTGGGCGACGGGGACCTTCAGCGCATAGGAGGTGCCCAGGTCGCCGGTGGCCAGCCGACCCAGCTGGGAGAGGTACTGCACCCACAACGGCTCATCGAGCCCATACTCGGCGCGGGCGGCCTCGAGCGCCTCGGCGGAGGCCTGCGAGCCGGGCCCGCCCATGATCGCCTCGGCCGGGTCGCCGGGGATCAGCCGGATGGCCAGGAAGATCAGCGTCGCCACGGCCCAGAGCACGAACACGGCCGAGCACACCCGGCGGGCCAGCCAGGCACCGGCGGCACGCCACCGCCCCGCGGGCACGACGGCGGTGCCCCCCGGGTGCGGGAGGCCGCCCTCCGCCCGGTCCCCGGGGTCTGGCTCTCCCGGGGAGGGGCCACCGGGGAGACCGGGCAGTGCCTGCTCTGCCATGTGCCGCCGTCGTGCCTAGTCCCGGGCCAGCCAGGTGTCGTGGAAGACCGGGGAAGCCACGGCGGTGGTCGCCCCGACCCCGTGCAACTGGCTGCCGTAGAGGAAGTGGTTCTGCTGGTCGTAGAGCGGCAGGATGTAGTACCCCTCCAGCACGATCTGCTGGGCCCGGGTGTACTGGTCCTTCCGCTCGGCCTGGTCGGTGGTGGCGCTGGCGGACTCGAGCAGCGCGTCCAGCGTCGGGTCCTTGACCTGGGAGTGGTTGGAGAAGTAGCCCGAGGGCGCCGGGACGGTGTTGGAAGTGTGGAAGAGGGTGCGCAGCACGTCCGGGCCGACCTTGGTGTAGGGGGCCGAGACCAGGTCGTACCGGTTCTCCCCGAGCACGCCGTACCAGCTGGAGAGGTCCAGCAGGTTCAGCTTGACCTCGAAGCCGGCCTCCTTGGCGGTGGCCTGCAGCTGCTGGAAGAGCGACTGCTCGGCCGGGACGGACTGGTTGGTGCTCACCGGGAAGGCCAGGGTCAGGCGCTTGCCGTCCTTCGTGCGGTAGCCGGCGGCATCGCGCTGGTCCCAGCCGGCCTCGTCGAGCAGCCGGTTGGCCACGTCCAGGTCCCGTCCGAAGAGCGAGGGGTCGGAGTAGCCCATCGGCTCGACGCTGGACAGCGCCGAGTAGGAGCGCTTGGCGGTGTCGAAGAACAGCGAGGAGATCCCGTCGTCGACGTTCACGGCGCGGACGAAGGCCTCGCGGACCCGTTCGTCGTTGAAGGGGGCCTTGGAGGCGTTCAGCTCGATCCGGTTCGAGGCGCCCGGGCGCGGGGCGTCGAGGTGGCCGATCGCCTCCGACCCCTCGGCGGCCTTGATCGTGTCCGGCTGGGCGTTGTCGATCATGTCCACGGTGCCGGCCTGCAGGGCCGCGTAGCGGGTGGCCGCCTCGGGGATGAACTTCCAGGTGATCCCCTCCAGGTAGGCGGGGCCGTCGTGTCCGGCGCCGGGGACCGGGGGCGTGTAGTCCTCGTTGCGGACCAGCTCGACCGAGTCCTGCTTGGTCCACGCGGCGACCTCGAACGGGCCCGTGCCCACGGGCGAGGCGCAGTTCTCGGCCTGGCTGCGCTTCAGCGCCTTCGCCGATTCCATGGCGACCCACGGCATGGAGAAGGACTCGAGCAGTGCGGCGTCGGGGGAGGAGAGGCCGATCTCCAGCGTGGTGTCGTCCACGACGTCCATGGTCTTGATCTTCTCCACGGCCAGGTAGCCGGTGGAGGAGGCGGTGTCCGGGTCCTGCAGGTGCGTGATGTTGGCCTTGACGGTGGCGGCGTCGAACGCGGTGCCGTCCGTGAAGGTGATCCCGTCGCGCAGCTTCAGCGTCCAGGTCAGCCCGTCGTCGGAGACCTCGGCGCCGGAGGCCAGCCACGGGACGATCGCCCCGTCGTCGTCCTTGGTGTACAGGGTCTCGAGGTACTGCCCGGCGAGCAGCGCCTGCGGGTAGTTCCCGCCCACGTGGGGATCCAGGCAGGTCGGCTCCGCGTCGCCCGAGGCGTAGACCAGGGTGCCGCCGCTGACGGGTTCGGCTGCCGCCCCGGTGTCCGCGGCGCCGCCGCCTCCGGAGCCGGCACAACCGGCCAGCACGAGCGTGGTGGCGAGCAGGCCGGCGGCAATGGCTGCCGGGCGTGCGGAACGGGGGGCTGCGGGCATGGTGGTTTCCTCGACGGTGCTGGGGGCCGGTGCCCGTGCTGGCGGGCCCCGGCGGTGCGGTGGAACGGTGGCGTGGTGCGTGGACGCGGCGGTGCGCGGCGCCCCCACCAGCCTAGTGCAGTCGGGCCGGTGGTGCCGTGGCGCCGGTCATGCCCGGCTCGACGCGCGCGGGGCCGGGCGGTCGCCGGAAGGTCACAATTAAACGCGCGGTCGGCCGGTTTGGAAACATGTTGCCCATGCCAACCACTCCAGCACCGCACGACCGCCCCACGCCGGCGGAAACCACGTCACCGGACGCCCGACAACAGCCCCCGGTGGACCCGGGCGGGCCACGTGGAGGGGACCCGGGCGGGGAGCGCAGCGCCCGCGTGGCCGTCACGCTCTTCCCGCTGCTGATCCTGGCCGGGGGAGCGGTGGCGCTGTTCGTCCCGGAACCTTTCCTGGGCTGGGCGGCGTTCATCAACCCCGGGCTGATGGTGATCATGTTCGGCATGGGCCTGACGCTCACGCTGCCGGACTTCGCGCTGGTGGTGCGCCAGCCGCTGCCGGTGCTGCTGGGGGTCATCGCCCAGTACGTCATCATGCCGCTGGTGGGCCTGGGCGTCTCGACGGTGCTGGGCCTGTCGCCGGCGCTGGCGGCCGGGGTCATCCTGGTCGGCTGCGCCCCGGGCGGGACCGCCTCGAACGTGGTCACCTACCTGGCCAAGGGCGATGTGGCCCTGTCGGTGACGATGACCAGCGTCTCGACCCTGATCGCCCCGGTCTTCACCCCGCTGCTGACCTTGTGGCTGGCCGGGCAGTACCTGCCGGTCGATGCCGGGTCGATGGCCGTGTCGATCGTGCAGATCGTGCTGGTCCCGGTCGTGCTGGGCCTGGTGGTCCGCGCCCTGGTCCCGCGCGTGGTCACCGCCGTGTTGCCGGTCCTGCCGTGGGTCTCGGTGCTGGCGATCACGTTCGTGGTCATCGCCGTGGTCGCCGGCAGCGCCGCGGCGATCTTCAGCGCCGGGCTGCTGATCCTGGCCGCCGTCATCCTGCACAACGGGCTGGGCTACCTGCTCGGCTACGGCGCAGCCAAGCTGTTCCGGCTGCCGATCCCCTCGCGCCGGACCATGGCGATCGAGGTCGGCATGCAGAACTCCGGGCTGGCCGCCGGCCTGGCCAAGACGTACTTCGCCCCGGAGGCCGCCCTGCCCGGCGCCGTGTTCTCCGTCTGGCACAACGTCTCCGGCGCGATCCTGGCCGCCATCTGGCGGCGCAGCAGCGCCCGCACCCGGTAGCCGCCGGCCCCGGGCACGACAAGGAGGGCGTGCGACGGCGGGATGTCCCGCCGTCGCACGCCCTCCTGGGTGGGTGCTTCCGGTGCTACTTGCTGGTGATCGGGCCGAGCACCGGATCGTTGACGTAGGCTTCCTTGACGTTGGCCTTGGTCACGATCTGCGGCTCGAGCAGGTAGGCCGGGACAACCTTGACGCCGTTGTCGTAGGACTCGGTGTCGTTGACCTCGAGCTCCTTGCCCTGCTGCAGGTCCTTGACCATGGTCACCGCGTGGTCGACCAGGGCGCGGGTGTCCTTGTTGATGGTGGAGTACTGCACGCCCTTCATGATCGACTTCACCGACTCGACCTCGGAGTCCTGGCCGGTGACGACCGGGATGTCCTTGCCCGAGGCTTCGACCGAGGTCAGCACGGCGCGGGCCAGGGTGTCGTTCGGGGAGAGCACGCCGTCGATCTTCTTGGAACCGGTGTAGGTGCCGGTCAGCAGGGTGTCCATGCGCTTCTGCGCGTTCTCGGCCTTCCAGTCCTGGGTGACGGCCTGGTCGAACTTCACCTGGCCGGAGGCGACCTTGAGCGTGCCGTCGTCGATCTTCGGCTGGAGCACGTCCATGGCGCCGTCGAAGAACACCTTGGCGTTGGCGTCGGTCGGGGCACCGGCGAAGAGCTCGATGTTGTACGGGGCCTCGCCCTTCTTCTCCTTCAGCCCGTCCAGCAGGGCCTGGCCCTGGAGCTGGCCGACCTTGAAGTTGTCGTAGGCCACGTAGTAGTCGACGTCGTTGGTGTTCAGCAGCAGCCGGTCGTAGGCGATGACCGTGGCGCCGGCCTCCTTGGCGGCCTTGAGCTGGTTGCCCAGCTGCTTGCCGTCGATGGCGCCGACGACGATGACCTTGGCGCCCTTGGTGATCATGGCGTTGATCTGGTTCTGCTGTTCGGCGACGCCGCCGTTGGCGAACTGGACGTCCGGGTTGAAGCCGGCCTCCTTCAGGTCCTTGTTGAACAGGTTTTCCGCCAGGACCCAGTTCTCGCTGGTCTTCTGCGGCAGTGCGACGCCGATGGTCGCCCCCTCGTCGAATCCGGCTGCGGAGGATTCCGCACCGGCCTCGGCCCCGGCGTCCTGCCGGCCGCAACCGGTCAGCGCCAGTGCGGCGATCGCGGTGACCGCCGCGAACTTGGTTGCCATGCCCATGAATTTCATTGGTTTCCCTTTTCTGGTGTGAGTGGGTGGAGCGGGAGGATTTCAGGCCCCGGTGGGGATCTTTTCCTGGGCGGCTTCAACGGCGTCCGCCTGGGGTTTGTTCTTGGTGAGCAGCCCGCGGGAGAGCATCCCGGTGATGGACGGCTTGCCCTGGGACTTGTTGTAGACGTCGAAGGCGACGGCGGCCAACAGCACCAGGCCCTTGATGATCTGGGTGGCGTCGGCGCCCACGCCGAGCAGTTGCAGGCCGTTGTTCAGCACGGCCATGACCAGGCCGCCGATGATGGATCCGACGACGGTGCCGACGCCGCCGGTGACCGCCGCCCCGCCGATGAACACGGCAGCGATGGCGTCGAGCTCCCACATGACGCCATCCGAGGGGCCCGAGGCGGTGGAGCGGCCGACGAAGATCATTCCGGCCAGGCCGGCCAGGATGGCCATGTTCATCATGACCAGGAAGTTCACCTTCTTCGAGCGCACGCCCGAGAGCTCGGCGGCGTGGCGGTTGCCGCCGACGGCGTAGATGTGGCGGCCGATCACCGTGCGCGAGGAGATGAACCCGTAGATGAGCACCAGTCCGATGAGGATGATTCCGGGGATCGGCAGGGAGGTTCCGGGACGGCCGGTGGCGAAGAGGTAGGTGGCGTAGAGGATGGCGGCACTGACCAGGGCCAGCTTGGTGACCTGCACCCACACCGGGGGCACCACGGCGCCGAGGCGGGCGGCCTTGGCCCGGCCGCGCACGCCCAGGTAGACCACCAGGGCCACGGTTGCCAGGCCCAGCAGCAGCGTGAGGTTGTTGTAGCCGGTGACCGGGCCGACCTCGGGCAGGTACCCGGCGCCGATGTACTGGAAGTCCTCCGGGACCGGGATGGTGTTGGACTTGCCGACGAACTGGTTCAGCCCGCGGAAGAGCATCATGCCGGCCAGGGTCACGATGAAGGCCGGGATCCCGACGTAGGCCACCCAGAAACCCTGCCAGGCGCCGATGACCGCGCCCAGGGCCAGGCCGACCACGACGCCGGCCCACCAGGGAAGGTCCCATTCGCGGATCGCCAGGGCAACCGTGATGCCCACGAATGCCGCGATGGATCCCACGGAGAGGTCGATGTGGCCGGCGATGATGACCAGCACCATCCCAATGGCCAGGATGAGGACGTAGGCGTTGCCGTTGAGCAGGTTCATGAGGTTGCCGGAGGTCAGGGTCACGCCTTCGGTCATGATCTGGAAGAAGACCACCAGTGCCACCAGGGCGAAGATCATGCCGAATTGGCGGGTGTTGCCGCCAAAGAGCTGCTTGATCGCGTTCATTGTTTGTTCCTTGGTTCGCGGTGCGGGTGCGGGGGACAGGGGGCGCCGGCCGGGTGTCAGGCGGGGATCCGGTTGGAGGTCATCAGGCGCATCAGATGCTCCGGGCTGGCCTCGGCGCGGTCGACGACACCGGTGATGGCGCCCTCGAAGATGGTGTAGATCCGGTCCGAGAGCCCGAGCAGTTCGGGCAGTTCCGAGGAGATGACGATGACACCCTTGCCCTGGTTGGCCAGTTCCTGGATGATGCCGTAGATCTCGAACTTCGCGCCGACGTCGATGCCGCGCGTGGGCTCGTCCAGGATCAGCAGGTCCGGCTGGGTGAACATCCACTTGGCCAGCACCACCTTCTGCTGGTTGCCGCCCGAGAGCTTGTTGACGCCCTCCTGGACCGACGGGGTCTTGGTGCGCAGCGTCTGCCGGTAGTGTTCGGCAACCTCGAATTCACGGTTCCGGTCCACGACGGAGCGCGGGCTGATCTCCTTGAGGTTTGCCGCGACGGTCGTGGCCTTGATGTCGTCGAGCAGGTTCAGCCCGAGCGTCTTGCGGTCCTCGGTGACGTAGCCCAATCCGGCATCGATGGCCTGGGCGACATTGCGCAGGACGACGTCCTTGCCCTCCAGGGTGATGGTCCCGGAGAGGAACTTCCCGTAGGAGCGGCCGAAGACCGAGCGGGCGAGCTCGGTCCGGCCGGCGCCCATGAGCCCGGCGAACCCGACGATCTCGCCGCGTCGGACGAAGAAGCTGGAGTCCTTGCAGACCAGCCGGTCCGGGATCTGCGGGTGGGCGACGTTCCAGTGCTTGACCTCGAAGAACGTTTCGCCGATCTGGGGCGTGTGGTGCGGGAAGCGCGACTCCAGGGTGCGTCCCACCATGCCCTTGATGATGCGGTCCTCGTTGACGCCGTCCCTGGCGACGTCCAGGGTCTCGATGGACTGGCCGTCGCGCAGGATGGTGATGGAATCGGCGATCTGCTCGATCTCGTTGAGCTTGTGGGAGATCATGATCGAGGTGATGCCCTTGCCCTTGAGTCCGCGGATCAAATCCAGCAGGTGCTGGGAGTCGGATTCGTTCAGTGCCGCGGTGGGTTCGTCGAGGATGAGCAGCTTCACCGACTTGTTCAGGGCCTTGGCGATCTCGACCAGCTGCTGTTTGCCGACGCCGATCTCCTTGATCGGAGTGTCCGGGGAGTCGGAGAGGCCGACGCGGGCGAGCAGCTCCATGGCGCTGACCCGGGCGGCGGCCCAGTCGATGATGCCGAACCGGGTGGGTTCGTTGCCCAGGAAGATGTTCTCCATGATGCTCAGCTCGGGGATCAACGCCAGTTCCTGGTGGATGATCACGATGCCGGCCTGCTCGCTGGCGTTGATGCCGCGGAAGGACTGGGCGGCTCCCTGGAAGTAGATGTCGCCCGTGTAGGTGCCGTGTGGGTAGACGCCCGAGAGGACCTTCATCAGGGTGGACTTCCCGGCGCCGTTCTCCCCGCAGATGGCGTGGATCTCGCCGGCGCGCACCTCGAGGTTGACGTCGGCCAGGGCCTTGACGCCGGGGAACTCCTTGGTGATGGATCGCATCTCCAGGATGTTGGGCTGCTGGTGCCCGGTGGTGGGTGTGTGCATGGTGCCCTGGGGCCTTCCGGTGGTGGTGGCGGGTGTTCGGGAACGGGGTGGCCAGCCGATCGGCGGGCCGGCGCCCATCAGGGGGCGCGGATGCCCACATGCTGGAAGGCCAGGGCGGCGGCTCCGAGGGCCTCGGCCCGGTTGCCCAGGGACGACATGACCAGCGTCGTGCTTTCGCCGACGACGGGGACGGCGTGGCGCAGCAGGCCGCGGCGGATGGGGTCCAGGAGCAGGTCGCCCAGCCCGGCCAGGGGGCCGCCGACGACGATGACCTCCGGGTTGAGCAGGTTGGCGATGTTGCCCAGCGCCTGGCCGACGGCCATGCCGGCGTCGTCGACCACCCTTACGGCTGCCGTGGCGCCGGCGCGTGCCTGCTCGACCACGTCCTCCGCGGTCTCGGGCGGCGAGGCCGAGCGGGAGAGCAGGTTGATCATGACCGTGGTGGAGGCGACGGTTTCCAGGCAGCCTCGGTTGCCGCAGCGGCAGGCGGCCCCGTGCTCCTGGACGGTCGCGTGGCCGATTTCGCCGGTGATGCCGACGTTGCCGTAGTAGGGGGAGCCGTTGATGATCAGCCCGGCGCCGATGCCGGAGCCGATCTTGATGAAGACCAGGTTCTCCAGGCCGTTGTGCGGACCCCACGTCACCTCGGCCAGGGCGCCGAGGTTCGCGTCGTTGTCCACCACCACGGGCAGGTCCAGGGCTTCCTCGAGGCGCTCCTGGATGTTGAGGCCGACCCATTCGGGAAGGATCGCCCCCTGGGCGACGGTCCCGGACCGGCGGTCGATCGGGCCGGGGATGCCGACGCCGGCCCCGATGAGGGCACTGGGGCCCAGGCCGGTGTTGGCCAGCAATTCGGTGATGAGGTCGGCGGCGGCGGCGATGCCGTCCTCGGAGCGGTGGCCCAGGGGCAGGATCACGGTCTTCTCGGCCACGATCTGGTAGTTCAGCGAGGCGAAGACCACGCGCAGGTGGCGGCGGCCGAAGTCGATGCCGATGGCGATGGCCCCGTCGCTGATCAGCTTAACGTTCAGGGCCCGTCGTCCGGAGCTGGTCGTGGGCTCGGTGGTGACCAGGCCGGCGGTCTGCATGAACTTGACGATGTTCGACACGGTGGCCGTCGACAGGCCCGTCTGGCGGGCCAGTTCGGCTTGGGTGGACGGGCCGGCCAGCAGGCAGTCGATGATGCGCTGCTGGTTCAGGTGGCGCAGTGCCGACTGGGAGCCGGGGCTCTTGCGCGTCGTCCGTGACGCATCTCTCGTTTCAAGCACGAAAAGTAGTCTGCAACACATTTGACTTGGCGTCAAGAAGTGAACGCATAAATCCCGAGATCTCGGATTTGGGCTTTTGAAGTTACCTCAAGGTGAAGGCCGTGGGCGCCGGGCCGACGCCGGGGCGGTCACGGCAGGGGCCACTCGTGGACCGGCCCTGACCGGTGCATGTGCTCCCAGTAGAGCCGGGTCATCTCCTGCAGCGCATGGCGTCGGTCGAGGCCGTGGGATTCGAGCCGGTCCAGCGCCGCGATCTGCCACAGCGCACCGTTCTGTTCGGTCCCCGCCCGCTCGCGCAGCACGTCGAGATAACGCGCGGCGACCGCATCGTCAACGCCCACGTCCGCCAGGCCCTCGGCGGCCAGCGGCAACAGATGGCGCACGATGAGTTCGGAGACCGGGATCTCGCCGACGCCTGGCCAGTACACCGTCGCGTGCAGGCCGTTGCGCGCGCAGGCCATGAAGTTCTCCGCCGCCGTTCCGAACGCCATCCGGGACCAGAGGGGGCGTTGGGCGGTGCGCAGCCGGCGGACCAGGCCGAAGAAGAACGCGGCGTTGGCCACCGTGTCCAGCACGCTCGGTCCGCCGGGCAGCAGCCGGTTCTCCAGCCGCAGGTGCGGCAGCTCCCGCCCCGGGTCGTAGATGGGGCGGTTCCAGCGGTAGACGGTCCCGTTGTGCAGGCGCAGCTCGTGCAGTTGGGGAGCCCCGGCCCGGGTCTTCTCCGGTCCGCGCTTGGCCAGCTCGGGCAGCAGCGCCGGGAAGTACCGGACGTTCTCCTCGAACAGGTCGAAGATCGAGGTGATCCAGCGTTCGCCGAACCACACCCGCGGCCGCACGCCTTGTGCCCGCATCTCCGGGGCGCGGGTGTCGATGGACTGCTGGAACAACTCGATGCGGGTCTCGTGCCAGAGGACCTTCTCCAGGAACACGGGGGAGTTGGCGGCCAGGGCGAGTTGGGGCCCGGCGATGATCTGGGCGGCGTTCCACGCCGGGGCGAATTCGTCCGGGCTGAGCTGGACGTGCAGCTGGACCGAGGTGCAGGCCGCCTCCGGGGCGATGGTGGGGGCATAGAAGCGCAGGTGTTCGCGCCCGGAGATGTCGATCAGCACGTCCTCGCCCCGGGCTTGCAGCACGGAGGTGTTCAGTGCCGCATAGCGCTTGCCTGCGCTCATCCATTGCTCGTCCTGGAGTTGCTCGCGCCGCAGGGTGGGCAGGATGCCGGTCATCAGCAGGTCCACCCCGGCCTCGTCGGCCCGCGCGTCGGCCCTGTTGAGCTGGTCGCGCAGGCTCTCCTCCAGTTCGCGCAGGCCGCGCCCGGCCACCTGCAGGGCCGGGTGGTTCAGCTCGATGTTGAAGGCGCCGATCTCCGTCTGGAAGGCCTCGTCGGCGATCGACTCGAGCACCGCGGCGTTGCGCATCGCCGGGGTGAAGTCGCCGTTGGCCAGGTTCAGTTCCAGTTCCAGCCCGATGGTCCCGGACGAGGCGAAATGGCCCTCGGCCAGGAACGCCTCGAAGGCCTCGAGGTTCTGGTTCAGGCGCTCCCGGTAGGTGGTGCGTTGCGCCCGCGTGAAGGTTTTTTTGCTGACTTCTGCTCCCATGACCCGAGGGTACTGGCGCGCCGCGGCGGTGTATACGGGTGGGGCGTGCGGGTTTGCCGGGGGCGGCGCGGGATGCGCAGGAGGGTCAGCGGATCCGGTCGTTGAGGTAGCTGACCCCGAGCTGGTTGCGTGCGCCGTCGAGCAGGCGCATGGTGTCCACGGAGTCGGCCCAGCTCATGGTCGGGGATTCGAACAGGCCCTGCTGGATGCAGCGGGTGGCCTCGCGCAATTCGTAGACGTAGTTCCGGCCCACCGGTTCGAATCGCTCGGTGCGTGCGGGGCCTTCGGCCGGGTGGACCTCGAAGAACGACGGGTTGTTCAACGGGGCACCGGTCCGCAGCCAGCCCTTGCTGCCGGCGATGACCGCCTCGCGCGGACCGGCGCCGGTCAGTGAGCACATCAGCTGTGCCTGGGCACCCGAGGCATAGCCCAGGGTGAGGGACTCCTGGGTGTCGACCCCGTCGTCGTTCAGGACCCCCACGGCCTGGACCGAGCGGGGGAAACCGAGGACCCCCAGCGCCCAGGTCAGCGGGTAGACGGCCAGGTCCAGCAGGGCGCCGCCGCCGGCCGCGGGATCCCAGAGCCGCCAGGCCGGGTCGTAGGGGGCGGGGAAGCCGAGGTCGGCCCGGATCCAGGCGATCTCGCCGAGCTCGCCGGAGTCCACGACCTCCAGCGCCCGGTGCACTGCCGGAAGGAACCGGGTCCAGACCGCCTCCATGAGGAACACGCCGTGCTCGCGGGCGAGTCCGACCAGTTCGAGGGCCTCGGCGGCGTTGATCGTCAACGACTTCTCGCACACCACGTGCTTGCCGGCGGCCAGCGCGGCCCGGGCGACCTCGAAGTGCTGCCCGTGCGGGGTGGCGATGTAGACGGCCTCGACCGCCGGGTCGCCGAACATCAGCTCGTGCCCGGTCCGGCCGCCGTCGTCCCCGTACGAGGAGGCGAAGCCGTGTTCGGCGGCGAAGGCGGCGGCCCGGTCGGCCTGCCGGGAGCTGACGGCCTGCAGCACCGAGTCCTCGAGCAGGGCCAGGTCGCCGGTCACCGTGGCCGCGATGCGCCCGGTGGAGACCACGCCCCACCGCACGGGCCGTCCCGTGGCGGCCAGCGGGGATACGGCATCGGGTGCCGCACACGGCGGGGTAGGGAAGCGCAGGCTCATGCCCCCCAGCTTGGCATGGCCCCCCGGGCCCGGCAAGGAACGGACCGGGATCAGCCGGCGTTGGCCAGCCGGTGCTTGTCGGACAGGACCAGGTAGTGCTCGGTGTTGGTGCGCAGCCCGGCGACCTCCGCGTCGGTGAGTTCGCGCCGGACCTTCGCCGGGACGCCGGCGACCAGCGAGCGCGGCGGCACGACGGTGCCCTCGAGCACCAGCGCCCCGGCGGCGACCAGCGACTGCGCACCGATCTCGGCGCCGTTCATCACGGTGGCGCTCATGCCCACCAGGCAGCCGTCGCCGATGGTGCAGCCATGGATGACGGCCGAGTGGCCCACGGAGACGCCCGCGCCCACGGTGGCCGGGAACCCGGCGTCGGCATGCACGACGACGTTGTCCTGCAGGTTGGTCTCGTCGCCGATGCAGATGGGGGCGGAATCCCCGCGGACCGAGACGCCGTAGAAGGCGCTGGCGCGCTCGCCGAGCTCCACGTCGCCGGACAGCGTGGCGGTGGGGGCGGTGAAGGCCGACGCGGCGACCTTCGGGGTCTTCGAATCGATCGTGATGATGTAGGTCATGGACCCGAGTCTACAAAGACCGGCGCGGGCCGCTTCAGTTGAAGACGACGGTGCGTCGCCCGTCGAGCAGGATGCGCCGCTGGGCCGCCCACTGCACCGCCTGGGCCAGCGTGCGGCCCTCGACGTCACGGCCCATGGACACGAATTGGCCCGCCGTCTTGGCGTGGTCGACCCGGATGACCTGCTGTTCGATGATCGGGCCCTCGTCCAGGTCGGCGGTCACGTAGTGCGCGGTGGCCCCGATCATCTTCACGCCTCGGGCATGGGCCTGGTGGTAGGGCCTGGCCCCCTTGAAGGAGGGCAGGAACGAGTGGTGGATGTTGATCGCCCGGCCCGCCAGCTCGCGGCACAGCCCATCGGAGAGGATCTGCATGTAGCGGGCGAGGACCACCAGCTCGATGTCGTGTTCGCGCACCAGCCCGAGCAGCTTCGCCTCGGCGTCGGGCTTGGTTGCGGCCGTGACCGGCAGGTGCAGGAAGTCCACGCCGTAGAACTCCGCCATCGGTGCCAGGTCCGGGTGGTTGGAGACGATCAGCGGGACCTCGATGGGCAGCGAGCCGGCGCGCTGCTGGAACAGCAGGTCGTTCAGCGCATGCCCGGCCGTGGAGCACATGATGAGCGTGCGCAGCGGCTGCGCCTCGGGGTGGACGGCCAGGGTCATGGAGAAGCGGGCCGCCACCGCGTCCAGGGGCGCGCGGACCGCGTCGATCCCGGCCGCGGTGGAGACGGCCACGCGCATGAAGAACCGGTCCGACTCGGGGCTCTCGAATTGCTGGGACTCGGTGATATTGCACCCGGTCTCCAGCAGCGCACCCGAGACGGCGTGCACGATGCCGGGCCGGTCGGGGCAGGAGAGGGTCACGATGTACTGGTGGCTGGTCACGGACCCTAGCCTATCGCCAGCGCCTCAGGGACCTGTGGTGCCGGCGGTGCCGCTGTCCGCACCGAGCGCAGCGCGACCAGTGCCGCGGCCCGTCCCGCGCGGGTGGCGCCCAGCGTGGAGGCCGAGGCCCCGTAGCCGACCAGGAACAACCGGGGTTCGCGCACCACGGTGACCGCATCTGCTGCCATGCGGATCCCGCCGCCGGCCTCGCGCAGCCGCAGCGGGGACAGGTGGTCCAGGGCGGCCCGGAAGCCGGTGGCCCAGAGCACGGTGTCCAGCTCCGCCGTCGTGCCATCGGCGAAGACCGCCCCGCCGGGCACCAGCCGCTGCAGCGGGCCGCGGGAGGCCAGCACCCCGGCCTCGATCCCTGCGCGGTACTGGCCGGTCAGCGGCAGCCCGGTCTCGGAGACCACGCTGCGCGGCGGCAGCCCGGCCCGGGTGCGGGCGTTGACCCGCTCCTCGACCCCGCGGCCCCACTCCGCGTCGAAGGCGGTGGAGGTCCAGTCCGGTGCCCTGCGGGTCGACCACACCGTGGAGGCCCCGGCGGCGTCGAGCTGCAGCAGGAACTGCACCGCCGAGGTCCCGCCGCCGACGACCAGCACGCGCTCGCCGGCGAAGTCCGCGGCGTCGGTGAAGTCGTGGGTGTGCAGCTGGCGGCCGCCGAAGTCCGCGCGTCCGGGGTACGCCGGCCAGTAGGGCCGGTCCCAGGTGCCGGTGGCGTTCACGACCGCCTCCGCTCTCCAGGTGCGCCCGTCGGTGGCCCGGACGACCAGGCCGTCTGCGGGGCCACCGGCCTGAGCGGGGGTGCGCGTGATGGACGCGACCCGGACCGGACGCACGACGGCCAGGCCGAAGTGGTGCTCGTACTGCCCGTAGTACCGCGAGACGACGGCGGAGGCCGGCTCGCGCGGATCGGGTGTGCCCAGGGGCAGGCCCGGCAGGTCGTGCAGGGCATGGGCGGCATCGAAGGTCAGTGAATCCCAGCGGTGGCGCCACGCCCCGCCGGGGCCGTCATTGGCGTCGAGCACCACGAAGTCCGTCCCCGGGCGCAGCCCCCGGCGCGCCAGGTGATAGGCGGCGCTGAGCCCGGCTTGTCCGGCCCCGACGACGATGACCTGCATCCATCCTCCTGCTTGAAGCCTCAACTAATGGGGGAACGGGCGGGAGGGCGCGCGTATTCCCGGGCGCCGATGTCACGGCCGGCAACCACCAGGGCACGGCAACCACCACGGCCCGGCAACCGCCGGAACCCGCTCCCGGACGGGCCGCACCGAGCGCGTAAACCTTCGATGCGCCCCGGCCCGGCTCGGTTAGCATGGGAAGGCCGCGACTGGCGTTTAAGTGGAGGACCACAGGGGAGCGGCAGCAGGACCCACCAACGGATCGCGCGCCTGGACCCGGGGGCCAGCGATGCGGCATGCGCCGTCGTCGTGTCCCAGACCGACAACTATCCCCGCAGCAGGAGAAGATTTCGTGAGCAGAGAGAACACCGTCACCAACCAGCCGCTCTCGGAGGTGGACCCGGAGATCGCCGCGGTCCTCACCGCCGAACTCGGCCGCCAGCGCGACACGCTGGAAATGATCGCCTCGGAGAACTTCGCCCCGCGCGCCGTCCTGCAGGCCCAGGGCTCGGTGCTGACCAACAAGTACGCCGAGGGCTACCCGGGCCGGCGCTACTACGGCGGCTGCGAGCACGTCGACGTCGCCGAGAACCTGGCCCGCGACCGGGTCAAGTCCCTCTTCGGCGCCGCCTACGCCAACGTCCAGCCGCACTCCGGGGCCTCGGCCAACGCCGCCGCCCTGGCCGCGATGATCAAGCCCGGAGAGAAGATCCTGGGCCTCTCGCTGGCCCACGGCGGCCACCTCACCCACGGCATGAAGCTGAACTTCTCCGGCAAGCTCTACGAGGTCGCCGCTTACGAGGTCGAACCCGACACCTTCACCATCGACATGGACAAGCTGCGCGCCCAGGCCATCGCCGAAAACCCCCGGGTCATCATCGCCGGCTGGTCCGCCTACCCGCGCCAGCTCGACTTCGCCGCGTTCCGCTCCATCGCCGACGAGGTCGGGGCGCTGCTCTGGGTCGACATGGCCCACTTCGCAGGCCTCGTCGCCGCCGGGCTGCACCCTAACCCCGTGCCCTACGCCGACGTCGTCACCTCCACGGTGCACAAGACGCTCGCCGGACCGCGCTCGGGCCTGATCCTGACCAACGACCCGGAGCTGGCCAAGAAGATCAACTCCAACGTCTTCCCCGGCCAGCAGGGCGGGCCGCTGATGCACGCCATCGCCGGCAAGGCCGTGGCCTTCAAGATCGCCGCGTCTGAGGAGTTCCGCGAACGCCAGGAACGCACCCTGGAGGGCGCGCGCCTGCTGGCCGAACGGCTCAGCGCCGAGGATGTTGCCGCGCGCGGGGTCTCCGTGCTCACCGGCGGCACCGACGTCCACCTGGTCCTGGTGGACCTGCGCGACTCCGAGCTGGACGGCAAGCAGGCCGAGGACCTGCTGCACTCCATCGGGATCACGGTCAACCGCAATGCCGTCCCCTTCGACCCCCGCCCGCCGATGGTGACCTCCGGGCTGCGCATCGGCACTCCGGCGCTGGCCACCCGCGGATTCGGCGCCGCCGAATTCACCGAGGTCGCCGACATCATCGCCACCGCATTGCGCGACGGGGCGGGCGCCGACACGGCCGCCCTGGGCGCCCGCGTGCAGCAGCTGGCCGCCGACTTCCCCCTCTACGCCGAATTGGAGCAGTGGTAACCATGGCAGAACGTGCCCAAGTACTCGACGGCAAGGCCACTGCGGCCGCCATCAAGGCAGAACTGACCGAACGCGTCGCCGCCCTGGCCGAACGCGGCATCACCCCGGGCCTAGGCACCATCCTGGTCGGTGACGACCCGGGCTCGAAGTGGTACGTCGGCGGCAAGCACAAGGACTGCGCCGAGGTCGGCATCACCTCCATCCGCATCGACCTTCCCGAGGACACCACGCAGGACGAGCTGCTGGCCAAGGTCCGCGAGCTCAACGAGAACCCGGAGTGCACCGGCTACATCGTCCAGCTGCCGCTGCCGGCGCACATTGACCAGGACACCGTGCTGGAGGCCATGGACCCGGCCAAGGATGCCGACGGCCTGCACCCGATGAACCTGGGCCGGCTCGTGGCCAACGTCAACCGTCCGATGGAGTCCCCGCTGCCGTGCACCCCCAAGGGCTGCGTGGAGCTGCTGGCCCGCCACGACATCGACCTCAAGGGCAAGGACGTCCTGGTCGTCGGCCGCGGCGTCACCATCGGCCGCCCCATCGGGCTGCTGCTGACCCGCAAGTCCATCAACGCGACGGTCACCCTGGCCCACACCGGCACCACCGACCTGGCGGACCACCTGGGCCGCGCCGACGTCGTCATCGCCGCCGCCGGGTCCCCGCACATGATCAAGGCCGCCGACCTGAAGCCCGGCGCGATCGTCCTGGACGTCGGCGTCAGCCGCGTCGACGACGGATCCGGCAAGGCCAAGGTCACCGGTGACGTGGACCCGGCCGCCTACGACGTTGCCTCGTGGATCTCGCCGAACCCCGGCGGCGTGGGCCCGATGACCCGCGCCATGCTGCTGGCCAATGTCGTGGAGTCCGCCGAGCGCCAGGCCGGCTAACGACCCGCCACCCGGCGAGGACCAGCGGGGCCCGGGAACCACGTGGTTCCCGGGCCGCGCTGCCGTCCCGGCCGGGCCCTCCCGACCTCCCGGTGCCCCTACACTGCAGGGAGTACGACGGCGGTGCCCGGCTACCGCCGTGGGCGGTGCTGCGGGGGACGGGCCTCGGATGACCGGGAGCCTGTCCCGAACGGGGCCGAGATGGTAGACAGGCGGTGTAAGTCCTGAACCATCCACCCATCAAGGGGGTTAGATCACATGGACACCGCACAGATCATCTGGATCATCGTCGCCATCGTGGTGGTGCTGATCATCATCGGCATCATCGCCCGGGTCGCGGGAGGCAAGAGAAAGGACCGCAACCGCGAGGAAGCCGGACGGATCCGGACGGAGGCCCAGGAAGGCCACCTCGAGGCCCGGGAACGTGAGAATGCCGCCCAGCGCGCAAAGGCCGACGCCGACGCCGCGGAGCTGAAATCCCGCGAACGCGACGTCGAGGCCCAGCGGCTGCAGACGCAGGCCCAGGACGCGCAGGTCGCCGCGGAGCGCAAGCGCATGGAATCAGACAAGCTGGGTGCCTCGGCTGCCGAACGCCACCAGGAATCCGCGGACGGGTTGCGCCGGGCCGAGAAGCTGGACCCCGACACCGGGCGCGGCAACGAGCGCCCTGAACGCCGGAGCGACGGCCGGGTCGATGGCGGACCAGCCGGCGGCGGGCCCGCCCCGGGTGGCCGAAACGATGACGGCGGGCCGCGGGCCGAAGCCGCCGGGGAACCGGTGGCCGGAAACCACTCGGATGCCTATGGCGACCGCGCTGGCCAGGCAGACACCGGGCGCACGGAAGCCCCGCCGGCCGCCGGGGACCCGCTGGCGATGGATAGCCCTGATGCCTACGGTGACGCCGCAGCCCAGCGCACCGACGGGACCGCACACGGTGACCAGAAACGCGACGTGGATCCGGGTGGCGACCCGCAGAGCCGGCACGGTGAGGATCCCAAGCACCGCGACCAGGGCTGACCTGCCTGGCGCATCCGATGCGGCGGGGTATTCCGGCACCAGCCGGGGTGTCCCGCCGCCGTCGTATCCGGTCATTGACAGGGGATGCACAGCAATGGTGCGTAGTGTGGGTAGTCAAGGAGCCATTGTCTTTGGGTCCTGCGGCGTCACCGCCGAGAACTTCGCTCAGTAGGGAGTTGCCCATGAGCACTCAAGCCTTTTCCGCCACCTCCACATCCCCGACGACGAAAGCACCGCCGCGCCGCAACGCCGGCGCCCGGAATTTCAGCCTGCTGAAGAACCGTGTCGTCGACGCGGGCCTGATGCGGCGCCGGCGGGGATACTACCTCGGCGTCGTGATGCTGTTGACCCTCTTCCTGGCCGCAGCCGTCACGGGGTTCACGCTGCTCGGCGACAGCTGGTTCCAGCTGTTCGTCGCCGGCGCCCTGGGCATCATCCTGACCCAGTTCGCGTTCCTGGCCCATGAGGCCTCCCACCGCCAGGTCATGGAATCCGGTCCAGCAAACGACCGCGCCGGCCGGATTCTGGCCAACGCCGTCGTCGGCATCAGCTACCAGTGGTGGATGAACAAGCACACCCGGCACCATGCGAAGCCGAACACCGTCGGCAAGGACCCGGACATCGAGCAGGACACGATCTCCTTCCAGCCCGAGGACGCCGCAGCGCGCACGGGGCTCATGGCCTGGTTGACCCGCCGCCAGGGGTACCTCTTCTTCCCGCTGCTCACGATGGAGGGCCTCAACCTCCACATGCAGTCGATCAAGTACCTCTTCTCCGGCAACAAGGTCAAGGCACGCAAACGCGAATTGACGACGATCGGGCTGCGTCTGGCCATCTACCTCGCCGCGATCTACATCTTCCTGCCCTGGGGGATCGCCAGCGCGTTCGTCGGTGTGCAGCTGGCCGTCTTCGGCATCTACATGGGTGCCTCGTTCGCCCCCAACCACAAGGGCATGCCGCTGATTCCCAAGACCTCGACCATCGACTTCTTCAGCCGCCAGGTCCTGACCAGCCGGAACATCGTGGGCAAGACGTCCTTCGGGACCCGCATGCTCACCGGCGTCTTCGGCGGGCTGAACTACCAGGTCGAGCACCACCTGTTCCCGAGCATGCCGCGGCCGCATCTGCGCGAGGTCAGCGTCATGGTCCGGCAATACTGCCAGGAACTCAAGGTGCCGTACACCGTCGCCTCGGTCGGCGCCTCCTACGGCCAGGTGGTCCGGTACCTGAACACCGTGGGGCTCTCGGCACGGGACCCGTTCGACTGCCCGATGGTCACGGAGTACCGCCCGCACTAGAAGCGGTGATTGATTTGTGCCAACCACTGCTAGGCAGTAGAGTGCGGTTGTGCGACAGACCACATCCCGTCCGACAGTGATCGCCGCCGACCAGCTCACCAAGCGGTACGGCGACTTCACGGCAGTCGACGCCATCTCCTTCGAGGTCCCCGCGGGGGAATCCTTCGGCCTGCTCGGACCGAACGGCGCCGGCAAATCCACCACCATGCGCATGATCGGCGGGGTCTCCCAACGCAGCGGCGGCACGCTGCGCATCATGGGCCTGGACCCCGAGGAGCAGGGCCCGGAAGTCCGGGCCCACCTCGGAGTGGTCCCGCAGGAGGACAACCTCGACCAGGAGCTCAAGGTCAGGGACAACCTGATCGTCTACGGCCGCTACTTCGGGCTCCCACTGTCCTACCTGCGCCCCAAGGCCGACGAGCTGCTGGACTTCGCCCAGCTCACCGACAAGGCCGACGCCCGGGTGGAGGACCTCTCCGGGGGCATGAAACGCCGGCTGACCATCGCCCGCTCGCTGATCAACGACCCCCGCGTGCTGCTCCTGGACGAACCGACGACCGGCCTGGACCCGCAGGCACGCCACATCCTCTGGGACCGGCTGTTCCGGCTCAAGGAACGCGGCGTCACCTTGGTGCTCACGACCCACTACATGGACGAGGCAGAACAACTCTGCGATCGGCTCATCGTGGTGGACAAGGGCCGGATCATGGCCGAGGGGTCACCGGCGGAGCTGATCCGCCAGTACTCCACGCGGGAAGTGCTCGAACTGCGCTTCGGTGCCGACCGCAACGCCGGCGCCGCCGACGCGGTCGAGGGGATCGGGGAACGGATCGAGGTCCTGCCCGACCGGCTGCTGGTCTACGCCCACGACGGCGAGGCAGCCCTGGAAGCCGTCGGCAACCGCGGCCTGTCCCCGTTGACCTCACTGGTGCGCCGATCCTCGCTGGAGGACGTGTTCCTCCGGCTGACCGGGCGGAGCCTCATTGAGTAGCCACGACGTGGGAAGCCACGACCCTGGATCCGCCGGGCCCGTCCAGCCTTCCGCCCGGGAGCCCGGGGAGGCATCGGCGTCGTCCCCGGCGCCGGGGCAGGGCCCGGCCTACCTGAACTCGAACTTGGCGGCGCACCCGCCGCTGGCCAGCGCCGCCAAGGCGCGCCGCTTCGGGACCTGGTACCTGGCCGAGCAGCACCTGCGCGGCATGAAGGGCTATCTGGACATCGTCATCGCCTACTCGGTGGGAAACCCGCTGGTGTACCTGTTCGCGATGGGCATCGGGCTGGCCTCGCTGGTCGACTCGAACAACGCCGGCGGAGCCTTCGACGGGGCGAGCTACCTGCAGTTCATCGCCCCCGCGCTGCTGGCCTCGGCCGCGATGATGACCGCCGCCGGCGAGTTCACCTACGCGGTGATGTCCGGCTTCAAATGGTGGAAGACCTACTACGGGCCGTTGGCCACGCCGGTGACGCCCGAGCAGATCTGCCAGGGGCATGCGCTGGCCGTGACGCTGCGCATCGTGGCGCAGAGCGCGGTCTACCTGGTGATCGTGCTGTTCTTCGGTGCGGCCACCAGCGGGTGGGCCTGGGCCACGATCCTCACCGCCTCCCTGGCCGGGGTCGCCTTCGGGCTGCCGCTGATGGCGTACTCGGCGACGGTCACGGTGGAAAAGGGCCAATTCGCCCTGGTCCAGCGGTTCATCGTCATGCCGTTGTTCCTGTTCTCCGGGACGCTGTTCCCGCTGTCGACGCTGCCCTGGTTCCTGCAGTGGATCGGCTGGATCTCCCCGGTCTGGCACGCCACCGAGCTGGGTCGTGTCCTCTCATACGGCTATGCCGAACCCGGCTGGCTCTCCGTCGTGCACGTGCTCTACCTGCTGGTCCTGGCCGGCGGGGGACTGCTGCTCGCCCGGCGCGTCTACGCACGACGGCTGGAGGGTTGAGATGAGCCTGGTGAAGGATGCGGACCTCGAACTGACAGCCGACCGGCGGCCCCTGGCCTCCCTCTACTCGCGCAACGTGCGCGCAGTGATCGTCCGCGGCCTGGTGGCGACCAAGACGTCGAACGCGGCCATCATGATCTCGGGGTTCGTCGAGCCGGTGCTCTACCTGCTCTCGATGGGCATCGGCCTGGGCGCCCTCATCGGCACCGTCCAGGGCCCCGGCGGAACGGAGATCAGCTATGCCGCGTACATCGCCCCGGCATTGCTGACCGTCTCGGCCATGAACGGGGCCCTGTACGACTCCACCATGAACGTCTTCTTCAAGATGAACTACGCCAAGCTCTACCAGAACATGCTCTACACCTCGTTGGGGCCGCTGGATGTGGCGCTGGGGGAGATCTTCCTGGCCCTGCTGCGAGGGTTCCTCTACGCCACCGGCTTCACCATCGTCATGGCGGCCATGGGATTGGTCACCACCTGGTGGGCGCTGCTGATGGTCCCGGCCTCGGTCCTCATCGCCTTCGGATTCGCCTCGATCGGCATGGGCATCACCTCCTACATCCGCACCTTCCAGCAGCTGGACTGGGTGACGTTCATCATGTTGCCGATGTTCCTGTTCTCGGCCACGTTCTACCCACTCACCGTCTACCCGGAGCCGATCCAGTGGGTGATCCAGGCCCTGCCGCTCTGGCACGGAGTCGAGCTGCTGCGCCAGCTCTCGGTGGGCGCCTTCGGCTACATGACCGTCGTCCACGTGCTCTACTACGTGGTCATGGTCGCGGTGGGAATGGTCCTCACCACCCGCCGGCTGCGGGCTCTGTTCCTGAGGTGAGATGGGGCAGCAGGGGCCGCGACAGGTAGTCTGTTCCACAGCAGAACCCAAGGAGGAGCCGTGATCGGCAGTTGGCATGCGGTCGTCATCGACTGCGAAGACACGGAAATCATGGCCGATTTCTACGAACAGGTCCTCGGCATGGTGCGGGTGCAGCATGACGACGACGGATGGATCACCATCGGGGACGCCCCCGACCGCCCGGCGATCGCATTCCAGCGGGTGGAGGGCTACCAGCGGCCCGAATGGCCTGGCCAGACCCACCCGCAGCAGGAACACCTGGACATCCGGGTCGACGACCTGGATGTCGCCGAGGAGGCGGTGCTCAAGCTCGGGGCCACCTCAATCAACACCGGCGGCCAGAACTACCGGGTCTACCTGGACCCCCAGGGACACCCCTTCTGCCTCGTCACCTGGTGAGCCCGCCGGGCCGTCCGGCGGCGCCCTCCCGGCCGGGATGCGGCGCCGGGCGGTCATCCTCGGCGGCACCGGCGTGCTCAGGTGGGCAATCGCCGCCCGTTTGGCGCGCGCCGGCTGGTCCGTGGAGGCCATCGGCCGCACGCTGGCCCATCTGCCCGCGGAACTGGCCCGCTTCGGGATACGGTTCAACGCCGCGGACCGGCACGACCCGGCAGCCTCCCAGCCGCGCACCCGTTTCCAGCAGGACGGTACTTCCGCACATTCCTCGACTACGCCGCAGAGGACCGGTTCCTCCGATCGGCGCCGTGACCGTGCGTGGCCACCGACGGCCGCCGACGGCCCTTGGCGGCGTCGTCTTGCGCTGTCCTGCTGTTCGCCCACGGTAAACGCGTACCGGGAAGACCGCGCAGTTTGGGATACTGGAGGACATGGAACCCATCGGCATGGCCCGCCCCGCCTCGGATAAAAAGATCACCCTCAAGGCCAGCACGCTCTCGCTGGCCGTGATGGTCACCGTATTCCTGGTGGCGGTGGTCTTCGCCGCGAACCAGAACGACGTGATCGGCTGGATCGTGGCCGTCATCTCCTTCGCCTGGCTGCTATTGGCCGCCTTCCTGGTGTTCGGGCTGCGCCGCGGCGCCCGCAAGGTCAGCAGCCACCTGAAAAACGCGTCGGCCTCGATGGCGGCCCGCGCACAGCAGCCCGGGGCTTCCGAGACCGTCGTCGTCGACGAGGGGACCCGCACGCGCGACTTGAAACTGGACCACTCGTTCAAGATCGTCCAGGTCCAGGCCGGGGTCATCAAGGAACACCTCGACACCCCGGGCGACGAGGCCCGCGGCATGGTGGACCGCGCCCTGGAGACCATCGAGATCACCGCCCACAACGCCCGCGACATGATGAAGCCCTCGGATGGAAGCGCCCCGCTCTCGGGCGAGGTCATCGACTGACCGATCTTGGGTAAGCTGGATCGGGTGAGCACAGCAGCGGAAACGAACCACAGCAAGAACGCCGGCGCAGTGCGCGTCGCCTCCGTCAACCTCAACGGCATCCGGGCCGCCTACAAGCGCGGCATGGCCGATTGGCTGGCCGAGCGCGACGTCGACATCCTGACCCTGCAGGAAGTACGCGCCCCCGACGCCATCGTCCGCGAGCTGCTCGGCGACGACTGGCACATCCTGCACGCCGAGGCCGAGGCCAAGGGCCGGGCCGGGGTCGCCGTCGCCTCCCGCGTCGCCCCCACGGCCACGCGCGGGCACATCGGCGAGGACTACTTCGCCACCTCCGGCCGCTGGGTCGAAGCCGACTTCGACCTGGCCGGGAAAAACCTCACGGTCGTTAGCGCCTACGTGCATTCCGGCGAGGTCGACACCCCGAAGCAGGAGGACAAGTACCGCTTCCTGGACGTCATGACCACGCGGCTGCCCGCCCTCAAGACGCTTGCCGACCACGTACTGGTGACCGGCGACCTGAATGTCGGCCACACCGAGCGGGATATCAAGAACTGGAAGGGCAACGTGAAGCGGTCCGGCTTCCTGCCCCAGGAACGGGCCTACTTCGACCGGTTCTTCGGCGAGGAGATCGGTTACCACGATGTCGCCCGCCGCCTGGCCGGTGACGTCGACGGTCCCTACACCTGGTGGTCCTGGCGGGGGCAGGCCTTCGACAACGACACCGGCTGGCGCATCGACTACCACATGGCCACCCCGGAGCTCGCCGCCCTCGCGCACAACCCCGTCGTTGACCGGGCGCCGACCTACGCCTCGCGCTTTTCCGACCACGCACCGCTGGTCGTCGACTACCAGTTCTAGGAAGACCACACCATGACCGAACTCCTGAACCCCGAGGGCCACCGGCCCCGCGTCCTATCCGGGATGCAACCCTCAGCCGACTCGCTGCACCTGGGCAACTACCTGGGCGCCCTCGTCAACTGGGTCAAATCGCTGGACGAGTACGACGCCTTCTTCTTCGTCCCCGACATGCACGCCATCACCGTCGGACACGATCCCGCGTCCTTGCGCGAACGCACGCGCACGACGGCGGCGCAGTACATCGCTGGCGGCATCGACCAGGACGCGGCCACCTTGTTCGTGCAGTCCCACGTGCCGGAGCACGCCCAGCTGGCCTGGGTGCTGAACTGCATCACCGGTTTCGGCGAGGCCTCGCGCATGACGCAGTTCAAGGACAAGTCGGCCAAGGGCGGGCAGGACTCGGTCAGCGTCGGCCTGTTCACCTACCCGGTCCTGATGGCTGCGGACATCCTGCTCTACCAGCCGCACGCCGTGCCGGTCGGCGACGACCAGCGCCAGCACGTCGAGCTCGCCCGCGACCTCGCCCAGCGCTTCAACCACCGCTTCGGCGAGACGTTCCGGGTCCCGGAACCCCTCATCCAGAAGGAGGGGGCGCGGATCTACGACCTGCAGGATCCTCGGTCGAAGATGTCCAAGTCCGCGGCCAGCCCCAACGGCCTGATCAACATCCTCGATGACCCGAAGGTCATCACCAAGCGGATCAAGTCCGCGGTCACCGATGCCGACACCGTCATCGCCCACGACCGGGAGGGCAAGCCGGGGGTGACGAACCTGCTGGAGATCCTCTCGACCATCACCGGGAAAACCATTGCCGATCTCGTCGAGGAGTACGAGGGCAAGATGTACGGACACCTCAAGGTCGACGTGGCCGACGCCGTCGTCGCCCGCGTGGAGCCGATCCGGCGCCGGACGCTCGAGCTGCTCGATGATTCCGCCGAGCTCGACCGCCAGCTGGCGGTCGGCGCCGCACGTGCCCGGGAGATCGCCACCGCCACGCTGGACGCCGTGTATTCGAATGTGGGCTTCCTGCCGGCCGTCTCCCAGGCTGCGCCCCGGGACCTGGCGGTCGGCGACGGCGAGAGCGTGCGCTAGCGCATGGTGCTTCCCGAGCGGGGAACCGGCGTCCCCGGGGCCGAGCGCCCCGGGGACGAGGGAGTCAGCGTCGGGGTGGTCATCCCCTTGCCCGAACCCCTGCGCTCCCAGTTGCGCGAGGAGCGGGCCTCGCTCGGTGATCCCGTGGCCGGAAGCATCCCGCCACACATCACGCTGGTCACCGGGGCGGTGGCCACCGATTGGGTGGCGGTACGCGAACACGTGCGGAACGTGGCCGCGCGTGCCGGGTGCTTCCGGCTCAGCCTGCGTGGCACGGCTAGCTTCCGGCCGGTGACGAACGTGGTGTTCCTGCAGGTCGAGGACGGGTTCGACGAATGCGTCTCGCTGCACCGGGCTTTGCAGGCCGGGCCCCTGAGCCCGACCGCGGAATTCGACTTCCACCCGCATCTGACGATCGCCCACGATCTGCCCCAACGCCAGCTGGATCTCGCGTTGGAACGCCTAGAAGGCTACGCCGCCGAATTTCCCGTGGATAGAATCGGGTTGTTTGAACACGACGCCGATGGCCTGTGGGCCCTCCAGGAGGAATTGATCCTTGGCCAAGCCCGACAAACGCATAACTAGCCGCACCATCGCCCAGCGAGGCCGAGCCGCCGCGCTTTCAGGTACGGACCTTCCCGGCGGGTCCGCCGAGGCCGCCGCCGTGAACTCCCCGCTGGACCGGGCGGCTTTGCGCGTGGAGCGGTTGCACAAGCGCACCGCGTTGGGCCGGACACGGCGCGAGGAACAGGGGGTGGCCAAGGTCGCACTGGCGGCGCTGGGCGCCTTCCTCGGGTGGCTGAACTCGCTTAAGCTCATGCGCGTGTTCACGCTCTACGGACAGCGCCATGGCCCGCTGATGGCTGCGGGCAGCGCCTACAACATGTTCTTCTCCGTCGCGGCCCTGCTCGTCGCCGGATTCTCCATCTTCGGGATCATCGCCAGCGGGAGCAAGGACCTGCAGGACCTGGTGGTGGAAACCGTCGCGAAGAGCACCCCGGGGCTAATCGACACCGGGAACGGGGGACTGGCCAAACCCGAGACGCTCTTCCAATCCAGGGGGTTCGGCTGGACTTTGGTGATCTCCACGGCGACCATGCTGTTGACCTCTCTGGGCTGGATCGCCGGGCTGCGCGAGGGGATGCGCGGCGTGTACGGGTTGAACCAGCTGCGGTTGAACGCGGTCGTGGTCAAGCTGCGCGACCTTGGCGTGCTGGTCCTCCTGGGCCTGTGCCTGGTAGTGACCACCGTCGTCGGGTTCCTGGCCGGTGGATTCATCCATGTCGTCATCGACTTCCTCAAGATCGAGTCGGTGTTCGCGATTGGTCTGACCCAGGTCGCCAGCCTGCTGGTCATGCTCCTGCTGGACGCGCTGGTGGCGGTCATCCTGTTCCGGCTGGCCTCGGGGATCAACATGCCACGCTGGGCGATGCTGCAGGCCGCCCTCCTCGCCGGCGCCGGCTCGTCGATCCTGCGCTACTTCTCCTCCGAGCTGCTGGGCAGCGTGACAAGGAACCCGCTGCTGGCCTCCTTTGCTGTGATCCTCGGGCTATTCGTCTGGTTCTACCTGCTGAGCCAGGTCTACCTGATCGCCACCGCATGGGGCGCCGTGGCGACCGCAGACATCGAGGCGGCTGTCCGCCGCGGGAACAGGCCCACCCTGCGCGCTCGCGCGAACCAGTTGCGGGAGCTCCACGGGCCGGTGCGCGAGGAATCCGGCTGGCCGCAAACCCGTCCCTGACTCGCCACCCCGCGCCTACCCGGCAGCGGCGGACCCCGGTTGGCTCCACGACTGGCACCCGATAGGCCATCCATGACGCGCCATGACGTGCGACAGGGCGCCGTCACCCCGGTGAGACGGGGTGACAGCGCCCTGTGCGGTAGTGACGGCCGGGGCCGCAGGAGGCTAGACGGAGCGGGCCAGGATGGCCTGCTTGACCTCGGAGATGGCCTTGGTGACCTGGATGCCACGCGGGCACGCCTCGGTGCAGTTGAAGGTGGTGCGGCAGCGCCACACGCCTTCCTTGTCATTGAGGATCTCCAGGCGCATGTCGCCCCCCTCGTCACGGGAGTCGAAGATGAACCGGTGGGCGTTCACGATCGCGGCCGGGCCAAAGTACTGGCCGTCGGTCCAGAACACCGGGCACGACGAGGTGCAGGCTGCACACAGGATGCACTTGGTCGTGTCGTCGTAGCGTTCCCGGTCCTCGGGGGACTGGTAGTGCTCGGCGGCCGGCTCGTGGCCCTTGGTGATCATGAAGGGCATGATCTCGCGGTAGGACTGGAAGAACGGCTCCATGTCCACGATCAGGTCCTTCTCGACCGGCAGGCCCTTGATGGCCTCGACCGTGATGGGCTTGGACGTGTCCAGGTCCTTCAGCAGCGTCTTGCAGGCCAGGCGGTTGCGGCCGTTGATGCGCATGGCATCGGAACCGCAGACGCCGTGGGCGCAGGAGCGGCGGAAGGACAGCGAGCCGTCGATCTCCCACTTCACCTTGTGCAGGGCGTCCAGCACGCGGTCCGTGCCGTACATGGTCAGCGCGTAGTCCTCCCAGGTGGCCTCCTCGGAGAACTCCGGGTTGTAGCGGCGCACGCGCAGGGTGATGTCGAACTGCGGGATCTCCCCGCCGCCACCGACACCGGGGGCCAGATCGACCTTGGATGCTGGTTCGGGAACTTCGCTGCTCATTAGTACTTACGCTCCATCGGCTGGTAACGGGTGAAGATCACGGGCTTGGTGTCGAACCGGATGCCCTGGATGCCCTCCATTTCCGCGGAATCGTCCTTGTAGACCATCGAGTGCTTCATGAAGTTCTCGTCGTCGCGGTCCGGGAAGTCCTCACGGAAGTGGCCGCCGCGTGATTCGTGGCGGTGCAGGGCGGAGACGGACATGACCTCGGCCAGGTCCAACAGGAAGCCGAGCTCCACGGCTTCGAGCAGATCCAGGTTGAAGCGCTTGCCCTTGTCCTGGATGCTGATGTTCTTGTACCGCTCGCGGAAGCCCTTGACGTCGGCCAGGGCCTTCATGATGGTCTCCTTGGTGCGGAAGACCTGCATGTTGGCGTCCATGGTGTCCTGGAGTTCCTTGCGGATCGCGGCGATGCGCTCGGTACCGGTACCGGTGCGCACGACGTCGAGCAAGGCCTCCGTGTCGGCGACCGGGTTCTCCGGCAGCTCGACCCAGTCGGCCGTCTTGGAGTACTCGGCGGCGGCGATGCCCGAGCGCTTGCCGAACACGTTGATGTCCAGCAGGGAGTTCGTGCCCAACCGGTTGGAGCCGTGGACGGAGACGCAGGCGACCTCGCCGGCGGCGTAGAGGCCCGGGATGGTGAATTCGTTGTCCTGGAAGACCTCGCCCTTGATGTTCGTCGGCACGCCGCCCATCACGTAGTGGGCGGTCGGGAAGACCGGCACCGGCTCCGTGTAGGGCTCGACGCCGAGGTAAGTGCGGGCGAACTCGGTGATGTCCGGGAGCTTCGCGTCGATGTGGGCCGGTTCCAGGTGCGTCAGGTCCAGCAGGACGTAGTCCTTGTTCGGGCCGCAGCCGCGGCCTTCGCGGACCTCGTTGGCCATCGACCGGGCCACAATGTCACGCGGCGCCAGGTCCTTGATGGTCGGGGCGTAGCGTTCCATGAACCGCTCGCCCTCGGAGTTGCGCAGGATCGCGCCCTCGCCGCGCGCGGCTTCGGAGAGCAGGATGCCCAGGCCGGCGAGGCCGGTGGGGTGGAACTGGACGAACTCCATGTCCTCCAGCGGGATGCCCTTGCGGAAGGCGATGCCCATGCCGTCGCCGGTGAGGGTGTGGGCATTGGAGGTGGTCTTGAAGACCTTGCCAGCGCCGCCGGTGGCCAGGATGACCGACTTCGCCTGGAAGACATGGATCTCGCCGGTGGCCAGATCGTAGGAAACGACGCCGGCGATGCGCTTCTGCAGGTAGGTGGTGCCGTCCTCGCGGGTGGCCTCCTCCTCGACGGTCAGCATGTCGAGCACGTAGTACTCGTTGTAGAACTCGACGTTGTGCTTGACGCAGTTCTGGTACAGCGTCTGCAGGATCATGTGGCCGGTGCGGTCTGCGGCGTAGCAGGAGCGGCGGACCGGCGCCTTGCCGTGGTCGCGGGTGTGGCCGCCGAAGCGGCGCTGGTCGATCTTGCCCTCGGGCGTGCGGTTGAACGGCAGGCCCATCTTCTCCAGGTCGAGGACCGCCTCGATGGCCTCCTTGGCCATGACCTCGGCTGCGTCCTGGTCAACCAGGTAGTCGCCGCCCTTGACGGTGTCGAAGGTGTGCCACTCCCAGTTGTCTTCTTCGACGTTGGCCAGGGCAGCGCACATGCCGCCCTGTGCGGCCCCCGTGTGGGAACGAGTGGGGTAAAGCTTGGTCAGCACGGCCGTGTGGGCGCGCTGGCCGGACTCGATGGCAGCACGCATGCCTGCGCCACCGGCGCCGACAATGACGACGTCGTACTTATGTACCTGCATACCGGATGCTCTCTCTTCTTTGAATCTTGTTTTCGGCGAAGCTCGCCGGGACTACTGGCAGACCGCGAGGGTGGAGCCCGGGATGCACGGATCGAAGGTGAAGATCACCAGGGTGCCGAGGATGATGATGGCCGCGGAGCACAGCATGAGCACCAGCTGCAGCCAGAACCGCGGGCGGTCCTTCTCCACGTAGTCGGCGATGATCGTGCGCACGCCGTTGGTGCCATGCAGCATGGCCAGCCACAACATGGCCAGGTCCCAGAACTGCCAGAGGGGGCTGGCCCACTTGCCGGCCACGAAGCCGAAGTCGATGGCGTGCACGCCGTCGCCGACCAGCAGGTTCACGAAGAGGTGCCCGAAGATCAGGATGACCAGCAGGACACCGGAGATGCGCATGAACAGCCACGCCAGCATCTCGAAGTTGCCGCTCTTGGACTTGGAGCGGGTGTACTTGGGGTCGATGCGCCCCGTGCGTGGTGCAACGAATTCTGTGGTTGCCATGGCTTAAAGACCTCCGAAAGCGAGGGACAAGTGGCGGATCCCGAAACCGACGACGGCAACGACCCACACGATCAGCACGCCCCAGAGCATCTGCCGCTGGTACTTCGGCCCGGACTTCCAGAAGTCAACGAGGACGAGGCGCAGGCCGTTGAAGGCGTGGAACATGATCGCAGCGACGAGACCGAATTCCCCGATGGCCATCAACGGGTTTTTGTACGTGCCGATCACTGCGTCGTAGGCACCGGGGGAGACCCGCACCAGGGACGTATCGAGCACGTGCACCAGAAGAAACAAGAAAATGACGACACCGGTGACCCGATGCCCTACCCAGGACCACATGCCTTCGCGGCCGCGGTAGAGGGTGCCTGACGATGTCTTCGACACTGAATTAACCTCCATGCATCGCAAGGGCGTTCGTGTGGCGTGCACACAAAAGATTGGCGCCGGTGCGTAAGCGTTCCTAGCCTGATCCTAGACCACAGGGGACTCTCAGGCTTCTTCTTTACCCTACCCTTGTGGCGAGCCTCACGTTGTCTGTGCTGACGTGGCGTATCGCCCGGAATCCTGCGGAAAATACGTGACGTTTGCGTGTGGTAAATCGCGCTGCGGCTCCCGCGATTCCGGCCGGTGATCGCTTAGTGTTGACTCATGAACGAAGACCTTCTGGCCCGGTTCCACGGCGTCATCCCCGCAGGCGGAGTCGGGACCCGGCTGTGGCCCCTCTCGCGTGCGGCAGCCCCCAAGTTCCTCCACGACCTGACCGGTTCGGGGACGACGCTCATCCGCGCGACCTATGAACGGCTCCTGCCGCTGGCCGACCATCGCATCATGGTTGTCACCGGGCAGGCACACCGCGGGGCCGTCCAGGCCCAGCTGCCCGAACTGGAGGAGTCGAACCTCGTCCTCGAATCCGAGCCGAAGGACTCTGGCGCCGCCATCGGGCTGGCCGCCGCCATCCTGCACCGCCGGAACCCCGACATCATCATGGGCTCCTTTGCCGCGGACCAGGTCATCGGCCCCGTGGAGGTCTTCCAGGAAACGGTGCGCGAGGCAATCCATACGGCGGCCACCGGCAAGATCGTCACCATCGGGATCAAGCCGGTGTCGCCGTCGACCGCTTTCGGCTACATCCGGGCCGGACAGGCGCTCCAGGTGGAGGGCGCACCCAGCGCGACCTCGGTGCTCGAATTCGTGGAGAAGCCGGACGAGGCGGTTGCCCAGGGGTATGTGGACAGTGGCGACTACCTCTGGAATGCGGGCATGTTCGTGGCCCCCGTGTCGTTGATGCTGAAGCACCTCGAGCGCAACGAGCCAGAGCTGCATGCCGGCCTGATGGAGATCGCCGCGGCCTGGGACACGGATGAACGCGACGCCGTGAAGCAGCGCATCTGGCCGGACCTGCCCAAGATCGCCATCGACTACGCAGTGGCCGAACCGGCCGCCGCGGTCGGCGATGTGGCCATGATCCCCGGGGACTTCACCTGGGACGACGTGGGGGATTTCGCGGCCATCGGGCGGCTCAACCCGGCCAGCGAGGCCACGAACCTCACGGTCCTGGGGGAGGGCGCGCGGGTCTACGCCGACCAGGCCTCGGGCGTCGTGGTCTCCGACACCCACCGGATGATCGCGCTCATTGGCATCGAAAATGTTGTCGTCGTCGATACCGGGGATGCCCTGCTGGTGACCACCAGCGACCATGCGCAGTCGGTGAAGAAGGCCGTGGAGGCGCTCAAGGCGTCCGGGGACGTCGACGTCCTGTAGGCCGTCCCGGTCTGCGCCGGCCCGGCGCACCCGCCGCGAAAGGCCGTGCGGGCGGCGCAACAACTGCGTTGCGAACTCGGATCTTGCCTGCCGTTCGTCGTAGGGTCGTGCATGTGACTCGAGAACCAGCGCAGCAATCGTCCCATCCCGCCATCGGGCCCTGGCTGGCACCGCTGCTGCCCCAGCTGATCGGTTTCCGCCGCGACGTGCACGCCAACCCGGAACTGTCCTTCCAGGAGTTCCGGACCACCGAACGCATCACCGCGGCGTTGCAGGCGGCCGGACTCGAACCGCAGCCCTTGGAGAGCACCGGGCTCTTCGTGGACATCGGCGACGGCGACATCCGCCTGGGCCTGCGCGCCGACATCGATGCCCTGCCGATCCTGGAGGAAACGGGCCTCGACTACGCCTCCACGCGCAACGGCGTCTGCCATGCCTGCGGCCACGATATCCACACCACCGTGATGCTGGGCGTGGCCCTGACCCTGGGCCGCATGCATGCCGCCGGGGAACTGGGAGGGCGCATCCGCATCATCTTCCAGCCAGCGGAGGAGACCATGCCCGGAGGCGCGCTGAGCGTCATCGAGCAGGGAGTGCTGGAGGGCGTTCCGCGGATCCTGGCGCTGCATTGCGAGCCGCGGGTCGACGCCGGAATGATCGGCACCCGCATCGGCGCGATCACCAGTGCCAGCGACACGATCAAGATCGAACTCACCGGCCGCGGCGGACACACCTCCCGCCCGCACCTGACCGAGGACCTGGTCTTCGCGTTGGCCGAGATCGCCGTGAACGTCCCGGCCGTGCTGAACCGCAGGATCGATGTGCGCAGCGCCGTATCGGTGGTCTGGGGGCAGATCCACGCCGGCTCGGCCCCGAACGCGATCCCGGCCGCCGGCTACATGGCCGGGACCATGCGCTGCCTGGATGGTGCGGCCTGGGAATCCGCGGGGACGCTGCTGGACGAGGTGGTCCGGCAGGTTGCGGTTCCCTACGGCGTCGACGTGAAGCTCGAGCACACGCGGGGGGTGCCCCCGGTCGTCAACGCCGAGGCCGAAACGGACCTGATCGAACGCGCCGCACGGGCCGAGATCGGTTCGACGTCGATCGTGCTCACCCCCCAGTCCATGGGAGGGGAGGATTTTGCCTGGATGACGCACAAGATCCCGGGTGCCATGATGCGCCTGGGGACCAGGGCGCCGGGCGGGGAGACCTACGACCTACACCGGGGGGACTACATCCCCGACGAGCGCGCGATCGAAACCGGCGTCCGGGTCATGGCCGCCGCCGCCTTGCGGGCCATCGACGGTGGACAGGACGCCTGAAACGTCTACTTGTTGGTAACAAATAGTCAACAATATTGACGTGTCACAGGCATGTGGTGGCCGGGCCGCCGTCGGCGGCGCTACTGTATTGCCCGTCACGTCTTCCTGCCTTGGGAGGGCGGACGCGGTTGGCTCCCTTTCGTGGCAGGATGTATCGCCCGGGCCCGGAGGGACGGACCCGATGCACCACTCGTCACTGGAGGAAACTTGAAGAAGCCACAGCGCACCCTGAAGCGCTCCACCGGCCAGCTCGCTGCCGTCCTGGGCGTCTCCGCCCTGGTCCTGACCGCCTGCGGAACCGCCCCCGAGGCCACTGAGACGGCGGCCGCCTCGACCCACCCGGGCGCCGCCGACTACACCGGCTGCATCGTCTCGGACTCCGGCGGATTCGACGACCGCTCGTTCAACCAGTCCTCCTACGAAGGCCTGATGAAGGCCAAGAAGGAACTGGGCATCAAGACCAAGGAAGCCGAATCCCAGGCAGCCACCGACTTCGAGCCGAACCTCAGCTCCATGGTCAAGAGCGGCTGCGACCTGACGGTCACCGTCGGGTTCCTCTTGGCCGATGCCACCAAGAAGCTGGCCAAGGCCAACCCCGACGCGCACTTCGCGATCATCGACGACAACTCGATCGACGCCGAAAACGTCAAGCCCATCATCTACGACACGGCCCAGGCAGCGTTCATGGCCGGCTACCTGGCCGCCGGGACCACCGAGACCGGCAAGGTCGCCACCTACGGCGGCATGAACATCCCGACCGTGACCATCTTCATGGATGGCTACTACGAGGGCGTGCAGTACTACAACGAGCAGAAGGACGAGGACGTCAAGGTCCTGGGCTGGAACGCCGACAAGCAGAACGGCACGTTCACCGGGGACTTCGAGAACCAGGGCAAGGGCAAGACGAACACGACGAACTTCATCAACGAAGGCGCCGATGTCATCATGCCCGTGGCCGGCCCCGTGGGCCTGGGCACCATCGACGCCGTCACCGAGGCCAACGCCAATGGCAAGGACGCCAAGGTCATCTGGGTCGACTCCGACGGCTACAACACCGTTCCCAACGGCAAGGAATACATCCTCAGCTCGGTCGTCAAGCTCATGGGCGAAGCCGTGGACAAGGTGGTCACCGCGGACGTTGACGGGAACTTCGACAACGCACCCTACGTCGGCACGTTGGAAAACGAGGGCGTTGCCCTGGCCCCGTTCCACGACTTCGACTCCAAGGTCTCCGACGAGATGAAGTCTGAACTCGACCAGATCAAGGCCGACATCATCTCCGGGAAGATCGAGGTCGACTCCCCGTCCAGCCCGAAGTAACCGGCACCCGGTTGCCGCCGGCGGCCCATGGGCTCCCGGCGGCGTTTCCGGACAGCGCACGCCGTCCAGCTCCCACACCCGATGCGGTGGGCTGGGCGGCGTGTGCCTGCCCACCGCCCGGCTTTCGCGACTACGCTGGGTCCGACGGTCTCCACGACCTGTGATATCCGCGGCCACGGCGTGCCCGGACAAGAAGGGAAATAAGGTAACGGCGTGAAACTGGAACTCCGCGGAATTACCAAGAAATTCGGGTCCTTCACGGCCAACGACGACATCACCGTTGTCGTCGAACCCGGCCAGGTCCACTCGCTGCTGGGTGAGAACGGGGCGGGCAAGTCGACGCTGATGAACGTCCTCTTCGGCCTGTACGAGGCCACGGCCGGCCAGGTCCTCATCGACGATTCCCCTGTCCGGTTCAACGGCCCCGGCGACGCCATGGCCGCGGGCATCGGCATGGTCCACCAGCACTTCATGCTCGTCCCGGTGTTCACGGTCGCCGAGAACGTGGCCCTGGGCGACGAGGCCACCCGGGGCGCCGGCGTGCTGGACATGGAGGCGACCCGCCGCAAGATCCGCGAGATCTCCGACCGGTTCGGCTTCCACGTCGACCCCGATGCCCTCGTCGAGGACCTTCCCGTGGGCGTCCAGCAGCGGGTGGAGATCATCAAGGCCCTCGTGCGCGAAGCCAAGGTCCTGATCCTGGACGAGCCCACCGCGGTGCTCACCCCGCAGGAAACCGACGAGCTGCTGAACATCATCCGCCAACTGCGCGACGCCGGCACCTCGGTCGTCTTCATCTCCCACAAGCTGCGCGAGGTCAAGGAGATCTCGGACGTGATCACCGTGATCCGCCGCGGCAAGGTCGTCGGAAACGCCGAACCGAGTGCCTCGGCGGCCGAACTCGCCTCGCTGATGGTCGGCCGGTCCGTGAGCCTGAGCCTGGACAAGGAACCGGCCACCCCGGGCGAACGGACCTTCACCGTCGAGGACCTCACCGTGCTGGCCGACAACGGCCAGGTCCTGCTCGATGGCGTCGGGTTCTCGATCTCGAAAGGCGAGATCCTCGCGGTCGCCGGCGTGCAGGGCAACGGGCAGACCGAGCTCACCGAGGCCATCATGGGCCTGCTGGACCACACTTCGGGACGGATCACGCTCGAGGGGCAGGACCTGCTGGGGCGCAGCGTCAAGTCGATCATCAACGCTGGGGTCGGCTTCGTCCCCGAGGACCGCAGCACCGACGGACTGGTGGGCACCTTCACCGTCGCCGAGAACCTGGTCCTGAACCAGTACGACCGGCCGCCGTTCGCCCGCGGGATGAACATGCGCGGAACGGTCATCGCGGAGAATGCCGACGCGAAGATCGTCGAATACGACATCCGCACCCAGGGCGCCCAATCCGATGCGGGCACGCTCTCGGGCGGCAACCAGCAAAAAGTCGTCATGGCCCGCGAGCTCTCCCGGCCGCTGAAGCTGTTCATTGCCTCCCAGCCGACGCGCGGCGTCGACGTCGGCTCCATCGAGTTCCTGCACCGCCGCATCATCGCCGAACGGGACGCGGGGACCCCCGTCCTCATCGTCTCCACCGAACTGGACGAAGTCGTCGAACTGGCCGACCGCATCGCAGTGCTCTACAAGGGCCAGCTGGTCGGCATCGTCCCGGGCGACACCCCCCGCGATGTCCTGGGCCTGATGATGGCCGGGGCCTCCGCCGACGAGGCCGGAGCCACCGCCGGCGATCCCGCCCAGCCCGCTGCCACCGCCGTCGACACCCCCGCGGCCAACCAAGAAGAGGAGCACGGGAATGAGTGATCCCGCGAACCTGCCGGACCGAGACCCAGCGTCCACCGACAACCCGACCCAGCCACCGCCGCAGGATTCGGTTCCCGGCGGTGCGGCGGCCGGGAACACTCCGGCCCAGCTGGCGGAGGCCGCGCCGCGTGAACCGGGGGCATCGCTCATGCACCGGATCACCACCGGCAACGGCCTGGTCTCCGTCCTGGCCATCCTGCTCTCCCTGATCGTCGGCGCCATCCTGATCGCGGCCACCGACGAGCGGGTGACCTCCACGGCCAGCTACTTCTTCGCCCGGCCCACGGACATGCTCTCGGCCATCTGGACCTCGGTCTCGGATGCCTACGGCGCGTTGTTCCGCAGCGCCATCTTCAACACCCAGGCCGACGGGTTCGCCAACGCGATCTACCCGTTGACCGAGACCCTGACGGTCGCCACGCCGCTGATCCTGGCCGGCCTCGGCGTTGCCCTGGCCTTCCGCGTGGGCCTGTTCAACATCGGCGGCCAGGGACAGATCATCCTCGGCGCGATGCTGGCCGGCTGGGTCGGGTTCACGCTGGACCTGCCCGCAGGGATCCACCTGCTCCTGGCAGTTGTCGCCGGCATCGTCGGCGGGGCCATCTGGGGTGGCATCGCCGGGGTCCTGAAGGCCAAGCGCGGCGCCCATGAGGTCATCGTGACCATCATGCTCAACTACATCGCGGTCTACCTGCTGCTCTACGCGCTGACCACCCCGGGCTTCCAGCGCCCGGGCTCGAACAACCCGATCAGCCCCGAGATCCACCAGTCGGCGGCCTACCCGCTGCTGTTCGGCAGCGGCTACCGGCTGCACCTGGGCTTCGTGGTGGCCCTGCTGGCGGTCGCGTTCGTCTGGTGGCTGCTCAACCGCTCCACCGCCGGCTTCGAACTGCGTGCCGTGGGGGCCAACCCGCAGGCCGCCCGCACCGCCGGCATCAACGTCCCGCGCGCCTACATCACTGCCATGGTCCTCGCCGGTGCCCTGGCCGGACTGGCCGGAACCGCGCAGATCTCCGGTACCGAGCGCTCCCTCTCCGGCGACATCGCCGCCAGCTTCGGCTTCGACGCGATCACGGTGGCCCTGCTGGGCCGCTCGAACCCGATCGGGACGCTCTTTGCCGGCCTGCTGTTCGGCGCCCTGCGCGCCGGCGGCGTCGGCATGCAGTCCAACACCGGCATCCCCATCGACATCGTCCTGGTCGTGCAGTCGTTCATCGTGCTGTTCATCGCCGCCCCGCCGCTGGTGCGCTCGATCTTCCGCATCCACACCGGCCAGAAGAAGAGCAGGAAAGCCACGGCGCGCACCGCCAAGGCGGGAGGAGCAGCGTGAGCACCGCAACCACAACACCGGCATCCATGGCCCGTGCGGCCGCCCCGGCCATCCGCAGCTGGGGCGGACCGGCCGCCCTGGCGGTCCTGGCCGTCATCGCGTTGCTGGGCTTCGCCATCGGCAGCCCGCACGAGACGGCGCGTTTCCGGATCTCCCGCGACTCCGATGCCCTGAAGGTCCCCGACGTCGTGCTGGGCACGACGGTGGTGGGCTGGATCACCGCCGTCGTGCTCCTGCTCCTGGCGGCCTATGCCTTCCAGCTCACCTCCCGGGGCCGGCGCCTGCCGCGCTGGCTCGTTCCGGCCTTCGCCGCCGTGTGGGTCATCGCGTTCCTGGTCTGGGTCATCGGCAGCGCCAACAACCCCAGCGTCTACTTCTCCGGCCTCATCGCCGGATCGTTCACGCTGGCGATCCCGCTGATCTTCGGCTCGCTTTCCGGCGTGCTCTGCGAACGTTCGGGGGTCATCAACATCGCCATCGAGGGCCAGCTGCTCGCCGGTGCCTTCGGGGCGGCGATCGTCGGGTCCATCACGCAGAGCCTGCTGGCCGGCGTCCTGGCCGCCATCGTGGCCAGCGTGGTTGTCTCGATGGTGCTGGCCGTGTTCAGCATCAAGTACCTGGTCAACCAGGTGATTGTCGGCGTCGTGCTCAACGTGCTCGTCGCGGGCCTGACCAGCTTCCTGTTCTCCACCGTGATGAAGAGCGACTCGGCCCTGTTCAACGCGCCGCCGAGCTTCCACAACATCCGCATCCCCGGGCTGGCCGAGATCCCGATCTTCGGCCCGATCCTGTTCGACCAGACGATCCTGGGCTACGGCATGTACGTGGCCGTGTTCCTGGTGTGGTTCGGCCTGTTCAAGACCCGGTGGGGCCTGCGTGTGCGCGCCGTCGGCGAACATCCCAAGGCCGCCGACACAGTGGGCATCCGGGTGAACGCCATCCGGTTCTGGAACGTCACCCTCGCCGGCGTCGTGGCCGGTGTCGGCGGCGCATTCTTCACCCTGGTCACCTCCTCGTCCTTCAACAAGGAAATGACCGCCGGACAGGGCTTCATCGCCCTGGCGGCGCTGATCTTCGGGCGCTGGAACCCGATCGGGGCGTTCTTCGCCGCCCTGCTGTTCGGGTTCTCGCTGAACCTCTCGTTCGTGCTGACCATCCTGGGCACGCCGGTCCCGAGCCAGTTCATGCAGATGCTGCCCTACGTGGTCACCGTCTTCGCCGTCGCCGGCCTGGCCGGCAAGTCCCGGCCCCCGGCCTCCAACGGCATCCCCTACGTGAAGGAGTAACCGGCCATGAGCACAGGCACGCCGTCGTCGCCGCTGTCCGAGGCGGACTGGGAACGGCTGCGCACCGCGGCCACCGAGGCCATGGCCCACGCCTACGCCCCGTATTCGCAGTACCCGGTAGGAGCCGCGGCCCTGACCGAGGACGGACGGCTGGTCAGCGGCTGCAACGTGGAGAACGCCGCCTACGGGGTGGTCCTCTGCGCCGAATGCACGCTTATCGGCGAACTGCACATGACCGGCGGAGGACGGCTGCGGGCGTTCTACTGCGTTGACGGGCAGGGCTCGATCCTCATGCCCTGCGGGCGTTGCCGGCAGCTGCTGCACGAACACCGCGGCCCCGACCTGGAGCTGATGACCACCAGCGGGATCAGGACCATGGACCAGGTCCTGCCCGACGCCTTCGGCCCGGAGGACCTGCTCCGCTAGCCCGCACACCCGCACCGCCACCTTCGACGAAAGGCCCAGCATGAGCACCGAGAACTTCGACGCGGTCGACATCATCCGCATCAAGCGCGACCGCGGCACGCTCACGCCCGAGCAGATCGACTGGACCATCGACGCGTACACCCGCGGGGTCATCGCCGAGGAGCAGATGGCCGCGTTGAACATGGCGATCCTGCTCAACGGGATGGACCGCGCCGAGATCTCCCGCTGGACGACGGCGATGATCAACTCGGGTGAACGCATGGACTTCTCCGCGCTGCGCACCCGGGAGGGCGCCGTGAAGCCGACGGCCGACAAGCACTCGACCGGGGGAGTGGGGGACAAGATCACCCTGCCGCTGGCCCCGCTGGTCGCCGTCTTCGGCGTTGCCGTCCCGCAGCTCTCCGGCCGCGGGCTCGGGCACACCGGGGGAACCCTGGACAAGCTCGAGGCCATCCCCGGCTGGCAGGCCTCGCTGTCCAACGCGGCCATGATGGACCAGCTGGCCGACTGCGGCGCGGTGATCTGCGCCGCCGGCTCCGGACTGGCACCGGCCGACAAGAAGCTCTACGCGCTGCGCGATGTGACCGGCACCGTGGAGGCCATCCCGCTGATCGCCTCCTCGATCATGTCCAAGAAGATCGCCGAGGGCACCGGCACCCTCGTCCTCGACGTCAAGGTCGGCTCCGGCGCCTTCATGAAGGACGAGGCCGACGCCCGCGAACTGGCCCGCACGATGGTGGGCCTGGGCACCGACGCGGGAGTACGCACCGTGGCCCTGCTGACGAACATGGCCACCCCACTGGGGCGGACCGCCGGCAACGCGATCGAGGTGGAGGAATCCGTGGAGGTCCTCGCCGGCGGCGGCCCCGCCGACGTCGTGGAGTTGACCGTCAAGCTGGCCGAGGAGATGCTCGCCGGGGCCGGGGTGCATGACGCCGATCCCGCGGCCGCCCTGGCCGACGGCCGCGCCATGGACGTCTGGAACCGGATGATCTCCGCCCAGGGCGGGGACCCCGCGGCCCCGCTTCCGGTCGCCCGCGAATCGGAGACCGTCTACGCCCAGGCCGACGGGGTGCTCGCCGAGCTCGATGCCCTCTCCGTGGGCGTCGCCGCCTGGCGCCTCGGTGCCGGCCGGGCCCGCCGGGAGTACCAGGTCCAGGCCGGGGCCGGGGTGCGGATGCACGCCAAACCCGGCGACGTGGTGCGCCGCGGGCAACCGCTGATGACGCTGCTGACCGACACGCCCGACCGGTTCGCCCGGGCGCTGGAGGCCCTGGAGGGGGCGACGACGATCGCCGCGGAGGGAAGCCGCAGCGGCCAGCGGCTCATCCTGGACCGCATCGCCGAATAGCCGCACCGGCGGCGTCTCCTCAGGGATGACCCCCGCTCATCCCTGAATCATCCCCTGGTCGGACGGCAAACCGCCCGCCGCGGGGTCAGAATGGAACCATCGCCCCGCTGATGCCGGGCGGGACCCTGCCGGCCCGGCCCCGGTACGGTGCCACCCCAGCCGAGGGACTTGCCCCATGGAGATCATCAACGAGGCCATCCTCCACGCCTCCACCGCGTGGTGGATCCTGCCCGTGCTCTTCCTGTTCTGCACCATCGACGGGCTGCTCCCGCTGCTGCCCAGCGAGACGCTGATCGTCGCGCTGGCCAGCGTGGCCGTGGCCTCGGGCATCCCGAACATCTTCCTGCTGGGACTGGTCGGATCGGCCGGGGCCATCCTCGGGGACCAGATCGCCTACCGCTGCGGCCGCCGGATCGGGCTGGAGCGCTTCCGCTGGATGCGCGGCGCCCGGGCGCGGAAGTCCTTCGCCTTCGCCCGGCGCGAACTCGAGCGGCGCGGGGCACTGCTGATCTTCACCGCTCGCTACATCCCCGTCGGCCGCGTCGCCGTGAACTTCACCGCCGGCGCCACGAACTTCTCGCTGCGCCGCTTCACGCTGCTGGACATCATGGGCTGCCTGACTTGGGGTGCCTACTCTGCGACCATCGGCGCGGTCGGCGGCCACTGGATGAGCGACAACCCGCTGCTGGGTATCGGCCTGTCCATCGCCATCGCCCTGGTCCTGGGTTTCGTTGTCGACCGCGTCGTCAATGCCGTGCTGCGCCGGCTCGGGCGCGAGGAACCGCTTCCCGAACCCGAGCTGGTCCCGGCCGGGGCCGACGCCGACCGGTAGGCGCCGCGGACCGGGTCCTGCCGGCGACCCCGGCGACCGGGGCGCAGGGCGCAGGGCGCGCGGCGTGCCGGTTCCGCTGCCCCCGGGCGCCCAGTACGCTGGGGTACGTGACTGAAGAGCTGATCCACACCGCCTATGACCCCGACTTCGACTTCCGCAGCCTGCCCAAGGTCTCGCTGCACGACCACCTCGACGGCGGGCTGCGCCCCGCCACCATCATCGAACTCGCCGCCGCGGCCGGGCATGAGCTGCCGGCCACCGAACCGGCAGCCCTGGCCGAGTGGTTCCGCGAATCGGCGGACTCCGGTTCGCTGCCGCGCTACCTCGAGACCTTCGACCACACCATCGCCGTGATGCAGACGCGCGAGAACCTCGCCCGCGTGGCCCGCGAATTCGTCGAGGACCTCGCCGACGACGGCGTCGTCTACGGGGAAGTGCGCTGGGCCCCCGAACAGCACCTGGCCGGCGGGCTGAGCCTGGACGAGGCCGTCGAGGCGGTCCAGGAGGGCCTGGAAGCCGGCGTCGAAGCCGTCGAGGCCAGTGGCCGTCCCATCCAGGTCGGGCAGCTGGTCACCGCGATGCGCCACGCCGACCGCGGCGTGGAGATCGCCGAGCTCGCCCTGCGCCACCGCGACCGCGGGGCCGTCGGCTTCGACATCGCCGGGGCCGAGGACGGCTTCCCGCCCTCGCGCATGGCCGCGGCCTTCGACCTGCTGGCCGAGAACTTCTTCCCCGCGACCGTGCACGCCGGCGAGGCCGCCGGAGTCGACTCCATCGCCGACGCCCTGCTCACCGGCCGGGCCCAGCGCCTGGGCCACGGCGTGCGCATCGCCGAGGACATCGAGGTCCAGTTCGGCGGCACCGACGACGACGGCTCCGAGGTCGCCGAGGACACCGGCCTGGTCACGCTCGGCCCGGTGGCCAACTGGGTGCGCGACCGCGGCATCGCCCTGGAGGTCTGCCCGTCGTCGAACCTGCAGACGGGGGCCACCGCCGCCTTCGGCGAGGGCATCGAGTCCCACCCGATCGACCTGCTCTACCAGACCGGGTTCACCGTCACCATCAGCCCGGACAACCGGCTCATGAGCGGCACCAGCCTCTCGGACGAGTTCGAGCTGCTGGTCGAGGCCTTCGACTACGACCTCGACGACCTGCTCGAGCTCACGCTCAACGCCGCCGAAGCCGCCTTCCTGCCGCTCGAGGAGCGCGAGGCCCTGGTGGAGTACATCAACTCCACCTACAACGGGCTCTCCGACGACGGGGACACGGACGACGACGAGGCCTGACCCGCGCATGGACCAGCGCCACGACACGCCGTCCACCGACACGCCGTCTTTCGGCGCACCGGGGGAGCCGCAACGCCTGCTGGGCATCATTGCGGACCTCCGGCGGCACTGCCGGTGGACGGCGGCGCTGACCCACGCCTCGCTGGTGGAGTACCTCGTCGAGGAGTCCTACGAGCTGCTCGAGGCCATCGAGACCGGAGCCGACGAGGCCGAACTGCGCGGCGAACTGGCCGATGTGCTGTACCAGCTGGTGCTGCACTCCGCGATCGCCGCCGAACGCGGCGCCTTCGACTTCACCGACGTCGCCGCGCACCTGAGCGAGAAGATGATCCGGCGCAACACCCACGTCTTCCATCCCGACGGCAGCCTGCGCGACTCCTTCCCCGAATCCACCACGGAGATCATCGCCTCCTGGGACGCCGCCAAGCGCGCCGAAACCCCCGCACGCACCGACCCGTTCTCCTCGCTGCCGCGGCACCTGCCCGCCCTGGCCCTGGCCGACAAGGCCCTGGACCGGGCCGCGCGCTGGACCGGGCACGACGGCGGTGCCCCCGAGGCTCCGCAGGCGTCACCCGGTCCCGTCCCGGTCCCCGAGGACGTCCCGGGCACCCCGGGCACCCCCGGCGCGGCAGCCGGGGACACCGTCCCCGGGACCGAGGAGGAGCTCGGCGCCCTGCTGTTCGGCATCGTCGCGGCAGCCAGGTCTCGCGGACTCGACGCCGAGCGCTCGCTGCGCACCGCCGTCGTGCAGTACATGACGGCGCCACGACCCACATCCCCCGGGGGAACCGGCACACGCTAGGCTGGAGCGCGAGGCAACGTGCCCGCGCTTCCCGTGCCGGGCCCGGCCCCCTACCCACCGACGAAGGAGCACCTTCCATGGCCCTGATCGACGCCATCCACGCCCGCGAGATCCTCGACTCGCGCGGCAACCCCACCGTTGAAGTCGAAGTCCTGCTCTCCGACGGCTCGCTCGGCCGCGCCGCAGTGCCCTCCGGCGCCTCCACCGGCGCCTTCGAGGCCGTCGAACTGCGCGATGGCGACAAGAACCGCTACCTGGGCAAGGGCGTCACCAAGGCGATCGACGCGGTGATCGACACGATCCAGCCCGCCCTGATCGGCCAGGACGCCACCGACCAGCGCGCCATCGACCAGATCATGGGCGACCTCGACGGCACCCCGAACAAGGCCACGCTGGGCGCCAACGCCATCCTGGGCGTCTCCCTGGCCGTCGCCTCCGCCGCCGCGGAGTCCTCCAACCTGCCGCTCTACCGCTACCTGGGCGGGCCGAACGCCCACGTGCTGCCGGTGCCGCTGATGAACATCCTCAACGGCGGCTCCCACGCCGACTCCGACGTGGACATCCAGGAGTTCATGGTCGTGCCCGTCGGCGCCTCCACTTTCTCCGAGGGCCTGCGCATGGGCGTGGAGGTCTACCACGCGCTGAAGTCCGTGCTCAAGGAGCAGGGCCTGTCCACCGGGCTGGGCGACGAGGGCGGCTTCGCCCCGAACCTGCCCAGCAACCGCGCCGCCCTGGAACTGATCACCGAGGCGATCAAGAAGGCCGGCTTCCTCCCCGGCGAGGACGTCGCCCTGGCCCTGGACGTGGCCTCCTCCGAGTTCTTCGAGAACGGCACCTACCAGTTCGAGGGCGCCTCCAAGACCGCAGCCGAGATGAGCGACTACTACGCCCAGCTGGTCGCCGACTTCCCGCTGGTCTCCATCGAGGATCCGCTGGACGAGGACGACTGGGAGGGCTGGAAGACCCTCACCGACGCCATCGGCGACAAGGTCCAGCTGGTGGGCGACGACCTGTTCGTCACCAACCCCGAGCGCCTGCAGCGCGGCATCGACGCCGGCACCGCGAACTCGCTGCTGGTCAAGGTCAACCAGATCGGCTCGCTGACCGAGACCCTGGACGCCGTCTCGCTGGCCCAGCGCAGCGGCTACACCACGATCACCTCGCACCGCTCCGGCGAAACCGAGGACACCACGATCGCCGACATCGCCGTGGCCACCAACGCCGGGCAGATCAAAACCGGCGCCCCGGCCCGCTCCGAGCGCGTGGCGAAGTACAACCAGCTGCTGCGCATCGAGGAGGAGCTCGGCGATGCGGCGGTCTACGCCGGAAAGTCGACGTTCCCGCGTTTCACCGCGTAACGCCGGACCGCAGCGCGTAAGGTTCTGAGGGGAGCCGCCGGATACCGGTGGTTCCCCTCAGGCCGTTCGCGGCCGCCCGGGCACCGCCCGGCCCATCCGTCCACCCGAGCAGACCGGCAGGAGCTTCATGGCCACCCGACGCCCCAACATGCCACGAGTCCGACCGGCCGGGAGCGCGTCGCGGCCGGAGGCCACCACCCCCTCGGGCCCGGGGGCCGCGGGGGAGGGCGACCGCTCCGCTGCCGGCAGCGCGTCGACCGGACCATCCGCCCCGAGCCGGGGGACCGGACCTGCCGCCGTGAACCGCAGCAAGGTCGTCCCGCTGGGCGCCGCCCCGGGACACGACGGCGGATCCAGCCCTGACTCGCCGGGCACCGCACCCACGGCCCGGGCGACGGCGACGCCGGCCTCCGGCAGAAAATCGGCGGGGAAGCCAGTCGGGAAGCCTGCGGGGAAGCCTGCGGCCCAGAAGTCGTCCGCCGCGAAGCCGACGGCCGGCAAGCCGACCGCGGCGAAGCCTGCCCCGAAGTCGTCCGCGGCGAAGCCGGGAACCCGCACCCCGGCCACGAAGCGGCCTGCCACCAAGCTCGCCCGGGGTCCGCAGGAAAAGCGCCTGCGCGAGCGCGCCGAGCTGTCCGGGGCCATCCGCTCGGGAACCGGCTCCGGGACGCGCCCCGCCGAACCCGCACCAGCGGCCGCCGAGGAGTCCTCCCCGGTCCCGGCCCGCGCCTTTTCCGGGCGCATGCTCGCCCTGGCGGTCATCCTCGCCGTGGTCACCATCCTGTTGCTGCCCAGCGTCGGGACCTACATGGACCAGCGTGCGGAAATCGCCCAGCTGCAGGCCTCCATCGCCGAGAAGCAGCAGAAGCAGGCCGACCTCAAGACCCAGATCGCCCGGTGGGACGATCCGGCCTACGTCAAGGCGCAGGCCCGCAACCGCATCAACCTCGTCATGCCGGGCGAGAAGAAATACATGGTGATCGGCGCCACCGGCGACGACTCCGCCGTCGAACCGCAGAGCGCGGGCGATGTCCGCACCGACCTGCCCTGGGTCGACTCGCTCTGGGACACCGTTGTACGCTCGGCCACCGACTGACCATTCACCCCCGAAGGAGCATCCGTGGAGCACCCCGCCCCGCGCCATGAGGCACTGGACGCCGAACAACGGGTCCCCACCCCCGCCGACCTGGACACGCTGAGCCGCCAGCTCGGACGCCCGGCGCGCGATGTGGTGGAGATCGGCGCGCGCTGCATCTGCGGCAACCCGCTGGTGGCCACCACGGCCCCGCGGCTGGCCTCCGGCATCCCGTTCCCCACCACGTTCTACCTCACCCACCCCGTCATCACCTCGGCCGTCTCGCGCCTCGAGGCCGCCGGCACGATGGCCGAGATGACCGAGCGGCTGGGGCACGACACCGAGCTGGCCGCTGCCTACGCCGCCGCACACCGCGACTACCTGGTCGCCCGCGACGCCGTGGGCGTGCGGACCGGCATCGGCGCCGTCCCCGAAATCGACGGTGTGTCGGCCGGTGGCATGCCCACCCGGGTGAAGTGCCTGCACGTGCTGGTCGGCCACGCCCTGGCCGCCGGGCCGGGCGTGAACCCGCTGGGCGACGAGGCCATCGCCGGCATCGCCGAATGGTGGACCCCCGGGCACTGCTCCTGCGCGGGGGCCTGGGACACCGACGCGCCCGTCCCCGACCGGGACCGCAGCCGGCACGTGAAGACCCAGGCCGAGGACCCCGCAGTCAAGAAGGCCCGCCGCGCCGCGGCCCGGCAGGCCCGCCAGCAGGATCCTGACACGAACCCGGATGCGCCGACCGAGGGGGGCCGGGCATGAGGGTTGCAGCCATCGACTGCGGCACCAATTCCATCCGCCTGCTGATCGCCGACATCGTCGACGACGACGAGGGCGCCCGGCACCTGCTCGACGTCACCCGCCAGATGCGCATCGTCCGGCTCGGCCAGGGGGTCGACGCCACGGGCATGCTGGCTCCCGAGGCCCTGGAGCGCACCTTCGCCGCCCTGGACGAGTACGCCGCGCTGATCGGCGCCCACGGCGCCCAGGCCGTCCGTTTCGTCGCCACCTCCGCCACCCGCGACGCCGGCAACCGCCAGGCGTTCATGGACGGCGTCCAGGCCCGCCTCGGCGTCGCCCCCGAGGTGATCGAGGGGTCCGAGGAGGCGGAGCTGAGCTTCGCCGGCGCGGTCTCGGTCCGGCCGCCGGCCGACGACGAGGACATCCTGGTCGTCGACCTCGGCGGAGGCTCCACCGAATTCGTCGTCGGAAACGCCGCGGGCGTCCGCGGCGCCGTCAGCATCGACATGGGGTGCGTGCGCTATAGCGAACGCTTCCTCACCGACGACCCGCCCACCCCCGCGCAGATCGAAGCCGCCGAGGCCGAGGCCAACCGGCAGATCGACTCCGTCCTGGACGCCCTGCCGATCCAGGACGTGGACCGCGTCGTCGGCGTGGCCGGGACGATCACCACGGTGACCGCCCACGTCCTGGACCTGCACAGCTACCAGCCCGAGGCCATCGACGGCACCGAGCTGCCCATCGGCGTCGTTGAGGCCGCGGCCAGCGAATTCCTGGCCTTTTCCCGCCAGCGCAGGGCACAACTGCCCTATATGCACCCCGGCCGGGTCGACGTGATCGCCGCCGGATCGCTGATCTACCGGACCATCCTGCTCCGGGTCGCCCAGGCCACCGGGAACCGGGTGCGCACCGCGGTGGCCAGCGAGCACGATATTCTTGACGGCATTGCCCTTGGGTTGGCGCGGCCCTGAGTCCCGCCAGCCCAGCGGCAAACCGCCGTCGTACCCCCGGAAGGAACCGCCCGTGAGGCCACGTGTCCTCAATGCCGCTGCCGCCGCGGCCGCCGTCCTGCTGGCGGCCGGGTCGCTGCTGGTTGCCGCGCCCGCCGCCCAGGCCGACCACATCCGCGACAGCGAATACTGGCTGGACGACTACGGGATCAAGCAGGCCTGGAAGGTCTCCAAGGGCGAGGGCGTCACGGTCGCGGTCATCGACACCGGCGTCGCCGCATCGCACCCCGACCTCGTCGGAACCGTCGTGGGTGGCCAGGACTTCTCCGGGGCCGGCAACGCCAACGGGACCGAGCCGATTGGCGCGCTGCCCGAACACGGGACGCTGGTCGGCACGCTGCTGGCCGGGCACGGCAACAACGCGGAGGCGATCGCCAAGGCCAAGGCCGAAGCCGAAAAGCAGGAGATCGCCTGGAAACGGGCCGTCGAGGACGCCAAGAAGGCCGACGAGGATCCGCCGGAGAAGCCCGAACCGGTCGAGATCCCCGAGCCCGGCCCGGGGCCTGACGGGGTCATCGGCGTCGCACCGGAGGCCGACCTAATCTCCGGTTCGCTGTGGCTGGGCTCAGAGAACCCCGGAGGCGTGCCGGTCAGCCAGCAGGTCCCGCGCGCGGTGAAGTGGGCCGTGGACCAGGGCGCCCAGGTGATCAACATGTCACTCGGCTCCACCACCCCGAGCTGGCCCACCAGCTGGGACGACGCCTTCCAGTACGCCGAAGCGCACGACGTCGTCATCGTCGCCGCCGCGGGCAACCGCGCCGGAGGCATGCAACAGGTCGGTGCCCCGGCGACCATTCCCGGCGTGCTCACCGTCGCCGGGGTCGACAAGGACGGCAAGGCCAGCTGGGACTCCTCCACGCAGGGGATCAGCATCGGCGTCGCCGCCCCGGCGGACCCGCTCGTCGGCGGGCTGCCCGACGGCGGGTACGCCGACTGGTCGGGGACCTCGGGCGCGGCCCCGCTGGTCTCGGGCGTGGCCGCGCTGATCCGCGCGAAGTACCCCGACCTCTCCGCAGCCAACGTCATCCAGCGGATCCTTGCCACCGCGAAGGACGCCGGAAAGCCGGGCGTCGACAACCTCTACGGATACGGCCTGCTCGACGCCGAGGCCGCCTTGACCGCCCAGGTCGCCCCGGTGGAGGCGAACCCGCTGGGGACCATCGACGAATGGATCCGCGTGCACCGCCGCGGCGAGCCGGCCGCAGCGAGCCCCTCGACCCCGCGTGCCACCCCGGAGGCGAAGTCGACCGTGCCGCCGGTTGCCGCGCCCCAGCCCGTGGCCCCGGCCGATCCGGGTGGGGCACTGCCGGCCGTCCTGGTCATCGGCTTCGGATCGCTCGCGGTACTGGTCATCGTCGGCGGCGCCGTGCACGTGGCCCTGGTACGACGGCGGAACCGGGCCGTGCAGGCCGCCTCCGCGGGCACCATCGCGGCGGGGGAATGGAACGCCCCGGAGGGCGATCGCGACCCCTTCGACGATCTTCCCGAAAGTAGATAGTGAAGACTTTCACATAAGGGGAGGGCGCGTTACGATGGGTGCATGGCAAACACTCCTGAACTGTCCGATCGCCCGCGCATCCTCGTCGTCGGCGGTGGCTACGTCGGCTTGTACGTTGCACTGAAGCTGCAGAACAAGGTCAAGGCCCATGGCGGGGTCGTCACCGTGGTGGACCCGCTGCCCTACATGACCTACCAGCCGTTCCTGCCGGAAGTGGCTGCCGGCCAGATCGAACCGCGCCACGCGATCGTCTCGCACCGCACCCACCTTGACAACGCCGAGCTGATCACCGGACGCGTGACCTCGGTGGACCATGCGAACCGCAAGGCGGTCATCGCGCCGACGGACGGCGAGCCGTTCGAGCTCGGCTACCGCGACGTCGTCATGGCCGCCGGCGCCATCACCAAGACCTTCCCGATCCCCGGCCTGGCCGAACAGGGCATCGGCCTGAAGACCATCGAGGAAGCCGTCGCCCTGCGGGACAAGGTCCTCGAGCGCATCGAGAGCGCCTCCCTGATGAGCGACCCGGCCGAGCGCCGCCGCGCGCTGACCTTCGTCGTCGTCGGTGGCGGCTTCGCCGGCATCGAGACCATCACCGAGATGGAGGACCTGGCCCGCGCCGCCGTGGCGAAGACCAGCCGCATCGAGCAGGACGAGGTCCGCTTCGTCATGGTCGAGGCCATGGGACGCATCATGCCGGAGGTCACCGAGGAACAGGCCAAGTGGGTCGTGGAGCACATGCGCTCGCGCGGCATCGAGGTCATGCTCAACACCTCGCTGGCCAAGGCCGAGGGCGGCAAGCTCGAACTGATGAACATGCCGGACAAGACCCCGGGCGAGAGCTTCGAGACCGACACCCTGGTCTGGACCGCCGGCGTCCAGGCCAACCCGATGATCCGCTCGACGGACTTCCCGATCGAGCAGCGCGGCCGCGTGCGCACCGGCACCGATCTGCGCATCACCGGCGACGACGGCCCCATCGAGGGTGCCTGGGCCGCCGGCGACATCGCCGCGGTCCCCGACGTCACCGGCGGCCTGCCGGACGGCACCTGCGTTCCGAACGCCCAGCACGCCGTCCGCCAGGCGAAGCTGCTGGCCTCGAACATCTACGCCACCCGCTACGGCGTGGGCCAGGTCCGCGACTACGAGCACAAGAACCTGGGTGCGGTCGCCGGCTTCGGCACCGGCAAGGGCGTAGCCAAGATCATGGGCGTGCAGTTGCGGGGCTTCCCGGCCTGGGCCGCGCACCGCGGCTACCACGGGATGGCGATGCCGACCTTCGAGCGCAAGTACCGCGTGGTCAGCGACTGGGTCGCCAGCCTGCTCTTCCGCCGCGACACCACGCAGATCCGCGACCTGCAGGACCCGCGCCGCCAGTTCGTCGAGGCCGCCACGCCGAAGCCCAAGCCGGCCGAGAAGTCCTCGGACAGCTCGGACAAGTCCGGCGACAAGCAGGAATCCGCAGCCAAGTAGCAGCGGACTCCACCACAGCCGCGCCCGCCAGGCCAGCCTGGCGGGCGCGCCTGTGTGTTGTGCCGGAGCGGGGAACGGGTTCTTGTAGGATTTATCCTCGGGCCCCCATAGCCCAATTGGCAGAGGCAGGAGACTTAAAATCTCTGTGTTGTGGGTTCGAGTCCCACTGGGGGTACTCCACATCCCGTCGGCCCTCCGTGGGAGGGCCGGGGGAGCAGCACCTAGTCCTGCCGGGAGGGCGCCGGCGTCCGGACGTCGTCCGGACCCGACAGGTCCATCCCGCGCAGCGGCACGATCCGCGACCCGGTGGCCAGCCGGTGGGCCAGCCAGAGCGCCAGGAAGATCGGCACGCCGATGTAGGAGGAGAGCACCTCCATGCCCCGGCCGGCCAGTACCGCCTGGTAGTTCTGTCCGGCGATCACCAGGATCAGCACCGCGAAGGCCACCAGCGGTCCGACGGGGAAGAAGGCGGCCCGGTAGGGCAGCTCCGCGACGGTGTGCCCCTGGGCCAGGAACCCGCGCCGGAACCGGTAGTGCGAGATGGCGATTCCCGCCCAGACGATGAAGCCGCACAACCCCGAGACATTCAGCAGCCAGGCGTAGGCGGCGCCCTGCCCGACGATGGCGCTGAGGAATCCGAACAGCCCCACGGCCGCGGTGGCCAGCAGGGCATGCATCGGCACCCCACGCCGGTTGGCCCGGCCGAAGATGGCCGGTGCCTTGCCGTCGTGTGCCATGGCGTAGAGCATGCGGGTCGAAGCGTAGAGCCCGGAGTTGCCGGCGGAGAGGATCGCGGTGAGGATGACCGCGTTCATCAGGGCCGCGGCAAACGCGATGCCGGCGTGTTCGAAGACCAGGGTGAACGGGGAGGCCGCGACGTCGGCCTCGCCGGAGGCCAGCAGGCTGGGGTCGGTGAACGGGACCAGGCAGCCGATGATCAAGATCGCCCCGATGTAGAAGAGCATGATGCGCCAGAAGACCGAGCGGATGGCCCGGGGCACCTCGCGGCGCGGGTTCCTGGCCTCGCCGGCCGCCACTCCCACCAGTTCGGTGCCCTGGAAGGAGAACCCCGCGATCATGAACACCGAGATGATCGAGGCAAATCCGCCATGGAAGACATCGCCTGAATCCTGCCAGTTGCTGAAACCTGGGGAGCTGCCGCCCATGACGCCGAAGATCATCAGGGATCCGGCGATGAGGAAGACGACGACGGCGACCACCTTGATCAGCGCCAACCAGAACTCGCCTTCACCGAAGGCCCGGGCCGAGAGGGCGTTCAGTCCCGTCAGGAGCCCCAGGAACACCCCGGCCCAGACCCACCCCGGCACCCCGGGTAGCCAGAAGTCCATGATGATCCCGGCGGCGACCAGTTCGGCCGCCACGGTGATGGCCCAGTTGAACCAGTAGTTCCAGCCGATGGCGAACCCGAACGAGGGGGAGACGAACCGGGCGGCATAGGTCTGGAACGACCCGGCCACCGGGATCTTGGCCGACATCTCGCCGAGGGACTGCATGAGCAGGAACACCATCAGCCCCACGGCCGCGTAGGCGACCAGTGCGCCACCGGGGCCGGCCTGGGCGATCGTGCCACCGGAGGCGACGAACAACCCGGTACCGATGGAACCGCCGATCGCGATCATCTGCAGGTGGCGGCTGCTCAGGCCGCGCTTGAGGCCGTTGCCCCCGGAATCCTCGACCGGGGCACCCGGCGCGGGGGCACCGCCGTCGTTCCCGGTGGAGGTGCCGGTGCCAAGCCGCCGTGTTGAACGGTAATCGGGTGCCAGCGGCTCCCAGTTCGGCGGTCTCACGCGGCACCGTCGGCAGATCGTGTGGCAGCCGGGGCGTTGCGGGTTGTTTGGTGGGCCACAGGCACGGGAAGGGACGACCTTACTCTCGAATGTTCCGGGGCATCGCTGTTCGGTGCCCCGAAGCCGGTCCCGGAGGTGGGCCGGTCCGGTCCGCCACGGTGCCGAGGGCGCGTGCGGGACCGGGCTGCCGCGCGGCTCCCGGCCCGTCGCCAGCCTGTGGGAGGGTTCACCGGCCGAACGGCACCCTCCCTTATGACGCGGATCCCTCGCCACCGGCGACCCGGCCGGGTTGCCGGTGCGGCGCCCGCGTCCGGCGGTCCGGGCCACCGTGGCCACGGGGGCCGCGCTGATAGGCTGGCCGGGTGACTTACGAGATTGAGATCGGCCGTGGAAAACGCGGCGTGCGCGCCTATTCGCTGGACGATGTGGCCGTCGTCCCCCACCGCCGCACCCGGGATCCACAAGACGTGTCGGTGAACTGGCAGATCGACGCCTACCAGTTCTCCAGCCCGATCATCGGCGCCCCGATGGATTCGGTCATGAGCCCGGCCACCGCCATCGCGTTGGGCCGGCTCGGCAGCCTGGGCGTGCTGAACCTCGAGGGCCTCTGGACGCGCTACGAGGACCCGGAACCGGTCCTGGCGGAGATCACCTCGCTGGAGACCGAGCGCGCTTCCGACCGGACCCTGGGCGCCCACGTGAACCCCGCGGTCACCGCCCGCCTGCAGCAGCTCTACCAGGCGCCGATCCAGCCCGAGCTGATCACCTCCCGCCTGGCCGAGATCCGCGACGCCGGTGTCACCGTGGCCGGGTCCCTGACCCCGCAGCGCACGCAGGAGTACTACCGCACCGTCCTGGACGCCGGGGTGGACATCTTCGTCATCCGTGGCACCACCGTCTCCGCGGAGCACGTCTCGCAGAACCAGGAGCCGCTGAACCTCAAGCAGTTCATCTACGAACTCGATGTCCCGGTCATCGTCGGCGGCGCCGCCGGCTACACCCCGGCCCTGCACCTGATGCGCACCGGCGCCGCAGGCGTCCTGGTCGGCTTCGGCGGCGGCGCCGCGGCCACCACCCGCCGTGCCCTGGGCATCCAGGCGCCGATGGCCACCGCGATCTCCGATGTGGCAGCGGCACGCCGGGACTACCTCGACGAGTCCGGCGGCCGCTACGTCCACGTCATTGCAGATGGCGGCCTGGGCACCAGCGGGGACATCGTCAAGGCCATCGCGATGGGAGCCGACGCCGTCATGCTCGGCAGCGCCCTGGCCCGCGCCGAGGAGGCCCCGGGCCGCGGCTGGCACTGGGGCGTGGAGGCCCACCACGGCAACAGCCCCCGCGGCGACCGCGTCCGGGTGGGTACCGTCGGCCCGCTCGAGGAGGTCCTCTACGGGCCATCGCGCCATACGAATGGCACCTCGAACCTCGTCGGCGCCCTGCGCCGGGCGATGGCGACCACCGGCTATTCCGAGCTCAAGGAGTTCCAACGCGTTGACGTCGTCGTCTCGCCATATGAGGCTGGATGACATGACACAACGCGCGCAGCAGGACGGAACCGGGGAAGCCGCGACGCGTGGGGTGCTCGATCCGGGCTCCCGGGCCGCGTCCTTGGAGTGCCTGCGCCGCTCCGGCACCGACCCCGAGGCGGAACTCGACCTGCTGATCATTGGCGGCGGCGTCGTCGGCGCCGGGGCGGCGCTGGACGCGGCGACACGCGGCCTGAAGGTCGGCATCGTCGAAGCAAGGGACTGGGCGGCAGGGACGTCCTCGCGATCGTCCAAGCTGATCCACGGTGGGCTGCGCTACCTGGAAATGCTCGACTTCGCCCTGGTGCGCGAGGCCCTGCAGGAGCGCGGGCTGCTGATCGACCGCATCGCCCCGCACCTGGTCCGGCCGGTGCCCTTCCTCTACCCGCTGACCAAGCGTTTCATCGAACGCCCCTACGTCGGGGCCGGCATCGCGCTGTACGACGGGATGTCCATGGCGTCCGGACACAGCCGCGGGGTGCCGTTCCACCGGCACCTGAGCCGGAAGGGGACACTGCGCAGCGCCCCCAGCCTCAAGGACGACGCCTTCGTCGGCTCGATCCGGTACTACGACGCCCAGGTCGACGACGCCCGGCTGGTCCTGGACCTGGTCCGCACGGCGGCGCACTACGGCGCCGCGGCGGCCAACCGGGTCAAGGTCGTCGACTTCGCGCGCGAAGGCGAGCGGGTCGTCGGCGCCCGGCTGGAGGACCAGGAGAGCGGCGACGCCTTCGAGGTCCGGGCCAAGCAGATCGTCAACGCCACCGGCGTCTGGACCGACGAGACCCAGGACCTGGTGACCGACCGCGGCCAGTTGCGCGTCAAGGCCTCCAAGGGCGTGCACCTGGTCGTGCCCCGTGACCGGTTCCAGTCCACGGTGGGGCTGATCCTGCGCACGGAGAAGTCAGTGCTGTTCGTGATCCCCTGGGGTCGGCACTGGATCATCGGCACCACCGACACCGCATGGACCCTGGACAAGGCCCACCCGGCGGCCTCCAGCGAGGACATCGACTACATCCTCGAGCACGTCAACCAGGTCCTCAAGCGCCCGCTGACCCGCGAGGACGTCGAAGGCGTCTACGCCGGCCTGCGCCCGCTGCTGGCCGGAGAAAGCGACTCGACCGCCAAGCTCTCCCGCGAACACGTCGTGGCGCACCCCGTCCCCGGCCTGGTCGTCGTCGCCGGGGGCAAGTACACGACCTACCGGGTCATGGCCCGGGACGCGGTGGACGAGGCAGTGCGCTCGATGGACCAGAACGCCCCGGCCTCCTGCACCGAGACAATCCCGCTGCTCGGCGCCGAGGGCTACCGGGCCGCGTGGAACACCCGGCACCGCATGGCCAGGTCCTCCGGCCTGCACGTCGCGCGCGTCGAGCACCTGCTCGGCCGCTACGGTTCCCTGGTCCCGGAGGTGCTGGCCCTGGTCGCCGCGGACCCGGAGCTGGCCCGCCCGCTGCCCGGGGCCGAGGACTACCTGGCGGCCGAGGTCGTCTACGCCACCACCCATGAGGGCGCCCGCCACCTGGAGGACGTGTTGACCCGCCGCACCCGGATCTCCATCGAATCCTGGGACCGTGGCGTCGCGGCGGCCCCGGTGGCCGCCGGGCTCATGGCGCCGCTGCTGGGCTGGAGCCGGGCGCAGACCGAACGCGAGGTCGCGTTCTACCAGGCCAGGGTGGCCGCCGAGCGTGCCAGCCAGGAACAGCCCGACGACGAGTCGGCCGACGAGACCCGATTGAACGTCGAAGACATTGTCCCCGTCCGCGACTGAGCCCGAGCCGGAGCTGACGACCCCCGGGCTGGTCGTCCTCGAGATGGCCGTCGCCGACCGCCAGGAGGCCGTCCGCCTGCTGGCGGGCCGGCTGTTCGACGCCGGCCGGATCGATGACCTCGAGGGCTTCATCGGGGAAGTCAATGCGCGCGAGCACCAGCTGGCCACCGGCCTGCCCGGCGGGATCGGGATGCCGCATGCCCGGACCCTCCACGCCGAGGCGGTCTCCATCGCCGTGGGCATCACCGCGTTCGGGCACTCGCTGGACTTCGGGGCCGCCGACGGCCCCGCCACGGTGGTCCTGCTGCTGGCCACCCCCGCCGGAAGCTATTCCCTGCACCTGCAGGTCCTGGCCACCCTGGCCCGCAGCCTGTCGAAGCAGGCCTTCCGGGAGTCCCTGCGCCGCGCCTACGACGCCGAGGTCATCGCCGATCTGGTCAATTCCACGGTCGACTTCACCGACCTGTAGGCGCTGCCCGGGCCCACCGGCACCGCCCGTGGGCGAGCCGCGGACCGGGTCCCGCTAGCCGGTGCTGCGGGGCTCGAAGCCGGGATCGGTGATGAGCAGGCCGTCGATCCGCCGCGAACGGTCCAGGGCGAGTCGCCCGTCGAGGATCCCGTCGGCGAACACCAGCGAGCAGTGCACCACCCGCAGCGTCCCATTGCGCCGGATGGTGGCGGCCGTCATCCGCTGGTAGGCGCCGAACGAGGCGATGCACCCGTTCCAGACCGCGGCCAGGTCCGGCTCCGTGACCTGCACGGCCATCCGCGCGGTGAACGACGCGGCGACCTCCGCGAACCGGGTGGTGGACAACGCGTCGAAGACGCCCCGGGCCAACTCCAGCAGCTCTTCGTCGCCCCGGCGCGCGCCCGGGCGGGGACCGGCGGCGGTGGAGAACCGCTGGAACGCCGCCTGCCGGGAAATGCCCAGCTGGTTGCCGATGTCCTGCCAGCTCAGCCCCGCCGCGTGGGCGTGCGCGGCCGTCTCGGCCAGGAGGGAATCGGCCAGGTTCTTCAGTTCCTCGGCCAGGCGCAGGGTGGCCACGGCGTCCGCCGCGGGATCGGCGAGCCGGGAGGCGAGGTCGACTGCACGGGCTGCCTGCCCGGCCACGCCGTCATCGGATGGATGCATACATCACCAGTACCAGAAGCGCGGCGTTGGCCACCAGCGACACGACGGTGGCCGCCCTCCGCCTCGGCGGGTCTGGGCAGACCAGGGCCGGCCAGCGCAGGCACAGTGCCACGGCCCCGACCCCGACGACGGCGGCCGGGGCATACCAGGTCCAGGCCGGAACCAGGTCGAAGCGCATGACCACCGCGCCCACGGCCACCAGCGCCGTCATCGAGGCCATATGGGCCACCCGCTCCAGTGCCGGGGCCGGGGTCCGGTCCCGCAGCATGCGCAGGCACCAGGGCACGGTGAACACCAGGAGCACCACCGGCAGCAGCAGGTTCACGATCGTGCTCATGGCCGCCCCGCCTCCAGCAGGTGCACTCCGGCCTCGTCGACGGGCTGCGCGGTGTTCGAGAGCACGACGACGGCACGCCCCGCATCCCGGGACAGGCCCAGGTAGGCCGCAAAACCCGCAGTCATCCCGTTGTGCCAGACCACCGGGTGCTCGCCGGGGGTGCTCATCCAGGCCATCCCCACCCGGCTGCCGTCGCCGGTATCGGCCAGTGGGCGCAGGCTGGCCATCCCGGGGGCCGTCCCGTCCAGCACGGCCCGGGCCAGCAGGGCCAGGTCGCCGGCGGTGGAGTGGATTCCGCCGGCCGGGGCAAACCCGTCCATCGGCCAGGGCGCGGCCACGTGGCCGGAGGGGCGGTGTCCGGTGGCCGGAGTCGTCGGCCGGCGCGGGGCGGTGCCCCGGGACGCGGCGGCGGTGTCTGGGTCCAGCGACTGGACCCAGGTCTGGTCCATCCCCAGCGGCCCGGTGATCCGCTCGGCCACCAGCTCGGGGTAGGACGTCCCCACGACGCGGGCCAGGGCCTGGCCGAGCAGGGCGGCCCCGAAGTTCGAATAGCTGAACCCGCGGTCCGGATCCGGATGGGCGCGGCGGCCCAGGTCGATCGTGGCCGGGGTCGACTGGACATAGGGGTTGGTGTTGGCCACCTGGCTGAACAGGGTCGTGGCCAGGAAGCCGGGGCTGGTCGGCAGGCGCGGCAGCCCGGAGGTGTGGGTGGCCAATTGGACCAGTGTGATCGCCCCGGATCCGTCCTGCGGGTAGCCGAAGATCTGGCCGAGCGTGGTGCCGGCGGAGACCTCGCCGCGCTCGATGGCGTCGGCCAGCAGCATCCCGCCGAAGACCTTGCTGATGGATCCGACCTCGAAGCCCGTGTGGGCGTCGGCGCCGCGGCCGGCGAAGCGCACGCCGTCGTCGTCGATGACCGCGGCGGCAAAATCGCCGGCCGGGGCTCCCGGCCCGCCGGCGATCCGGTCGGAGAGCGCGGTCTGGCCGGTGGCCGCATGGGCCGGCAGGGGTCGGGGGGCGGCGACGACGAGGACGGCGATGGCAACCGCGGCCAGGATCCAGGGGACCCGCCGCCGCGGTCGTCCGGTGCGCGGGGCTGCGGCTGCTTGGGTGGCTATCTGGGCGGCTGCCTGGGTGGCTGCGTGCGGGAAGTGCATGTCGTCAACTTTTCCTTGACGTCCATCGTGTGTCAAGACTTTCTTGACGCGATGCGGTGCATTCGGTGTTCTACAGCCCATCGAAGTAGGCTTGGAGGCGTGTTGAAGACCGCCGTGAAGCCCAAATGGATCCTCGCCCTGGTGGGCGCGCTTCTGGCGGCGACCGGTTTCGTGCTGCTCAGCCAATGGCAGTTCTCGCGATCGCAGGACGCGCCGCCACCACCGGCCTCGGCCACCGAGAACCCGGTGCCGCTGACCAAGCACTTCGCCCCGGCCACGGTGATGTTCGAGTCCGAGGCGGACCAGATCGTGACCGCCGGCGGGCACTTCCTGGACGGCAAGCAGGTCCTGGTCGAAAACCGCCTGCAGGACGGGGTCAAGGGCTACTGGGTGGTCGCCGCCTTCGCGGTCGACGGCGCCCCGGACGGGAACACGATCCCCGTCGTGCGCGGCTGGCAGCCGGGGGAGACGCCGCCCCCGCCGGTGCCCTCCGGGCCCCTGGAGATCACCGGGCGCCTGCTGCCCACGGAGGCGCCCATCGACGGCAAACCCGACGGCGGACCGGCCCTGCGGTCGCTCTCCGTCGCGCAGCTGGTCAACCTCTGGGACGTGCCGTCCTACAGCGGCTTCATCGTCGCCTTCGAGGCCACCACCCGGGACGGAGCCGACGCCGGGGCCGCGGCGGCCGGGCTGCAGGAGGTCCACGTCGGACCCCAGCCCCAGGAACAGCAGCTGAACTGGCTGAACATCTTCTACGGCATCGAGTGGGTCGTCTTTGCCGGCTTCGCCGTCTTCCTCTGGTGGCGCCTGGTGGTCGACGACTACCGCCGCGAGCAGGAGGACCTCGAGGACGCCCTCGCCGAGGCCCACGCAGCACCCACCCCCACGACCCCCGAGGACCAGCAGTGACCCAGCAACCCGCACCCCGCAAACGCCGTTTCGCCGGCACCCCGGCGCAGATCCGCAGCGCCGCCACCTTCTACAAGGTGCTCGCCTACGCCACCGGCGTGATGCTGCTGCTGCTGTGCATCGAGATGATTGCCAAGTACGCGTTCGACTTCGAGGCCTACGTCGGCTCGCTGAACCTCTCCACCACCGTGCTGATCGTGCACGGCTGGATGTACGTGGTCTACCTGCTGGCCGACTTCAACCTCTGGTCCAAGATGCGCTGGCCGTTCAGCCGGTTCATCACCATCGCCCTGGGCGGCGTTGTGCCGTTGCTCTCGTTCTTCATGGAGCAGAAGGTCCACGGCGAGGTCGAACGCGAACTGCGCGAGCACCCCGAGGCGGCCAAGCGGTACTGACCACCCCGGCTCCACGGCGCAAGAACAGGGCACGACGGCGGGATCCACCGCCGTCGTGCCCCTGCCTTTTCCCGGGACGGCCACCGGCCGGCCGGGCACGCCCCCCTGGCGGGGACCGGCGCTGAAGGTGCGGGCGGCGGCTGCTGGCGACTAAGCTGGAGCGCGTGACCAACCCAGCACCCACCCCAGAGCACCAGCCGGTTCTGGTCGTCGACTACGGGGCCCAGTACGCGCAGCTGATTGCACGGCGCGTCCGCGAGGCCAACGTGTACTCGGAGATCGTCCCGCACACCTTCACCACCGAGCAGATCCTGGCCAAGAAGCCTTCGGCCATCATCCTCTCCGGCGGCCCGTCCAGCGTCTACGCCGAGGGCGCCCCGTTCGTCGGGCCCGACCTCTTCGAGGCCGGCGTGCCGGTCCTGGGCATCTGCTACGGCTTCCAGGCGATGGCCAACGCGATGGGCGGCACCGTCGCCCAGACCGGGATGCGCGAATACGGCGCCACCGACGCCACCGCAGTGCTGGAGAAGCCGACCTCGATCCTGGCCGGCCTGCCCGGCGTGCAGAACGTGTGGATGAGCCACGGAGACTCCGTGCAGGAGGCACCCGAGGGCTTCGAGGTCCTGGCCTCCACCGCCGGTGCCCCCGTCGCGGCCTTCGCCCACGAAGCCAAGCGCCTGTACGGGGTGCAGTGGCACCCCGAGGTCAAGCACTCGGTCTACGGCCAGCGCGTGCTGGAGAACTTCCTCTTCGAGGGCGCCGGCCTGCAGCCGTCCTGGACGACCGGGAACATCGTCGAGGAGCAGGTCGAGAAGATCCGCGAGCAGGTCGGCACCGGCCGCGCCATCTGCGGGCTCTCCGGCGGCGTGGACTCCGCCGTTGCCGCGGCGCTGGTCCAGGAAGCCATCGGCGACCAGCTCACCTGCGTCTTCGTCAACCACGGGCTGCTGCGCGAGGGCGAGGCCGAGCAGGTCGAACGCGACTTCGTCGCCGCCACCGGCGCCAAGCTCCACATCGCCGACGAACGCGAGCGCTTCCTGGACGCGCTGAAGGACGTCACCGACCCGGAAACCAAGCGTAAGATCATCGGCCGCGAATTCATCCGCGCGTTCGAGGCCGCCGAAGCCGCCATCATGGCCGAGGCCGCCGACACCGGCGAACCCGTGCGCTTCCTGGTCCAGGGCACCCTGTACCCCGATGTCGTCGAATCCGGCGGCGGCGAGGGTGCGGCGAACATCAAGAGCCACCACAACGTCGGCGGGCTTCCCGAGGACCTGCAGTTCGAGCTCATCGAACCGCTGCGCACCCTCTTCAAGGACGAGGTCCGTGCCGTGGGCGCCCAGCTGGGGCTCCCGGCCGAGATCGTCCAGCGCCAGCCGTTCCCCGGCCCCGGGCTGGGCATCCGCATCATCGGCTCGGTCGACGAGGAGCGCCTGGCGCTGCTGCGACGGGCCGACGCCATCGCCCGCGCCGAACTGACCAACGCCGGGCTGGACACCGAGGTCTGGCAGATGCCGGTCGTGCTGCTGGCCGACGTGCGCTCGGTGGGCGTGCAGGGCGACGGCCGCACCTACGGGCACCCGATCGTGCTGCGCCCGGTCTCCTCCGAGGACGCGATGACCGCCGACTGGTCCCGCCTGCCGTACGACCTGCTGGCGCGGATCTCCAACCGCATCACCAACGAGGTCGACGGGGTCAACCGGGTGGTCCTCGACGTGACCAGCAAGCCCCCGGGAACCATCGAATGGGAGTAGGCACCGGGCCCGTCGCGGCGCCTGCCTGAGGCGGAGGGAGGGGCACGCCCCTCCCTCCGTCCGTCTGGCGGGGGCACGAGTGGTGTTTCGGTCAGGCAACCGGGGCCCCCGGTCGCGTACCTTAGGTAGTGGCGTGCGCCGTGGACCGCGCACTGGCCGGCTTCCGTTACCCCCGTGCTGGGCGGGTTGGGGCGCAGGGTTCAATCGTGAGGAAGGTGGTGTTCCGGTGACAGGGACGCAGCAGGGCGAGGCAGCGTTGACCGATTGGCTGGAGAAGCTCGGTCCGGGGGCGGGGACCGACACGCTGCTGCGCTTTGCCGGGTCAACCTCGAACTGCATCGACATCACCCACGCCCATCCCTCGGGCCTGGCGCAGTTCCTGGCCGGGCGCCGCACCCGCCTGTCGATGCTGCTGCGCGACGCCGACGCCTACCACCTGGCCCGCCGTACCGCCCGCGCACTGCGCGCGAAGATCCGCGAACTCTCGGAGGACCGCGGGATCGACGTCGGATACCTCGCCTCCGGCGTCGCCACCTGGCGCGCCGTCCAGGACGGGCGCTCGGAGCAGTTCAGCGCGCCCATCATGCTGGGCCGGATCTCGCTGACCGTGCGCGAGGGCCAGGACGACGACGAGGTCCAGCTGGCCGGACGGGCCCAGGTCAACCCGGCCCTGGTGCGCTACCTCCAGGACCAGCAGGGCCTGTCCATCGACGTCGAGGCCCTGGAACACGCCGCCTACATGACCGCCCGCTTCGATCCTCGCCGCGCCATGGACAGCCTGCGCGAACAGGTCTCCTCGCTGCCGGGAATGGTCATCGAACACCGCCTGCTCGTCTCCACCTTCGCCGACCTGGCCGACCCGGCGGATCCGGCGCGGATCGACACCACGCATCCGGTCATTTCCCGACTGCTCGCCGCCGACGCGGGCAAGACGGTCGAGGTCCCCGAACCCCAGGTCACCGTCCTGAGCAGCGACGAGCGCAACCCCGCCGACGAATCGCTGGTCCTGGACGCCGACGCCAGCCAGCAGGAGGTCCTGGACCTCGTCGAGGCCGGCGAGTCGGTGGTCGTCTCCAGCCCTCCGGGCACCGGGCAGACCCAGACGGCCGTCAACGCTGCGGCCATCCTCGCCGGCCAGGGCAAACGCGTGCTCGTGGTCGCCGAACGCCGCGACACCGCCCGCAGCCTGAACGAGAAACTGGCCGAGCTGGACCTGGCCTCCATGGCCCTGCGGCTCTCGCCCGAGGTCGGACCCGAGGAGCTGCGCGCCCAGCTGATCCAGGCCATCCTGCGCAACGAACGGACCACCGAACCCCAGCTGGGCAAATTGCACCAGCGGCTCACCGAGCACCGGCACGCCCTGCTGGACCACGTGAACTCCCTGCACAACGTGCGCGAGCGGTGGGGGTGCTCGCCGTACCAGGCCATGCAGGAGCTGGCCCGGCTGACGTCCATGGACCCCGCCCCGTCGACCTCCGTCCGGCTCAAGCGCTCGGTCCTGGACAGCATCAGCGACCGCGGCGAAACCGCCGTGCGGTTGCGCCGCGCCGCCGAGGTCGGCAGCTTCACCCGTGCGACGACGCTGAGCCCCTGGTACGGGGCCCGGCTGCGCAACCGCCGCGAAACCGACGACGCCCTGGCCATCGCGACCAGCCTCGCCGACGACCTGCCGACGCTGCACCGCCAGATGCTCAAGGTCGCCGAGCATTCGGAGATCACCCTGGGCAGCACCTTCGCCGAATGGGGCGCCCAATTGGACCTGCTCGTCGCGGTGCGCGGCAGCCTGGACAAGTTCGAACCCGACATCTTCGACCGCTCCGTCGAGGACCTCATCTCCGCCACCGCCAGCAGCTCCTGGCGGCGCGAACGCGGCATCGAGATGAGCTCGATCACCCGCTCCCGGCTGCGCCGCGTCGCCAAGGAATACGTGCGCCCCGGCGTGCACATCTCCGACCTGCATTCCTCCATCGTCGAGGTGCAGCGGCAGCGCGAGATGTGGAACCGGTACGCCACCAGCCAACGCCATCCCAAGGTCCCCACCGGGCTGATCGAACTGGACAAGGCCTACCGCGACGCCGGGGACCGGCTCGAGCGCCTGGTGCAGGCCCTGGCCCCCGATGAGGGCCAGGGGCTGCAGGACCTGCCCGTCGAGGACCTGGTCGCGAAGCTGCAGGCACTCGTGGACAGCGAGGAGGCCCTGCACGTGCTGCCCGAACGGACCCTGGTCCTGGAGCAGCTGCGCGAACAGGGCCTGGGCGACCTGCTCGAGGACCTGGCGGCACGCGAGGTCGGACCCGATGAGGTGGCCGCCGAACTGGACCTGGCCTGGTGGCAGTCCGCCCTCGAGGCCATGATCAGCGGCGACGAATACCTGGCGATGTCCGACGGGGCCAGCCTGCGCAAGCTCGAGGCCGAATACCGCCTCGCCGACAACACGCACATCGCCTCCGGCGCCTCCCGGCTGCGCTGGCAGCTGGCCCAGCGCTGGAAGGCGGCCCTGGCCGACCATCGGGCAGCCTCCCGCGAGCTGCGGATGATGCTCAAGGACGGCGAACCGACGGTGGCGGACCTGGCGGGCCTCGGCGTCGGCCTGGTCAACGCCCTGGTGCCCGTGTGGGTGGGATCGCCGTTGCTGATCCCCGCCGCCGTGCCCGAGGACGTCGAATTCGACGCCGTGATCCTGCTCGACGCCGATGCACTGTCCCTGCGCTCGGCCATCGGATCGATCAGCCGCTCCGGGCAGGTCATCGCCTTCGGCGACGCGATGCTGGGCAAGCCGCGCGGCTTCCACGTCTCCGTCGACCCCACCGCCTCGGCCCGCGAGCCCCGGGAGCCGGCCAGCACGTTCGAGGCCCTGTCCACCGTGCTGCCGCTGCGCCGCCTGCGGACCGTCTACCGCGGTGTCGACGAGGGGCTGACCGAGGCCCTCGGCCACGCCTACTACTCCGGCTCGCTGCACCGGCTGCCAACCGCCCGGGCGATGAGCGGGGGGACGCCGTCGCTGTCCGTGGACTACGTGCCCGACGGGACCGGCATGCCCGGAGGCGGAGGCGAAGCGGTGGAAACCACCGTTGCCGAGGTCAACCGGGTCGTGGACCTGGTCTTCGACCACATCCGCCGCCGCCCGCGCCGCTCGCTGGCCGTGATCGCCGCCAACCAGCGCCATGCGGCGCGGATCGCCGAAGCCATCTCGCTGCAGCTGCCCAACCACCCGGGCGCCCAGGGCTTCTTCAAGGGCGGGGCCGAGCCCTTCCAGGTCTCCTCGGTTGAACGCGCCCACGGACTGGTCCGCGACGCCGTGATCTTCTCCCTGGGCTATGGGCGCACACCGCACGGCAAGAGCCTTCACGACTTCGGCGCGTTGTCCTCCGAGCGCGGCGACGAACTCTTCGTCACCGGTGTGACCCGTTCGCGGGACCTGCTGCACCTGGTCAGCGCCGTGGCGCCGGAGGACCTGGACCTGGACCGGGTCAGCGGCGGCGCCCGGCAGTTCATCGAGCTCGTGGGCCGGGTGCGTTCGGGCGGATCCGGGGTCGCCGGGGACGGACACCCGCTGGAGGACCCGCTGGTGGCCGACCTGAAGTCGCGCCTGGAGGCGGCCGGTGCCACCGTGAAGGAACGCTATCGCGGGGCGCTGGACCTGGCGGCGCAGATCGCCGACACCTCGCGGGGGACGGACCTGCCCCTGGCCGTGGTCTCCGACGGCACCGACGCCTACCGCCGGATGACAGTGCGCGAACGCAGCCGGCTGCGGCCCCAGCTGCTTGAGGCCCTGGGCTGGCGCTACATCCCCTTGTGGACCATCGACGTGTTCTCCGACCCGGCGAGCATTGCCGACAAGATGGCCCGCTACCTCGGCCTGGAGGACGAACAGGCCACCGCGACGGCACAGGAGGGCGACATGGAACCGGGACGATCCGGACGGCGCAAGGCCACCGACGGGGAGACCGCGGCATCCCGCGCCGCCGAAGCGGCGGGACGGCACGCCGCTGATCCGGTGCTGCCCACGCGGGCCGGCGAGGACGACCCGCGACGCTGGGGGGACTCCGAGGGGAACCACGACCAATGGCTGCGCGAACAGCGTCCGCCGCACTGGGGCTGATCGGACCGCTACGGCCCGACGAGGACCAGGAAGATCCGGCCACGGGCCGCGGCGCCGGCCAGGGCAGCTGACTCCCGCCGCGAGGCCGCGACGACGACCATGCCGGACTCCTCCCCGGCATCGAGCCAGGTCCCGGCGGATCCGCTCGGCACCCAGAGGACGGGAACACGCGAGGCAATGGTGGTGGAATCCACTGCGCGTTCGTAGCCGTTGCCCTGGCTGAGCACCACGTCGACGAGTTGGCCGGGACCGAGCAGGCCAATGGTCTCGGGATCGCTGGGCCGCAGGGGAACCGCCACGGTCCCGGGCTCGGTCCCGGTCAGCAGCCCGGGTCCCACCAGCATCGCCGATCCCAGCGGGGACCCCGCTGTAGCGGGAAAGGCCAGCTGGCGGCCCGCCGCCTCGGCGGGGTCGGCCAGGACATCGGGAGGCAGGGCCGCGCTGGCCAGCTCGACGACGTCGAGGGAGGCCGTATCGAGCACGGCGCCGGAGGGCAGGTCGCGGGCCGCGACGACGACGGGGACGGTTTCGGCATGCTCCGGGGCCAGCGCCGAAAGGGACACCGCCACGGCCAAGGCGGCCAGCGCCGCGGCCAGGGGACGGCGGTAGACCGCCATCACCTCACGCCAGGAGCGTCTGTACCGGGGCGTGCGGCCGGTGGGCCGGGGGGATCGGCGGTGCCATCTCATGCCACCAGTGGGCCATGGCACCGGTGCCGCCGGGCACGCCGGCGGAGCGGCTGTGGATCCGGGGCACCCGACGCCGCGGCGACGCGAGCTGTGGGGGGCCGGTCAGGAGCCGGCGGCGACCTTCTGGCTGGAGCTTCCCGCGGCCGGTGTGGCACCAGCGGAGCTGCCGGAGGACGTGTCCGAGGAACCCGTGGATGCCGACGACCCCGTGGACGGGGCGGCCGGGGCGGTGGCGTTGGAGCTGTTGCGTGAATCGGTGCGGTAGAAGCCCGAGCCCTTGAACACCACGCCGACGCTGTTGAACTTCTTGCGCAGCGTCCCGTGGCAGGCGGGGCATTCGGTCAGCGAGTCATCGCTGAAGGACTGCACCGTTTCGAAGGCGTGGTCGCAATCCTTGCAGGCATAGGCGTAAGTGGGCATCGTGATCCTTCGTTGCACTGGTCTCGGCGGCGGACCGTGGTGGTCCCGCGAGGTCGTCTTGGCACTCACAACCGCCGAGTGCCAATTCTACCTCATCGCTTCAACGCCTCGGTGGTCCAGCTGATTCCCGCGGCCGTGACCACCCCGTCCACCGGCTGGTCCAGCGGCCCCACCTCGAACGTGCCGACCGGGACCAGCTCGTGCTCGAACACCATGGCCAGCAGCACCGGCCGCCGCTCCATCGCGCGCAGAGAGGCGATGAAGCGGTCGTAGTAGCCGCCCCCCTGGCCGAGCCGGCCACCGGCAGCATCAACGGCCTGGGCCGGGACCAACACCACGTCCACCTCCTCCATGACCGAGACCGGGTGCCGTTCGCCCACCGGCTCGTCGATCGGGGCCACCGTGGCCCGGGCCATCGGCACGCCGGGATACCAGTCCGCCCAGGACAGCCGCCGTTCCGGTTCGCAGATGGGCACCAGCACGCGGTGCCCGCGCCGGTGCAGTTCTGCCAGCAGGCAGTCCGTGGGCGGTTCTGCCCCATAGGAGATCACACAGGTCAGGGCGCGAACCCCGCCGTCGTGCCCCAGCCACTCGAACAGGGCAGCGGTGATGGCGTCCATTTCCCGCCGTCGTCGGGCCGGGTCCAGCTGTCGGCGCAGGGTTCGGAAGTGCGTGCGGGCCGCCGCCTTTGACATGGTCTCCACCCCTCGATCGTATGCCAGCAGCGCGCCCGCGCCATCAGGTGGGCCTCAGGCCCGTGGGGACCGCGACGCGGCGGAGCGCCCGCTGTCGCGAACACGCACGCCGATGGCGACGCCACGGCGGGGAGAACGTCGGCGCTGCCGATAAACTGACGGCATGGAATTCGGGACCGGGTCGTGGCCGGTGACTCTGGAAAGCGGCGACCTGCTGCTGCGGCCGCTGCGGTACCGCGACAAGGCCACGTGGATGGCGCTCAAACGGCGCAACGCCGACTGGCTGCAGCCGTGGGAGGCCTCCACGCCCACACCCGGCGGACCGCTGCCGACCTACCGCGAAATGGTGTCCTCGCTGAACCGCCAGGCCCGCGCGGGGCTGACCCTTCCCTGGGTGATCGCGCTACGCGGCAGCGACCGGCGCGAGCCGGCCATGGTCGGGCAGCTGACCGTCTCGGGCATGCTCTGGGGCTCGGCGCTGACCGCCTCGCTGGGCTACTGGATCGACGGCGCCCATGCGGGCCGGGGGATCACCCCGCATGCCGTGGCGCTGGCGACCGACTACTGCTTCCGCGACCTGGGGCTGCACCGGATGGAGATCAACATCCGCCCCGAGAACACCGCCAGCCTGCGGGTGGTCGACAAGCTCGGCTTCCGCGATGAGGGGGTGCGCGAACGCTTCCTGCACATCAACGGCGAATGGAGCGACCACCGGTCCTTCGCGTTGACCGCCGACGAGGTGCCCGGAGGCCTGCTCCAGCGTTGGCGCGCGGGCAACGCCACCCGCTGAGGTGCACGTCAGCGGAGGAATCCACACGCTACTTCCGGTAGGACACACCGTCGTCAATACAGCCCGTAGTGGGTGCGGCCACGTAACGTCGGGGGGGTGGACATCCAAGTCGAGAGCTCAGTGGTCCTGGCGGCCATGATCGCCGTGCTGCTCGCCTTCATCGTCCCCTCCATCATCCGCCGCGGCCAGAAGCCCGCGGAGCCCGCCCTGGCGCTGGCCTCGACGCCGTCCGACGCCGTGGAGGCACCCCGCACCGCCCGACCGAACGACACCCCACGCCCCCGGAGGAACACCATGGCAACCCCCGCACGGCCCAGGACCGCCGCGCCCCAGCAGGCACCGTTCCGGATCCGCTACGGCCGCCTCGGCGTCGCACTGGCCGGCGTGCTGGCTGTCGTCCTGCTCGTGGTCGGCGGGGTGCTGGCGCCCTTCGGCGTGGTCTCCGGCCTGGTGCCGCTGGTCGCCGCGTTCGTGCTGGCCGGGTCCTTCGTCGGACTGCGTGCCCTGGCCGTGCGGGACCGCCGCCGCAAGGTCCTGGCCCGGATGGACGCCGTCTTCCACGAGGCCATGCACTCCAGCACCCCGACCGAGACCGTCGTCCGGCACACCGCCACCACGGTCTTCGACGCCCGCGAGCAGGACGCCCCGGAACGTGCCGTGCACGAGGCCGCTGCCCCCCACGCCCGCACCGCGCCCGCGGCGGCACCGGCACCGCGGACCTGGGACCCGGTTGCCGTGCCGAAGCCCAGCTACGTCGGGGCCGCGAAGGCAGAACGCCCGGCGCCCGAACCGCTGCCGGCCGCCGAACAGAAGAAGCCCCAGAAGGTCACCAGCATCCTGCAGGAGACCCGGATCGCCGAACAGTCCGCCCACCTGGCCGACCGCGACGCGAGCGCCGGCCACGCGCCGGAGGCGACGCCGATCACCGAGGCCCCGGCCCGCCGGCCGGCCCCGGCCACCGGCGGCATCAACCTCGACGCCGTCCTGCAGCGCCGCCGCGCCTGAGCCGTCGGCGACTCCGCCCCCTTCCGGTGAATGCCCGTGCAGCCCGGCTGGAGTGACGCCGAGCAGGCCGAGACCCTGGTTGATCGGGCCCCGGAGCTGATCCGGAGGGCCTGGGGATCGCGGTTGGGTCCGCACGAGCCGGCCACCGCCCGGCAGGTCCAATTCCAGCTGCGGCCCGGGGCCGGCGTCAGCGTGGTCTACTCGCTGCGGCGCGGCGCCGCCGAACGCTTCGTCGGGCTGACCACCGAGGTGCTCGCCGGCGGGGCGAACCCGGGGCTCCACCGGCTCGAGGTCCCGGACCGGACCGGCACGCACGACCGCCGCCCGCTGCAGGTGGCCACCTGGTGGCATCCCCACGATCCGCGCCTGCCCGGGCTGCCGCACGCGGCCGTCGCGGCTTCGGCCGAACGCCTCTGGGGTGGCGGCGATCGGCTGACCCGCCTGCAGACCATCACCTACCGGCCCCTGCGCCGGGCCGTGTTCCGCGCCGACTTCTCCACCCCGGGGCCCGTCGTGGCCACCCGCAGCGTCTTCCTGAAGGCGATGCGCCCGGACCCGGCCGAGGCGCTGGAGCTGCGCCACCGGTTGCTGGCCGCGGCGGGGCTGCCGGTGGCCCCGGTGCTCGGGCCGGTCCTGCACGGTGTCGTCGCCACCGCGGCACTGCCTGGCGAGCCGCTGTCCACCGCCTTGCGGAACGACGGCGGGGCGCACCTGGATCCGGCGGCGCTGACCGGGTTGCTGGACCGGCTGCCGGAGGCAGTGGTGGAGCTGCCGCGCCGGCCGTCCTGGTCGGAGCGGCTGGCCCGCTATGCCGATGCGGCGGCCAGTGCCCTGCCCGAGGAGTCCCGGGCGGTTGCCGCCCTGACGGACCGGGTGCGCGGGCTCATCGACGCCCGGGACCCGGGGCCGGTGGTGCCCGTGCACGGGGACTTCTACGAGGCCAACATCCTGATGTCGGCCGAGCCGGGCGGTGCGGCAGGCGGCGCGGCGGGTGCCGGGACGGTCGGGGGGCTGCTGGACCTGGATTCGGTCGGTCCCGGGCACCGGGTGGATGACCTGGCCTGCCTGCTGGGCCATCTTGCGGTCCTGCCGGCGATCAGCCCGCGCTACGAGGGGATCTGGTCGACCATCGATGCCTGGGCCGCCGTCTTCTCCCGGAGCGTCGACGAACGCGCCCTGCACGCCCGGGCCGCGGCGGTGGCCGTCTCGTTGGTCGCCGGGGCGCGGCGGCCCGGGGCCCGGAGCTGGACTGGTGCGGCGCGCGCCCGGCTGGAGGCCGCCCGGCGGCTGGCCGAGCGGGCCGGGTAGCCGGGCACCGGTTGCCTTAGGCCGGTCATTCCCTGCCGGCGCTGCCGGGGGAGTCGTGCCCGTCCTCCGGGGCGCCGTCGGTCGGAGCGGCATCGGGGAAACCGGATCCGCCGTCGTCCTCCGGGTCCGTTTGCTGGGCCTCCAACAACGACCGGTTGGCCAGGTCGGCGGCCTCCTTGGCCTGCAGCGGCAGGCCCAGGGTGATGAGCACCTCGGCCAGGCCGCGTTGCGCGGCGTAGAAGTGGGCCACGCTGTCGCGGTGCTCGGCGGCGATCAGCCGGTACATCCGTGCCGCCTCGTCGCCCCGGTCGGTCTGGGACAGGACGTGGGCGGCGAACAGCTCGGCGTTGCCGGCCCCGTCGCTGTCCTCGGCGGCCTTGAACAGGTCGGCCGCCTCCAGCGCCGCGGCGACGGCCTCGGTGGCATAGCCCAAGGCCCAGAGCGAGCGGGCGCGGGTATCCCGGAAATCGGCCTGGTGCCAGTCCGCGCCGTCCTCGTCGGCCAGTGCGATGGCCTCGGCCAGGACCTCCAGGCCGGCGACATCGCCGCTCTCGGACAGGGCATGGCCGTACGCATGCAGGGCCACCGGCAGGACCGTGGGATCGTCCTCCGTGGCGCGGGCGAGCTCGACGGCCCGGGCGAAGTGCTGCAGGCAGGCCGCGGGGTCCTCGGCATCGGAGAGCAGGGTGCCGGCGCTGAGGTGGGCCCGCGCGGCGTCCCCGGCCAGCCCCGAGCCCTCGAAGGCCGCCGCCGCCTGTTCCCAGGCCTGCAATGCATCGTCCTCGCGCTCCTGGTGGCGCAGGCAGTGGCCCAGCGACATCAAGGTGCGGGCGGCGTCGTCGTCCCGTCCCCGGGCCTGGAGCAACGCGGCGAGGGACTCGAGGACCTCTTCGGCCAGCAGGTACTCCTCGGCTTCCAGCAGCTGGTTGCCCAGGGCCAGCCGGATCGCCCAGGTCTCCTCGAATTCACCGCGTTCGGCCTGCTCCACCGCGATGCGCCAGGCGGTGATGGCAGCGTCCTGGTCCAGGTCGGCCGAGGCGAAGTTCGCGACCAGGGCGGCGGCGGAGATGGCGCCGCGGCGCACCCCGGTGGCCGAGTACAGGTCAAGTGCCTCGACGGCGCAGCCCTCGGCCTCCAGGGGATGGCCGAGTTCGTGGTGGCAGGAGGCCTTGACCATCCAGATCGCCGCGCGCATGGCCCGGTTGACCTCCAGGGACAGCAACCGGTCCGCCGTTTCCAGGGCGCGTTCCTGCCGGCCGTGCTTGGCGTGGCCGTGCGCCAGGTAGAGCAGTGCCCCGGCCTCGCTGTCCGTCCGGCCGCCGCCGCGGTAGTCGTCGGCGCAGCGTTGCAGGTCCTCCAGGGCCGTCTCGTCGCCTTCCTCGAAGCGCACTACCGCCAGCGGAAGCCGGGCGTCGGCCAGGACCTCGGGTGGGGCGCCGGCTGCCGCATGGGTGGCCAGTGCCGCCTGCAGGATGGCCGTTTCGCCCGGGCGGGGCTCGCGGAAGAGCAGGCCGCCGAGGTGTTCCTCCAGATCGGCCTGGTGGCGCCGGCCCAGCGAGCGCAGCAGCGCAACGCGGCGGGCCGCCGCGGCGTCGGCGCCGGTGGCGTTGCCGTCCAGCTGCTGGACCGAGGCCAGCACGCCGAGCAGGGACAGGGCGTTGTCGGCAGCCGCGGGATCGGGGCCGCCGCCGGCGGTGCCCAGCCCGTGGCCCATCTCGCGGCCGAACTCGGGGCCCAGCAGGTCCAGTCCGGCGGCCGCGGCCCGTGCAGCGCCCTCGTGGTCCTCCGAGTAGGCGCGTTCATAGGCCAGTTCGAGCCATCCCCGGGCGTCCGCGGGCGCGGCCAGTGGATCCGGCTGCGGCGCGTCGGAGATCCCGCGCAGCCGCTGCATCAATGCGGACAAATGCCTGATCCTCCCAAGGTCGGCGTCCCGGTCGTCCCCCGGTGGCCGTTTCCCCCAGCCTAGTGCCTGCCCTGCCCTGCGAGGTGGCGCAGCAGCGGCTCGGCGCGGTAGGGGATGTGCTCGCTCAGTGCCAGGGACGTCTCGGTCCGGATCACCCCGCGCATGCGCAGGATGGAGCGCAGCACGCTTTGCAGATGGTGGGTGTCCAGTGCCACGACGCGGCACCAGATGTCGCCACGGCCGGAGATCTCGTGCACCTCGAGCACCTGTTCCTGCTGCCGCAGCGCCGCGATGACGGCGTCGAGCTCGCGGTGGGACACCTCGATGGTGATGAACGCCAGCACGTCGTATCCCAGGGCCGCTAGGTCGACCTCCCGGCCCCCGGAGCGCAGCACCCCGGCCCGGTCCAGCCGTTTCAGGCGCGACTGCACGGTATTGCGGGCGACCCCCAACGAGGAGGCCAGATCACCGATCTGGGCCCGGGGTTCCTCCAGCAGGGCCACCACCAGCCGCAATTCGAGGGAGTCAAAAGTTGCCATGATGTGCCCCAGTAGATCACATCGGACGCCGATTCTGATCATGATCATCAATCCAGCGGCAATTTGCGAGGCATTTGCATCAGGAAAACCCAGAATAGTGGTTGAAAGGGCGTGCCGCCATACCCCGCCGGCCCGGCCTCCAAGCCCGAACCACCCCGTAAGGCCCCATGACCGTCATCAGCGAACTGCGCATGCGCGCCCAACCAGCCTCCGCCTCCCGCCCGGGATGGGATGCCTCGGTGAACGCCCGGCTGGTGCTTACCTTCACCGCCACGGTGCTGCTGCTCATCGGGGCGAACCTGGCCACCCCGCTGTATCCGCTGCTGCAGGAACGGCTGGACCTGGGCCCGTTCGCCGTCACGCTGGCCTTCTCCTCCTACGTGCTGGCCCTGATGGCCGGACTGGTGCTCTACGGCCACTGGTCCGATCACATCGGCCGCCGCGCCGCCGTGGTTCTGGCGGTGCTCGTGGGCGTGGCCGGGGTGGTGGTCTTCGGGAGCGCGGGAAGCCTCGGCGGCCTCATCCTCGGGCGCGCCCTGCAGGGCGCCGCGGTGGCGCTGTGCACCGGGGCGAGCAGCGCCGCACTGCGCGAGTTGTTGCCGCGCAACCCGGAATGGGCCAGCCGCCTGACCCTGCTGGCCTCCTCCTCGGGGGTGGCCGCCGGCCCCGTGCTCGGGGGCCTGCTCGGCGCCCTGCCGCACCCGACGCGCACCCCGTTCCTGCTCCTGGGCGCGGCCCTGGTCCTGGTCCTCGTGCCCCTGTGGGCGCTGAAGGCGCGCCCGGCCCTGTCCCCGGCCCCGGGGTCCGGAGCCGTCCGGGTGTTGCGGCCGCGCCGGATCGGCCCGGTGCACGACGCGCGCACCCAGTTCCGGCGGGCGGCCTCCATCGGCTTCCTGAGCTTCGCGCTCTTCGGCTTCGGGCTTTCGCTGGCCCCGCGCTACTTCTCGGACCTGTTCGGGATCGACTCGCTGGCCGGCATCGGCGTCCTGGCCGCACTGACCCTGGCCGCATCCGCCGCGGCCCAGCTGCTGGGCCGCTCGCACCGGAACCTGCTGCCGTGGGCGCTGTGCGCGATGGCGGCCGGGATCGTGCTCATCGCCGTCGCCGGCGCGCTGGCCAGCTTGCCGTTGCTGGTGTCCGCCAGCCTGCTCGCCGGCGCCGGCCAGGGCACCGCGTTCCGCACGGCGTTCAACGACGTGGCCCTGGCGGTCGAACCCGCCCGGCACGCCCAGGTCATCAGCACGGTCTACGTCGTGACCTACCTGGGCAGCGCGCTGCCGGTCCTGGGACTGGGCCTGGTCGCCGGGATCATCGGCCTGCCCTCTGCCGTCGCCTGGTTCGCCGCGCTCATCGCCGCCGGCTGCCTGGCCGTCGCCGCCGGAGCACTGCTGGAGCGCCGGCCCCGCCGGCCGTAGCCAGGCCTTGGCCACGCCGCTGCCGCGGCCAGACACCGGGCAGCGTCAGAGCGGGCCGGCCTGCCCCTGCACGTGGTCGAAGACCAAGGTCGTCTCGGTATGCCCGACCGCCTCGTCGGTCGCCAGATGGTCCAGCACCCAGTCCCGCAGCGACTCCGTCGAGGGCACGGCCACGTGCAGCAGGTAGTCGGTGCCGCCGGAGACATGGAACATCGACAGGACCTCCGGCAACTGCGGAACCCGGCCGGTGAACCGGTCGATCTGGACGCGGTCGTGCACGCGCAGCTTCACCGAGATCAACGCCTGGACGCTGCGGCCCACCGCCGGCAGGCTCAAGCGGGCGTGGTAGCCCTCGATGATCCCGCGTTCGACCAGCTGGCGGGTGCGCAGCAGGGCCGTCGACGGGGCAATGCCGGCACGCTGGGCGAGCGCGGAATTGCTGATACGGGCATCGGCCAGCAACTCCGAGATGAGCACCCGGTCGACGTCGTCCAGCGGGGCATGGGTCGAGGGCTTCTTGGCGGCAGGCATGCAGATATTCCACCACACGCGGCGTGGATGCCGGAGCGCCGGGCGGACCGGCACAGTACGCTGGGGTCCATGACCTCTGCGCCCCGGGAACCCGACGCCGGATTCGATACGCGGCTGGCAGCCTATTGCGTGGTGGTCCGTGATTCCCGGATCCTGCTGGCCTTGTGGGACATGCGCCACCGGGTAGCCGATTTCAGCCCGCGCTGGACACTGCCCGGCGGCGGCGTCGAACTGGGCGAGTCCATCGAGGCCGGGGCCGTGCGCGAGGTCGCCGAGGAAACCGGGTACGCGGTCCGCCTGACCGGTCTGCTCGACGTCGACGCCGGCCATATCCCCGCCGAGGCCCGGATGCACCCCACCGACCGGGCCCTGCAGACGGTCGCGGTGCTCTACGGCGCGGAGATCACCGGAGGCGAGCTGGCCCATGAGCTGGACGGCACCACCTCGCAGGCCGGCTGGTTCGAGCTCGACGACCTCGCGCGGCTCGAACGCACCTCCCGCGTCGACTGGGCCGTCAAGGCCTACCATGACCACCTCGAAAGGGGCCGCGCATGATCCGCTTCGAGAAGGTGGGCAAGCGGTACGACGGCGGTGCCCCCGCGGTCACCGACCTCACCCTGGAGATCCCCGCGGGAAGCATCACCGTCCTGGTCGGCCCCTCCGGCTGCGGCAAGACGACGTCGCTGCGGATGATCAACCGCATGGTCGACGCCACCTCCGGCACCATCGAGGTCGACGGGCGCGACATCGCCCAGACGCCGCCGCACCAGCTGCGGCGCTCCATGGGCTACGTCATGCAGGCCGGCGGCCTCATGCCGCACCGCACCATCGGCGAGAACATCGCCACCGTTCCCCGGCTGCTGGGCACCGGACGTGCCGCGGCCAGACGGCGCGCGGAGGAGCTCCTGGTGACCGTCGGACTCGGCGCCGACCTGGCCGGGCGCTACCCCGCCCAGCTCTCCGGCGGCCAGCAGCAACGCGTCGGGGTCGCCCGCGCCCTCGCCGCCGACCCGCCCATCCTGCTCATGGACGAGCCCTTCAGCGCCGTGGATCCGGTGGTGCGCGCCGAATTGCAGGACGAGCTGCTGCGCCTGCAGTCCCAGCTCTCCAAGACGATCGTGTTCGTCACCCATGACATCGACGAAGCGATCCTGCTCGGCGACCGGGTCGCGGTCATGGGCGACGGGGGAGTCCTGCAGCAGTTCTGCCCGCCGGCCGAACTGCTCCGCGCCCCCGCCAACGACTTCGTCGCCCACTTCATCGGCCGCGACCGCGGCTTCCGTGCCTTGTCCTTCCGGCCCGCGGCAGAGCTGGACTGGACTCCGCCGGGGGAGTACTCCGAGGCCGACCTGGCCGCCGCCGTGAAGATCCCGCGCTCGGCCAGCATCCGGGCCGCACTGGACGCCGCCTTGACCTCGCTGTCCGGAGTGGCACTCGCCGTCGACGAGGACGGGAACGCCCTGGGCGTCCTGGATGCGGCCGGGATCGGCCGCCAGATCGGTGGGAGGGACCAGGATGCTCTGGCTTGAGGGCCACCTCGAGGAGATCCTGCACCTGTCCGGAAGCCACCTCGTCCAATCCATCCTGCCGCTGTTGCTGGCCGCCGTGGTGTCCATTCCCGCGGCCCGGTTCATCCGTTCCAACGGGACCGGCCGCCGTCGTGCCTTGCGGCTGGGCGTCGTCCAGCTTAGCGCGCTGCTCTACACGATTCCCTCGCTGGCCCTGTTCGTCGTACTGCCCTCGATCCTGGGCACGCAGATCCTGGATCCGGCCAACGTCATCGTCGCCCTGACCCTCTACGCCATAGCCCTGCTGGTGCGCAGTGCCGCCGATGCGCTGGAATCCGTGGACCCCGCGGTGCTGCGCGCCGCCGATGCGATGGGATACCGGCCCATGCGCCGCTTCTTCGCGGTCGACCTGCCGCTGTCCCTGCCCGTGCTTTTCCCCGCCCTGCGCGTGGTCTCGGTCAGCAACATCTCGCTGGTCAGCGTCGGGGCGCTGATCGGCATCGAGAACCTGGGCACCCTGTTCATGGACGGGCTGCGCCGCAACTTCCCCTTCGAGATCGCCGTGGGCATCGTGGCCACCCTGGTCTTGGCCCTGCTGATGGACCTGCTCCTGGTCCTGCTGCAGCGGATCCTGACACCCTGGCAGCGGGCCGGCAGCGGCCGGCGCCAGGCCCGCTGGGTGGCCGCATGAGCGTAATCGCGGCCGCCGCACCGGCCCTACCCGCCACAATGCCTGCACTGGGACCGCTCGGCGGCTTGGGCGAATGGCTCTCCCGGCCGGGCACGCTCAACGGCCCCGGCAGCATCCCGGTACGCCTGCTCGAACACCTGGCCTATACCGGGTTGACCCTGGCCATCGCCCTGGTGATCGCCGTGCCGATCGGCCTGCTCGTCGGGCACACGGGGCGGGGCCGGGTCGCGGTGATCGCCGGATCCGGGATGCTGCGCGCCCTGCCGACGCTGGGCATGGTGACCCTGTTCGTCCTGCTCTCCGGGACCCTGGGCATCATGCCGCCGATCTGGGCGCTGGTCCTGCTTGCCGTGCCGCCGCTGCTGGCCGGCATCGCCGCGGGCATCGGCTCGGTGGAGGACACGGTGGTCGACGGAGCCCGCGCCATGGGGATGACCGAGCCACAGGTCCTCTTCCGGGTGGAGGTACCCAACGCCCTGCCGGTGCTGATGGGTGCACTGCGCCTGGCAGTGCTCCAGGTCATCGCCACGGTGGCGGTCGTCTCGGTGATCAACCTCGGCGGGTTGGGCCGGTACCTCATCGACGGCATCGCCGTGCGGGACTACCCCCAGGTCTTCGGAGGAGCGGTGGTGATCGCTGCATTGGCTATTGTGGTGGATGCGGTGCTGGCGCTGGTCCAACGGATTGCCGTCTCGCCCGGACTGAAAACCCATCTAGGAGGCACTCCATGACCCAGACATCGAAGGCGCCCCGCTCGACCCGCCGATTCGCGCTCGGCGCCGCCCTCGGGCTGGTCGCCGCGCTGTCCCTCTCGGCGTGCAGCGGATCCGACCCGTTGGCCCCCGAAACCCCCCAGGCCTCCGGGTCCGCGCTCGACCGGCCCCTGGTCGTCGGCTCGGCCGACTTCCCGGAAAGCAAGATCATTGCCGAGATCTACGCCGGTGCCCTGGAGGGCGCCGGGATCGACGCCACGACCAAACCGGGCATCGGTGCCCGGGAAGCCTACGTCGGGGCCGTCAAGGACGGCTCGGCGGACATCGTCCCGGACTACTCCGGGAACCTGCTGCTCTACTTCAACCCCGACGCCACCGCGGTCTCGGCCGGAGACATCACCGAGGCGCTCAAGGACGCGGTCCCCGAAGGACTCGGCGTGCTGCAGGCCTCCAAGGCCGAGGACAAGGACTCCCTGGTCGTCACCGCCGCCACCGCGGAAAAGTACGACCTGAAGTCCATCACCGACCTGGCCAAGGTCTGCGACCAGCTCGTCCTCGGCGCCCCGCCGGAGTTCAAGGAGCGCGCCTACGGCCTGCCCGGGCTGAAGTCGACATACGACTGCACTCCGAAGTCGTTCGAGCCGATCGCCGACGGCGGCGGACCGGTGACCGTCAAGGCGCTGATCAACAACGACATCCAGGTTGCCGACATCTTCACGACCAGCCCGGCCATCAAGGACAACGGACTGGTGGTCCTGGAAGACCCGAAGAACAACTTCATCGCCCAGCAGGTCCTGCCCCTGGTCAACACCGGGGTTGTCAGCCAGCAGGCCGCCGAGGTGCTGAACAAGGTCTCCAGCGAGCTGGCCACCGAGGACCTGATCGAGCTGAACGGCTACGTCTCCGGCGATGCCAAGCTCGATCCTGCCGACGCTGCGGCCGATTGGCTGCAGGAGAAGGGCCTGGACGGGAAGTAGCCGGTCCAATGCGACGGATCATGTCGCGGCGTCGTGCAGTCGATCACAGACCGCACGACGCCGCTGTCATATGCTGGTCCAATGCCCGAGTTCAAGCAGTCCAACAAGCTCCACAACGTTCTGTACGACATCCGGGGTCCGCTGCTTGAACACGCCCAAAGGATGGAGTCCGAGGGCCACCGCATCCTGAAGCTGAACATCGGCAACCCGGCGCCCTTCGGCTTCGAGGCCCCCGACGCGATCCTCGTGGACATCATCCGCAACCTGCCCCAGGCCCAGGGGTACTCCGATTCGCGGGGCATCTTCTCCGCCCGCACCGCCGTGTCGCAGTACTACCAAACCCGCGGCATCCAGACGATCGGCGTCGACGACGTCTACCTTGGCAACGGCGTCTCCGAGCTGATCACGCTGAGCCTGAACGCCTTGCTGGACAACGGCGACGAGATCCTCATCCCGGCGCCGGACTACCCGCTGTGGACCGCCTCGGTGTCGCTGGCCGGCGGTACGCCGGTGCACTACCTCAACGTCGAGGAGGAGGGCTGGCTGCCCGATCTGGAGGACCTCGAGGCGAAGATCACCCCGCGCACCAAGGGCATGGTCATCATCAACCCGAACAACCCCACCGGTGCCGTCTACCCCAAGCATGTCATCGAGGCCATGCTCGAGCTGGCCCGCAAGCACGGGCTGATCGTCTTCTCCGACGAGATCTACGAAAAGATCCTCTACGACGACGCAGTGCACTACAACACCGCGGCGCTGGCCGACGACGTGCTGATCCTGACGTTCTCCGGGCTGTCCAAGGCCTACCGGGTGTGTGGCTTCCGCGCCGGGTGGATGGCGATTTCCGGGCCCAGGCACCTGGCCTCGGACTACATCGAGGGCATCAACCTGCTGACCAACATGCGCCTGTGCGCCAACGTCCCGGCACAGCACGCCATCCAGACCGCGCTGGGCGGCTACCAGTCCATCAACGACCTGATCCTGCCCGGCGGCCGGCTCAAGGAGCAGCGCGACACCGCCTACCGGATGCTCAACGACATCGAGGGCGTGTCCGTCCAGCAAGCCCGCGGGGCGATGTACCTGTTCCCGAAGCTGGACCGCGAGGTCTTCCGCTTCGACGACGACGAGCAGTTCGCCCTGGATCTGCTCAAGCAACAGAAGATCCTCATCTCCCACGGCCGCGCGTTCAACTGGATCACCCCGGACCACTTCCGCCTCGTCACGCTGCCCTCCGTCCGGGACCTGGAGGAAGCCATCGGCAGGATCGCCGAGTTCCTGGACGACATCCGCCGCTGACCTCGTTCACCCGGGGATGGCATAGTGGTGCCCACCGGCGGACGGCCCGCCGGTCGGGGCAACGGCAAAGGGGCCACTGGTGGGCAAGAAGAAGAAATCCGAGGACTTCCCCGGGGCGGCATACGGTTTCACCCACCCGGTTTCGACGCTGCTGCGCGCCGGACGCGGCTTTTCCCTGCAGGACGCCGATCCCGGCGCCAAGCCCGGCTTCGGGGGAGGGAAATCCGATGGCCGCAAGGCTCTGACCGCCGCCGATGAACACCTCGACGACCTCCAGGAACGCCTCTATGCGCAGGCCCGCAGCGGCGACGACCCGGCCCGGGTGCTGCTGATCCTGCAGGCGATGGACACCGCCGGCAAGGGCGGGATCATCCGGCACGTCATCGGCACCGTCGACCCCCAAGGCGTCGAGCTCCACGGCTTCAAGGCGCCAACGGCCGCCGAGAAGCGACACGACTTCCTCTGGCGCGTCGAGCGCCGGTTGCCCGGTGCCGGGATGATCGGCGTGTTCGACCGGTCCCACTATGAAGACGTGCTCATCGGACGGGTTCGCCAGCTGGCCGGGGCGGACGAGTTGGAACGCCGCTACGGGGCGATCCGCGACTTCGAGCAGCGCATCGCCGACGAAGGCACCCGCATCATCAAGGTCATGCTCCACATCTCCCCGGAGGAACAGTACGAGCGGCTCTCCGAGCGGCTGGACCGCCCGGACAAGCACTGGAAGTTCAATCCCGGGGACATCGACGAGCGGCTGGAGTGGGACGCCTACATGCAGGCCTACCAGAAGGCCATCCGCGAAACCGACGCCGGCCATGCCCCGTGGTACGTCGTGCCCGCCAACCGCAAGTGGTACGCGCGCGTCGCCGTCCAGCACCTGCTAATCGAGGCACTGGCCGGGATCGACCCGCAGTGGCCCGCCGCGGACTTCGACGTCGAGACCCAACGACGGCGGTTGGAGGACGCACGGCACGTCGGCTGAGACTGGCCACCGGACGAACCGGTCCGGGGACACGCGTCGTTCAGCTGGGGTGGCCGTAGTGAGTCACGACGAAGACCGGCGTGCGGGAGGGGCTGTTCCTCGCCCCACCAACACCGCCAGCCGGCGTCGGGCCATGGCCCCGGGCATGGCGGCCCCTTTGGTGAGTGCGATTGCAGCCCCAGCAGGCTACCGCCGGCTGGGGCTGTGGCACGGGACGGTGCCTCAGTCGCCGGTTGTGGAACCCGTTTCGGCCCGTCCGGCCCGATCCCGGGCAGCGTCGAGTCGTTCCCGTGCGCCTTCGAGCCAGGCCTCGCAGCGGGCAGCGAGCGCCTCGCCCCGCTCCCAGAGGGCCAGCGACTGTTCCAGACTGGCGCCGCCGGCTTCCAGCTGGGCGACCACGGCGACCAGTTCCTCGCGTGCCTGTTCGTAGCTGAGCCCGGCGATGTCCGCGTTGGCTTCGGTCTCCGTCATCCTGCTGCCTTCCTATCTGCTGCATCCTGCGGTTGGTCTTCCGTCGAGAGGACGACGGCGGTGAGTTTGCCCCGGGCCAGCCGGATGGCCAGCCCCGTGTCGACGGGTGTGTCGTCGGGGGAGCGGACCACGGTGCCGTCGTGCGTCTGGACTACCGCGTAGCCCCGGTCCAGCGTCTGCTGCGGCGAGAGCGCCCGGACCTGGGCACGCAGGTGCGCCACGGCGTCGTGCCCACGGCGGACGAGGGTGTCGATGGAGCGGTGCGAGCGTTCGCGCAGGCGTTCGAGGTCTTCGCTGCGCACCTGCACCATGCCTTCGGGGTGGGCCATGACCGGACGCGTCCGCAGGGATTCGAGCTGCTGGCCGGCGCGGTCGATGAACAGCGTGACCGCCCGGTCCAGGCGCTGGCGGGCCTGTTCGATCCCGAACCGTTCCTCGGCCAGGTCCGGGACGATCCGCTTGGCGGCATCGGTGGGCGTGGAGGCACGCAGGTCGGCGACGTCGTCGAGGATGGGACGGTCGGCCTCATGCCCGATGGCGCTGACCACCGGAGTGGTTGCCTGGGCCACTGCCCGGACGAGTTCCTCGGCGCTGAAGGGCAACAGGTCCTCCAAGGCCCCGCCCCCGCGGGCGATGACGATCAGGTCCACCGCCGGGTCGGCATCCAGCTCACGCAAGGCGGCGATGACCTGGGGGACCGCGTTGACGCCCTGCACCGCCGTATTGCGGATCGTGAATTCGACGGCGGGCCAGCGCAGCGTCGAGTTGCGCACGACGTCCTTCTCGGCATCGGAGTCACGTCCGGTGATCAGGCCGATCCGCTGGGGGAGCAGCGGCAGGCGGCGTTTGCGGGACGGATCGAAGAGTCCTTCGTCGGCCAGGGCATGTCGGAGCCGTTCCAACCGGGCCAGCAGATCGCCGAGCCCGACGGGGCGGACGTCGGAGGCCACCATGGAGAGGCGGCCGGTCTTGAGGTAGAGGTTCGGGGCGAGCCGGGCCACCACCCGTGAACCGACCTCGGGCTTGGCCTCCAGCCGGCGCATGACCGAGGACCAGACATTGACCGACAAGGAGTACTCGACGTCGACGTCGCGCATAGTGAGGTAGGCATGGCCGTTGCGCACGTTCGCCTCGAGGAGCTGGCCCTCGATCCACGCCGCCGGGGCGCGCTCGATGTGCTGCTTGAGCTTCTCGGAAAAGACCCGCAACGGCCACGGGGAATCGGGTGTGGTCTCGCCGGCCATCCGCGGCAGCGTCCCCCCGCCATCGGGTCGTTGACCGCCCTCGGCTGGCGGATTCGGGTTCTCCACTGCGATTGCTCCCCGGTCTCGTGGCGGCCCGGCGGTCGTCCGGGCCCACGTATATGCATACCAGTAGGCTGGGACAATTGGCGCACGCTGGACCGGGCGTGCCGACGAACCGACCAGCCGGGAGGCCCCGTGCGCACTGCAGGATCCGCGCTGCTGATGATCATGGCGGCCCTGCTCGCTTGTGCCGCTGTGGCGGGTTCGGCGGTGGACCGGTTGGCGCACACCGCCGGGCCGGTGCGGCGGATCGCCGGTGACCTGCCCCGCGACGAGGCCGTCCGGACGGCCCTGCCGGCCGTGCTCGCCCATGCCGTCCGCAGCGGCGTCCCTGCGGGGATCTTCGTCCCGGATGCGTTGGAGGGACCGCTGGAACGGGCCAGTGCGCACGCCGTCGATGCGGCCTTGGACAGCCCCGGTTTCCAGGACGCCTGGCTGGCGAGCCTCGATGCTTCCCGCGAGGCCTATGTGGACCGGCTGGAGGAGGTCCGTGCCGGGAGCCGGGACACCGCGGAGGTAACCCTCGAGCTCGGACCACTGGCCTCCCACGGGGTCGCCGACCTGAAGAAGGCTGCCGGCGACGTCGGGCTGGGGTTCCTCATCGATTCGTTGCAGACCGACATCACGGCGTCGGTGCCCTTGGCCTTTCCGGTGACCGACGCCGCAGGGTCCGCTCGGATAGCCACGGTGGTGTGGCTGTCGGCGGCCTGGGCATGGGCCGCACTCGGCGCCGTCGTGTTGGCCATCGCCGGTTTCATCATGGCCCACCCCCGTCGCCGTGGCTGGTCCCTGGTCCTGGGCGGCCTGGTCGTCTGCCTGGGCGCAGTTGGCCTGCTGACGATCGCCGCGGGCCTCCTTCCCGATGCTGCACCGGTCCCTGTCGGCCAGGACCCTGCCGCTGGGCTGGCGGCCGCCGCCCAGGCGCGGGTGATGGAGGGGTTGTCGGACTACGTAACCGGCTGGGCGGTTCCGGCCCTCGTCGGCGGGGGAGTCGTGGTGGTGGTCGGCGGTGTGATGCGGCTCCTCGTGGGACGTCCGCGGAACCGATAGCATGGATGGCATGTCCGTTAGCCCTGCCGCCCCGGTTTCCGTGCCCATGCCACGGGTACCACGCCGTCGTCGTTCGCCCGAGGAAATCTCCGCCGCAGCGCCCATCGAGGGTCCGAAGCGCGTGTTGTTGGCGGCCCCGCGCGGCTACTGCGCCGGCGTCGACCGTGCCGTCATCGCCGTGGAGAAGGCCCTGGAGCACTATGGAGCCCCGGTCTACGTCCGCAAGCAGATCGTGCACAACGTCCATGTCGTCTCGACGTTGGAGGAGCGCGGCGCGATCTTCGTGGAGGAGACCGATGAAGTCCCCGAGGGTGCCCTGGTGGTTTTCTCGGCGCACGGCGTGAGCCCCGCCGTCGTGCAGTCGGCCGCGGACCGCAGCCTGCGCACCATCGATGCCACATGTCCGCTGGTCACCAAGGTCCATCGCGAGGCCGTGCGATTCGCCAAGGCGGACAACCACATCCTGCTCATCGGGCACGAGGGCCACGAAGAGGTCGAGGGGACGTTCGGCGAGGCGCCGGAGAGCACCACGATCGTCAACAACCCGGCCGAGGCCCGCACAGTCCAAGTCGAGGATCCGGACCACCTCATCTGGCTGTCGCAGACCACGCTCTCGGTCGACGAGACCATGGAGATCGTGAACATCCTCAGGGAACGCTTCCCCAACCTGCAGGATCCGCCCAGCGATGACATCTGCTATGCCACGTCGAACCGCCAGGCCGCCATCAAGAAGATCGCACCGCAGGCCGAACTCGTGATCGTCGTCGGGTCGGCCAACTCGTCCAACTCCGTGCGCCTGGTCGAGGTCGCCCTCGAATACGGTGCCAAGGACGCCCACCGTGTCGACTTCGCCAACGAGATCGACGAGAGCTGGTTCGAGGGCATCTCCAGCGTCGGGGTCACCTCCGGGGCCTCCGTGCCCGAGGTCCTGGTCCGCGAAGTGCTCGACCTGCTGACCGAGTACGGGTTCGGCCCCGCCGAGGAAGTCGTCACGGCCGAGGAGGACATCCTCTTCTCGCTCCCCAAGGAACTGCGGGCCAAGCTCAAGGAAGCCGGCGACTCATCCCGCGGGCTTGGCGGCCATGGGAATGGAAGCTAGGCGCTTTCGCTCCTGGCATCGCCCGAATCCGTCTCCCGATCCGGCGCTTCATGTTGCAGGAGCTCGCTGGCGCTGAGCACACGTGGTGTTGATTCGACCGGCGCGACCGACAGGCCGGCACCGTCGACCGCGGCAAGCCCGTGGCCCGGATCGAGGTTCTGGATCCTGCGTACCGACGGCAGGACACGGGACTCCAGCGTCCCCACGAAGGAGTTGTAGCGTTCCACGCTCGACTTCAGAGACGAGCCGAGCTTCGTGACGTGCGAGCCCAAGGTCCCCAGCCGGCTGTAGAGCTCCTGCGATTCGTCGAACAAGGCGCGCGCGTTTTCCGTCAGCAACTCCTGCCGCCAGGCGAAGGACAGCCCCTTGAGGATCGAGAGCAGCGTCGCCGGTGCTGCAAGGGCGACGTTCCGGGAGAAGGCATGGTCCAGCAGGTCCGGATCGCTGGTCACGGCGGCAGCCAGAAATGATTCCGCGGGCAGGAAGCAGACCACCAGTTCGGGGCTACCCGGGATGGACTCCCAGTACGTCTTCGAGGCCAAGTCATCGACATGGGAGCGCAATGCCTTCGAATGGGCTTCCAGAAGGGAACGCCTCTCGGCAACGCGGGATGACTCGGCCAGCACGTCAATCTCCTGCGCCGAGAGGTAGGAGTTCAGGGGAACCTTTGAATCGACGGCAACCGACTTGCCGCCGGGCAAGGTGATGACCATGTCGGGTCGTTTGCCCGTGGTGGTGGTGACCTGCTCGTTGAAGTCAACCCTGGCCAGCATTCCGGCGGCCTCCACAACGCGGCGCAACTGCACCTCTCCCCAGGTGCCCCGCGCCGAGGTGTTGCGCAGCGCGCCGGCCAGTGACGACGTCGTCCTCAGGATCGCGGCGTCCTGCTCGGCGGCCATGCTCAGCTGTTGGCTGAGCTGGCCGTACTGCTCCACCCGGTCCCGCTCGAGCAGCGACACCTGCTGCTGCACCTGGTGGAGCTTCTCCGCCACCGGGGCCAGGACCTGCAGGACCTGACGGTCGCTCCCCTCGCGGATGCGGTCGGCATCTGCGCGCGACTGCAGTGATTCAAGTTGCCCCCGCGTCGCGGCGAGCGACGACTCCGCAACCGACAACAGCTCGGCCTTCCGGCGGCCGTCGTCGGCCAGCGCCGCAAAGCGGTCACGGAGGCCCAGCATCCACAGACCGGCGGCCCCGAGCACCAGCCCCAACAACAGCGTGAGAGTCGACACAACCCAAGCAAAAGCATCCATGCCCCCACTCTGCCAGCCTGCGCCGACAGTTTGCGGCAGGTAGAGTTGTCTCCCGTGGCTCTAACAATCGGAATCGTCGGACTGCCCAACGTCGGCAAGTCAACCATGTTCAATGCACTGACCCGCGCGCAGGTTCTCGCGGCGAACTACCCGTTCGCCACGATTGAGCCCAACGTCGGCGTGGTGCCCCTTCCCGATGACCGGTTGAAGGTCCTCGCCGGGATCTTCGGCTCCGAGCGGATCCTGCCGGCCACGGTGTCCTTCGTTGACATCGCCGGCATCGTAAAGGGTGCCTCCGAGGGGGAGGGATTGGGAAACAAGTTCTTGGCCAACATCCGCGAGGCGGATGCCATTTGCCAGGTAACCCGAGCCTTTGCCGATCCCGACGTCGTGCACGTCAATGGCGAGATCGACCCCGCAGGGGACATCGAGACCATCGCCACCGAGCTGATCCTGGCCGACCTGCAGACCATCGAAAACCAGCTTCCCCGCTTGGAGAAGGAAGTCAAGGCCAAGAAGGCCGACGCCTCCTTGCTGTCGGCCATCAAGACCGCCCAGGAAATCCTGGAATCGGGCGCCACCCTGTACGCAGGTGCGGCTGCAGCCAAGCTCGACCTGGCCGAGGTCGCCCCGCTGCAGCTGATGACCACCAAGCCGTTCATCTACGTTTTCAACATGGACGAGGAAGGCCTGGCCGACGACGCGCTGCGCGCCCGGTTGTCGGATATGGTCGCTCCGGCCGAGGCCATCTTCCTCGACGCCCAGTTCGAATCCGACCTGGTGGAACTTGAGGAGGACGAGGCCGCCGAGATGCTCGCCGAGGCCGGCTATACCGAGTCGGGCCTGGACAAACTGGCCCGCGTCGGCTTCAACACCCTCGGCCTGCAAACGTACCTGACCGCCGGGCCCAAGGAATCGCGTGCCTGGACGATCCACCAGGGCGACACCGCCCCGCAGGCCGCCGGCGTCATCCACACCGACTTCCAGCGCGGCTTCATCAAGGCCGAGGTCATCGGCTTCGACGACCTGGTCGCCGCCGGCTCGACCGCCGCCGCCAAAGCCGCAGGCAAGGCGCGCATCGAGGGCAAGGACTACGTCATGAAGGACGGCGACGTGGTGGAATTCAGGTTCAATGTCTAAAAAAGTCCTCTGACCAGGGGTTTTACCTTCTCGGCTTCCTGTTGGGGTCGACGGATGAGTTTCGATCTACCATCAGTTGCTGAGCGTTAATGGCGCTGACCTTCGCTTTTAACCGGCCCCTGCGGAACCTCCGCAGGAGCCGACTGCCTCCCTAACGGAACCCAGGGCGCTTCACCAGCGCGTTGGTTCCAGCATCGAGGTCGTGGCCGGGGCAAGCAGTGCCCGGAGCTGCCGACGCTGAGCGACCGAGCAGTGTTTGACCTGCGCAGGTGGAACCCGTATCCTCGGATTAACACGACAGGCTCGCTTCTCTAGATGAGACGCGGGCCTGTTCTCTTTCTACCCCCGGGCGCCGGGGACACCAGGACGATGCGCACGTGACGACCCCGAACAGCACCTACGCCAAGCCGTTCCTCACGGTCCCCGAGCAGATCCGCCGGCTGCGCGGGCGCGGCATGGACTGCGGAGACAACGCCTACGCGGCCGAGGTCCTGCAGCGATACGGCTACTACCGGCTCTCGGGTTACTGGCACCTCTACCGTGACCGGCCCGCTCCTCCTGCGCCCCGGTCCGACGAAGAGGACCGCGAGATCCGCCTGGACACGTTCGTGCCCGGGACCGGCCTCGCGCACGTGGTCTCGCTGTAAGAGTTCGACCACGAGTTGCGCATGCGCCTCGGCGACGTCCTCAGTACCGTCGAGACGGCCTTCCGGTTCTTCATCGGCCACCGGCTCGGCAGGATCGACGCGTTCGCGCACAGGCACCCCTGGGCGCTCGGCGCGACGAGGCAGGAAGATCCCGGCGCGCCGCCCGAGCCGACCGCCGCCTACCGCGAGTGGCTCGAGGAGTACGACCGGCACGAGCAGCGCGCCCGGGGCGACTTCGTCGTACATTTCCGCCAGCAGTACGGTCCGCACCTGCCCATCTGGGTCGCGACAGAAGTGATGTCCTTCGGAGTGCTGAGCAGCCTCTACGACCTGATGCTGCAGCCCGACCAGGAGATCCTCGCGGCACGGTTCCAGGTCCGCACCGCCGACGGCCACGGAGATCGCGGCGCTCTCGGGAACTGGCTCAACAACCTCAGGAACGTGCGGAACATCTGCGCCCACTACGGCCGTGTGTGGAACCGCGCGTTCGATGTGCTCATCGACGCGCCGGGGCAGGCTCGAAAGGACGCCGACGACCTGCTCGCGTCGCTCGCGGAAGAAGGGACGAACAACAGGCTCTACGGAGTGCTGCTCGTATTGCGCCACCTCCTGCTGAGCATCGCGCCGGAGAAGGGCGACGTCGTGGACCTGGCCGACTTCGTCGAAGAGAAGTCCCGCACCGTCGGCTTCGGCATGGAGCAGCTCGGATTCCCTGACAGTTGGAGGAGCAGCCCGATCTGGGATCGGGCCTTCGCGCTCGACCGCTCACCGATGATGGCCGCGAGCCTGCTCGACCGAGCCGAGTGCATGACCGCCGCCGAGACCCGCGCATCGCTGACGGGGGCGGAAGTGATCGACGCGGAGCGGACACGTACCCCGGCGCAGGCGGCGCGCGCGAAGAAGGCCGCCCAGCGCAGCCTGCTTCGGACCTACCTCAAGCACAACGTCGTGATCGAGGTCGAGCTCGGAGGGACGAAGTTCTATCCGGCCTTCCAGTTCCGCGACGGGAAGATCATCGACGCGCTTGCCGAGACCAACCAGGCGCTCGCCCGGTCCTGCGGAGGCTCGGATCCGACCGACGTCGCCAGGGCGCTACTGGACTGGTGGCAGACGCCGCACCCGGACCTGCCCCATGGCGCGGACGGCTCGGACCGATCGCCCCTCGAGCTGCTGAGCTCGGCCACCGAGGAGGAGTTCGCCGCGGCGATCGACGAGGCGGACGCCATACGCAGCTTCGTCGTGCCGCACGACCTTGACCGGGGCAATGCGTGCGAGTAACGCTACGTGTCGGAGTGCCGGGGCACGAAGACCCATCCGCGAGCTGACTCGCGTCGAGGTGGAGGAAGGCGCTGGCCGAGGTCAAGGACAGTCGTACGGCGACCTCGAGGCTATCGACGTCGGCTTCGCGCCCGAGTGCGTGGCCGGCACATCAGGTGACAGTCTTCAGACGTTCGCTAACTGCGGCGACGTGGTGGAGTTCAGGTTCAATGTGTAGCTGGGGCCCGGTATAGCATCTGCCTCCTCAGCGCATGGACACGGTGAACGGCGAACGGGTCCCGTCGACGGGCGGCAGGTCTTCCATCGCCAGGCCGCCATTCGGCACCCAACAGGATTCCATCTGGCGACGATCACTCAGGATGGCTGCACCTCGGAGTAGAAGCTGAGCTTGTTTCCGTCTGGGTCGCGGAAATCGAAATAGTCGACCCCGTCCGGAACATGTTCCAGCGGTCCGGCCTCGACGCCGCAGCTGATCAAGCGTTCCCGTTCGACAGCGGCGTCACCGACTCCGAATCGAGTCACAACCTCGGCCCCGGAGCGCGTCGTCGGCTCTTCGCCGAGCTGTAACCAGAGCGCTCCCAGCCGAAACTCCACCACGCCGCCGGCTGGTGCGAGACCTGGATCCGCCAAGGCGAACACGCGCTGGTACCACTCAATAGAACGTTTCAGGTCGTTCACCGGGAGGCCAACGGTCACGCTTCGCACGTCCATTCGTCTAACGATCTGATGCGAGTGATGGCGAAGTCAAGGGTGGCCCGCGCAATCCACACCGGTGTGCCGGAGTGACACCCAACCGCGGACAAAGCAGCAGTGCATCTCCGGATTCCTGAGGCATGGCCGTCGATCCGGCTGAGATCGTACTGCGACACACATCATTGGGCATGATGGGAATGACCGTCAGCATTGGAGTGGTACCGTAGTGTTGTACCACTTCCGCATGCAAAAGGAGCCTCACCGTGTCCATCAGTGCCAGCGAAGCGCGTAAGACCCTGTTCCCGCTGATCCAGCGCATCAACGACGACCATGACGCCGTGGAAATCGTCTCCCGCGGAGGCAATGCCGTACTGATGCCCGCCACCGAGTACACGGCGTGGCAGGAGACGGCATACCTCTTTCGTTCGCCCGCCAATGCCCGCCGGCTGCTCGACGCCTACGAGCGTGCTCGGACCGGCCAAACCGAGGTGCACGAGCTCGATCGCGAGGACTGAATGCGCCTCGTCTGGGATTCCTCTGCGTGGGAGGACTACAGGCACTGGCAGGCGGCCGATCGACGGATTCTCAAACGGATCAACACGCTCATCGATGCCTGCCTACGCCAGCTATTCGACGGCATCGGGAAGCCGGAGCAGCTCAAATACGGCGCCCAAGGTTCGTGGTCAAGACGCATCACCGACGAACATAGGCTGGTCTACCTTGTTGACGGCGACGACCTTGTCATCCTCCAAGCGCGATACCACTACTGAGCAGGTGGTCTGGCTTATTCGGGCGATGCGATTAAACCCAGTGTAAGCAGCAGCGTCGGCGGTATCTATCCGGCCGGGCGGCCCATCTCCTCGCCCTCGTTGGCGAGTCGCGGCTCATTGCCAGTGAGATCAAGATGAGGCTGCTGCTGGTTATCGCGAAGCATGGCCTCGACGTCACGCTGTAGTTCCTCGATCGTGGTGCCCGCGGGCGCGATCGCCTGCTCGGTGAACGAGAATCTGCCGTCCTCCTCGAGGAAGAGTTCCCTGATCTCCCATGACTCCTCGGAGGATGCTTGGTCGCGGACTCGGCTCGCGACATACCTCCACGTAGTCATGATACGTACCTTATCGAGCCTTGCGGCTGCCGTCACTGAGCTGGTGCAGGCGTTCCCGCACCGTAAACATTATTCGGCTATGGAACGTGCTGGAATTCCGCTTGGAGGTGTAGTCGGGTCACCTGAAAATCGCCGACTCGGACTAACGCGTAGTTGATGGTAGTTCAGGCTGTCCGATGTGCGGTCGCCACGTGTTTCGGCGTGGTGACAACTTCCCGCCCCGCGTCGCACGGGTGCTACGATTCGAGCATGAGCATCGGCGAACCACAGGCGGAGAGCTTGTCACAACGCGAGCTTCGCAACGAGTCCGGCCGCGTGCTCCGCGCGGTGAGCGAGGGCCACTCGTTCATCTTGACCAACAGCGGGGTGCCCGTGGGGCGAATCGTGCCGTTGGATGCGCCCGCAGCCACGCTGCAAATCACCCGGCCCGCCCGTCGCGAGGGTGGCTGGAGGGGGCTGGCCATTGAACGTAAGACCTCGGAGCACAGCCTCAGCGCGATCCTCGACGACGTGCGCGGCGATCGCCTGTGACCAGCCATCCGGTCGTCTACGTCGATACCTCCGCTCTTGGTGCGCTGTTGATCGACCAGCCCGAGAGTCCGGCTGTGCTGGACTGGCTTGACCGGACGCAGGCCACCCTCGTCTCCAGCGACCTGCTCGAGACCGAACTGCGCCGTGTCGCGGTCCGGGAGGAACTCGAACAGTCCGATGTGACTCGTGTCCTCGAAGGTGTCGGACTCGCGGCGCTTGACAGGGCTGTCTACCGCAGCGCGGGCTTCTTGCCGATGCCGTACCTCCGCACGCTCGACGCCCTGCATCTTGAAGCGGCGATGCGACTTGATGCGTCAGCGATCCTCACGTATGACCGCAGGCTTGGTGAAGCTTCCCGAGCCGCAGGGCTCGAAGTGATCGCGCCAGGCTTGACGGAGACTCGCTGAAAAATCTGGATCCAACCGTGGCGCCGTGGTTGAGTTCCCGTTGCGCAGGGGATGCGGCATGTACTGCGAGCGATCAGTGAACCGTTCGCAGGACGGCAGATGAGTCGTGCAGCCCTGAGTCTGCCGCAGGTGGTCTTTAATACGGTGCTCGAGGACTATCTGGGAGCCGCCATCATTGCGCCGCGGCGCGGCGCGGCTTGAGCGACTTCGCTGCGCCGGACGGACGGATGCATAACATTGCCCCGCCCTGCCATCGGATGGACATCAATGCCGTAAACATCGACTGGATACGGCCGGTCATTGAGACCGTCGGTTGCGAGGTGCTGGTCGATCACCCCGAAGAACTCCGCCACCGGCTCGGGACGGCAGCGGCGCGGAAGCTGCACGCGGCGGGTGGCCACTGAAGCCCGATCCGGGTGTGGCTCGAGCTAGAACAGGGGCCACGGAACAGCTGGCATCTCACCCCTCGGGGCTGGAAACCGCCCTGCCGAGAGTAGCCGGGCGCAACGTTCTGCTAGCGACGCGATTTCCTCGGCGCTGAGCAAGTCCGCCAAGTCTCGGCCGAGCCCACCGCGGAGTTCCGCGATGACACGATCTATGCCCTCAAGTTCCTCAGCGCTCAACGAGTCTCCCAGCCATCCCCACAGCACCGTGCGTAGCTTGTGGTCGCGGTGAAAGGTGACCCCATGGTCCACTCCGTGCCGGTCTCCGTTAGTCATGGCAAGAATGTGGTCGCCCTTGCGGTCGGCGTTGTTGACGATAATGTCGAAGACCGTCATGCGTCTGAGCGCCGGCGTGTCTTCGTGGATGAGGGCGACCATCTGTCCGTTCTCATCTTGTCCCTCGAGAACGCGTTTCCAGCCCGTCTCCGGCACCTGATCCGTTGCGACCAGTTGCACCGCGCTGTGGGCGGGATCCGGCTCCTGCCAGAGCTGCACCATCCCTTCGCCCAACGGGCCATCACGCAGCCATGTGTACGGCACGAGGTCCCAGCCGAAGGCTTGCGAGACCAAATACGCCGCCACCTCCCGGTGGGCCAGAAACCCTTGGGGAAAATCCCACAGTGGACTTTCGCCGGCTATCGGCTTGTAGACGACCACCACGTCGCCGATGCTGCCCAGAAATGTTGCATTTGAAGCCGTCGTGATGCGGCCGGTGAGATTCAGTTCAGCGGTCTCGAGGTCCGGTGCTGGCATCAGGCCTCGGGAAGGGTGCAGGTGTGTCCGTCGGCATCAATGGGGTAACCGCAGAGCGGGCACATCGGACGCCCGGCGCCCACGATCTCGCGGGTGCGCTTGGCGAATGCGCGGGCGGTGCCGACCGGCATGCGCACGCGGAGCATTTCGGACTCGTCTGCGCTGTCCGCTTGAAGCCATTCGCCATTGTCGCCAGCATCGATCTCGGCAATGGGGCGGGCCTCGATGACGACCTGGGCGGTCGTGGGGTCCCAGCCGAGGCCCATGGCCCCGGCGCGAAACTGCTCCTGGACAATGTCGAGTTGGTCATTGTCGACAAGTTCAATGGGAGTGCCCGTGGGAACGCTGAAGGGATTGCCCTCGAGGGTGAAGAGTTCGTCGAGGATTTCGTCGATCTTCTCCGCGAGCAGAGCCGACTGCTGCTTCTCGAGGGCGATACTCACGACTTGCGTCCCTGCGCGCACCTGCAGGTAGAAGGTGCGCGCGCCCGGAAGTCCGATGGTGCCAACGACGACCCGGTCGGGCCAGTCAAACTCGTGAACACGTGTAGGCATGCCAGTATTCTAGGCGCAAGTGGTTCATGGCGCCTTATGCCCTGCCCCGCCGCCCACCGGCGCATCGCCGGCTTGAAGGCCTTTCGACACCCATGACAGATCGCCTGCGTCAGTGTTGGTCGCATGGACGCTCGGCCTGCCCGCGCCGTAGTGCACGATCGATGCGGAGGCGGGACCCACGGTGATGCGCTGGAACAGGTCGAGATGCATGCCGAGCGCGTCGGCGAGGATCGACTTGATGACGTCCCCGTGGCTGACCGCTACCCACACGGCCCCTGGACCGTACTCGGATTCGAAGGCCGCGTCGTGGCGGCGGATCGCTGCCACTGCCCGTGCCTGCATCGTGGCCATGGATTCACCGCCGGGAAAGACGACGGCGGAGGGTTGCGACTGCACCATCGGCCACATGTCCTCCTTGGCGAGCTCGCTGAGCGTCCGGCCCTGCCACTGGCCGTAATCGCACTCGTTGATGTCGGGATCGACCGGAGCCTTCGGTGTACCCGTCTGTCGATCGAGGATGAATTGCGCTGTTTCCCGACAACGCTCCAGAGGACTCGACACCACGCCGACGAGGGGAACGACCGCAAGCCTGTCTCCGGTCAGGGCCGCTTGGTCGCGCCCGACCTGGTCCAGGCTGACTCCGTCGGCCCTGCCAGCCAGCAGCCCGGTGGCATTCGCTGTGGTGCGGCCGTGCCGCACGAGGATAACTGTCGCCATCCAGCCAGCCTAACCATCCGGTCGTCCGAGCGTTCTGTTGACGAAGTGCATGAAGGGCCCGACCTGCCCGTCCTCGACGAACGCGGCCGCATCGACAGCGCCGGGTGTCGTCGTCGTCAGGTCGGGGACGCTGACCGCTGGCCCACCCGGTCTGGCCCGCTCACCGGGGACCGGCGCCCCGGGGCTTTCCCTCCGCGGCTTCGTCGGGGAATCGAGCCCGGGCCGCTTCTTCGATCGGGGTGAAGAAGTTGGTCAGATTGCCATCCGGATCCCTGTCGAGCAGTGACCGATTACCCCAGGCAGGTCGGTCGGTGCGTTGACGAACCCGTCGATGACATCCTGGAGAGACTTGTAGGTGCCGTCGACGTCGTCGACGAGGAAGTCCAACATGATACTGCGATTGGCGCGGGCCTCGGCGGTGTGGCCACCGAGCAGCGACACGGGTGGTATCTCATCGCGTTCGATACGGACATCCAAGAAGAACGTACGTTCCGCGTCGATCGGATCCGGACGGCTCGGACAATACCGGGCTCCTTCACCGCGCCACGGCAACTGGACGTGGAAAGCCACCTCCTTGACCACTTCGCTGCTGCGCAGTATCGGTGGCGGGTCGTCTTGCGTATCCGCGCAACCGAGGACCGGATCCGGGCCCATCTACCGCGCAGTGTGGCGCGGCTGGAAAAACTGGACAGCGAGGAAGGGTGGACGGGCGAGGGCATCCCACCCTGGCATCGGGTCGAGATCAATGCCGACAACCTCGACTGGATACGGCCGGTTATTGCCGCCCTCGGCTGCGAAGTGCTGATCGACAACCCCGACGAGCTCCGACACCGGACGCGGGCAGCAGCGGCAAGGCTGCTGCAGGCCGCCGATCCATGGCCAGTGCCGACATATGCGGTCTTCCAGGGGATGCGGCGACACGCCCTGTTTGTCCAGGGCGGCCCCGTCGTCCGCAGCCGTGCGCTCAAGCGCTTCGTGACTCTGCCACCGCGGTTGGAAGCTGGATTACGGCGTCGTCGCTTCGCCTGACGACGCGGGCGCAGTGAGCGCGGCGGCGTAATTGCGCATAGACCGCTGGTACCGGGGCAACGCATCGAGGTGCGCCTCGATGGCTACCTGGAGTGCTTCGTCCTTGCGTCCGGCGCTGTGCAGGGTGAGAGCCAACACGATGCGGGGTGCGGAGCCGGTCGACTCATGGGTGGGGGCTGCCCGCAGGACGGCGAGCGCCTCATCGAGGCGGCCGAGATTGCGCAATGTCGAGCCGTACTGAACGGCGAGCTGTGCATGCCGGGCTTCGTCGAGCCCGAGCCGGAGAGCACGCTCGTACTCTGAGCCGGCCTCGAGCTCGAAGCCCGTCGAGTCGTACATGCCGGCGAGTTCGAAGGCGGCCCTGCCATCGGACGTGGGGCAGGCGTCGGCCAATTCGCGCATCGCTGCGACTCCCTCGCGGCGGTCGAACGAGTCGAAGCGCTCCCACAGATCGGCGACGGACGCTTCCCATTCTTGGACCGTGACGTTCATGGGTCCATCCTGACATGCCTCACATGAAGCCGATGATCCATACGTGGAAGAGGCGGCCTGCTCGGGTGATGCCGGTGCGTCTGGCACTCGGCGCGTATCAGGCGGCGGGCCTCGCCCTCACCGCGCCATCCCGCGCAGGACGGGGTCCAGGGTCGTCTCGGGCGAATCGTTGAAGCAGATCTGGACCCCCGGTTGGAGCCTCGAGACCAGGTTGACGACCCGCTCGAAGACCAGGGTGTACTCACGGGACGTCCGGAGCCCGGCCCCGATTTCGACGACGTCGAAGGCTTCCTGTGCGAAGGAGGCCGCAACCATCGATTCGGCAGCGTCGGCGTCGTCGTGCAGCAGGCAGGCAGTGACCTCGAAACCGGCTCTCCGCAGCGATGCCTCCGCCTCGCCGATGCGGCGGCGCAGCGTGTCCGCGTCCTGGTCCGGCCAGGCGGAGAAGTCGATGACGTCCGGGTCCATCCCGATCTGGAGAACGCGTTCACCAGTCATTCACCCACCATAGCCGCGTCGGGTATCCGTCGGCCGACGACGTGCTCCCGCGAGGAGTAGCCGCTGGCCGGTGCCGCGCTGGCAGGATGGAGGACATGATCCAGATCGACGTTCTCGGGCACGGGGTCCTCGGACCGGCTGCCCTCGCCGCGCTGCGGACGTTTTTCGACGGCGAGTACCTGGACGGCTTCGGACCCTGGGACGCGGACCAGCCATACGGCTACGCGCCGCACCAGGAGCATGTTGTTGCGCGATCGGGCGACGACGTCGTCGCACACGTGGGGTGGGCCCGTCGGGACATCGACGTGGGCGGCACGCCGACGACCATCGGGGGTGTCGGCGGCGTGCTGATCGCCGAGCGGGGGCGCGGCCTGGGCCTGGGCAGCAGGCTCATGGGGCGTGCCGCACAAGCCATGGCGGATTCCGGCGGCATCGACTTCGGATACCTCGGATGCCGCGAGGAGGTCGTGCCGTTCTACGCATCCTGCGGATGGCATCGCGTCCGGGCGCGCGAGCGCTTGGTGGGGCGGGACGGTATCCCCGTCGAGGAGGCACCGGGCCAGCCCCTGCTGGTGTTGCCGGTTGGCAGGGTCTTCGCGGAGTGGCCCGCCGGAACCGTGGACCTGCGGGGCCGCGCCTGGTAGCGGCACCACGCGCTGCCGTCCGCGGCCGGGGGCGCCGTGCGGGGGAGCGCCAGCGCTGGCCGGTGGTAGCCTGCGGACACCAGACCGCCGTTCCCGGCCGGCGTGCCAACCTGGCCGCAGCCGGCTCGGGGCACGAACCGAGGGACCTTCCACATGACGACATTCGCGATCAACAGCTCACAGGACCAGACCGGCGGCTACCAGCGGGTCGTTGAAGCCGCCAGATACAAGCAGGAGGGAGACTACTTCGTGTTCTACGCCGATGCCTCCTTCACCAAAAAGGTGCTGACCGTGAAGGCGGCGCTTGTCTCGACGATCGACACGGAGCACGACAACAAGAAGTGACCGGATCGCCGTCGTGCGCGATGGGGCGGGATCCCGAAAGCCAGGTGCGGTCGATGCAGCGGCGCGAAGCGCAGCGACGGTGTACCGCAGGTCCCGGGCGGTAGACGGGCCGACGGGACATCAGGGCTGGATGGCCCGGTCCTCGCTGTCATGGCCAGGGGTCAGGTGCGCCGCGTCGGACAGGCGCAGGGGCGTAAAGGAATCCCGGCACTGGGACGAGTCGACCCGGCCGGTGAGGCAGACGTGGTCACCACCGTCGTCGAGCATGGCGATCCGCTCCAGCAGGAACCGGTTCGGGCAGGCCGCGAGCAGGGGTACCCCCTGCACAGTGTCCTCGATCTCGACCCCGGAGAACTTGTCGGTATCGTCGCCGGAACGGGTGCCGAAGGCCTCCGCCACCGCCGAGTCCCCGGCGGTGAGGAAGTGGACCGCGAAGTGCCGGGCGCGCAGGCCCACGCGATAGGTGTGGTTGGCCTTCGACAGCCACAGGCAGTAGTGCTGGGGCGAGATGCTGGACTGCGTGTGGAAGCCGACGACGCATCCAGCCCGTTCCCCCTCGGCCACGGTCGTGACGACGACCAGGGCGGAGTCGGCCGACGTCATCAAGGTCCCGAAGGTTCCGTCAAGCATGGACATGGCGTTCTTGCCGGTCCTTCTCGTAGCGGAGGAAGAGCGTGTTCTCTTCCACCAGGGTTCCCTTCAGCGCAAATTCGCTGATCCCGGCGCCGGACGGGGTGAGGCAGACCGGCAACGGGTCCCCGCCCATCATCGGCGAGAGCGACAGGCACAACTCATCGAGGCGGTCCGCGGCGACGAGTTCGCCGAGCCAGGTGGGGCCGCCCTCGCAGAGCACGACGCGGTGCCCCAGATCCGCCAGCGCCTGCATCGCCGTGGCGGGCTCGACGCGGTCCTCGCCGGCGACGATGACCGTGGCGAAGCGTTCGGCCTCGGCGACGCGTTCCGGGTTCGCGGCGGAGCAGGTGATCAGGTGTGTCGGGGCATGGGCCGGGGCGTTGGCGAAGACCGGCGTGGACCAGTCGAACTCCAGGGTCCGGCTGACCACGGCGACGGGTGGGGTCGCTGGCTGGCCAAGCCGCCGGCGCCGTTCGCGGGCCTGTTCGGGGAGTCTGACCGCACCGTAGCCCTCGAGGCGCACCGTTTCGGCACCGACCATCACGATGTCGGCCAGTTCGCGCATGCCGCGGAACAGCGACTGGTCGGACTGGGTGGACAGGGAGCCGACGCGCCCGCCGACGGCGGCCGTTCCGTCGATGCCGGCGACCATGTGCCCCATGACCCAGCACTCGTGCCGGAGGCGGGACCGGTCGACGGCCCGATAGGGGGACAGCGGGTCGGGAACCTGGGCCGCGTGCTCGAGAACCTGCATTCCTTCACCCTAGGGCACGGTGCCCCGTCCCGTCCCGCGATCGGGCGCCCGGTAGGAGGCCCCGGGCCGGCCCGGCGATCCCCGAACGGAGGTTCCCCGAACGGGCGGAAGCCGGTAGCGTGTGCCCCGTCGGGCCGCGATGCCGTTCCGACCACCCGAGGGGGACCGTGGAAGTCATCCTGCCGTCCGGATGCGGCAACGCGCCGCGGGCCGTGATCGTGGCCGACATGGTCTCAGCATGGGCCGCGGGGGAGACAGCCGCCGTGCGCCCCTGGCTCGACGACCATGTGACCTGGACCGTGATGGGCGGCGAGACGCTGCAAGGCCCCGACGCCGTCCTGCGGACCGTCCCGTCGTCCCCACCGGAACGGTTGGAGTTCCTGTCCGTGCTCACGCACGGCCGGATGGCCGCGTGCGACGGTGCCTTGGTCGCGACCGGGCGGCGGGTTGGTTTCTGCCACATGATCCGCTTCACCGGCGCCGCCAGAACCGCACGGATCGCCGACGTGCGCACCTACCTGGAACCCTCCCGCATCGCGTGAGGGCCGCGTCAGCACCGGCGCCGCAGACCGCACCGGGTGAGCCGGGTGGGGGAGCGGATAAGGTGTCGTCAGGATCCGAGCACAATCAGGAGGCGGCACCATGCAGGACCGGGCCCTCACCGGCGCATCATGGCACCAGTCGGAGTTCGACGTCGATGCTTACCTGACGCTGCTGGGCATCAGCCGGGCGCATCCCGGGCTGGAGTTGCTCGAAGCCCTGCACCAGGCCCACGTGAGGACCATCCCGTTCGCCAACGTGGACGTGTTGCTCGGCACGCACCCCGGGGTGGCCCCCGCAGCGGTGCAGCGCCAGCTCGTCGAACGCGGGCGGGGAGGGTACTGCTTCGAACACGCCCAGCTGTTCGCCGCAGCCCTCGAGGACCTCGGCTTCGGGGTCCGCCGCCACCTGGGCCGGGTCCACTCACCGCACGGCACCCGGACGCACATGACCGTGGTCGCCGACGTGGAGGGCGCCAGCTTCCTTTCGGACCCCGGCTTCGGGTTCAGCATCCGCGGCCCCCTTCCCCTGCACGACGGCGCGCGCCGCGACGAGGGCGGCCGGGTCTTCGAGCTGCGTCGCTCGGTCGTCGACGGGGCCGAGCTGTGGGGCGTGTACCGGGACGGCGACCTGCAGCATCTCACCGACATGCTTCCGGTGCAGCCCGTCGACGTGCGCACCGGGCACTTCATCACGTCCACCGCAGCCGGATCCGGGCGATTCCTGCGCAACCTGGTCGCCTCTCGCTTCACCGATGACGGCCACGTCACCATCACCGAGGCCACCCGGACGGTCCGGGTCCCCGGGCATCCGACGCTCCACGAGCAGGTCACCGCCGGGCAAGCCGTGGACCTGGTGCGCGACCTGGGCATCAGGTTGGTGGACGATGAACCCCAGCGGCTGCGCCAGGTGCTCGAGGGTCTGCGTGGAGCCCATGCCTGAGCCCGACGGGGGACCCGTCCACCGGGCGACGACCCGACAGCAAGCCCGCCTCCAGGTGATCAGCGGACCGATGTTCGCGGGCAAATCCGAGGAGCTGCTCCGACGGGTACGCCGGGCCCGGCTGGCGGGCCTGGCTCTGGAGGTCGTCAACCACGCGCTCGACGAGCGCACCGGACACCACCTGGTCGCCTCCCATGCGGGCTTGAGCATCCCTTCGCGAGCCCTGTCCGAGGCCACGGCGATCGCTACGCTCGCCGGCTCCCGATCCCTTGATCTGGTGACGATCGACGAGGCGCAGTTCTTCGGGCCAGGACTCGTCCCGGTCGTGACGGCACTTGTGGCAGCGGGGACGACGGTGGCCGTGGCCGGGTTGTCGGTGACCCTGGACGGCCGGCCCTTCGAACCGCTGCCGGAGCTCATGGCCCTGGCGGAGGACGTCACCAAGCTGACAGCGGTGTGCACGGTCTGCGGTGCCGACGCGGCGTTCCACCAGCGGATGGTCCCCGGGCCCGCCGGCGACGTGCTCCTGCCGACGGCCGAACACATCGGCGGCGCCGACGCCTACCAGGCCAGATGCCGCCGGCACTTCCAGCCTTCGCGGCCCTGAAGGCAGGAGGGTTCCGGAATAACCGAGGCCGACCGGCGGTTGCGGTCACCATGCGAGCGATGACCTACGGCACCTACGGTGGAAACGACGTCCTGGAGCTCACGGAGCTGCCACGCCCCAAGGTCGGGCCGGGGGAGGTGCGGATACGCGTCACGCGCGCCTCGGTCAATCCCGTGGACTGGAAGGTGATGTCCGGCGGCCTTGACGGCCTGATGGATGCGCACTTCCCCGTGATCCCGGGGTGGGACGTGGCGGGAACTGTCGACGAGGTCGGCCCCGATGCCCCCGAATTCAGCGTGGGGGAGCGGGTAGCCGCTTATGCCCGCAAGCAGGTGGTCGCGGCCGGGACTTTCGCCGAGTACGTGACGGTCTACGCCAACGACGTGGCCCGCGTGCCCGAGGCCGTCCCCGACGACGTCGCCGCCGCACTGCCGCTGACGGGGCTGACGGCACTGCGCAGCATGGAGACGCTCGAGGTCCGGCCCGGCGACCGGGTCCTGCTCCATGGCGCCTCCGGAGGCGTGGGGGCCATGGCCACACAGCTGGCCGTCTGCACCGGCGCCCACGTCGTGGGTACCGCGTCAGCCCGGAACCACGAGAAGCTCTCCGCCCTGGGCGCGACGCCGGTCGTGTACGGCGACGGGCTGGAGGAGCGGCTGCAGGACATCGCCCCCGACGGGTTCGACGCCGTGGCGGACTTCGCCGGCGGCGTCCTGGAGACGACGCTGGCCGTCCTGCGCCCCGACGGCCGGCACGTCTCCATCGCCGACCCGGCGGTCACCGCTTCCGGCGGGCGCTGGCTGTGGGTCCGGCCCGACGGCCCGCGGTTGTCCGGATTGCTCGCCCGCGTCGCCGACGGCGGCCTCGTGGTCGACATCGACCGCACCTTCGACCTCGCGGACCTCGCAGAGGCCTTCGCGGCCAGCCAAGATGGCAGTGCACGGGGAAAGCTCGTCTTGCGCATCGCCGACTAGCACTCGCCACCGAGCCGGAATGAGGGGGACTCAGGGCCCAGCTTCCTCTTCACGACGTGGGCGCGGCGCAGCGTAACACTCGTGCCTGGAGCCGGTTCCACCCCGGCCAGTGTGACAACGACGGGGCGGCCCCCCGAAGACACGCCCGGAGTGGTTGGGAAAAATTACATTCCTCGCCCAGATCCCTGCCGGGGCGGTGTCGAGTAGTTGACACTTGTCAATGTGAAGCAAATCCTTGATTTCGCGCGGTAAAAACGGCTGCCAACACCTACGAGCGGAAAATGTGATGGATCTCTCCTAAAGTTGCGACTCCATAACGACGGATTCTGAAGCGAGATTTTTATATCCAAGAGAGCGGTCAGCAGTCTAAGGTTTCTCTATGTGAGGCGGGCCACGCGCCAGTGGCATCGTCACAGTCAAGTGCAGAGCTCGGCTGGAGAACACCTAACACAAGGAGGCGGAATGCGTTTCACGCGTATTTCCAAGGCTGTCGCGATCGGCGCGACCGCCGCCCTGGCATTGAGCGCTTGCGCTGCCAATACGGGCACCAATGAATCGTCGTCCGCCGGCAGTGGAGAAGCCGGCAATGGTGGCGAGGTCCGCGTCGTCGAGGTGAACGCGTTCAGCTCGTTCAACGACGATACCGCCAAGGGCAACGTGGACATCAACTCCAAGATTGCCTACGCGACCCACTCGAGCTTCAACTACATCGACAACAACCTCAAGGTCGTCAAGAACGAGAAGTTCGGCAAGTACGAGGTCCTCTCGGAAGACCCGCTCACCGTCAAGTACACCATCAATGAAGGTGTCAAGTGGTCCGACGGTGAAGCCGTCGACGCCGACGACATGGTCTTCGCCTGGGCCATTGAATCCGGACGATTCAACGACGCAAAGGCCAACGATGACGGCGAAGTCGTCAGCGGCACGAACTACTTCGACTACGCCGGCGACACCTCCGGCCTGGCGCTGACCGACGTCCCGGAGATCGGTGACGACAACCGCTCGATCACGCTGACGTACTCCAAGCCGTTCGCCGACTGGGAGATCTCGTTCGATGTGTTGACTGCGGCGCACGTGGCCGCCGAGAAGGCGGGCATGAGCCAGGAGGACCTGACCAAGCTCCTCACGACGCTGCCCAAGGGCGATCCGGAGAACCCGGTCAAGCCCAACGCCGACCTGAAGAAGGTTGCCGACTTCTGGAATACCGGCTACGACACCAAGTCGCTGCCGACCGACAAGTCGCTGTATCTTTCCAATGGCCCGTTCATCGTGGACAAGATCGTCCCGAACCAGTCCATGACCCTGGTCCGGAACGAGGACTACAACTGGGGACCCATGCCGAAGGTCGATTCGATCGTCGTCCGCTACATCGGCGAGTCCCCCGCACAGGTCCAGGCGCTGAAGAACGGCGAGGTGGACATCATCGCCCCGCAGGCCTCCGCCGATACGCTCGAGCAGCTCGAGGCCCTGGGCGACCAGGTCGTCGTCGAGAAGGGCGAGCAGCTGGCCTACGACCACATCGACCTGAATTACACCGGTGTGTTCGAGGACGCCGATGTCCGCGAGGCGTTCATGAAGACCGTTCCGCGCCAGCAGATCGTCGACACGATCATCAAGAAGCTGGATCCCGAGGCCAAGCCGCTCGATTCCCAGCTCTTCGTGCCCGCGAACGACGGCTACGAGGAATCCGCCAAGAACAACGGCTCGGCCAACTACCAGGCCGCCGACATCGATGCGGCTAAGAAGCTGCTGGACGGCAAGACGCCGACGGTCCGGATCATGTACAACAAGGACAACCCGAACCGTTCGGATTCCTACTCGCTCATCGCGGCCTCGGCCAAGAAGGCCGGATTCAAGGTCGTCGACGGCGGCCTGGGTGCCTCCGAGTGGGGCGGCGCCCTGGGCACGGGCACCTACGACGCGACCATCTTTGGGTGGATCTCCTCGGGCGTTGGCGTGACCGGCGTGCCGCAGATCTTCGGAACCGGTTCGGCGTCGAACTTCAACGACTTCTCCAGCAAGGAAGCAGATGCCTTGATGGACGAGTTGATCGTCACGACCGATCCTGCGAAGCAGACCGAACTCCAGATCAAGATCGACAAGCTGATCTGGGATTCCTACTACGGCCTGCCGCTGTTCCAGTCGGTCGGCGTCGAGGCCCACTCCTCGGATGTCGAAGGCGTGAAGTACATGTCCAACCAGACCGGTGTCTGGTGGAACTTCTGGGAATGGAACCTGAAGAAGTAGCTACACCGGGTAACCGGACGTAGATGCCCTGAAGCGCCGGGACCAAGCTTCGCGGTCCCGGCGCTTCATTGCGCCAGCCATCAACGCGGCGGATGGGCGGCGACCGATTGGTTCGGACACGTTCCGATCCGCATTGTTCCTTGACGGGGCCACTGGAAGTGATTGGGAGTTCCCTGCTTCCCGGGTGCTGTGAGGTGAACTACACTTCAGCGAAAGTACTGCCGGGTGATCCCCGGGATCTTCTAACAAGAGGCTAATTTTCATGGTGACCTACATCATTCGGCGGCTCGTCACCGCCGTGCTCATCCTTCTGGGCGCCTCGTTCGTCGTCTACCAGCTCACGGCAGCCGCCGGCGACCCGCTGCAGGACCTGCGCCAGAGTAATGCTCCGAACAAGGAACAACTGATCCAGCAGCGGGTTGCCTTGCTGGATCTGGGCACCCCACCGCCGCTGCGTTATTTCAAGTGGCTCGGGGGCGCAGCACAGTGCGTGGTGCCCTTCGTGGGCAAGTGCGATCTCGGGCTGGCCATCAACGGGGAACCCGTCGTCGACGCGCTCGGACGGGCCATGGGGCAGACGATCCTGCTCATCACGGCCGCAACCGTGCTCGCCATCGTCATCGGCATCGCCCTGGGCATCCTCACCGCGCTGCGCCAGTACAGCACCCTGGACTACTCCGTTACCTTCATGGCCTTCCTCTTCTTCTCCCTGCCGATCTTCTGGCTGGCCGTGCTGCTGAAGGAATTCGGGGCGATCGGCTTCAACGACTTCCTCAGGAATCCCGTCTTCAGCCCGACCAGCGTGATCATCACTGCGATCTGCATGGGCATCGTTGTCGTGCTCTTCATGGGAGGGAACTTCATCCAACGCGGTATCGGGTTCGTCATCGGGGCCGCCGTGACCGCCGGACTCATGGTTGCCCTGTCCGTGACGGGCTGGTTCAGCCACCCCGGACTCGGCCCGATCCTGATCGTCGTCTTCGGACTCGGCGTTGCCTACCTGGCAACCCAGCTGACCGCCGGCGTCCGGAACCGCAAGGCACTGTACTCCTCGCTGATCATGGTGCCCGTCGGGCTCATCGCCTACTACGTCCTGAATCCCATGTTCGGCAACATCACCGGTTGGGGAATGCTTGGCCTGGCCGTGGTCACCATCCTGGTCGGTTGCGCCGTCGGCTGGCTCATGGGCGGCTTCGATCGGGGGCAGTCCATGCGGGCCGCCGCGCTGAGCGCCTTTTTCGTCGGCGGACTGGTCATGCTCGACCGCTTCATGGTCGAGTGGCCCAACTACTTCAACAACGGCCGCATCCGCGGCCGCCCCATTGCGACGATCGGGTCCTCGACGCCGAACCTCGAGGGCAACTGGTGGATCCACAACCTGGACAACTTCACCCACCTGCTCCTGCCCACCATCGCGCTGCTGCTGGTATCCCTGGCCAGCTACTCACGGTATTCCCGAGCCTCGATGCTCGAGATCATGCAGATGGACTACATCCGCACGGCCCGCGCCAAGGGCCTGTCCGAGCGGACGGTCGTCATGCGCCATGCGTTCCGGAATGCGCTGATCCCGCTCGCGACGCTGGTGGCCTTCGACATCGGCGGCCTCATTGGCGGTGCGGTCATCACCGAACGCGTGTTCGCGTTCACCGGCATGGGCAACCTCTTCGTTGCCTCGCTGCTGCCGATCCCCGACCCCAACCCCGTCATGGGCGTCTTCCTGATCACCGGCCTACTGGCCCTGGTATTCAACCTGGTCGCCGACCTGGCCTATTCCGTACTCGATCCACGCGTAAGGGTTAAAGCATGACTACGCCCAATCCAGCCACCCCCTCCGGGCAGATCCCCGAGGACCTCGAACCAGACGACCTCGACCCCGAGGTCATCCCCGACGAGGTCAAGGGGCTGTCCCAGAACGCCATCGTCCGCAAGCGCTTCATCGGCAACACGCCCGCCGTCGTCTCGATTTTCGTCTTCGTCCTGATCGCGCTGCTGGCCTTCACCTCGATCGGCTTCATCGGCATCCCCGGGTGGTGGCACTACAACTACGAGCAGTTCACCACCCAGGTCAATGGCGGGCGCCCCACATTCGTGAACCTGTTCAACTGGGGTGACCACCCCTTCGGACAGGACCGCATCGGTCGCGACTACTTTGCGATGACCATGCGCGGGACACAGCAGTCGATCATCATCATGTTCGTGATCGGTGCGGTCGGAGGATTCATCGGCGTCGTCGTCGGCGCCGTTTCCGGCTACTTCCGCGGCTGGATCGAAGCGGTCCTCATGCGCATCGTGGACATCATCATCATCATCCCCCTGCTGATCCTGGCTGCGGTCCTCGGGCGCATCGCCGGCACCAGCGTCAGCGGCAACATGGCCACCATCGTCCTGGGGCTGTTCATCGGCGTCATCATCTGGACGGGTCTGTCCCGACTGGTCCGCGGTGAGTTCCTCACACTGCGCGAACGCGAATTCGTCGATGCCGCACACATCGCGGGGGCCTCGAACACCCGCATCATGTTCAAGCACATCCTGCCCAACGCCGTGGGCACCATCATCGTCAACGTCACCTTGTTGATGGCCTCAGCCATCCTCCTGGAAACGGCCCTGTCGTTCCTCGGGCTCGGCGTCCGGCCGCCGGACGTCTCGCTGGGATCGCTGATCTCCGATAACCAGGAGGCCTTCAGCACCCGGCCGTGGTTGTTCTGGTTCCCGGGCCTGTTCATCGTGGCGATCTGCTTGTCCATCAACTTCATCGGGGATGGATTGCGCGACGCCTACGATCCGCGGCAGAAGAAGTTCAACGCCAAGAAGGCCAAGGACCGCGGACTCCACGGCTCGACGGTTGCGGACTCGGCATCAGCAGCGGCGATCGCCGAACGTACCAACGGCGAAGTCGACCGCACGGACGACGATGGCAGCCCGGGCGAGGGCCCGTCACATCGTGCCTGAGCGGCCCGGGCGGGGCCGAAGCCACCCCGGGCTGGGATCAGACCAGGACCGCAGGCAGCGAAAGGCTCAAGGCCAGAAGGGCAAGGAGGATACCGATATGGAGCCAGTGAACATTCCGCTTCGCCTTGGCGTTCTCCGTCGCCTCGACGTCCAGGGCGCCGGTTTCGGCCAGGCGTTCCAACCGCCCGCGCACGACCGAGGCCACGACGCCCGAATCGCTGCTGCGCTGGTCCCCGGGCCGGATGCTCTTGTAGCGGGTACCGGAGCTGTCGCGACTTTCGGACTTTGCCGACCGGCGGGCGTCGCGCAGCGCCGTCACCACCCCTGGGGCCGGTGCCGCCCACGCAGCGTATCGACGCTTGGGCGTCACCAGCGTCATGGCGTATTTGGTGTCCACCAGGATGATCGCGGACCACGGAACGAGCAGGGTCTGCAGGGGATTGACCAGCGTAACGCCCTCGTCGTGGATGTCCACCCGGGGCAGCCAGAACATCAGCCACGCCACATAGCCGACCACAACCAGTGGCAGGCATGCCGGCCAGGAGTGCAGGCCGCCGGTCACCAGGATGGCCACCGCGCCGATAGCAGCGAGGACGACCAGGACCACGGCCAGGATGCGCGGACCGCGCGGGCTGAACGAGTAGTCCCGGGAAGTCTGAGGTGCAGAAGTCATAACCCCCATAGTTTCAGGATTGGCGGCCGTGAAGTAATCGACGCCACAAGCGTCGCCGGCCGCCGCCTGCCCGAGCTCACCGCCGGAAGGAAATGAGAACCAGATGAGCAAGAAGAACCTCCCCGAAACGGATGCCATGCCAGGCGGAAACCAGCCCGTCCTGGAGGTCAACAACCTCTCGGTGGATTTCGGCGTCGACAAGGAATGGGTCCCCGCTGCCATCGACCTCAGCTACTACGTCAATGCCGGCGAGGTCCTGGCGATCGTCGGCGAGTCCGGATCCGGGAAATCCGCCAGTTCCATGGCACTGCTGGGCCTGCTGCCGTCCAACAGCCGCGTCCGGGGCGAGGTCAGGCTTAATGGGAAATCGATACTGGGGCTGTCGGACTCCAAGATGCGACAGGTTCGCGGCAACGACGTCGCGGTCATCTTCCAGGAGCCGATGACCGCCTTGAACCCCGTCTACACGGTCGGATTCCAGATCATGGAGACGCTGCGCTTGCACAACCCCATCTCCCCGGCGCAGGCCGAGAAGCGGGCACTGGAGATGCTCGAACTCGTCGAGCTCCCGGACCCCGCTAAGGCGTTCAAGTCCTACCCCCACCAGCTCTCCGGCGGCCAACGCCAGCGCGCCATGATTGCCCAGTCGCTCTCGTGCGACCCCAAGCTGCTCATCGCCGACGAACCGACCACGGCCCTGGACGTGACCGTCCAGGCGGAGATCCTGGACCTGATGCGCAACTTGCGCAACAAGCTGAACTCCGCCATCGTGCTCATCACACACGACATGGGGGTCGTTGCCGACCTCTCGGATCGCATCGCGGTCATGCGGCAGGGACGGATCGTCGAGCACGGGACCGCCCGGGAGATCTTCAACGAACCAAAGCACCCCTACACCCAGGCCCTCCTGGCAGCCGTGCCGAAACTCGGCACCGGAGACGACCAGGAATCCGGCGTGGACGTTTCGGCGGCCGTCGCCGCTGCAACCGGAGTCGACCTCGATTCGGTCGATGACGAGACCCTCGAAATCCGCGAACGCGCACTCGAGGCCGAAGCCGAGGAAGCCAGCCGTCGAATGGCGATGCGCGACGAACGCAAGCTGGTCCTTGAGCTCAAGGACGTGGCCATCGAGTACCCGAAGCAGGGGCGGGTGCCGGCCTTCCGTGCAGTCGAAGATGCGAACCTGACCGTCCACCAGGGGCAGGTCGTCGGCCTGGTCGGGGAATCGGGATCCGGTAAGACCACCATTGGCCGAGCCGCCGTGGGCCTGCTGCCCGTGGCCGAAGGTTCGCTGAAGGTCAACGGAACCGAGCTCTTCGGACTCAAGCCGACGTCCAAGGAACTCTTCAATGTCCGTCGGCAAATCGGCATGGTCTTCCAGGACCCGTCGAGCTCGTTGAACCCCCGTCTTCCCATCGGCGAGTCCATCGGCGAACCGATGTTCCTGGCCAAGGTGGCCAAGGGGGCCGCGCTGCAGAAGAAGATCGAGACATTGCTGGACCAGGTCGAGCTGCCGCGCAACTACCGCAACCGCTACCCCCACGAGCTCTCCGGCGGGCAGAAGCAGCGCGTCGGCATCGCCAGGGCCCTGTCGTTGGAGCCCCAGCTCATGGTCGCGGACGAACCCACCTCCGCATTGGACGTCTCCGTGCAGGCCAAGGTGCTGGACCTGTTCCAGAACCTGCAGGCCGAGATGGGCTTCGCCTGCCTGTTCGTCACCCATGACCTGGGGGTCATCGACGTGCTCTCCGACCACATCGTGGTGATGCGCAACGGGCAGATCGTCGAACAGGGCAGCCGCGACGACATCCTGCGGCGCCCGAAGGACCACTACACGCAACGTCTCATGGCAGCCGTCCCGGTTCCCGATCCCGATGCACAACGCGAGCGTCGTGAGCTGCGTGCACGGTTGCTGGCGGACACGGAGGCTTCCTGACCCGCGGCCAGGTGATGCCGGGGCGAGTGCCCCCACTCCCGGACCTTGCCGCGCCCGGATCCGCCCGGCGGCCGGGTCCGCCCGGCGGCCGGGACGCCGGGGACCAGCGTGCCCGGGGCCGACCCGCATGTGATGTGCCTCTCCGGGGGCAGCGGTGAACGCGCTGGTATGCAGACATGCGTGCGCTGGGAGCGAGGGGCGGCGGCCCATCCGGTTGGGGCTATTTTTCATCACGGTCTAGACTGGTCTCTTGGGTCAGCCGTGGCCCCACGTCACCGACCCCAAAAACATCAACTTGAAGCGAGCCCTAACGCATGTCAGATCTTTCCCCGGAAACCACTAGCGCAACGCGCAAAGATCTTCGCAACGTCGCCATCGTCGCCCACGTCGACCACGGGAAGACGACATTGGTGGATGCCATGTTGTCGCAGACCGGTGCCTTCTCAACGCACGGCGACACCGAAGAGCGCGTCATGGACACCGGCGAACTCGAACGCGAAAAGGGCATCACGATCCTGGCCAAGAACACCACAGTGTTCTACTCCGGACCCGCTGCAAACGGCCACGACGTCACCATCAACGTCATCGACACCCCCGGGCACGCCGACTTCGGCGGCGAGGTCGAGCGCGGCCTGTCCATGGTCGACGGCGTGGTGCTCCTCGTCGACGCCTCCGAGGGTCCGCTGCCGCAGACGCGCTTCGTGCTGCGCAAGGCGCTGACCGCCAAGCTCCCCGTGGTCCTGGTCGTCAACAAGACCGACCGCCCCGACGCCCGCATCGACGGCGTCGTCTCCGACTCCATGGACCTGCTTCTGGGCCTGGCCTCCGACCTCTCCGACGAGGTCCCGGATTTGGACCTGGATTCGGTCCTGAACGTTCCGGTCGTCTACGCCTCCGGAAAGGCCGGCCGCGCCTCGAAGAACCAGCCCGCCGACGGCGCACTGCCTGACAGCGACGACCTCGAGCCGCTGTTCGCCACCATCATGGAACACGTCCCGGCCCCCGCCTACACGCCCGACGAGGTCCTGCAGGCCCACGTCACCAACCTCGACGCCTCGCCGTTCCTCGGCCGTCTGGCCCTGCTGCGCATCGTCAACGGGACCCTCCGCAAGGGACAGCAGGTCGCCTGGGCGCGTCAGGACGGCCAGCTGAAGACCGTGAAGATCACCGAGCTGCTGGCCACCAAGGGCCTCAGCCGTGTCCCTGCCGAAGAAGCCGGGCCGGGGGAGATCGTCGCCGTGGCCGGCATCGAGGACATCATGATCGGCGAAACGCTGACCGACGTGGAGAACCCGAAGCCACTGCCGCTGATCACCGTCGACGACCCCGCCATCTCCATGACCATCGGCATTAACACCGCCCCGCTGGCCGGCAAGGTCAAGGGCGCCAAGGTCACCGCACGCCAGGTCAAGGACCGCCTCGACAAGGAGCTCGTCGGCAACGTCTCGCTCAAGGTCCTGCCGACCGAGCGCCCCGACGCCTGGGAGGTCCAGGGCCGCGGCGAGCTGGCACTGGCGATCCTCGTCGAGCAGATGCGCCGCGAGGGATTCGAACTGACCGTCGGCAAGCCGCAGGTCGTCACCCGGACCATCGACGGCAAGGTCCACGAACCGATGGAACTGATGACGATCGATGTGCCCGAGGAATACCTGGGCAACGTCACCCAGCTCTTGGCCGCCCGCAAGGGACGCATGGTCAACATGGCCAACCACGGCACCGGCTGGGTCCGCATGGAATTTACCGTTCCCGCCCGCGGGCTGATTGGCTTCCGCACGCGCTTCCTCACCGACACCCGCGGTGCCGGCATCGCCGCTTCCATCGCCGACGGCTACGAGCCGTGGGCCGGTGACATCGAATACCGCACCAACGGCTCGATGATCGCCGACCGTGCCGGAGTGGTGACGCCGTTCGCGATGATCAATCTCCAGGAACGCGGAAGCTTCTTCGTCCAGCCGACCTCGGAGGTCTACGAGGGCATGATCGTCGGCGAGAACTCGCGCGCAGACGACATGGACGTGAACATCACGAAGGAAAAGAAGCTCACCAACATGCGTGCCGCTTCCTCCGACTCCTTCGAGAACCTCACCCCGCCGCGGACCTTGACGCTCGAGGAGTCGCTGGAGTTCGCCCGCGAGGACGAGTGCGTCGAGGTCACCCCGGAAGCCATCCGCATCCGCAAGGTGATCCTGAACGCCAGCGAGCGCGGTAAGGCCGCCCGCTCCCGTGCCCGCGCCTAGCAATTCCGGCAACCGGGCCATCCCGGTGGTCGTTGGCACCCTCGTCGCCATCGTGACGGGGGTGCTGGCGGCCGTGTTCGGCACCATCCTGCAGGCACAGGTCACCTATGTGGGCGAGACCCCCCTGCCGTGGGGCGCCGTTCTGGCGTTGATCATGGCCGGGGCGCTGGCGGTCGTTGCAGGACTGTACACGGAGCGCATCTGGGCGGCAGCGGCGTGCGGCGTCGTCACCTATGCGCTGGTCGCCTGGACGGGCCTTGACGTGCACAACCACCTGTTGATCGGTTGGTCCAACCACGACGCGCTCCCGGGCCCCTCACTCGCCGGGACCCTGTGGACCTATGGGATCGCCGCCTCGACGATCGTGGCCCTGCTGGTCACTGCCGGCGGCCTGCGGGCCCGCGGAACCAGCCGCTGAAGCGCTTGCCCCGCACGTGACGGGGCGCCAGGGGCCAGGCCCGATGAAAACGGGCGAGGACGGGGCCGCTCAGTTGGCCGTCTGGTCCAAATGATGGGCAACGAACAGCGAGGTGGCCACGCCGTCCTCGTCCGCCGGACGCAGGGCGTAATCGGAGATGACGTCCTTGATGCGCGAAAGCAGTTCGCGCTGGTCGGCCTCCGTCAGCTTCAGCCCGACCCGCATCACCTGGATCTCGTCCGGGGCCAGGCCGTTGATTTCCTGCAGGAACGTCTCCAGCAGCACCGGCGCCGCATCGGGCAACTTGGTGCCCCACGACATGCGGGTGCTGCGGTACGGCACCTCCTTGGCGCCCCGTTTGCCCCGCCGGGGTTCCTCCGCTTCGAGGAAACCGGTGCCGAGAAGCGTGCGGACATGGTGCAATGATGTGGCCGGATTGATGTCCAGAAGGTCCGCAATTTCCTTGTTCGTGCGTGACTTGTGCAGACATAAACGCAGGATCCGAAGACGGATGGGCGAACTCAGCGCCCGCGCGCGTGCTTGCAGCTCGTCATCTGATGCCATATGTTCAGCATACGATAAATTTCGTTACTGATTGACATCATCAAATCACATAGCAGGGTTTCATGACCTCTTCTGGGCCTCAGTCTCAATCGGCTCCAGACGGTACGCAACGGGTCAATGGGGGGACCATGCCGTCGCACAACCAACCTCCATTACCGTCACCTGCGCCCCTTCGCAGGGATTTGAACTTCCTGGTGTTCTGGCTGGGCCAGACGCTGAGCCAGTTCGGGGCGCAACTCGGTGCTGTCGCCATGCCCGTCCTGGCGGTCTCGCTCCTGCAGGCCGACGAATGGGAAGTCGGGGTGCTGAACGCCGCCAATACGGTGGCCTTCCTGGTGGTCGGGCTGCCGGTCGGGGCATGGGTGGACCGCTTTTTCAAGCGTCGCATCATGATCCGCGCCGACGTGGTCCGGATGGCGGCCATGCTGGCCATCCCGCTGCTGTGGTACCAGGACCTCCTGCAGATCTGGCACCTGTGGGTCATCGCCGCGGTCATCGGCATCGCCAACGTCTTCTTCGACGTCTCGTACCAGTCCTACATCCCCTCATTGGTCGAACGCGAACAGATTTCCGAGGCCAACGCCAAGCTCGAAACCACCGGATAGGTTTCGCGCCTCGCCGGGCCAGCGGTCGGCGGCGGCCTCCTGGTCGTGATAGCGGCACCACTGCTCTTCGTCGGGCAGGCCATCGGCTACCTGGTCTCCGCACTCTGCCTGGGCAGGGTCCGCGACGACGAGCGGCCCGCCACGCGCCGACCGGGGGTGGGGCTGGCGGCCGAGATCCGCGAAGGGCTCGGCTATGTACTCCACCACCGGCTGATCGGCCCCCTGGCCGCGACCACCGGCATCATCAACTTCTTCAGCACCATCATCTTCACGCTGCTTCCCATCCTGGCGCTGCGCACCCTGAGCCTGAACACCGTCGAGCTGGGGTTCATCTACTCCGCCGGGGCCGTTGGCGGCCTCATCGCCGCCTCGCTGACGCCGTGGGTCGGCAACCACCTGGGGGAGGGGCCCTCGCTCGTGGTGGGTACGCTCCTGACCGCCCTCGGCATGGCCGGGTTCCCGTTGTCGATCCTGGCTGGGGGGCTGCGGCCCTCCTTCGCCGTGCTGGCCGCGTCGATGTTCGTCATGACGGTCGGCGTGTTGATCTACAACATCATCCAGGTCAGCATGCGCCAACGGATCTGCCCGCCGCGGTTGCTCGGGCGGATGAACGCCTCCATCCGCTTCATCGTCTGGGGCGTCATGCCGATCGCCTCGCTGCTGGCAGGGTTCCTCGGCGAGGCACTGGGCATCACCGCCACCCTGTGGATCGGAGTGGCCGGCAGCCTGGTTGGCGTGCTCCCGTTGCTCTTCTCGCCGCTGCCGCGCTTGCGGGAGCTTCCCGCCGAGCAGGAGCACGACGGCGAACCCGACTAGCCGTGCCGGGACCGTCGACGCTGTGGTGCAGGAGGCACGCGTTTGGCATGGGTGACGTCCGCCCGCTGGATGGCGACCATCCCCGAACGCGTCTCCACGGTGAGCACTCCGTCCTCGAGTGCGAGGAAATGGCCGATCGCGTCGCTGAGGCGCGGGCCTTCCGACGCCGCGCCGGAGGCTTCGTGGCCCGCCCCGGAAGCGGAAGAGTCCAGCCGGTACCGCACCACGATCCGGTCACCGGGGTCCAACGTTGTGAAGAAGTCGGCCGACATGCCTCCAGCTTAATCCCCTTCGCCGGCTCCTCCTTCGGTGCCACGGCCCGTTCGGGACTAAGCTGGACGGTGGCGGCGTCGTTGGACACCGCGAGGATTTGAGGCGAACAGCAAAGGAAGGCCCCGGGTACCGTGACGTACATCATCGCGCAGCCGTGCGTGGACGTGAAGGACAAAGCCTGCGTCGAGGAATGCCCCGTCGACTGCATCTACGAGGGGGAGCGCTCCCTCTACATCCACCCGGATGAATGCGTGGACTGCGGTGCCTGTGAACCGGTCTGCCCGGTGGAGGCCATCTACTACGAGGACGACACCCCGGAGGAATGGGCCGAATACTACAAGGCCAATGTCGAGTTCTTCGATGAGCTCGGATCGCCAGGCGGCGCGGCGAAGATCGGCAACACGCACACGGACCACCCGATCATCGCCGCCCTGCCGCCGCAGGCCGGTGCCTGAGCCCCGGCGGCCCGCATGCTGATCCTGCCCGACTACCCGTGGGACGCGCTGGCGCCCTACCAGGAAAGGGCCCGCCGGCACCCGGACGGCGTGGTGAACCTGTCCATCGGCACCCCGGTCGACCCGACACCCGCGCTCATCCGCGAGGCCTTGGCGGCGGCAGCCGACGCCCCCGGCTACCCGACCACGCACGGCACCCCGGCGCTGCGCCAGGCGATCTCCGACTGGTACGCCCGCCGGCGCAACGCCTCGGGGCTGGACCCGGCGCACGTCATGCCGACCGTCGGCTCCAAGGAACTCGTCGCCTGGCTGCCCCTGCTGCTGGGCCTGGGGGCCGGCGACGTCGTCATCCGCCCGACGGTCGCCTACCCTACCTACGACATCGGCGCCTGCCTGGTCGGCGCCGAGGCGGTTGCCGCCGACGATCTCGAGGCCCTCGACCCGGCCGTGCGCGCGCGGGTGAAGCTGGTCTGGGTGAACTCGCCCGGCAATCCGACCGGGATCGTGCGCGACATCGAATCGCTGAGGACACTCGTGGCCCAAGCCCGCGGGCTCGGTGCCGTGGTCGCTTCGGACGAGTGCTACGCCGAGCTGGGGTGGGGCGCCTGGGACGGGGCGGCCATCCCCGGTGTCCTCGACGACCGCGTCAGCGGCGGCGACCACACGGGCCTGTTGTCCGTCTACTCGCTCTCCAAGCAGTCGAACCTCGCCGGGTACCGTGCCGCCTTCGTCGCCGGGGCACCGGAGCTCATGCCGCATCTGGTCAATTCGCGCAAGCACGCGGGCATGATCGTCCCGTACCCCGTCCAGGAGGCCATGCGGGTGGCCCTGTCCGACGATGTCCACGTGGCCGAACAGAAGGACCGCTACCGCGAACGCCGCCGGCAGCTGGTTCCGGCCCTGGAGGCCTTCGGCCTGCGCATCGACCATTCCGAGGCCGGTCTCTACCTCTGGGCGACGGCCGGGGAGGACACCTGGACGACCATCGGGCGGCTGGCCGACCTGGGGATCGTTGCCGGTCCTGGCACCTTCTATGGCGAGGCCGGCAACGGCTATGTGCGCATCGCGCTGACCGCGACCGATGAACGCATCGCCGCTGCGGCGGACCGTCTGGAGGGTGCGGCGCACGCCGCAGGACGTCGCGCCAATTAGTGCACCGGGGCCCCGTAGCGGTAGCGTGGGGCCTGATTATTGCCTGTTTGTACAACTCTGTACTCCGGTAAGGAGAAACCATGACGGATAACAATTCCGCCCGCCTGGCGTATGCGGGAAACGAGCTGGAGCTGCCGGTGGTGTCCGCCTCCGAGGGAAATGACGGCTTCGACGTCGCGTCCCTGCTCAAGGGCACCGGCAACGTCACCTACGATCCCGGTTTCATGAACACCGCGGCCACCAAGTCGGCCATCACCTACATCGACGGCGACGCCGGGATCCTGCGCTACCGCGGCTACCCGATCGAACAGCTGGCCCAGCAGTCCAGCTTCCTGGAGACCTCGTACCTGTTGATCTACGGGAATCTCCCGTCGGCAACGGAGCTGGAGGAGTTCGACCAGAAGATCCGCCGCCACACCCTGCTGCACGAGGAGCTCAAGGGCTTCTTCGGCGGCTTCCCGCGCGAGGCGCACCCGATGCCCGTGCTCTCCTCGGCCGTCTCCGCCCTGTCGACCTGGTACCAGGACTCGCTGGACCCCTTCGACGATGAACAGGTCGAGCTCTCCACCATCCGCCTGCTGGCCAAGGTCCCGGTCATCGCCGCCTACGCCCACAAGAAGTCCGTCGGCCAGGCCCTGCTCTACCCGGACAACTCGATGAACCTGGTCGAGAACTTCATGCGGCTGAACTTCGGCATCGCCGCCGAACCGTACGACCTGGACCCGGACCTGGTCAAGGCGCTGGACCAGCTGCTGATCCTGCACGCGGACCACGAGCAGAACTGCTCGACCTCCACCGTCCGCCTCGTCGGCTCCTCGAACGCCAACATGTTCGCTTCCATCTCCGCGGGCATCAGCGCCCTCTTCGGCCCCGCCCACGGCGGCGCCAACGAGGCCGTGCTGAAGATGCTGCGCACCATCAAGGCCGACGGCATCAAGCCCGAGGACTTCATGGAGAAGGTCAAGAACAAGGAAGACGGCGTCCGCCTCATGGGCTTCGGTCACCGGGTCTACAAGAACTACGACCCGCGCGCGAAGATCATCAAGGCCACCGCCCACGACATCCTGGGCAAGCTCGGCGGCAACGACGAACTGCTCGACATCGCCATGCGCCTGGAGGAGAAGGCCCTCGCGGACGACTACTTCATCGAGCGCAAGCTCTACCCGAACGTCGACTTCTACACCGGCCTGATCTACAAGGCCATGGGCTTCCCGGAGAAGATGTTCACCGTCCTGTTCGCCATCGGCCGCCTGCCCGGCTGGATCGCCCAGTGGCGCGAGATGATCCAGGATCCCGGACTGAAGATCGGGCGCCCGCGCCAGCTCTACGTGGGCGAGCCCGAGCGCAGCTACCCGGGCAACTGATCCGGAACTGCCTTCGAGCATGACGGCGGCCGTCTCCCCTGGGAGGTGGCCGCCGTTTTGGCGCGGTGCTACCCGGATCCGGGGGACGGGCCTATTCTGGAAGGGGTTCCCGGACAAAGGACGACCGCATGTACGAATTCCGTGGGGACGGATGGCACGTTTCGGCGCAGAGTCACGGGCAGATGCTGCTGGCCCTGTACGTCCGAGACCTGGCCGGCATCGAGCACCCCGGACTGCCGGCGATCGCCCGGTTGGCCCCCGCCGTCAAACCCCATGCCGCCGCCGAGTTCTCCGGCTACCACGCCGCGGAGCTGCGGCAGGAATGGCAGGACTGGTGGCATCGGATCCTGCACCACGACGAAAGGGAGGAGACGGCGTTCTCCCCACCGGGCTTCGCCTTCTTCGCCGACTCGCCGACGCTGCAGCGGCTTCTGCGCGCCCATTACGGTTCCGCCTTGAGCTGGAGCCGTGAACGCCTGGCGGAATACTCCCGGGTCAGCGCCGAACACCACGCCACCGGCCGCCGGAGGATGCTCGAACAGATGATCACCGAGCGGGCGCTGGAACTGGAGCGGGAGCCGCGCCCGATGCAGTTGAAGATGGTGGAACTTCCGCTGGCCCAACGCAGGGCCTGGTTCGTTGATCCCGGCACCGTCATCCTCAGCCAGGACCTGCCCCGTGATGCCGAGCTCTATCGGAGCTTCCTGGAGCCGGTGATCCGCTTCATGCTCTAGCAGAGCCGCCCAGCGGGGCTACTGGGCCGCGTCGGCGAAGGTGATGACCACCCGGGAGTCCTCCGCGGTCGCCGGTACCCACTCGCGCTCGGCCCGGTTCCACAACAGTCCCGAATTGCTGACCGAGGTGATCTGCTCGGCGGAGGCATTGGCCACCGCCCACTGCGCGACGGACCAGCCCAGCCGATCCGAGGCGGCGATGGAGAGGCTGTGCCGTCCGACGGACAATGGCAGGTCGCCGAAGGCAGCCGTCAGCCGATCCGCCGTAGCCGCCGGGTCGCCGGCGGCCGTCGGCCGGCGCAGGATGCAATTCAGCGACGCGGGGGAGTACCCCGTTAACGCCGAGGCATAGGCCCGGCCCTCCGGCTCGTGGTCGGCGTAGGCCTCCGGGAACGCGCTGCGCTGGACCTTCTGGGCCGCCTCGGTCACGGGCATGGAGCGGTAGTCGAACGTCTCCAGCTCCTGGTAGAAGCGATTGGCAGCATAGAGGGGGTCCATGATCTGTTCGGTGGTGCCCCAGCCCTGGGACGGCCGCTGCTGGAACAGCCCGCGCGAGTCCGGGCCCGCCTGGTCGCCGTAGTCGATGTTGCGCAACTTGGACTCCTGCACGGCGGTGGCGATGCCGATCGTCGCCGCGCGCGCGGGCATCCCGCGTTTGACGGCGACCGCCGCGATCAGGGCGGCGTTGGCCGCCTGGTCCGGGTCCAACTGGTGCTGGTCCGGCCCCACGACCGCAGTGCAGCGCTCCCGGACAAGGGTTTCCTGCTCGGTGAGGAAGCGGGAAGCCGCATAGACGCCCCCGCCGACGACGCCGATTCCCAACACGATGGCGATGAAGGCACGGAGGCCACGATGGCGCCGGTGCAGCGGACCGGCACCGGGATGTCCACCGGCTGGACGGGTGGACAGCGAGAAAACGCTGTCCCGCAGGTCAGTTGGCATGCAGGGCAGAATTCAGTTCCACGGTCTGGCCCTCCCTGGCCAGGACCTCGACGGCTCCGGTGGTCGAATTGCGGCGGAAGAGCAGATTCGGAACGCCGGAGAGTTCCAGGGCCTTGACGGTGCGTCCACCGAGCTCGACCCGGGTGCCTGCGGTGACATAGAGGCCGGCCTCGACGACGGAATCGTCGCCCACGGAGATGCCCACGCCGGAATTGGCGCCCAGCAGCACCCGTTCCCCGATGGTGATCTTCTCCTTGCCGCCGCCGGAGAGGGTGCCCATGATCGAGGCACCGCCGCCCACGTCCGAACCATTGCCGACCACGACCGAGGCCGAGATGCGGCCCTCGACCATGGACGATCCCAGGGTGCCGGCATTGAAGTTCACGAAGCCCTCGTGCATGACAGTGGTGCCCTCGGCCAGATGGGCACCGAGGCGCACGCGATCGGCATCGGCGATGCGCACGCCCTGCGGCAGCACGTAGTCGACCATGCGGGGGAACTTATCCACGCCGTAGACAACGACGGCACCGCGACGCCGCAGCCGCAGGCGCGTGCGCTCGAAGTCCTCCACGGGGCACGGCCCGAAGTTCGTCCAGACGACGTTGGCCAGGAAGCCGAAGATCCCGTCGAGGTTGATGGAGTTCGGCGCAGCCAACCGGTGGGACAACAGGTGCAGGCGCAGCCAGACGTCGGCCGTATCGGCCGGGGCGACATCGAGGTTGACTTCGAGTTCCATGACGCGCTGGCTGGTGCCGCGGTCGGCGTCGTCGACAGCCGCCGCCATCAGCTCTCCGGACAGCTGCGGGGCTTCATCCAGGGAACCCAGGACGGGAGCGGGAAACCAGACGTCCAGTACCGTGCCGTCAGCGGCGACGGTGGCCAGGCCGCAGCCGGAGGCGAGGCGGACCGGGGCGGCGGAGTCATTCAGGGCAGAAGCGGGCTGGGCCGAGGTGGAAGTCATGCCTTCCATGGTAGCGGTGCCAGCAGGAGATAGGCTGGATCGGTGAGTGAACAAGACGCCGTGCCCGCCCCCGGAATCGCCAGCCTCGCCTTGCCCGACGGCTCCGACGTGGCCTTGCTCACGCAGGCCCTGATGGATATCGAATCCGTCTCCGGCAACGAACGCGGCGTCGCCGATGCAGTGGAGGGCTACCTGCGCGCGCTGCCGCATCTCGACGTGCACCGTGACGGCGATTCCATCGTGGCCCGCACTTATCTGGGCCGCCCCGAACGCATCGTCCTGGCCGGACACCTGGACACCGTTCCGCTGCCGACGACACCTGGTTCCAGGGGCACGGTCCCCTCCGCCTGGGACGGTGACGTCCTCTACGGGCGCGGTGCCACCGATATGAAAGGCGGAGTCGCCGTCCAGCTGGCCATCGCCGCGGGACTGGCCGAACCGAACCGGGATATCACCTTCATCTTCTACGACCACGAAGAGGTCGAGGCCTCGAAATCCGGCCTGGGACGATTGGCCCGCAACTCCCCGCACCTGCTCGAAGCCGACTTCGCGATCCTGCTGGAACCCACGAACGGCACCGTGGAGGGCGGGTGCAATGGAACCAGCCGGTTTATGCTGCGCACCCGGGGCACGGCCGCCCATTCCGCGCGCGCCTGGATGGGGCACAATGCGATCCACGACCTGGCCGGCGTCCTGGCGCGGCTGCAGGGCTACGAACCGGCGACCGTCGATGTCGACGGGCTGGCCTTCCGCGAATCCCTCAACGCGGTGCGCATCACCGGCGGCACGGCCGGCAACGTCATCCCGGACGCGGCCGAAGTGGAGATCAACTACCGCTTCGCACCCAACAAGGACGTCGAGCAGGCCGAGGCGCATGTGCGCTCCCTGCTGGAGGGGTACGACCTCGAGCGCACCGACGGTGCCCCCGGGGCCCGACCTGGGCTCAACCACCCGGCAGCAGCAGCCTTCGTTGCTGCCGTGGGAGCCGAGCCGAAGCCGAAATACGGGTGGACCGATGTCGCCCGCTTCTCCGAATTGGGCATCCCCGCGGTGAATTTCGGTCCGGGCGATGCGCTGCTGGCCCATTCCGACAACGAGCACGTGACCGGGCAGGCCATCCACGACTGCCACGACGCCCTGCGTCGGTGGCTCTCCGCCTGATACCGAGAGGCCAGGCCCGGACGAGCGGACCGCCCCGATCGTCCCGGTAGCATGACCGCCCACGGCAAGGGCCCCGACACCAGATCCATGGAGTCGGGACCCTTGCAGCGAAACGGCGGGACGGCCGCCGGGCGACCCGCTACTCTTCCTTGTCCGGCCGGGTCGCGCCGCCGGGCTCCACAGCCTCCAGGCCCGCAGGACCGCCCACCACGGCGGCGGCACCGGCCTTGGTCTTGCCCACGCCGCGGCTGGAGAGCCGGCGCGAGACGATGGTCGCCAACTTCGAGAGCGTGAAGTTGATGATGATGAAGACCGCTGCAACCACGATCAATGCCTGCAGCACGTTGCCGTTGGGCGAGGAGTACGTCCTGCCGTAGAACAAGAGCTCGTTGAAGCTGATGATGTAACCCAGCGCCGAGTCCTTCAGGATGACGACGAATTGCCCGATCAAGGCCGGGAGCATGGCCACCAGGGCCTGGGGGATCTCCACGAGCCGCAGTGACTGCCCGCGGGTCAGACCGATGGCGATCCCCGCCTCACGTTGCCCCTTGGGGAGGTTGTGCACGCCGGACCGGATGAGTTCGGCAACCACCGATCCGTTGTAGAAGACCAGGGCGGCCACGACGGCCCACATCGCGCTGTTGGAACTGACCTCGAGCGTACGGGCGATGAAGATGTTGAAGAAGACGATCATCAAGAGCACGGGGACGGCGCGGAAGAACTCCACGATCACCGAGCAGACCACGTTGATCAGCGGGTTCGTCGACAGGCGCCCGATGCCGAAGATCAGCCCGAACACGATCGAGCCGACGATCGCCAGGGCTGCGGCCTTCAGCGTGTTGGCCAATCCGGGAAGCAGGTAGTCGGTCCAGGTATCCGCCTGGATGAAGTCGTCCCAGCGCGAGGGCTCCATCTGGCCCTTGGCCGCGAGACCGGCAATGATCCACCACAGCAGGCCCACGATGACTAGGGCGCCGATGACGTTGACGACGAGGATGCTCCGCCGTGCCTTGGGGCCGGGGGTGTCGAACAGTACAGATGCGCTCATCGGGCCACCGCCAGTTTCTTGGAGAGCCAGGTTGTCAACAGCCCAACGGGGATCACGATGATCACGAATCCGACGGCGAAGGTGAGGAAGATCGGGATGACGATGTCGGCCCGGACATCGAGCATGTTGCGCATCACCGAGGATGCTTCGATGGAGACGGATCCGACCGCCGCAACCGTCGAGTTCTTGATGAGGGCAATCAAGACGTTGCCCAGCGGCACGATGGCCCCGCGGAAGGCCTGCGGGAGGATCACCATGCGTGCTGCGGGAAGGAACCCCAGGCCGATGGCGCGGGCCGCCTCGGCCTGGCCCAGCGGGACCGTGTTCACCCCGGAGCGGATGGCCTCGCAGACGAAGGCCGCGTGGTAGATCGCCAGTCCCATGATGGCCAGGCGGAAGAAGTTCTCCTGGAAGCCGCCACCCAGGTTCAGTCCCAGCTGTCCGTTCAGGGCCAGGACGCCGAACAGGATGATGATCGTCAGCGGCGTATTGCGGATGATGTTGACGTAGGAGGTCCCGATGGCCGCGAAGCTGGCAACGGGTGAAATCCGCATCATCGCCAGGACGGTGCCCAGGATCAGGGCCCCGATGGCGGCGAAGAAGGTCAACTGAATGTTGACCCACAGCGCGCCGGGGATGTCGTATTCCGTGAAGATTGAAAAGTAATTATCCACTGTCTGCCTCTATCTGGGTGGCCGTGGGTCGGCGGCACCGTGGGGCGGGACACCAGGTGGAGCCCAAGGATATGGGCTCCACCCGGTGCTGGTGACGCCCCAGGGCCAGCTGGTGGGGCGTCGCGGGGAACCGCTAGGCGCAGGCGTCGGGCTTCGGCGGGTTCACCTTGGCATTCGGCGTGTAGCCGGTGCCCTCGGTGTTGGACTCCAGCGCCTTCTTCCATTCGCCGGAATCGATCATCTTGGTGATCGCCTCGTTGATGGCCTCGCACTTGTCCGACCCCTTGGGCAGACCAACGCCGTAGCGCTCTTCAGAGAACGGCTTGCCGACGAGTTCGAACTTGCCCTGGTAGGCCGGCTGGGCGGCCAGGCCGGCGAGGATGATGTCATCGGTGGTCACCGCGTCGATGGTCCCGCCGGCCATCTGCGTCACGCACTCGGCATAACCGGGCAGTTCCTGCAGGTTGACCTTGGAGGCGTACTTCTCCTTGACCTTGCGGGCCGAGGTCGAGCCGGTGACCGAGCAAAGGTTCTTGCCGTTGAGGTCCTCGGGCGAGGTGATGTCGCTGTCCTTCTTGACCAGCAGGTCCTGGCCGGCGACGAAGTACGGTCCGGCGAAATCGACGACCTTCTTGCGCTCATCGGTGATCGAGTACGTCGCGAAGATCATGTCGACCTGGTTGTTCTGCAGCATGGTCTCGCGGTTGGCCGAGGGTGCGGAGACGAATTCGATCTGGTCTTCCTTGTAGCCCAGTTCGTTGGCGACGTACTTGGCGACGTCGACGTCGAATCCCTTGTAGTTGTCGCCATCCTTGAACCCGAGACCGGGCTGGTCGAACTTGATGCCGATCTTGACCTTGTCGCCGCCGCCGTCGTCGCCCGAACCGCCGCCGCAGGCGGTCAGGGTCAGGGCAGCCGCCGCTGCCATGGCGGCGAATGCATAACCGGTCTTGCGCATGTGCTTCTCCTTGTGTTGTTTCCGGGGAGTGAAACCCGGGGGTGAGTGATCCGGACCGGAGCCCGTGCTTAGTGGTTGGTGATGAGCTTTCCGAGGAAGTCCTTCGCCCGGTCGCTCTGCGGGTTGGTGAAGAACTCGGTGGGGGTCGACTGCTCGACGATCTGCCCGTCGGCCATGAACACCACCCGGTCGGCCGCCTTGCGGGCGAAGCCCATTTCGTGGGTCACGACGATCATCGTCATGCCCTCCTTGGCCAGGCCGACCATCGTGTCCAGCACTTCCTGGATCATCTCCGGGTCCAATGCCGAGGTCGGCTCATCGAAGAGCATGACTTTCGGGCGCATGGCCAGCGCGCGGGCGATGGCCACGCGCTGCTGCTGGCCACCCGAGAGCTGGGCCGGAAGCTTGTCCTTCTGGTTGGCCACGCCCACGCGCTCGAGGAGTTCCATGGCGAGCTTTTCCGCCTCGGACTTCCTCACGCCCTTGACCTTGATCGGGCCCAGGGTGACGTTTTCCAAGATGGACTTGTGGGCGAAGAGGTTGAAGGACTGGAAGACCATCCCGACATCGGCACGGAGCTTCGCCAACGTCTTGCCCTCCTTGGGAAGCTCCTGGCCATCGATGCGGATGGAACCATCATCAATGGTCTCCAACCTGTTGATGGCGCGGCAGAGCGTCGATTTGCCCGAGCCGGAGGGGCCAAGGACGACAACCACCTCGCCACGGGCCACCTCGAGGTCGATGTCCTGCAGGACGTGGAGCGCACCGTAGTGCTTGTTGACCTTCTCGAGCCTGACGACCGGTGAACCGGCAGCCGCCTTGGTGTCAGTGCGGGATGAATTGCTCATGCACAGAACAGTAGCCGATGTAACCAGCGACACAACGGAGCCCCCATGCCTTGGTGACCGAATCTTTACAAAAACTTTCCGCGGCCCGTTTGTCCCGGGCTCGGGGATAGCATGATTCCATGCCCGACTCTCCAGACCCACGTCAGACCACTGAAGCGCTCCAGGAACCGGCCCGACGCAAGGGTGCGGTGATCCTGCGCCGGGACCAGGCCAAGGTCGCCCAATCTGATCGCCAGCTCCTCCAATCGGGTCCGGCGGGCGAGGATTTCACCCACACCGACCCCTGGCGGGTGCTGCGCATCCAGAGCGAGTTCGTCGAGGGTTTCGGCACCTTGGCGGACCTCGGGCCGGCCATCAGCGTGTTCGGCTCTGCCCGGACGCCCCAGGGGACGGAGCGGTACGAGCAGGCCGTGGCGGTCGGACGGCTACTGGGCGAAGCCGGGTACGCGGTGATCACCGGGGGCGGCCCCGGCGCCATGGAGGCGGCCAACCAGGGTGCCTCCGCAGCGGGGGCCGTGTCCGTCGGCCTGGGGATCGAATTGCCCTTCGAGACGGGCATGAACCGGTGGGTCGACCTCGGCGTGAACTTCCGATATTTCTTCGCCCGCAAGACGATGTTCGTGAAGTACTCGCAGGGATTCATCGTCCTGCCCGGCGGATTCGGCACCTTGGACGAACTCTTCGAGGCGCTGACCCTGGTCCAGACGCAGAAGGTCACCAGCTTCCCGATCATCCTGATCGGCACGGATTATTGGCGCCCGCTGGTCGACTGGCTGCGGGACACCGTGGCAGCCGAGGGGGCGGTCTCCGTCCCCGACCTGGACCTGCTGCGCCTGACGGACGACATTGGGGAAGCAGTGTGGTGGGCCACCGGCGCGGACCAGGCCGGCGGGGACGACTAGCGGTGCAGTACCTGCTGGTTTTCGTCGCCGTCCTGCTTGTCGGGGCCGTGGCCTTCCTCGCCGTCGGACGGCGGCGCGGGGATGCAGGACCGGAGATTCCCCGGGGCGGACTGGTCCTCGGCCTGGCCGAGCCGGTCCCGTCGTTGCCCGCCGTGCTGCTGCCCGAACGGCCGACGGCGGAGGACATCGCGCTGCTCCGCCTCGGCGTGGGGCTGCGCGGGTACCGCTGCGACCAGGTGGACGAGGTCCTCGCGGCGCTCGCCGACGAGATCGAACGGCTCAACGACGAGTTGGCGGCGACACGACATGGGTCTGTGATTAGCACCACGAACCATTCTCCGGAATAATGTGAAGTGCAGGTTGAAAAGATGGGAAGGCGCTCGCCCTCCACGTCAGAGACGATCCGCGGGCCCGGTGGGACCGTGACATCCAGGAAGGAAGTCAGCATTAATGGCTGCGATGAAACCGCGTACCGGGGATGGCCCGATGGAGGTTACCAAGGAAGGCCGTAGCCTCATCATGCGGGTGCCGATCGACGGCGGGGGACGCCTGGTCGTGGAGCTGAACGCCGACGAAGCGGCCGAGCTGAAGGCCTGCCTGGTGGGCGTCACCGACTGACCCGCCGCCTGGCGGCACAAGGCAGGAACGACGACCGCAGTCGCGTTCCTGCCTTTTGCATGCCGGCTAGGCGGTGCGGACCGCCAGGAGCAGGCCGCTGCCGGTCGGTATCGTCGTAACGGCCAAGTCGTCGTTTTCGCGGAGCAGGCGCCCCACCTGGCGGGCGGCCACGGTGCTGCGATCGCGGACGGCCGGCTGCGGGACGCGGTCGTGATCGAGCGCGTCGTTGATGATGAGCATCCCCCCGGCACGCAGCAGGCGCACGCCGTGTTCGGCGTATTCCACCAGGTTGGGCTTGTCGGCGTCGATGAACACCAGGTCGTACGCGCCGTCGGTCAGGCGGGGGAGGACATCCCGGGCGCGACCGCCGATGGTGCGCGTGCGGTTGGCCGGGATGCCGGCATCCAGGTACGCCTGCCGGGCCGCATTGAGATGGTCCACGTCGATGTCGATGGTGGTGAAGACCGCCTGGGCGGACAGCCCGCGCAGCAGGCTGACGCCGGAAACCCCGACCCCGGAACCGACCTCGACCACAGTGCGCGCCTTCGAGTTGGCCGCCAGCACCTGCAGCAGCGCAGCGACACCGGGTCCCACGGGATCCACGCCAAGTTCATGGGCGCGTTCGCGGGCACGGGTGACCACGTCGTCTTCGACGGGCAGTGCCTCGGTATAGGACCAGCTGCTGTGCTTGTCGGAGCTCATGGGGTGGGATGTTTCCTCGGGGATCGTGGGGATGATGCGGGGACTGGACGGTCCCGGACCATCTTAGCGCCGCGCCCGGCAGCAGGGCGCGCGGGCAATTGCCCAGTGGCAATACAGGCAGCTCACAGGATGATCGGACAGAATTGACACCGTGATTGTCAAACGGACCCCCACCGCAGAAGCCGCCGCAGGACAGCGTGCCGACGAGGACCTTGCCGTGCCCTCCTGGGACGAGATCGTGCAGAACCACACGGCCAAGGTCTTCCGACTGGCCTACCGCTTGACGGGCAACCGCTACGACGCCGAGGACCTGACCCAGGAGACCTTTGTGCGGGTCTTCCGGTCGCTGCACAATTTCACTCCGGGCACGATCGACGGGTGGCTCCATCGCATCACCACGAACCTGTTCCTGGACCAGGCGCGGCGCCGTAATCGGATCCGCTTCGACGCCTTCGCCGAGGACGCCGAGACGCGCCTGCCCGGCAAGGACCCGGGACCGGAGCGGACCTTCGAATACAACAACCTCGACCTCGACATCCAGCGCGCACTGGACGAGCTGGCCCCGGAATTCCGTGCCGCCGTCGTGCTGTGCGATCTGGAGGGACTGTCCTACGAGGAAGTCGCCGAGGCGCTCGGGGTCAAGCTGGGTACCGTCCGCTCGCGGATCCACCGCGGCCGTTCGCAGCTCCGCGTGAAGCTCTCGCACCGCGCCCCGCATTCCCCCGCCAGCCGCAGCCGAGCACAGGTGGGGCCAGCGGTTTCCCAGGCCCGCTGATGTTCCACCGACACGCCCGCCGGATCGACGACTACCTCGACGGCGAACTCGATGCAGGCCAGCGCGGAGCCCTCGAACGGCATGTGGGCCAGTGCGCCGACTGCCGTCTCCAGTTGGAGGACCGGCGCCGGCTGAAACGGCGCCTGCAATCGCTCTGCTTCGAGGTCCCCGAGGCCCGGCTTCCCGACGACGAGCTGCTCGGCCGCCTGCGCGAGAGCCCGTGGACCGCGACGCCGCCCACGGTGTTCTCCGCAGCCTCGCTCGACGCCGAGGGGCACAGTTCGCGGTTGCGCAGCCTGGCCCCCACGCTCGCCACAGCTGCGGTCGTGGCCATGTTGGCGGCCGTGGTATGCGCCGCGTGGGTGCTCGGGGGAGCGGTCCGCAACCCGGTCGCCGGAGGGGGACCCGTGGCCGGCCCGTGGTCCGAATCCGCCGCCGAGCTCAGCAGCTCGGATCTGGCCGACCTGCGGGCTGCCGGATGGAACTGCCCGACCATGCGCGCCGCGGGCCTGGAACTGGTCCGTGCCACCGGGAGCAAGGTCGACGGCGTCGACCACGTCACCCTCGAATTCACCGGCAACGACGGCGACCTGGTCCTCACCGAGTCCCGCACCCCCGGGATCTCCCTGCTGAAATCCCCGCTAGCCCGGCCCGCGTCGGACGTCAAGCAGCCCACCGCCCGGATTGCCGGCGTGTCGGCACCGCAGCTGCGGACCATCGACGGCGAGACCGTCGGCGTCGCCCCCGTGGCCGGGGGGACGCAATTGGACATGCGCACCGCCACCTACTCGCTGCGTTCGTCGCTGGATGCCCCGGTCACCGAGGCGGTCGTGGACCGCGTCGTGGCCACCGAACATGCCCGGCTGGCCCCGCAGTCCACCACGGCGCCGGGGATCGTCGAGCGGCTGGGCCGCGGCATGTCCCGCCTGCTGGTCCTGGACACGGACCACTAGGTGCGGACCGCCAGCAGGAGGGCCCTGGGCAGGCCGGCCGGGCTTCGCGCGCCCGGTTCGGGCCAACGCCGCGGAACGGGTAATCTCTAGACGTGTTCGGAATTAACGGTGGCGAGTTCATCATTCTCGCGGTGTTGGCGGTCTTCGTGCTGGGCCCCGACAAGCTCCCTGTGTACGCGCAGCAATTGGCGCGCCTGGTCAAGGAAGTCCGCCGCATGGCCACCGGTGCCAAGGAACAGCTGCGCGAGGAGGTCGGTGACGAGATTGCCGACATCGACTGGCGCAAGCTCGACCCGCGGCAGTACGACCCGCGCAAGATCATCAAGGACGCACTGCTCGACGATGCCGACGACGTCGTGGCCGCCGCCCGTGAGCCGCTTCCGGCTCCGAAGCAGAAGTCCCTGGCCGCACCGGTACGTCCGGGTGGGGCAGCGCTGGAAGCCGGGGAACGCGCGCCCTTCGACCTCGAAGCCACCTGAGCGCCTGCGCCCCAGGGGAGCGGTTTCCCGTGCCCGGCCGGCGCGTGCGGGCCTCACTCGCGGGTGGGCGTCACCCCGAGGTTGAGCCCTGCCAGGCCCCGCGGCCGGTGGGAGAGCGACCGGGCGACGGCCGAGATGGCGCGGGCCGCCGCTGTGTCCGGTGCCGCGATGACGACCGGGGATCCGGCATCGGCGCACTCGCGCAGCCGCGGGTCCAAGGGCACCTCGCCGAGCAGGGGGACCTGCGTCCCCAGTGAGGCGGTGAGGCGCTCGGCCAGCCGGGCCCCGCCGCCGGAACCGAACGGGTACATCCGCTCGCCGTCGGGCAATTCGAGCCAGGACATGTTCTCCACCACCCCGATGACCTGTTGGCCGGTCTGGGAGGCCAACGCGCCGGCGCGTTCGGCAATCGCTGCGGCCGAGGCCTGCGGGGTGGTTGCCACCAGGATCGAGGACCCGGGCAGCAGCTGTCCCACGGAGATGGCGACGTCGCCGGTCCCCGGGGGCAGGTCCAGCAGCAGCACGTCCAGGTCGCCGAAGTGCACGTCCGTGAGGAACTGCTCCAGTGCCCGGTGGAGCATCGGCCCCCGCCAGACAACCGGCTGGTTCCCGTCGACGAACATGCCGATGGAGATGACCTTCACCCCGTGGGCGACCGGCGGCAGGATCATCTCGTCCACCCGGGTCGGCGCCTGCGTGATGCCCATCAGGCCCGGGACCGAGAACCCGTGGACGTCCGCGTCGATGATGCCCACCCGCAACCCGTCGGCCGCCATCGCACAGGCCAGGTTGACCGTCAGGCTCGACTTGCCCACGCCGCCCTTGCCGCTGGCGACCGCGATGACCCGCGTCAGCGACCCGGGCTCGGTGAACGGGATGGTGGTGCGCTTCAGCCCCTCCTTCAGGGCCGCGCGCTGCTCCGGGGTCATGACGCCGAGCTGGACGTCCACGGCGGCGATGCCGGCCACCGCCCCGACGGCGGAGGTGGTGTCCTCCACGATCGTGTTGCGCAGTGGGCATCCCGAAATCGTGAGCAGGACGTGGACGTGGGCGGTGCCGTCGGCATCCACGCGCACCGCATCGACCATGCCGAGCTCGGTGATCGGGCGGCGCAGTTCGGGGTCCTGGACGGTGGCCAGCGCGTCGCGGACGGCGGCCTCGAGGGGGGCATCGGTACTGGTGGGGGCCAACCTACTCGGCGCTCCCGTCGGTCCCGTCGGCCCCGTCGGCCCCGTCGGTCCCGTCGGTCCCGGCGGGCCCCGTCCGGCCGCGCCGCACGCGCGGCAGCGACGTGGTGGCCTCGGAGACCTTTTCCTTCTTCTTCGGTGCCTTGCCGCGCAGGCGGATGTCCTCGCCCTCGTTGGACTCGACGAGTTCCTCCAGGGCCGAGCGCAGCTCGCTGCGCACATAGTCTCGGGTGGCCACGTCGCGCAGGGCGATGCGCAGGGCCGCCAGCTCACGGGTCAGGTACTCGGTGTCGTACAGGTTCCGTTCTGCCCGGTTGCGGTCCTCGGTCAGCGAGACCTTGTCGCGGTCGTCCTGCCGGTTCTGGGCCAGCAGCAGCAGCGGGGCGGCGTAGGAGGCCTGCAACGAGAGCATGAGCGTCAGGGCGGTGAACCCCAGGGCGGCCGAATCGAACCGCAGCGTCTCGGGCCCCCAGGTGTTCCAGCCCAGCCAGAACACGCAGAAGATCGACATGTAGACCAGGAACTGCGGGGTGCCCATGAATCGGGCGAAGCCCTCGGTGGCCTTGCCGAACGCGTCGGGGTTCGGCGACACGCGCGGCCAGAGGCGTGCCCGGGCCCGGAGCGGGGTGTCCAGTCCGCTGCCGGTGTTCTTCTGCTCAGCCATGGCTCGTAGCCCCCTTCGCGTCTGTCTCGTCGTCGTGCGTGCGCCAGTCCTCGGGCAGGATGTGGTCCAGGACGTCGTCGACGGTGACCGCCCCGACCAGCCGACCGTCGCGGTTGACCACCGGCAGCGAGGTGAGGTTGTAGGCGGCCAGCATGCGCGAGACCTCGGAAATGTCGGCCACGTCCAGAACCGGTTCGAGGTCGGTGTCCAGGATGTTGCCGACGGGTTCGGGCGGCGGGTAGCGCAGCAGCGCCTGGATGTGGACCATGCCCAGGTACTTGCCGGTGGGCGTCTCCAGGGGTGGGCGGCACACGTAGACGCTGGAGGCCAGTGCGGGGCTGATCTCCTCCTGGCGCACGTTTGCCAGCGCTTCGGCGACCGTCGTCTCGGGGGCGAGCACGATCGGCACCGGGGTCATCATCGACCCGGCCGTGTTCTCCTCGTATTCGAGCAGGCGGCGCACGTCCTTGGCCTCCTCCGGCTCCATGAGCTGCAGCAGGGCCTCCTGCTGCCCCTCATCGAGTTCGTTGAGCAGGTCGGCCGCGTCGTCCGGGTCCATCTCCTCCAGCACGACGGCGGCGCGTTCCATGTCGAGGGAGGACAGGATCTGCACCTGTTCCTCGTCGGGCAGTTCCTGCAGCACATCGGCCAGCCGGTCGTCCTGCAGCTCGGTGGCCACTTCGAGGCGGCGCTTGTCGCTCATTTCGTGCAGCGCCTCGGCGAAGTCGGCGGGCTTGAGTTCCTCGTGGGCTGCGACGAACTGGGTGGCGGCCTGCGGGGCGTCCCGGTTGCCGTGCTGGATCTCGTCCCAGGCCACCAGGACCCGGTGCCCGCGGGAGAGCCGGCGCAGGGCGCGGAAGCCCCCGGCGGGCTCGCCGCGGCGGACGTAGTAGTCGGAAAGCGCCCAGTCCCCGTTGCGCAGCTGCTGCAGCCCGATGTCCTCCACGACCCCGCTGCCCGACCCGTCGGTGAACGCCACCACCCGGTCGAAGAGCTCGGCGACCACCAGGGTCTCGGCCCCGCGTTGCTGGAAGCGCCGCAGGTTCACCAGCCCCGAGCAGATGATCTGGCTGGCTTCCATGGCCTGCACGCGCGTCATCGGCACGAACACCCGCTTCTTGCCGGGCACCTCCACGACCAGGCCGACGCCGAGCGCCTGCTTGGCCGGGCCGCGGTCGAACACGACGACATCCCGCAGCCGGCCCAGACGGTCGCCCAGGGGGTCGAAGACATCGAGGCCGAGCAGGCGGGCAATGAATACCTTGTTGGATGAGCTGCTCACCCTCCTAGGCTACTGCCTGGCGTCCAGTCGGCCGGGGCGGCACGGTCCCGCGGCGGTCGGTTCACCAGCAGCGATACCGCCTGACCGCCGGCGCCCGGCAAGGCAGAATGGGACCATGAGCTCATCGACCGGCGCCACACCGAACGCCTCCACCCGCCTCACCCTGCCGCGCGGGGAGATCCTGGGCCGCTACGACTCCTACCTGGATGCGCAGAAGGTGGTCGACTACCTGGCCGACCACGACTTCCCGGTCGCCAGCGTGAGCATCATCGGCAACGACCTGAAGACCGTCGAACGCGTCACCGCCAAGCTGAGCTACCCGAAGGTCGCGATGGCCGGAGCGGCACAGGGCGCCATGTTCGGCATCTTCGTCGGCCTGATCCTGAGCATCTTCGGCCCCAACGGCGGGCTGGCGCAGATCCTCTCCTCCGTCGGCCTGGGCATGGCCATCTGGATGATCGTCGGGGTGGTCAGCTACTCGTTCCGCAAGGGCAAGCGCGACTTCTCCTCCTCGAGCCAGGTCATGGCCACCAACTACGACGTCGTCGTCGGCTTCGAACACGCCGCCGCCGCCCGCCAGCTCGCCTCCAAGCTGCCCATGAGCCGCGTGGAGGCGCGCCAGGTGAACCCCGCCTGGGCCCCGCCCCGCCAAGGCCCCGCGAACACCACCAACCCCGCAAACCCCGGCAGCCCGGCCGGGACCGGGCACGACGACGGTGCCTCCGCCGCCTCACGGCCCGGCTCCCAGCCGTCCCCGCCGGCCGCCGCGGGAGCGGACCAGCCGGAGGCCACTCCGGCCCCCGAAGGCACCGGTGCCGGCGGCACCCCGGCGGCGCCGCGGACGGGCGCGGCCTATTCGGACCTGCCCGACGGCCGGCCGCAGTACGGCATCCGCGTCGCCCCGGACCAGCACCCGACGGTTCCGGCGCCGGGGAAGACCCCCGAGGACACCCAGGCCCCAGAGGACACCACGGCATCCGACGACACCGGGGCATCCGGCCGCGGGGATCGGCCGGAGGACGAGGTGCCGCACAGCCGGTAGGAAGCCAGACGCCCGGCGGCCAACGGCCGCGCAGGCGCTAAGGTCCCACCGCACCGCCAGATGGACGAGGCCGGCCGCTCCCCGCACGGGGGAGCGGCCGGCCTCGTCCGTCGGCTGCCGGTGCTACTCGCCGGTGGGCGAGTAGATCCCCGTCATCCAGGACTCCACGTCCTCCGGGGTGCGCGGCAGGGCCGCGCTGAGGTTCTCGCATCCATCGGCGGTGACCAGCACGTCGTCCTCCAGCCGGACGCCGATGCCCCGGTATTCCTCCGGCACGGCCAGGTCCTCCGCCTTGAAGTACAGGCCCGGTTCGATGGTGAAGACCATGCCCGGCTCTAGGACCGCGTCGAGGTAGAGCTCGCGCTTGGCCTGCGCGCAGTCGTGCACGTCCAGGCCCAGGTGGTGGCTGGTGCCGTGGGGCATCCAGCGGCGGTGGTGCTGCCCGTCCTCGGACAACGCCTCGTCCAACGGCACCGGCAGCAGGCCCCATTCGTCGAGCCGCTGGGCCAGCACTTTCAGCGCCGCCTCGTGCAGTTCACGGAACTTCCGGCCCGGCCGCGCCACCTCGAATGCGGCGTCGGCGGCGTCGAGGACCGCCTGGTAGATCCGGCGCTGCACCTCTGAGTACTTGCCGTTGACCGGCAGGGTCCGGGTGATGTCGGCGGTGTAGAGGGAATCAGCCTCTACCCCGGCATCGACCAGCAACAGGTCCCCGGTGTTGACCTGGCCGCTATTGCGGATCCAGTGCAGCACGGTCGCGTTGTTGCCCGACGCGGCAATCGTGTCGTAGCCCAGGTCGTTGCCCTCCTCGCGGGCCCGGGCGAAGAACGCCCCCTCGACCACGCGCTCTCCGCGCTTGTGCTCGATCGCCCGTGGCAGTTCCTCGACCACGTCGTGGAAGCCGTTCACCGTCGCCTCGACGGCGGCGCGCATCTGCTCGATCTCCCACTCGTCCTTGACCAGGCGCAGTTCCGAGAGGGCCTCGGCCAATTCGGCGTCGAGGTGGTCCGAGGCCTCCAAGTCGACCCCGGTGTTGATGCGGGAGGTGTCCACCAGGGCGTCGCAGGTCAGGTCGACATCGCGCAGCAGCCGGATCCGCATGCCGCCGAGTTCGGTCGCGCCGGCATCGCGGGTGATCGCGTCCTCGAGCTCGGTGTCCATGTGGGCGGTGGGCAGCTCGAGCCGGGACTGGAGATCGGCCAGCGTGGGACGGGTCCCGATCCAGAATTCGCCGGAGCGGGCATCCGAGTAGAACTCCTCCGAATCCCGGCCCGCCATGGGACGGAAGTAGAGGGTGGCGTGGTGGTTGCCGCCATCGTCCCCGGCCCCCTCGCCGGTGGGCTCGAGCACCAGGACGGCGTCGGGCTCGTGGTCGACGCCGAGGCCGGTCATGTGGGCGAAGCCCGAGTGCGGCCGGAACCGATAGTCGGTGTCGTTCGACCGCACCTTCAGCGGCCCGGCCGGGATCACCAGCCGTTCTCCCGGGAAACGGGCGGACAGGGCACGGCGGCGGGCCGCTGCATAGGGTGCCACGGCGTCGGGACCGGGGGAGGTCGCCTGCGTGGAGGGGGCCCAGTTCGAGCCCATGAATTCCTTGAAGGCCTGCGAGGAGGGACGCTGCGAACGGTTGTTCACACGCTCCTCGAGGGGTTGATCGCTACCAGGGGTGTTGTTCGCATCAGTCATCACCGTCCCATCGTCTCAAAGCCGGGGCGATAGACCAAGGTGTCGCTAGGCTGGGGGAATGCTGATCGACCTGCATGCCCACTCAAATGTTTCCGACGGCACCGAGACCCCCGCGCAGTTGGTGGGGGCCGCCGCGGCAGCCGGCCTGGACGTCGTCGCGTTGACGGACCACGACCAGACCTCGGGCTGGGGCGAGGCGGCAGCAGCCGCCCGGCGGATCGGGATCGGCCTGGTCCCGGGCATGGAGATTTCCTGCAAGGCGGGCCGTGGGCTGAGTGTGCACCTGCTCAGCTACCTGCACGATCCGACGAACGAGGACCTGCTGGAGGAGATCAACAAGGCCCGCGACGCACGCATTCACCGCGCCCGGCGCATGGTCGAACTCATCGCCGAGGACTATCCGATCACCTGGGACCTGGTGGGCGAGCAGTCCGCGCCCGGTGCGACGCTGGGCCGGCCGCATATCGCCGACGCGCTGGTGGCCGCCGGCGTGGTCTCGGACCGCAGCGAGGCCTTCGCCACCGTGCTGACCTCGCACTCGCGCTATTACGTGGGCCACTATGCGGTGGACCCGATCCGTGCCGTGGAACTGGTCCGAGCCGCGGGCGGCGTCCCGGTCTTCGCCCACCCCATGGCCGAGATGCGCGGCCGGGTCGTTGCCCCGGCGGTCTTCGACGACATGATCGACGCGGGACTGCTGGGCGTGGAAATCGCGCACCGCGACAACTCCGTGTCCGGGCGGGAATTCCTCGGCTCGCTGGCCCGGAGGCACGGGCTGATCGTCACCGGATCCAGCGATTACCACGGGGTCGGAAAGCCGAATCGGCTGGGTGAGAACACCACGGAACCGGCCATGCTGGAGCGGATCCTCGAGGCCGGAACCGGCAGCGCACCGGTGGCGATCGGAAACCTGTAGGCGCTGCACGGCGGGTCACCGATTCCCGGGATCGCGGCGTTTAGTGATAACGTCAACTTTTGTAGGGGGTTGCTTGAGGCAACGTCTTGTTGAGCGTGGTTCCGAGCGCCTCGCCAATCCCCGATCCCAACAGCAGGCTGGCTGACAGCTTCTGCCGATTGCGTGGCCAGGACCCGAGAGCCGGGTAGCCGCGCGCACCGCGTCATCAGGCGGACCCGACCGGTCCGAGACGGGTGCCGGATGGGATGCGCGCCCTGAATGTGTCCGCACCGGACCAAGCCCGCTTCGCGGCGGCCAGGAAATGGAGCCCGAAGCTAACGGGCCGGCGCGCTGCGGCAAGGGGAGGCATCCGGTGGTCTGCCCCGCGACGAAGAGGAGCACCATGGCACCGAACGGTGTGGAGCTCCAGCAGTTGAGCGGATGGCTGGCCATCGCCCTGCTGGTGCTTTTTTATGGGGGTACATTCATCATGACCCTCGGAATTGGCAAGAAGAAGGAAAACGCCGACGGCTACATGACGGCGGGAAACAAGATCGGCTTCGGCATCTCGGCGGCCAGCATGACGGCCACCTGGATCTGGGCCTCGTCGATGTACGCATCGGCAACGTCCGGCTATACCTATGGCATTTCCGGCCCCATCCACTACGGCCTGTGGGGCGCGCTGATGATCTTGTTCATCTACCCCTTTGGCAAGCGCATCCGCAAGGTCGCGCCCCGTGCCCACACCCTCGCTGAAGTCATGTACGCCCGCCACGGACGCGCCAGCCAGCTGATGCTTGCCGGCTCCAACATCGTCGGCAGCCTCATCAGCGTCACCAGCAACTTCATCGCCGGCGGCGCCCTGATCGGCATGCTGACGCCCTTCACCTTCCAGCAGGGTATCCTCGCTGTGGCCGCGGGCACCCTGCTGTATTCGCTGTGGTCGGGCTTCCGCGCCTCCGTGATGACCGACTTCGCCCAGGTGCTGGCCATGCTCGGCGCCGTCGTGATCATCATCCCGGTGGTGTTCTTCGCCGCCGGCGGCACCGACATCTTCGTCCAGGGGGCCGCCAAAGTGACCCCGCAGCAGGGGAGCTTCTTCTCCTCGGATGCCTTCATGAACCAGGGCGCGCCCTACATCGCCGCCGTGTTGGCCTACGCCATCGGCAACCAGACCATCGCCCAGCGGCTCTTCGCCGTGCGCGAGGACCTGATCAAGAAGACGTTCGTCACCGCGACCGTCGGCTATGGTGCCACCATCATCGGCATCGGCATGCTCGGCGTCATGGCGCTCTACCTGGGTATCACCCCGACCGGCGGCGACGTGAACAACCTGATCCCGCAAATGGCCGCAACCTACCTCGGCCCGGTGCTGCTGTGCCTGTTCATGATCATGGTGATCGGCGCGCTGTCCTCGACGGCCGATGCAGATCTCTGCGCACTCTCGTCGATCATGATGGCCGACATCTACGGCCAGAACGTCGCCAAGCGCGGCAAGGCGAACCCGAAGACGATGCTCCTGGTCGGTCGGATCACCATGGTCGTCGCCACGGGCGCCGGTCTCTTCTTCGCCAGCGGCAAGATGAACATCCTGGACCTCCTGGTCTTCGTCGGCGCGCTGTGGGGCTGCTTGGTCTTCCCCGTCATCGCCAGCTTCTACTGGTCGAAGGTCACCAACGCGGCCTTCGTCACCGCCGTGATCACCGCCCTGGCGGTCTTCATCCCGGTCCGCTTCTCCTGGATCCCCGTCGACGGCCTCTGGGGCCTGGCGGTGGACGTTATCTCGATCGTCGGTGTGGGCGTGGTCATCGGGCTGATGAGCTTCGGCTTTTTCGGCGGCAGGGTGGCCCGGATCGCGGGCATTGTTGCCGCGGTGGTGGCAGCCCCCTTCGCCTTCGGGCACCTGCATGACTACGCGGTCCTGAGCGGGTCGCTGGTCGCGTACGCGGTCTCCACCGCCGTGTGCTTCCTGATGTCCGCCCGGTCCAAGATGGACTTCGACTTCTCGACCATCCAGGACAAGGTTGGCGACTTCGATCCCTCGCAACCGGCCGTGCCCGACGCCACCGTGGCCCGCTAACCCCCTAAGGAGACGAACATGGAACCGATATTCCTCACCCTGTACGTGCTGATGTGGCCGGTCATCGTGGCCGGAACGCTCTTCGTCATCACCCGCGCCTTCCTGCGCGAGTGGTTGGAAGCCCGCCGCGAGAACCGCCACCTGGTCTAGCGGGGCACAGCAGAAGAGGCCGCGTCCGGAATACCACGAGGTATTCCGGACGCGGCCTCCGGCGTTTCCGGGACACCCAAGCCCGCGCCGCCACGCGCCCGTTCAGGACCGGTGGACCAGCGTTCCCGCAGGCAACCGGCGCGTCATCGTCTCCAGGGCCTGCGGATTGGCGTCCACGCACACGAAACGGCGGCCCAGCGCCGCGGCAGCGGCACCCGTCGTCCCGGATCCGGCGAAGAAGTCCAGGACCCAGTCGCCCGGCCGGCTGCTCGCGGCGATGATCCGGCGCAGGATCCCCAGGGGCTTCTGCGTGGGATAGCCGGTCTTCTCCTTGCCCGTGGGGGAGACGATGGTGTGCCACCAGACATCGGTAGGCAACTTGCCCCGCGCCGCCTTCTCGGCGGTGACCAGCCCCGGGGCCATGTACGGCTCGCGGTCCACCTCGGCGGAATCGAAATGGTAGGCCGCGGGGTTCTTGACGTACACGAGGATGTTGTCGTGCTTCGCCGGCCACTTGCTTTTCGCCCGGGCCCCGTAGTCGTAGGCCCAGATGATCTCGTTGAGGAAGCAGTCCCGGCCGAAGATGGCATCGAGCATCACCTTGGCGTAGTGCACCTCGCGGTAATCGAGGTGAAGGTACAGGGTCCCGTCGTCCGCCAGCAGCCGCCAGGCCTCCAGCAGCCGGGGCTCCAGGAAGGCCCAGTAGTCGTCGAAGGCATCGTCGTAGCTGTGCAGGCTGCCCCGGATCGTGGAGTAGCTAGCCCCCTTGAAGCCCACCCGGTCCCCGGAACCGTCGGCGGCGCGCACCATCGTCGTGCGTTGGCGGGCCTGCTTGCGCCCGGTGTTGAAGGGCGGATCGAGGTAGACGAGCCTGAAGGCTCCGTCGGGAAGCGTCGGCAGGAAGTCGGCATTGTCCGCCTCGATGACCAGGTCCGGTCCGTCCGGGGACCATGAGGGCAGGTCGCTTGGCCGGGCCGGCGCCCCGGACACCTGTTCGGGACCCGCGTCGGGTGCGGACGACGTGGTTCCCACGGTCCTACTCGGAATCGTTGCGGTTGACGACCTCGCCGTGATGGCGGCGGGTCCGCGACCGGCGACGGCGTGCCGGGCGGTTCGCCTCGTCGGCGGTGCCCTGGGAGCCGGAATCGGCCGGTTGCCGGTTCGATTCCCCGGTGGCCTCGCGGTTGGGACGGTCGGAGCGTCCACGACCATGGCCCCGACGGCCGCCGCCGTCGCCGCCGGATTCCGTGCCACGGCCCCTGCCGCCTCCGCGGCCGGTGCGGGCACCGCGCGGGGAGGCGCCGCGTGCGCTCTCGCGGTCGCCGTGGTGTTTGCCCGTCTCGCCCAGGTCCTCGAGCTTTTCGCCCGAAAGGCCCTGGAGCCTGCGCTGGTTGCGCGGCAGGCGGCCCTTCGTGCCGGCCGGGATGTCCAGGTCCGTGAACAGGTGCGGCGAGGAGGAATACGTCTCCACGGGATCGGCCTGGTCGAGACCGAGGGCCTTGTTGATCAGCCCCCAGCGTGGGACGTCGGCCCAGTCAACGAAGGTGATCGCGGTGCCCTTGTTCCCGGCGCGGCCGGTCCTTCCGACGCGGTGGAGGTAGGTCTTCTCGTCCTCGGGGCACTGCAGGTTGATCACGTGCGTGACGTCGTCGACGTCGATGCCGCGGGCGGCCACGTCGGTGGCCACCAGCACGTCGACCTTGCTGTTGCGGAAGGCACGCAGGGCCTGTTCACGGGCGCCCTGGCCCAGGTCGCCGTGGATGGCGCCGGCGGCGAAACCGCGGTCGATGAGTTCGTCGGTCAGCTTGGCGGCCGAGCGCTTGGTCTTGGTGAAGATGATCGTCCGGCCACGGCCCTCGGCCTGCAGGATGCGCGCGACGACCTCGTCCTTGTCCAGCTGGTGCGCCCGGTAGACGACCTGGCGGATGTCCTTCTTGGTGATCCCCTCGTCCTCCGGATCCGCGGCGCGGATGTGCGTGGGGTGGGACATGTAGCGTCGCGCCATGGAGACGACCGCCCCGGGCATGGTGGCGGAGAACAGCATGGTCTGGTGCACCGCCGGAATGGCCGCCAGGAGCGTCTCGACATCGGGCAGGAAGCCCAGGTCGAGCATCTCGTCGGCCTCGTCGAGGACAACGATGCGGATGTTCTTCAGGTTCAGGTGCTTCTGCTTGTGCAGGTCGATCAACCGACCGGGAGTGCCCACGACGATCTCCACGCCGGCAGCCAGCTGCTCGATCTGCGGCTCGTAGGCCCGCCCGCCATAAATCGTGGCGATGCGCGCATTGCGCTTGGTGGCGGCCTTCCTGATGTCCTCGGACACCTGGTTGGCCAGCTCGCGGGTGGGCGCGACGATGAGCGCCTGCGGGGCGCCGGGTGTCGGGAGCTTGTCGTAGTCGGCGTCCCCGGGGCCAATGACGCGTTGCAGGGCCGGGATGCCGAATCCGAACGTCTTGCCCGTGCCGGTCTTGGCCTGGCCGATGATGTCGTGACCGCCGAGGGCCACCGGCAAGGTCATGGCCTGGATCGGGAAGGGGTGGACGATGCCGGCATCGGCCAGGGATTCGACGATGTCGGCCCGGACGCCGAAGTCGGCAAAGGTCTGTTCGGGGATTTCGTGCGGGGCGTCCTCGGTGGCAAGGGTCCCGTCGACCTCGAGCTGTTCGGTGCCGGTGTCATCGGTGAGTTGTTGCTCTGTGTTCAATGAAATCTCATTCGTTTAGGCGCCGGGGTGCGATGTGCTCAACGTCCTCCGGAATCCGGGGGCGGAGTCCACTGCGGCAGCGGCGCGTCCAGCGGAGCCGATCGTGGCTTACGAGCGCGAATGATCGCGCAAAAGGTGCAGGTTCGCTGGGAATTCCTGCCAAGTACATGCGTCTGGTACGACCGGGCATCCTTGTCTACCCTTCCAGTCTAGCGTGCACACGCCCGTTCGCCGCGTGCCACCGGTCGCCGCGTGGCGTGCGTTACGCTGGACCCGAGACCACGGGAGCCCGCGAACGGGCTGAGAGGGTGCTGCCGCAGCCGATGCGGCGGGGCACCGACCGATTGACCTGATCCGGATCATGCCGGCGGAGGGAAGGCAGCAGGCCAATGCACTGTGCAGTCGTGGGAGCCGGGATCATCGGGCTGTCCATTGGATGGGAACTGGCGCGCGCCGGACACCAGGTGAGCCTTATAGACCCGGCTCCGGGGACCGGGGCCACGCACGCCGCCGCCGGGATGCTGGCCGCCATCACCGAATACCACTTCCAGGAGCAGGACCTGCTGCGGCTCTCGGTGCCGGCCGCAGACGCGTGGCCGCGCTGGGCGCGTGCCCTGGAACAGGCGACGGGCCGCCCGACCGGATTCCGTGCCGGAGGAACGCTCGTCGTCGCCGCCGACGGCGCGGACCGGGAGGCGCTCGCGGAGCTGGCTGCGGCCCAGCGTGCCGCGGCGCTGGACATCGGCGAAGTCGGCACGACGGCCGCGCGGCGCCTGGAGCCGCTGCTGGCGCCGCGGCTGGCCGGGGCCTTTTCCGCCCCGGGCGACGGGCAGGCCGACCCACGGCGGACCGCTGCCGCCCTGCTGGCGGCACTGGCCGCCGAGTCCCGGGTCCGATGGGTCAGGCAGGAGGCCACCGCCGTCGTCCCGTCCGATCACGGCTCGGCCGTCGATTGCGGGCGTCCCGGATCGGGGCGGAGGGAAACCGTACCCGCCGACGAGGTCATCCTGGCTACGGGAACCGGCCTGCCAGGTGGCGCAGTCGCCCTGCCCGGCCTTCCGGCGGGACTGCGGCTCGCCGTGCGTCCGGTCCACGGCGATGTGCTGCGGTTGCGGCCGACGCCCGCGTTCCCGCGCCCCGCCGGGGTGACGGTGCGCGCCCTGGTATCGGGCCGCGCCGTCTATGTGCTGCCGCGCAGCGACGGCGAGGTCGTGCTCGGGGCGACCGAACGCGAGGACGGCCACACCGGGGTCAGCGTCGAGGGCACGCACCGGCTGCTGCGCGATGCCCTGCGGATCATGCCCGGCCTGGGGCACTTTGAACTGGCCGAGACGACGGCACGGACCCGACCCGGGACCCCGGACAACCTTCCCCTGCTGGGGCGCATCGGCCCGGGGCTGATCGCCGCGACGGGTTTCCACCGCCATGGCGTGCTGCTCAGCGTGGCAGCGGCCAGCGCCGTCCGGTCGCTGATCGGGCACCGGGGCGACCGACCGCACGACGCCCCCGCACGGCACCCGCCACCGTTGGCCACCCTCGCCCCCGATGCCCTGGCCCCTTTCGACCCCTGGAGGTTCTCATGACCGCCTGTCCCGCCCTGGTCCTCAACGGATCACCCGAACCATCCACCGACCTCAGCGTCCTGCAGCTCATCGAACGCGAAACCGGCCTGGAACTGGGCCCCGACGGCCGCACCACCGCCGGGGCACCCTGCGGCCTGGCCGTCGCCGTCAATGACGAGGTCGTGCCCCGGTCGGCCTGGGCGGGGACCCGGCTCCGGCCGGGGGACCGGATCGAGCTGCTGGCGGCGGTCCAGGGTGGCTGAGCCGTCCGCCACCGACAATCTGGTTATCGACGGCGTCCGTTTCGACTCGCGGCTGATCACTGGCACGGGCGGGGCCCCGGGCCAGGACGTGCTCGAGGGGGCCCTGCGGGCGTCCGGCACTGAACTGACCACCGTGGCCATGCGCCGGCACGCGGTGGCCTCGGGCGGTGAATCCCTCTTCGACCTGCTCCGGCGCCTGGGGATCCGGCTGCTGCCGAACACCGCCGGCTGCCACACGGCCCACGAAGCGGTGATGACGGCCCGGATGGCACGCGAGGCCGTGGAGACGGACTGGATCAAGCTCGAGGTGATCGCCGACGACGAGTCGCTGCTGCCCGATATCCCCGAATTGCTGGCGGCCACCGAGACGCTCGTAGCCGAGGGGTTCAAGGTCTTCGCCTACACGAACGACGATCCGGTGGCAGCCCACCGCCTCGAGGACCTCGGAGCCACAGCCGTCATGCCGCTGGGGGCGCCGATCGGCACCGGGCAGGGCATCCTGAACCCGCACAACATCGAATACATCGCAGCACGCCTGCAAGTGCCGGTGGTGCTGGACGCCGGCATCGGGACCGCCTCCGATGCCGCCCTGGCCATGGAACTCGGCTGCGACGCCGTGCTGCTGGCCACCGCCGTGACCAGGGCCGTGGATCCGGTGCTGATGGCCGGTGCGTTCCGCCATGCCGTCCGCGCCGGACGGCTGGCCCGCAGGGGTGGACGGATCCCCAAGCGGCCGATGGCCGTGGCTTCCTCGACGACGGCCGGGCGCGCCGACTTCCCGCTGGCCTGAATAGGCCCGGCCACGCGCCGGGACCGGGCCGGCGCTCAGCCGAGGCGGAACAGGACCGTGCGCCGGGTGATGTCGGCTTCGACCAGTTCGGCGACAACGCGCTCTCCGGCCTCGGCGGTCCCCTCGTACCGGGCCGTCACGGCCGGATCGAGCAGCTGCAGGCGCCCGCCCGGGACGTTGCCGTTGTCCCGGGCAGCGGCGATCTGTTCCGGCGTGGCGCCGTTGAGCGTGACCGCCTCGAACCGTTCGCCGATCCGGTCCGCCAGCAGCGCCGCCTCGACGGTGTCGATGGCCGCGCGCTCCACGTTGCCCGCGATCTGGTTGGAGGCCTGCATCGCCTCCGGCAACAAGGGCAGCGCCGCACGGATCCCGGGCGGGACCTCAGCTCCCCGCACCAGGTGCTCGCAGACCACGAGGACGAACCGGTCGACGAGCCGGCGCAGCGGTGCGGTGGCGTGGGCATAGGGGGCGGCGATGGCGGCCTGGATGCGTTCGTCGGGGACCTCGCCGTCGAAGGCAGTGTAGCCCGCACCGCGGAACAACGAGGTCGCGGCGTGCATGATGGCCAATTGGCGCGGCTGCCGGACGTCGAGGGACCGCAGGAACTCGCCATAGGGGACCCCCTGTTGCCAGGGCACCCCCAGCGACCTGGCCTCGCGGCGGAAGGCCGCGGCCCCGTGTTCATCGGGCGCGGGCATGGTGCGCAGGATCCCGATCCGGCCCTCGAGCATGATCCGGGCCGCCTCCATGCCGGTCATCAGCGAGATCTGGGCGTTCCAGTCCTCCAGCGGCAGTGGGGCGCGCGCTTCGAGCCGGTAGAAACCGGCGTCGTCCACTTCGACCTCCTGCTCGGGAATCCGCAGGCTGGCCCCGCCGCGTTCACGTTCGGCCTCGATGCGCTTGAGGCCCACTTCCCGCAGCAGCGCCAGGGAATCCGGGGCGGTACCCGCGTCGATGGCCGCCTGCACACCGGCATAATCGAGCTTCTGGCGGCTGGCCACGGTGGCCCGCACCAGCTCGCTCCGGAGTACCTGTGCCCCGGAGTCCAGCTGGAAGGTCCACACGTAGGCGCCGCGCCGGCGCCCGGGCAGCAGCGACCCCGCGTCCTCGCTGATGATTTCCGGATGCAGCGGGATGCGATGTCCGGGCAGGTAGAGGGTCTGGCCGCGCCGCCGGGTCTCGGCGTCGAGCGCGCCACCCACGTCGATGAAGGCCGGGACGTCGGCAATGGCATACCGGACGGTGTAGCCCTCGCCGGCGCGGGCGATGTGCACGGCCTGGTCCAGATCGGTCGAGGTCGGCGGGTCGATGGTGGCGAACTCGATGTCCGTCAGGTCCACGGCCGGCAGCTCGAGTGCCTCGACGGCGGCAGTTGCCTCGGCCAGCGCTGCCGCGGGGTAGGCGGCCGGCAGTTCCAGGGCCGTCACGACGTCCTCCAGTGCCCCGGCCAGCCGCGTCTGGCGGGCGCTGGTCTTCAAATCGATGAGTTTGCGCACCACAAGGGCCAGCCTAGCGACATCCCGGCGATTGCACAGCGGCCCCGAGCCGGACGGCCCGGCGGGGGTACGCTGGGGTGCATGACCGAGTTGCCGCCGCCGAACCTCGACGATGCGACCCGGGGCCGTGCCGAACTGGCCCTCTACGGGCTGATGGCCTATCGGGAACTGACGGCGTTCGAACGCCTCTCCTCGGATGCCCGGTTCTCGCCGACCCTGGCCGACCGCGACGCCCTGGCCCGCCTGGCGGTCCACGAATTCGGCCACTACGAGCGGGTCGTCGAGGCCATCACCAGCCGTGGGGTCGACCCCGAATCGGCCATGGAGCCGTTCATGTCCTCCATCGACGCCCTGCACGAGCGGACCCGTCCGGGGGACTGGTTCGAATCCCTGATGAAGGCGCATGTCATCGACTCCGTCTCGGGGGACTTCTACGTCGCCGTCGCCCGGGCCCTTGCCCCCGAGGCACGCCGCCTGGTGCAGGACGTGCAGGCCCTGGACGAGCAGAACCAGTGGCTCCACGAACGCCTGCGGGCGGCCCTCGACGAGGACCCGCGGCTGGCATCGCGGCTGGCCCTGTGGGGCCGGCGGCTGCTGGGCGAGGCGCTTACCCAGGCCCGCAGGATCAACGAACGCACAGTCATGTGGGACCAGCTGTTCCCGGCGCCAGGCGAGGACGGCGGGGACCGGCTGGCCCGGTTGTTCGCCCGGTTGGTCGAAAACCACTCGCGGCGCATGGCGGCCCTGGGGTTGACTGCCTGACGCCACCGCAGAAGCATGGGCAGGGGAGTGAAAGGGGAACACCATGACCGATCCAACCACCCCGGCCGAACCCGCCGCGGGAAGCGCCCTGAACGGGACCGCCATCAACGACGCCCTGGCGGCCCTGCCGGACTGGCGGTACCGCATGGGCTCGCTCGTGACGGCCTATGCCTTCGATACCTCCGCCGCCGCCATCGGCTTCATCGGCGACGCCGGGGCGCTCGCCGAGGAGCAGAACCACCACCCGGACCTGGAATGGCGGTACAACACCGTCTTCCTCTCGGTGTCCTCGCACGACGCCGGCGGGGAGGTCACCGCGAAGGACACGGCCTATGCCGAGGCCGTCTCGGCAGCTGCCGCACGGTCCGGGGGACGGGCCCAACCCCACCGGCACACCACCGTTGATCTCGGGATCGACACCGACGACCCGTCACGGATCGCCGAGTTCTGGACACGGGCCCTGGGCTACCGGCTGGCCGACAACGGCGACGTGGTCGACCCCGAGGGAAGGAACCCGACGATCTGGTTCCAGGTCACCGACACGCCCTCGGACAACCGGTTCCACCTGGACCGGCATGTGCCCTTGAGCACCCTGGACGACGAGCGTCAAAGCCTGCGTGCCGTCGGAGGCGAGGGGGACGGCGCCCGGCACCCCTCGTTCCGGATCTACACCGATCCGGACGGCAACCGGGTGTGCCTGTGCACCGAGGTCGGGCACATGCCCGGCGACTGAGCCCCCGCCCGGCCAGCCGGCAGAGGCCCCTGCCCCGGGGCCGTGGAAGGACCCGGACACGGAAACGGCCGGGACCGACGGTGCCCCGTCGGTCCCGGCCGTGCCGCGGTGCCTAGGCCTGGGCGGCGAAGCCCACGCGGCGCGGTTCCTCGGCGCCGACTTCGACGTATCCGATGACACCGGCCGGGACGATGACCTGGCGGCCCTTGGCATCGGTCAGGACGAGGTCGGTGGAGCCGCTGATCGCCTCACGGACGGTCTTGCTGACCTGTTCCGCGGTGTCGGCGGATTCGATGACAACCTCGCGGGCAACATTCTGGATTCCGATGCGCACGTCCATGGGGGCTCCTTTAATCAGTCGGTGGGCGCCGGTCTGCGGCGCCGGTCTGCGTCAGAGTTCAATCTACGTCAGGTTTCCTTCGGGAACCGGCCGATTCCGCGCCAAGCTAAACGGGAGACCAGCTCGCTGGCCTCCTCGAGGTCGACCTCGCCTTCGAGCTCGAGCCAATAGCGGGCCGAGACCTGGGCCATCCCGGACATGGCGCGGCCCAGCAGCACTGCCTGTGCCTGGCTGAGTCCCGTGTCCTCGGAGATCACGCTGGCGATGGCATTGGCGAAGCGGGCATTGAATGCCTCCAGGCGGGAGCTGACCGCGGCGTCGTTCATCAGATCCGATTCGAAGACGAGCCGGTGTGCCTGGCTGTCGCTGGCGATGAAGCCGAAGAACTCGCGGATGGTCGCCTGGACCCGCAGCTTGTTGTCGGTGGTGGAGGCGATGGCCTCCAGCAGCCGGGTGGTCAGCTCATCGAGATGCTCGTCCAGCAAGGCCAGGTACAGCTCCCGCTTGCCGGGGAAATGCTGGTACAACACCGGCTTGCTGACCATGGCCACATCGGCGATCTCGTCCATGGCGGCACCGTGGTAGCCATGGGCGACGAACACCTGGTGGGCGGCCTGCAGGAGCTGCCGCCGTCGTTGGTCACGGGGCATCCGCTGGGTCCGCTGCGAATGATCTGAACTGCGCTCCACTGCCTGCCTCTCCGCCGGGACACCATCGTCGTGCCGGACGCTGCCCATTCTACCCACGGGTAATCGCCGCGGGGCTAAGCTGGGGGGATGCAGGATGCGACAGCTGGACGCCCCGGCCCCCTCGTCGAACCGGGACCGGAGCTCGACCCGGACGAACTGAAGCGCTATTCGCGGCACATCATCATCCCCGAGGTGGGGATGGCCGGGCAGCGGCGGCTGAAGAACGCCCGTGTCCTGGTGATCGGCGCCGGCGGGCTGGGCTCGCCGGCACTGCTGTACCTGGCCGCCGCCGGGGTCGGGACCATCGGCATCGTCGAGGACGACACAGTGGAGGTGTCCAACCTGCAACGCCAGGTCATCCACGGTATGTCCAACCTGGGCCAGGCCAAGGGCGAGTCCGCACGCGAGAGCATGGCCGAGGTCAACCCGTTCACGGACGTCGTCCTGCACCCGGTGCACCTGGACAGCGGCAACGCGCTGGGGATTTTCGCCGACTACGACCTCATCCTCGACGGGACCGACAACTTCGCCACCCGGTACCTGGTCAACGACGCCGCGGCCATCCTGGGCAAACCGTACATCTGGGGCTCGATCCTGCGCTTCGACGGCCAGGTCAGCGTCTTCTGGAACGGCCACGGGCCGACCTACCGGGACCTCTACCCCGAGGCCCCGCCGGCCGGGACGGTGCCCTCCTGCGCGGAAGGCGGCGTGTTCGGGGTGCTGTGCGCCCAGATCGGATCCGTCATGGCCGGGGAGGCGATCAAGCTGATCACCGGCGTCGGCGTACCGCTGCTGGGCCGGGTCCTCATCCTGGACGCGCTGGCCATGACCTGGCGTGAGATCCGATTGCGCCCGGATCCGCAGACCGTGCAGCCGGACGCCCTGCTCGCCGACTATCCGGCCTTCTGCGGCGTCTCCCCGGCAGCGGAGCGGCAGCTGCCCGCGATCGACGCGCCGGCGCTGCGCCGGATGCTGGCCGAGCGGGAGGCCGGTGGCCGCGACTTCCTGCTCATCGACGTCCGCGAGGCCGGCGAGGCGGAGATCGTGCGGATCGAGGGGGCGGAACTTGCACCGCGCGGGCAGGTGCTCGGCGGCGACATTGAACTACCCCGGGACCGGGAGCTGGTCCTGCATTGCAAGTCGGGCGGCCGGTCGGGGGAGGTGCTGGGCTACCTGCTGGACCACGGATACCGGGACGTCAGGCACCTGGACGGCGGGATCGCGGCGTGGGTCGAGCAGGTGGAGCCGGGCAAGCCGATGTACTGAACCCTCCCGGCAGCGGACGTACCCGGGGTGCGGGGGTCAGGCCTCGAGGCGTGCCGGGCATCCCGGGCCGGCGGTGCCGGTGGCATCCAGGATCGTGGGCGCGGCGGCGACGGCGGAGTCGGCCGGCTGTGCCGCGCTGGCCGGGGCGGCGGCGGGCTGGGGGCCCAGTTCGATACCGAACAACGTGGCGAGGGCGTCCTCGACGTCCCCCTGCCGTCCGTCCGCAGCCATTTCGCGGGCCCGGACCGTGGGAACGTGCAGCAGCTGGCGCATCATCCGGCGCATGGCGAACTCGACCTCTTCGGCGGCGGCGGTGCACCCGTGCTGGGCGCGGACCTTCTCCACCTCGGTCTCCAGCACGCGCTGGGTGTGCTTGCGCAGGGCCACGATCGCGGCATCGGCGCTGCGCTGGCGTTGTTCGCCGGCGAACTTGTCGGCGGCGTCGGTCACGATGTCGCGTGCCTGCACCAGTGCCTGTGACTGCTCGGCGGGTGCGGCCATGCGCACGGACTCGAGCGTGATCAGCTCGACGCCGTCCAGGTCGGCGATTTCCGGGGCGAAGTCATGGGTCAGGGCCAGGTCGATGGCCACCAGGGGGCGCCCGGTGCGGCCGAGGGCCTGCAGTTCGGCGGCATCGATCCGCACGCCTCCGCCGCTGCAGCCAATGAGCACGTCGGCCTCGCGCAGCACGGTGGCCAGGGAGGCATCGTCCACGGCGGTCCCGCCGCGCGAGGCAACGAACGCGTCGGCCCGTCCGGAGGCCGAGTACACGAAGATGTTCGTGGCGCCCCGTTCCTTCAGCCGGGCCATGGTCGCCCCGGCATAGGCGCCGGTGCCGAAGACCACGACGTTGCGCCCGGCCCAGTCATGGGTGCCGGAGAGGTCCTCGGACAGGTCCAGGGCCACCGAGACGATCGACAGGCCGCGGCCACCCAGCGCCGTCTGGGTTCCCACGTCCTTGGCGGTGCGCGATGCGGTCTGGAACAGGCGGACCAGGGGCCCGGTTGCCGTGCCGCTGGCCTGTGCCTCGATGAGGGCGCGGCGGACCTGCCCGGCAATCTCGCGTTCGCCGATGACGGCCGAGTCGAGTCCGGCGCCGACGGCGAACAGGTGGGAGACGGCGTCGTGGTCTGATTTGGTTTCCAGCGCCTGGGAGACCTGCTGTTCGGGCAGGCCGCTCGCGGTGGAGATCTGTTCGATCACTGCCTGGCGGGCCGCGGGGATCTCGGCCTCGTTCGGGGCCTCGCAGTAGACCTCGTAACGGTTGCAGGTGGACAGGACGACAGCGCCGGAGACCGGCGTCGTTCCGTCGAGCACGGCGGAAGCGACCGCGTCGGCGCCGGCGCTGAGCCGGGCCACCGTCTCGAGGTCGATGTCAGAATGGGAGGCGACGAGTGCTAGGAAGACCACAATGCCCCCTAGCATAACTTCTCCGGGCGCAACCCGGCAGAAAGGCTGCCCTAAGCCAGAGGCCCGAAAGGCCCGGAATGGCGGGCGAAAACGGAATTTTTACCGATTGTAGAACGTGTCGTTGGCCACGATTCCCCGGCGCACGCACCAAGGATTAACGGTTGGACACGCGGACTTGGCAGAATCGGACCATGACCTTGAGCGCTAGCCACCCGCTGATGGATGGCCGTACCTCCGCATCCGACCTGATCACCGCCTACCGGGGCGGCATCCCGACCCGCCGGCCCGTGTGGTTCATGCGCCAGGCCGGGCGTTCGCTGCCCGAGTACCGGAAGCTGCGCGAGGGCACCAACATGCTCGAGTCCTGCCTGCGCCCGGACATGGCCTCGGAGATCACCCTGCAGCCGGTGCGCCGGCACGGGGTCGATGCGGCGATCTTTTTCTCCGACATCGTCATCCCGCTCAAGCTGGCCGGCGTGGACGTGGACATCGTCCCCGGGGTCGGCCCGGTCCTGGGCGAAGCCGTGCGCACCGCCGCAGACGTCGCCCGGCTGCCCCGGCTGACCGACGCCTCGCTGGACCCCATCCGGGAGGCCGTCGCCCTGACCGTCGCCGAACTGGGCAGCACGCCGCTGATCGGCTTCGCCGGCGCCCCGTTCACCGTCGCCGCCTACATGGTCGAGGGCAAGCCCTCCCGCGACCACCTGGGACCACGGCGCATGATGCACACCGACCCCGCTACCTGGCGGGCGCTGGCCGACTGGGCCTCCGAGGCTTCCGGCGCCTTCCTGCGGGCCCAGCTCGAGGCCGGCGCCAGCGCCGGACAGCTGTTCGACTCCTGGGCCGGAAGCCTCTCGCTGGCCGACTACGAGACGTTCGTGGAGCCGGCCTCGGCCCGGGCCCTGGCCAGCGTGAAGGACCTGGGTGTGCCGCTGGTGCACTTCGGCACCGGCACCGGCGAACTGCTGCCGGCGATGCGCGATGCCGGGGCCGACGTCGTCGGCGTGGACTACCGCCTGCCGCTGGCGGAGGCCAACCGCCGGCTCGGCGGCAGCTCCGTGCTGCAGGGCAACATCGACCCCGCGCTGCTGGCCGCCCCCTGGGAGGTGCTGGAGGAGCACGTCCGCGCCGTACTGGCCTCCGGCGACGAGGCGCCGGGCCACGTGGTCAACCTCGGCCACGGCGTGCCCCCGGACGCCGACCCGGCGGTGCTCACCCGGCTCGTCGAGCTCATCCATTCCATTCCACCGGCGGGCCGCTGACCGCCTGCACATCGGGCACTCAGGCCAAGCGGCGATAATGGACGGGAAACACCTCGGTCTCCACCAGCGAAAGGACGCAGGGATGACGCACGCCGAGCAGGCAGCCGACCCGGGCCAGGAGGGTTCCGTGCCCCGCGCGATCGTCGTCGGCGGCGGGATCGCCGGCCTGGTGGCGGCCCGTGAGCTGTCCCTGACCGGACACCGCGTCGACGTCTTCGAGGCCTCCGGCCGCTTCGGCGGGTGCGTCCACGCCCACGAGGTCGCCGGACTCACCCTGGACGCCGGGGCCGAATCGTTCGCCGTCCGCTCCACCGCGGTGGCCGACCTGGCCGGCGAACTCGGCCTGGACGCGGACATCGTCGCCCCGAACCCCGCCGGATCCTGGCTCTACCACGCCCCGGCCGAGGGGTCCCGGCGCGGCGCCCCCCGGGCCCTGCCGATGCCGGCGACGGCCATCCTGGGCATTCCCGCCGACCCCTGGGCCGACGACGTGAAAGCGGTCATCGGCGGCGCGGGGTGCGTGCGAGCGGCCACCGACCTGGCCATGCCGGTCACCCGCCGCCAGGCCACCGAGCCGATCAGCCTCGGCGAACTCGTCCAGGCACGCATGGGCCAGGCCGTCCTCGAGCAGCTGGTGACGCCGATCGCCGCCGGCGTCCACTCCGCCGACCCCGCCACGCTGGACGTCGACACGGTCGCCCCCGGGCTGCGCGCGGCCATGTCCAGGCACCATTCGCTGGCCCGCGGCGTCGCCGCCCTGCGGGCCTCGGCCCCGGCGGGCTCGGCGGTGGCCGGCCTTGCCGGCGGCATGCACCGGCTCACCTCCGCGCTCGTGGCCGAACTGGCCGCAGCGGACGTCGGGCTGCACACCGGTTCCCACGTCTCCGACCTCCGGCCGGCCGCCGGGGACGGGGGATGGGAGGTCGTCGTCGACGGGCACGCCAGCCCGGAGGCGGCCAGCCGCGTGGTCGTCGCCACCCCCGGGGCTGCGGCCGTGGACCTGCTGGCACCGCTGGTGCCCGAAGCGGCCGCCCTGCGCCCGGCCGACGGGTCCGGCATCGCCCTGGCCACCCTGGTCGTCGACCAACCCGAACTCGACGACGCCCCCCGCGGCACCGGCCTGCTCGTGGCCCCCGGGACACCGGGCGTCACGGCCAAGGCCCTCACCCACTCCTCGGCCAAATGGGAGTGGCTCGGCGACGCGGCCGGTCCCGGAACCCACGTGCTGCGCCTGTCCTACGGCCGGCTTTCCGACGCACCCGGTGCGGTGCCGACCGACGATGCGGCCCTGCGGGACATGGCGATTGCCGACGCCGGCACGCTGCTGGGCACCCCGCTGGGCGCCGCGGACGTCGTCGGCTGGGACATCGTGCGCTACGACGCCACGCTGCCCTTCGCCACCACCGGGCACCGGGACCGCGTGGCGGCGTTCCGCTCCGCCGTGGCCGGCCACCCCGGACTCGAGGCCGTCGGTGCCTGGCTGTCCGGCACCGGCCTGGCCTCCGTCATCGCCGACGCCCGCTCCCGCCTGTCCATCACCGCCAGCTAAGCGGCCCGCCGGCCGCACCGAACCCCACGAAATACCGAGCAGCAGAAAGTAGAGGCCACCCCGTGAGCCAAGCACCTTCCACCCCCGAGACCAGCACGCCTGACGCCGCGGAGGAAGAGCTCTTCTATACCCTGTGGACCGTGTTCAAGCGCGACTCCGACCTGGACCGCAGCGAAGGCGTCGAGGCCTTCGATGCCCTGGTCGGGGAGCTGGCCGCCACCGGCGTCGTGCTGCGCGGTACCTACGACGTCTCGGCCATGCGCCACGACGCCGACATCATGGTCTGGCTGCACGGTGCGAAGCCCGATGACCTGCAGGAGGCCGTGCGCAAGATCCGCCGCACCTACCTCTTCGCCGAGACCTCCATCGTCTTCTCCGCCATGGGCGTGCACCGCGACGCCGAATTCACCAAGAACCACTCGCCGTCCTTCGCCCTGGGCAAGGAGCCGGAGCAGTGGCTGTGCGTGTACCCGTTCGTGCGCTCCTACGAGTGGTACCTGCTCGACGCCGCAGAGCGCGGCAAGATGCTGCGCGACCACGGGCTGCTGGGCCGGGACTTCCCCCAGGTGCTTTCCAACACGGTCGCCTCCTTCGCCCTGGGCGACTGGGAATGGATCCTGGGTCTGGAGGCCCCCGAGCTGATCGACCTGGTCGACCTCATGCGCCACCTGCGCTACACCGACGCCCGCAACCACGTGCGCGAGGAGATCCCGTTCTACACCGGCAAGCGCATCGACTCCACGCAGGTCGCCGAGGTGCTCCGGTGAGCGGCGCCGACCACGTCTTCGACCCGCGCGAGGGGTACGACGCCGCCGGGCGCATGGCCCCCAAGCCGTACGACGCGATCCTGCTGGCCTCCTTCGGCGGGCCCGAGGGCCAGGAGGACGTCATCCCGTTCCTGCGCAACGTCACGCGCGGGCGCGGCATCCCGGACGAGCGCCTTGAGGAAGTCGCCACCCACTACCGCGCCAACGGCGGCATCAGCCCCATCAACGCGCAGAACCGCGCGCTGAAGGCCTCCCTGGAGGCCGAGCTCGCCGACCGCGGCATCGACGTCCCCGTCTACTGGGGCAACCGCAACTGGGACCCCTACATTCCGGAGACCCTGCAAGGGATGTACGACGCCGGACACCGCCGGGTGCTCATGTTCTCCACCAGCGCCTACTCCTCCTACTCCAGCTGCCGGCAGTACCGCGAGGACCTCGGCGTCGCCCTGCGCGAGACCGGCCTGGAGGGCAAGCTGGAGGTCGACAAGGTCCGCCAGTACTTCGACCACCCAGGCTTCGTGGACCCCTTCGCCGAGGGCGTCACCGCCGGCCTGGCCGACGTGCGCGCCCAGCTCGCCGCCGCAGGCACCCCCGACGCACCGGTGCGGATCGTCTTCGTCACCCACTCCATCCCCACCTCCGATGCCGAGGCCGCCGGCCCGCGCGATCTGGCCGCCTCCCTGGACACCGACGTGTACTCGGCCCAGCACCTGGCCGTCGGCCGGGCCATCCTGGCCCAGGTCCCCGAGGCCGCCGGGCTTGAGCACTCGCTGGTCTTCCAGTCCCGCTCCGGGGCCCCGCACGTGCCGTGGCTGGAGCCGGACATCAACGACGCCCTGGCCGAGTACCACGCCCAGGGCACCGGAGGCGTCGTCGTCGTGCCCATCGGCTTCGTCTCCGACCACATGGAGGTCCTCTGGGACCTGGACACCGAGGCCAAGGACACCTGCGCCGAGCTCGGCCTGGCGTTCAATCGGGTCCCCACGCCCGGCACGCACGCGAAGTTCGTGCGCGGCATCGTGGACCTGGTCTCCGAACGGCTCGCCAGACCCGACGGGGCCGCCCTGCTTCAAGGCCGGGCCTCCGAGGTGGAACTCGGCCCCTGGTTCGACGTCTGCCGGCCCAACTGCTGCGCCAAGGTGATGCGCGACGGCACCGTCAAGCCCACCATCGCCGCCGTCGACTCCGAGGTGGGGGTGCCCTCGTGAGCCCGCGCGACGCCCAGGCCCCCGGAGACCGCACGACGCCGGCACCCGGCTTCCGGGTCGGGACGCGCGGTTCCGCGCTGGCCATGACCCAGACGACGACCGTCGCCGACGCCCTGGCCTCCACCAGCGGCGCCGGCTACGAGCTGGTCCGCGTCAAGACCGAAGGCGATGTCACCAGCGGGCCGCTGTCCCAGCTCGGCGGCACCGGCGTGTTCGCCGCCGCCCTGCGCCTGTCGCTGCTCGACGGCGGCTGCGACGTGGCCGTGCACTCGCTCAAGGACCTGCCCACCACCCAGCCCGAGGGCCTGGTCATCGCCGCCACCCCGGCCCGCGTGGACGTCCGCGACGCCCTGTGCGCCCGTGACGGGCTGCGCCTGGACCAGCTGCCGGTCGGGGCGAAGGTCGGCACCGGGTCCCCGCGCCGCGGCGCGCAGCTGAAAGCCGCCCGACCGGACCTGCAGATCGTGGACATCCGCGGCAACGTCGGCACCCGGCTGGGCCGGGTCGCCGGCTCGGCCACCCCCGAGGACGACGGCGGGGTGGGCCGGGGCATCCAGGGCGACCTCGACGCCGTCGTGCTGGCGGCAGCGGGCCTGGAGCGCCTCGGACTCGCAGCGCACATCACCGAGTACCTCGACCCGGAGATCATGCTGCCCGCACCCGGGCAGGGATCCCTGGCCGTGGAGGTCCGCACCGCGGGAACCGGCAACCCGGAGGTCGACGCCGCCCTGCAGGCGCTCGACGACGAACCCACCCGGCTGGCCATCACCGCCGAACGCGCCCTGCTCGGCCGCCTCGAGGCCGGCTGCGCCGCACCGATCGGCGCCCTGGCCCGGCTTCTCGACGGCGACCTCGTGCTCACCAGCGTGGTCTGCGCCCCGGATGGCAGTGCGACACTGCGCCGCAGCGCCACCGCCACGGCAGCGGACCGGGACGGCGCCCACGCCGTGGGTGTTGCCCTGGCCGAGGAACTGCTCGACGCCGGGGCAGCCGAACTGGCGGGGCTCTAGGTGCCCGACCGCCCACCCCTGGCGGGCCGGACCGCGTTGCTGTTGCGCAGCGCGGACCGCGCCGGACCCACCCTCGCCGAGCTGGCAGCCCGCGGTGCGGCCACCGTGCTGTGCCCGCTGATCGACGTCGAGCTGCCCGAGGACACCACGCAGTTCGACGACGGGGTGCGGCGCCTGCTCGACGGCGGCTTCGACTGGCTCCTGCTCACCTCCCGGTCCACAGTGCAGGCGCTGTGCCGGCGGGCCGCCGAGCTCCGGCAGGCCCCCGCGGGAGCCCCCGATGCACTGGACGTGCCGCCGGCCACCCGGGTGGCCGTCGTGGGGGAGGCGACCGCCGCGGCCGCGGCAGATGCGGGCCTGCGCGTGGATTTCCGCCCGGTCCACGACCACTCGGCCCGGGGCATGCTGGCCGAATGGCCGCAGCAGGACCGCCCGTCGGCCGGCACCACGGTGTTCATGCCGCAGGCCGACCTCGCGGCACCGACCCTGGCCGACGGCCTGCGCGCGTGGGGGGCCGAGGCCCGCGTCGCCACGGCCTATTGCACTGTGGACGCCCCCGCCGATCCGGCACGCCGCCTGGCCGCACCCGGCACGGGGGAACCCCAGCCCGACCTTGGACCCGCGGAGCTGGCCGCGGCCGGCGGTGTTCCCGATGCGGTCCAGGCGGTGCTGCTCACCTCGCCGAGCATCGTGCGCCGCTACCTGGCCCTGGCCGGCGACACACCAGCCGGGATCGATGGCATCGCCATCGGCGATTCGACGGCCGCCGAAATGCGCCGCCACGGCTGGGAACCGGCCGCGGTCGCGGTCCTGCCGACCCCCGCCGGACTGGCCGATGCCTGGGAGCACGCCGTCCGCCATGCCTCCCCACCGGGCAGCTGACCCGCTGCCACCCACCCGCGCGTTCCGAACCCCGAAGTCCCCGAGTGCCCCTTGCGGCAGAAAGTCGAAGGCCACGATGTCTTTCCCCACCCACCGGCCCCGCCGGCTGCGCACCACCGCGGCGATGCGCCGCCTCGTCGCCGAAGTCGACCTGGCCCCCCGCCAGCTGATCCTCCCCGCCTTCATCCGCGAGGACCTCACCGACCCCCGACAGATCGAGTCCATGCCCGGCGTCGTCCAGCACACCACCGACTCGCTCAAGCGCGCCGCCGCCGAGGCCGCCGAGCTGGGCCTGGGCGGGCTCATGCTCTTCGGCGTCCCCGCCGTCCGTGATGCCACCGGCAGCGCCGGACTCGACCCCGATGGCGTGCTCAACCGGGCCATCGCCGACGTCCGCTCCGAGGTCGGGGACGACATCGTCGTCATATCCGACCTCTGCCTCGACGAGTTCACCGACCACGGCCACTGCGGTGTCCTGGACGCCCGGGGACGCGTGGACAACGACGCGACCCTGGAGATCTACGGCAGGATGGGCGTCGCCCAGGCCGAGGCCGGCGCCCACATGGTCGCCCCCTCGGGCATGATGGACGGCCAGGTCGCCGTCATCCGGCAGGCGCTCGACGCCGCCGGCTTCGAGGACACCCCCGTGCTGGCCTACGCCGCGAAGTACGCCTCGGCGTTCTACGGACCGTTCCGCGAAGCCGTCGACTCGCAGCTCTCCGGCGACCGCCGGACCTACCAGATGGACGCCTCCAACCGCCGCGAGGCACTCCATGAGGTCGAGCTCGACCTGGAGGAGGGCGCCGATCTCATCATGGTCAAGCCGGCCATGAGCTACCTGGACATCCTGGCCGACGTCGCCGCGATGTCCCCGGTTCCCGTCTCCGCCTACCAGATCTCGGGGGAGTACGCGATGATCGAGGCCGCCGCCGCGAACGGCTGGATCGACCGCCGGGCAGCCATCACCGAATCGGTGCTCTCCATCCGCCGCGCCGGTGCCGACACCGTCTTGACCTACTGGGCCGCCGAACTGGCCGGCTGGCTGAAGGAAGGAAACTGACCATGACCGCCTCGCAGGAACTCTTCGACAGCGCCCGCTCGCTGATGCCCGGGGGAGTGAACTCGCCCGTGCGGGCCTTCGGCTCCGTCGGCGGCGTCCCCCCGTTCATCGTCGGGGCCGACGGCGCCCACCTCACCGACGCCGACGGCAACGACTACGTCGACCTCGTCTGCTCTTGGGGGCCGGCACTGCTGGGCCACAAGCACCCCGCCGTCCAGGAGGCCGTGCACGCCGCCGTGGACCGTGGCCTGTCCTTCGGCGCATCCACCCCCGACGAGGCGGGCCTGGCCCGGCTCGTCACCGGCCGGGTCCCCGCCGTCGAACGGCTGCGCATGGTCTCCACGGGCACGGAGGCGACCATGACCGCCATCCGGCTGGCCCGCGGCTACACCGGCCGCGACCTCGTCGTGAAGTTCGCCGGCTGCTACCACGGGCACTTGGACGGCTTGCTGGCCTCCGCCGGCTCCGGCCTGGCGACCCTGGCCCTGCCCGGATCGGCCGGGGTCACCGCCGCCACCGCCGCCGAGACCCTGGTGCTGCCCTACAACGACGTCGCCGCCGTCGAGGCGGCCTTCGCCGAGCACGGGCCCCGCATCGCCGCGGTCATCACCGAGGCGGCCCCCGCCAACATGGGCGTGGTCTCCCCGGCCGAGGGGTTCAACGCGGCCCTGTCGCGGATCACCTCCGCCCACGGTGCGCTGCTGATCCTCGATGAGGTCCTCACCGGGTTCCGCACCGGCCCCGCCGGCTATTGGGGCCTGACCGGCGCCCGGGAGGGATGGACGCCGGACCTGTTCACGTTCGGCAAGGTCATCGGCGGTGGCCTGCCCACCGCCGCGCTGGGCGGCCGGGCCGAGGTCATGGACTACCTCGCCCCGCTGGGGCCTGTCTACCAGGCCGGCACGCTGTCCGGTAACCCCGTGGCGATGGCCGCGGGCATCGCGACGCTGACCCATGCTACCGAGGAGGTCTATGCGCACGTCGATGCCCGCAGCAGCCAGTTGCAGGCCGAACTGGGGGCAGCGTTGGACGCCGCAGGTGTCGACTACTCCATCCAGACGGCCGGGAACCTGTTTTCCGTGGCGTTCGGGACCTCGCGGCACGGGGTCCACGACTACGCACAGGCCCAGGGCCAGGAGGCCTTCCGGTACGCGCCGTTCTTCCATTCCATGCTGGAGTCCGGGGTCTACCTGCCCCCGAGCGTCTTCGAGGCCTGGTTCCTCTCCGCGGCCCACGACGACGCGGCCATGGAGCGCATCGTCGCTGCCCTGCCCGCCGCCGCCCGCGCCGCGGCGGCGGCCACGCCGCAGACCTAGGGCAGATCCGCCCAGGTCCCGGGCAGCCAGAAGGCGGTGTTCCCGGTCCGACCGGGAACACCGCCTTCTTCCGTGTCCGGGGGGGTTACCGGTGCAGCATGCGCTTGGCGAGGAAGTTGCCCAGCAGCTGGGCCAACTGGACGATGACCACGATGACCGCCACCGCGAGCAGGGTCACGGCGTAGTTGAACTGCTGGTAGCCGTAGGTGATGGCCAGGTCACCCAGGCCGCCGCCGCCGATGTACCCGGCCACCGCTGACATGTCCACGACACCGATGAAAATGAACGTGTAGCCGAGCACCAGCGGGGCGAGCGATTCGCGCAGCACGACATCGAACAGGACCCGCGCGCGGCTGGAGCCCATGGCCCGGGCCGCCTCGACCACACCGGGATCGACGCCGACGAGGTTCTGCTCGACGATGCGTCCCAGGACGACGGCGGTCATCAGGGTCATGGGGAAGATGGCGGCTTCGGTGCCGATCGAGGTCCCGATCACCGCCAGCGTCCACGGCCCGACCAGCGAGATGAAGATGATGAACGGGATCGGCCGCACGATGTTGATCACGAAGTTCAACACGTTGAACAGCACGGTGTTCTGCAGGATGTTCCCCGGCCGCGTGGCATAGAGCAGGATGCCGATGAGCAGGCCGAGGATGCCGCCGATGATCATCGTGATGATGACCATGAACAGGGTTTGCTGGATGGAGTCCGCCAGCTGCGGGCCCATGGTGGTCCAGTCGATCATCGCTGTGCTCCTTCGTCGTCGGCACCGCCGGCGGTGGCCACCGGCCACTGCTGCACGGTCGTGAGGTGGGACAAGCCCTCGATGAGCGCATCGAGGTCCGCATCGGGCCCCTCGAGGACGTAGGTCAGCGACCCGAAGGGACGCTGCGCGATTTCGGTCACCGAGCCGTAGACCACCGAGTCGTGGACCGCGGGGTAGGAGGCGAGCAAGGAGGAGATGTCGCGCTGGTTCGATCCTGCCCCGCTGCCGGGGGCCTCCGAAATGGTGATGGTCACCAGGCGACCCGGGTGCAGCTCCTGCAGGCGGGCCACGGTATCCGGGCTCGGCTTGTCGGCGATCGTGCTGCTGATGAACTTCCGGGTCGCGGGGTTCTGCGCAAAGGCGAAGACGTCGTACACGTGCCCGTGTTCGAGGAGCGATCCCTGCTCCATGACCGCCACGTGGTCGCAGATCGACCGGACCACGTGCATCTCGTGCGTGATTACCACGACGGTGGTGCCGAACTCCTCATTGACCCGCTTGAGCAGGGACAGGACCTCGGTGGTGGTCTCCGGGTCCAGGGCGCTGGTGGCCTCGTCGGCCAGAAGCAGCTCCGGATTGGTGGCCAGCGCGCGGGCGATGCCCACGCGCTGCTTCTGCCCGCCGGAGAGCTGGCTGGGGAACTGCCGTGCCTTGTCGGCGATCCCGACGAACTCCAGCAGCTCGGCGACCCGTGCGGCCCGTTCGGCCTTCGGCCAGCCGGCGACGATGAGCGGGTACTCGACGTTCTTGGCCACGGTGCGGGAATTGAACAGGTTGAACTGCTGGAAGATCATGCCGATGCCACCGCGCAGGCCGCGCAACTGCCTCTCGCCCATGCCGGTGAGCTCGCGGTCGTTGACGACGAGGCTGCCCCCGGTGGGCAGTTCCAGGGCGTTGATCAGGCGGACCAGGGTGCTCTTGCCTGCGCCCGAGTAGCCGATCACCCCGGTGATCGACCCCTTCTCGATGTCGAAGGTGACGTCGCGGAGTGCATGGACGGGTTTGCCCTTGGCGGCCCCGCGGCCGGGGTAGGCCTTGGAGACATTGCGGAAGCTGACGATGGAGGTCACCGCGGGTCCTTTCTCGCTGTGGATGGTGCCGTACCCGCAAAAACCGCTGCGGCCCCGGCGCCGGGTTCTCCGGCGCGGGTGCCACAGCGGCTCTGGCTGGCGGGGTCCGGTCGGTTACTTGGAACCCGTCATGTTGTCCTCGATGACCTTCAGGGCTGCCTGGAGGTCCTCGGGTGAGTTCTCCTTGAACACGCCACCGTCGCCCAGGTCCTTCTTGATGGCCTCGACAACCTCGGGATCGTGGTAAAGGGAGGCGATCTTCAGCAGGGTCGGGTTCGACTTGTCCTCGTCACGGGCGACGAACGCGTTGATGTACGGCTTGGTCGACTCGGCGGAGGGGTCGTCCTGGCTGATGATGTCGTCTTCGCTGAGCTTGGCGGCGGTGGCGAAGTTGTTGTTCACGATGGCCCCTGCCAGCGAGTTGAGGTTCTGCGCCGTCATCTTCGCGTCAACGGTGACGACCTCGACCTTCGATGCCTCGGTGTCGATCTCCGCCGGGGTCGAGGTGGAGTTCGCGCCGCCCTTGACCTGGATCAGGCCTGCGTTCTCCAGGACGATCAGCGACCGGGCCAGGTTGGTCGGGTCGTTGGGGATCGAGATCTGGGACCCCTGCGGGATCTGCTCGGGGGAGTCGTACTTCGTCGAGTACAGGGGCAGCGGGTAGACAGCCGTCGCGCCGATGGGCTGCAGGTTCTTGTTGTTCTTGGTGTTGTAGGTCGCCAGGTACTGCAGGTGCTGGAACTCGTTCAGGTCCAGCTGCTTCTGGTCCAGGGCGGGGTTCGGCTGGTTGTAGTCGGAGAAGTTCTTGAACTCGACATCGACGCCGGTCTCGTCCTTGACGACCTTCTTGTACACCTGCCAGTACGGCTCGGCGCCGTCGGCGACCCCGATGGTCACGGTCTTCAGATCGGTCGGCAGCGCTGCTGCCTCGTCGGAACCGCCGCCGCAGGCGGTCAGGCCGAGGGTGGCAACGGCTGCGACGGCAGCGAACTTGGCAAGGGACAAGCGGAACTTCGGCATGAGTGTTCTTTCCGGCTGGAAGTGACAAGCGGTCCCACGGGGGACAGCAGGGAATCGAATAATTCCATTCCACCAGCTCGCAAGTTCAACTCAAAATCGAATCGAGGAGCTAAAAACAAGAAGCTCATCGAATGTTGTTCGGCGCTTCAGCTCGTTTCAGAGAAACGCATGCGACATGGACCAGCTGGATGGAAAGAACCGCCCGTCGGGGAACGGCCACCGGGAGGGGCCGGAATTTTCGTGACGTGTCTCTCGAGGTCGCGACCTGCGATGCGCCCGGGCCGGAAGAACCGCCCTGCAGGCCACGGCCTTGCAGGCTACAGGGCGCGGTTCAGCGGACCGGCCAGGCGCCGTCGACGACGGCGGCGGGGTCCTTGCGCCGGAAGTACTCCTGCAGGCTGGCGGCCTGCTCCGCCGCCCACAGGACCTGCTGCTGGTGCAGCTCGCTGGGGTCGATGGCCAGTTCCCGCGCATACCTCAGGGCCTGGGCATCGGCGACGCCGATGGTGGCGGCCGCGTCGGCAACCGAGGTGTGGGCGTTGCGCAGTGGCACGCCGTAGTGGTCGCAGAGCGCCGCGAGCGTACGCTTTCCCCGCCGGTAGCGGTCCACGCGCTTGTCGATGATGTAGGGGTCGATCACCGGCAGGGGGGCCAGGCCCGGCACGTCGTGGCGCGCCCCCTCACGCGCCAACACCGTGAAGTCGTAGCTGGCGTTGAAGGCCATGACCGGCATGGTCTGGAACAGGTCCCGGAGATGGAGCGAGATCTCTGCGACGGCAACAGCGGGATCGACGCCGGAGGCCACCGCACGCTCGGTGCTCACGCCATGCACGGCCGAGGCCTCCTCCGGGATCGGGACGCCGGGGTTCACGAGCCATTCGCGGTGGTTGATGATTTCCTGCCGGGCGTTGACGATCACCACCGATGCGGTCACGATCCGCGCCTGCAGCGGGTCCTTGCCGGTGGTCTCGAGATCGAATGCTGCCCGGGGAAGCTGATGCCAAAGGTCCATGGCACAACGCTATCGTCCCCAGCCGACGATTCGGCGCCGGCCCCGCCGATCCGCACTTATGCTGGGAGGCATGCCACAGCCCTACGATGATGCCGTGTACCGCCTCGCCGGGGCCATCCCGCCGGGCTGCGTGCTGACGTACGGGGACATCGCCGAGCTGCTCGGTTCCGGCGGTCCACGGCAAGTCGGCGCCGCGATGTCGCAGTCCACGGGACGGAACGTGCCGTGGTGGCGGGTGGTGCGCGCCGATGGGACGCTGCCGGACGGACTGATCGAGCGGGCCAAGGAACATTGGACGGAGGAGGAGATCCCGATGCACCGAGGCAGGATACGGCTGGCAGCCGCCAGGTGGCAGCCCGACGATGCCGGGTTCGCATTCCTGGACGCCGTCGCCGCCGATCTGGCCGGCACCGCTCCGGCCACGTCCAACTGTCAGGGGCACATGCTCTGATGGAGGGCATGGAAACCACGGACCGGATTCATGAGCCCGCCCGGGACCGCATCCTCGCCCTGGAGCCCGGCCACGGGCCGGTGCTCGTCCTCGGGGCTCCGGGAACCGGGAAGACCAGCACACTGCTGGAGGTCGTCGTCCGGCGCCTTGACGCGGGGCATCCACCGGAGGCGCTGCTGGTCATTGCCCCGTCGCGGACGGCCGCCGGCGACCTGCGCGACCGGCTTTCGGCGGCCTCGGACGCGACGTTCTCCGAACCCGCGGTCCGCACCTGGGCTGCCTACGCCTTCGACCTCATCCGCAGGGCACGCCTGGAGGGCTTCCTCCCCGCGGTCGAACGCCCGCCCCGGCTGCTGTCCGGCCCCGAGCAGGACACGCTGATCGCCGAACTGCTCGCCGGCCACGCCACGGGGATCACCCGAGGCCCGGTGTGGCCGGACTCGCTGGGGGAGGCCATCGGGACCCGCGGTTTCCGCAAGGAGATCCGCGAACTCTTCGACCGGCTGGCCGAATACGGCCTCGAGGCCGGTGACCTGGAGGATCTGGGGCGGCGCTGCCTGCGCCCCGAGTGGACCGCCTCCGCGGCGCTGTACCAGGAATACCGCGACCTGCTGGATCTGGGCAGCAGCGAGGCGTTCGATCCCGCGGGACTGATCACCGCGGCGGCCGATCTCCTGGAGGGCAACCCCGGCCTGCTCGAGGACGAACGGGACCGGCTCACGCTGCTCGTGGTCGACGACTTGCAGGAAGCCAATCCGGCCCAGCACCGGCTCCTGCGGCTGCTGGCCTCCGGGCGCGACCTGCTCGCCTTTGCCTCCCCGGACAACGCGGTCCAGGGTTTCCGCGGGGCCAGGCCAGACCTGCTCGGGCGCTTCGACTCCTACTACGGCACGGACCGGCAGCCGGCAAATGCCCTGGAGCTGGACACCTCCTGGCGGATGAGACCCGCCATCGCCGAGGCGTGGACGCGGGTGGCCGGGCGGATACCCGTCACCACCGGCGGGGCCGGACGCCGCCTGCGCGAAGGAAACGCCGAGGTGGACGCACACGATGGTGACGCATCCGGGGACGTGGAACCGCCGCGGGGGAACGTCGAGGTCCATCTGGTGCAGTCCCCGGTGCACGAACTGCGCCTGGTCACCCAGCGACTCCTGGAGGAGCACCTGATGGGGGGCCGGGCCCTGGACTCGATGGCCGTGGTGGTGCGCAACGGTGGCCAGGTCGCCGCCATTTCGCGACACCTTGCGGCGCAGGGCATCCCCGTCAACGTGCCGCGGGCGGAGATGCCCTTGCGGGACGAACCGGCCGTCCGCCCCCTGCTGACGCTGTTGAAGATCGGCCTTGCGACGTCAGCCGGCCCGACCGCCCACGACACATCCCCGTCCGGGGCCGACGTCTCGGCGGCAGCACCTCCCATGCCCGAGGCGGGCACCGTCGAAGCACTCCTGGCCTCGCGGTACGGGGCCTCCAGCGCCCTGGACATCCGCCGCCTGCGCCAGGTGCTGCGCCGTCAGGAGCGCGTTGCCGGAGGCCAACGATCCAGCACCGAACTGCTCCGCGGCATCCTGGGCGACCCGTCGCGGCTGACCGGCCACGGGCGCGAAGGCCGCGGCGCCGAACGGCTGGCACGCATGCTCGCTGCCCTGGTCGATGAACTGTCCCAGCCCTCGGCCAACGCCGAGACCGCGCTCTGGGCCTTGTGGTCGGCGTCGGGCCTGGAAACCCCCTGGCGGCAGGCAGCAGTCGAGGGCGGAGCCGCCGGTGCCCGGGCGGACCACGACCTCGACGCTCTCATGGCGCTGTTCCAGGCTGCAGAACGCTTCGTGGACCAGCTGCCAGGATCCACGGTGGGGCAGTTCACCGACCACGTGCTCGGCCAGGAACTACCCATGGACACCCTGGCATCGCGCGGAGGCAGCGGGTCGTCGGTCGCCGTGGCGACGCCAGCCGGGGCAGTCGGCCACGCATGGGACCTGGTGCTGGTCCCCGGCCTCCAGGAGGGCATCTGGCCCAACACGCGGCTGCGCGGGGAACTGCTGGGTAGCAGCGCCCTGGCGGACGTCCTCGAACACGGCCCCGCGATCCTGGGACAACGCGATCCAGCCACCCGCCTGCGGGCCACCCGCGCGGACGAACTGCGGACATTCGCCAGCGCCATCTCCCGGGCCGGGCAGACCCTGGTCTGCATCGGCGTCGCCTCCGAGGACCACCAGCCCTCCCAGTTCCTTGACCTGGTCCAGCCGTGGACCAACCAGGAGGAGCCGCGGCCGATGACGACGGTTCCACGCGAACGCACCCTCGCCTCCCTGGTGGCACTCCTGCGCCAACGCCTCGAGGACGGCATCACCGTGCCCGAGCTGGAGGAAACCGCCCACGACGCCGCAGCGGTCCTGGCCCGGCTGGCCGACCAACCCGGACGGATCCGCGGCGCCCGGCCCACCGAGTGGTGGGGACTGCTCCCCGCGAGCACCGACGCCCCCGTCAACCCGCCCGGCGAGCCGGTCAGGGTCTCGCCCTCGCGCGTGCAGGCCGCCCTGGAATCACCGCTGGACTGGTTCGTCCAGGCCGCCGGTGGCGAACCGGCGACAGACCTGGCCCGCAGCCTGGGAACCCTGGTCCACGCCATCGCCGAGGACCTGCCGGCGGCAACTGGCAACGAATACCTGGAGGAGCTTGACCGGCGGTGGCCGGACCTGGACCTGCCGCCGACCTGGGAAACGGCCAAGGACCACGAACGGGCCGAGACCATGCTGCGCAAGTTGGCCCAGTACGCCATCCTGATGCGCGGCAACGACCGCGAGCTGCTGGCCCGCGAACGGGACTTCGACGTGGAGATTGCCGACGCGGATATCACCGTCCGCCTGCGCGGGGTCATCGACCGGCTCGAGGTCGATGCCGAGGGCCGCGCCTACGTCGTGGACCTCAAGACCGGCAAGTCCGCTCCGACCAAGGCCGAGGTCGAACGCAATCCGCAACTGGGCAGCTACCAGGCCGCCGTCCTCGCCGGTGCCCTCGGCCCGGAGCTGCCCACCCGGCCCGCGGGAGCCGCCCTGGTCCAGCTCGGCACCACTGCGAAGAGCCCGGGGGAGCAGGCGCAGGAACCGGTCGGCGACGACGACTGGGCCACCCCCATGGTCCTGGCCGCCGCCCGGCTGATGGCGGGCAATGGATTCCAGGCACGGCACGATCCCTCCCGGGCAGGACGAACCGGAAGCGGATGCCGCCTGCCGTCGGTATGCCCCTTGTGCGACGAAGGACGGCAGGTTACCGAATGAAGCAGCACGATCACCGGCGGTACACGCCGGAGGAGCTGGCCGACCTGCTCGGCCAACACCAGCCGACCGCCGAGCAGTCGGCGATCATCTCCTCGCCGCTGGCCCCGATGCTCGTGATTGCCGGTGCCGGGTCCGGCAAGACGGCGACCATGGCCGACCGGGTGGTCTGGCTCGTGGCCAACGGACACGTCAGGCCGGACCAGATCCTCGGGGTCACCTTCACCCGCAAGGCCGCCGGGGAACTGGCCCAGCGCATCCGGCAGCAGCTGGCACGCCTGGCCGACAGCGGAATCCTGCCGGCCACCGAGGACGAGGCCCCGCTGGAACCGGCCGTCTCGACCTACCATTCATATGCCAACACGCTCGTCCAGGACCACGGCCTGCGCATCGGCGTCGAGTCCGACACGACGCTGCTGGGCAGCGCGCAGGCCTGGCAGCTGTCCCTCAAGGTCGTCCAGGAGTACGACGGCGAATACGAGCACCTCCGCGCCGCGAAGGCGACACTGGTCGACGCCGTCGTGCAGTTCGCCGGGGAATGCGCAGAACACCTGGTCGATCCCGTCACGGCCCGCGACCATGTGCTCTCCGAGGTCGAACGCCTTGCCGCACTGCCCTACCGGGTCGGCAAGGAGACGCCCCCGGCGCAGAAGGCGACGGCGCTGCTGGACAAGCTGCGCACCCGTGCCACCATCGCCGACCTGGCGGTCCGCTATGCGCAGGCCAAGGCCGAGCGCAACGTGCTGGACTACGGCGACCTGGTCGCGCTGGCTGCCCGCATTGCCCGGACCGTCCCGACGGCGGGGGAAGCCGAACGGGAACGCTTCAAGGTGGTGCTGTTGGACGAGTTCCAGGACACCTCGCACGCGCAGATGGTCCTGTTCTCCTCGTTGTTCACCGGCGGCCATGCGGTGACCGCGGTCGGGGATCCCAACCAGTCGATCTACGGGTTCCGCGGCGCCTCGGCCGGACAGCTGTTCCGCTTCCCGCAGGAATTCCCGGCCACCGGCCCCGACGGGGGCAGGACGCCTTCGGCGGTTGCCTTCCTGACCACCGCGTGGCGCAATTCCGTCAACGTGCTCGAGGCCGCCAATGCCGTCTCCGCACCGCTCAACCGCATCGACCCGAACCGGGCCTCGCACGCGATCGCCGTCCCGCCACTGGTCCAGAGCCCCTTCGCCGGTACCGGCCGGGTCGAGTTGGCCCGGTTCCCCACCAGCGCCGACGAGGCAGCCGGGCTCGCCGGACGCCTGGTCGAAGAACGCCGTGCCTTCACGGCCGCGCACGGGGAGCCCCCGACCATGGCCGTGCTGTGCCGGACGCGGTCGGCTCTGGCCGGCATCGCCGAGGCGCTGACCCAGCGGGGCGTTCCGTACGAGATCGTCGGCCTGGGCGGATTGCTGGCGATGCCGGAAATCGTCGACGTCGTGGCCACGCTGCGCGTCCTCGTCGACCCCCTCCGGTCCGACGCGCTGCTGCGCCTGCTGGCCGGGGCCCGGTGGCGACTGGGGCCGGCCGACCTCATGGCGTTCGCGGACTGGTCACGGTTTCTGGCACGTCGTCGGGAGGCAGCCATCCGTGAGGCGCGCCAGATCGACGTCGCCACCGCGGACAGCGACGCTGCGGACAACCACGCCGAGGCGCGCAGCGAACTGGCCGAGGAGGCCAGCCTCATCGAGGCACTGGACCGCCTGCCGGCGGCCGACTGGACGTCCTCGGCCGGCCGCCAGCTGACCCCCCTTGCCCTGGAACGGCTGCAGGCGCTGCAGGCCGAGATCCGCTACCTGCGCAGCTTCGCCTCCGACGACTTGCCCACCCTGCTCCACGAGGTTGAACGCACCCTTCTGCTCGACATCGAGGTCGCGGCCAAGCCCGGCGCCGACATCCATGCCGCTCGCCGGCACCTGGACGCGTTCGCCGATGTCGCCGCTGGCTATTCCGATACCGATCTTGGTGCGGATCTGGCCGGCTTCCTCACCTGGCTCGACGCTGCCGCCGCCAAGGAAGGAGGCCTGGAAGTCGTCCAGCAGGAAGCCAGCACCGAGGCCGTGCAGCTGCTGACCATCCATGCCTCGAAGGGCCTGGAATGGGATGTCGTGGCGATCCCGAGCATGAACGAGGGCATCTTCCCCTCCTCGACCGACTCGCGCTGGACCAAGGAGGACGGGGCCTTGCCGTGGCCCCTGCGCGGTGACCGGAACGACCTGCCGCAATGGGATACGGACCAGCCGTGCCTCTTCGACGCGGTCGAGGCCGAAGCCGCCTTCCGCGCGGACGTGCTGGCACACGGCGAAGACGAGGAACGGCGGCTGGCCTACGTGGCGCTGACGCGGGCCAAGGACCTGCTGCTGTGTTCGGCCACCGTTTGGACCGGGTCGCGTTCCAAGCCCACGCAACCTTCGAAGTTCCTGCGCGAGTTGTTGCCGCTGGCCGAGGAGCCGACCCCCTGTGCTCGGGTGGCCAGCTGGTGCGCGGACGAAGACGCCCCGGAACAGAATCCCTTCCGCGAGGAGCCGTTGGAGTCGAGCTGGCCCTACGACCCGCTCGAGGGTCCGGTGGTCGTCCGGGCCGGGGTCGTCCAACCCGGGCGTGCCGGACGCAGACGGCAGCTGGAGGCCGCCGCTGCCGACGTCCAGCGGCATGTGGAGTTGCGCGGGCGCACCGGGGAGGAGGAAGCGCCGGTGGCCACTGACTTCGGACGGGCCTGGAACCACGAGGCCGGGCTCCTCCTGGCGGCGCAGCGCGAACGCGCGGCCTCGCAGGATACCACCGGCGTCCCGGAACACGTCCGGGCCTCGCTGTTCGTCGACCTGGCCACCGACGCCAGCCAGGTCCTGGAGCAACTGCGTCGTCCGGTCCCGCGCCGACCCGGGGTGGCGGCACGCAAGGGGACGGCCTTCCACGCATGGATCGAGGACTACTACGGTTCCACGGGCCTGCTGGATTTGGGCGAGTTCCCCGGGGCCGCCGACGCCTACATCGAGGAACAGTACGGGCTTGAGGAGATGAAGGCCGAGTTCCTGGCCTCCGAATGGGCCCAACGCCAACCGGCCTTCGTCGAGGTGCCGCTGGAGACCCGCGTCGGCCCGGTCAACGTCCGCGGACGCATCGATGCGGTCTTCAAGGACCGCGACGACTCCGGCCGGACCGTGTGGACGCTCGTCGACTGGAAGACCGGACGCGTCCCCACGGGCCGCGACCTGGAGATCAAGTCGCTGCAACTGGCCGTCTACCGGTTGGGGTGGTCGCGTCTGCACGACGTACCGCTAGATAGCGTGGAGGCGGCCTTTTACTACGTTGGCCGCGGAGTGACGATCAGGCCGGAACGGTTAGCGGACGCCGCCGAACTGGAGGAACTGGTCGCCGGGTCGCTGGCCGGGGCGGATACGGCCCAGCGCTAGCGGCTACTTCTCCGGGGGATCCTGGGCGGGGCGCGCCGTGCCGTTGTCGGGGTCGACGACGACCAGCGGGAGGGCGTCGGTTTCGGCCCCGGGACCGGCCGGGGCTGGCTGCTCCTCGGCAACGCCGGCAGCGGGATCATCGTCTGCGACGTCGATGTCGCGCAGGAAGGCCGGGGCGTCGTCCGTGCCGGGTTCCTCCCGGCCCTCGCCAGCCGTCGCCTGGTCCTGCTCGTCCTCGGCGTCCCGGCCAGCCTGCCCGGACGCATCGGTCCCGTTGCCCGCCGGAGCCTCGCTGTCGCCGGGAGCCTCGCTGTCGCCGGGCTCCTCGGCGGCCGCCTCCGGCTCGCCGTCGGCCCCGCCATTGCCTGGCGCACCGTCTGCCGCGTCGGCCTCGGGGGCTTTGTCCTCGGCGGGACCCCAGTGCGACACGCGGGCTTCGCCGGCCTTCGGGGGCACGGGCGGCTGCGGGGGGACCCCGGAGGGCGCCAGCGCCGCAGGGGACTGCTGCCCGCCACCATCGGCCGCGGGCTCGTCGGGTCCGGGGGTCTCCGCCGCGGGCTCCTCGGCAGCGGCGGCCGGGAGGGGTTGGCCGTTGATGTCCATGCGGGGCGGTTCGACGATGCTGAGGGGCTGGCCGCCGTATTCGGCGATGTCCTCGTCGAGGTCGCGCAGCATCTGCTCGCCCTCGGCGATGCGTTCGGCATCGTTGGTGGCCAGGCCACGGGTGAACCACTGGGCCAGGGCGAACTCCGCGGCCAGGGCGGCACGGCGCATGATGTGCGGGTCGGCCAGTTCACCGCGGGTCGCGGTGTAGGACTCCACGACGGAATCGGTGAAGGACTGTTCGTGGGCGGCGGCGAGCCAGGCGAAGTCGTCGGCGGGATCACCGATGCGCACGTCGGTCCAGCCGGTCACCGCGGCTACCTTGCCATGCTCCAGAAGCAGGTTTTCCTCGTGGAGGTCCCCGTGCACGACGCGCGGGTTGAAACGCCACAAGGCCACGTCCTCCAGGGCGTGCTCCCACCGGCGGAGCAGGCGCGGGGGGATGCGCCCGGTCGTGGCGGCCTGGTCGAGTTCGTTCAAGCGCCGTTGCCGGAACTCGTTGGCGGTGTAGACCGGCAGATCGGCCCGGTCGACCAGATCCTCGGGCAGCGCGTGTATCGCGGCGATGATCCGCCCGATGTCCGCCGCGGTGGACCCGCCGGCGGCCACCAGGTCCTCGAGGTCCATCACGGCGCCCGGGAGGTGGTTGTAGACGAACGTGCGCAGGCTTCCCTGGCGGACGGTTCCGGCGACGGACGGCAGCCGGAAGGGCAGGGACGCGCGGATCCCCGGGGTGAAGGAACGCAGGGCGGTCAGCTCCGTCTCCAGGCGCATGCTGGATTCCTCGTGGCGGGGCGAGCGGACGCGCCAGCGGTTCTGCTGCGCGTCGATAATGAGCGCCGACTCGAAGTCGTCGGGATCATCCGGGATGCCTGCGACGCCGACAGGGGTCAACCCGGGCACCGCTGCGGTCGCGATGGCGGCCAGTTCCATGGGAGATCTTTTCACGTACCCAACCGTAAGCCGAGCGGGCCCCGCAGCAGTGCGCCCCGGGCGGCGAGTCGCCGGAATCACGGGTAGTGCACAGCCAACGCGCCTGCGCCGTCCATGTCACACCGCGACACGAAGGGCCCGAAATTACCCCGGCAGGCCGTGTCCACACCGCGGGGCCCGGTGTGCGGGCTGGGGGCCAAGCTCAGTACGGTAGGGACATGACACTTCGCCAGGAACCAACTGCAGCGCCCCACCTTGACTATCCGCTCCTGGGGGACCTGCCGTTGGCCCGGACCGAGGTGGACCGCGGCTGCGAGCGGCGCATCGACGACGCATGGCTTCCGTCCCTGATGGACGACGCCGACACGCGGGTGCTCCTGTTGGCCAAGGGCCGGGCGCCGGTACATGATGGCGAGCTGGTGCTCGTGGGGTCCCGGGAGGCGCCGGCGGATGCGCGCCTGGTCTACCTGGGCCGGTCCGCGGGCCGTGAGATCGTCTTGGCGGACCTGCCGGAGGCGCCGGCTGCCGGTGTGGTCGAGGCCGATTGGCTGGGACTGCGCGATGTGGCCGCGGGCTTGGCGGCCCGGGATGCCGGGATGTTCGTCGAAGCGGTCGCCATCGCCAACTGGCATGCCACCCATACGCATTGCCCGCGCTGCGGATCGCCCACCGACATCGTGCACAGCGGGTGGGTCAGGGTCTGTCCGCGCGACGGCACCCAACACTTCCCCCGGACGGACCCGGCCATCATCGTGGCCATCACCGATGCCGACGACCGGCTCCTGCTCGGTGCCAACGCCCAGTGGGGTGGACACCGCTATTCCACCCTGGCCGGATTCGTGGAACCCGGAGAATCCCTGGAGGAAGCCGTGGTGCGCGAAGTCGGCGAGGAAGCCGGCATCCGGGTCCGGACCGCCAGGTACGCCGGATCCCAGCCGTGGCCGTTCCCGTGCTCGCTCATGCTCGGGTTCACGGCGGAGGCGGAGTCCACCGCCGTCGTGCCCGATGGCGAGGAGATCATCGACCTGCGGTGGTTCACGCGGGAGGAACTCGCCCGCGAGATCGTCGACGGGTCCGTCGGCGTCCCAGCAGGGGTCTCGATCTCCAGCGCCCTCATCGAACACTGGTACGGTGGGCCGCTGCCCGAACCACGCCAGATGGAGAACTGAACGCATGACCACGCTGGAAGAGCGCATCCTCGGCGGCCTCGACGAGGAACAGCGGACCGTCGCGACCACGCTGAATGGACCGCTCTGCGTCCTGGCCGGGGCCGGAACGGGCAAGACCCGCGCCATCACGCACCGCATCGCCTACGGAGTGCACACGGCCGTCTACAAACCGAACCAGGTCCTCGCCGTCACCTTCACCTCCCGGGCGGCCAGCGAGATGCGCACCCGGCTGCGCGACCTGGAAGCCGGAGGCGTGCAGGCCCGGACCTTCCACGCCGCGGCACTGCGCCAGCTGCAGTACTTCTGGCCCCAGGCGATTGGCGGGCAACTGCCGGCCATAGTCGACCACAAGGCGCAACTCGTGGCCGAGGCAGCACGCCGGCTGCGCATCTCCACCGACCGCGCGTCCATCCGGGACCTGGCCGCGGAGATCGAATGGGCGAAGGTCTCCATGCACACCCCGGAGGGCTACCTGGAGGCCGCCGCCGGGCGGGCGGAACCGGCCGGGCTGGAGCACCGCACTGTCGCCCGGCTCTTCCAGTCCTACGAGGACGTGAAATCCGACCGCCACGTGATCGACTTCGAGGACGTCCTACTGCTGACCGTCGGCATCCTCGACGAGGACCCGCGCGTCGCCGCCTCGGTGCGCGAGCAATACCGGCACTTCGTTGTCGACGAATACCAGGACGTCTCCCCGCTCCAGCAGCGGCTGCTGAACCTCTGGCTCGGCGGACGCGACGAGCTCTGCGTGGTCGGCGACGCCAGCCAGACCATCTATTCGTTCACCGGGGCCACTCCGGCGCACCTGCTGAACTTCACCGTCGAGCACCCGCAGGCACCTGTGGTCCGCCTGGTGCGCGACTACCGTTCCACGCCCCAGGTGGTGGACCTGGCCAACCGCCTGCTCTCCTCCCGCCGCCTCGAGCCCGGCGTCGCCGGACGGGAGGTCCAGTGGGCCGCGCCCCTGGAACTGCTGGCCCAACGCGCCGCGGGACCGGAGCCCGAATTCACCGAATGCAGCGACGACGAAGCCGAAGCCGGCCATGTCGCCCGCCGCATCCAGGCCCTGCTGGACAACGGCGTTCCCGCCGCCAGCATCGCCGTGCTCTTCCGCACCAACGGCCAATCCCAGGCCTACGAACAGGCCCTCGCCGCTGCGGGGATCGGTTACCAGCTGCGCGGCGGAGAACGCTTCTTCCAACGCCGCGAGGTCCGGGACGCGATCCTCGCCCTGCGGGCGGCATCGCGCCAACCGGCGGACGACGCCGTTCCCCAGCTGTGCCGGGACGTGCTGGCGTCGCTGGGCTATTCCCCGACGGCCCCCGCAGCCAGTGGCGCGGTACGTGAACGGTGGGAATCCCTCTCCGCCCTCGTCGCGCTCGCCGACGAACTGGCTACCGCCCGGGCCGATCGCGAAACGCCGTTCACCCTGCTGGAGTTCGTGGCCGAACTCGACGAACGAGCCGCCACGCAGCATGCACCGACCGTCCAGGGCGTCACGCTGGCCTCCCTGCACTCAGCCAAGGGCCTGGAATGGGACGCCGTGTTCCTGGTCGGGCTCAGCGAGGGGCTGATGCCCATCTCGTTCGCCGAGGACCAGGGGGACTACGACGAGGAACGCCGGCTGCTCTACGTCGGCATCACCCGTGCCCGCAAGCACCTGTCGCTGACGTGGTCGACCGCTCGGACGCCTGGCGGGCGCGCCAGCCGCAGGCCCTCGCGGTTCCTGGACGGATTGCGGCCGCAGTCCTCCAGCCGGGTGGCAGCCAGGACCCCGGGTGGCGGAGTCCGGCGGCGGAAGGCTGCCACGCCCCCAACGTGCCGGGTGTGCGGAACGCTCCTGGGCAGCGCCGCCGAACGAAAGCTCGGCCGCTGCCTGGACTGCCCGTCGACCTACGATGAGGCCGTCTACGAGGCCTTGCGTGACTGGCGGCTGCGGACGGCGCGGGAGGCCGAGGTTCCGGCCTTCGTCATCTTCACCGACGCGACCCTGATGGCCATCGCCGAGGCGATGCCCGATACGCCGACGGGCCTGTCCAAGGTCTCGGGCGTCGGGTCGGCGAAGCTCGAACGCTATGGCACGGACGTCCTCGACATCCTTGGTGCCGGTTCCGCTCCCGCCTGACGGCCCGCGGCCTCACGCCGCAGGGATCATGCAGGTACACCCAGGGTGCGGTTCGACCGGGATCCGGTGGACACCGCCGGTGGACAGGTCCACCGTCAGGACCGCATCCGCAGTGGAGGGCACGTTGACCCCGTCGAGCAGCATCATCACCTGCATGGTCGCCAACCCCGCGGCGGTTGCCGACATCGCCAACTCGGCCGTCGAGCTTCCCGAGCGGGGGGAACCGGCGGTGCGGGGCAGATCTGCGGACCGGACGTCGTCGGTGTCGGCGCAGTCCAGGCAGGTGGTCAGTCCCGGGATGACCAGTGGGCCGATGCGGGCCCACGAAGGCCCGAACAGGACCGGCAGATGCGGGATGCGGGTGGCGGCGAGGTGGTCGGCGACGCGTTCGGGCAACGTGTCGCAGGCGGTGACGATGCTCACCTGCGCCCCCAGCCCGGAGTCGTCGGGAGCTGGCTCCCACCGTGCCAGACGGGTGCGCGGCCACTGCTGTCCGAGCCGGTGCGCCACGGCGACGGTGCGTGCCTTGCCTAGGTCCGCGATGCGCAGCGGTCCCGCCCCGATGTCCCCGGCCTGGACCGGCAGGTCGTCGTGGAGGTAGAGCGCGCCGATCCCCGAGGCTGCCAGCAGCGCGGCGATGGCCTGGCCGCAGCGGCCGAGCCCCCAGATTCTGGCCGTCGAGCGGCTGCGGTTCCTGACGAGTTGGCCTGCCGACGTGGAATAGGCGCTCGAAAAGGCGGTGACATCGGGCGCCAGCGTGGCCCCCAAGGCGCCAGGGAGGCGGAAGGGTTCTTCCAGGACGGGAGCGAGCAGCTCCAGCAGCTGGTCGCGGCGGCGGGTGCCGATGGCCGCTGCTCCGTTCCCCTGCGTGCCGGCGTCCGCGGGGTTCAGATCGGGGGAGGCCAGGGACACGATGAAGTCCTGGTCGGCCGGCGTCAGCCCGGATATCCACAGCCCGTCGTCGCGCCCTCCAATTCGCAGCGATGTCTCGGATACTCTGACGACCTGAAGTTCGGGGATGATGCGCATGTTCGCCTCCAGTGATGGGTCCGGTAGGTTGCCGGTGGAGATATCCTGACAGGTCGCATCCCCCGGAAACCGGGTTTCCACAGGGGCCGGTGGGCAAGTGGCCACGGCCCGGCAACACGATGAGGAGAGAGAGGCCATTCATGCCAAAGCAACCAAAGGAGCGCGGGCTGGTCACGCCCGACGGGGTCGCGGTGAGGGTGTTGCGCTCAACCCGGCGGCGCCGAACGGTATCCGGCGTATGGAAGGACGGCACCGCGGTGATCTCGGTCCCCGCCAGCTTGAGCCTGCGCCAGGAGGACGAATGGGTCGAGCGCATGGTCCCGGACATCCTGGCACGCCGGGCGCGCGCCCTGGAGCGTTACGGCGCGGGGGCGGATGACGAGCTGATGCAGCGCGCCCGCGAACTTGACCGCAAGCACCTCGGAGGACGGGCGGAACCGCTGTCGGTGCGCTGGGTGACCAACCAGACCTCGAGGTGGGGATCGGCCTCTCCCGGGGACGGGACCATCCGCCTGAACCACCGGTTGCAGCGGATGCCCCGCTGGGTGCAGGACTACATCCTGGTCCACGAGCTGGCCCACCTCATCGCCGAGGACGGGCACGGCCCGCAGTTCAAGGCGCTCGAGGACCGCTATGGGCGCAAGGCAGAGGCCAAGGCGTATCTGGCGGGCGTCAGCTTCGGCATGGCCAATCCCGACGGATCCGGGGATCTGGTGGACCCGGGGATCCAGGACGGAGCCAGGCCAACCGGGCCCTATGGCATCCCGGGCTCCGGCTGGTGGCAGGACGAAGGAGACGGGGATTGGGCCTGTTGACGCGCGGCACCGCCAGGCGGGCGGTCCCTGGTGGTGCCGCCCGCCCGGCCCAAGGTCAGCGGGTCGAGCCGGGCCCCTCGTCCGGGTCGGACCCTTCGTCATCTGCCGTGCTGTTCCGGTCGGTGTCTTCTTCGGCGTCGGGGGAGTCGTAGCCGCCGTCGAGCAGGCGGGTCAGTGCCTCGTCCAGTTCGCCGTCGGCGGCTTCGGCCAGCGCCCGCCGTGAGGAGAATCCTTCCGGATCGTCAAGGTCCGCTGCGCCCGGCATCAGGTCCGGGTGCTGCCAGATGGCGTCCCGGCCTTCGGAGCCCCGTTCTTCCTTGAGGAGCGCCCACAGGCGGGCAGCATCGCGGAGCCGGCGTGGTCGAAGCTCGAGGCCGACCAGTGAAGCGAACGCCTGCTCGGCAGGACCACCGGTCGCCCGGCGGCGGCGGACCGTCTCCCGCAGTGCGGCGGCCGAGGGGAGATTGGCAGCTGCCTCGGCGACGACCTCGTCGACCCATCCCTCGATCAGGGCCAATGCCGTCTCGAGCTTGACCAGCGCTGCTTCCTGGGCACCGGTCCGCTGCGGCATGAACAGCCCTTCGGTGACCGCGCCCTTCAACGACTCGGGGTTGGACGGGTCGATGTCCCGCACGGCCTCCTCGATGCGTGACATGTCGATGTGGATCCCGCGGGCATAGTCCTCGATGGCGCCCAGAACGTGGGACTGCAGCCAGGGAACCCGTTGGAACAGGCGTGCGTGGGCCGATTCGCGCAAGGCCGTGAAAAGCAGGACCTCCTGCTCCGGGATATCCAGCCCCTCGCCGAAGGCCGTCACGTTCGTGGGGACCAGGGCGGGGGCATCGGTGGTCAGCGGTATGCCGATGTCCGTGGAGCCGAGCACGTCCTTGGCCAGGCCGCCGACTGCGGTGCCCAGCTGCATGCCGAACATCGCACCTCCGAGGTTCTGGAACATGCCCTGGGCCGAACCGAGCATGGCCTTCATCTCCTCGGGCACCTGGTCGCGCATGGCGGTGCTGATCGCCTGCGACACGCTGACGGCGACGGGTTCGGTGAGCTTCTTCCACCGGGGCAGGGTCTTCTCGACCCATTGGGCCCGTGAATATGAGGAAAAACCGCTGGCCGAGGCCTCGAAGGCCGTGGCCTGGTCGAGCCACATGTCGGCCAACCGCCCGGCGTCGGCGACAGCCGAGGCACGGGCCGCGGTGACGCTCGGGTCGTCGCCCGAGGCGGCCTGGCGGGCCGAATCCTGGGCCAGCTTCCAGTTGACCGGGCTGCCGTCACCGGTGGACATGGCGCCCATCATGGCCTGCATCTGTCCCATCATCGCCTGCATCGCGGCGGGATCGGAGGGCATGCCCATGGCTCCGAGCTGCTTGTGCAGGTCGGCCGCATCCACTCCCTCGGGAAGCTGGCCGCCGAAGAGGTTCGAGAGCATCTCCGCAAAGGGGTCCTTGGGGCCGGAATCGTCCGGTTCGTCTGAGCCATCGGGTCGGTTGTTCGGGGGGTTCTCTGCCATGGTTCCACGGTACCCCCGCACCACGGGAGGCCCCTATGGCTGCCCCGCCGGGTTCGCTGTCGGCACAGCGGGCACCGGCGCCCACCTTGTACTCTGGGGGAGATCGAATGCGCGCCGGCCCCGGGCCGGGCAACGCCCGGAAGGAAAACAGCCACGGTGACCGAACCGCAGCATCCCCAGGAGCCCCTCGGCCATGAGCCGGTGGCGGGACAACCACGCCAATCCAGCCGCTCCCGGAAGTCCCAGCGCCGCCTGATCACGGCGACCTGCACCGCCGTCGTCATCGGTTTCATCGCACTGGCCCTGCCCACTCCGTACATCGTGGAAGCGCCCGGCCCTGCCGTGAACACTCTGGGCAAGGTCAAGGACCGGGAGGTCATCAAGGTCAGCGGACGGAAGACGTATCCCGCGGACGGCTCCCTGGACATGACCACCGTCTACGTCATCGGCGGCGCGGAGAGCCGCATCTCCTTCTTCCGGGTGATCCAGGCCTGGGCCGATCCCCGGCAGGACGTCTATCCGGAGGAAACCATGTACCCCCGGGGCGCGACCGACGAACAGATCAGCGACCGGAACGCGGCGGAAATGGACAATTCGCAGCAAAACGCGGTCGCTGCCGCGCTCACCAGCCTGGAGATCCCCTACAGCCAGCAGCTTAGCGTCGCGGGGCTGGCCACGGACGCCAACAAGGGGGCGTTGCGCACCGACGATGTGCTCAAGGCCATCGACGGCGAGCCGATCACCGACCTGGACATGCTCAAGTCCGCCCTGCAGGCCGGTGACGGCACTCCAGAGCTGACGGTGGTGCGCGCCGGACAGGAAGTGCAGGTGGACGCCCGGACCACGACGTCGAAGGAGGGGCAACGCCAACTGGGTGTCTACCTCGGAACCCGCTACACCTTCCCCCTCGACGTGACGTTCGGACTGCCGAATGTCGGCGGGCCCAGTGCAGGCATGATGTTCGCGCTGGGGATCATCGACACGCTGACCCCAGGGGACATGACCGGGGGCAAGCAGTTTGCCGGAACCGGGACCATCGAAGCCGATGGCACGGTGGGACCGATCGGGGGGATCGCGCAGAAGCTTGTCGGTGCGCGCACCGCCGGTGCACAGTACTTCCTGGCCCCGGCCGATAACTGTGCCGATGTCGTCGGGCGCATCCCCGACGGACTCAGCGTCATCAAGGTCTCGACGTTGGACCAGGCGCGGAATGCCGTCGAATCCATTGGACAGGGTGCCGATCCGGCGTCCCTTCCCGGCTGCGGATAGCAGCCGGAGCCGCCACCCTCGTGGTGGCCGTGGCACGGGCATTCGCGACTTGACCTCATGCAAGGCAGAATGGTTCCGTGGCCCCCTGTCCGATGCGGGGCGCGCAGTAGCTCGTTCTGACGATGAGGTTCAATAAGTGAGTTTCGGTCCTGACAACCCGTTCGGCCGGCGCCCCCAGGGGCCCGGAGGCGACGACGGCGGCGGCCAGCAGCGCCCCACTCCGGCCAGGAAGTCCTCGCCCCTGGTGCCGACGATCGTGGTGATCGGCATCCTGGTGGCGGCGTTCATCTTCTTCGCGAACATCTATGCCGATGTCCTCTGGTTCAACCAGATCGGCTACGGCCAGGTGTTCTGGACCGAGATGCTCACCAAGGTCGCCGTCTTCGTCGTGGCGTTCCTCGTGATGGCCGGTGCGATCTGGGCCAGCCTGCAGGTCGCGTTCAAGAGCAGGCCGGTCTATGCCCCGGACCTGCAGATGCCCGACAGCATCTCGCGCTACCAGGCACAGCTCGAGCCCATTCGCCGGCTGCTCATGTGGGGCATCCCGTTGGTCATCGGTGCCTTCGCCGCCACCGCGATCGCCTCCCAGTGGCAGACCATCCTCCTGTTCATCCACCAGGTTCCCTTCGGCGAGGTCGACCCGCAATTCCACAAGGACCTCTCGTTCTACATGAACTCGCTGCCGTTCTACGGACTGGTCGTCGGGTTCCTCATCAGCGTCGTGCTGATCGCCGGCATCGCCGGATTGCTGACCCACTACCTCTACGGCGGCATCCGGATCCAGGAACGCGGCGGCGTGAGCATTTCCCGCGCCGCCCGGCTGCACGTGAGCATTGCGGCCGCGCTGTTCCTGCTGCTGCAAGGCGCCAACTTCTGGCTGGACCGCTACAGCACCCTGGAGGACCAGGGCGGCCGGGTTGCCGGCGCCCTCTACACGGATGTCCATGCTGTCATCCCCACCAAGACCATCCTGGTGGTCGCGGCAGTCATCGTGGCAGTGCTTTTCGTGGTTGGTGCCATCATGGGCCGCTGGAAGCTCCCGCTCGTCGGCACGGCCGTCCTCGTCGTCACCGCATTGGTCGCCGGCGGCATCTACCCCATGCTGGTGCAGCAGTTCAAGGTGGTCCCCTCGGAGAAGACGCTTGAGCAGCCGTACATCCAGCGGAACATCGAGATGACGCGCAAGGCCTACGGGCTGGATGCCGTCAAGTCCAGCCCCTACAACGCCACGGTCAACACGGCCAAGAATGCGTTGGCCAAGGACAAGGCCACCACCACCAACATCCGCCTGCTGGATCCAAACCTGGTCTCCGACGCGTTTGCCCAGCTGCAGCAGTTCCGCACGTACTACCGGTTCGCCCCGACGCTGAACGTCGACCGCTACGAAATCGACGGCAAGACGGAGGACACCGTCATCGCCGTGCGCGAGCTGAACGTGGACCCGACCGACAGCTGGGTCAACCAGCATGTGACCTATACCCACGGCTACGGGGTCGTGGCCGCCTACGGTGCCAAGGTCGCTGCCGGCGGACGTCCCGATTTCATGCTCTCGGGCATCCCCAGCCACGGTGTGTTGGGCAACGACTCCACCTACGAGCCCCGCATCTACTTCGGGGAGTTCTCCCCGCAGTACTCCGTGGTTGGCGGTCCCGAGGATTGGGCGCCCCGCGAGCTGGACCGTCCCTCGGACCAGTCCGGCGAGGGCGATGCCAAGACCACCTTCCAAGGCGAAGGCGGCCCGAACGTGGGCAGCTTCTTCAACCGCCTGGTCTACTCCCTGAAGTTCAGCTCCACGGACCTGTTGCTCTCCGACGCCATCAACAGCGAATCCCAGATCCTCTATGACCGCGGCCCCAAGGAGCGTGTCCAGAAGGTCGCCCCGTACCTGACCGTGGATTCGAACGCCTACCCGGCGATCATCGACGGCCGCGTGAAATGGATCGTGGACGCCTACACCACCAACAGTTCCTTCCCGTATTCCACCGAGCAGCAGCTCGATACCGCGGTCCGCGATTCGCTCACCGCGGCGAACCGCACCAATGCCCTGTCCGGGAAGGTGAACTACATCCGCAACTCGGTCAAGGCAACGGTCGACGCTTACGACGGTTCCGTCGACCTGTATGCCTGGGAGCCGGACGAGCCGCTGCTGCAGGCCTGGCAGGAGGTCTTCCCGAGCACGGTCAAGCCGATCTCGGAGATCTCGGGTGAGTTGATGAGTCACGTGCGGTACCCGGAGGACCTGTTCAAGGTGCAGCGGACTCTGCTGGGGGAGTACCACGTGACCGACCCCGACGACTTCTACGAGTCAAACGATGCCTGGGCCGTCCCCAATGACCCGACGCAGCCCGATAACCAGGTTCCGCAGCCGCCGTACTACCTCTCGCTGCGCATGCCGAAGCAGGAATCGGAAACGTTCTCGTTGACCAGCACATTCATTCCCGCGACCAGTGCGGGCAGCGCGCAGCGCAACGTGCTCTACGGCTTCCTCTCGGCCGAAGCCGACGCCGGCGACAAGGCCGGGGTGAAGGCCGACGGGTACGGCACCCTGAGACTGCTGGAGTTGCCGCGCAACACCGTGGTTCCGGGGCCGGGCCAGGCCCAACAGAACTTCGACTCCAACACGACGGTTTCCACCCAGCTCAACCTGCTGCGCCAGGGCGCCTCCGAGGTGCTCAACGGAAACCTGCTCTCCTTGCCAGTCGGCGGCGGCATCCTGTACGTCCAGCCGGTCTACGTCCAGTCCACCGGCGAAACGTCCTACCCGACGCTGCGCAAGGTGCTCGTGTCCTTCGGCGACAAGGTCGGATTCGCCGACACCCTGTCCGAGGCGCTGGACCAGCTCTTCGACGGTTCGTCGGGAGCAGTAACCAACGAGGGCGACGGGAACAAGTCCGCGGACGAGCCCTCGGACGCGGCCCCGGCCAGCGCCGAACAGCAGCTCAAGGAGGCGCTCGCGGCAGCGGACGCCGCCATCAAGGCCGGCCAAGAGGCGCTCGCCAAGGGCGATTTCGCCGCCTACGGCAATGAGCAGAAGAAGCTCAGCGACGCCCTGAACAAGGCGTTGAATGCCGAAAGCGAGATCTCCGGTGATCCGGGCCAGGGCCAGCAGGCGCCCGAGAGCCCGGCGCCCGGCCAGGAGGAATCAGCTCCCGCCAGCGGATCGGACGGCTAGCCGCCGGAACGGCCCCGGAATGCCCGAGGGGGCGGATGCCGGGGACCCCGGGTGGCGGCGGTGCCACGCAGTGACCTGCGTGACACCGCCGCCCCTCGATTTGGGGTTCGGCCCGGAAGATGAGAGGCTTGTAGTACGACGCGGGGTGGAGCAGTTCGGTAGCTCGCCGGGCTCATAACCCGGAGGTCACAGGTTCAAATCCTGTCCCCGCAACGACGGAAAGGCCCCGGCCGATGGAAACATCGGCCGGGGCCTTTCGCATGTGCGGGTTCCATGCGAAATGCTTTGGCATCCTACTAAATGCTTGCAAGACCTAGTATTATCGTCAGCAGCATTCCCGTACGAGAGGACCACCGGTGAACCAGGACCGCACACCATCCGGATCGAGCCCCAGGCCCTGGCTGCGCCTTGGCCTATATGCGGCCGGGGCCGTCGTGGTCCTGGCCCTGGTGGTCCTCGGCGCCCGCTGGTACACCGGCACGGAGGCGGGCGCCGGTTTCCTGTCGGCCTACCCCGGAAGGGTGGCGCTTCCCGAGTCCGCCCCGGTCGGCCTGCCGGCGTGGCTTGGCTGGCAGCACTTCCTCAATGCCTTCTTCATCGTGCTGATCATCCAGACGGGGTGGAAGGTGCGGACGGTCCAGCGTCCCGCGGCACACTGGGTGCGGAAGAACAAGGGGCCCTTCAAGACGAAGAAGGCCCCGAAGCGCATCAGCCTGGACCTCTGGCTGCACCTGAGCCTGGATGTGCTGTGGGTGCTGAACGGGATCGTCTTCATCATCCTGCTCTTTTCCACCGGCCACTGGCGGCGCATCGTGCCCACCAGCTGGGACGTCCTCCCGAATGCCCTCTCGGCCGGCCTGCAATACGTGTCGCTGAACTGGCCATTGGAGAACGGGTGGGTCAACTACAACAGCCTGCAGTTGCTGACCTACTTCGTGACCGTGTTCATCGCGGCACCCCTGGCCATCATCACCGGCTTGCGGATGTCGTCGATCTGGCCGGCAAAGGCCAAGAAGCTGAACCGTCTCTACCCGATCGAAGCGGCTCGTGCCGTTCACTTCCCGGTAATGCTCTACTTCGTGTTGTTCGTGATCGTGCATGTGACGCTGGTGCTGGCGACGGGGGCCCTGCGGAACCTGAACCACATGTATGCCGCCCAGGACGGCCACGGCTGGATGGGGTTCATCCTCTTCGCCATCTCCGTCGTCGTCATGGTGGGGGCCGCGTTCCTGGCCCGCCCCATCTTCATTGGACCGGTCGCCTCCCTCACGGGCAAGGTGAGCCGCTGAGGATCCTCCCGGCCGCTTGCGCCGGGACCGTCAAGGCCCACGGGCCGAAAGGATAACGATGTACGAGCTCAACGACGAGCAGCAGGCCATGGTCGAGATGGTCAGGGAATTCGCGACCGAACAGATCGCCCCACACGCAGAGAGGTGGGATCAGGAGCACCACTTCCCGGTGGACGTCCTTCGCCAGGCCGGAGACCTGGGCATGGGCGGTATCTACGCCCGCGAGGAGTACGGAGGGTCCGGGCTCACCCGAAGCGATGCGGTCCTCATCTTCGAGGAACTGGCTCGTGCCTGTCCGACCATTGCCGCGTACATCTCCATCCACAACATGGTCGTCTGGATGATCGATGCCTTCGGTGACGACCGCCAGCGCGCACAATGGATCCCCGACATGGCCACCATGGAGGCGCTGGGCAGCTACTGCCTCACGGAGCCGGGCGCCGGCTCGGACGCGGCCGCGCTGACGACCCGTGCCGTCCGCGACGGCGACGAGTACGTGCTCAACGGGGTCAAGCAGTTCATCTCCGGCGCCGGTGCAGCCGGCTTCTACCTGGTGATGGCGCGCACGGCCGACACCGGCAGCCGGGGCATCTCCGCCATCGTCGTTCCCGCCGGCACCGAGGGGCTGGAATTCGGCGCCTTGGAGAAGAAGATGGGCTGGAACGCGCAACCGACCCGTCAGGTCATCTTCAACAACGCCAGGGTCCCCGTGGACAACCGGCTGGGCGGGGAAGGGGACGGCTTCGGGATCGCCATGAAAGGGCTCAACGGGGGGCGGCTGAACATCGGGGCCTGCTCGCTGGGCGGGGGCCAAACCGCCCTGGACAAATCCGCGGCGTACCTGAAAGAACGCCATGCATTTGGCGGGGCGCTGATCAACCAGCAGGCCCTGCTGTTTGAACTCGCGGACATGGAGACAAAGCTGGTCACCGCCCGGACCCTGTTGTGGCGGGCCGCAGCGGCCTTGGACGAAGGGGCCGGCGATGCCCTCAAGCTGTGCGCCATGGCCAAACGCGTGGCGACCGATGCGGGTTTCGAGACCGCCAACGCTGCCATCCAACTCCACGGCGGTTACGGCTACCTCAGCGAGTACGGTCTCGAAAAGATCGCCCGCGACCTGCGCGTGCACCAGATCCTCGAAGGCAGCAACGAGATCATGAGGCTGATCATCGGACGCATGATCGCGGAGAAGTAGCTCGAGCGCTCCGTCCGATTTTGGGTGCCCTGTACTTTCGTGTAGAGTCTTATCTCGCGACGCGGGGTGGAGCAGTTCGGTAGCTCGCCGGGCTCATAACCCGGAGGTCACAGGTTCAAATCCTGTCCCCGCAACGAGATGAAGGCCCCTGGCTAGGTGATCCACCTGGTCAGGGGCCTTCGGTTTATCCCGTCGGCTGCCCCAGGGACCGGCCGGCTCAGTAGCCGCTGCCGGTGGCCTCGGGGGAGTGGGTGGCGGTACCGCTGGTTGCGGAGCCGAGAGCGGCGTTCTGGCCCGAACCGGCCTTCAGCGCGGCTAGGCGTGCCTCGACCTCGGTTTGCTCGCCGAGGTCCTCGAGGGACTCGAACTGGGCGTCCAGGCTGGACGCGGCCAGTTCGGCTGCGCCTTGAACCCGGGCCTCCTCGCGGCGGACCTTTTCCTCGAATCGCGAGACCTCGCTCGTCGGATCCATGAGGTCGATGCTCTTCAGCGCGTCCTGGACCTGTGACTGTGCCTGCGTGGCCTTCGCCCGGGCCACGAGTTCATCGCGCTTTGAAACCAGTTCCTGGCGCTTGTGCTTCATCGCGGTCAGCCCGGACTTGAGCTTTTCGACGATTTCCTCCTGCGAGGCGATCGTCGGTTCGACGGACTTTGCCTCGCCTTCTGATTGCATCTGCCGCTGGATGGCGATCTTGGCGAGATTGTCGAACTTCGTGGCGTCCGACTCCTTGCCAGCGGAACGGAACTCATCGGCCTTGCGCGAAGCGGCAAGGGCCTTGTTGCCCCAGTCGCGCGCGTTTTCCCGGTCCTCCTGGTGGTCCTGCTGGAGCATGCGCAGGTTGCCGATGGTTTGGGCGACCGCTGTCTCCGCCTCGGCGATGTTGTTCGTATAGTCCCGCACCATCTGGTCCAGCATTTTTTGCGGGTCCTCGGCCGAATCGATCATGGAGTTGATGTTCGCCTTGGCGAGTTGGGCGATGCGCCCGAAAATTGACTGCTTGATCACGATGTCACCTTCCACTGGGTTTACTGGTTTTGGTCCTGCACCCGACGGCCGCGCCGCCGGAATTCTCGCGGAGGTCGAGGCGGCTCAGAAATTGCCGCCGCCGCCTCCTGCCCCGAATCCGCCTCCGCCTCCGCCGCCGCCGAATCCACCGAAGCCGCCGCCTCCGAAGACACCACCGCCGCCGCCCCCGCCGCCGCGCAGGATGGAGTCGATGAGGATGCCCCCGAGGATGGCACCCCCGAGCCCGTTTCCGCGGCCGTATCCGCCCCGGTACCCGCCACCGAAACCACCACCGTATCCGCCGTTGAACCCGTCGACGTCGGCTTCGGCCTGACGGGCCGCCTGGTCGGCCAACATCGAAGCCTGCTGGGCGAATTGAAGTGCCCGCACCGGCTCCGTTGGCGCGGCCCGCAGGGCCTCGTCCAGATGGCGTTGGGCCTCCGCGAGGCGGGTCCTGGCCGTCGCGCCGACGCCACCGCGCCGGGCCCGGATGAAGTCATCGGTGCCGTCGATCTTGCCCTGGGCGGTTCGCAGGGCGGACTGCAGCGACGCCGCGGCCCGTTCGGATCGCAGCTTTTGATCGCGGACCGAGTCCAGGGGGCCATCCAACGTCTCGCGTGCCCGGGACAACGTGGATAGCAGGGCGACCGGATCGAGCCGCTCGCCGGTGCGCGCTTCCTCGATCCGTCCAAGGGCATCCCGCAAGGAAGCGCTTGGGGCCGCAAGTTCGGGATGTTGGCCGCTGGCGGCCAGCGACGTGGCCTGGACCAGATCCTGGCGTGCTTCGGCGACCTGGTCCTGTAGCTCGCCGCTGGCGGTGTCGAGGACCGTTCCCGTCTTGGCGATGGCGGCGATCAGGACACGTGTCTGGTCCACTGCCTCCTCGCCTGCGCGGACCGCGATGGCCGCCTCTGCGGCGGCGGAAGTGGCGATTTTCTCCTGCGCCGTCCGCAGGGAGTCCTCGATGAAGTCGATGCGTTCACCGGCTTGTTCGATGTTGTCCCGAACCTGGACGAGCGCGGAATCCGCATAGCGGGCAGACAAGCCGGTCAGGGAGGAGCGGGCTGTTTCGAGATCCCTGCGCAGGGTGTCGACCTGGGTCTGCAGCGTTGCGGCAGCCTGCGGCGCGTTGCGCTCGAGCTCGCGCAGGGCGGCGAAGTCGTCCCGGTGTTCCTCCAGGGAGTCGTTCACCGCTTCGCACCGGTGGATGATGTCGCGTAGCCATTTGCGCTGGTCGGCTTCGGTATCGGGAATCGAATCGTCGAGCTGCTGTTGGAGCTTGAAGGACTCGTTCAGGTGTACCTTGGCGGTGGCCAGGTCCGCTGCGAACGGCTTGATGGACTCCTCGCCGAATTCGGCCTGGGCGAAGCCGAGCTCCTGTTCGCTGGAGCGGATGGCGTCGTCTGCCGCGATGAGCAGGGGCCCGGCCTTGAGCCGGAGGTCCTCGACGCTCATGGCGGCCAGCGGATCCTGCGGTCCCTCGGCTACCGGCTGGGGACGCCGTGCCGGGTTTCCTGCCTTCTTCTTCCGGCCGAGGGCCCACAACGTCCCGCCGCCGACGACAATGACCCCGCCGATGATCCACGGCGCGGCCGAGCCGCCCGAGGACGAGCGGGCTTCCCCGTCCCCGCCAGCCGGTCCGAGGTCGCCGTTGGCCGCGGCCTCGATGCCCTCAACGGCGTTCTCGGCGGCTGTGGCCCAGTCGTCGGAGGTAAGCGTGCTCGAGCGCAGGCCGGGGGTGATGTATTCCCGGGCGATGTCCGCATCGAACGGCGCGATCTCCCCGGAATCCGCAGACCTCAGGCGCAATTGCCGGGCCTCGGTGGCAATCGCGAGGATGCTGTCCGTCGGGCCCATGCCCTTCATCTCGGCGACTTCCTTGACCCAGGCGGTCATGTCCGAAGGGTCGGTGAACTCGTCAACGTAGATGACGTAGAGATTGAGCCCCTCACTCTGCTGCAGGTCGGTCACCGCTTCCTTCACGCGGTCGGCCTCGGCGCCGAGGACTCCTGCGGAATCCACCACGTACTGGCCCGGGGGGATGGACACGGGCGGTTCGGCGGAAGCGGGGCCTGCCACGAGCAGGATGGACATCAGCGCGAATCCGGCGGCCGCCGAAACGCGTCTGGCAATGGATCGCATGGATCACCCTTCGACGTCGGTGACGGCCGGACGGCAACGGTGGGGCGCTGGTCCAAGCGGACCGATGACCGATTGCCCACGGCCGTCGCCTTTGATTCTATTGGTATGGTTTGGGGTCGTCCACAACGGAGCCGGTGCGTCCCGGCCGACTTCCGGAGCCGCCTGGAGCGCTTACACAGGTTGCGCTCAGGCGGGGCATTTTCCCGACACAGCCCTCCTTGCCATAGTTGGAGTCAAGGAACCCCAGAAAGGACACCACGCCATGAGCGAGCAACGGAACACCTTCTCCAACGGACCGGTCGGCGGATCGACGGACGGAACCGGGCAAGCCAGCGACGGCCCGGGCGTCCCGCCCCGCCCGCAGAATCCGCCGCAGACCTCCAGCTTCCCGGCCGGCGCACCGGCCGGAGGCGCCGGGCAGCAGCCGCGGACCGCCGAGTACCCGGCGGCCGGCGCCTCACAAGGCGCCGGGGCCCCGACAGGCGGCGGCACCTACCCGCCGGGTGCATCCTTCGGCCCGGCGCCACGCCGCCAGCCGAAGCGCTTCGGGTCCACGACCCTGGTGGCCGGCATGGTCATCGCGGCACTGATCGGCGGCGGCAGCGCCGTCGGCGCCAACTACCTGCTCGATGGCTCCGGCCAGCCGGTGGCCTCGTCCACGCCGAACGGCGACGCCGTGGTCATCAACAACCCCGAGAAGGTCACCGCGGTCACCGCAGCTGCTGCCAAGGCCTCCCCGAGTGTCGTCACCGTCGAAGTCGACGGGCAACGGGAGGCGGGCTCCGGTTCCGGCATCATCCTGGACACCGAGGGGCACATCCTCACCAACACCCATGTCGTGACGTTGGGTGGGCAGGTGGCGGACCCGACCATCAGCGTGCGCACGAGCGACGGCAAGGTGCACACGGCCAAGGTCGTCGGGACTGACCCGCTCTCGGATCTGGCCGTCATCAAGATCGACGCCGAGGGCCTCCAACCTGCCACGCTGGGTTCTTCCGCAGACCTCAACGTCGGGGACGCGGCCATCGCCATCGGGGCGCCGCTGGGACTGAGCGGAACGGTCACCGACGGGATCATCTCCACCTTGAACCGCACGATCAGCGTGGCATCATCGGCCGTCCCGGACGACAAGACCTCCGACGGCGCCCCCGGTGACGGCAACCAGTTCAACTTCCAGTTCCCGGGCCAGCCGCAGCAACAGCAGCAACGCCAGGGCAACGGGTCGATCTACATCAACGTGATCCAGACCGATGCAGCCATCAACCATGGCAATTCCGGCGGCGCGCTGGTCAATGCCGCAGGCGAAATCGTCGGCGTGAACGTTGCCATCGCCTCGGCCGGCAGCTCCAACGGCGACGACAGCGGTTCCATCGGCGTCGGCTTCGCCATCCCGATCGACTATGCCAAGCGGATCGCCCACGACATCATCGACGACGGAAGTGCCAGCCACGGGCTGCTCGGCGTCACCGTCAAGGCGAAGGCCGCCGATTCGGGGACGCAGTTCAGCGTGGGGGCCGAGGTCCAGGAGGTTGTCGGCGGCTCCGCAGCCGACAAGGGCGGACTGAAGTCCGACGACGTCATCACGAAGGTCGACGACCGGGTGATCTCCGACAGCCAATCGCTGACCGCGGCCATCCTGGAGCACCCCGCAGGCAGCAAGGCCTCCATCTCCTACACCCGGGACGGCAAACAGGAGACCACCGAGGTCACGCTGGGTACCAAGCCGGCCGAGTAACCTCCTCGGTAAGTGCACCGGCCATTGGCCGGCGGTCCGCGACGGGCCGCCGGCCTTTGCCGTGCCGGGGAGCAGCACGGCGGGGCCCGGTCGCCGGGCGCCCGCCGTCGGCAGCGGCGCGCGGGGACCGACTAGGCTGAATCCGTGACCGGCATTCCCGGGCTGGCGGGTCGCACGGCCGGAGGATAGTCTTGGTTAATACTCATTAACTGGAATCTTGCGGGTCGTCCCGTGGAGCAGATGGTTCCGGCCGCAACGGGCCGGAGGAGTCAACCTGAAAGGCAAACATGAGCGTGGCAAGCGGAGGGCCCCTGAAGGTCCTGGTCCTGGTCAAACATGTCCCGGACGCGCAGTTCGAACGGCACCTGACCGGCGCCGACCACGGCATCGACCGTTCCGAGAGCATCCTGTCCGAACTGGATGAATACGCCATCGAGGCGGCCCTGCAGTTGGTCGAGGCCCGTGGCGGCGTCAAGGCCGGACACACGGTCACGGCGCTGACGATGGGGCCCGAGCGCGCGGCCGCCGCGGTGAAGAAGGCATTGCAGATGGGCGCCACCGACGGCGTGCACGTCACGGATCCGGCACTGGCAGGATCCGACGCGGCCGCGACCTCCCTGGTCCTGGCCAGCACGATCACGCACCTCGGAGGCTTCGACGTGGTCATCACCGGCATGGCCTCAACCGACGGCGAAACGTCCCTGGTTCCCGCGCAGCTGGCCGAACGCCTCGGCCTGGCGCAGCTGACGATGGTCTCCTCGCTCGCACTCGGCGACGACGGGGTGCTCACGGGACGCCGTGATTCGGACACGACGTCCACGACCTTGACGGCCCCCGCCCCGGCCATCGTCTCGGTCACCGACCAGGGTGAAGAACCGCGCTACCCCAATTTCAAGGGCATCATGGGCGCCAAGAAGAAGAAGACGGTGACGCTGTCGGTCGCCGACCTCGGACTGGAACCGTCCCAGGTCGGCGCCGCCGGCTCCTGGACACGCGTCGAGGAGGCCCAGCCGCGCCCGCCGCGCACCGCAGGCACCGTCATCACCGACGAGGGCGACGCCGGCGTGCAGCTGGTCGACTTCCTGGCCGGCAAGAAACTTCTCTAGGAGCTGAGACGATCACCATGGCGAACATTCTGGTATTCATCGACACCCCCACCACGCAGCCGGGCAAGGCCCAGCGCGAACTGCTCACCCTGGCCCACCGCCTGGGTGATCCCGTCGTCGTTCTCGGCGCACCGGCGGCAGACGAAACCGTCGCGGCGGCCGGCCAACTGGGTGCGTCGGCCGTCTACGCCCCGGCCGGGCCGCTGGACGGGACGCTGATCGCCGGCCAGGCGCTGCTCGTCGCCGAGGCCGCGCGCGCATGCGACGCCACTGCCGTGCTGCTTCCCAACACCGCCGACGGCAAGGAAATCGCCGCGCGCGTGGGCATCAAGCTCTCCTCGGGCGTCATCACCGATGCCGTCGACGTGTCGGCCGACCTGGCCGTCACCAAACAGGTCCTCGCCGGCGGCTACACCGTCACGGCACGCGCGACCCACGGCGTCCCGGTCATCACCGTCAAGCCCAACAGCGTCGAACCGGCCGAGGCCTCCCCGGCGACCCCGTCCACCACCGCGCTCGACGTGTCCGACGCGGGACCGGCAGCCACCGTGTCCGAAACGGTGGCCAAGCCGGCCTCCGGTCGCCCCGCACTGCAGGATGCCCGCATCGTGGTGTCCGGCGGACGCGGGCTCGACGGCGACTTCAGCCCGGTCGAGGAACTCGCCGATGCCCTCGGCGCCGCCGTCGGCGCCTCCCGCGCCGCCACCGACGCCGGATGGATCGAGCACGCCTACCAGGTCGGGCAGACCGGCAAGACCATCTCGCCGCAACTCTACATCTGCGCGGGCATCTCCGGGGCCATCCAGCATAAGGCCGGCATGCAGACCTCCCAGGTCATCGTGGCGGTGAACAGCGACGAGGACGCCCCGATCTTCGAGATCGCCGACTTCGGGATCGTCGGGGATGCGCGGACCGTCCTGCCGCAGGCCGCTGCCGAGATCAAGCGCCGGCAGGGCTAGCATGCCAGCATTCGACCCGGCGCGGGATCCCGTCCGCCGCGTGTTGTGCTTCGGCGCCCACCCCGACGACCTGGACTTCGGGGCCTCCGGGACCGTCGCGGCCTGGACCCGGGCCGGGGTCGAGGTGCAGTACTGCATCATGACCGACGGCGACGCCGGCGGGTTCGACCCCGCCCACCGCGCAGAAATCGTGGCCATGCGCCACGCCGAACAGCGCGAGGCGGCCCGGTCCGTGGGGGTGCACGACGTGCATTTCCTGGGCGAGCGCGACGGGTACCTGGAGCCCTCGCACGAGGTGCTCCGCAAGATCGTGTCGGTCATCCGGCAGGTGCGCCCCGACGTCGTGCTGGCGATGCACCCCGAGCGCGACTGGACGCGCCTGCAGCGCTCCCACCCGGACCACCTGGCCTGCGGGGAAGCGGTGACCCGGGCCGTCTACCCGGCAGTGGAGAACCCGTACGCCTACCCGGAACTGCAGGAGTCGGGGCTGGAGGCCTTCAAGCTGCGCTGGCTCTGGCTCTACGGCGCCCCGGAGGCCCGGGAGAACCACGCGGTGGACATCACCGACACGTTCGATGCGAAGCTGCAGGCCCTGCGCGCCCATCTGAGCCAACACCCCGATGTCGCCAAGATGGAGGACTTCGTCCGCGCGAACAGCGCCGCCCTGGCTACAGCACACGGCCTGGGGCAGGACCGGCTCGCCGAGGCCTTCCACGTCGTGGAGGTCAACGCGGCGGATACCATCGCCGGCTTCTGAACCCGGTACGACGACGGCGGGGCCCCGGTGCATACCGGGACCCCGCCGTTCGCCGTGGTGCCGGTGGCCGCCGTGGTGCCGCCCGCCGGCTGCGCGTTAGTGCGGCAGGTCGATGTCCAGCACGACGGTCTCGCTCGGTTCGGACGAGCCGCCGGCCGGCTCCGTGGTGACCAGGACCGAGCCGATGTCGTCCAGGGACTGGAAGCCGACCGTGGCCTTGGTGTCTTGCGGATCGAGCACCTTCAGGGAGCTGGCCGACCCGCCACCGACGGCCTCGACCCAGATCTGGTAGGTCTCGCCCTCCGGTGCGCCTGCGAGGTCCTTCAGGACCAGCGATCCGGCATCGTTCGAGGCCGAGAGCCGCAGCACGGCCTGGCCGCCACCGCTGACCTGGACCGTCTGCTCGGTGACATCAGGGGCGTCCTTGACCTCGCCGGCGATGTCCCGGGGCATCAGCGCGGCAACCAGGGCGATGACGCCGATCACGACGACCACTGCGGCGCCGGCGAGCAGCATCCACTTCTTCACCGGGGCGGGACGCCGCGAGGACCGGTGCTGGGCCAGGTCGTCGACCAGCTCCAGCCCCAGGTCGTCCTGGGCGTCCTCGGGCGTTCCGTAGCGGAAATCCTCGGGCTCTCTGTGCTGCATCGTCCTCATCCCTGCTGCTCTGGCTTTTTCTCCCCCCACCAGCTTAGGGCAGGCGCCCGCCGGGGCCGGGGAGGACGGCGGCGTGGTCCGCCGATCAGGAACCGGCCGCGAAACCCTGCTGACGCCACGCCTCGTAGAGCACGATCGAGGCCGAATTGGCCAGGTTCAGGGAGCGCCGCGAGGCCAGCATGGGCAACCGCACCCGCGCGCTGACATGCGGGTCCGTCTTGACTTCGGCCGGCAACCCGACGGATTCGCGGCCGAACATCAGCACGTCCGACGGACGGTAGTCGATGTCGGTATAGAGCACATCGCCCTCGGCGGTGTAGGCGAAGACCCGTTCCGGGGCCAGAACCCGCCAGGCGGTCTCCAGATCGGGGTGCACCTGGACCACGGCCAGGTCGTGGTAGTCCAGGCCGGCCCGGCGGAGCTTGGCGTCGGAGAAGTCGAAGCCCAGGGGCTCGACCAGATGCAGTTCGGCGCCGGTGACGGCGGCCAGCCGGATCGCGTTGCCGGTATTTCCCGGGATCTCGGGGGTGACGAAAAGTATGCGGAACACCGTTAGATCCTATGCCCGCAGACGGTACGGCGCGTGCAGGCTCAGTACATCCCGCCCAGCAGCCGGGCCAGCACGGGGACGTCGACGACATTCGGCGTCGGGCCGGTTCCCAGGAACATCTTCAGTTCGCGCACCAGGTTCGCGGCATTGACCACGTTCACCAGCGAGCCGGATGCCGGGTCGGTTCCCCGGGCATAGTCGATCACCGGCTCGTGGAGGTTGTCGTCCACGCAGTGGATGACCGTCCAGCCGGTGACGTTCAGCTCCGGGAAGGCCTCCTGCATGCCCCGGACTAGATGGCCCATCGGCGGGGGATCCATGACCTTGCCCCCGCGGGCGAGTCCGGAACCGTCCCAGCGGTAGACCCCGCGGGGCAAGACCATCGAGGAGACCAGTGCCAGCCGGTACCCGGCCGGGACCGCATGGTCGATGAACCCCCGGCCGACCGGTGAGTGCAACCCGTTCACCAGCCGGGCCGCGGGCAGGTGGGGCAGGACCTTCCCCGAGAGGAGGCGGACCGTTCGGGCCTCGCGGTCCAACCGGGATTGCGGTGTGAAGAGCCCGCGCTTGCGCGGTGCACCGTGGATCTGCCGGGCCGCCACCGCCGGGTCGAGCACGGGGTCGCCGGCAGCGGTGAACGGCGGGACGAAACGCGGCGGGTCGGTGGCCGCAGCCCGCCGGCCATCGTCGGACCCGGTGGCAGTGGTGCGCGCGGACGGCCGGGTTCCGGGGGCGGGCCCGCGCTCGGGGGAGGGGCCGCGGCGGGCCGAAGTCCGGCCGTAGCTGCGGTCGTACGCGGCCCGCGCGGTCGGGTCGCTGAGGGTCTGGTAGGCCAGGGAGACGAGCCGGAACTGGGCTGCGTCCCCGCCCTGGTCCGGGTGGGTGGACCGGGCGGCACGCCGGTAGGCGGTCTTCACCTCGGCCAGCGAGGCATCACGGGTGATGCCGAGGACCTCGTAGTGGCTTCTTGCCGCGGGCACGCCTGACCTTTCGCCGGCCGCCCGGTGACGGCCCTTGTGCTGTTGCTGCTGGCTGTTGCTCTTGTGGTGCTGTGCTGTGGTGGTCTGCTGTGGTGGTGTTGTTAGGGCGAAACGAACGGCCCCGCCGTCCAGTTCCGCCACGACCGCGCCGGACGGCACCCCATCCTACGCGGAACCCGGGGCATGGCCGGGCCGGTGGCGCCGGTATTCGGTGAACAGGGCGCCCTCTTCCTCGAGCAGCAGGGACAACTCGACCGGCTGGAGATCCGAGGTGAAGCCGCTGGCGATGCGCATGCCGGCACCACCGGCCAGCAGAGGGCTGATCGACAGGCACAGGCTGTCGACGGCGTCGGCCCGCTGGAACGCGGCGAAGAGCGAAGGACCGCCCTCCGAATGCACCATCCGGTGCCCGCGTTCGGCCAACCGGGCGATGACCTGCCGGGGGTCGACGTCCTCGTCCCCGGCGGTGACGACATCGGCCACGCGCTCCAGGGCCTGCCGGCGGCCGGGGTCGGCCGCCGCGGTCGTGAAGACAACGACCGGCACGGGGGCCTCGGCGAAGAACGCGGACCGCGGATCCAGTTCGAGGGAACCGGAGACGACGGCGATGCCCGGGTGCGCGGGCATGCCCCGCTTCCGGCGCCACGCCTGGGCCCCGGCGTCGATCAGCTCGCCGGCGTAGCCCTCGGCGCGGATCGTACCGGCACCCACCAGGATCACGTCGGCAGGACGGCGCATCAAGGCGAAGAGGCGCTGGTCGGCTGGTGTGCCCAGGCCGCCCGACCGGCCGCTGGTGGTGGCCGCCCCGTCCGCGGAACAGACGAAGTTGAAGCGCACCAGGGGAGAGGCCCCGGGATCGTAGAGGGAGAGGAGCTGCTCGTCGGTCAGCGCCGTTCCGGCGTCGTGATGGCGGGCGGGGATCAGTTGCTGGACCATGTGACCAACCTAGCGCCCCACCACCTGTGCCGGTTCGTTGGCATCGCCCATGTTGTGCTTCAGGTACGCAGGTTCGCGCCATCCCGCTGCCGCCTCGAACAGCCGCGCGGCGGCGACCGATTCGGCGACGTTGTGCATGCGCAGGATCCGTGCACCGTTCACCAGGCAGATGGTGGCAGCGGCCAGGGAGCCGGGCAGGCGTTCGGACTTGGGCGCATCCAGCGTCTCGCCGATGAAGTCCTTGTTGGAGACCGCCGCCAGCACGGGGTAGCCCAGCGCGGCGACCTCGTCGAGCCGGCGCGTGATCTCCAGGGTGTGCAGCGTGTTCTTGTTCAGGTCGTGCCCGGGGTCGATGACGATCTTCGCCCCCTCGACCCCCAGGTTGCGCGCAAGCTCCACCTTGTCCTGCAGGAACCGGGCCACCTCCGTGGTGACATCGGCGTAGGTGGGGCGGGGATAGGCGGTGCGCGGGCGGGCCAGCGAATGGGTGATGACCAGGTGGACCCCGCTCTCGGCCACCACGCGGGCCAGGTCGGGGTGGCTGATGCCGGTGGTGTCGTTGACGACGTCGGCTCCCGCCTCGATCGCGGCCGCGGCGACCCGGGGTTGGAACGTGTCGGCGGAGATGACCGCATCGGTCTGGTCGCGGATGGCCCGGATGACGGGGACCACCCGGTCGGCCTCCTCTTGCCAGGGAAGCTCCGGCCCCGGGGCGAAGGGGACCCCGCCGATGTCCAGCCACTGGGCCCCGTCCTCGACGGCCTGCAACGCGGCGCGCACCGCGGCGTCGAGGGCGAAGGTCGTCCCGCCGTCGTAGAAGCTGTCCGGGGTGCGGTTGATGATGGCCATCACGGCCACTTCGCGTGAGAAATCGATGGTGCGGTGCGCGAAATGGTGGATGGGGTGGATGAGCTCGGGCAGGTACAGGCTCACGGGTTCACGCTCCTTAGGACGGGTTCTCCATTTCTACCAGCAACCCGGCTTGTAGGCTGGTCGGCATGGCCATGACGTTTGCCGGGGCAGAACCCGGACAGTGGATCGCCGACGCGCTCGCCGGCATCCTTTCCCAGCGGCCCCCGGTCTCGACCGCTGCCGCACAGATCCCGGCGGGTTATCCCGCCTACGCGCGGATCTTCCACCCCGCCGCCGACGAGGACGGCCGGCCCGTCCGCTGGGCCGATATCGCCGCCGAACGGGGGACCACGTTCCACGCAGGCGCCCAGTTCGCCGCCCTCTCCGGCCTCGACGAGAGCGGGCTGCCCTGGACCGAGGACGCCTGGTCCGGGGAACCGCCCAGCGGCGACGGGCTGCCCGCGGCGGACCTGGCAGCGGTGGCCGACACCATCTCCCACCATGCCGGTCCGGGGGCCTATCTGGCCCTGTGGGACGGCTACGCCTTCATCCGCGGCGGTGAAGCGGTCGAGGTCCTCAGCATGGAGGAACCGGCCACGGATCCCGAGGCCGCCGAACGCGAGCAGGTACTGCGCGACCAGCTCAAGCGCCCGGCCTTCACCCGGGACGTCCTTGAAGCGGGGAAGCTGGAATTGGGCCCGCAGGGCTACCGGGCCTTCTACGTCTTCTCCGGAACGCTGGAGGACGTGGCCGCCCCGCTGTGGAAGTCTGGCGACGGGTTCGCCGAACGCCAGGCGCCCAACCTGGCCTGGGGAGCCGACCACTCCTGGATGTTCTCCACCGAGCTCTACGAGGATTCGACCATCATCGGCGGCCCGGCCGAGCTGGTCCGCGAACTCACCGGCGACCCGCGGATCGAGGCCCGGGCGCTGGACCTCCAGACCGATCTCGGCCTCAATGGTGACCGGATCAACCCCGCCCCGGAGCTGGACGGGTACTGACATCGGCGGCGCCAGCGGTAGAATTGACCGGTGTCCGCCACCCAGCCCGTGTATTTCGACCACGCGGCGACCACGCCGATGTCGGCGTCCGCGCTCGCCGCGATGACCCAGGAAATGAGCCGTACCGGGAACCCGTCCTCCCTGCACGGTGCGGGCCGCCGTGCCCACAGGGTGGTCGAGGAATCCCGCGAGCGGCTGGCGGCCGCCGCCGGTGCGCATCCCTCCGAGGTCATCTTCACCTCCGGGGGCACCGAGTCCGACAACCTGGCGGTCAAGGGGTTGTACTGGGCCCGTTCCGCCCAGGATCCGGCACGACGGCGGATCCTGTGCAGCACCGTCGAACACCACGCAGTCCTCGACACCGTCGAATGGCTCGCCGCCCATGAAGGCGCCGAGGTCACCTGGATCGACGTGGACTCCACCGGCCGGATGCGGCTCGATGAGCTCGAGGCCGAAATCGCCCGCGACCCGTCCTCGATTGCCCTCGTCACCCTGATGTGGGCCAACAACGAGGTCGGCACCGTCCAGCCGGTCGCCGAGGCCGTCGCCCTGGCCGCCCCGCACGGCATCCCCGTGCACTCGGATGCCGTCCAGGCCTTCACCGCCGTGCCCGTCGACTTCCGCGCCTCCGGCCTGGCCACCCTGGCCGTCAGTGCCCATAAGATCGGCGGCCCGGTCGGCATCGGTGCGCTGCTCGTCCGCCGCGACATCGTCCTGACCGCAGTCCAGCACGGCGGCGGCCACGAACGCGCCCTGCGCTCGGGCACCCTGAACACCGCGGCCGCGGCGGCCTTCGCCGCGGCGGCCGGCGAAGGGGCATCCCGGATCGCCGCCGAAGCGGAACGGCTGGCGGGCCTGCGCGATGCCCTGATCGAGGGCGTCCTCGCCGCGGTGCCCGATGCCGTGCTGTCCGGCCCGGCCGATGTCGGGCAGACGGGGGAGCGGCTTCCCGGCAACGCCCACTTCACCTTCCCCGGCTGCGAGGGCGATTCGCTGCTCTTCGTGCTGGACATGCTCGGGGTCCAGTCCTCGACCGGCTCGGCCTGCACGGCCGGCGTCCCACGCCCCAGCCACGTGCTGCTGGCCATGGGCTACAGCGAGGAGGCGGCCCGCGGGGCCCAACGGTTCACGATCGGGCATACCACGACGGCCGCCGACGTTGAGGCGTTGGTGGCCGCACTGCCCGAAGCGCATGCACGCGCGAAACAGGCCGGGATGGCCGCCAAGCAAAGCAGGATCCAGACAGCAGGAACGGGATTATCGGTATGAGGGTATTGGCAGCAATGAGCGGCGGGGTCGACTCCGCAGTGGCGGCGGCACGCGCCGTCGACGCCGGGCACGACGTCGTCGGCGTGCACCTGGCGCTGTCCCGCATGCCCGGGACCCTGCGCACCGGCAGCCGCGGCTGCTGCACTGTGGAGGACTCCAACGACGCCTGGCGCGCCTGCGACAAGCTCGGGATCCCCTACTACGTCTGGGACTTCTCGGAGCGGTTCAAGGAGGACGTGGTCGACGACTTCATCGCCGAGTATGCCGCCGGCCGCACCCCGAATCCCTGCATGCGCTGCAACGAGCGCATCAAGTTCGCCGCGTTGCTGGAAAAGGCCCTCGCCCTGGGGTTCGACGCGGTGTGCACCGGCCACTACGCCAAGGTGGTCACCGATGCCGACGGCAACCCCGAACTGCACCGGGCCGCCGACTGGGCCAAGGACCAGTCCTACGTCCTGGGCGTGCTCACCGGCGAGCAGCTGGCACACTCGCTGTTCCCGCTGGCCGACACCCCCTCGAAGGCCGAGGTGCGCGCCGAAGCCGAGCGGCGCGGCCTCTCCGTGGCCAAGAAGCCCGACAGCCACGACATCTGCTTCATCCCCGACGGCGACACCCGCGGCTGGCTGGAGGAGCGCATCGAGTTGTCCGAGGGCGAGATCGTGGACCATGAGGGCCATTCCGTCGGCAGCCACCCCGGGGCCAACGCCTTCACCGTCGGGCAGCGCAAGGGGCTGAAGATCGGCCGCCCCGCCGCCGACGGCAAGCCGCGCTTCGTCCTGGAGATCCGCCCCAAGGAGAACCAGGTCGTCGTCGGACCCAAGGACCTGCTCTCGGTGGACCGCCTGCGCGGGATCAAGGTCAGCTGGGCCGGACAGCCGCTGGCGCAGGCGCTGGCCGGGGAACGCTTCGAGTGCATGGTCCAGGTCCGGGCGCACGCCGATCCGGTCCCGGCCACCGCGTGGCTGGAGGAGGCCGCCCAGGAGGGCACCGCCGTCGTGCGGGAACTCGTCGTGGACGTCGACGAGCCGCTTCAGGGTGTCTCGCCCGGCCAGACGATGGTCATCTACCAGGGCACCCGCGTGCTGGGCCAGGCGACCATCGACACGGCACGCAGCCTCGCCTGGGATCCGGCCAGCGTGTCCTGACCCGTAGGTTCGGGGGCCGGGTCGCTAGCGTGCGGCTTCGTCAACCACGCCGGTCAGCCGGCCGGCGACCTGTTCGTACTCGCAGCGCACCCGCCCGGCCAGCACGGCGGGCAGCTCGCGGGGCGAGTGGGAGTCGCAGAAGACGAAGTCGAAGTCCGGCCACCACTTCTTGGGCCGCGCGGCTTCCGTGCGGCCGCAGACCGCGCAGGTCAGGTGCACCCAGACCGGGCGCTTGCCCTGGCGGTTCGCCCGCGACTGGATGAGCCAGGCCGGCGGGTCCGCCTGCAGGCCGGCCAGTTCGGCGTCGGACAGGCGGGACGGGATCCCGTGCTTGGTGGCCATCTCCAGGGGGATGTCCAGGGCGATCGCGGCGTCTCGTCTACTCATCATGGCCCTCCCACTGTAGGCCATCACCGGCCCGGCGGACCGGGGCCGACCGCGGGCGCGGATAGGCTGGGAGCTGCCCCCATCCCGTCGTTCCGAGGTGCCCGCCCCATGCGATCCGTCCGTCCGAAGCCGATCATCCTCTACGTCGTGCTGGCCTACGGGCTGGCCTGGTTGGTCGCCCTGCCGCTGTGGATCGGCGGCCGGGGACTCGGGGATCCGCTGTTCACCGTGTACGCGCTGGTGATGATGCTCACCCCCACCGTCGCGGCGTTGCTGGTGGTCCGCTTCGCCGAACCGCGCGGGCAGCGCGCGGGTGGCCCGGGGATCGCCCGGAGCCTGGGGCTGTGGCCGCTGAAGCCGGTCGGGCCCTTCATCGCGTTCCTGGCGGCCGGGCTGCTGCTGCCGATCCTGCTGGTGCTCGGTGGTTTGCTGCTGGGGTCGGCCGTGGGCCTCTACCCCGCGGATTTCGCGCACCTGTCGGCGCTGCGGGCGATCATGGCCCAGCAGGTGCCCCAGGCAGCCGACCAGTTGGCGGCCCTGCCCGCCTGGCTGCTGGTCGCCGGGCAGCTGTTCAACGTGCTGATCGGATCCTTCATCAACCTGGTCCCGGCCCTGGGGGAGGAGATCGGCTGGCGCGGCTGGCTGGTCTCGCGGCTCGAACCCCTGGGGAAGACGGCCACCGTGCTCGTCTCGGGCGTGGTGTGGGGTTTGTGGCACACCCCGCTGATCCTGCTCGGCTACAACTATCCCGGCGTCCCCGGCTGGCTGGGGCTGCTGGCCATGGTCGGCATGACGACCAGCTTCGGGGCGGTCTTCGCCTGGCTGCGCCTGGCCTCCGGGAGCGTCTGGCCGGCGGCCCTGGCCCATGGTGCGCTGAATGCCGCCGCCGGGCTGTTCCTGGTCTTCGCCGCCACCACCGACCTGGACATGCTCGTGGTCGCCCCGCTGGGGTGGACCGGATGGATCCTGCCCGTCATCCTGGCCGCCGTGCTGCTGTGGCGCCTGCCGCGGGGCAAGGCACATGCCGCGTAACACCGCCGGGCATCGGCAGGGGCATCAGTAGGATGGAAATCATGAGCAACGAGCCGGACCCCCAGCCTCCCGTGGACGGGGATTACGACCCCACAGCATCCTCCCTGGCGGACAGCGTCGACCCCGCCGTCATGCACGAACTGCTGGATGTGCGCGGCAGCATCGACAACATCGACGCAACCCTGATCTACCTGCTGGCCGAACGGTTCAAGGCCACCCAAAAGGTCGGCCACCTCAAGGCCGAACACCAGCTGCCGCCGGCGGACCCGAACCGCGAAACCGCCCAGATCGCCCGGCTGCGCCGGCTGGCCGCCGAGGCCCACCTCGACCCGGCCTTCGCCGAGAAGTTCCTGAACTTCGTCATCGAGGAGGTCATCCGCCACCACCAGGCGATCTCGGCCTCGCGCACCCCCGGGGGAGGCGACGAGCGCTGAGCAACGTCCGCGCCACCGGGCAGGGCCCGCTGCCCGGCACCGATCCCGTCGAGGCCACCCGCATCGTCCGCGGCGAACTCGGCCACCCGCACCTGCCCCACCTGGTCCAACTCCCCGCCCGGGGCGTCGGCTCCGATGCCGTCGGCCGCACGGCGGCCATGCTCACCGAGCTGTACGCCGACGTGCAGCCCCACGGCTGGCGGCTCACCGGCCACCCGGGGCTCGACCACCGACGTGCCGCCTCCGCGCTGGCCACCGACCTGGGGGTGCTCGCCGACGTGGTCGGGGAGGCCGGAACCGCCACCGGGGCCCTCAAGCTGCAGCTGCGCGGCCCGCTGTCGCTGGCCGCCGGCATCACCCTGCACCACGGGGAGAAGATCCTCTCCGACGCCGGGGCCCGCCGGGATCTGGGCGACTCCCTCGCCGACGGGGCGGCAGCACACCTGCGCGACGTGGCCCGGGTGACCGGTGCCGGCCCGCTGGACGTCGTGGTCGAGGAACCCGACACCGCGGGGGTGCTCGGCGGGACAATTCCCACCGCCAGCGGCTACCGGAGCCTGCGCGCGGTGCCCCGGCACGAGGCCGGGAACCGGTGGTCGGCTCTGGTGGCCGCCCTGCGCGGTGCCGGGGCCGAGACCGTCGTGCTGTCCCCGGGGCGGGGGTTTGCCTCCACGCCCGCGACCGGCACCACGTGGCGCGACGTCATCGACGATGCCCTGGCCGCCGGCTTCGACACCGTGAGCCTTCCCGCCGACGCCGACCGCCCCGCCTGGGAGCGCTGCGCCGAACTCGTGGATGCCGGCGGCCAGCTGTGGCTGGAGGCGATCGATCCCCTCCGCGACCTGCCGGGCGTCACCGCGGCCGTCGACACCGTCCACCGTCCCTTCCGGCTGCTCGGGCTGCCGGATGCGTCGTTGGGCGCCCTGACGCTGCTGCCCGCCCCGGGCCTGGAGGAGACGACCCCGCAGACGGTCCGCCGCGTCCTGCACCGGCTCACCCAGGCGGCGGACGCCCTGGACCAGCTGCGCACCGGCGGGTAGCTAGCAGCCGCTCCGGACCGCCAGCAAGGCCAGCGCCTGGCGTGCGCAGAGCCGCTGGTGGGGCCGCAGTTCCGGGCTGGTGGGCACCGGTGGCCGGGACCCGGCCTGGACGTAGTAGAGGAACAGGACCGACAACCAGGCGTCGACGTCCGCCTCCTGGGCCCCGGCAGCCAGCTCCCAGGAGGTGAACTCCGCGACGGGGAGACCGGCGTCGTACAGGGCGGGCCACAGGGCCACCCAGTCGGCCCAGCCGGGCCCGAGGGCCAGGAAGTTCCAGTCGCAGATCCAGGCGGTCCCCGCGTCGAACCCGCCGAGGGCCGCGTGGGCGATGACGACGTTGTCGGCGCGCAGGTCGTTGTTCAGCGGCGTCGTCCCCGCCAGGGCGGTGGGGGCCCGCGACGCGGCGTCCAGGATCCAGCGCGCCAGCACATCCCCCGCTCCGCCCCGGAACCACCCCGGCAGGAAGGCCGGTCGCCGCCCGTGGTCCGTGAGCGGGCCGCCGCCGTCGGCCCCGGACTCGAGTCCGCCCTCGAGCCCGCCCTCGAGTCCGGCCAGGAACCCGGCCCAGTCCGCGGCCATCGTGCCCGCGACCGGCACGACGGCCGGGCCCGCGGCCTCCAGCACCGTGTTCGACATCCGGCAGGAGTCGTGGACGGCCCGGGCATCCTCCACGGTCCAGGGCGCACCCGGCATGCGGCCGGTGACCGGTACGGTGGCCAGGACCTGCCAGCCGGCCACGACCTCGTGCTCGAGCAGGGCGGGGATCGGCGCACTGGCAGGCAGGGCCGCCAGCACCTCCACCTCGCGGGCGTAGGCCGCGGCGATGTGCGGGTCATCCAGTGCGATGGCCTTGGCGAACAGCGGGCGCGGCCCGTCGACGAGCGCGGCAAACCCGTGGGTGAACCCGCCTCCGGCCAGCTGCACGGACCCGACCCGGCCGCCGGTCCAGCCGGCCACCCGGGCACGGACCGCTGCGGGCAGCTCGCCCCAGCCCAGCCGCCGGGCCGTCGCGGCGTAGTCGATGACGGACGCGCCGGCTACCGGGCAGGCTCTGCCGGGGGCCTTGTCGTGTTGCACGAATTGCACCATTCTGGGACGGGGCCCACCGGCCGCCGACAGACCGCAGACCGACCCGAGGGGAACCACCATGGCCGACGTCGTCCTATTCCACCACGTGCTGGGGCTCACCCCCGGGATCGAGGAGTTCGCGGAGCTGCTGCGTGCCGGCGGGCACACCGTGCACACCCCCGACCTGTTCGACGGCGCCCGGTTCGACACGCTCGAGGCCGGCGTCCACCATGCCGCCGAGGAGATCGGCTTCGCGGAGGTCCTCGCCCGCGGCACGGCCGCCGTCGAGGGTCTCGGGGCGGGGCTGGTCTACGCGGGGTATTCGATGGGCGTGCTGCCGGCCCAGAAGCTCGCGCAGACCCGGCCCGGGGCGGCCGGCGCGCTGTTCATCGCCTCCTGCGTGCCGGTGACCGAGTTCTCGGCGTCCTGGCCCGAGGGGGTCCCGGTGCAGATCCATGCCGCCGAAACGGACCCGGAATTCGTGGACTCGGGCGACATCGATGCCGCACGCGACCTCATCGGGCAGGCCGCCCAGGGGGAGATGTTCCTCTACCCGGGCGGGGCGCACTTCTTCGCCGATTCCTCCACCGCCGAGTACGACGCCGGGGCCACCGACACGATGTTGGCCCGGGTCCTGCAGTTCCTCGGCTCCCACTGACAGCGCCCGGCCCGGCGTCGGCCTGGCCTGGCCTGGCCCGGCACGGCAGCGGCGCCGGGGATGCGGGACCTCAGAGCCGCCCGGTGGCCTTGAGCCGGATGTAGGTGTCGGCCAGCAGGGGCGGCAGCTCCTGCGGCGGCGCGTCCACGACCTCGGCCCCCACGGCGCGCAGCTGGGCCTTCAGCGCCTCGCGCTGCTGCAGGGCACGGGCCGCGGCGGCGGCCCGGTACACGGCGGCGGTATCGCCGACCTCCCGGCTCCGGGCGTCGAGCTCCGGGTCGCGCACCGCGGCAATGACCACCACATGCTGGGCCGTGAGCGAGGGCAGGATCGGCAGGAGGCCCTCCTCGACGGCCCCCGAATCCAGGGCGGTGAGCAGCACCAGCAGCGAGCGGTGCGTGGAGATGGCCCGCACCTGCGCCGGCAGCCCGGAGAAGTCCGCCTCGATCAACTCGGGCTCCAACGGCGCCATCGACTCGACCAGCTGGGTGAGCAGCACGCCCTTGGACGCCGACTCGACGCGGGCCCGCGGCCGCCGGTCGTAGGCCAGGAAGTCCACCCGGTCCCCGCCGCGCTCGGCCAGCACGGCCAGCAGCAGGGACGCCTCGATGCCGGTGTCCAGCCGCGGTTCGTCGGCGATCCGGGCCGCCGAGGTCCGCGAGGTGTCCAGCACGATCACCACGCGCCGGTCGCGCTCGGGCCGCCAGGTGCGCACCACGACGTTCTGCCGCCGGGCCGTCGCCCGCCAATCGATGGAGCGCACGTCGTCGCCGCGCACGTAGTCGCGCAGCGAGTCGAACTCGGTGCCGGCCCCGCGGACCTGGATCGCGGCCCGGCCGTCGAGCTCCCGCAGCCGCTGGAGCTTGGAGGGCAGGTGGCGTTTGGCGTGGAAGGGCGGCAGCACGCGCAGCGTGCCGGCACTGGCGTGGGTGGCCTGCCGGGCGGCCAGGCCCAGCGGACCCGTGGAGCGGATGGTGGTGTGGTGCACGGCCAGGTCGCCGCGGCGCACCGGCAGCAACCCGATCGCGAAGCCGCGGCGCTCCCCGGCCGGCAGGTCCAGGGCGAACCGGTTCCCGGTGGCCCCGGCCGAGGGCTGCCAGCCATCGCGCACGGACCCGCGCATCCGCCGTCGTGCCGTGTTGCGCAGGTACAGATGCGCGGTGGCCGGCTCGCCGAGGCGCACGCTGCGCGGGATGGCCCGCTCGAGGACGACCGAACGCGGGGACGCCGCCAGGGCCACATCGAGCCCGGCCAGCGCCAGCAGCACGCACAGCGTGGCCGCGATCGTCCACCCGCCGGGCCAGAGCACGACGGGGACCAGCCCGGCCAGGGCCAGCCACACGAATCGCCGGTGCAGCGCCATGCCGGCCTAGCGGGGAACCGGCACGGTGGCCAGGATGGACTGCAGCACGTCGTCGGCGCCGACCCCGTCCATCTGCGCTTCGGGGCGCAGGGCGACGCGGTGGCGCAGGCAGGGCAGCGTGAGGACCTTGACGTCGTCCGGGGCCACGAAGTCGCGCCCGGACAGCCAGGCCCAGGCCCGGGCCGTGTTCAGCAGGGCGGTGGCCCCGCGCGGGGAGACGCCCAGCTGGAAGCTGGGGGCGGTGCGCGTGGCCCGGACGATGTCCACGACGTAGCCGATGACCTCGGGGGAGACCGTGACGGCGGCGACGGCGCGGCGGGCTGCTGCCAGGTCGCCCGCCCCGGCAACGGCGGTGACCCCGGCGGCGGCCAGGTCGCGCGGGTTGAAGCCGGCTCCGTGGCGGCGGATGATCTCGATCTCGTCGTCGCGCTCCGGCAGCTCCAGGGTGAGCTTGAGCAGGAAGCGGTCCAGCTGCGCCTCGGGCAGCGGGTAGGTCCCCTCGTACTCCACCGGGTTCTGCGTGGCCGCGACCATGAAGGGCCGCGGCAACGCCCGCGAGACCCCGTCGACGCTGACCTGGCGTTCCTCCATGGCCTCCAGCAACGAGGCCTGGGTCTTCGGCGGCGTGCGGTTGATCTCGTCGGCCAGCAGGATGTTGGTGAACACCGGCCCCTCCCGGAAGCTGAACTCCGAGGTGTTCGCGTCGTACACCAGCGAGCCGGTGACATCGCCGGGCATCAGGTCCGGGGTGAACTGCACCCGCTTGGTATCCAGGGCCAGGGCGGCCGAGAGGGTGCGCACCATCAGGGTCTTGGCGACCCCGGGCACGCCTTCGAGCAGCACGTGCCCCTCGGCCAGCAGGGCGATCAGCATGCCGGTGACGGTGGCATCCTGGCCCACCACCGCCTTGGAGACCTCCTGGCGCACGTCGAGCAGCGCCTGGCGGGCCGCGGTGGCTTCCTGGGGTTGTTCGCTCACTTGTTCGCTGACTTCTTCGCTCACGGGATTCCGATCTCCTTTTCGACGGTGTGCAGTTCCCGGGCCCACGCGACGAGGGCTGCCTCGCTGCCGAGCCGACCGGGGAAGTAGATGCGCCGCAGCCGGGGACCGGGGAGCCCGGACTCCGCGGCGGCGGTGGCGACGACGGCATCGGCGGTCGTGCCGTGGCCGAGCCGCAGGTGCGCGGCCACCCGGCCCAGCGAGGCCGAGCGCAGGGCGGCGGCTGCCGCCTCGAGGGCGCGCGCGTCACGGTAGAGCCGGGCCCTGCCCTCGGCGGTCTCGGACGCGGGCACGACGACGGGGAGCGGCTCGGGCACCAGCGGCCCGTCGCGCCGGGCACGCCAGCAGATCGCCAGCACCCCCACGACCATCAGCCAGCCCAGTGCCGGGCCCACCCAGTCCGGCAGCAGCTCGAACGGCGAGGCCGCCGGGCCGGTGGCGACATGGTCGGCGACGGTGGGCTGGTACCAGACCAGGGTGCCGGTGGCGCCGAGGGTGCGCAGGGCCAGCGGGGCATGGTCGAAGGCGAGCACCTGCCCATTGGCGAGGTAGTCCGGGTTGCCCAGCACCGTCGTCGTGCCCTCCACGGCGTAGCCGAAGGCCGTTCCCGCGGAGGTGGGGTAGGCGAAGCAGCCCCGCTCGGCGCGGTACATCTTCCCTCCCGCCGCGGCTTGCCGTGTTTCGGCCACCGCGGCCAGCGGGCAGCCGGCGTCGACGGGGGAGGCGGCGTCATCCGGGACAACGCCGGCCGGGTGGATGCCGGGGGCGAACGCGCGCAGCTCCCGGCTGCCCGGGGTGACCAGGACGGCCCGCGGGGCCGCGCCGGCCAGTTCGGCGAGCTGGTCCTGGTCCAGGTACGCGCCGTCGTCGTCCAGCAGCAGGGTGGCGGTCCCGTCCGCACGGTCGTTCGCAGCCCGCAGCGCGGAGAGCGCCGCCTCGAATCCGGCGGGCTGGACCACCTGCACGCCGTGGTCCTGCAGCACGCGGGCGACGGCCTGGGCGCCCTCGGGGGCGGGGTTCTCCGGGCTCAGCGGCCGGCTGTCCGCACCTCCCTGCGAGAGCCCGTAGTACAGCGCCGCGAGCCCGGCCAGCACGGCGAGGGCGACCCAGAGCCGCCCGGCCCGCCAGCGGCGGCGCCACGTTGCGCCCCCCGGCTCCGGTGCCTCGGCCTGCAGCAGGCGCTGCCCGTCGGCCTCCCGGCGCGGGAGCCGGGGCGGTTCGGTCCCGGTCACCGCGGCACCGCCAGCGTGGGGGCCGCACCGTCGGAGGCGGTCGCGGTGGAGAGCCGTTCCTCGAGTCCGGCCAGCCAGCGCGCGTCGCCGGGGGTGGGTTCGTGGTGGCCGTAGTGCACGGCGTTGAACAGCGCCGCGGCCTGCTGCAGGTCCCCGGCGTCCGCCCCGAAGGCCCGGCCCAGTGCTGCGGAGACCTCGGTGGCGGTGCGGCCGGGCTGCGGATCCAGCAGCGTGCGCTCCTCCGCCCTGGCGACGAGCGCCCGGAAGCGCTCCAGCACCGAGGTGGCGTAGTCGGCGGCCAGCAGGGCGCGGTCCGCGCGGCGCCGGTACGCCTCGGCGCCGAGCGCGGCATCCAGGCCCACGGGGGCGCCGTCCGCCGCCGGCGTGGCTGCCGTGCGGTGCCAGCGGGGTCGGACGAACAGCACGATGGCCGCGACCACCGCCGCGAGCACCAGCAGCACCACGAGCCAGCCCAGGTTCGGGGCCAGGGCGTTCAGCGATTCCACCCAGGCGACGAAGTCGTCCCACAGCCGCCCGAGGAACTCCAGGATCGGGTTGGGCAGGGCCTGGGCGTATTCGGTGCGGGAGAGCTCGCGGGCGAGGTCGCCGGTGGCGGTTTCGCGGTCCGGGTCGTAGACCGGGGCCGTCGCGGGGCCGGGAACGGGCAGGGGCATGCGATCAGCGTGCTCCGGGGGCACCGGCGTCGTACCCGGTCCCCGGTGCCGGGGCCAGTCCCGGTATCGGGGCGTCGATGCCGGCGTCGAACTCGTGCAGCAGCGCCAGGTCGAACCCGTCGCGGCGGATGCGCAGGTCGGTGTAGAGCAGCGTGGTCACCGCGCACTGGTAGGCGAAGCCCAGGCCGGTGGCGATGGCGGTGATGATCGTGGTGATGAAGCTGAACTTGACCAGGAAGTCGACCATCGCCGTCGGGTCCTCGGGGGCGACGAAGCCGCCGATCATGCCGCCGGCCATGCTCAGCGGGGAGGTGATCAGGCTGGCGACCACCCCGACGATGATGGCGGTGAGCAGCAGGATCCCGAAGCAGCGCCACCAGGAGGCCTTCACCAGGGTGAAGGAACGCGCCAGGGCGCGGGGGGCGCTCAGCCGCTCGGCGACGACGGCGTGGGCGGTGAAGGCCAGCCGGACCCACACCCAAACGACGGTGGGGATGGCCAGGATCAGCACGATGGCGGCCGTGGTGAAGGCCGCCCCGGAGCCGGCGTTCAGGGCCACGAGCGTGACGATGCCGGCACACAGGGCCAACGCGGCGAGCCCGGCGGCCAGGTAGAGCAGGGCCACCAGCAGCAGGCGCCCGATCGCCGGGCGCAGGATCCGCCAGGCCTGGCCGAAGCCGGTCTTGCGGTTCAGCACCGCGCGCAATACCGGGATGGTCACCGCGCCCTGGACGATGACCAGCAGGAACACCGAGACCAGGCCGGCCAGCAGGCTGCCGCCGAGCAGGGTGAGCAGGGAGCCGGCCAGGGCGCCGAAGTCGGGGTCGGCGCCGCTGAGCACCTCGGGGGTGCCGACCACGGAGAACAGCGGCAGCGTCAACAGGGCCGCGGCGATCCCGGAGACGAGCTGCACGATCACCGACAGCCCCAGGGTGGCGCCGGCGTTGCGGCGGATCGTCTGGAAGGCGCCATCGAGCAGGTCCCCGATGCCCAGCGGGCGCAACGGCACCACCCCGGGTTTCGGCGGCGGGGCGTAGCCCCAGGGCGCACCCGGCTGCCCGCCGGGCCCCGGGGTCTGCCCGTAGCCGGCGGGCTCCGGTGCACCGGGCATCCCCGTTGCCCCCGGCGTGCCCGGAGCGGGCAGGGCCTGTCCCCAGGCGCCGGTGGGCGGGACACCCGGGCCCTGTCCGGCGGCACCCCAGCCCTGCTGCGGCGGGGCCTGCCAGCCGGGGGAGGCTGGCGGAGCGAAGGACCCGGCCGGCCGCCCGTTGGACTGTCCGGCAGGCTGCCCGGAGGCAGCCGTGCGGTCCGCGCCCTGGCCGGCGTCCTGGGCCGGGGCATCGCCGTTCTCTGCGCCGGGCCCGGAGTCCCCGGGCGGAGTGCTTGGCTGGTCAGTCATGGCGTTGGTGCCCCTCGCATCGCGTCATTGTCCATCCAGCGTAGCGGGATGCGGTGCGCCGCCGTCGGGGCCACACCGCCGACCCCTATAGTGGTGTGCAGGATTGTTGGACGCGACGCCGGATGCCGGCGGGACGTGGAAACGGAAAAGGGGTGTCATGAAGGCCCGAGTTTTGGTGGTCGACGACGACGAGGCGCTGGCCGAGATGATCGGCATCGTGCTGCGCAACGACGACTTCGATCCGGTCTTCTGCTATGACGGCGCGCAGGCGCTGGACACCTTCCGCGAGGTCAAGCCCGACCTGGTGCTGCTGGACTTGATGCTGCCGGGCATGGACGGCATCGAGGTGTGCCGGCTGATCCGGGCCGAGGCGGACATCCCGATCGTGATGCTCACGGCCAAGTCCGACACCGCGGACGTGGTGCGCGGGCTCGAATCGGGCGCCGACGACTACGTGCCCAAGCCGTTCAAGCCCGCCGAGCTCATCGCCCGGGTGCGCGCCCGGCTCCGTCCGGGGGAGAAGCACGCCCCGGAGACCCTGAAGATCGCCGACCTGGTGATCGACGTCGCCGGCCACTCCGTGACCCGCGGCGGCGAGCTGATCTCGCTCACCCCCCTGGAGTTCGACCTGCTGGTCGCCCTGGCGCGCAAGCCGTGGCAGGTCTTCACCCGTGAACTGCTGCTCGAGCAGGTCTGGGGCTACCGGCATGCGGCCGATACCCGGCTGGTCAACGTCCATGTCCAGCGCCTGCGCTCGAAGGTCGAGAACGATCCGGAGAATCCCGAGGTGGTCCTCACCGTGCGTGGCGTCGGGTACAAGGCCGGCCAAGGCTGAGCATGCAGACCTCCGCCGCGGCACCACCGGCGGCGGAACCACCCGGGGATCCGCAGCCTGCCGCACCGGCGCGCCGCCACAGTCTGACCGAACGCCTGGCAACGCGATGGGGCGGCCTGGTCACGGCCTGGCGCCGGTCGCTGCAGCTGCGGGCGGTGGCCACCACGGTGCTGCTCTCCGCTCTGGCGATGCTGGGGGCCGGGATCTTCCTGTCCAACCAGATTGCCGACGGGCTGTTCCAGGAACGGTTCAGGCAGGTCCAGGAGGAGTCGGTCCGCGGCCTGAACCAGGTCAAGTCGAACTTCGAATCGGCGGCCACCACCGACCGGTCCAGCACCGTGGCGTTCGTGAACGACACCCTGAAGCTGGTGCAGGGCGACGGGGCCAGCGTCCAGCGCGACTTCATCCTGACCCCGTTGCCGTCCTCGGAGAACATCTACGTCACCAACACCGCCAGCGGCGGGCTGACCACGGCGGTGATCCCCGAGTCGTTGTCGATGACGGTGCGGGACAATCCCGGGGTCTACTGGGAGTCGATCAGCTTCCCGCACGCGACCTACGACACCCCGGGGCTGGCCTTCGGCACCAAGGTCCAGCTCCCGCCGGGACGGGAGTACGCCCTTTACCTGGTCTACGACCTCGAATCGGTGCAGCAGACCCTGGACTTCATCCACCGCGTGCTGGCCATCGGCGGCTTCCTGCTGCTGTGCGTCACCGGCGGGATCGCCTGGTACACCACCCGGCTCGTCGTCCGCCCGGTGTCCAACGCGGCGATGGTCTCCGAGAAGCTGGCCGCCGGCGAGCTGCAGGAACGCCTGGAGGTCCACGGCGAAGACGAAATCGCCCGGCTGGGCACCTCGTTCAACCGGATGGCCACCTCCCTGCAGGACCAGATCACCCAGCTGGCCACGCTCTCGCAGATGCAGCAGCGCTTCGTCTCGGACGTCTCCCACGAGTTGCGCACCCCGCTGACGACGGTCCGCATGGCCGCCGAGGTGCTGCACGACGCCCGCGCGGAGTTCGACCCGATCAACCGGCGCTCGGCCGAGCTGCTCTACAACCAGGTCGAGCGCTTCCAGACCCTGCTCAACGACCTGCTGGAGATCTCGCGCTTCGACGCCGGGGTGGCCCTGCTCGACGCCGAGGTGCTGGATCTGGTCCCGGTGGTCCGCCGGGTCGTGGAGACCGCGAGCCTGCACGCCGAGAACCTGGGCTCCGAACTGCGCGTGCACGTCCCCGGGGACGGGTGCATGGTCGAGATGGACCCGCGCCGCATCGAACGCATCATCCGCAACCTGGTGATGAACGCCGTCGAACACGGCGAGGGCAACCCGATCGACATCACCGTCGCCCAGGACGAGCACGCCGTGGCCGTCACCGTGCGCGACCACGGGATCGGCATGGACCCCGACGAGGCCGCACGGGTCTTCGACAGGTTTTGGCGCGGCGATCCGGCCCGCGCGCGCACCACCGGCGGCAGCGGGCTCGGGCTATCCATCGCCACGGAGGACACGCGCCTGCACGGCGGCTGGCTCCAGGCATGGGGGCAGAAGGGCGAGGGGGCCTGCTTCCGCCTGACGCTGCCGCGGACGCTGGGCGATCCGGTGGGCTCCTCGCCGCTGCCGTTGACGCCCCGGTCCCAGTTGGCGCTGGGCCAGGCGCTCTCGGCGGAGGAAACCAGCCCGCACACCGCCTCGCTGCCGACCCTGCCCTCGGCCGGTTTCGCCCTGCCGGGGAACATCCTGCGCGCGGTCCCGCCGGCCGAGCGGGCCGTGGCCCCGCCGGCGGAACCGGACGAGGCCGCGGATCCGGACCAGGACTTGATCGCCGATGACGAACCCGGTACCGACCAGGGAGGACGACATGCCTAGCCACCGGACACCGAACGACGGCGGGGCCCGCACCACGGGGATGCTCGCCATCCTGGTCGCCGTGCTGCTGGCGATGACCGGTTGCGCCTCCATCCCGACCTCCGGACCGGTGGGCACCAGTGCCCCCGAGGCGGCCGGGCAATCCGACTTCAACTACACCTTCGATCCGCCCGGTCCGCCCCAGGACGCCTCCCCGCAGCAGATCATCGAGGGCTTCCTCCGGGCCGGCATCGCCCCGAAGGACGACTACAGCGTCGCCCGCGAATACCTGGCCCCGGAGCTGTCGCGCGAATGGCGGGCCGCGGACCGCACGATCGTCTACGCCTCCGAGCCGAACATCGTGGAGAACGTCGAGCAGGGAAGCTACACCGTCGAGGTCTCCGCGACCTCCAGCATCGACGAGCACGGCCTGCTCACCCGCAAGGAGGGCCAGAGCACGGTCTCCGCCGACATCCAGCTGGTCAAGGTGGAGGGGCAATGGCGGCTCTCCCAGGTCCCCAACGGCACCATGATCGAGGAGGGCAACTTCGCCGTCCTGTTCTCGGCCTATCCGCTGTACTTCTATGACGCCACCAAGACCTACGCGATCGCGGACTACCGCTGGTTCGCCAAACGCCAAGGCGTGCCGGCGACGATCGTCTCCTCCCTGCTGGCCGGGCCGGCGCCCTACCTGCGCAACGCGGTCACCAGTGCGTTCCCCGAGGGCAGCGCCCTGGCCAGGGCCTCCGTGCCGATCGATTCCCGCCGGGCCACCGTGGACCTGAACGAATCGACGTTCACCGACGCCACGGAGCTGCAGCGCCAGCTGATGCAGCAGCAGCTCGAACTCACCCTGGGCCAGGTGCAGAACATCCGCTCGGTCTCCATGACCGTTGGCCAGCGTGCAGTGAGTCTGGGCCACAAGGCCGACGGGTTCACGAAGGCGATCGTGGAGGCCTCGGTGCCGAACACCCAGATCGCCATTGCGGACAAGACCCTGGTCTTCTACCAGGGCAACGGCGTCGTGCCCGTGGGCGGCATCGAGGACATCTCGGGCTACGATCCCCGGGATCCGGCCATGGCTCCGAGCGACAACCGCTACGCCTTTCTCAACGGCAAGCGCACCCGGATGATCACGGTCGACGAGTCCGGGGTCGCCCGGGTCGCCGTGACGGGCAAGAACCTGCTGCAACCGAGCATCGACGTGCACGGCTGGACCTGGACTGTCGGCAACGACGGCCGCACCCGCATCCGGGCCACCCCAGCGGACACGGAGAAGGACGGCCCCTCGCGGCTGGTCAACGCCGGTTGGATGGCGCAGGCGAAGGTCACCTCCCTGCGGGTCTCCCCGGACGGCGCACGTGCCCTGGTCGTGGCCACCATCGACGGTGACGCCGGGGTCTACGTCACCGGCATCATCCGTGACAGCGAGGGTGTTCCCCGCGGGTTCACCAACCCGCTGCGCCTGGAGGCGTCGGTGCCGGTGGCCGTGGGGGTGTGGAACTCCTCCGACTCGGTGATCGTGATGAAGCCCAGCGACTCGCAGGTGGTCCAGGCCGAGGAGCTCTCCCTCGACGGCAAGACGACGACCTTCGAACCCCTGCTGGGCATGACGAACATCTCCGCCGGTCCGGGCGACCAGCGGACGGTCTACGCGGAGACGCCGGAGGGGGTCTACTCCCGGGTCTTCTCGACATGGAAGAAGCGGGAAGGCCAGGCCACCCAACTGGCCTATCCGGGATAGGCCGATCCCGCGTCCCGCCGGCGGGACCGCTTGTCCACCGGTGCCGGGCGGGATCTTGCCCGCCCGGTGCCGCGGCCGCACCATGGGGCCATGGAGTACCCCGCTGTTCCACGCCGACTGGCCCGCGGCCTCGACCGCCTGGCCTTTGCCCCCTGGACCACCGGCCCGCTGGGTGCGTTGGCCGAGCTGGCGGCCGTGGTGGCGCCCAGTGAGTGCATCGCCTGCCGGCGCCCGGATGCGGTGATGTGCCCGGCCTGCCGCCGCGCGTTCCGGACCGCGACGGTCAGGCCCTTCGAGGCCCAGGCCGAAGCCGAGGGGCTGCCCCTGCTGGATGGCCGGGAACCGCTGCGGGTGCTGTCCGCAGGGCCCTACGCCCGGGAGGTTTCCGCAGCGGTGCTGGCGTTCAAGGACCGGCAGCGGGTGTCCCTGGCCGGCGTGCTGGGGCCGGCCCTTGCCGGGTCCATCCGGGCGGCGGTGCCACCTGGCCCCGGACCGGTTGCGCTGGTGCCGATCCCCTCGTCTCGTCTGGCCCGCGCCCGCCGCGGCTATGCCCCGGTGGACCTGCTCCTGCAGTGGATCGTCCACCGCGACCTGCTCCCACCCGGGGTCGTCGTGGTCCATGCCTTGCGGGTCCGGTCGCGTGCGCCCTGGGCGATGGGCGAGCAGAAGTCCAAGGGGCGCCGCGCGCGCTCGAGCACCGCGGCACAGCTGGAGATCCGTGGCGGCCACGCCCTGCAGGGCCGCCGGGTCGTGCTCTTGGACGATGTATTGACCACCGGGTCGACCCTGGCGCGCGGCTACCGCAGCCTCCGGCTGGCCGGTGCCGCGGTCGAGTCCGCGGCGGTCCTGGCCGCCACCGCGGCGCCGCGCCGGCGCGAGGACGCACCGGACAGGACCGGGGAGGCGATGAAGGCACCGGAACCGCGTCCTCCGGCGTCGGTCCGGGCCTCGACCAGGCGCCCGACGTGACGGAGTTCACGAAAAGAGCCTGAAGGGGGCTTGATTATTGGGGACCCTGGCTTACGGTTGAGTATGGGCACCTCACCAAGAGGAGAAGAACCCATCTTCAGCGACCGGGAGGAGGGACTTTCGGTCGCTGTCGTGTCACCCGAGGTCAGTAGGAGGACACCATGGAGATGAACATCACCGGGCGCAACGTGACGGTATCCGATCGGTTCCGCGAGTACGCGGACGAGAAGACTGACAAGATCGGACAGCTGGCCAACAAGGTCCAGCGCCTTGACGTCAAGGTCACGAAGGAACCCAACGCCCGGCAGGCCGAGGCCCAGCTGACGGTGGAGATCAGCGTCGTGGGCAGTGGGCCGGCCATCCGCGCGGAAGCCAAGGCCTCTGACAAGTTCGCGGCGTTCGACACGGCCTTCACCAAGCTGCTGGAGCGGTTGCGGCGGGCACGCGACCGCAGGAAGGTCCACCACGGACGCCAGACCCCGAAGGCGGTCTTCCAGGCCACCTCCACCCTCGAACCGGCCAGCAGCAGCATGCCCCTGCACGAGGAGACCCTGAACGGGCAGGAGGAAGAGGCCGCCGCGAACGCGTCCGGCAACCCCGTCGAGATCCGCCGCAAGGTCTTCCCCTCGGAAACGATGACTGTCGACGACGCCGTCGACCGCATGGAACTGGTCGGCCACCCGTTCTACCTGTTCATTGATTCGGACACCGGCTCCTGGTCGGTGGTCTACCGCCGGCAGCAATGGAACTACGGGGTGATCACCCTCGACGAAAACCACTCCGACGCCGAAACCGTAGAAACCCGCCGCTACCGGGACACCGACGGGGCCCCGGCCTGATGGGCGCACCCGGGCCGCGACCGGCTCCATGAACCGACGGATGACCCTGGCGCAGGCCCGGCGCATCGCGTTGGCCGCCCAGGGCCTCCATCGGCCCCGGCCCACCGGCCCGGCAACTGCCCGGCGGGTGGGCCGGACCTTCGACCGGCTCCAGCTGCTCCAGATCGACTCGGTCAACGTGCTCAGCCGATCGCACTAGCTGCCGATTTTCGCGCGCCTCGGCCCTTACGACCGTGCCATCCTGGACCGCATGTCGTCGCGTTCGCCCCGGCGCATGGTCGAATACTGGGCCCACGAGGCCAGCTTCATCCGGCCCGAACACCACGCCGACCTGGTGCCCTGGCAGCGGCGGACCTGGATGGGGAGCTTCAGCAGCGATCGCCCAGGACTACGCGACTTGGCCGACCGCATCCTGGACCTCCTGGAGGCCTCGAAGCCGTTGACGGCACGGGAAGTCACGGCCCGGCTCGGCCACCGCGAGGCTGTCGACCGCTCGAATTGGGGATGGAACTGGAATTCCGTCAAAGAAGCCCTCGAGGCGCTCTTCGCTGCGGGCGAAGTCGGGTCCGCCGGCCGCACCGCGCAGTTCGAACGCCGCTACGCACCCATTTCACGGGTGCTGCGAATTCCCGCGGCGCCCGCAACCACTGACCCCGGGTCCTCGGCCGAGCGCCTGGTCGAAGCCGCTGCCCGCGCCCACGGAATCGGTACCGTTCGCTGCCTCGCGGACTATTTCCGGCTGCCCGTTCGCGTGGCTGCAAGCGCCGTGGAGCGGCTGACCGGGCGCGGCGTGCTTGAACCCGTCGACGTCGCCTACTGGCCGGGGACACAGTTCCTCCACGCCGATGCGCCGCGCCCCCGGGTGGCGGATGGACGCGCCTTGTTGAGCCCGTTCGACTCGCTGGTCTTCGAGCGGCGACGGCTCGAGGACCTGTTCGGCTTCCACTACCGGCTTGAGATCTACACCCCCGCTGAGCGCCGCAGATACGGGTACTACGTGCTGCCCTTCCTGCTCGGCGAACACCTCGTCGCACGCGTGGACTTGAAGGCGGACCGGACAACGGGGCGCCTGCTCGTGCGCTCCAGCCATGCCGAGGCCGGAGCTCCCCCCGAAACGGCCCATGAGCTGGCCGGCGAACTGTGCCTGATGGCCGGCTGGCTCGGGCTGGAATCGGTCCGCGTCGATCCGGAGGGTAACCTGTCCCTTGAACTGGCCCACGCGGTGAGGACACGGTCCCGGGGAACCTAGACCGGGCGTTGAACGTGTCTCCCGTAGACTGGCCAAGCCAGAATTCCTGTGCCTGAGATTTGGAGCTACCACGTGGCATCACTGCTAGAACGCGTCCTGCGGACCGGCGACAAGAAGATCCTCAAGAGATTGCGCGGCTACGCCGATGCGATCAACCTCCTCGAGGATGAATTCCGGGCCATGTCGGATGCGGATCTGCGGGCCGAAACCGATGATTTCAGGAAGCGGTACCAGGAGGGTGCGCCGCTGGATTCCCTGCTGCCCGAGGCCTTCGCTGCCGTGCGCGAAGCCGCCGACCGGACCTTGGGCATGCGCCATTTCGACGTCCAGCTCATGGGCGGCGCAGCCCTGCACCTGGGCAACATCGCCGAGATGAAAACCGGTGAAGGCAAGACCCTGGTGGCGACGGCGCCGGCCTATCTGAATGCCATCACCGGCAAGGGCGTGCACGTGGTCACCACGAACGACTACCTCGCCGAATACCAGTCCGACCTCATGGGGCGCGTCTTCCGCTTCCTCGGGCTGAGCACCGGCTGCATCCTGGCGAACCAGGACCCTGCCGTCCGCCGCAAGCAGTACGAAGCCGACATCACCTACGGGACCAACAACGAGTTCGGTTTCGACTACCTGCGCGACAACATGGCCTGGAGCAAGGACGAACTCGTCCAGCGCGGCCACCACTTCGCCATCGTCGATGAGGTCGACTCGATCCTGATCGACGAGGCCCGGACCCCGCTGATCATTTCGGGCCAGGCCCAGGGGGATGTCAACCGCTGGTTCAGCGAATTCGCCCGGCTGGTGACACGGCTCGATCGCGAAACCGACTACGAGGTCGATGAAAAGAAGCGCACCGTGGGCGTGCTGGAATCGGGCATCGAGAAGGTCGAGGACCACCTCGGGATCCACAACCTGTACGAGGCCGCGAACACCCCGCTCATCGGGTTCCTGAACAACGCCATCAAGGCCAAGGAACTGTTCAAGAAGGACAAGGACTACGTCGTGATCAACGGCGAAGTCATGATCGTCGACGAGCACACCGGCCGCACCCTGGCCGGCCGGCGCTACAACGAGGGCATGCACCAGGCGATCGAGGCGAAGGAAAACGTCGAGATCAAGGCCGAGAACCAGACCATGGCCACCGTGACGCTGCAGAACTACTTCCGCCTGTACGAGAAGCTCTCGGGCATGACCGGTACGGCGCAGACCGAGGCAGCCGAGTTCATGGGCACCTACAAGCTCGGCGTCGTGGAGATCCCCACGAACAAGCCGATGCAACGCAAGGACCAGGCGGACCTGATCTACAAGAACGAGATCTCCAAGTTCGACGCCGTGGCGCAGGACATCGTCGAGCGCCACGCTGCCGGGCAACCGGTGCTGGTCGGCACGACGAGCGTCGAAAAGAGCGAGTACCTCTCCCGCAAGCTGGCCCAGGAGGGCGTGCGCCACGAGGTCCTCAATGCCAAGCAACACGCGCGGGAAGCCGCGGTCGTGGCCCAGGCGGGCAAGAAGGGCGCGGTCACGGTCGCCACGAACATGGCGGGCCGCGGTACCGACATCATGCTCGGCGGCAACGCCGAGTTCCTGGCCGTTGCCGAAATGGACCGCCGCGGGCTGGACCCGGAACGCGATTCCGAGGAATACGAGCGCGTCTGGGACGAGGTCTTCGGCGCCGCCCAGGACCAGGTCAAGGCCGAATCCGAGGAAGTGCGTGGACTCGGCGGGCTCTACGTCCTGGGTACCGAACGCCATGAGTCCCGGCGCATCGACAACCAGCTGCGCGGCCGTTCGGGGCGCCAGGGCGACCCCGGTGAATCGCGCTTCTACCTGTCCATGACCGATGAGCTCATGCGCCGGTTCAACGCCAATGCCGCCCAGCGGATCATGAACAACCCCTCGATGCCCGAAGACATGGCCCTCGAATCGAAGATCGTTTCCAAAGCCATCGAAACGGCGCAGGGGCAGGTCGAGTCGACCAACGCCGAACAGCGCAAGAACGTGCTGAAGTACGACGACGTGATGAACCGCCAGCGTGAGGCGATCTATGGCGACCGCCGACGCATCCTTGAGGGCGGCGACCTGCAGGAGCAGGTCCAGAACTTCCTGGAGGACGTGGTCAAAGCGATGGTCGTCGAGGCCACGAGCGAAGGCCACGGCGATGACTGGGACCTCAAGCAGCTGTGGACCAACCTGGGCCAGCTCTACCCGATCGCCCTGGGCATCGACGAGGTCATGGAGGAAGGCGGCGGCGCGGGCCGGATCACCTCGGAGTTCCTGCAGGAGGAGATCCTCTCCGATGCCCGGGTCCAGTACCAGGAGCGCGAGCGGGCCATCGGTGCCGAAAACCTTCGTGAACTCGAACGGCGCGTGGTGCTCAGCGTGATCGGCCGCAAATGGCAGGAACACCTCTATGAGATGGACTACCTCAAGGAGGGCATCGGCTTGCGCGCGATGGCCCAGCGCGACCCGCTGGTTGAATACCAGCGCGAGGGCTTCGTGATGTTCCAGACGATGATGGAGGCCATCCGCGAGGAGAGTGTCGGTTTCCTGTTCAACCTCGAGGTAGAAGTTGCCCAGCCGGCACCGGTCTCCCTGCCCGGCGTCACCGATGCCCGGTCGACCACGTCGACCCCGAGCCTGAACACCCCGGGCCTGGAAGCCCCCGCCCGGCCCTCCACGCTGCAGTACACCGCACCCAGCGAGGACGGGGAAGCCGAATCCCGCCTCGAGCGCACGCAGTCCGAGACCGCCAAGGGCAAGGGCAACCGGGCCGACCGCCGTTCGAAGAAGTCCAAACGCCGCTAGCCGATCTGCAATTCGACGACGGTCCAGTGTCCGTGTCGCCGCTCCACCCGGAGCGCTGCGGCACGGACACGGTCGTTTTCGGCGACCACCAGGCTGGCCTCGTAGGCTCCTGCCCCGACCGGACACAGCCGGGTGCGCCGGATGGCTGTATTGCGGTGCAACCGGGACCCATCATCGGGCTGGGTGGCCGCGACCAAGGCCACACGGCAGCGCAGCTTCTCGTATTGCCCGGCCTCGAGCCACCGGGCCAGCTGGTGGACCGGTCGCACGCCTGAGATCGATTCGAAGGCGGCCAGGCCAACCATGCGCACGATGGTGTGCACGTGCGCGTGTTCCTCGCGGCGCTCGGCCTGGTCCGCCGGGGGCCCCGCTGGCGTCGGCTCCGCCGCAGGGGCGCGGTGGGTCGCCGGCCTGGCAGCGGGGGGAAGCAAATCAGCGAACTTGCGAACGGGAAGGGGGCGGACCGCCGGCAGGGTTCCATCACCGGTGCGTGGCAGGCCCGATCCGGGCACAATGTCGGGAAGCTGTCCGTCGGGACGTGCTGGCTCCGTCATGACTCCTACTTTCTGTTCTGTTCCTACTCGGCCCGCGGAGGGGTGAGGACGGTTCCGATGTGCAGCAGATCGGGATCCGGGCCGATCACGGACCGGTTGGTGCGATACCAGCGGGGCCATTCCCTGGCCACTTCGGCATCACTGGCGCCTGGTCCCGCGACCCGCGCCGCAATGGACCACAGCGAATCACCGGGGCAGACCACCACAACCTCATCGTCGGCAGTAGCCCGGTTCTGCTGTCCCATGAGCCGATTCATGGGCGGAGCCGTCCGCTCGGGCCTCCACGCCGGGGAGGGAAGGTCCCGGCTGGCCCACGAGGCGGTCGGCAACTCCGCGTCGACGACCGCGACGGCCGCGCTGTCCGAGGTGAGGCCGACGGGCGGCGCGCCAGGGGAGCCGGGACCTGCCGCCTGCGCCGCCGGGACGACCAGCAGGTGGGCACCCAGCAGGGCGGCCGCCAGACGTCGCATGAAAACAGGGGACCAGTGGGCCGCCCGTGCCGCGGCCCGGGCATGGCCGCGCCGTGCCAGCAGCTCCGCGAGCATTGCGGTGAACAGGCTGAACAGCCACCAGGCGAGCACAACGAGGCCGAGGCAGACGAACAGCAGGGCGCCTGCCCGGCCCATGCCCGCAGGGGAGTCTGTGACCACCGCCAGCCCCGTCCCCCTGGGCGATAGCAGGGCCGCTCCGCAGCCGACCAGCAGGGCCGCGCAGATTCCCACCAGCGCGCCCGGGAGCGCGCCGGCACCGCGCCCGTGTTCGGTCACCTCGGGCATGGTCATCACCTCAGTCTCTTTAGTGTTGTTTGATGTCATTTAATGTTTCTTGAGCTCGATCATGGCATTTCTATGTTGGGCTGTCCAGAGATTCGCGTCATTTAGTCGAATCGAAGCGAATAGGGTAGGTCTCATGCGCTGGGAATCGTTGTTTGCCGATCTGGAGTCCCAACTCAATGCGGCCCGGGCACGCGAGCGGACCGTGGAGATCCAGGAGATGGTCCGGATCGAACGCTCCCAGCTGCGCTTGTGGGACCATCTGGCCGGCCAGGTTGGTACCGACATCACGCTGGACCTGCTCGGTGGCCAGCGCCTTCGCGGCGTCCTGCAACATGTGGGCGTGAACTGGTTGTCTCTGCGCGAGGGGCCGGCCGAGTACCTGGTCGTCGATGCGGGCATCCGCTCCCTCCAGGTCGCTGGGCATCGGGCCGCCGTTGCCGAGGAGACCGCTGTTCGCCGCCGGGTCAGCCAAGGGGCCGCGCTGCGCTCGCTGGTACGCGACCGTGCCCGGGTGACGGTGTGGGCGGTGGACGGTGCCCTGCTGGGTACCGGGACCTTGGACCACGCGGGCGCCGACCACCTCAGGCTGGCCCTGCACCCCACCGACGGGTACCGCCGCGAGGCCGACGTGCAATCCGTGGCCCTGCTGCCCCTGGGGTCCGTTGGCGCACTACGCCACGAGCTCTGATTCGGCACCTCTTGTCCACAGATGACGAGCCGGCTATTGGACGTGCGCCTGTTCGTCATTAGGGTGGACGATCAGGGAGAACCAGAATCCGATGCTTCTCCCGCAAGGCGAACGGAGCACCGGGCTCCAGGGGGTGCGGAGGCAACGTGGGAACAGAGGCGGCACCATCCGGCCCGGCGAGACGGCTGCGCCAACCCGGTTGGAAGGACCCGCGGTTGTTGGTGGGCATCCTCCTGGTCGTCGCCTCGGTCGCCGGCGTGTTGACACTGGTCTCGTTCCAGGACACGACCGTGCCCATGTACGTCGCGCGCCAGGACATATCGCTGGGACAGAAAATCGACGCCTCGACGTTGCGCACCGTCGACGTGCGCCTGGACGCAGTCCAGCAGCACTACTTGAGCGCCGAGCAGGAACCGGCTGCGGACCTGCGCGCCAATTCCCTGATCCGCGAAGGCGAACTGCTGCCGCTGGCCGCCATCGGGGGCCGTGATCCGCAGGGGCGCAAGCCGCTGTCGGTGGAGCTCACCGAGGAACTGCCCGTGGCAGTCACCGTGGGCACCCGCGTCGACCTCTGGGCAGCCGAACGCGGCGCCAACTCCACCACGTATGGCGAGCCCAAGCGGCTGCTGCAGTCCGTGGAGGTCAGTTCCCTGCGCGAGATCGACTCGGGCTTCGGGGGTGCAGCCGGGCAGGTCGTCGAGTTGCTCGTGACCGACGAGGACCTTCCCGGGCTCCTGTCGGCGATTGCCAACGAGGCCCGCTTGACGGTGGTCCAGAACCCGGGAGGGGCCGCCGAATGAGCATCGCCGTCGTGGTTTACGGGCGGGCCGGGGACCTGGCCGACCGCTTGGAAAGGCTACGCGGAGCGGTGACGGTCGTGCGGCATTGCGACGAACTGACCGAGGTCATCGCACTGGCCGAATCGGGCCTGGCGGATGCGGCCCTGTTGCTGGGGCCGACCGTCGACCTCGATGCCGCCTTTGCCGACGAGTTGGCATTTCACGGAGTGCCCGCCGTGGCGATCACCGACGAACCCGAGGACGCAGAGCGCCTGGCCGGCCTGGGGCTGGGGGTCGAACCGACCGCTGCGAGCGAGCAGTCCATCTCCGACCTGCTTGAATTGCTCGCCGCCGGGACGCGGCGGCCACCCCGCAGCGCGCGGCACGCCTCGTCCGCCGAACCCGTCCCCGCAGAGGATCCGCTGCCCGACCCCGGCCGGATCCTGGCGGTGTGGGGCCCCAGCGGGTCCACCGGCAAGACGCTCGTGGCGGTCAACCTGGCCGCCGAGGCCGCCATAGCCGGCCAACGGGTGCTGCTCGTGGACGCCGATACCTATGGTTCCAGCGTTGCAGTGCACCTCGGGCTGCTCGACGAGTCGGCGGGGATCGCCCAGCTGTGCCGCCTGTCCGACCAGGGAATGCTCGATGATTCCGGCTTCGAGCGCTCCTGCGCCGTGGTCGCCGTGGGCGGCGCAACGCTGCGCGTGGCCACGGGCCTGCCGCGTCCGCACCGTTGGCCGGAACTGCGATCCGGTGCCTTGACCAGGGTGCTGGACTTCGTGCGTCGCCGGGTCGACCTCGTGGTCGTTGACGTGGCGTCCCTGCTCGAACGCGACGAGGACCTGACTTATGACACGTCGGCACCGCAACGCAACGGAGCAGCCCTCGCGGTCCTGGAATCCGCGGCGGAAATCATCGCGGTCGGATCCGCGGACAGCGTCGGGGTCCCGCGGCTGGTGAAGGGCCTGGAGGAACTGCGGGAGATCCTGCCCGATGCCGACCCGCGCGTCGTCCTGAACCGGGTGCGCAGGTCCTCGGTGGGCCCCTCGCCCGAACGTGCCCTGCGGGAGACCTGGGAACGGTTCGGCCCCGATGGCGGCATCGCCGGAATGCTCCCTGCCGATCCGGAGGCCGCCGACCGCGCCCTGCTCCAGGGAAGCGTGCTGGCGGAGGTCGCGCCGGACAGCGAATTGCGGGCCCGCATCGCGGAGCTGATTTCGGTGTCGGTCCGCCGTCGAACCGGGCTTTTCAGCCGGTGATGGCCCCCATTGGGAGCTAGCAGTTCCGCGGGTTAGTCTTGAGGGGTTCGGGGCCGCAATGGCGCGGCCCACACCGCTACACGGAGGCGTTAATTGATGTCGTCGGGGTCGGGCATGCCCACTGGGTTCATTGCCGAGACAAACACTCCCAAGTTCACCAAGGCCTATTACGGGCACCTTCCCCCGGAGGATTCCCAAGCGTACCCTCCCAAGGTGCTGGAAGACCGGGTCGGCGTCCACCTCGGGGTCGGCCACGAACGGCACCCCGGCCAGGCGAAGGTTGCCGTCGACATCGCTGACGGTACGGCCGTTGTCTATGTGGTCACCGACGACATGCCGTTCCTGGTCGACTCCGTCACCGCGGAGATCGTCCGGCAGGAACAAGCCATCACCCTGGTTGTCCACCCGACCTTCGTGGTGCACCGGGACGAAAACGGAGCAGCCTCAGCCATCGAGCCGGTGACCACGCACGCCGCCACAGCGTCCGGAGACACGGCGGCCCTGCCCAACCTGGCGAGCTTCATGGCCCGCGACGGCGGGAAGTCCACCGTCGAGTCCTGGATCGCCATCGAGATCGGCGGCACCCCCGACGACGAACGGGTCGCCGCGCTCGTGGAGGCGCTGGAGCGCGTCCTGTCCGATGTCCGCGACGCCGTCGAGGACTGGCGTCCCATGCGGGCCAAGGCCCACGAGATCGCCGACTCGCTGTCCGACGTCGTCGGGGGAGAGGACATCCCCGATTTGGAAAGCGCGGCAGAACTGCTGCGCTGGCTCGACGACGGGAACTTCACCTTCCTCGGCTACCGGGAATACGACCTGGCCACCGAAGACGGCAAGGACGTCCTCCACGTCCGCCCCGACAGCGGCCTGGGGTTGATGCGCCGTTCCGGAACCACCATGCTCCGCCAGGAGCTCACCGATTCGGGCCGGGAAAAGGCCCGGGAAAAGCGTGCCCTGGTCATCACCAAGGCCAATTCGAGGTCCACGGTGCACCGCGCCGTCTACCTCGACTACATCGGCATCAAGAGCTTCGATGCCCAGGGCAACGTCAACGGCGAACGCCGCTTCATCGGGCTGTTCGCCTCCAGCGCCTACATCCGCCCGGTGCGCAGCGTTCCCGTGGCCCGCGAAAACGTGGAACGGGTTTTGGAAGCCTCCGGCTTCGCCCCCGATTCGCACTCCGGCAAGGACCTGCTCACCATCCTGGAGTCCTACCCCCGCGACGAGCTGTTCCAGATCGAGACCGGCGACCTGCTGCGCATCGTCACCGGGATCCTCGGGCTGCAGGAGCGCCGCCGCACCAGCCTGTTCCTGCGCCCGGACATTTACGGACGGTTCATGTCGGCGCTCGTCTTCCTGCCCCGCGACCGCTACACCACCGGTGTCCGGTTGCGGATCGAGGCGGAACTGAAGCGGGCCTACGACGCCGAATCCACCGAGTACGAGGTGCGGATGAGCGATTCCGCGCTGGTCCGGCTGTTCTACCGCATCCGGCTCTCACGGGGCGAACAGGTCGCACAGCTGGACCATGCCGAGCTCGAACAGCGTCTTGTCCGCGCCGTCCGCTCCTGGTCGGAGGGCGTCGACGAGGCGGTGCGCAGCCGGTTCTCCGGCGACGAGGCGACGGAGGTGTCGCGGCAGTGGGCCGAGGCCTTCCCCCAGGCCTACCGCGTCGACTTCGAGGTCGAGGACGCCCTGGAGGACATCGAACGGTTCTCGGCGTACGACGACCCCGAACACGAGGGCCCCGTGGTCAATGTCTACGTTCCCTCGGACATGAAGCACCAGCATGGCATCGACGCGCGGTTGAACCTCTACCTGACCGAACCGATGTCCCTGAGCCGCATCCTGCCGGTGCTCTCCAACCAGGGCCTGGAGGTCGTCGACGAGAAGCCGTTCGCCATCCAGCGTGGCGACGGCAAGGAATTCTTCCTCTACGACCTGGGGCTGAAGTACCCGGCGGGCGTCGACCCGCTGCAGACCCAGGAACTGTTGACCGAGGCCTACAGCGCGGTCTTCACCGGCCGCGCCGAATCCGATGCGTTCGACCGGCTCATCCTCGCCCAGGGGCTATCCTGGCGCGAGGTGACGATCCTGCGCGCCTATGCCAAGTACCTCCGCCAGCTGGGGTCGGTGAACTCCTACGGGTTCATTGCCGACACCATGCTCGCCAATCCCGACGTCACCCGCTCCCTGGTCGACTTGTTCACCGGAACCTTCGACCCGGACCTGGACGAGACGACGCGCGGGAACACGGTCGAGGCCGCCCGCGCCGCGCTGGAGACCGGCCTGGAGGGCGTCGCGACGCTTGACGCCGACCGGCTACTGCGCCGATTCGTCAACGTCATCGACGCGACCACGCGGACGAACTACTTCCGGGACACGATCCACCTCTCCTTCAAACTTGAGCCCGAGCGGATCGAGGGCGCGCCCTTCCCCCGGCCGCGGTATGAGATCTGGGTGTATTCACCCCGGGTCGAAGGCGTGCACCTGCGCTTCGGCAAGGTCGCCCGCGGCGGCCTGCGCTGGTCCGACCGGCGCGAGGATTTCCGGACCGAGGTCCTCGGCCTGGTCAAGGCCCAGATGGTCAAGAACGCCGTCATCGTCCCCACCGGTGCCAAGGGCGGATTCTTCGCCAAGAACCTTCCGGATCCCTCGGTGGACCGGAATGCCTGGATGGAGGAGGGGAAATCCGCCTACCGCATCTTCATCTCGGCGCTGCTGGACCTCACCGACAACCTGGTCCAGACCGAACATGGCCAGGAGACGGTGGCGCCCGAGCGGGTAGTGCGCCTGGACGACGACGACTCCTACCTTGTCGTGGCTGCGGATAAGGGCACGGCCAGCTTCTCCGACACCGCCAACGAGATCTCGTTGGCCCGCGGTTTCTGGCTCGGGGATGCCTTCGCCTCCGGCGGTTCCGTCGGCTACGACCACAAGGCCATGGGCATCACCGCACGGGGCGCGTGGGAATCCGTCAAGCGCCACTTTGCCGAGCTTGATATCGATACCCAAAGCCAGGAATTCACCGTCGCAGGCATCGGCGACATGAGCGGCGATGTCTTCGGCAACGGCCTGCTTCGCTCACGCCACGCCAAGTTGGTGGCGGCCTTCGACCACCGGCACATCTTCCTGGATCCGAACCCCGATCCCACGACGTCGTTCGCCGAGCGCCAGCGCCTCTTTGACCTGCCCCGCTCGAGCTGGGGCGACTACGACACGTCGCTGATCAGCGAGGGCGGTGGGGTCTACCCCCGGCAGTCCAAGAAGATCCCGGTTTCCGCACAGGTACGCGAGGTCCTGGGGCTCCCGGACGGGACAACCTCCATGTCCCCACCCGAGCTCCTCCGGGCCGTCCTGGCCGCTCCCGTGGATCTGCTCTACAACGGCGGCATCGGGACGTATGTCAAGGCATCGACCGAGACGAACGCCGAGGTCGGGGATCGCGCCAACGACTCCATCCGCGTCAACGGAAGCGACCTGCGGGCGAGGGTCGTGGGCGAGGGCGGGAACCTGGGCATGACACAGCGCGGGCGCATCGAGGCCGCCCTGAACGGTGTCATCCTCAATACCGACGCCATCGACAACTCCGCAGGAGTCGACTGCTCCGACCATGAGGTCAACATCAAGATCCTGGTGGATCGGATGGTCACGGCGGGGAAACTGGCCGCCGACGAGCGGGCCGACTTCCTGCATTCCATGACCGATGAGGTCGCCCGGCTGGTCCTGCGCACGAACGTGGACCAGAACATCCTGCTGGTCAACGACAAGCAGCACCTGGCCGAGTGGAGCCCGAGCTTCGAACGGCTCATGGACTGGCTCGAGGAACACGCTGGCCTGAATCGCGACATCGAATTCCTGCCCAGCACCGCGGAACTCGACGAACGCATCGCAGCCGGCAAGTCCCTGACGGCCCCGGAGCTGTCCGTGCTGGTGGCCTACGCCAAAATCCAGTTGGCAGACGCCTTGACGCGGACGGACCTTGCGGACGACCCCTACTTCGATCGGACCATGCGGGAGTACTTCCCGGTGCAGCTGGCCGAGAAGTTCCCCGAGGACGTCCTGACCCACCCGCTGCGCAAGGAAATCGTCAGCACGGTAGTGGCCAACGACATCGTCAACATGGGGGGCATCACCTACGCCTTCCGCGTGATGGAAGAGACCAGCGCGACCGAATCCGCAGTTGCACGGTCCTTCGCCGCCCTGCGGGAGATCTACTCGCTGGACGAGTTCGTCGATGCCGTGAAGGACTTGCCGGCCAGCATGCCCACCGAGCACTGGTGCCGCATCCAGCTGGATATGCGGCGACTGCTGGACCGGGCGACCCGCTGGTTCATCACCCACGTCGGGCGCGGTACCAGCATCCAGGAGGACATCGACGCCTTCCGGCCCACGGTCACCGCGCTACGGGCCGAGCTCGGACAGCTGCTACGCGGCCAGGATGCCGAGCGTGTCGCCGTCTGGAAGGCGGACGGCATGGCCTGGGGTCTTCCCGAGGACCTGGCATCGCGCTGGGCCCAGCAGTTCGAGAGCTTCGCCCTGCTGGACATCGCCCTCGCCGCACATGGGCAGGACCTGCCGGCCCAAGAAGTTGCCGCGGTCTACTACGTGGTGTTTGAGCGCTTCGGGATCGACGGCCTGCTGGAGCGCATCACGCGCCTGCCACGCGGGGACCGGTGGGAGGCCCTGGCGCGGGCGGCGCTGCGCGACGACCTCTATTCCACCGCGGTCGACATCACCGGGGCGGCCCTGGACGCCGCACCGGAAGCCACGGATCCCGTCGAATGCGTGGCCGCCTGGGAAAGGCAGAACGCAGGCAACCTGGAACGGGCCAAGAAGATGTTCGAAGAGGTCAACAACCTGGGACGCGACGACATGGCATCGCTCTCCGTTGCATTGCGCCTGCTGCGTTCGATTGTGCGGCGCTAGCCCTTGGCGGCGTTCACCGATCCCATCAGGGACCAGGCCGATTTCAGGCCCGGCGACGAGGAATGGCTTCACCTGCTGGTGGGGGACTGGCAAATGGTCGCGGATCTGGCGTTTGCCGACCTGGTGCTCTGGCACCCGCTGGAGGAGGGGACGTACGTGGCCTTGGCCCACGTCCGCCCCTCCACCAGCCACACGGTGTTCCACAGCGACTTCGTGGGCGAACGGATCCGCAGGGACCTGCGGCCGCTGGTCGAGGAGACGTGGAACTCCGGCCAGATGCAACGAGCCAGCGAGGAACACTGGACGCAGGAATCGGCCATGCGCATCGAAGCGTTTCCGATGGTGCGCAACGGCAGGACGCTGGCGGTGGTCACCAGCCACCAGGACCTCTCGACGTCGCGGGTGGCCTCGCGGCTGGAACAGACCTACAAGCAGTGCGCCACCGATCTGCTCCGTATGGGAACACAGGGTCTGTGGCCCGACTTCGCGACCCCGACAGGTTCCCGTCGGGGCGCACCCCGCGTCGGCGATGGCCTGATCCGCCTCGACGCCGAGGGGATCGTGCAGTACGCGAGCCCCAACGGGGTCTCCGCCTACCGCAGGCTGGGCGGTGTCGACTCGCTTGAAGGGCGTTCGTTGGCCGAGGTCACCACGGGCCTCCTCCATGACCGCCGGCTCATCGACGAGTCCCTCGCCCTGGTCGTCACGGGCAAGATGCCCTGGCGCACGGAAGTTGAATCACGGGGCGTCAGCCTCTCCCTGCGCGCGATTCCGTTGCGCGATGGAAAGAAGCGCTACGGCGCCCTGGTGCTGTGCCGGGACGTGACGGAGCTCAGGCGCCGGGAGATGGAGCTGGTCTCCAAGGACGCCACGATCCGGGAGATCCACCACCGGGTGAAGAACAACTTGCAGACGGTGGCCGCGCTGCTGCGCATGCAGTCGCGGCGCATGGTCAGCGAGGACGGGAAGCAGGGCCTCGAGCAAGCGATGCGGCGCGTCGCCACGATCGCCCTGGTCCACGAGACGCTGTCACAGGGACTGAGCCAGAATGTCGACTTCGACGAGCTGATCGATCGGCAGTTCAGGCTTGCGGCCGAGGTGGCCTCACCCGGCCAAGTCGTCCGCACCGAGCGTTCCGGCTCGTTCGGAGACATGCCCAGCGAACTGGCGACCCCCCTGTCGCTGGTCATCAACGAACTGGTCTCCAACGCCGTCGAACACGGCCTCGGGGAGCGCAATGGAATGGTCAGCCTGGACGCATCGCGCCGAACCGACTCCGATGGCACGGAACGGCTCCGGGTCGTGGTCTCCGACGACGGACACGGTCTCGGCCGCGAACCACGCCAGGATGGGCTCGGCCTGCAGATTGTCAAGACGCTGGTGACGAGCGAACTGGCTGGAACCATCGAGTGGGAGCCGCGCGAGCACGGCGGGACCAATGTCGTCCTGGACCTTCCCGTGCAGCGCTGACGCAACCCCCACCTGCTGGCGGCAACCCCCACCTGCTGGCGGCAAACAGCGCCGGTCGGGTCCCCGAAGGGCCCCGACCGGCGCTGTTGTTTCCGCAGGTGGCTAGCTGAACTTCTTCTGGTGTGCCAGCACCGACTTCACGTAGGACTTGGTGTCGTTGTACATCCCGTTGCGCTTCACCGAACCCTGCCCCTGGTAGTAGGAGGCAATGCCGATCTCCACGCTGGTACTTGTCCGCTGCAGGGCACGGATGATCGCCACGCCGGCGGTGACGTTGTCATTCGGGTTCAGCAGATCCAGTTTGCGTCCGACCAGCTGTGACGCCCACTCGCCGGAGGAGGGGATGACCTGCATCGCCCCGATAGCGTTGGCGGGGGAGACGGCTGCCATGTTGAAGCCGGACTCCTGGTAGGCGTGGGCCAGCGCCAGCGACGGGTCGACGCCCATCGAGCGGGCCGTGCTGACGATCAGGGACTTCATTTCGGCCCGCGAGGGCAGGTCCCGCGCAAGCAGTTCGTACTTGTTGTCGTTGGCGGACTTGACCGTCTCGGCCGGGTACTTGTAGTGCAGGAACGTATCCGACACCAGTTGCTTTCGCGTGGAGGTAGACGAGACGGAGGAACCGCCGCTGATCTTGAGCTCCTGGCCGGGGTGGATCACCGAGGACTTGCTCAGGTGGTTGGCCTCGAGCAGCTCCGAGAGTCCCATCCCCGCCTCTGCGGCGATCCCTGAGAGGGTGTCCCCGGACTTGACGGTGTAGGTCGTCTTCTTCGCGGTGCCGGACGACTTGGCCGGTGCCGTGGTCTTCGCCGGAGCCGAGGTCTTGGCACCAGCCGTGGAGGTGCCGGAGAGCCGGATCTTCTGGCCGGGGTAGATCGTGGTGCTGGATTTCAGACCGCTGGACTTCAGCAGCGACGAGAGGGACATGTGGTGTGCGTGGGCGATCCCGGACAAGGTGTCACCGGACTGCACGGTGTACGACGACGTACCCGTAGAGCTGGAAACCTTCACGGGCCTGCTCGTGCTGGAAGCGGCCTTGGCCGGCGCTGCCGAGCCGCCCGAGATGCGGATCTTCTGACCGGGGTAGATCGTGGTGCTGGAGTTCAGGCCACTGGATTTCAGCAGCGACGAGAGGGACATGTGGTGTGCGTGGGCGATCCCGGACAAGGTGTCACCGGACTTGATGGTGTAGGTCCGAGCGGTGCTGGAGGACGTCGACGCCGTCGACGAGGTCGACTTCTTGGCCGGGCTGGCAGCCGCAGCCACCGGGCCGCCGGACAGGCGCAGCTTCTGTCCCGGGTAGATCAGCTCGCTGGCCTTGAGCTTGTTGGCCTTCAGCAGCGACGCAAGGGACATGTGGTGTGCGTGGGCGATGCCTGAGAGCGTGTCGCCTGACTTGATCGTGTAGCTCTTGGCGCTACCGGAGGCCTGGCGATGCGACGACTTCTTGGCGGCCGGTGCCGCGGAGGCGGACAGCTTGATCTTCTGGCCGGGAAAGATCAGATCGCTGGCCTTGAGGTCGTTGGCCTTGAGGATCGTCGACAGGGACACGTCGTGGCGGTGGGCGATGCCGGAAAGGGTATCGCCGGACTTCACCGTCACGGTCCTGGCGGCAGCAGTGGCGACCGTGACGCGCGCAGGAACGTGTGACGCGACCAAATGGGCTGCGATCCGCTGCTGGGCAGCGGCGATGTTGACCGTGGTGGCGGCCTTCGGCGTGAGGAGGGCCTTGGCGGCAGGCGCTTCAACGGCGGCTGCCGGTGCGGCTGCGGCCACTCCCGTCAGGGCCACGGCGGGAATCGAAGCGGCGGCGACTGCGCCATAAATGGAACGGCTGCGGGGTCCCTGAACGAAACCGTTCGAGGAACGCGCACCGCTGGAGCGGAGCTCGGGCATATAGACATCCTCTGATCGCGACGGCCCGGGGCCGAAGAAGCCTACGCGAGCGAAGCCAGGCAGGGCTCCGAGATACTCGTGTGACTTATGTTGCAAGTGTGACTCAAGTGAATTTACACCATATGCGCCGTTCCCAAAAGTCCTCAGTGGCCTGTCATGCCGGGATTGCTGAAGGGAACAGCAGGATTGTGGCAGTCTTGTCTTGTGAGTTCTCTTAATAACCTCGTGACCGAATGGTTGTCATTACCTGACCTGGCCGAGCAGCTCGGCATCTCCATCAAGGACGTGCATCGTCTGCTCGACGAGCGCTCGATCGTCGAAGCACGCGTCGGCGAGCGGAACGTGCGGTCGGTCCCCGCCGGCTTCGTGCAGGACGGCCGCGTCGTCGAGAGCCTCAAGGGCACCATCACGGTGCTTGTGGATTCGGGATTCTCCGATGAGGAGCTGATCGGATGGCTCTTCACCCCGGACGAATCCCTTCCCGGGACGCCCATGCAGGCCCTGCGCGAGGGACGCAAGACCGAAATCCGGCGGAGGGCTCAGGCCCTCGCCTGGTAGGCGGACGGCACGGGAGCGGCCACCGGTCCCCTGGGTCCCCGCGCAGGGCAGCACGCCCGCGTGGAACGCGGCTGCCTATGCAGTGCGGTTGATGACCGCTTCGCCGAGGGTCTTCAGCTGCGATCGGACTTCATCGGTCACCTGAAGGTCGTCCAATGCGGCAAAGCCACGCGACGACAGCTGCTCGATACTGGATTCTGTCGCGGCAAGCGCCCCTGAATCCTCGAGGATCTCCGACATGCGGCGGATGTCGCCTGCCGTCAGGTCATCGGCGCCCAATCGGTCCTGGACGAAGTTCCGGTCCGCGGCCGGCGCCAGAAGCAACGCATGCGCGATCATCTCGGTCCGCTTGCCCTCGCGGAGATCATCTCCCGCGGGCTTGCCGGTGACGACCGGATCACCGAAGACGCCGAGCACATCATCGCGAAGCTGGAACGCTTCGCCGATGGGCAGGGCGAACGCGGAATACGCGGCCAGCAGGGCGCTATCCGCACCGGCCAGCGCGCCGCCCAGCAGCATTGGATTCTCCGTGGAGTACTTGGCCGACTTATAGCGCAGGACCGTGCGGGCCCGCTGCAGTACATCGACATCGGGCGACGACTGGCCGGCGGATTCCTCGAGGACGTCGAGGTACTGCCCGGCCATCACCTGTGTGCGCATGCCATCGAAGATCACGCGGGCCGGTGAACCTGCAGGCGCCGCCGTGGCAAACAGCTGCTCACTGAGGGAGAGGCACAGATCCCCGGCAAGAATCGCGGCGGCCTCGCCAAATCGCGCGCCGTTCCGCGCCCAGCCGTGCTGGCGGTGGGTCCGTTCAAAGGACTTGTGCACGCTGGGTCGGCCGCGCCTGGTGGCCGAACGGTCGATCACGTCGTCATGGATCAGTGCGGCCGCCTGGAAGAGTTCCAGAGCGGCAGCGGCCCTGAGGATCTCCTCGTCGTGCGGTTCTCCGCCGGCCCCCACATAGCCCCAATACGCGAAGCGCGGCCGGATCCGCTTTCCTCCCTGGACCAGCGACTCGATGGCCGAGACGAGGTCGACGGCCGCGGGGGAGATCTCCGCCACAATGTCGCGTTGCTCGGTCAGGAACGCGGCGAGGGTCCGGTTCAGGCCCTCGGTGAAGTCGGAGACGCTGGAGCTGCCAGCGCGAGAGTGCGGACTGGTTGCTTCGGTGGGGTTCATGGCATCCGTTGGGTGATGGGGCGGGGATGGATCCACTCTATCCGTCGTGGAACGTCCCTAGAATTGGAGTCATGGTTCCAACGCCCGCAGACCGCACCGTGTTCCACGTGGACATGGATGCCTTCTACGTGTCCGTCGAGCTCATTTCCCGCCCCGAACTGCTCGGCCACCAGGTGATCGTGGGCCATGCGGGTGCACGCTCGGTCGTTTTGTCGGCGTCGTACGAGTGCCGGCGGCTGGGGGTTCGGTCGGCAATGCCCATGAGCGCCGCCATGCGCTTGGCGCCGTTGGCCACCGTCATCGAGCCGGACATGGACGCGTACCGCCGCTACTCCGCCCGCATCATGGCGATCTTTCGGGAGATCACTCCACTGGTCGAGCAAGTCAGCGTGGACGAAGCCTTCCTGGACGTGACCGGAAGCCTGCGTCGCCTGGGCCAGCCGCTGGACATCGGGCGCATGATCCGTGCGCGCATCCGCGATGAACTCGCTCTGCCGGCAAGTGTTGGAATCGCCCGGAACAAGTACGTGGCCAAGGTTGCCTCGACCAGGGCCAAGCCCGATGGGTTGTTGCGCATTGCCCCCGAAGACACGGTCGCCTACTTGCACACCCTGCCGGTCGGGGCCCTCTGGGGTGTCGGCGCCAAGACGGCGGAAGTCCTGGGTCGGGCCGGTATTTCGATGGTCAGCGAGCTGGCCCAGACGCCCGTGACGACCCTGGAACGCTTGCTGGGTGCCAATGGGTTGCAACTCTTCGAGCTCGCCTGGGGCCGGGACCCGCGGCCCGTCGAGCCGGTGAGGGAGGAAAAAAGCATCGGAGCGGAGGAGACATTCGCCGATGACATCCACGACAACTCCGTGCTGCGGCGGGAGCTGTTGCGCCTGGCGCACCGTGTGGCCCAGCGGCTGCGGGAGGCCCAGCGCCAAGGCCATACCGTGGCCCTGAAACTCCGGTACGCCGATTTCACGACCATGACGCGCAGCCGCCGCCTGGCCCAGCCGACGAACTCCGCCCATGCCTTGTTGGAAGCGGCAGAGTCGCTGCTCGCGGCCATCGGCCCGCGCCCGCAGGCCGTGCGCCTGATCGGGATCCGGGTTGAACAGCTCTCGACGGCGGATGGCGTGTTCCAACCGAGCTTTGAACGCAGCGACGGCAACTGGCGCCAGGCGGAGGAAGCCATGGACCTCATCCGCCGGCGATACCCCGCGGGTTCACTGCAGCCCGCCGCGCTGATCCGCCCCGCAAACAGCGAAAAAGATACCCGGCGGTAGCGCCGCTTCCCGGTGGTCGCGAAGCGGACTATCCTTGGAAGAAGACGGATATCGACGACCACGTTGGAGATACCGGAAAAAGCGGGAACAATGGAGTCACGGGAACCGTTGACTCTTGTATAGGGGTTTCCTTACCGGGAAGCCTCCGGGAAGCCTACGGACACGAGGGATTGGGGAAGGGATCATGCCACTTTCCGAACACGAGCAGCACTTGCTCGAGCAGCTGGAGAAGCAACTGCACGAGGACCACAAGTTTGCTTCCTCAATGAAATCCAATGCTTCCCCCGGCGGATACTCGACGCGCAATATCGCCATTGGCGCATTGGTTGCCATCGTCGGCGTCGTCGTCCTGCTGGTGGGCGTCTCGAACCAGTGGATCCCCCTAGGCGTCCTGGGCTTCGCCCTGATGTGCGTGGGCGTCTACGTCGCCTTCTCCAAAAATGCGCTGGGCAAGCTCGGCAAGGGTCGCAGCAAGGGCGGCCAGCAGAAGAGTTCGTTCATGGCGGACCTCGAATCGAAGTGGGAAGCACGCCACCGCGACGAGCGCTGACGATCCACCGGGCTCGACGAGCCCGAATACCTCCACCCTCAGGGCGCAGGCCGATATCGGCAGGCGCCCTTTGTGCTGTCCGTGGTGCCCTTTGAACTGTCAGACCAGGATGGCCGGCCCCTGCAGAGCCGTGGCTGCGCACGAAACGCCAGCGCAGGGTAGCGCCAGCCCGCCCCCGCGGTTGTGACCTGACCGCGGCTGCGGCTTGACCGCAGCCGTGTGCTCCCCCTTTCGTCGGTTGCCGCGCCCCTCACCACTTCGCCCCACTCCGCCCTCCACTTCGCCCCACTGCCTGCCATCGTGTCCGGAAAAGCTGTCGGGCTGGCCTTTTGGGGCGGTCATTTGGCCTGCTCGCAACGCCGTGGGCCCTTTTTCCCTCCACCTTCCTCCACTGCCCCTCATCCCAGTAATGGCGCGGAAGGGATGGGAAATATCGATGGAGAAACACCGCCACGTCGTTGACAGTGGGGGGAAGTGGAGTAAAGTGGTGGACTGTAGAGGTGAATGGGGTAGACGGGGTGATCGCGGCTCCTTGAAGACGGGAAGGCGGTGCGTATGTTCCTCGGGACGTACACGCCGCGCCTGGACGAAAAGGGACGCATCATCCTTCCGGCCAAATACCGCGACGAGCTGGCCAATGGGCTGGTCTTGACGCGGGGGCAGGAGCGCTGCATTTACGTCTTCAGCCAGCGGGAGTTCGAGAACGTGCATGAACAAATGCGCCAGGCCCCGTTGGCATCGAGGCAGGCAAGGGATTACATCCGCGTCTTCCTCTCCGGCGCCTCGGACGAGATGCCGGACAAGCAGGGCAGGGTCACCATCCCGGGGGCACTGCGCAGCTACGCCGGACTGGACCGTGAGGTCACCGTCATCGGCGCGGGGTCGCGAGCCGAGATCTGGGATACCCAGGCCTGGAACGCGTACCTCGAGGAGCAGGAGAACACGTTCTCCGAGACTGATGAAGAAGTACTGCCGGGCATCTTCTAGCAAACGCTGGAAGCGTCCGGTGGGGGTTGGATCAGATCTCCAGCCGCCCGAAAGCGCCATCCTGGCTTCACTTCCCCGGAGCCAGGCCGGAGCGGATCGGGTCGGAGGGGGATCTGGCCCAATCCCTACACCACGATTGCAAGCTGTGACACGCTGAAAGGGGACAGGGCATGACCGACGGCAACTCGCCCCGTCCCACATCCGAGCGGCACGTTCCCGTGCTGCTCGAACGTTGTGTAGGGCTGTTGGCGCCGTCGATCCAGGCAGGGATCGACCAGCGCGAACGGGCCGTCGTCGTCGACTGCACCCTGGGCATGGGTGGTCACTCCGAAGCGCTTCTGCGCCGATTCGACCGGTTGCACCTGGTTGGGCTGGACCGAGACGAGCAGGCGCTCTCGCTCGCCGGGGAACGGCTGGCCCCGTTCTCCGACAGGACCGACCTGGTCCATGCCGTCTATGACGAGGTGGGCGAGGTTGTTGCCGATCTCGGGTTCGACGGCGTCGACGGGATCCTCTTCGATTTGGGGGTCTCCTCCCTGCAGCTGGACGAACGGGAGCGCGGCTTCGCCTACTCGTTCGATGCGCCGCTGGACATGAGGATGGACACGTCCACCGGGCCGACCGCCGCCGATGTGGTGAACGAATACGACGAAGCCGACCTGGTGCGGATCATCCGCTCCTGGGGCGAGGAGAAGTTCGCGGGCCGCATTGCATCGGCCATTGTCAGGGACCGCGCGCGGCAGCCGTTCGACACCACCGCGCAACTGGTCGAGAGCATCAGAAGCGTCGTGCCGGCGGCCGCCGCACGGACGGGTGGGCACCCGGCCAAGCGCACCTTCCAGGCCCTTCGCATCGAGGTCAACGAGGAGCTCGACGTCCTGGACCGGGCCCTTCCGGCTGCGATGGACGCGCTGCATGTCGGGGGCCGAGTGGTCGTGATGAGCTACCACTCACTCGAGGACAAGGTGACCAAAAAACACTTCTCCGCCGGTTCGAAATCCTCCGCCCCGGTGGGGTTCCCGGTGGAACTCGAGGAACACAAGGCCCGTTTCCGGAGCCTTACCAAGGGGACCGAGAAGCCCACCGATCTTGAAATCGACGAAAACCCCCGCGCGGCCTCTGCGAAATTGCGTGCCGTCGAACGAATCCTGAGGAGGAGCTGACCATGAGCATCGCCACCCCGACGCGTGCAGTTCATGCCGGACACGCCATGGCCGACGGCACAGCGGCCCGTGAGCTGTCGCCAGCACCCCTCCAGGCCCCGGAGATCAGGCCCCGCACCCCGCTGTCCCTGGTGCCGGCGACCAAGCGCAGCCGTCGGGCCGGATTCGCCGTGTTCTGCTTTGCCCTGCTGCTCGCCGCGCTGGTCGGTGTGCTCGTGATCAACGTCAATGTCGCCAGTTCCCAATACGACATCGTTGGCCTGCACGCAGACGAGCAGGCACTCAAGCAGGAGAACGAAGCCCTGACACAGGAGCTGCAAAACCTCCAAGCTCCCCAAAATGTGGCCGCCAAGGCTGCAGAATTGGGTATGGTCACCCCAGGTGCGGTGGCCGCGATCAATCTGGACACGCAGAAGATCACCGGAAAGGCCACAGCGGCGGAGAAGGGCAAACTGCCCACGTCCCTCGTAGCGGCCCCCGAGGTCCCTGGCGACCACGCAGCCAGCAAGGGAACCGACGAGCAGGCGGCCACGGACGGAACGTCCGCGGCCACCGATGCCGCCGGGGCTCCTGCCGAGCGGGGAACGGCAGCGGACGAGAACAAGACAATCGAAAACACCCAGGAATCTTCGACGCAGGACCTGAACGGCGGAACCATCCCGGCTCCGGCCCAACAGAACTCCGGACAATAGGGCACCCAGCCTGTTCGGCCCGGCGTCCCGGAAGAACCGATCAGCTACCCAAGGAATGAACTATGGTCAGGCCGCCCGCCAGGAGTCGCAACAGCAAACCGCCGCGCGCTGAACCCCGACGACTCCGTACGGGTCTTGCGATCGCCATGGTCCTGTTGGTCCTGCTCGGCGGACGGCTCTTCCTGGTCCAGGGGCTGGACCCGACAGCTGCGGCCGAACGAGCGACCGGCCAGCGGATCCGCGAAGTCGCCGAACAGCCGGTCCGCGGCAGCATCCTCGACTCCTCCGGCAAGATCCTCGCAGCCAGCTTCGAGCGGTACGACCTCGTCGTCGACCAGCGCCAGGTGAAGACCGAATTCAAGCGCCGCAACGCCAAAGGCGACCGCGAACTCGTCCAGACCACCGATGCCATCAAGGAGCTGGCCCCGATCCTGGGCATCGACGAGGAGACCTTGAAGACCTCCATCATGGGCGCCGAGGGCGCCAAGAAGAAGGGGTACTCGGTCATCGCCAAGGGAATCACCCCCGAAACGCGCAACCAGGTGCTCGACGTGGCGCTTCCCTGGATCAGCAGCCAGAAGCGGTTCGAGCGGGAATACCCCAATGGCAGTGTCGCTGGATCCGTGCTCGGGTTCCTGCGCTCGAGTGATAACGGGACGTCGCAAACCGGTGCCGAGGGCCTGGAACTGAGCCAGAACAGGGCCCTGTCCGGCACACCCGGGACCAAGACCTACGAAATCGGCGCCGACGGGATCCGGATCCCCATGGCCACTCTCAAGGAGAAGCCCGCCGTCGACGGCAAGGACGTCAAGCTCACCATCAACAGCGACGTCCAGTGGGCTGCACAGGAAGCCGTCATGGCCAAGCAGAAGCAGTTCAACGCCGAGTGGGTCAACGCCGTGGTGATCGAAGTCGAGACGGGCAAGATCCGCGCCCTGGCCGATTCCACGACCGTGGACCCGAACGACCCCGGCGCCACGGAAGCCAAATACCGTCGATCCACCACCGTTTCGCAGTCATTCGAACCCGGATCGACCGGGAAGGCCGCGACCTTTGCCGCAGCTCTGGAAGAAGGCGTCGTGGAACCGTTGGATCATTTCAAGGTCCCGCACGCCTACAAGATCGGTGGCGAGGTCATCCACGACTCGCTCGAACACCAGACGTTCAACATGACGGCGGCCGGGATCTTCGCCCGGTCCTACAACACCGGCACGACCATGATCGGCAGCAGGCTGACCAACGAGCAGCGCTACGAATGGATGAAGAAGTTCGGCATCGGCCAGGACATCGACATCGGATTGCCGGTGAACAAGGGCATCTTCGTTCCCCCGGAACGCTGGGATCGGCGGCAGCAGTACACGACGATGTTCGGCCAGGGATACAGCCAGACGGCGCTTCACACGGCCAAGATCTTCCAGGCCATCGCCAATGGCGGCGTGCAGATCGAGCCGAGCCTGATCGAGTCCTACATCGAGCCTGACGGCACCGAGCATGAACGCAAGAACGTGGAGAAGAAGCGCATCGTCTCCGAGAAGACCTCGAAGGAGATGCGGCGGATGATGGAGACCGTCGTGACGGACGGCACCGGCTGGGACATGGGCATCGACGGCTACCGCATTGGCGGCAAATCCGGCACGGGGCAAGCGGCGGGACCGACCGGCGAACTCGACGGCTACACCAGTTCGTTCGTCGGCATGGCGCCCATCGACGATCCGAAGTACCTGGTGGCCGTGACGATGCAGCGGCCCAAGGGCAATTGGCGCAGCTTCACCGTCGCCGATACCTTCAAAAAGATCATGTCCCAGACCCTCAACAGCTACAACGTTCCACCCACGACCGAGAAGCCGAACCCGTACAAGGTCTTCGTCGGCACCAAGCAGGACTACGGATGGTAGACACAGTGCAGCCCGCGCCCCAGGACGCCGAGCGGGCGTTCCGACCCGAGACGGCGCCCCGACTGCGCCTGCAGGAACTGCTCGAACAGTTGCGGCAGCGTGGCATTGCCGCCCGGGTGGAAGGGGAGGCGCAGACAACGGTCTCGGGTGTGTGCCTCGACTCGCGGGCCGTCCTCCCCGGGGACGTCTATGCCGCAGTCCCGGGTGCACGCAGCCATGGCGCCGACTTCGCGGCCGCCGCAGCGGCCGCCGGCGCCGCTGCGATCCTCGCGGACGAGGGCGGGGCCGCGCGTGCAGCCGCCAGCGGACTGCCGGTCCTGGTCGTGGAATCCGTGCGTGCGGCCGTCGGCCCCGTGGCTGCCGGCCTCTACGGCTCCGACGACCCCGGACTCGGGTTGATCGGCGTGACGGGCACCAATGGCAAGACCACCACGACCTACTTCGCGACCTCGCTCCTGCGTGCCCTCGGCCAGCGGACCGGGCTGATCGGCACCATCGAGATCGTGGCGGACGGCACACGCATCCCCAGCGTGCTGACCACCCCCGAGGCGCCGCAGCTGCACGCCCTGCTGGCCCGCATGCGCGCGGCCGGGGTCGACACGGTCGCCATGGAGGTCTCCTCCCATTCGATTGACTACGAGCGCGTCGGCGGGATGCGCTTCGGAGTCTCCGGGTTCACGAACCTGACCCAGGACCATCTGGACCTGCACGGAAGCATGCAGGCCTACTTCGAGGCCAAGGCCCGTCTCTTCGAGGCCGGTCGCAGCGACACCGCAGTGATCACGGTCGACGACGAATGGGGCCGGCGCATGGCCCGTTCCGCCGGTGCCCGGGTGGTGACCCTGCGCACCGTCCCCGCCGACGACACCGCCGCCGAGCAGGACCTGCCCGGAGAAGCGTGGCGGGTGGAGGCGATCGCCCCCCGCGGCCTCGGGCACGACTTCGAATTGCATGGCCCAGACGGTGCGGTGCTGCGCGCACACACCGGCCTTCCGGGGTTGTTCAACGTCTCCAATGCGGCCTTGGCGGTCCTGATGGTCCACGCCACGGGGGTGGGGCTGGACGAGCTCCAGCGGGCCCTGGACGACGCCGACCCCCTGACCGTCGCCGTGCCGGGTCGGATGCAGGTCGTCTGCGAGGAACCTGCGGCAGTGGTCGACTTCGCCCACAACTCCGATGCACTGGAACGGGCGATCGGCGCCGTCCGCGGCCACCATCCGGGCGCCCGGGTGATCGTCGTCTTCGGCGCCACCGGCGACCGGGACTCCACCAAACGCGCCACCATGGGCGCCGTTGCCGCGCGACACGCCGACGTCGTGATCGTCACGGATGATGATCCCCACAGCGAGGAACCCGGCGGAATCCGGCGCCAGGTCCTGGACGGGGCCCTGCAGGCCGTCGCGGCCGAAGGCCTCTCCAGCCAGGTCTCGGAGGTCTTCCCGCGCGCCGATGCCATCGTCGCGGCGGTGGCCATGGCCCGGCCCCAAGACACCATCCTGGTCGCCGGCCGGGGCCACGAGGTCTGGCAGGACGTCGCCGGCACCAACGTCGCCCTGGACGACCGCGCCGAATTGCGCCAGGCACTGGCAGCAGCCGGCCATGCCCCCCGGCCCGCCGAGGGCGATTCCACCGAGCCGACGGCCAACGGGTAAAGTCGGAGAGCCATGATTGAACTGACTGCAGCCGATATCGCGTCCATCACCGGCGGGCGCATCACGGCCACCGCCATGCCCGGGACCTCCGTGTCCGGCGTCGCCACGGACTCGCGCGAATGCGCCCCCGGCTGGCTGTTCGTCGCCAAACCCGGCGACGTGTCCGACGGACACCACTTCATCGACCGCGCCTTCGACGCCGGCGCTGTCCTGGCCCTGGCCGAACGCGAGACACTGGACGCCGCCGGTGCCGTCCACCCCGCAGTCGTCGTCGAGGATGCGGTCATCGCCATGGGCCGGCTCGCCGCCCACATCGTGGGCGTGCTGCGCGCCGGCGGAACGCAGGTGGTGGGCATCACCGGGTCCGCCGGCAAGACCACGACCAAGGACCTGCTCGCAGCGATCCTCTCCACCGCCGGCCCCACCGTGGCACCGATCGGCTCCTACAACGGCGAAGTCGGCGTTCCGTTGACCGTGTTCAACGCCACCGCCGACACCCGGTACCTGGTCATCGAGATGGGGGCCACCGGCATCGGGCACATCACCTACCTGACGGACATGGTCGGGCCCGGTACCGGCGTCGTGCTGTGCGTGGGAACCGCCCACGCCGGGGAGTTCGGTGGCGTGGAGAACATCGCCCGCGCCAAGGGCGAACTGGTCGAGGCCCTGCCGGCCGACGGCACCGCCATCCTGAACCTGGACGACCCCCGCGTCGCGGCCATGGCCTCGCGCACCGGCGCGACGGTCCTCGGATTCGGCATGGACGACGGCGGAACACCCGCCCCGGTCTCGGCCTCCGACATCGTCATCGGCGATGGCGGGTACCCCGAGTTCACCCTGGCACTGCCCGACGGCAGCACCCACCACGTGCGCGGCGGGTTGATCGGACGGCACCACGTCTCGAACATGCTGGCGGCGGCCGCCGCAGCCTACAGCCTGGGGATCGACGGGGCGACCATCGCGGCAACCTTGCAGGACCGCGGTCCCGCCAGCCGCTGGCGGATGGAACGCACCGAACGCGCAGACGGCGTGAGCATCATCAACGACGCGTACAACGCGAACCCCGAATCCATGCGTGCCGCCCTGCGCACGCTGGCCGAGCTGGGCCTGCCCGGCCCCGACGGCACGGCCCGCCGTACCTGGGCCGTGCTGGGCGAGATGCTCGAGCTGGGCGCGGAATCCGTGCACGAACACGACCTCGTCGGCCGCCTCGCGGTGCGACTGAACATCAAGAAGCTGGTGGTGGTCGGCCGGGGGGCGAAGGCCGCCCACAACTCAGCCGTGCTCGAAGGCAGCTGGGGGGACGAGGCGTACTACGTCGAGACCACCGACGACGCCGAGCGGCTGTTGCACGACCAGCTGGAACCCGGAGACATCGTCCTGTTCAAGTCCTCCAACTCATCCGGCCTGCGCCATCTGGGCGACCGTGTCGCCGCCGACACCGCGCCCACGGCGCCGGTCGCTCCGGTGGCCAGCGAAACAGGGGACGCCCGATGATCGCCCTGCTCATGGGCGCGACCATCGCGCTGATCCTCTCGTTCGCGGGGACCCCCGCCTTCATCAAGCTGCTGACCCGCAAGAGCTACGGCCAGTTCGTCCGCGACGACGGGCCGACCTCGCACCACACCAAGCGCGGTACCCCCACCATGGGCGGCGCCCTCATCGTGTTCGCGGTGCTCGTGGCCTACTTCGGCACGCATGGCATCCTGATGCTGACCGCTGACCATTCGCCAGGCCCCACGGCCAGCGGGCTGATCCTGCTGTTCCTCATGACCGGCATGGGCTTCGTGGGGTTCCTGGACGACTACATCAAGATCTCCAAGCAGCGCAGCCTCGGACTGCGGGCCTGGCAGAAGCTCACGCTCCAGGCAGCCGTCGGCATCATCTTCGCCGTCCTGGCGCTTCAGTTCCCGAACGGCAAGGGCCTCTCCCCGGCCTCGACCCACATCTCCTTCACCCGGGACACCGCGTTGGACCTGGCCTTTTTCGGGCCCGTCGTCGGGGCGATCCTGTTCATCATCTGGTCGAACGTGATCGTGACCGCGGCCACCAACGGCGTGAACCTCACCGACGGCCTCGACGGGCTGGCCACCGGGGCGTCGATCATGGTCTTCGGCGCCTACACGCTGATCGGGATCTGGCAGTTCAACCAGGCCTGCGGATCCTCCCGCTCCATCGGATCGGTGTGCTACGAGATCCGCGACCCCATGGACCTGGCACTGCTCGGCGCGATCCTCAGCGGCGCCCTCGTGGGCTTCCTCTGGTGGAACACCTCCCCGGCACAGATTTTCATGGGGGATACCGGCTCGCTGGCCATCGGCGGCGCCGTCGCGGCGTTCGCCATCCTCTCGCGCACCGAGATCCTCCTCATCGTGCTCGCCGGCCTGTTCGTGATCATCTCGCTCTCGGTCATCATCCAGGTCGGGTACTTCAAGATCTCCGGCGGCAAGCGGGTCTTCCTCATGGCACCGCTGCAACACCACTTCGAGCTCAAGGGCTGGGCCGAGGTCACCATCGTCGTCCGCTTCTGGATCCTGTGCGGCCTGCTCGTCGCCGCGGCCGCGGGGATCTTCTACGGCGAATGGGTGCTGGGGCTGTGAGCGCACGACTGGACCAGCTGACCAGCTGGGACGCCGACTGGAAGGGCCTGCGCGTCGTCGTGGCCGGCCTGGGACTGACCGGATTCTCGGCCGCCGACACCCTCATCGAACTCGGTGCCGCCGTCGTCGTCGTGGATTCCGGGGCCGGGGCCGAAAGCGCCTCCCGGGCCGACACGCTGCGCATCGTCGGCGCCCACGAGGTCCTGCTCGGCGACCAACACACCCGGGCACTGCCAAGCGTCGACGGGCAGCTAGCCGACCTCGTGGTCGCCTCGCCGGGCTGGGCGCCGCACCACCCCCTGCTGGCCGCGGCCGCCGACGCCGGGATCCCGATCTGGGGCGACGTCGAGCTGGCCTGGCGCGTCAACGAACGCGCCGGGCGCAAGAGCGCCGAATGGCTGGTCATCACGGGAACGAACGGCAAGACCACCACCGTCGGCATGACCGAGGCCATGCTGCAGGCCGCGGGGCTGCGAGCCGTCGCCGCGGGCAACGTCGGAACGCCCATTCTCGACGCGGTGCGCGACCCCGAGGGGTACGACGTGATCGCCGTCGAGCTCTCAAGTTTCCAACTGCACTACACCCACACCATGTCGCCGCTGGCCGCGGTGGTGTTGAACATCGCCCAGGACCACGTGGACTGGCACGGCTCCTTCGAGCAGTACCAGGCCGACAAGGCCAGGATCTACGAACGCACGCGCATCGCCGCGGTCTACAACGTCGACGCACCGGTGACCGAACGGATGGTCGAGGAGGCGGACGTCATCGAGGGCTGCCGGGCGATCGGCTTCACCACCGGGACGCCGGCCCGCAGCATGCTCGGCGTCGTCGACGACCTGCTGGTCGACCGGGCCTACCTCGAACAGCGCCAGGACACCGCCGCCGAACTCGCCTCGCTCGAGGACTTCGGAGGAGTGGCCCCACGGCACATGGTGGCCAACGCGCTGGCCGCAGCGGCCCTGGTCCGCGCCTACGGCGTCGAGCCAGGCGCCGTCCGCGAGGGACTGCGGGGGTTCGACCGCGGCGAGCACCGCATCCAGGCCGTCGCCCGGCGGGACGACATCCTGTGGATCAACGACTCCAAGGCCACGAACCCCCATGCCGCCGCGGCCTCGCTGGGCGCCTTCACCTCTGTCGTCTGGATCGCCGGCGGGCTGTCCAAGGGCGTGGACTACTCCGAACTGGTGACCCGGTTCGCCCCGAGGCTGCGCGCCGTGGTGCTCATCGGCACCGACACCAGCGCCCTGCGGGGCGCATTGGAACGACACGCGCCCATGGTGCAGGTGATCGAGGCGCCCGTAGGCGAAACTGGTACACAGACAGCGGACGCCTCGGACCGGCAGCAACGGGGAACCACGGTGATGGCCGCAGCCGTCGAAGCGGCGGCGGGCCTTGCCCAGGCCGGTGACACCGTGCTGATGGCCCCGGCGGCCGCGTCGATGGACCAATTCACCTCCTACGCACACCGCGGCAACGCCTTCATCGAAGCGGTCAGCCGGCTCATGGAGGACGAAGAGAACTAAGGAGTACGCGTGGAACCCCCCACAACACGCCCACCCGGAGGGTCGGGACGCAAGCCCCGGATCCGCAGGACGGGCAGCAGCGGGGGGACCAGCCGGCCGTCCGGCCGCGATATGTCCGCGACCCCGGCCGGGACCACGCGGGCTCCGGGAGCCGGGGCCACCCGGCCAGCCACCCCGCGGCAGGACCGTCCCGCCGTCGTCTCCCGCCGCCCGGCATCGGCTGCCAGCCGCGAGAAGGGCCGCGGCAGCGCCGCGGCCGCCGAAGGGCCCGTGACCCGCTTCTGGCGCTGGATCGAGGGCGATCCGCGCAAGGACGGCCGCACCGGCTACTACCTGATCCTGGGCAGCACGCTGGCGCTGACGGTGATCGGGCTGATGATGGTCCTCTCCTCCTCGTCCGTGGAGGCCATCAGCCAAAATCCCGATGCCTCCTCCTACGACCAGTTCGCCAAACAGGCCACCTGGTCGGTCGTCGGGGTCGTGATGATGCTCATCATCTCCCGCTTCCCCCTGCACTTGTTCAAGAAGCTGGCGTGGCCGGCCCTGTTCACCAGCGTGGTCCTGCTGTTGCTCGTGCTCACCCCGCTCGGGGTCGAGATCTACGGCAACCGCAACTGGCTCGCCATCGGCTCGTTCACGGCCCAGCCCTCCGAGGCAGCCAAGCTGGCCCTGGCCGTCTGGGCCGCCGCCGTGCTGAGCAAGAAGGCCAAGCTCATCGACCAGACCCCGCACGCGCTGATCCCGGTGCTCTTCCCCGGGGGCATCGTGCTGCTGGGCCTGGTGCTGGTCGGACACGACCTGGGCACGGCGCTGGTCATCGGACTGGTGCTGGTCGCCACGCTCTTCCTGGGCGGCGTGCGGCTCAAGCTCTTCGCCGTCGCCGGTGCCATCGGCGCCGCCGGCGCGATCCTGATGGTCCTGGTCTCCGGCAACCGCATGACCCGCATCTACGCGTGGCTGGGCCTGAACTGCGACACCCAGCCCGCCGCCTGCTACCAGTCCACCCAGGGCCTCTACGCGCTGGCCTCCGGCGGCTGGTGGGGCGTCGGGCTCGGGCAATCCCGGCAGAAGTGGAACTACATCCCCGAGGCCTCCAACGACTTCATCTTCACCATCCTGGGCGAGGAACTGGGCCTGCTGGGCACCATCGTCGTCCTGCTGCTGTTCGCGATCCTGGCCGTGGCGATGTACCGGGTCGCCGCACGGCACCAGGACAACTTCGTGCGGATCGCCACCGGCGGGATCATGGCCTGGCTGATCGGCCAGGCGTTCCTGAACATCGGCATGGTCACCGGGCTGCTGCCGGTCATCGGCGTCCCGCTGCCCTTCATCTCCTCGGGCGGTTCGGCGCTGATGCTGGCCCTGATGGCTGTCGGCGTCGTGCTCTGCTTTGCCCGGTCCCGTCCCGACGCGACGTCGGACCCCGCCGCCGCCACCCCGTCCGCCTCGACCAGGAAGAGCCCCCGATGACCCCCAGCCCCTCCGTGGTGATGGCCGGCGGCGGCACCGCCGGGCACGTGTCGCCGATGCTCGCCATCGCCGATGCCGTGCGAGCCGCCGAACCCCGGGCCGGGATCCGCATGGTCGGCACGCCGACCGGCATGGAGACCCGGCTCGTCCCGGCCGCCGGGTACGAGCTGGAGACGATCGCCCGCGTGCCGCTGCCGCGCCGCCCCTCCCCGGACCTGCTGAAGCTGCCGTGGCGCTTCGCGGCGGCGGTCCGCGGCGCCCGGAGGATCCTGCGCCGGGCGGAGGCAGACGTCGTCGTCGGGGTCGGCGGCTACGTCTGCACCCCGGTCTACCTGGCCGCCCGCAGCCTGTCGATCCCCGTCGTCGTGCACGAGGCCAACGCCAAGGCCGGGATCGCGAACAAGGTCGGCGCCCGCTTTGCCGCCGCCGTCGGCACCGCCTTCGAAGACACGGGCCTGCCCGGGGCCGAGCTGGTCGGGATGCCGATGCGCGCCCGGATCGCCGGGCTGGACCGTGCAGCCGCCCGGGAGGGCGCACGCAGCGCGCTCGGCCTCGACCCGCGGATCCCCACGCTGGTGGTCACCGGCGGATCCTCCGGCGCCCAGTCGATCAACCGGGCCCTCATCGCCGGCCTGCGGCGCCTGGCCGCCGAACCGGGCGGCCCCGGCTTCCAGACTCTGCACGTCACCGGCCAGGGCAAGGCCATGAGGGACGACGACGGGACCGCCCTGTCGCTGCCCGGCTACCACCAGGTCGAATACGTGGACGGCATGGACCAGGCGTATGCCGCCGCGGACCTGCTGGTGGCGCGCGCCGGGGCAGGGACGGTCTGCGAGGTCGCGGCCGTGGGCCTGCCTTCGATCCTCGTGCCGCTGCCCATCGGCAACGGCGAGCAGGCACTGAACGCCCGTGGCCTGGCCGGCGCCGGCGGCGCCGTCGTCGTCCCCGATGCGGAATTCACCGCCGACTACGTGGTGCGGGAGCTTCCCCAGCTGCTGGCCGACACCCCCCGGCTGGACACCATGGCCGCCGCAGCCGGCTCCCAGGGCCGCCGGGACGCCGCCGCCCGGATGGCCGGGATCGTGCTCGACACCGCACGGGCCCACACCGCCGGCGAGACGCCGCAGATGGGACACTAGGCACATGCAACAGCTACACGCCCTGGCCGACCTGGGCCGCGTCCACCTCATGGGCATCGGCGGTGTCGGGGTCTCCGCCGTCGCCCGCCTGATGCTCGCCCAGGGCGTCGCCGTCACCGGCAGCGACGCCAAGGAACTCCCCGTCCTGGACGAGCTGCGCGCCCTGGGCGCCGGCATCCACGTCGGGTACTCCGCGGCCGCCCTGCCGGAGGCCGACACCGTCGTCGTCTCCTCGGTCATCAAGGCCGGGAACCCCGAGTACGACGAGGCCCTCTCCCGCGGACTGCGGATCCTGCACCGGTCCGAGGGGCTGGCCGCGACCATGGACGGCCACCATGTCGTCGCCGTCTGCGGCACCCACGGCAAGACCACCACGACCTCGCTGATCGCCGTCATGCTGCGCGAGGCCGGGCTCTCCCCGTCCTTTGCCATCGGGGCGAACGTGGCGGGGCTGGGGGTCAACGCCGAACACGGCGCGGGCCGGATCTTCGTGGCCGAGGCGGATGAATCCGATGCCTCGTTCCTGAACTACCGCCCGGACGCGATCGTGGTGACCAACATCGAGGCCGACCACCTCGACCACTACGGCACCGAAGCCGCCGTCCACGAGAGCTTCCACCGCTTTGCCGACCTGCTGCCCGATGGCGGTCTGCTGGTCGCCTGCGCCGACGACCCCGGCGCCTGGGCGCTGGCCCAGCGCATCCGCCGCGAACGCCCGCTGGTACGCGTGCAGACCTACGGCTTCTCGGACGCCGCCGATCGCCGGCTGGGCGATGCCGCCCCGGAGGGTGGCCGCTATGCCTGCCAGCTGGACTGGGGGAGCGGCGAATCCCACCGGCTGTCGCTGGCCGTCCCGGGGGACCACAACCTGCTCAACGCCGCCGCGGCCTTCGCCATCGGACTGGACTGCGGGCTGGAACCGGAGGCGGCGGCGGCGGGCCTGGCGGCCTTCGCCGGTGCCGCCCGGCGTTTCGAGTTCCGCGGCGAGGCCTCCGGCGTGCGCGTCTACGACGACTACGCCCACCACCCCACCGAGGTCCTGGCCGCACTGCGCGCGGGCCGGTCGGTGGCCGGTGACCGGGGCCGTGTGCACGTGGTCTTCCAGCCCCACCTGTTCACCCGGACCCGGGAGTTCTGGGCGCAGTTCGCCCAGGCGCTCTCGCTGGCCGACACCGCGCTGGTCCTGGACATCTATCCGGCCCGCGAGCAGCCGTTGCCCGGGGTGACCGCCGCGCTCGTCGCCGATGCCCTCGAGACCGACGGCGGACTGGTGGGCCGCGACGAGGTGGCCGACCGGATCGCCGAGGCGGCGCGCCGCGGCGACATCGTGATGACCATCGGCGCCGGGGACGTCACCGAGCTCGGCCAGGACATCGTGGCGACGTTGGGCACCGGCGCATGAGCCGCGGCCCCGCCGAGGGCGCGAACGTCCTCGCCCTGCCCGAGGCCCCCGGCCGGCGTCTGCGCCGCCGCGTGCTGTGGATCGGCGGGTCCGTGGTGGCGGCCATCGTCGCGCTGATGCTCGTGCTGCTGTACTCCCCGCTGCTGGCGGTCCAGACGATCACCGTCGAGGGCAACAAGCTGGTGTCCACGAAGACCATCAACCAGTCGCTGGAGCCACTCAAGGGCACCCCGCTGCCGCGGATCGGCCCGGCATCGGTCAAGGAACTGCTGGCCAACCAGCTGCCGATCCGGGACGTGATCGTCCAGGCCCACGCGCCGGGCACCCTCGAGGTGCAGATCGTGGAGTACTCCCCGGTCGCCATCGTGAAGAACGGCTCCTCCTCGTACGACGTCGTGGCCGAGGACGGCCGGACGCTCAGCACGGTCAAGAAGCGCACCAGCGTGAAGCTGCCGCTGATCGACGGGAAGAAGTCGACGCAGGATCCGAAGGTCTTCGCCTCGCTGACCCATGTCCTGGCCGCGTTGCCGCCATCGGCACTGAAGAAGCTGGACCATGCCAGCGCGCAGACGGTCGACTCCGTGGAGTTGACGTTGAAGGACGGGAAGACGGTCCTGTGGGGCAGCGACGAGCGCAGCGGCGACAAGGCCCGCGTGCTCACCGCGTTTCTGAAGGACAAGAAGCAGCAGGGCGTCGACACCTTCGACGTGAGCACCCCCGACCATCCGGTCACGCGGTGAGCGCGACGGCACCGGCGGGGGAACGCCGCAGGACAATGGAGCGACACGCGGCGGCGGTCGTTGCATGCCGGGGACGCAAAACATAGCGTCTTACTAGCAGTTACTTGACATAACTCTAACCCTCAAGTTGAGGGTTAAGGTTGGTCCAGTTGAAGCTTCCGAGACTCAGCAGCACATCGAACAAGGGACACAGGACGTGGCAGCTCCACAGAACTACCTCGCCGTCATCAAGGTCGTCGGTATCGGCGGTGGCGGCGTCAACGCCGTGAACCGCATGATCGAGGTCGGCCTTCGCGGCGTCGAATTCATTGCGATCAACACCGACGCGCAGGCGCTCCTCATGAGTGACGCCGACGTGAAGCTCGACGTGGGGCGCGAACTGACCCGTGGCCTCGGCGCGGGCGCCAACCCGGAGGTCGGCCGCCAGGCGGCCGAGGACCACGCCGAGGAGATCGAGGAGGTCATGCGCGGCGCCGACATGGTCTTCGTCACCGCCGGCGAAGGCGGCGGCACCGGCACCGGCGGCGCCCCCGTCGTGGCCCGCATCGCCCGCTCGCTCGGCGCCCTGACCATCGGCGTGGTCACCCGCCCGTTCACGTTCGAGGGCCGCCGCCGCGCGACCTCGGCCGAGTCGGGCATCGACGCCCTGCGTGACGAGGTCGACACCCTGATCGTCATCCCGAACGACCGGCTGCTCTCGATCAGCGACCGCAACGTCTCGGTGCTTGATGCCTTCCGGTCCGCCGACCAGGTGCTGCTGTCCGGCGTCCAGGGCATCACCGACCTGATCACCACCCCGGGCCTGATCAACCTCGACTTCGCCGACGTGAAGTCCGTGATGCAAGGGGCCGGTTCCGCGCTGATGGGCATCGGTTCCGCGCGCGGCGACGACCGTGCCGTCAAGGCAGCGGAACTGGCCATCGCCTCGCCGCTGCTCGAGGCCTCCATCGACGGTGCCCATGGCGTGCTGCTCTCCATTCAGGGCGGATCCGATCTCGGCCTGTTCGAGATCAACGAGGCGGCCCGCCTGGTCCAGGAAGTGGCCCACCCCGAGGCCAACATCATCTTCGGCGCCGTCATCGACGACGCCCTCGGCGACGAGGCCCGCGTGACGGTCATCGCCGCCGGATTCGACCAGGTCGACGTCACCAGCGCCCCGGCCCAGCCGAAGCAGATGCCCCAGCAGAACACCGCGCAGCAGGCACCCCAGCAGGCCATCCCGACGACGGTGCCGGGCACCATCCCGCTGGCCCCCGCCCAGGGAGCCGCATCGGCGCAGTCCAGCCAGTCCGGCTTCTCCGCATCCTCCGCACCGGAGGCTGCCCCGGCCGCCTCCGGATACGAGGAGCTGCCCAACGTCGTCGAGCAGGACCTCACGTCCTCCTCGCACGACGACCTGGACGTCCCCGACTTCCTGAAGTAGCCCCCACGGGGCCCCGGCCGGCCCCGACGGCGCGTTGCCCGACCGGGCGGCGCGCCGTCGTCCCATCCACGAGGAGGTCGGCCATGCTCCGCTTCGACTTCGACGGCACGACGGCGGCCCATCTCGCCTTCACCTCGGCCACCGAGGGGAACCTGGCGCTGCACGTCGGGGACCGCGCGGACGCCGTCCTGGAACGACGCCGCTGCCTCGAGGCGTCCCTGGGACTCGACGCCGGGGCGCTGCAGTTCATGAACCAGACGCATTCGATCCGCGTGCACCGGGTTCCCGGAACCACCGAGGCCGGGCAACCGGCCGAAACCGCCGCACCGGCGGCCGCCGACACCGGCCCGGGATGGGGACCCGACGCCGATGCCATGGTCTGCGCCGACGGCTCGGTACCCCTGGCGGTCATGGTCGCCGACTGCCTGCCCGTGGTCTTCGCCGCCTCGACCCACAACGGCGGCCTGGCCACCGCCGTGGCCCACGCAGGCCGGAAGGGCCTGCTCGGGGGGATCCTGCAGCAAACGATCCAGGCGCTTCGGCACTGCGGAGCCGACGACATCCACGCGTGGATCGGCCCGGCCGTCTGCGGCGCCTGCTACGAGGTCCCGGCCGCGATGGCCTCCGAGGCCGACGCCGAGCTGCCGGGCGTTGCGGCCACCACGTCCTGGGGCACCCCGTCACTGGACCTGCCCGGAGCGGCCGCCCGGCAGCTGGCCGGGCTCGGGGTCCAGGTAACCTCCACGGGGATCTGCACCCTGGAGGACCCCCGCTATTTCTCGTACCGCCGCGATCCCCGCACGGGACGCCTGGCGGGCATCATCTGGCCGGCCGGATCCGGCACGGCCGCCTAGGAGGACCGCATGACCCCGCTGGAGACGACCCCGGATGGCACCGACCGCCGCACCGACCTGGAGCAGCGGTTGGACGCGGTGCACTCGCGCATCACCGCGGCCACCGCAGCGGCCGGCCGCACCCGGGAGCCCCAACTGGTGGTGGTCACGAAGTTCTTCCCCGCCACCGACGTCCGCCTGCTCCACGGCCTGGGCGTGCGCCACGTGGGGGAGAACCGTGACCAGGAAGCCTCCGCGAAGGCCGCCGAGCTGGCCGATCTCGAGCTGGACTGGCACTTCATCGGCCAGCTGCAGGCCAACAAGGCCAAAACCGTGGTGCGGTACGCCCGTGCCGTGCATTCGCTGGACCGCGACTCCCTGGCAGCGGCCTTGGGCAAGGCCATGCGACGGGAAAACGAACGCCGCGCCGAGCTGGGCGACGCACCCCGCGCTGCCTTGGAGACGCTGATCCAGGTGGACCTGCGTGATGCCACGGACGCGGCCGGGAACGAGTCCGGAACCGCCCGCGGCGGCGCCGATCCCGCAGAGGTCGGCCGGCTGGCGGACCAGGTGGCGGAGACCGACGGCCTCGCACTGCGCGGCCTCATGGCCGTCGCCCCCCTGGGCGAGGACCCGACCCCGGCCTTCGAACGCCTCGCGCGGATCGCCGAGGAGGTGCGGTCCAACCATCCGCAGGCCACCTGGATCTCGGCGGGCATGAGCCACGACCTGGAGCAGGCCGTGGCGGCGGGGGCGACACACCTCCGTGTCGGCTCCGATGTCCTCGGTCCCCGCCCACCGGTGCTGTAGCGTCATTCCCAGCGGAGACTCACGCGGGAGAAGACCCCTCGCCGCGCACGATCATAAGGAGAAGACCATGGCTGGCGCCTTGCGCAAGACAATGATCTACCTGGGACTCGCCGACGGTGACGAGCACTACGAGGACGAGAACAACGAGGTCGCCGAGCAGCGGCGGCCCGAACCCGCCCGCGTGGAGCCGGAGAAGGCCCCGGTGGCCCTCGCCGCGGAACCGGAGACGGAATACCGGGCACCGGTCACCCCCATCAAGCGCGCGCCTTCTTCCAGGGACGAGGATTTTTCATTGCGGCAGATCACCACGGTTCACCCCCGCTCCTACAACGACGCCAAGATCATCGGCGAGAGCTTCCGTGACGGCATCCCGGTCATCATGAACGTCACCGACATGGGCGAGGGCGACGCCAAGCGCCTGGTCGACTTCTCCGCCGGTCTGGTGTTCGGGCTGCACGGCAGCATCGAGCGGGTCACCAACAAGGTGTTCCTGCTCTCACCGGCGACGGTCGAGGTCCTGGGCGAGGACAAGAAGTCCTCCGAGGACACCGCGACGTTCTTCAACCAGAGCTAGCAGCCGCCCCGCACCGTGAATATTCTCCTTGGACTCATCTATGCGGTCCTGACCGTCATCCAGGTCCTGCTCATGCTCAGGATCGTCTACGACATCGTGCAGATGTTCGCCCGCTCCTGGCGACCGCGCGGGCTGGCGCTGATCGTGGCCAGCTTCGTCTACCGGATCACCGACCCGCCGATGCGCTGGCTCCGCTCCCGCATCAAACCGCTGGACCTGGGCGGCATGCGCCTGGACCTGGCGTTCCTGATCCTCTACTTCGCCGTCATCATCGCCAAGGTGATCGTGCTGAACATCGGGGGATAGGGTCTTCCGCCGCGGATCGTTGCGGGGTTAGTCTTCGATGCGCGAAACGTTATAGTCTTGAAATAGGAAGCTGGCCGGGCCATTACCGGCCCAGTCCATACAACCGGTGTAATCGCCCTCGGGCCGCAATCAGGCGGCCGGGGAGAGAACTAAGTATCGAGGTGACCAGATGGCGCTCACGCCTGAAGATGTAGTCAACAAACGTTTCCAGCCGACCAAGTTCCGGGAAGGCTACGATCAGGACGAAGTTGACGACTTCCTGGACGAGATCGTCGTCGAACTCCGCAGACTGAACCAGGAGAACGAGGAACTGCGCCAGCGTGTCAGCGAGCTGGGCGGCTCCGACGCCGAGACCGGCAGCGTTCCCGCACCCGTCGCCGCGGCACCGGCCACCGAGGCCGCACCCGCCGCCGACGAGAAGCCCGTGGTGGGCACCGTCGACCAGGACAACGACGCCGCCGAAGCAGCCGCCGGCGACGCCACCGCCCAGGACGCCGCCTCCAAGGCACCTGCCGCACCGGCTGCCCCCGCAGCCGAAACAGCCGCTCCCGCCCCGTCCGCGGCAGCCAGCGGCGGCTCGGCCGAGTCCGCCGCCGGCGTGTTGGCCATGGCCCAGCGCCTGCACGACGAGTACGTCGGCGCCGGCGTCGAGCAGCGCGACAAGATCATCGCCGAGGCCCAGCAGCAGGCCGCCAAGCTCGTCTCCGACGCCGAGGACAAGAGCACCAAGACGCTCAACTCCCTCGAAGAGCAGAAGTCGGTCCTCGAACGCAAGCTGGACCAGCTGCGCGGCTTCGAGCGCGACTACCGCTCCCGCTTGAAGTCCTACATCGAGGGCCAGCTCCACGACCTCGAGGCCCAAGGGTCGATCTCGACCCCCGACGCCAAGGACAAGGCCTAGCCACCCCTTGCCGGCGCACGGCACGTGCCGTGCGCCCGCACCAGTGAATGTCGGCGGCCGGGATACCCGGCCGCCGACGGCATGTTAAGGACACGATGGACCAGGATCCAGGAGCACGACCCGACGACGCCGACGAGGCGGCCGGGCCCCGCAGCGGTGGCCGCGGCGCACTGATCGCCATCACGCTGCTGATTGCCGTGTTCGGCATCGGCCTGGACCAGGCGACCAAGGCGCTGGTGCAGGCCAACATGCAGCTCGGCGAGCAGATCGACGTCATCGGGTCCGTGCTCAGCTGGCACTACATCCTCAACCCGGGCGCTGCCTTTTCCATGGGCACGTCCGTGACCTGGATCTTCACGATCGTCATGGCCGTGGTCGTGGTGTATGTGCTGACGCTGTTGCGCAAGCTGCGCTCGCGGCTGTGGGCGGTGGCCCTGGGGGGACTGCTGGCCGGGGCCTGCGGGAACCTCATCGACCGGCTGTTCCGGGAACCGTCCTTCGGCATGGGCCACGTCGTGGACTTCATCGGCGTGCGGAACTTCGCCATCTTCAACGTGGCCGACTCCTTCGTCGTGTGCTCGATGATCGGCATCTGCCTGCTGCTCTTCCGGGGCATCGGCGTCGACGGACTGCCCGTCGAGGACAAGTCCGAGCGCAAGGGCAGGGAAGCCGGGACGCCGTGACCGGGCATTCCATCACCGTCGCCGCCGGGGACGCCGGCGGCAGGATCGACGCCGTCGTGGCCGCCGCGCTGGACGTGGCCCGAACCGCCGCCGCCGCGTGGTGCAGCGGCGGACACGTGCTGCTCAACGGCAGGCCCGTCTCCAAATCACGCAAGGTCGTGGCCGGCGACACCATCACCATCGATCCGCCCGAGGAAACCGATCCGCTGGAAGTGAGGGCCGAATACGTGGAAGCCATGGCGATCCTGGCCGAGGACGACGACTACGTGGTGATCGACAAGCCGGTCGGCGTCGCGGCACACCCCTCCCCGGGCTGGGTCGGGCCGACCGTCGTGGGCGCCCTGCTCGCCGCGGGCTACCGCATCTCCACCTCCGGGGCCCCCGAACGCCAGGGGATCGTGCACCGGCTCGACGTCGGGACTTCCGGGGCCATGGTCGTGGCCAAGACCGAACGGGCCTACACCGCCCTGAAGCGCGCCTTCAAGGAACGCACCCCGGCCAAGACCTACCACGCCCTCGTCCAGGGGCTGCCCGATCCGCTGGAGGGCACGATCAACGCGCCGATCGGCCGCCACCCCGGGCACGACTGGAAGTTCGCGGTGCTGGAGGACGGCCGGGACTCGGTGACGCACTACAAGGTGCTGGAGGCCTTCGGCCGGGCCAGCCTGGTGGAGGTCGAACTCGAGACCGGACGCACCCACCAGATCCGCGTCCACTTCTCGGCGCTGCGCCACCCCTGTGCCGGCGACCAGACCTACGGCGCGGACCCCCGCCTCGCCGCCGCCCTGGGGCTGACCCGGCAGTGGCTGCATGCCCACCGGCTCGGCTTCCCGCACCCGGTCTCGGGGGAGTGGGTGCAGGTCGAAAGCGACTACCCGCGGGACCTGGCCCACGCCCTGGAGATCATGCGCGACGGGGACCTGCGCTACTGACCCGGGTCCCGGCGTCGTGCACCACCGGCGGTCGGCGGACGAGCCGCGTGGGGATCATCACCCACCCCGCGCGGGGTCCTCGGACACCGCCTCCAGAGGCCTAGACTGGATCGGTGGCCAGCTCAAAACGTGACGGATTCGTCCACCTCCATACGCACACCGAATACTCGATGCTCGACGGCGCGGCGCGCCTGACCGACCTGTTCGAGGAGACCGAACGCCTGGGCATGCCCGCCCTGGCCACCACCGACCACGGCTACCTGTTCGGGGCCTTCGACTTCTGGAACAAGGCCACCAACGCCGGCATCAAACCCATCATCGGGGTCGAGGCCTACGTCACCCCCGGGACCGCGCGGACCGACAAGACCCGCGTGCGCTGGGGCGAACAGCACCAGAAGCGCGACGACATCTCCGGCGGCGGCGCCTACACGCACATGACGCTGCTCAGCCGCAACAACGAGGGCATGCGCAACCTCTTCCGCGCCTCCTCGATCGGCTCGCTGGACTCGGTGTTCGGCAAGTGGCCGCGACTGGACCGCGAACTGCTTCAGCAGTACAGCGGCGGGCTCATCGCCACCACCGGCTGCCCCTCGGGCGAGATCCAGACCCGGCTGCGGCTGGGCCAGTACGAGGAGGCCAAGCAGGCCGCCAGCGAGTACCGCGACATCTTCGGCGCCGAGAACTACTACTGCGAGCTGATGGACCACGGCCTGGAAATCGAACGCCGGGCCACCAAGGACCTGCTGCGCCTGGCCAAGGAGCTGGACATCCCGCTGGTGGCCACCAACGACCTGCACTACACCCACGAACACGACGCCAAGGCGCACGAGGCGCTGCTGGCCATCCAGTCCGGGTCCACGCTGCTCGAGCCCAGCTACGACCAGGGCGGATCGCGCTTCGCGTTCTCGGGCACCGGGTTCTACCTGAAGTCCCCGCAGGAGATGCGCACCCTGTTCGCCGAGTTCCCCGAGGCCTGCGACAACACCCTGGACATCGCCGAACGCTGCGAGGTCTCCTTCAACACGGATGCGAACTACATGCCGAAGTTCCCGTGCCCGCCGGGGGAGGACGAGACCAGCTGGCTGGTCAAGGAGGTCGACGCCGGGCTGGCATACCGGTACCCCAACGGGGTCCCGGACGCCTCGCGCAAGCAGGCGGACTACGAGCTGGACATCATCACGAAGATGGGCTTCCCCGGCTACTTCCTGGTCGTGGCCGACTTCATCAACTGGTCCAAGGACAACGGCATCCGCGTCGGACCCGGCCGTGGTTCCGGCGCCGGGTCCATGGTCGCCTACGCCATGCGCATCACCGACCTGGATCCGCTGCAGCACGGGCTGATCTTCGAGCGCTTCCTGAACCCCGAACGCGTCTCCATGCCCGACTTCGACGTCGACTTCGATGACCGGCGCCGCGCGGAGGTCATCAAATACGTGACCGAGAAGTACGGCGACGAACGCGTGTCGATGATCGTGACCTACGGGTCGATCAAGACCAAGCAGGCGCTGAAGGACTCCGCCCGCGTGATGGGCCACCCCTTCAGCATGGGCGAGACGCTGACCAAGGCCCTTCCGCCGGCCGTCATGGCCAAGGACATCCCGCTGGCGGACATCGAGGACAGCAAGGCCAAGCGCTACGCCGAAGCCGCCGATTTCCGCCAGCTGATCTCCAACGACCCGGAGGCCGCGAAGGTCTTCGAGACCGCGAAGGGCATCGAGGGGCTCAAGCGCCAGTGGGGCGTCCACGCGGCAGGGGTGATCATGTCCTCGGACCCGATCATCGACGTCGTGCCCATCATGCGCCGGTTCCAGGACGGGCAGGTCATCACCCAGTTCGACTACCCGACCTGCGAGGGCCTGGGGCTGATCAAGATGGACTTCCTGGGCCTGCGGAACCTGACGATCATTTCCGACGCCATCGAGAACATCAAGATCAACCGCGGCGTGGACCTGGACCTCGAGCACCTCGAGGTCGACGACCGGGCCTCCTACGAGCTGCTGGCCCGCGGCGACACCCTCGGGGTCTTCCAGCTCGACGGCGGACCCATGCGCTCGCTGCTGCGCCTGATGCGGCCGGACAACTTCGAGGACATCTCCGCCGTCATCGCCCTGTACCGGCCGGGCCCGATGGGCGCGAACTCGCACAACAACTACGCGCTGCACAAGAACGGGCTGCAGGAGATCACCCCGATCCACCCCGAGCTCGAGGAGCCGCTGGCCGAGATCCTGAACACCACCTACGGGTTGATCGTGTACCAGGAGCAGGTCATGGCCATCGCGCAGAAGGTCGCCGGGTACTCGCTCGGCCAGGCAGACATCCTGCGCCGGGCGATGGGCAAGAAGAAGAAGGCCGAGCTGGACAAGCAGTACGCCGGCTTCCACCAGGGCATGCTCGACAACGGGTTCTCCGAGGCCGCGGTCAAGTCCCTGTGGGACATCCTGCTGCCCTTCTCCGACTACGCGTTCAACAAGGCCCACTCCGCGGCCTACGGCCTGGTCTCCTACTGGACCGCCTACCTCAAGGCCCACTACCCGGCCGAGTACATGGCCGCCCTGCTCACCAGCGTGGGCGATGACAAGGACAAATCGGCCCTCTACCTCAACGAATGCCGGCACATGGGCATCACCGTGCTGCCGCCGGACGTGAACGAGTCCCAGCTGAACTTCACCCCGGTCGGCGACGACATCCGCTTCGGCATGGGCGCCATCCGCAATGTCGGATCCAACGTCGTCAACGCGATGGTCGAGTCCCGCGGGGAGAAGGGCAACTTCGAGACCTTCAGCGACTTCCTGCAGAAGGTCCCCGCCGTGGTCTGCAACAAGCGCACCATCGAATCGCTGGTCAAGGCCGGTGCCTTCGACTCCATGGGCCACCCCCGCCGGGCGCTGGCCATGATCCACGAGGAAGCCGTCGACTCGGTGATCGTGCTCAAGCGCAACGAGGCGGCGAACCAGTTCGACCTGTTCAGCGCGCTCGACGACCCCGCCGCCGGCGCCGGGCTGGCGATCGAGGTCCCCGACCTGCCCGAATGGGAAAAGAAGGACAAACTCTCCTTCGAACGCGACATGCTCGGCCTCTACGTCTCGGACCATCCGCTGCAGGGGCTGGGCAGCCTGCTGGAGCAGCACGCCGACCTCTCCATCACCCAGGTGCTCTCCGAGGACGGTCCGCGCGACGGGCAGATCGTGACGATCTCCGGGATGATCACCTCCCTGCAGCGTCGCATCGCGAAGAACAGCGGCAATCCTTACGCCCGCTGCGAGGTGGAGGACCTGGGCGGTTCCATGGAGGTCATGTTCTTCGGCCAGGCCTATGGGCCGATTGCCAGCGTGCTGGCCGAGGACCTGATCGTGGTGGTCAAGGGCCGGTTGCAGCGCCGTGACGACGGTGCCGTGTCGCTGAACGCCCAGGAACTGACGATCCCGGAAATCAGCGAGGACGGCCTGGCCGGTCCGGTGGTCATCTCCATGCCTGCCCACAAGGCCACCGAGAACGTCGTGGCGCAGCTCGGCGAGGTCCTGCAGACCCACTCGGGCAACACCGAGGTGCGCGTGAAGCTCTCCGGGACCCGCAGCGTCGAGCTCATGCGCCTGGGCATCGAGTTCCGGGTCAACCCCAACCCGGCACTCTTCGGCGACCTCAAGGTCCTGCTGGGACCGGCCTGCCTGGACATCTGAGGTCCACGGGGCGCCGCAACAGTCGGCGCCCCGGTGGGCCGCGGCGTAAACTTGGACGGTGACGAACTCAGCCCACGCCCCGGAATCCTTCAGCGCCCTGCGCACCCTCGACCTGCGGAACACCGCCCTGGGCCATGCGGCGCTGAAGGCCGCGCTGCCCCGGCCGGAGAACGACATCGCCTCCGCCTCCGATGCCGTCGAGCAGATCATCGACGACGTGCGCTCCCGCGGGTTCACGGCCCTGGCCGAGCTGGCGCTGCGCTTCGACGGGGTGCGGCAGCGCGGCACACTGGTTCCGGCCGAGGACCGGCGCCGGGCGCTGGAGGAACTGGACCCCACGGTGCGCCGCGCGCTGGAGGAATCCATCCGCCGGGCCCGGTTGTTCGCCGCGGCCCAGGTCCCGACCCCGGCCTCCGTCGACTTCGGGGCCGGAGCGGTGGTGACCCAGCGCTGGGAACCGGTCCGCCGCGTCGGCCTCTACGTCCCGGGCGGCCTGGCCGTCTATCCGAGCTCGGTCATCATGAACGTCGTGCCCGCCCAGGCCGCCGGCGTGCAGTCCATTGCCCTGGCCTCCCCGCCACAGAAGGAGTTCGGGGGCCTGCCCCACCCCACGATCCTCGCGGCGGCCGAACTGCTGGGCATCACCGAGGTGCACGCCATCGGCGGGGCCCAGGCGATCGCCGCGTTCGCCTACGGGGTCGACGCCGCCACCCTGCCGTCCGCCGGCAGCAGCGACGAGGGGACGAACCCAGACTCCGCCGAGGGGATCGAACCGGTCGATGTGATCACCGGCCCCGGGAACGTCTTCGTCGCCACCGCCAAACGGCTGGTCAAGGGCGCCGTGGGCATCGATGCCGAAGCCGGGCCCACGGAGATCGCCATCCTGGCCGACGCCAACGCCACGCCGCACTACGTGGCCGCGGACATGATCAGCCAGGCCGAGCACGATCCGAACGCCGCAGCGGTGCTCGTCACCGATTCGGCCGAGCTGGCCGAGGCGGTCCGCGAGGAACTGGAGCTGCGGGTCGGGACCACCAAGCACGGGGAGCGCGTGCTGGCCGCCCTGTCCGGCAGGCAGTCCGCCGTCATCCTGGTCGACGACCTGGAGGCGGGCTTGCAGGTGTGCAACGCCTACGCGGCCGAGCACCTGGAGATCCTCACCGAGGATGCCGCGGCCGTCGCCGCGCGCGTCACGGCTGCCGGAGCCGTCTTCGTCGGCGAACACAGCCCGGTGAGCCTGGGTGACTACAGCGCCGGCTCCAACCACGTGTTGCCGACCAGCGGCTCCGCGGCCTTCGCCTCGGGGCTGAACGTCCTGACGTTCCTCAAGGCCATCCAGGTCATCGACTACCCGGAGGCCGCGCTGCGCGACGTCGGGGACCACGTGGTGGCCCTGGCCGACGCCGAGGACCTGCCGGCACACGGGGAAGCGGTGAAGTGCCGGCTCGAGGAGGGGTAGCACCGGGAACGAGCACGTGGCCGACGTGACATGATGAGGATGGCCACACACTGGCCTTGACGGCGACGGAGCGACCGTCCCGGCCCACGACCACGGAAAGGATGGAGCCCATGCGTTGCCCATTTTGCCGGAACTCCGAATCCCGTGTCGTCGACAGCCGGCTAACGGAGGACGGCTCGTCGATCCGGCGGCGCCGGCTGTGCAGCAGCTGCGAGCGGCGGTTCACCACGCTGGAGACCACCAGCCTGAACGTGGTCAAGCGCTCCGGCGTCGCCGAGCCCTTCGACCGGGCCAAGGTCATCTCAGGGGTCGGGAAGGCCTGCCAGGGCCGGCCCGTGACCGATGACGACTTGGCCTTGCTGGCCCAGGAAGTTGAGGAAACCGTCCGTGCCTCCGGTGCCGCGGAAATCAACGCGAACGACGTCGGACTGGCGATCCTGCGGCCGCTGCAGAATCTCGACCAGGTGGCCTACCTGCGGTTCGCGAGCGTCTACCAGGGCTTCGACTCGCTGGAGGACTTCGAGAGCGCGATCGCCAAGCTGCGCAACGAGGCCACGACCGGACCCGCCGGACCCCAACGCCCGCTCACCGCGGACTAGGCACGGCCATCCAGCTCCGGAACCTGCCGAGCCCGGAAGCCGGGTGGGCTACTTGCGCAGGCCGAAGTGGATGGCTGCCTGCAGGGCGCCGCCAACGATGCCCGCGTTGTTCTTCAGCGCGGCCGGCTTGATTGGCGTGCGCAGCGACAGCTGCGGCAGGAAGTCCTGGGAGCGCTTGGAGATCCCGCCCCCGACGACGAAGAGCCGGGGCGAGAAGAGGAATTCCACGTGGGAGAAGTAGCGCTGCAGGCGCACCGCGTAGTCCTCCCAGGAGAGGCCATCGCGTTCCCGGGCGGCGGCCGAGGCCCGGGATTCGGCGTCGTAGCCGTCGATTTCCAGGTGCCCGAGCTCGCAATTGGGCACCAGGATGCCGTCGTGGATCAGCGCCGAGCCGATGCCGGTCCCCAGGGTGATGACCAGCACGGACCCCTTCACTCCTTCGCCGGCGCCATACCTGACTTCCGCGAGCCCGGCGGCATCGGCGTCGTTCATGACCTGCACCGGGCGGCCCAGGGCGTCGGTGAAGAGGGTGTCGACGTCGGTGTCGATCCAGCTCTTGTCCACGTTCGCGGCCGAGAGCGCGACGCCCTCGTGGATGATCGCCGGGAAGGTGATGCCCACCGGGGCGTCCGGGGCCGGGGCCTCCTCGCGCAGCGACAGCTCCGCGACGATCTGGCGGACGACCTCGGCCACGGCCTGCGGGGTCGAGGGCCGGGGCGTGTCGATCCGGAAGCGGTCGCCGACCAGCTTGCCCTTCTTCAGGTCCACGATCCCGCCCTTGATGCCGGTCCCGCCGATGTCCAGGCCGATGGCGGTGGAGATCTTCTTCTGGCTCTTCTCGTCCTTCGACATGGGGGCTCCTCGGGGTCGGGGTCGCGGTGCTGCGGATCGGATCCGCGGGGGGGCATGGAGTGGTCCGGCAAGGGCCAGGGGTCAGGCGACGGTCAGGATCTCCGCGCCGGAGTCGGTGACCAGCAGCGTGTGCTCGAACTGGGCGGTGCGGCTGCGGTCGCGGGTCACTGCCGTCCAGCCGTCGTCCCACATGTCCCAGTCGATCCCGCCGAGGGTGAGCATCGGCTCGATGGTGAAGACCATTCCGGGCTCGATGACCCGTGAGTAGGCCGGGGCGGCATCGTAGTGGGGGATGATCAGGCCGGTGTGGAACGCCTCGCCGACCCCGTGCCCGGTGAAGTCGCGGACGACGCCATAGCCGAAGCGCTTGGCGTAGGAGGCGATCGTGCGGCCGATGACGTTGATCTCCCGGCCGGGCATGACCGCCTTGATGGCCCGGCGCAGCGACTCCTCGGTGCGTTCGACCAGCAGTCGCGAATCCTCGTCCACGTCCCCGGCCAGGAACGTGGCGTTCGTGTCGCCGTGCACGTGGCCGATGTAGGCGGTGATGTCGATGTTGACGATGTCCCCGTCCTGCACGACCGTCGTGTCGGGGATGCCGTGGCAGATGACCTCGTTGATCGAGGTGCACAGCGACTTGGTGAAGCCGCGGTAGCCCAAGGTGGAGGGGTAGGCGCCGTGGTCCACGAGGTACTCGTGGCCGATGCGGTCCAGCTCGTCGGTGGTCACGCCCGGGACCACCGCCTTCCCGACCAGCGCCAGGGCCTCGGCGGCGATCCGGGAGGCGTGGCGGATGCGCTCGACGGTCTCGGCGGATTTCACCTCGGAGCCCTCGAATTTCGCCGGCGCGGACTTGCCCACGTACTCCGGGCGTTCGATCGAGGCAGGAACCTGCCGCTTGGGCGTGGGGGTTCCGGGGACGAGGTTTCCAAGGGGGGCTGTGGTCGTACGTGGCATGTTCACGATCCTATCGCCAACTCGGCGCCCCGGAGTATGGTGGGCACGCGGGGTCCACTCCCGGGCTCCGGCAGCACGAGGCGAGGAGCACCATGGGCGACGGCAGCGAAACCATCGGCGGCGATTTCTGGTTCAACGTCAACACCAAGCAGGTCGAGTCCGGTCCGCAGTCGGACTGGTCGCAGCTGCTGGGACCCTACGCGACCCGCGAGGAGGCCCAGGGCGCGCTGGCGCAGGTGGAGCGGAACAACGAGGCATGGGAGGACGACGACGCCTGAGCGTCCCCGCGCCCGCGGGGGACAGGCGGCTGGAAGGCCGCCTACCCGAAGCGCCTAGAACCCGTGTTCGTCGGCGGGGAAGCTCCCGTCGAGGACGTCGCGGTGGTAGGCCGCGGCCGCATCGCCCATGACCTGGCGCAAGTCGGCATATTTCTTCACAAACCGCGGCAGCTTGCCCGGGTTCAGCCCCATCATGTCCTGCCACACCAGCACCTGGCCGGTGGTGGCCGATCCGGCACCGATGCCGATCGTGGGCACCGAGACGGCGGCGTCGACGGCCGCCGCGACCTCGGCCGGCACCATTTCCAGCAGCACGCAGAACGCGCCCGCGGCCTCCAGTGCCCGGGCGTCGTCGATGAGCCGCTGGGCGGCCTCGCCCCGGCCCTGGACCTTGTAGCCGCCCAGGGCGTGCTCGGCCTGCGGGGTGAACCCGATGTGGGCCATCACCGGGATCCCGGCCTCGACCACGGCCTGGACGTGGGCGGCGCGGCGTGCGGTGCCCTCCATCTTCACGGCGTGGATGCCGGTCTCCTTCATCAGCCGCACGGAGGATTCCACGGCCAGCTGCGGCGAGGCCTCGAAGGTCCCGAAGGGCAGGTCGCAAACGACGAGGCTGCGCTTCGCCCCGGCCGTGACGGAACGGGCGAACACGCCCATCTCGTCCAGGGTGATCGGCAAGGTCGTCGCGTGCCCCATGACGTTGTTCGCCGCGGAGTCGCCGACCAGCAGCACCTCGATGCCGGCCTCCTCGAAGATCGAGGCGCTGTACTGGTCGTACGCTGTCAGCATGGCGAAGCGCCGGCCCTCGGCCTTGGCCTGGGCCAGGTGGCCGATGCGCACCCGTCCTGCGGGGCGGGGAGTGGGCGGGGTCTGGCCGGAGGCGTAGGGGGCCGGCTGTTCGTGCGACATGTCCCTCAGGATACGGCAACGGCGGGCCGCGGACCGCGGTTGACTACGGTTTCCGAGTAGAGTTGGCGTCGGTGGGACGGCCCGGAACCACCGCAGCAATCGCCGGATCAGACGAGGAGCGCCCATGGACCGCCAGCAGGAATTCGTGCTCAGGACCATCGAGGAGCGCGACGTGCGTTTCGTGCGCATGTGGTTCACCGACGTCGTCGGCTCGCTGAAGTCGGTGGCACTGGCCCCGGCCGAGGTCGAGGGCGCGTTCGAGGAGGGCCTGGGCTTCGACGGCTCGTCCATCGAGGGCCTGTCGCGGATCTACGAATCCGACATGCTCGCCCAGCCGGACCCCTCGACGTTCCAGATCCTGCCGTGGCGCGGGGAGATCGAGCCGACCTCGCGGATGTTCTGCGACATCCTCACCCCGGACGGCGAACCGTCGCCGGCCGACCCCCGGCAGGTGCTCAAGCGCCAGCTCGCGGCCGCCGCCGAGATGGGCTTCACCTGCTACACGCACCCGGAGGTCGAGTTCTACCTGCTGACCTCCGACAAGCTCGACGCCCATGCCGAACCCACCCCCGTGGACCATGGCGGCTACTTCGACCACGTGACCGGCGGCGTGGGCCAGGATTTCCGCCGTCGTGCGGTGACCATGCTCGAGGCGGTGGGCATCTCGGTGGAGTTCAGCCACCACGAGACCGGCCCCGGGCAGAACGAGATCGACCTGCGCTACGCCGATGCCCTGCAGACGGCCGACAACATCATGACCTTCCGCACCGTCATCAAGGAGGTGGCGCTGCAGCAGGGCATCTACGCCACGTTCATGCCCAAGCCGTTCTCGCGCCACCCCGGCTCGGGCATGCACACGCACTTCTCGCTCTTCGAGGGCGACACCAACGCGTTCTTCGAGGCCGGCCAGGAGTACCAGCTTTCCCAGACGGCGCGGCAGTTCATCGCCGGGGTGCTGCACCACGCCCCGGAGTTCACCGCGGTGACCAACCAGTTCGTGAACTCGTACAAGCGGCTCTGGGGTGGGGGAGAGGCCCCCAGCCACCTGTCGTGGGGGCACAACAACCGCTCCGCGCTGGTCCGCGTGCCGCTCTACAAGCCGAACAAGGGCCAATCGGCCCGCGTGGAATACCGCGGGATCGACTCCGCGGCCAACCCCTACCTGGCCTACGCGGTGATCCTGGGCGCCGGGCTCAAGGGTATCCAGGAGGGCTACGAGCTCCCGCCGGCCACCGACGACGACGTGTGGGGCCTCAGCGCCGCCGAACGCCGCGCCATGGGCCATGCCCCGCTGCCCGGGTCGCTGCACGATGCGATCCGCTCCATGGAGGACTCCGAGCTGGTGGCCGGCATCCTGGGCGAGCAGGTCTTCGACTCGTTCCTGCGCAACAAGCAGGACGAATGGAACGAGTACCGCCAATACGTGAGCCCGTTCGAGACCTCCCGCTACCTCGGCATCCTGTAGGGCCACGCCATGAGCCTGACACGTCACCTGATCTCCGCCGGGTTCGACGACGTCGAGCGGGCCAAGCGGTTCCTGGGCGATGAGATCCTGGCCGGCGCCGACGAGGCCGCACTGCTGGCCGGGCTGCGAGCGGCCGCCGACCCCGACCAGGCACTGCTGTTGTTGCTGCGGCTGGCCGAACGCGCCCCGGAGGTCCTGGAGAACGTGCACGACGGCGGTGCCGGGCTTCCGCTGATGCGGCTGCTGGGTGCCTCCGAGGCCCTCGGGGACTTCCTGGTCCGGCACCCCGAACACCTCGACGTCGTGGTCCCGGCACCCCCGGCAGCTGCGGAGCCCGCCGCGGGCGGTGGGGAATCCGCCGTCGTCCCCGGCAACCCGACCGACTGGGAGGCGGTGCCCACGGCAGTGCTCCGTGCGGACCTGTTGCGCGCCGTCGGTGCCGACGCCGACGCCGGCACGGAAACCAACGCAGACACCGACGCCGACACGGAAACCAACCCCGACGGCACCGCCCCCACCAGCCCGCCGGTCGCCACCCACACGGGCAAGGACGGCTACGCACGGCTGCGGATCGCCTACCGGGCGGCCCTGGCGCGGCTTGCCGTGCGCGACGTCTGCGCCGCGGACCCGTCGCTGGTGCTGCCCGCCGTGGCCGCCGAGCTGGCGGACCTGGCCGGCGCCGCGATCGACGGGGCGCTGGCGATCGCGCGGGCCGAGGCCGCCGAGAGGTTCGATCCGGCGGAGGTGGCCGCGGTCCGGCTCGCCGTCATCGGGATGGGCAAGTGCGGTGCCCGCGAACTGAACTACATCTCCGACGTGGACGTCATCTACGTGCACGAGGCGGACGGCCTGGACGACGACCGCGCTGCGGCCATCGCCGAGACCCTGGCCGCGGGGATCGGGCGCGCCATCAACAGCCCGGGCCCCGAGCCGGCCCTGTGGGAAGTCGATGCGAACCTGCGGCCCGAAGGCAAGGACGGGGCCCTGTCGCGCACGTTGTCCTCCCACGTGGCCTACTACGAACGCTGGGCCAAAAGCTGGGAGTTCCAGGCTCTGCTCAAGGCCCGCTGCATTGCAGGCGACACCATCCTGGGCGGGGCCTACGAGGACGCCGTCGGCCCGATGATCTGGAGTTCGTCGGAGCGCGACGGGTTCGTCGAATCGGTCCAGGGGATGCGCAAACGCGTCCTGGCGAACATTTCCCCCGACGAGCTGGGCCGCCAGATCAAGCTTGGGCCCGGCGGCCTGCGCGACGTCGAGTTCACCGTCCAGCTGCTGCAGCTGGTGCACGGCAGGGTGGACGAGACGCTGCGGGTGCGGGACACCACCTCGGCCATCGCGGCCCTGAGCGAGGGAGGGTACATCGGCCGCGGGGACGCCGCCGAATTCGACCAGGCCTACCGCTACCTGCGCGTGCTCGAGCACCGGATCCAGCTGGTCAACCTGCGCCGGACACACCTGATGCCGGTGAAGGAAGAGGCCCTGCGCGTGCTGTTCCGCGCCTCCGGGGGCCGCGCCCGCAGCGGGAGCAAGCCCGCCGAGGAGCTTGTCCACCAGTGGCAGGCCACCAAGCGCTCGGTCCGGCGCCTCCACGAGTCGATCTTCTACCGCCCGCTGCTGGCCTCGGCGTCGAACCTGTCCACCGACGAGGTCCGACTCTCCCCGGCCGCGGCCCAGGCCCGGTTGGCCGCCCTGGGGTACCTGGACCCGAAGGGGGCGATGCGGCACATCGAGGCACTGACTTCAGGGGTCCGCCGTCGTGCCTCGCTGCAGCGCCAGCTGCTGCCGGTGCTGCTGGAGTGGCTGGCCGACGGCGTGGATCCCGACGCCGGGTTGCTGGGCTTCCGCCGGCTGAGCGAGGCGCTGGGGGAGTCGCATTGGTACCTGGGGATGCTGCGCGACTCGAACGCCGCCGCCGAACGGCTCTGCCATATACTCTCCGGCTCGCGGTTCATCACCGACCTGCTGGAGGTCTCGCCCGAATCGACGGCCTGGCTGGGCGATGACCGCGAGTTGCGGCCGATGCCGTTCGAGCAGCTCTGGCAGGAGACCTCGGCGAAGCTCAAGCGGCACCGGAACCCCGAATCCGGGATGCGCCTGATCCGGCTGAACCGGCGGCGCGAGCTGCTGCGGATCGCGCTCGCGGATTCCGCCGGGCTGCTGGACATCGACGAGATCGGCAGGGCGCTCTCGGAGATCGACCGCGCCGCCGTGCTGGCCGCGCTGCGCGTGGCCGAGCAGCACGAGTTCGGGACCACCGAGCGCCTCACCGACCTGCTGGTCGTGGCCATGGGCCGCCAGGGCGGCCAGGAGATCGGCTACGGCTCCGATGCGGATGTGCTGTACGTGCACCGCCCGCTGGAGGGCGTGGACCAGAACGAGGCGCAGCAGCAGGCCCTGCGGATCTTCACCCACGTCGGCAAGCTGCTCACCCAGCCGCTGAAGCCGGCCGTGCTGGCCGAGCCCAAGCTCGTCGTCGATGCCGCCCTGCGGCCCGAGGGCAAGAACGGCCCACTGGCGCGGTCCCTCGACTCCTACCGCGAGTACTACGGGCGCTGGGCACTGGTCTGGGAACGCCAGGCCCTGCTGCGGGCCCGCCCCATGGCCGGCGAGGACAGCCTCGCCGCCGAGTTCATGACGCTGGTCGACGGGATCCGGTACGGCCGCCCGGTCGACGCCGACGAGGTCCGGGAGATCCGCAGGATCAAGGCGCGCGTGGAGGCCGAGCGGCTGCCGCGCGGTGCCGATCCGGGGCGGCATGTGAAGCTGGGGCGCGGGGGGCTCAGCGACGTGGAATGGCTCGTCCAGCTGCTCCAGCTCGAGCACGCGGCCCAGCACCCCGAACTCCGGACCACCTCGACGCGCCAGGCCCTGGCCGCGTTGGCGCAGCTCGAACTGCTGCCACCCGGTGACGTCGAGCTGCTCGATCGCGCGTGGTCCCTGGCCACGCGGATCCGTAGCGCCACGGTGGCCTGCACCGGCCGCGCCTCCGATGTGCTGCCGCGCTCGTGGCGCGACATGGAGGCCGTGGCGCGCTGGTGCGGCTACCCTGCAGGCAGCGCCGCGGAGCTGGACAACGACTACCGGCGGGTCACGCGCCGGGCACGCAGCGTCTTCGAGCGGCACTTCTACGGGTTCGAGGAACATGAACAACAGTAGGTACGACGGCGGTGCCTCCACAGGTGCCGGCACAAGGGAAGGGAAGTGGTGACCATGCACGTCAGCAAGGCCGAACTGGACGACCTGGTGGGCGAACACCTGGAGAAGGCGAAAACAGCAGCGCACCGCCGCAGCGCCACCGCGGTGCTCAAGGACGGGCGGCTGCGCCAGACCCTGATGGCGCTCGATGCGGGGTCCGAACTCGCGGACCACTCCAAGCCCGAGTCCGCGACGCTGCTGGTCCTGCAGGGCAGCGTCACCGTGCGGTGGGACGGGGGCGAACAGGTCGTGGGGCACGGTGGGCTCTTCGTGATCCCCGACGTCGTGCACAATGTCGTCGCCGACGAACCGGCGGCATTCCTGCTGACGACCATCGCGGGCTAGAGCGGCCCGATTCCGACCCGGGCGATCCCGGCCCCGCGTGGGTGCGTTCGGCCCGGCGCGGGGTCCGCGACGGTGCTGCGCATCTGCTGTGCCCGCCGTGGCGCCGACAGTCGTGGCCCCGCAGCTCGTCAAGCTGTCTTGACACTTTGGGTATCGTCAAGATAGCTTGACGTCATGGAGGTGGAACGCATGAAGACCCTGGTCGGATCCATGGACGCCGGAGGCCCGGTGGACCGGTTGCAAGCCGTTGCCGCATTGGGCCAGGAGGTTCGGCGCACCGAAGCCGTGCTGGTCCGCCGCGCGCGTGGCGAAGGACTTTCCTGGGAAGCAATCGCCCAGGCCCTCGGGGTCAGCCGCCAAGCCGTGCACCAAAGGTACGGCAAGCGCACCTGAGGCCTCGCCGGACCTGCCGGCTTGGCCCTCCCGCCCCGAGGGCGGCGCGCTCTTTTTCGGGCCTCCGCTCGGTTCGTCCACCCCTTCGGCGAGGCCCCTGTCGTCTTTCCCCCTGCGGTATCCAGGGTGACCTCCGCGGGCCCCACGGACCCCGCACAGGTCCTGATTCCCAAAGGTTTTCCAGGCATAGTTCGCTGGCGCCAAATCATCGGAGGCGGCTGGCAGAGTGGGGATATGGAAGAGGTAGCGGAGTCCTTGACGGTCAACGGGTGGGAACTCACCCGCATGGCCGGTCCCATGGTGGACGGCTCCACGCGCCTGAAGGCGGCGGAGGCACTGGTCAGGTTTGCCGAGTCGGAGAAGTACCGCGCAGCAGCCATGCTCCACGACGAGGCCCAGCACGCGGTTCCGCCCTGGTTGGAAGCGCTGGAGGACCACCCGGGAATGCAGATCTCCGTGCGCACCGGCAGGATGGCATCCTTTGCGGCCGCTGACAGCGCGGCCATGGAGATCGCCTTGGTCGCCAGCCTCTCCCAAGGCCAAGCCCACCGTCTGTTGGGTCAGGCGGACACGCTCGTGTCCGATACCCCGGAGGTCCTCGAGGCCTTGACGCTGGGGCGTATCGGCGCCAGTCATGTCCAGCGGATTCTCGAACACACCCGACACATCGTTCCGGAAACCCCGGCGTTGCCGCCACGGGACGCGGACGCATCAGTCCGGGAGGAGTGGGAGCGCGAAGTCGCCGCCCGTGCAGCCCAGGCGCGGGTTGATCGGCGCGATTTCGGGGCCGACATGCTCGCCATCGCCCCGGGGAAGTCCCCGTCGCAGCTGCGCTCGCGGGGCCAGCAGGTGCTGGAGAAGTACTACGGCCTGTCCTTCACCAAGCGGTCCCGCACCGCATTGCGGGACCGCCGGATCACGGTGGACGAGGCCTCCGATGGAATGGCCTGGCTGTCGGGCTACCTGCCGACGGCAAGTTGCCACGCGATCTACTCGAAGATCGATGGAATGGCCCGCCTCTTGAAGGCGGATCCGGATTCCGCCGCGGCTGTCGCCCAGGCCGCCCGTGAGGCCGGCAACGACGCAGCACCCGGGACGCCGGCAGACAACCCGAACGAGCAGCGCACGATGGACCAGTTGCGTGCGGATGTCTTGATCGACACCGTGCTGAACGGTCCACGCGGCCAGGGCCTCGAGTCGGTCAACGCGGAAGTCTTCGTCACGGTCCCGTCCACCCTGTTTCCGGGTACGCCGGGCGGACCCGTGGCCGCCGACGGTACTCCGGTCGACGGCGAGTCCTCCCGCTCCAACGACGGCGCCGACGCTGCCACCGGCGGGCAAGCGCCGATCGCAACCACGTTGACGGCGCCGGGAGGCCTGTCGGTGGGGGAACTGGAACCCGGCGCAGCGGTGCCGTCGTTGCTCGGCGGTGGACCCATTGACCAGATATCCGCAACACGCCTGATGGCCGCAGCCCGGACGTGGTGGCGGGTCATCACCGATCCGGTGACCGGCGCCATCGTGGAGTTCGGCCAAACACGGTATCGGCCCACCCGCGCGCAACGTGCCATCCTGCAGTTCAGGGATGCCTGCTGCACCACGCCCGGCTGCACCGGACCCGCCCGCACCTGCGACGTTGACCATACAGATGAATGGCAAGACGGCGGCGGCACGGACATCGGGAACATTCATTTCGGATGTCGACGCTGCCACCGGCTAAAGTCCTTGGGCCTGATCGAGGTCGAACAACGATCCGGCGGGACCATTCTGGTCACCAGCCTGTTCGGCACCCAACGGGTGTCCTATCCGGCCGCCCCCTGGGCCGTAGCCGATCCTGGGCAAGCCAGCACCAGGCAGGACGCACCCGGGCCGCGCAAATTGCCCGCGCCGCCGGCGGATCCAGACGCTGCCATACCCGATGTGGAGCCCCAGTACTACCACCCGGTTCAGCCGACCTCCCAGGACGAGGACGACGATGACGACCCGGGGATGACAGAGGCCGAATATGATGCCTGGAGCGCTCAGATGCTGGCTGACGGAGACCCGGACGCGGCAGATCGGCCCGTGGAACGGGCACTGGAGAACATTTCCGAGGCCGAGATCCTGGACCACATGCAATCGGAGGAACAGGAGCAGCAAGGCGAAGGCCTGGACCCCGACGCTCGCCACCCCGATGCTCCACGGCCGGACCATGACGTCACCGACGAGAAGATCGAATACCGGCATTACGAGGCATTGCAAATGCGCCATTGGGGAAGGATCGAAGATGTCCCCGATCCCTCCAGCGAGAATCCCGAGCACGGCCGCTACGCCCGAACGAAACATGCCAAGGCCAATCGGAAGCGCCGTCTGAAGCGCAATGCTGGTGCATACGGACCACCTGCCATCCGCAGGCCGGACGACCAGGAGAATGCCCCCGAGCCGGACAGCGGCCAGGCCCCGTTGGAAGATCCGCCCTTCTAGCATCGCTGCACGGGCCAACGCCTGGGTGGAAGTCAACGGCGGCACGTGCCGGTTCCTTCAGGATTCCCTTTCGGGCCATCTAGCTGGCGATCACGCCGGGCCTGCTGGCGAAGACGGTGGCCGTGTGCTGTCGGTCCTCGGTGCTGGCGGTGATAGTCACGATGTCGGGGAAGTCCGCATGGATGGCCGATAGCATGACGGCGGCAATCGAGTGCAGGTCGTCTTCGGGGACATAGTCGAGAATACCTTCGAGGTTGTCTTCCAGGGCGTTATCCACGTACAGGACGATGGTTCCGCGTGCGGGCCCTTCAACGCGTGTTATGAGGTTGAAGGGGAAGACGAAGCCCTCCACGCTGTGCGCGCCCTCGTTGCTCAACCAACGGTTCATCGCCGCGTAGGCGATTTCTTGCTCCATGTCGAAGCCGGGACTACCCGCCGCCAAAGCGTCGGTCGCCGGCACGGCCTCCCGAGCCCCGGACGCACCACTGGCGCACCCCGAGGCACTGAGAGCGATGGCGAACACAGCCGCAAGTGCTACTTTCTTCATGATTCCCCCCATTGGCATTCATCGAGTCTAGGAGGCGGCGCAGACAGTCCGACACCTGAAGCCGCCCCTGCGGATAATCGTTACAGGTCGGAAATCGGCGTGTGCCGCCCGGTGGACACTCGTCGCCTGTTCGCTTTCGCGGCCCTCCGGGTCGCGGTCGTCAGCCCCCCGCGCCGATGGCCTCCGGCAGCCATCCGCGGACGCTCTAGCGCCCGTCTCCGCGATGCCCCCGGCTCGAGTAGTCGTTGCTACCTCCACGGAGGAGACACGTTCCAGGGAAGCACGGCCCACAAGTTCCCGGACACAGAAGAGTCCGCACGTGCCGCCGTCACCGAAGTGTTGGCAGCCCGTGCGGACTCTGTGCGGACTAAACCCGAGTCAGCCGCGGGATCTAGCTAGCAGCCGTAGTACAGCTCGAACTCGTAGGGGTTCGGTCGCAGGGACAGCGGCTTGATCTCGTTCTCGCGCTTGAAATCGATCCACGTGCGGATCAGGTCCTCGGTGAACACGTCTCCGGCCAGCAGGAACTCGTAGTCCTCCTCCAAGGCCGAGAGGGCTTCCTCCAGGGAGCCGGGGGCCACCTGGATGTCCTTGGCTTCTTCGGCCGGGAGCTCGTAGAGGTCCTTGTCGATCGGGTCCGCCGGCTCGATGCGGTTGCGGATGCCGTCCAGGCCGGCCATCAGCTGCGCCGCGAAGGCGAGGTATGGGTTACCCGAGGCATCGGGGGCGCGGAATTCGATGCGCTTGGCCTTGGGATTTGAGCCGGTGATCGGGATGCGGATGCCGGCCGAGCGGTTGCCTTGCGAGTACACCATGTTGACCGGTGCCTCGAAGCCCTTCACCAGGCGCTTATAGGAGTTCACCGTCGGGTTGGTGAAGGCCAGGACCGCCGAAGCGTGCTTGAGCAGGCCGCCGATGTACCAGCGGGCGATGTCCGAGAGACCGGCGTAGCCCTTCTCGTCGTAGAACAGCGGCTCCCCATCGGTCCACAGCGACTGGTGGCAGTGCATGCCCGACCCGTTGTCGCCGAAGATGGGCTTCGGCATGAAGGTGGCGGACTTGCCCCAGGCATCGGCAAGGTTCTTGACGATGTACTTGAACTTCAGGATGTCATCGGCAGAGTGGGTCAGCGTGTTGAACTTGTAGTTGATCTCGGCCTGCCCCGGCGCGCCCACCTCATGGTGGGAGCGCTCGACCTCCAAGCCGGCTGCTTCGAGTTCCAGGCAGATGGCGTCGCGCAGGTCAGCCTGCTTGTCGGTGGGGGAGACCGGGAAGTAGCCGCCCTTGAACGGCGTCTTGTACGCTTGGTTCCCGCCCTCTTCCTTCTTGCCGGTGTTCCACGGCGCCTCGATGGAATCGATCTTGTAGAAGGAGCCCTGCGGCTTCGACTCCCACTGCATGTTGTCGAAGATGAAGAACTCGGCCTCGGGGGCGAAGAACGCGGTATCGGCGATGCCGGTGGAAGCCAGGTAGGCCTCGGCCCGCTCGGCGACGCCCCGCGGATCGCGGTGGTAGGGATCGCCGGTGCGCGGGTTCACGATCGAGAAGTTGAACGCGAGCGTCTTCTCGACACGGAACGGATCGACGAAGCCGGAGGTGACGTCGGGGATCAACTGCATGTCGGAGTCGGCGATGCCCTGGAACCCCTTGATCGACGATGCGTCGAAGAGCTGCCCGTTGACGAAGAAGTCCGCGTCGACCGTCTTGGCCGGGACGTTGAAGTGCTGCTGCACCCCCGGAAGGTCCGTGAATCGGATGTCGACGAACTTTACGTCTTCGTCGGCAATGTACTTGAGGACTTCGTCCGGGTTCTTGAACATCTGCTACTGCTCCTATGAGGTTTGCTCAGGCCAGGGAAGCACGCGGCTTTTGCACGTGTCGGCCCCTCGCTGTTGCCTCTACCCTAGCGAATTCTGGTTTCCCGACCGTCACGCGTCTGTTTCAGCCACGTTACAGAGGGCCACAAATTGGCCGGAACCAGGGGCCCCGGATAGCCGCGACCCGGCGGATGCGCAGCGCCGGCCAGCCGTTGCCCTGAGCCTGTGGTCCCGGGCACGACGCCGGGCCTTCCGCCACGCCGCCACGGTAAGCTGGTCAAGTGGAAAGAAAAGACGTCAGCTCCTGGCTCGAGGGCCCGCCGCAACTGAACCCGGAGGCCTGGCCGGGCCAGCGGCTCGGCCGTCCCGAGTCGGGACCAGGGTCGGTGGCACGCATCGGCCGAAGGGCCGCTGCCCTGTGCATCGACTGGTTCCTGGCCATGATCCCCTCGCTGATCTTCTTCCACGGCAGCTCGTTGGCCAACCTGACATTCTTTGCCGCCATGCAGATCCTCTTCGTCGGCGTGACCGGACATTCCATTGGACACCGGATCCTGGGCATGCAGGTCCAGGGCATGGACGGATCCGCCATTCGTCCGCTGCAGGGGCTGGTCCGCGGACTCCTGTTGTGCCTGGTGGTTCCCCCGCTCGTGACGGACCCCGACCAGCGGGGACTGCACGACCGGGCGATCAAGGCGATCCTCGTCCGTATCTGATAATCGGCTGGGCAGCCAGGCACGGCAACGTCGGGGCTGGCCGCACGACAGCGGGAAATCCGCGCTCCACGCGGGGCAGCTCCCCAGATGAAAAGTGCCGGTTCCTCGAACGAGGAACCGGCACTTTCATTCAGGTGGCCTAGCGGCCGCGCATGGCGCGGCGGTCCGGCCGGGCCTTGTTCGGGTCGATGCCCTTGGGGATTGGAAGCTTGGCGCTACCCAGGGTCGACAACCGCAGATCCACGGCGTGGACCTCCTGCTTGTTGATCGCCTTGGGGAGCTTCTTCATCTGCTTGGCGACATCTCCCAACGCGGTCTGCCCCTCGGCCGAGCCGGCGTAGATGACATGGATCGGGACGTTCGGCAAGACACGGCTCATCCGGCGGCGCTCGGAATCAACGAGCGGGCGCACGCGATGCGTGGGACCCTCGGTCACGAGGACGACACCGGGACGTCCGATGCCGCGGAAAACCAGATCTTGGGTGCGGGGGCTGACGGCGACCGGCTGCTCGGTGAGGATCCAGCCACGGCGCAACACGGACATGGCTGCGCCGGCTGCACCGGGCTTGCCTTCCAGCTGCTTGAAAGCGGCTCGTTCGGCTCGCCGGGAGAGGATCAACAGGGCAGCCAGCAGTCCCAGGGGGATGGAGACCAGCAGCGTCGTGACCCAGTTGTCGATCAGCAGGCCGATGACCAGGCCGAGGGCAACGATGCCGAGGAAGGCCAGGACCATCCACCACACGGCGTTGGGATCGTTGCGCCGGGTCATCTGGAAGACCTGGCCGAGCTGCTTCAGCCGGCCTGGTTCCTTGGTCGCCTTATCGGCCTTGGGCTTACGCGAGAACAAGGAGCGCTTGGGCTTGGCGTCATCGTTTGAGGGTGAATTAGAGGTCTTGGCCATAGTGGTTCAATTCTACGCGATGCGCGGACGGCTAGTGGGCAGCCAGGAGGGTGGAGGCCTCCTGCTTGGTGGTGCCCGAGCTTTCGATGTGCGCCAGCTCCGCGGGGATCTGCAGGCCCTTCTTGCGCATCGCACCCGCCCAGAGCCGACCGGCACGGTAGGACGAACGCACCAGGGGCCCCGACATGACGCCCAGGAAACCGATCTCCTCGGCCTCCTTCTGCAGGTCGACGAACTCCTGGGGCTTGACCCAGCGCTCCACGGGGTGGTGGCGTTCGGTGGGCCGCAGGTACTGGGTGATGGTCAAGAGGTCGCAGCCGGCCTCGTGCAGGTCGCGCATGGCCTCGGAGACCTCCTCGAGCGTCTCGCCCATCCCGAGGATCAGGTTCGACTTGGTGATCATGCCGTTGTCGCGGCCCTGCCTGATGACGTCCAGGGAACGCTCGTAACGGAACGCCGGGCGGATGGACTTGAACAACCGCGGAACCGTCTCGATGTTGTGCGCGTACACCTCCGGCGCGGAGGCACAGATCTCGTCCAGGAATTCCTTCTTGCCGGAGAAATCAGGGATCAGCAGCTCGACCCCGGTGGAGGGGTTGAACTGGTGGATCCGGCGGACGGTTTCGGCATAGAGCCAGGTGCCCTCGTCCTCGAGGTCGTCGCGGGCCACCCCCGTCACCGTGGCGTAGCGCAATCCCATCTGCTTCACGGACTGGGCGACCTTGAACGGCTCTGCGCGGTCGATCGCCTGGGGCTTGCCGGTATCGATCTGGCAGAAGTCGCAACGGCGCGTGCATTCGGAACCACCGATGAGGAACGTGGCCTCGCGGTCTTCCCAGCATTCGAAGATGTTGGGGCAGCCCGCCTCCTCGCAGACGGTGTTCAGTCCCTTGTCCTTCACCAGCTTCTTGAGCTCGACGTATTCCGGGCCGATCTCGACCTTGGCCTTGATCCACTCGGGCTTGCGTTCCACGGGGGTAGCCGAGTTGCGCTGTTCGATGCGCAACATGCGGCGTCCTTCGGGGGCGAGGCTCACAGTAGGGCTCCTTCATCGACGGTCGGGGGATTGGGATTCTTGATGGCGGGCTGGAGCAGGCGCGACAGTTCCTGCTGGACCCGGTCGAGCACGTCGACGGGCCGAACGGTTTGCCCGGATTCCTCGGTGATGCTGGTGGTGGAGGCGTCGGCGATCCCACAGGGGATGATCCGGGAGAACGCGGCATCGTCATTGTCGCAGTTCAGTGCGAAGCCGTGCATCGTCACGCCATGGTCGACGCGGATGCCGATGGCGGCGATCTTGCGGTCCTGGGCACCGTCGCGTCCCAGCACCCAGACTCCTGCACGCCCGCGGACGCGTTCGGCGGAGATGCCGTAGTTGGCGACGACGTTGATCAGCATCTCCTCAAGGCGGTGCACGTAGTCGCGGATGCCGGCGTGGTTCGCCAGCTCGACGATGGGGTACCCCACCAGCTGCCCCGGTCCGTGCCAGGTGATCTTGCCGCCGCGGTCCACGTCGACCACCGGGGTTCCATCCACGGGAAGGTCCTGGGGTTCGGTGCGCTTGCCGGCCGTGTAGACCGCCGCATGTTCGAGCAGGAGGACTTCCGGGCCGTGCGTGCCGGCAGCCACGTCGTCGTGGATGCGGCGCTGCAGGTCCCAGGCCTCCTGGTAGTCAACGTAGTCCGGGGCAAAGCCCAGCCGCTGGAAGGAGATGGTCATGGCCCCAACGCTACTCGTCGGCGTCTGCAGGTTCGAATTGCATGAAGAACCCCGGGCTGTGGACAACTTCTGCAGGCGGACCGGAAACGCGTTAGAACTGGAACATGGATGCGGCGAAGGCACAGGCGAAGGTCCCCGAGCTCGTGGACTGGGCCATTGAACGCGAAATCGGCAGCGGCGGATCCGGGACCGTCTACGTCGTCCGCAATCGTGGGGATGGCGGCAGGGCTGCGCTGAAGGTCCCGACAGCGGGAAGCGGCTGGGCCGAGGGAACGACGGCGGAGGTCACCGCCCTGGCGTCCATGCGACACCAGCACATCGTCGAGCTGATCGGAACCGTCCACACGGACTGCGGTGAGGCCATCCTGATGGAGTACCTTCCCGGGGGATCCGTGGCCGATCTCATTGCAGCGCGCGGACCCGTGTCGCTGGGGGAGGCCGTGACCGTTATTGCCCCCATCGCCTCGGCCCTTGCCTATCTGCATGACCATGGCGGGGTCCATGGGGACGTCGCGCCCGGGAACATCCTGTTCACCGCCGCCGGAATGCCCAAGCTGGCGGACCTGGGCCTGGCCGTGCTGGTCGGTGGCCGGCAGTCGGAATCGGGGACGCCGGGATTCCGGGCACCCACCCCCGAGTCCGACGACAGCCGGGGAAAGAGGCTGCGGCCGGCCCGTGACGTCTATTCCCTCGCCGCCTTGGCCTGGTACATGGTCACGGGCCGCATAGCCGGTCCGACCCACCAGCGGCCTCCCTTGTCCAGCCTGTTGGGCCGCGTGCCGAGCCAGCTTGTGGAATTGCTGGAGGACGCGTTGGCGGACGACGAGGACCTGCGTCCCACCGCTGCCGATTTCAGCCGGCAGATCTTCGAGGTGGCCAAGCCGCAACCGGTCAACCTGCGCGATGCCGTTCGTCCCGAGGCGCTGGGACAAATGGTCACGCATGTCGTCGCGGATCCGGCCGCCAGCGCCGCGCCTTCGACGCGGTGGTTGCGGGGGAACGGTGCCGCGATCCTCCGGCGTCGGGAAAACCGGGCCAGGCCCAGTCGACAGCCCCGCCCGCGGGGTGCGGCCCCATGGCTGGATTCCCTCCGCGGGGTCCGCGCCCCACGGAAGGGGGACGGCAGCGGCCAACGGCGCCGGGGCGTTCCCGTCGTGTGGATCGCCGCGGCGGTCGCCGCTGTCGTGGCAGCCCTCGGGGCCGGCTCGCTGCTTCCCTCCGCGGAACCGCCGGCGACGCCGGCCGCCGTTCCCGCCCCCCATGCCTCGCGGCCCGCCCAGGATCCCAGCGGAACGCCACCGGGGCCAGGGCCAACGGCCCCCACCACCAAAGCCGGGGGGCCGGGCGGAACCGTGCTTCAGGAGGCCGCCTTCCGCGAAGACGTCCCGAAGGATCCGCTCCGGGCCGTCGAGATCCTCACCGCCCGGCGCGACCTGGCCCTGTCGGCGGCGGACCCACGGGCCTTGCGCCGGGTCCACGCGGACCAGGGTGCCTCGCTGGGGCCCGATCTGGCCACCGCGAGCCAATTGCGTTCGAAGGGGCTGCACTATGCGGGACTGACCACCCGGCTTTCGGAGGCGAGCCTCCGGGAAGGAAGCACACGGGACACGGCCGAAGTCGCGGTGACCAGCACCATCAGTCCCTACCGGATCGTGGGTGCAGATGGGGCAACGGTGGACAGCATCGAGGAGCCGGAAGTCCAGCACCTGGTGCTGCGGCTCTCCCGCCACGACGGCGGCTGGCTGATCTCCGGGGTCTTCGACAGCGGGGAAAAAGCCGGAACGAGGTCACGAGGCGTGGCCGGTGACGAGACCACCGCATCTCGATAGGATCGGACGATGAGTCCGACCAGCTATCTTCGATACCCCCATGTCACCGACCAGCTCATCACCTTCGTCGCCGAAGACGACGTGTGGCTGGCACCCCTTGATGGAGGCCGCGCGTGGCGTCTCTCCGCGCAGGGGCTCCCGGCCCGCAACCCGCGGTTCAGCGCGGATGGACGCTCCGTCATCTGGACGATCGCCAGCGGCGGCGTCCAGGAAGTCGTGGCGGCATCCGTGGACGGCGGAGGATACCGCCAACTAACGCACTGGGGCCATCCGTCGACGCGCAACCGCGGCTTTACCCCGGAGGGGGACATCGTTGCGGTGACCTCCCGGGGACAGGGAGACTCCCGGTTGACGTGGGCACACGCCGTGCCGCTGGATGGCTCGCCAGCCCACCGGCTGGACTACGGCCCGGTCGATTCGCTCGCGTGGGGTCCGGTGGTCGGCGATGAACGGCCCCTGGTCGTCGGCAGCGCGCTGAGCCGGGAACCGGCATGGTGGAAGCGCTACCGCGGAGGCACCGCAGGCAAACTCTGGATCGACAACGACGGCGGCGGAAACTTCGAACGGCTGGTCCCCGAGCTCGAGGGCAACTTGTGCGATCCCGTGTGGATCGGCCGGCGCATTGCCTTCCTGTCCGACCACGAGGGGTATGGCAACGTCTACTCCGTCGACGCCAGCGGCGGGGACCTGAAACGCCACACCGACCACGATCGGTACTATGCACGCCATCTGGCCTCCGACGGGCAGCGCCTCGTCTACGAGTCGGCGGGTGAATTGTGGATGCTCGACGGGCTGGACAGCGAAGCCCGCCGGCTGGACATCACCCTCGGCTCCGCCGGACACGCCCGTCAACCGGTCGCCCTCGATGTCTCCCGGCACCTGGCCGGTGCGATCCCGGACCACGACGGCAACGCCAGCATCATCGAAAGCCACGGGACCCTGCACCTGCTGGTCCACCGCCGCGGACCGGCCCGCGCCCTCGAGACGGCGCCCGGAGTCCGCGCCCGGCTCGGCATCCCCCTCGGGCGGGACCGGTATGCCTTCGCCGCCGATGACGACGGTCGCGAGGCCATCCATATCAAGGACCTCGACCCGCAGGCACCCGGCCATCCTGCCGCGGCGCCCGGAACGTCGCGGGACGGCGCAGCCGGTCCGGACCGCACTATGGCAACGCCAGCCCGAGGCGAGGCGGCAGCGGACGACGGCCTCGAGCTCCCGCAGCCCGTCAGCGCTGCAGGACTGGCCACCAGCGACCCGTCGGGTGGCATCCCGCACGAAACCCCCATCATGTCGACGGACGCGGACAACTCGCGGGAGGAGCCGTCGTCGGACCCGGTCGAAGGCACCAGCGGGGAAACACCCGCCCCGGAGGCTCGCAGCTTCCGGCTTCCCGCCGGGCACCGGGTGCGGACCCTGGCGGCCAGCGCCGACGGTGCCTGGCTCGCCGTCGCCGCGGAAACCGGCCACACGTTCCTGCTGGAAACCGCCACCGGCAGCTGGCACCACGTCAGCGAAGGCGGCCACGGCGCCGTGCAACGGGTCGCCTTTTCCCCCGATGGCCGGTGGCTGGCCTTCGCCGAACCGGTAACGGCCTTCGGGGACCGCAGCCGGATCCTGCTCGTCTCCACTCAGGATCCCGCGGAAGCCCCGATCGAGGCGACGGACGGCCGGTTCCGCGACCATGCGCCGTCGTTCACCCCCGACGGGAAGTACCTGGCCTTCTTGTCCGATCGGAGCTTCGACCCGCTGTACGACACGCACGGCTTCGACCTGTCGTTCCCCGCATCGACGAAGCCCTTCCTGATCGCGCTGGACGACCGCACCCCCTCGCTGTACGGGCCCGGGGTCTACGGGCAGGGGACCACCGGCGAGGCCGCGTCCGGCGAGACGACATCTACGGTCCCAACGATCGATCCTGCCGGCGGGCAGCCAACCGGGACCAGCGGCGGCGATGCCCCGGCACCGCAGACCACGGTCGTGTCCGAGGGACTGCCATCGCGCCTGTTCGCCGCCCCGGTTCCGCAGGGACGCTACGAATCGCTGGTCGCCGTCGCCGGCGGGCTGCTGTGGCTGTCCGACGTCTCCACCGGGGTGACGGGCGACGGCCGCGCACCCGACGCGGCTGCCGAGGCGAAGCACCTGGAGCGGTTCGACCATGAAACCCAGCAGACCTCGATCCTGCTCGAGGCGGCCGAGTCCTTCGCGGTCAGCGGCGACGGCAAGCGCCTCGTGGCGGTCAACGACGGCACCGTGCGGGCCGTTCCCACCGACAGGCCCGCGGAGAAGGACTCGCCGGATGCCCAGGACGTCGACCTCGGGCGGATCCGGGTGCGGCTGGACCCGCCGGCCGTCTGGGCGCAGGCCTTCGACGAAGCCTGGCGCCTCCAACGCGACTTCTACTGGGTCGAGGACATGGCGGGTCAGGACTGGGACGCGATCGCCGAAACCTACCGTCCCCTCGTGGACGGCCTCGGCGGGCACGACGACCTCGTGGACCTGCTGTGGGAGCTGCATGGCGAATTGGGCACTTCCCACGCCTACGTGACGCCGATGCCCTCGACGGACGGCGAGCGGCAGGGCCTGCTCGGCGCGGACCTCGAGTTCGTGGACGGGCAATGGCGGATCGCCGACGTCCTGGCCGGGGAGTCCTCCGACCCACAGGCCTATTCGCCCCTCGCGGCACCCGGTGTCGGCGTCCGCGCCGGGGACACGCTGCTGGCGGTCGACGGGATACCCGTCCCGGACTCCGGGCCCGCCCGGCTTCTCCAGGGGGCCGCGGGGAAGACCGTCGAGTTGACCGTGCGTGATGGCGAGCAGTCCCCGGCCCCCGGATCGGTCCGCCGTGTCGGGGCGGTTCCCGTACGAGACGACCAGCGCCTGCGCTACCACCAGTGGGTCGAGCGGAACCGGCGCGAGGTCCGTGAGGCATCGGAGGGGACGTTCGGCTACCTGCACATCCCCGACATGATGCCGCTGGGGTGGGCACAACTGTTCCGGGACCTGGACCAGGAGGCCTCGCGGGACGCGTTGCTCATCGACGTGCGCCGCAACCGGGGTGGGCACACCTCCCAGCTCGTCGCCGAGGTCATCTCCCGCAAGGTGACGGCCTGGTCCGTGGCCCGTGAGATGGAACCGTGGACCTACCCGGCCAGTGCCACGCGGGGCCCGGTGGTCATCCTCACCGACGAGTGGGCCGGATCCGACGGCGACATCATCACCCAGGTCAGCAAGCTGCGGGGGATCGGGCCCGTGGTCGGCGTCCGCACCTGGGGCGGGGTGATCGGCATCGACGGGCAGTTCGACCTCGTCGACGGGACCCAGGTCACGCAACCGCGCTACGCCACCTGGTTCACCGGGGGAGTCGGCTGGGGTGTGGAGAACCGGGGAGTGGACCCCGACATCGAGGTCCCGTATCCGCCGCATGCCTACCTGGCCGGACAGGATCCCCAACTGGAGCAGGCCGTGGCAGTGCTCAAGGAGATGTTGCGCGAGATCCCGACGCAGCTGCCCCCGGAACGCGCCGGGTACCCGTCGCGCCGTCCGGGCCCCCTGCCGGAACGGCCCCAGGCGGCCACCGGGCACTGAGACGCCCCCAACAACGCACAGGGCGCCGGAACCTCCACGGTTCCGGCGCCCTGTGCGCGTTGTGCGGCCAGGCCGCGGGCTGCTGCTAGCTGACCAGTGTGGCGTCCAGGGTGATGCTCGGTACCGAGGCCAGCGCCTTGGAGACCGGGCAGCCCTCCTTGGCGCCCTGGGCGGCCTCCTGGAAGGCTGCCTCGTCGATGCCCGGCACGGTGGCCTTGAGGACCAGGCGGATCTCGGAGATCAGCGGTCCGTTGGTCGTGTCGAAGTCGACCTCGGCCGTGGTCTCGAGTGACTCCGGGGCGAAGCCGGCCTCCTTCAACGTGTTGCTCAGGGCCATCGAGTAGCACGAGGCGTGGGCAGCGGCGATGAGCTCCTCGGGGCTGGTCTTGCCCTCGGCCTGTTCGGCGCGGGCCTTCCAGGTGATGTCGTAGGTGCCGATGCCGGACGTTTCGAAGGTGGTCTGACCGTTGCCGGTGAAAAGGTCGCCGTTCCAAACGGTGCGGGCTGAACGGGTTGTAGCCATGGTGACTCCTCCACATCTGGGCTGGACGCCCGGTTCCGGACGCCATCTCCCATCCTATGGCCCGCCGCCGGGGTGGCAAGCCGATGACCCCGGACACACGACGACCCCCGCTGGAACTGGTAGGTCCACGGGGGTCGTGCGAAGGGTGCGGGTCAGACCCAGAGGACGGCGATGGCGATGTTGACCAGGGCCAGGCCGCCGACGGCATGTGCGATGCCGGTGGGGACCTCGTCGCTGTTCTTGACCTTCTTGCGCCCGATCCAGGCGGCGACGAGGATGCCCAGCCCGATGATCAGCTTGATGCCCAGCTTGATCCGGTTGGGTTCGCCGTCGCCCATTTCCAGCAGGCCGAACATAATGATCCCGGTGACGACCTGGGTGATCGCGCCGATCCACTGCCACAGCCCCACGGTCGGGTTCTTGAAGGAGGCGAGCCAGCCGCCGAAGATCGCGGCCGCACCGAGGATGTGCAGGAAGATGAGCAAGGTGAAGAGGATGTCCATGGGCCCAGTCTAGGGCCGACTTCGACGGCCTGTCGAAACCGCTGTGGGTCCAGTGCACGACGACGGCTGGTGGCTTCCGTTCGGAAGCCACCAGCCGTCGTCGTGCAGTGCCATGGCCGCCCGGGCGGCCGGGATGCCTAGAGGCCGAGGTCGGCCTCGAAGGCGCCCTCCTCCAGGCGCTTGCGCAGCGTCTGCAGGAAGCGGCCGGCGTCGGCGCCATCGACCAGGCGGTGGTCGTAGGTCAGCGACAGGTACATCATGTGGCGGATGGCGATGGTGTCATCGCCGTCCGGCCCGGTGACGACCATCGGGCGCTTGACGATCGCCCCGGTGCCCAGGATGGCGACCTGCGGCTGGTTGATGATCGGCGTGTCGAACAGGGCGCCAACGGAGCCGATGTTCGTGATCGAGAACGTGCCGCCGGAGAGCTCGTCGGGGCCGATCTTGTTGTCCCGGGTGCGCTTGGCGACGTCGGCGATCTTGCCCGCCACCCCGGCCAGGTTCAGGTCGCCGGCGTTGGCGATGACCGGAACGAGCAGGCCCTTCTCGGTGTCCACCGCGATCGCCAGGTGCTCTGCATCGTGGTAGGTGATCTCCTGCTTGTCCTCGTCGTACTCGGCGTTCAGCTTCGGGTGCTGCTTCAATGCCTCGGCCACGGCCTTGGCGATGAACGGCAGGAACGTCAGCTTGGTGCCGTTGACGGCCTGGAACTGGTCCTTGGCGGCGGTGCGCAGCTTCGCGACGCGGGTCATGTCGACCTCGTGCACCTGGGTCAGCTGCGTGGAAACGTCCAGCGACTCGCGCATGCGGCGGGCGATAACCTGGCGGATTCGCGGGGCCTTCTCCGTCTTCCCGCGCAGGGAGGACGGCACGACGGCGGCCGGTGCCTGGGGTGCCGAACCCTGGGCTGCTGCCGGGGCAGGTGCCGAGGCCTTCTTTGCCTCCACCGCGTCGAGGACGTCCTGCTTGCGGATGCGCCCGCCCACGCCGGTGCCGGAGACCGTCGAGAGGTCGATGTCGTTCTGCGATGCCAGGCGGCGTACCAGCGGAGTGACGTAGCCGTCGTTGCCCGCAGCCGGAGCCGGAGTGGAAGCGGCCGGGGCGGCTTCCTGCTTCGCGGCTTCCTGCTTGGGGGCTTCCTCCTTGGGTGCCTCCTGCTTGGGAGCTTCCTCCTTGGGCGCCTCCTGCTTCGGGGCTTCCTCCTTGGGTGCCTCCTCCTGCTTCGGAGCCTCTTCCTTGGGGGCTTCCTGGGTGGGGGCCGAACCCGAACCGACGACGGCCAGGACGGAGCCGACCTCGGCCGTTTCGTCCTCATTGACCTTGATTTCCAGCAGCGTGCCGGCAACGGGCGAGGGGATCTCGGTGTCGACCTTGTCGGTGGAGACCTCGAGCAGCGGCTCGTCGACCTCGACGCTGTCGCCGACCTGCTTGAGCCAGCGGGTGACGGTGCCTTCGGTGACGCTTTCGCCCAATGCGGGCAGGGTGACGTCGGCCCGTTCGCCGGAGTCGTCCGAGCCGCCGGACTGGGCGGGGGCCTCCTCCTGCTCCTGCGCGGGCGCTTCGGAGGCCGGCGCCGAATCCTCGGCAGGTGCCTCGGCTGGTTCGGAGTCCTCGGCAGGGGCCTCGTCGGACGAGCCCGATCCCGAGCCGTCGCCGATGCGCACCAGCGGCGCTCCGACGTCGGCGGTCTCGTCCTCGGGCACGAGGATCTCCTCGATGACCCCGGCAATGGGGGAGGGGATCTCGGTGTCGACCTTGTCGGTGGAGACCTCGAGCAGCGGCTCGTCTACCTCGACGCTGTCGCCGACCTGCTTGAGCCAGCGCGTCACGGTGCCTTCGGTGACGCTTTCACCGAGGGCGGGCAAGTTCACGGTTTCAGACATGGTGTCCCCGTTCTCCTAAAGCTATATGTCTTGACTTGGACGGCCGGCTACGAGAGCGGAGCGGCCGGTGTTCGGCTTGGTTCGAGCTTAGTCCACGCTGACCGGGCTCCGGGAAGCCCGGTCAGCGTGGACGCCCGAGCCGGTTAACCGTGAAGCGGCTTGCCCGCCAGGGCCAATGCCGTTTCGCCCAGGGACTCGTTCTGGGTCGGGTGCGCGTGCACCAGCTGGGCGACATCCTCGGGGTAGGCCTCCCAGTTCACGATGAGCTGGGCCTCGCCGATCTGCTCCCCGATGCGGCCGCCGATGCCGTGGACGCCCACGATCGGGCCGTTCTTCACGCGCACCATCTTGATGATGCCGGACGTGCCCAGGATGGAGGACTTGCCGTTGCCGGCCAGGTTGTACTCCTGGATCTCGACCTGGTCCTCGCCGAACTTCTCCTTGGCCTTGGGCTCGGAGTAGCCGACGGAGGCGATCTCCGGCTCGCAGAAGGTGACCTTCGGGATGTTGATGTCCTCGACGACCACCGGGTTCTGCCCGGCGATCTCCTCGGCCACGAAGATGCCGTGCTGGTAGCCGCGGTGGGCCAACTGCACGCCCGGGACGATGTCGCCGATGGCGTAGATGTTGCCGACGCCGGTGTGCTGGCGCTCGTCGGTGATCACGAAACCGCGGTCCACCGTGATGCCCTGTTCCTCGAAGCCCAGGCCCTCGGTGACCGGGCCGCGGCCGACCGCGACGAGGACGATGTCGGCCTCGAGGACCTTGCCGTCGGCGAGGGTGACCTTGGCGGAGTTCTCGTCCTGCTCGACCTTCTCGAAGAAGACGCCGGTGTTGAACTTGATGCCGCGCTTCTTGAAGGCACGCTCGAGGTTCTTGATGATCGAGGGGTCCTCGTTCGGGACCAGCGACGGCAGGCCCTCCACGATGGTGACCTCGACGCCGAAGGACTTCCAGACGGAGGCGAACTCGACGCCGATGACGCCGCCGCCGAGGACGATGGCGCTCTTCGGGATGGAATCCATGTTGAGCGCCTCAGTGCTCGTCAGCACGCGGCCGCCGATCTCCAGGCCCATGGTCTTCGAGGTCGAGCCCGTGGCCAGGATGATGTTCTTGCCCTTGTAGGCGACGCCATCGACATCGATCGTGTCCTGGGAGACCAGGCGTCCGTTGCCCTCGATGACATTGACCTTCTTCATCTTCAGCAGCCCGGACAGGCCCTTGTACTTGCCGGCGACGACGCCGTCCTTGTACTTGCGCACCGCACCCATGTCGATCGACTCTAGGGTGGTGTTGATGCCGTACTTGGCGCCTTCACGGGCGTTTTCGGCCAGTTCTGCAGAGTGCAGGTACGCCTTGGTCGGGATGCAGCCGGTGTGCAGGCACGTGCCGCCGAGCTTGGCCTTCTCCACGAGCCCGACAGTGAAGCCGAGCTGGACGGCGCGCAGTGCGGCCGAATAGCCGGCGCTGCCGCCACCAAGGATGAGTACATCGAATTCTTGCGTTGTTGCCGAATCGGCCACGTTAACGCTCCCTCGCGAGTGAGATCGGGCCCCCGTGCTGCGGGGGCTCATTCCTTGTGTTTTGCCTGATCGACGGGTCGGCCGGGCAGGCACTGCCTACTGTTCTTTCACCGTTCACCTTAGCGTGGTCCCGGGCCCATCCTCCACACGCCGTGACCGGCGGAGCCGGGCGTGGTGACCAGTTTCACGGGCGGCGGCCGGGAACTACTTTGCGGCCAGCCGTTCGGCGAATGCCAGCAAGGTGCGCAGACCGGCTCCGGTGCCGTTTTTGGGCACGTAGGCGTAGGGGGCGACGTCGTTGAAGGCGGGACCCGCGATGTCGATGTGTCCCCAGGGGATCTTCTGGCCGTCCACCTCGCCGACGAACTCCTGCAGGAAGACGGCGGCAGTCATCATCCCCCCGTTCCGGTCCCCGGCATTGGCCAGATCGGCCACGGTCGAATCGAGTGCAGGCCGCAGCTCTTCGGGCAAAGGCATGCCCCACGCCGTCTCGCCGGACAGGGTTGCCGCCTCGACCAAAGCATCGCGGACGCCGTCGTCGCCCATGATTCCGCTGGTCCGACGCCCGAGCGCCACCATCTGGGCCCCGGTGAGGGTCGCGATGTCGATGACGACATCGGGCTTTTCGGCGCTGGCCGCGACCAGCCCGTCGGCCATCACGAGCCGGCCCTCGGCGTCGGTGTTCAGGATTTCAACGGTCTTGCCGCCAAACATGGTGAAGACATCGCCGGGACGTGCGGCGTTTCCCCCGGGCATGTTCTCGGCCAGACAGAGCCAGGCGGTGGTACGCACCGGAAGCCCCAGCTCGGCGATGGCCGAGATCGTCCCCAACACGGTGGCCGCGCCGGCCATGTCGGACTTCATGTGGTGCATGTTTGCCGGCGGCTTGAGCGAGATGCCGCCGGTGTCGAAGGTGATGCCCTTGCCCACCAGTGCGAGGTGCTGGGAGGCCTTGGCGGGTGTGTATTCCAGTTTCACCAGGCGTGGTGGCCGGGACGAGCCCTTGCCGACGCCCATCAAACCGCCGTATCCGTCCTTTTCCAGGCGCTTCTCGTCGTAGACGGTCACCTTGACGGGGAGTGGCTTGGCCACCGTGCGGACTTCGTTGGCGAAGGATTCGGGGAAGAGGTCGTTCGGCGCGGTGTTGACCAGGTCGCGGACGCTGCGGACGGCCCGGCCGACCACTGCGGCCCGGCGCAACGCGGCCGGCAACGCCTGGTGGGTCGAAGCGGCCGTGGCGATGACCCCTTCGACGAGTGGGCCCTTCTCCGGGGCCTTGGAACGATGGTTGGAGAAGGAGTAGGCACCCAGTGCGACACCTTCGGCGACGGCTGCGGCCAGGTCGACGGTGGGCGCAGGCAGCGCAAAGACGATCTTGGCGATGCCGGTGACCTGGCGGGCGGCCGAACCGGCGGCGCGGCGCAGGGTTTCCGCATCGGGCGTCTCGCCGCTGATCTTGCCGACGCCGGTGAGCACCAGGACGCCTGCCTTGAGCGAATCGGTGGCCGGAAGCCGGACCACTTCGTCGGCGGCGCCCGTGACCCCGAGCGACGACAAGGAATCCTGGAGTGCTGCTGACTCGGCCTTGGGCAGTGGCGAGTCCAGCAGGCGCGGTCCCTGCTTGGCCTGGGCGACGGCGACGACGACGGCACCGGCCGCCACCCGTCGTGCGTCGGGCGAGACGGCAGTCAGCTTCAGTTCGCTGGCGTTGATCACGGATCAGTTCCTTAATGCGGCCTTCGGGTGGGGCCGCGGTTGGCGAATCGACGGGAATGTTACGTTCCCCTCGATCGTAGCGCCCAGCAATGTGTCCTGGGCCGCACGGGTCCCGGGAAGCCCGGGGGCCAACCGATAGACTGGCACAGGCGCCGGGAAGCATTCCGGCCGCGTCAGTGTTGAACCCCACGGTGCATGCCCCGAGTCCCTGGAAGGAGACATCATGCTCGATCCCCTGTCCCTGGTCAGGCTCAACGAAGAGGTCATCGATGATGAGCGTCTCCAGGGTCTCGGAATGCTCGTGTCCCTGACCGGCCATGCCGACGCCGGACACGTGAGCCAACAGATCCGCCGCGAACTGCTTGGCAACCTGGACTCGGAAGTCGTCGCGGTCTTCGATGTCGACCAGCTGGTGAACTACCGCGAACGGCGGCCGCGCGTCTCCCTGGCGGGGGACCATTTCGCCGAGTATGTTGCTCCCGCGATCGAGTTGTACCGCCTCACGGACGGCCTCGGCAAGGATTTCCTCTTCCTCACCGGCTCGGAACCCGACCTGCAATGGGAACGCTTCGTCGCCGCCGTCGTGCTGTTGGCCCGGGGGCTGAATATCCGCCTGACCGCCGGCATCGGGGCCGCCCCCTTGCCTGTTCCCCACACGCGCCGCATCGGTGTCACGGTCCATGGCAACCGGCCGGACCTCGGCGAGGGGATCTCGACCTGGAATCCGAGCGCCGAGATCCCGGCGGCCGCCACGCATCTGCTGGAGATGCGCCTCGACAAGGACGGGCGCGACGTCGTCGGATACGACCTGCACATTCCCCACTACCTCGCCGATTCGGAATATCCGCAGGCCGCGGTTGCCGCCCTGGAATTCCTCGGCGCAGCACTCAATCTCGGACTGCCGACCGACAGCCTGCGCGAATCCGCACGCAAGGTCGAGGGCCAGATCGCCGAACAAGTGGCAGAGACCCCGGACATCCAGCGGATGGTCTCCACCTTCGAGCAGCGGTTCGACGCGCATGTCCCGGAGGTCGAGCGCCGGTCGCTGCTGCTGCCGCTCGATGAGGACCTGCCCGACGGCGAGGACCTGGCCTCGGCGGCCGAGGCGTTCCTGTCCTCCCAGGCGGCCAAGGGCAGCCCGGACGAAGGTGGTCAGTGACCCGCCACACGGCACGGGCCGGATCGGGGCGCGCCTGGTGGGTGTGGGGGATCGGGGTCTTCGCGTATCTCGTGGCCGTCACGCAGCGCACCAGCTTCGGCGTCGCGGGCCTGGAGGCGACCGAGCGTTTCGACGCAACCGCGTCGATCCTGGCCACCTTCAGCGTCGTCCAACTCGTCGTCTACGCGGCGCTGCAAATCCCCGTCGGCCTGCTGATCGACAAATTCGGGTCCCGGCGGCTGATCGTCTTCGGGGCGGTGCTGATGGCCGTTGGACAGGCGCTGCTGGCCTTGGCCGGTTCCGTTCCGGCCGGGCTGGTCGGGCGGTTCTTCGTCGGTGCAGGCGATGCCATGACCTTCGTGTCGGTGATCCGCCTCATCTCCGCCTGGTTCCCGGGCTACCGGGTTCCCATGCTCACCCAGTTCACCGGCATGGTCGGCCAACTCGGGCAGCTGCTGAGCCTGGTGCCGTTCGTGGCGCTGCTGCACTGGGCCGGCTGGACCTCGTCGTTCCTGTCCCTGGCGGCCTTGTGCGTGGTGTCCTTCGTGCTGTCGCTGGTTGCCGTGCGCGACCAGCCGGCGGGCACGCCGCCGCTGCCGGCCGGGCCCCAGCCCAAGTCCTGGGCGGTCCTGCGCGATGCCTGGCGCGAGCCCGGGACCCGGCTCGGGTTCTGGACCCACTTCGGCCTCCAGTTCTCCTCCAATGTCTTCCTGCTGGCCTGGGGTTTTCCGTTCCTGGTGTCGGGGCAGGGCCTTGAGCCGACGACGGCCTCGGCGCTGATGACGATCTTCGTCGTCGTCGCACTGGTCTTCGGTCCCTTCTTCGGCGCCCTGGTGGCCCGCCATCCCCTGCGAAGATCGACCCTGGCCCTGGGGATCATCGCCCTGATCGCCCTGGCGTGGGCCGTCGTCCTGTCGTGGCCGGGGACGGCACCGGTCCCGGTCCTGGTGGTCCTCATCGTCCTGGTGGCGGTCGGGGGTCCCGGCTCGATGATCGGTTTCGACTTCGCCCGGACGTTCAACGCCCCGCGGATCACGGGCACGGCAACGGGAATCGTGAATGTCGGGGGATTCACCGCTGCCCTGGGCAGCGTCTACTTCATCGGATTGATCCTTGACCTGCACTTCGCCGCCCGTGGGGGAGCCGGCGAGCTCTACAACCTCGACGCCTTCCGCTGGGCACTGGCGTTCCAATTCATTCCGCTGGCCCTCGGCGCGGCGGGGATCATCGCGACACGGCGCAAGGCCCGGGCGAACCTTGCCGAAAGCGGCGTGATTGTCGTGCCCCTTCTCCAGGCCATCGCAGAGCGCCGGTGGCGCCGGGACGGGCGCCCGGGTATCTGAAACGCCGGGCCGGCGGCGTCGACATGCCCCTCACCGGCCCGGGGCCGGGGGATACGCACGGCCGCCATCCACAAGCTGATGGAAGGGGCCGCTTCCGGTCGGCCCCGGGTCCACGGTGGGATCATGAACAGCTCACAGGGTCAACTATCAGTCACCGATGCCGAGGGGGTGATCTCCTTGGTGCCACACATGCTGGGCTTCCACCCGCGGGAAAGCCTGGTCGTGCTGATCATGCGGGACGCTTCCCTCGAGGCGACGCTGCGCGTGGACCTGCCCGCTCCCGACATCGGTCTGGCCTCCTCCCGCCGGCTGGCCCGCCACCTCGTGGACTACATGCGTGCGGCCCCCGAGGCGAACGGTGCCTGCCTGGTCCTCTATTCGGAGCCGGCACCCCGCCCGGGGGCGGGCCTGCCCTACCAGGGCTTCGTCGACGTCGTGGCAACCCAACTCCAGCGCAGCGGATACCGCATACCGGACGCCTGGGCCGTGGGGAGCGAGCGCTGGTGGTCGTACTTCTGTTCGGAAGCGGCGTGCTGCCCAGCCGAAGGGCGGCCGCTCGAGTCGGTGGCCCTTTCCGAGGCCAACTTGGGAATGGTCGTCCGAGGGTCCAGCCCACTGGCGGACCTCTGGGATGGCACCACCAGTGCGGACTGGCCGGGCGTGGAAGCCGTGCGTTCGGTCGTCGACGCCCAAGAGGCATCGGGGACCGGGTGGCGGGAAACGATCCGGGGGCTGGAACGGTGGTGCCTGGCCCTGGATCAGGACCCCGAAGACCTGCTGTCCCGGTTGCGGGCCAATCCGGCGGACACCGGCGCCCTGCTGGCCGCCCTGCATGTGCAGATGGTCCGGGATGCACTGCCCTTTGCCGCCGGCGCCTCCACGGAAGGGGCCCGCAGCGCCCTCGTGGGCCAACTCCGCCATGCCGGATCGGGGGCCCAGCTGCGTGACCTCGGGGAATTCATGCTGGGGAACTCGGATCGGGCACCGCACTGGACAACGCTCGAGCGATTGTGGACCGTCGGACGCGGGGTACTGCCCGCGGCCCGCGGCACGGACCGTTGCGCGCTCCTGTGCATCCTCGCGTGGATTGAGTGGGCCAAGGGGCATAGCAGCGGAGCGCACGCGCTCATCACCACCTGCCGAACCGAGGATCCGGACTATCGGCTGGCCTCGCTGCTGGATGCATTCCTGGCGCGCGGGCGGCTCCCGCGGTGGGCCACGCAACGGGAGACGGCGTGGACCCAGGGAATTGAGGCGTGACCAATGACGGCGATGGCCGCGAAACGTGAGACACTGGATGTCGCAGACCCGGTTGGGTCCGTGTCCGTTGGAGGCGTTATGAATTGCCTCGTCCGGGATCCATGCGTGGATCCGGGAACAATGGGCCGAATGCAGGCGTTGGAACCTTAGACCCTGCATTCGGATCCGCCTTGTGGCGGAACCCGGACTTGACAGGGTCATAGTGGTGTTACCCGTCAGGTGGCGCCGCGGTCGATCCGTGAGAAAGGTTATTCGTGCCAGCTTCCAAATCAAGCTCCAAGGCCACCAGCAGCCGGGGCAAGAAGCCCGCTTCCGCAGCGGGCGCAGTGGATACAGCCGATGAGACGGACGAGTTGACGCCCCAGCAGAAGGCCGCCCAGACGCGTGCCAACAACAAGGCGAAGAAGGCCTCCCAGGCCGGACCCGATACCTCGTCGAACGACGTGGTGCCCGTTGCGGAACAGGACGAGGAGGGCGAGGGAACAGCCAAGCCCGATGCCGAGAAGTCAGGTGCCCCGGCAGATCCGGCGGCCCCGGAGGACGAAGCGCGCGGCTTCATCATCACCAGCGACGACGACGATGCCCCGCAGCAGCAGGTCCTGGTCGCCGGTGCCACGGCGGACCCCGTCAAGGACTACCTGAAGCAGATCGGCAAGGTCGCGCTGCTCAATGCGGAGCAGGAAGTCGACCTGGCGTTGCGGATCGAGGCCGGTCTCTACGCCACCGAGAAGCTCAAAGCCGGCGACGACCTTCCCAAGCGGCTGCGCTGGGACCTGGAACAGGTCGTCCACGACGGCAAAATCGCCAAGAACCACCTGCTCGAGGCCAACCTGCGCCTCGTGGTCTCCCTGGCCAAGCGCTACACCGGTCGGGGCATGCTCTTCCTGGACCTGATCCAGGAAGGGAACCTGGGCCTGATCCGTGCCGTCGAGAAGTTCGACTACACGAAGGGCTTCAAGTTCTCCACGTATGCGACCTGGTGGATCCGGCAGGCCATCACCCGGGCCATGGCCGACCAGGCGCGGACCATCCGCATCCCGGTCCACATGGTCGAGGTCATCAACAAGCTCGCCCGCGTCCAGCGGCAGATGCTCCAGGACCTCGGGCGCGAGCCGACGCCCGACGAGCTGGCCAAGGAACTCGACATGACCCCCGAAAAGGTCGTCGAGGTCCAGAAATACGGCCGTGAACCCATTTCGCTGCACACGCCCTTGGGTGAAGATGGCGACTCGGAGTTCGGTGACCTGATCGAGGACTCCGAAGCCGTGGTCCCGGCCGACGCCGTGAGCTTCACGCTGCTGCAGGAGCAATTGCACTCCGTGCTCGATACGTTGTCCGAACGCGAAGCCGGCGTCGTCGCCATGCGCTTCGGCCTGACCGATGGCCAGCCGAAGACTTTAGACGAAATCGGCAAAGTCTACGGCGTGACCCGCGAACGCATCCGCCAGATCGAATCCAAAACGATGTCCAAGCTGCGCCACCCCTCGCGGTCGCAGGTCCTGCGGGACTACCTGGACTAGAAAGTCTGGGCATCCGCGAGCGTTGCGGGACCATGCGGCGCTCGAGTGGGCCAAGGCTTCCGGCTATGTGAGGGACGGCTACCAGAGCCACTGGAAGGCCCTGATTGCCCTGGGTGTTCCGCCTGAGTCGGGGGCCCGTGTCCATGGGCGTCGCATGGCCGGCGCCGCCCGACATCGTTCGGCATGACAGCATGAATTGGCCCCGGCCCTCCCGTTGTTGGAGGGTCGGGGCCTTCCGTCGTTGGCGCGAGACCGGCAGGAGATGGTCAAGGTACTCAGCGCCGAGGGCATGTCTACGCGGGCAGCCGCACCGATTGTCGGGGGCAGCCACAAGACCGTCGTGAAGGACTCGCAAGCACGCCGCGAGGTGGTACCCGAGGTACCACCTGCCGACGCTCCCCAGTTCGATCCCGATCCGATCGTCACCGGACGCGACGGCAAGACCTACGTGCGGCCAGAACCCAAGCCGGAAGCAACCGAGGAGAAGGATGAAGTGACCATGGCTCTCGCCGAGCGCCCCAAGCTCAGCGGCCCGAACGGCGCGGCATCACCCGGGCCACGTCGCCGTCCCAAACTGTCGCACCGCGGCATAAGGCTGGAGCTATGAAATTCGAAACCATGATCACCGTTGCCGTCATTGCGGGTCTCGGCGTTGTCTTCCTGCCGCTCGATCCCCCGGTGAAGCCACTTATCGGGGCGGGCGTGCTATTGGTCGGCATGGCCGCTCTCGTGATGGCACTCAAAGGGAAGGCTAAGGCGTGATACTGATATTGAAGCACCGCCTGACGGCTTCCCTGGCTGTCACGGGCATGGTCATGGCATCTATGACCCTGATTGGCGGCGACGCTCACCCGGTTTGGTATGCCATCTTATGGGCCGCGTTCGCTGTTACCGTGGGATTTGCCTCGGTCTCTATCCGACGCGACCTCAAAGACGAGGCCGGAGGAAGACCCCGGGACGAATAGGCAGAACCATGGACATCTGGGCGACTCTCATTCCGGCCGTTCTCACAGGTGCCCTCGGCTACCTCGCCGGGTACTTGCGCGACCACAACCAGTTCAAAGCCAACCGCCTGGACTAGGCAACCACTTGCTGGTGGGCGGCGACCAGCCAACAACGGACGGCCGCCTCCTTCGGGAGCCGGCCGTCCGTCCATATCGATGCCTGCGCGCGCCGGGCAGGACCGCTTGCTCCGACTCCACCGGAGTCCGATAGTCCACGGCTGAAACGCAAAACAGCGGGAACCGTGGATCACGGTTCCCGCTGGCAGCTGGTCTTGGCGTCCGGTGAGGAGCCTCGGACGAGGAGGTTAGTCCTCGTCCGCGTAGACCGGCTTTTCGTGAAGCTTGCCGGTTTCGTCCTGCCACTCGGCAGTCATGGGACGGAGCTTGGCCTCTACGTCGCGTGCATGGTGGCCGCAGAAGAGCAGCTCACCGCCAGAGGTCTCAAGTACCGCCCGCACGTATGCCTGTGCGCCGCAGCGGTCGCAGCGATCGAGCGCGGTCAGTCCGCGTGTTGCCACTGATGTTGCTGTCATGGTGACCTCCTTAGATCTCGTATACCCAATACAACCAGCTATCGGCAGGGAATCATCTCGTCGGCGCGGCACTTTCGCTCACCGCGTAGACTCCGCACGCATTTGAGGGGATGGTCGTGGGCTGCGGCATACGGGCGTTCGGCCCGGGACGACCTTGGTCCGGGGACGGCGCGGGAAGCGCGAAATGACGGTGGCACGGACTATCGTTGACGTGGTCCATATTTCCACCGCCGGCAAGGAGTCAGTCCCCGTGGCACCGAGTTCTGAGTACAACGCACGCCACCTCTCCGTGCTCGAAGGCCTGGAAGCCGTCCGGAAGCGTCCTGGCATGTACGTCGGCTCGACCGATTCCCGCGGCCTCATGCACTGTCTCTGGGAAATCATCGACAACTCGGTTGACGAGGCTCTCGGCGGCTTCGGCCAGAGCATCACAGTGGTGCTGCACCCCGACGGCTCCGTCGAGATCCACGACGACGGCCGTGGCATCCCCGTCGACGTCGAGCCGAAAACCGGCCTGACCGGTGTCGAGGTGGTCTTCACGAAGCTCCACGCCGGGGGCAAGTTCGGCGGTGGTTCCTATACCGCGTCCGGCGGCCTCCACGGCGTCGGCGCCAGCGTCGTGAACGCCTTGTCCGGCCGGCTCGATGTGCAGGTCGACCGCGGAGGCAAGACCTACCAGATGCAGTTCCGGCGCGGGGAACCGGGGCGCTTCAAGGACACCGGCAAGCCCAAGCCCGATGCGCCGTTCGAGGCGTTCGTGGAGAATTCCGAGCTGGATATCGTCGGCAAGGCCAAGCGGGGCGTCACCGGAACCCGCATCCGCTACTGGGCCGACCGGCAAATCTTCACGGCAGACGCCAAGTTCTCGTACGAGGAGCTCGAAGCCCGCGCCCGGCAGACGGCCTTCCTGGTCCCTGGTCTGCGCATCACGCTGCGCGACGAGCGCAAGCTCGCCGGCACCGCGGGGGAGGATGGCGCCGTCGAGGAGGTCTTCCACCACGATGGCGGGATCTCCGAGTTCGTCGATTACCTGGCCAACGACCCGGGGGTAACGGATATCTGGCGCATCCAGGGAACCGGGACCTTCAAGGAATCGGTGCCCGTGCTCGACGATTCCGGGCACAGCCGGGTGATGGAGGTCGACCGTTCCTGCGAAGTCGACATCGCGCTGCGCTGGGGCATCGGCTACGACACCACGCTGCGCAGCTTCGTGAACATCATCGCCACGCCCAAGGGCGGCACCCACCAGACCGGTTTCGAACAGGCATTGCTCAAGACGTTCCGCAAGGTCGTCGAAGCCAACGCCCGCAAGCTCAAGGCCGGCAACGACAAGATCGAAAAGGACGACGTCACGGCAGGGATGACCGCCGTGCTCACCGTCCGCCTGGCCGAGCCGCAATTCGAAGGCCAGACCAAGGAAATCCTCGGCACCTCAGCGGTGCGGCAGATCGTCTCGCGCGTCGTTGAAAAGCAGCTCGGCACCCGCCTGACGTCCTCCGCCCGGGCCGACAAGCAGCAGGCCAGCACCCTGCTGGAAAAGGTCGTCAACGAGATGAAGTCCCGCGTCTCGGCCCGCGTCCACAAGGAGACGCAGCGTCGGAAGAGCGCCCTGGAGACCTCCTCCCTGCCGACCAAGCTGGCGGACTGCCGCAGCGACGACGTCAAGCGCTCGGAACTGTTCATCGTCGAGGGCGACTCGGCCCTGGGCACGGCCAAGCTGGCCCGTTCCTCGGACTTCCAGGCCCTGCTGCCCATCCGCGGCAAGATCCTGAACGTCCAAAAGGCATCGGTGGGCGACATGCTCTCGAATGCCGAATGCGCGGCGTTGATCCAGGTCGTCGGGGCCGGCTCGGGCAGGAGCTTCGACATCTCGGCAGCCCGGTACGGCAAGGTCGTGCTGATGACCGACGCCGATGTCGACGGCGCGCACATCCGCACGCTGTTGTTGACCTTGTTCTTCCGCTACATGCGCCCGATGGTCGAACATGGGCGCGTCTATGCCGCCGTGCCGCCATTGCACCGTGTCGAGGTCATCCACTCGGGGACGAAACCCAACGAGATGGTCTACACGTATTCGGAAAACGAACTGCACTCGGTCCTGAAGGACCTCGAAGCCCAGGGCAAGAAGTACAAGGAGCCGATCCAGCGGTACAAGGGCCTGGGCGAGATGGATGCCGAACAACTCTCGGAGACCACCATGGATCCCCGGCACCGGATGCTGCGGCGGGTGAACATCGCCGATGCCGAACGGGCCGAGCAGGTATTCGACCTGCTGATGGGCAGCGACGTTGCGCCGCGCAAGGAATTCCTCATTGCCGGCGCCGAGCGCCTGGACATGGAGCAGATCGACGCCTGAGCGGCTGCGTCAGGTCAGCAGGCCGGGGGCGACCAGTGCCAGCGTCGGCACGATGATCAACAGCACCGAGGTGGCCATGACGGCGACGCGCCCGGGCGCCGGAAGCTCGGCCACGGGGCTGAGCAGGCGCCGCAAGCGCAACGAGGACAGCTCGCCGCCGGGGATGCCGACGGAGGGACCCGGGACGGCAGAGGACAGGGCGCTGGCCCCGGCGGCCGCGGAGTTCCCGGCCGGCGGCGTGGGTCGGGCCGCTTGGTCCAGCGTGTCCATGCCCGCGGAAACTGCCACGAGCGAACGCAGCAGGTCCTCCCGTGAGACGCGCTCCAGCGCGGCGTCGTCGGCCAGCATCTCGATCAATTCCTGCACCGCGAAGCGGGCCAGGCGGGACGTCGGCAGCCACGGAAGCGCCTGGTGCCAGGATTCGAAGGCCAGGACCAGCAGGTCATGTCGCTGGTCCAGGTGGGCCCGCTCGTGCGCGATGACCCCGTGCAGGCCCTCCTCGTCGAGCGAGTCCAGCAGGCCCCGGGACAGAACCGTTAATGATCCGCTGAATCCCGGCAGGCAATAGGCCACGGGCGCCTGGTGCTCGACGACGACGGCGCCGGGAATGGAGGGCGAGGGGCCACTGAGCAGGGCGAGCAACCGACGGTGGCGGGCACGCTGCCGCGTGACCTTGTAGGCGGTCAGCAAGAGGGTGAACACCAGATGCCCGCCGATCAGCAGGGCGGTACTGAGGGCGAAGACGTGGATGACTGTCAACTGTTCGGCGCCCGGTTCCCCGACGAACACCCCCCAGAAGCCGCGCAGGGCGGACAGCAGGTTTCCGCCCAGCGGTTCCAGGCCCCAGACCAGGAAGGCCCCGATCATCGAGAGCCCACCGGCCAGGGCTATGGCCTGCCAGAGCAGGAGGGCGGTGAAGGGCGACCGCGAGGTCCAGCGGGAGCGTGAGAGCACCACTGGGGCCGGCCACGCCAGGATAATGGCGAGACCGAGCAGGAGGTAGGAGGCGGTCAGCATGGGGACCGGCTGGCGGCTACCGGGCCGCGGCTATGCTTTGGCCCCGTCGTCGAGGATGCGCCGCAGGGAGGCGAGCTCGTCGGGCGAGATCCCGCCAATGAAGCGGGCCAATACCGCCTCGCGGTCCATGACATTGCCCATGGCCTCGTTCATCAAGCCCACGGTGTGCTCCTCGCGGCTTGTCACCGCCCGGTAGCGGTGCGGCCGCGTGTCCCGTTCCCGGGTCACGAGCTGCTTCTTCTCCAATCGGGCGAGCACCGTCAACACGGTCGTTACGGCGAGTTCCTTGCCGTCATTGCCTTGGGCCTGCGCCAGCTTGTCGCGCAGGTCGTTGGCGGTCTGCGCTTCGGCGCTATCCCACAACAGATCCATCACCGAGCGTTCGAGGTCGCCGAGAGTTGCCAATGGTGTTCCTTATCTAGCCAACCAGGACATGCGCAGATCCGGAGCAGCGGGGGGCCGCCGGCGTCCGGAACGCTGCGCTGATACCAATCTACCCTGAATTCGCCCGAGGTTCTACATACAGTAGAAATGAAGTATTCTACGAGTTGTAGAAGTTCGGGTCGGACGACCGGCCCGCTGATCCCGCAGCGTTCGGAAGGTTGCACATGGACCCCCTCGAAATAGCGCGATGGCAGTTCGGCATCACCACCGTCTACCACTTCCTGATGGTGCCCCTAACCATCGGACTGGGCATCCTCGTCGCGGTGCTGCAAACCGTGTGGGTGCGGACGGGCCGCGCCGAATACCTGCGGATGACGAAGTTCTGGGGCAAGCTCTTCCTGATCAACTTCATCATGGGCGTGGCCACCGGCCTGGTGCAGGAATTCCAGTTCGGCATGGCCTGGAGCGAATACTCGCGCTTCGTCGGGGACGTCTTCGGAGCGCCGCTGGCCATGGAATCGCTTCTGGCCTTCTTCGTCGAGTCCACCTTCCTGGGACTGTGGATCTTCGGCTGGCAACGGCTGCCCCGGCTGGTCCACCTGGCGTGCATCTGGGCCGCCACCCTGGCCTCGGTGTTCTCCGCCTACTTCATCCTGGTCGCGAACTCGTGGATGCAGCACCCCGTCGGCGTCGAGATGATCGACGGCCGCGCCGTCATGACCGACGCGTGGGCCGTCTTCACCAACAACACCGCACTGGTGACCTTCCCGCACACCATCTTCGGCGCCTTCGCCGTCGCCGGCGGGTTCCTGATCGGCATTTCCTGGTTCCACCTCTACCGCCGTCGCGCTGCCGGCATCGACACCGTCGACGCCGACGGGCGGGTCATCGTGGGCGAGGACACTGCCCACGGGGTCGGCCGCGACAAGACCGACCACGCCGTCTGGCTGAAGTCCCTGCGCCTCGGCGCCGTCGTCGCCATGGTGGCCTTCGCCGGGGTGGCGCTGTCCGGCCACGCCCAGGCACAACTGATGTTCAAGCAACAACCCATGAAGATGGCAGCCGCCGAAGCCGCCTGCCACGACGGCACCGGCTTCTCCGTGCTGACGATCGGCAACCTCAAGGGCAACGGCGCCACCACCTGCGACGACGTCGTCGCCGTCTTCGAGCTGCCCGGCCTGCTGTCCTTCCTGGCCAACGACAACTTCACCACCGAGATCCCCGGCGTGAACACGCTGTTGCCGCAATACCAGGAGAAGTACGGAACCCACCTGCCCGACGATCCGATGTACGGGGAACGCGCGGGACAGGAGATCAACTACCTGCCCCTGATGGAGGTCACCTACTGGGGTTTCCGCCTCATGATCACCTTCGGCGGGCTCGCCGCCTTCGCCGCGCTGGTGGCCCTGTGGATGGTCCGCAAGGGAACCGTCCCGGAGAACAAGTGGATCTCCCGCCTGGCCGTCTTCGGGATCCTGGCGCCCTTCGGTGCCAACTCCGCCGGCTGGATCTTCACCGAGATGGGCCGCCAGCCGTTCGTCGTCGCCCCCAACCCCACCATGGACGGGTCGGTGGACCAGGTGTTCATGTACACCGCCGCGGCGGTGTCGCCGGGTGTCTCGGCGGGGGAGATGCTCTTCTCGCTCATCGCACTCACGGCCGTCTACGGAGTGCTGGCCGTCATCGAGGTCAAGATGCTCGTGCGCTACGTGCGCGGCGGCGTCCCCTCGGCGATGCCCGAATTGGCCGCAGCGCCCCCGGGCGGCCGCGACGGCTCGGACGAGGGGGCGGGACCCGACGGGTCCCAGGACGGCGGCGACGTGCTCGCCTTCGCGTACTAGACCGGCAACGACAAAGGATTGATGATGGAATTCCTCCCCACCCTCTGGTTCGTGATCATCGCCGTCTTCTGGTCCGGCTACCTGTTCCTCGAGGGCTTCGACCTGGGCGTCGGCATGCTCATGAAGCTGCTGGCCCGCAATGAACGCCAACGGCGCGTACTGCTGAACACCATCGGGCCCGTCTGGGACGGCAACGAGGTCTGGCTGATCACCGCAGGGGCGGCCACCTTCGCCGCCTTCCCGATGTGGTACGCCTCGCTCTTCTCCGCGCTCTACGTTCCCCTGGTCCTGGTGCTGGTCGCCCTGATCTTCCGAGCCGTCGCATTCGAGTACCGGGGCAAGGCCCACCGCCAGTCCAGCCGCAACGCCTGGGACTGGGCGATCAGCCTGGGCTCCTTCACCGCGGCCTTCGGCGTCGGTGCGATGCTGGCCCTGACGACGACGGGGCTGCCGCTGGATGCCAACGGCGACCGGGTCGGCGGCGCCTTCGCCTGGCTGAACGGCTACGCGGTCCTGGGCGGGTTGGCGGTGGTGGCGTTCGCGCTCGTCCATGCCCTGGCCTTCGTGGGCCTGAAGACCGACGGCGAGCTGCGGCAGAGGGCCCGCCACCTCATCGGCCGGTGGCTTCCGGCCGCGCTGCTGCCCATGGCCGCCTGGGCCGTCCTGGTGGTCGTGCCCACGGGCAAGCCCGCGGCCCTGACCCTGCTGGGCATCGCCGTCATCGGCGGTGTCGCCGGGTGGCTGGCCAACCGCAGCGGTGCCGAGGGCTGGTCCTTTGCCTGGTCCGGGATCTTCCTGCTCGGCGGGGTGTCCTCCATCTTCGTGGCCGTCTTCCCGGTGGTGCTGCCCTCGACCCTCGATGCGGCGTTCGACCTCACCGTCGCCAACGCCTCGTCCAGCCCCTACACGCTGGGCCTGATGAGCATCATCGCCGCCTTCGGCATCCCGCTCGTCCTGCTGTACCAGGGCTGGACGTACTGGGTGTTCCGCCGCCGCGTCTCCGAGCACCACATCCCCGCCAGCCACCACGTCACACCGGTGGTGTAGGCAGGCATGACGACGAGGACGACGACGGACCGCGCCCCGGGGCCGCACCGCGCCCTGCGCGGGATCCCCCGACGGCAACTGGCAGTGCTCGCCGGGCTCTCCGCGCTCAAGGCGGTCGGGCTGATCCTGTTGGGCCAGGCGGTCGCCGCCGGGATCGCCGTCGTCGCCTCCGCCGGTGAGCCGACCGCTGCCGCCGCCGGCTTCGAGGCCGGGATGCTGCATCTGGCTGGCTCGCTGGCCCCGGTGCTCGTGGGCGGCTGCCTGGGCGCCCTGTTGCGGTCGCTGTCCACGTGGGGGCTGGCCTACGCCTCCCAACGGGTGGCCCTGGGCGCCAAGGAACGGCTGCGCCACCGCCTGGTCACCGCCGTCCTCACCGGTCGGGCACGCACGGACGCGCCCGACGCGCCGCGCGGCAACGGCGCGGTGGCGGCCCTGGCCTCGCGGGGCCTCGACGGCTTGGATGAGTACTACACGACGTTCCTGCCCGCAGTGGTGGGTGCCGCCGTCGTGCCGGTGTTCATCGGTGCCCGGATCCTGGCCGCCGACTGGGTCAGCGCCGTCGTCCTGGTCTGCACCGTGCCGTTGGTGCCGCTGTTCATGGCCCTGATCGGCCTGCACACCCGCGACCGGATCTCCCGGGCAGCGGCCGGCCTCGACGCGCTGTCCAACCAACTCGCCGAGCTCGCCCAGGGGCTGCCCGCCCTCGTCGGACTGCGCCGCGCCGCGGGTCGGCAGCGGGGCCTGGGCGCCGTGTCCCAGCGGTACCGCGAGCGGACGATGGACACCCTGCGCACCGCGTTCCTGTCCGGATTCGCCCTGGAGCTGATTGCCACGATCTCCGTGGCGGTGGTGGCCGTGTTCGTCGGCGTCCGGCTGGTCTACGGGAGCCTGGGGCTCGAGGTCGGACTGTTGGCGCTGATCCTCGCCCCCGAGGTGTTCCTGCCGCTGCGCAACGTCGGGGCGGCCTTCCATGCCTCGGAGGACGGCGTCGAGGCGCTGCGGCGTGCCGAGGCCCTCAGCGGGGACGATACCGCGGACGCCGGGCCAACAGCACCTGCCGACAGGCCGGAAACCGGTGCCGTACGGGTCCACGGGCTGCGGGTCAGGTATCCCGGGGCCGGCCGTGACGTGCTCCGGGCAGCGGAGCTGGAGCTGCAGCCCGGGGGAGCCGCGGTGCTGGACACGGCGTCGGGGACGGGCAAGACGACGTGGTTGAAGGCCCTGGCGGGGCTGTTGCCCGCCGGGACCGCGGTCGAGGGCAGCCTGGTGGTTCCCCCGGCGACAGAGACCGCGTGGATCGGGCAGCACCCGCGTTTCACCGAGCCGACGGCCGCGCGGGAACTGGCCTTCCATGCCCCCGAGGCCACCGAGGCGGAAATCGCCGCAGCGCTGCGCGAGGTGAACGCCGCCGCCTTGAGGGACCGGCCCCTGGAGCGGCTCAGCCCCGGGGAGCAGCGGCGCGTCGCCGTGGCCCGCGGGCTGCTCCGCGTCCGCCGGGCCGGGGCCCGTCTGCTGCTGGCCGACGAGCCCACGGCCCACCTCGATGCGGTCAGCGCGGCCGCCGTGCGCTCCACTCTGGCCGGCCTGCGCGGCCAGGTGATGCTGGTCGTTGCCACCCACGACGCGACGCTGGCGGCCCTGCTGCGCGGGACCGAGAACACCCTTGCCGCCGATCCGGATCCGGAGCCGGAGTCCCTGGAAGCGCAGCCGGGGGAACCACCGAGCCCCGAACCCCCGGCCCGCGGGACGGCCGACGCCCCCGCCGCCGGGGATGCGGCCCGTCGTCCCGCTGCAGGTGCCCGCTGGCGGCTGCTCGCCTCGATCCGGTGGTGGCGCTCCGGCCTCGGTGGGGGCGTCCTGCTCGCGGCCGGCGCGGTTCTCTCCGGTGCGGCCTTGACCGCCGTCTCGGGATGGCTGATCGTCAACGCCAGCACCCGCCCGCCGATGATGGTCCTGATGGTCGCCATTGTCGGGGTGCGGTTCTTCGGGCTCGGCCGCGCCGCGTTGCGGTACGTCCAGCAGCTCGCCGTGCACCGTGCCGTGCTCGATTGGGCCACCGTGTTGCGGACCAGGTTGTGGGACGCGCTCTCGGAGCGCCCCGCCGGATGGGGGAAGCTGACGCGTTCCGGCGACGCCCTGACGCACCTCGTGGCGGATGTGGACGAACTGCGTGATGCCGCGCCGCGCGTGCTGGTCCCGCTTCCCGCGGCGGTCCTGGCGTGGGCCGGCTCCCTGGCCACCGCCGCATGGCTGGTGCCGTCCACCCTGTGGGTCTTCGCCGCCGCCGGTGTCCTCGGCTTCGGTGCGGGCCCCTGGCTGGCGCTGCAGGTCGAACGCGGCTCCGCGGCACGGGCCGCCCGCCACCGCAGCTGGATCGCCGGCCGCCTGTCCGTCCTGCTCGGAGCCGAAGCCGACCTGCGGGCCAACGGAGCCTCCGACCGTGCCGCCGGGGACTTCACCCGACGGGACCGCGCCGCCTCGAGCGCCCTGTTGCGCGCCGCAGCGGGCACCGGGCTGGGGGAGGCGGTGGCCGCGCTGTCTGCGGGGCTGGCGGCCATGGCCTGCATCGGCGTCGTCGCCGGTTCCGGTGCGGCGGGAGCCGACGCCGCGGCCCTGCTGGCCGTTGTGGCGCTGCTGGGGCTGAGCCTGCAGGAGCCGTTCGCCAATGCCTCCGACGCCGCCGCCCGGCTCCCGCTTTTCCGGGACCGGCTCGACGCCGTCGCCGAGGTCCTGGAACCAGCCACCAGTGTCGCGGCTCCGCTGCACGCCTCGCCGGCGGACTCCGCTGCCCACGCCGGCGGCGGGGCCAGCGCGGGTGCCGGGACGCTGTCCGGACTCGAACTCGAGAGGGTCGCCGTGACCTGGAGCGGGGAGGCGCCCGTGGTCGCCGACGTGACAGCCCGGGTCGCGCGCGGCGAATGGCTGGCCATCACCGGCCCCTCGGGTTCCGGGAAATCGAGTCTGCTGGCCGTCCTGCTGGGCCTCGTGCGGCCGTCCTCGGGCACCCTGCGGCTCCTGCCCGGTGACGGGACGGCCCTGGACCCCTGGTCGGACCCGGCCGCGGCGGCACCGCTGCTGGGACGGATCACCTGGTGCCCGCAGGAGGCGCACCTGTTCGACTCGACAGTGCGCAACAACCTGTCCTTGGGGCGCAGCGGCGACGACCAGGCCACGGACGCCGAACTGCGCGCCGCCGTGTCCGCCGTCGGACTCGGTTCCTGGTTCGCCGACCAGTCCGACGGGCTGGACTCCCGCATCGGCAGCGGGGGACACCGCCTCTCGGGCGGGCAACGCCAGCGCCTGGCCGTTGCCCGGGCGCTGGTCGCCCGCGCGGAGGTGGTCCTGCTCGACGAGCCGACCGCCCACCTGGGCCAGGACGAGGCGGCTGCATTGGTGTCCGACCTCCGCGGCGCCCTGGCGGGCACCGCCGTCGTCATGGTCACCCACGATCCGGCGATGGCAGCCGGGGCCGACGCGGTGCTCGACCTCGCGGCCGGCAGCCGCCGCGAGGCCCTGGCGGTGTAGCGGAGGCAGCTAGGGCCGCACCGGCGTCGTGCCGCGTCCTTCGACCTCCACGACCGCCGAATCGGCGAACGGGACGCTGTCCTCGTCCGGTGCGGCCAGGGGCGCCCGGCGGGGCGGCTCCGGCTCGAATCCGGGGAGGAATTCGGCAGCGGCTTCAGCCGACGCGGCCGGGGCGCGGTCCGCGGCGGAGGACGCCGCCTGGCGGGCGGCAGCGGATCGGCCGGTGCGCTTCGGTGCCTCGGTGGAGGCGCCCGGTCCGCCGTCGGGCGCCCGGTCGATGGGCGGGGCGGGTTCGCCGACCGCCTCCGGGGCGATGGGCGCCCCGCCGAGGACATCGACCTTGCTGGCCAGCGGCACCCCGGAACCATCGCGACGGCCGTGTTCGATCGGCAGGGCGCGGGAGACCCCGGCGGACGTGGCGGCCCGGGCCGGACCGTGGCCGGCCCAGGCCAGCGACAGGACGTCCTCGCCCTTGAGGAAGCGGTGGGCGCGCACGCCGCCGGTGGCGCGCCCCTTGACCGGGTATTCGGACAGCGGCGTGACCTTCACGGTGCCGGCACCGGTTCCGGGCAGGGTGGCACCCGCGGCGGCGATCGTGACGACGACCGCCTGGTCGTCATCGGGGTGGGCGGAGCCGAAGAAGATGGCCTCGTCGTCACCGGCGAGCTTGATGCCTGCCATGCCACCGGCCGTCCGGCCCTGGGCCCTGACCGACGCTGCCGGGTAGCGCAGCAGGCGGGCCTGGGCGGATATGAAGACCAGGTCGTCGTGCTCGCTGGGCACGCATACCCCCACGACCCGGTCGCCGGGCTTGAGGGTGATCGCCTCGAATTCGTCGCGGTTCAGCGGGTAGTCCGGGGTGACGCGCTTGACCACGCCCCGCGCGGTCCCCAGCGCCAGCACCTCGTTCAGCGGCACCAGCCCGACCACGGTTTCGCCCTTGGCCAGGGGGACGAATTCGCCCACCGGCACCCCCTCGGAGAGGTGCGGGAACGCCGCCGCCGCCGGCAGCACGGGCATGTCCAGCACCTGCAGGCGCAGCATGCGCCCGGTGGAGGTCAAGGCGCCGATCTCCCCGCGTGCGGTCACCGGCAGCAGCGAGGCCAACACGTCGTGCTTGACCCGGGGGCCGTTCGCGGCCAGCGGCTCGCGGGTCGAGGTGCGCGCCAGGCGTCCCGACGTGGAGAGCACCGCCCAGCACGGGTCGTCGGCGATCTCCAGGGCCAAGGGGGCCTTGGCGCTGGCGCCGACCGGGGCGGGCATGGTGGTGCCCTTCAGCGGGGTGGCCGCCTCGGACTTCAGCAGGACCGTGCGGCGCGGGGTGGCATAGCGTTCGGCCACCTCGGCCAGCTCGCTGGAGACCAGTCCGCGCAGCAGTTCGTCGGAGGCGAGGATGGCGCTGAGCCGCTCGATCTCGCGCTGGAGTTCGTCGCGTTCCTTCTCGAGTTCGATCTGCGAGTACTTGGTCAGCTGCCGCAGCCGCAGTTCCAGGATGTGGTTGGCCTGGATCTCGGTCAGGTCGTATACGGCCATCAGCCGCTGCCGGGCCGCTGCGGTCTCGTCCGAGGTGCGGATGATCTGGATGACCTCGTCGATGTCGACGATCGCGATCAGCAGCCCCTCCACCAGGTGGAGCCGGTCCTTCTTCTTGCGCAGCCGGAAGGCCGTGCGGCGGGTGACCACCGACAGGCGGTGGGCGACGTAGACCTCGAGCAGTTCGCGCAGCCCCAGCGTGCGTGGCTGCCCGTCGACCAGGGCCACGTTGTTGATGCCGAACGAGTCCTCCATCGGGGTGTACTTGTACAGCTGCTGCAGCACCGCGTTGGGGTTGAACCCGTTCTTCAGCTCGATGACCAGCCGCATCCCGTTCTTGCGGTCGGTCAGGTCCACCACGTCGGCGACGCCGGAGAGCTTCTTGGCGGTGACGGCGTCCTTGATCTTCTGGATGACCTTTTCCGGGCCGACCATGTAGGGCAGTTCGGTGACGACCAGGCCGCTGCGGCGCGCGCTGATCTGCTCGAGCTCGACCTTGGCCCGGGTCTTGAACGATCCCCGCCCGGTGGTGTAGGCGTCCTTGATGCCGTCGAGCCCGATGACGATCCCGCCGCTGGGCAGGTCCGGGCCGGGAACGAACTTCATCAGCTCCGACAGCGTGGCCTCGGGGTTCTCCACCAGGTGGCGGGCCGCGGCGATGACCTCGCCGAGGTTGTGCGGGGCCATGTTGGTGGCCATGCCCACGGCGATGCCGGTGGTGCCGTTGACCAGCAGGTTCGGGAACGCCGCCGGGAGCACCTCGGGCTGGACCAGCTGGTTGTCGTAGTTCGGGATGAAGTCGACGACGTCCTCGTCGAGGTGGTCCGTCATGGCCACGGCGGGGGAATCCAGCCGGGCCTCGGTGTAGCGCGGTGCCGCCGGGCCGTCGTCAAGCGAGCCGAAGTTGCCGTGTCCGTCGATCAACGGCAGGCGCAGGGCGAAGTGCTGGGCCATGCGCACCATGGCGTCGTAGATGGCCGTGTCGCCGTGCGGGTGCAGCTTGCCCATGACCTCGCCGACCACGCGGGCGCTCTTGACGTGCCCCTTCTCCGGCCGCAGGCCCATCTGCGTCATCATGTAGAGGATGCGGCGCTGCACCGGCTTGAGGCCGTCACGGGCATCGGGCAGGGCGCGCGAGTAGATGACCGAGTACGCGTACTCCAGGAACGACCCCTCCATCTCGGAGGTCACGTCGATGTCGACGATGTTCTCGACGAAGTCCTGCGGTGGTTCCGGTGTCTGCCTGCGGGCCATGGTGTGATTCCTCGAATCGGTGCTGAAGCTTGCCACCCTCCGGTGGACGGCGCCGCGATGGGCGCACGTCCCGATGCGCCCGATCGCAGCGGATCGGCGCGGGAAGGCCGTAGGCTAAGCCTATGGTGCACGAGGTGGAAAACGCTGAATATCCGGCCCATTGGGAAGCCGATGTCGTGCTGCGGGACGGCTCCACGGCCCACCTGCGGCCCATCGGCCCCTCGGACGCCGAGGCCCTGCAACGGTTCCACACCGGCCAGTCCGAGACCTCGATCTACCTGCGGTTCTTCACCTTCAAGTCCAAGCTGACCGCCCGCGAACTCGCCCGCTTCACCCAGGTCGACCACGTGAACCGGGTGGCGATGATCGTGCTGCGCGGCACCGGGATCATCGGCGTGGGCCGCTACGACCGGCTCGACGATCCCGCCGAGGCCGAAGTCGCGTTCAACATCGCCGACAACACCCAGGGCAAGGGCGCCGGGTCCATCCTGCTCGAGCACCTCGCCGCCGCGGCACGAGAGAACGGGATCGAGCGCTTCAGTGCCGAGGTGCTCCCCGAGAACCGCAAGATGCTCACCGTCTTCGCCGAGGCCGGATACGAGGTCAAGCGCAAGTTCGACGACGGGGTGGTCATGCTCGAATTCCCGATCGACCCGACCGAGAAGTCCCGGGCCGTCATGGAATCGCGCGAGCACCGCGCCGAGGCGCAGTCCCTGGCGGGATTGCTGGCACCGCGCTCGGTGGCAGTCATCGGGGCCAGCCGGCGCTGGGGCTCGGTGGGCTACACCCTGCTGGAGAACATCATCGAAGGCGGTTTCACCGGGCCGGTGTATGCCGTGAACCCGGATGCCCTCGAGCTTGCCGGCATGGTCTCCTTCGGTTCCCTCGCCGAGATCCCCGAACCGGTCGACCTGGCCGTGATTGCCGTCCCCGAAAGCGAATTGGAGGATGTCGTGGCAGCCTGCGGCGCCCACGGCGTGCGCGGGCTGCTGGTGGCCACCGGTACCTTCCTGACCGACCAGGCCGAGGCCCTGCGGCGGCAACGCGAGCTGGTGCGCATGGCCCGCAGCAACGGCATGCGCCTGATCGGCCCCGCCTCGCTGGGACTGGTCAACACGGCACCGGGGGTCAGCTTCAACGCCTCCATGGCACCGGGGATGCCCCGCCGTGGCGGGGTGGGCCTGTTCAGCCAGTCCGCCGCCATCGGCGTGCTGCTCTACTCCGCGGCCAGCCGGCGGGGCGTCGGGGTCTCGAGCATCGTCTCGGCGGGCAACCGGGCGGATGTTTCCGGCAACGACGCCATGCAGTTCTGGGAGGACGACCCCGAGACGAGCGTGGTCGCGCTGTTCCTGGAGAGCTTCGGGAACCCGCGCAAGTTCTCGCGCATCGCCCGCCGGCTGGCCCGCAGCAAGCCCGTGCTCATGGCGAAATCGGACGTCATGGGCCTGCGCCTGCCGCCGGGGCACGCGGTGCGCACCACCCAGGCCCCGTTGGGGGCCGTGGATGCCATGCTGCGCCAATCCGGGGTCGTCCGCGTGGCCTCGAACGAGGTGCTGATGGACGTCGCCCAGCTCTTCGCCACCCAGCCCCTGCCCCGCGGGAAAGGGCTGGCCGTCGTGGCCAGCTCGTGGGCCCTGGCCCGCGTCGTGGAGGACAACGCCGAACAGCACGGCCTCTCGATCGTGTTGCGGGAACGTCAACTGGAGCTCGACGACGGGGCCTCCCGGGCGCTTCCCCGGCTTCGCCGCACCCTGGACGGGTTGCTGGCCAACCCCGACGTCGACTGCCTGGTCCTCGCCCTGCTGCCCGTGGTGGGCATCTCCCACCACGAACTGGCCACGGTCCTGTACGAGGCGGGCCGGAGGGCCGGGAAACCGGTGCTGGCCTCGTTCACCGGCCTGATGGACCCGGGGGAGCCGGCCTCCGGGCTCCTGCAGATGCCACCGGAGCCCGGCGACGCGGCCGCAGCAGCCGCCGACGAAGCCGACGACGGCGAAGGCGGGGGAGCGGCAGCCGCCGGAACCTCCGCCAACGGCCCAGCAGCCACCGTCACGGCGGGCGGCGGGGCCGGTCCTTCCCCGCAGGCCGCACCGGACCCGATGGCACCCCGCCGCCAGGACGCCCTGCCGACCTATGCCTCGCCGGGGGCGGCCATCGAGGCCCTGGCCGAGATGGTGCGCTACGTGGCCTGGCGCGAACGGGACTTCGGGGAGTACATCGAATCCCCGGGAATCGACCGCGGGCGGGCCGAGGAACTCCTGGAGGGGTACATGCGCCGCGTCCAGGGCACCGACCTGCTGCCGCTGGCCCCTGCGGAGGCGGCCGACCTGCTGGGCTGCTACGGCATCCGGGTGCTGGAATCGGTGCCGTTTTCCACGGAGGATGCCGCGGTCGAGGCGGCGCACCGCATCGGGTGGCCGGTGGCGCTGAAGGCCACGGACCAATACCTGCGGCATCGCCTGGACCTCGGCGGCGTGCGCCTGAACATCACCGACGAGCAGGCCCTGCGGGCGAACATCCGGCACATGCAGCAGGTGCTGCGCCAGTACGGCGCCGATGACCTCGAAGTGCAGACCATGGCCGCCTCCGGGCAGGGCTGCGTCGTCCGTGCGCTGGAGGATCCGCTGCTCGGGCCCCTGGTCTCCTACGGGCTGGCCGGGGACGCGGTGAACCTGCTCGACGACTGGGCGCATGCGATCCCGCCCCTGACGGACACCGACCTGTCCGACTTCGTACGCAGCCCGCGGGCCTCCCGCAAGCTCTTCGGCTACCAGGGCTTCCCGGAGGTTGATGTTGCCGGGCTGGAGGACTTCCTCCACCGCGTGGCCACGCTGAAAGACGACCACCCCGAGGTGGCGCTGATGGAGTTCAACCCGGTCCTGGTGTCCACGCGATCCGTGACCGTCCTGGCCGCCGACGTGCGCATCGGCAACCCGGCCCAGCGCACCGACAGCGCCCGGCGCGCCATGCGCTGAGGCACCGCGGGGAGGCCACTGGCCTGCCACCGACCCGGTAACGGGTCTGCCGGCGGGCACACCGTTAGACTGGAGGCATGTTCTCCCGTACTTCGGCCACCGGCCGTGACCTGCACAGCGCACTCGAGCGGGCGGGGTTCTACCCGCGGCTTGTCGCGGACGTCGTCGAAGACGCCCTCGACGGCATGGAGCCGCTGGCCCACCTGGTCCAGTTGGAGACCCACATCGAGCACACCGAGGTCCACCGGCACGTGACCGTGCTGGTGCTCACCGCCGAGGTGATGGTGATCGTGCACGTCGACGACCAGCAGATGGACGAGGCGGGAGATCAGGTCATGGCCCAGGTCTCCACCGAAACGGTGCCGATCGGCAGGATCTCCTCGGTGGTGCTCAGCTTCGTCTACCACCAACCGCAGGACTACCGCCCGAGCGACAAGAGCCGGGAACTCACGCTGGCGATCTCCTGGTCCGGCGGCCAGCGCGTGGACTTGGCACCGGCCGGCTGCGCGGACCCGCAATGCGACGCCGACCACGGCTACACCGGAACGCTGCAAAAGGAGGACGTCGTCATGCGCGTCAGCGCCGAGGCCGACGGCCTGCAGGCCGTGGACGATGCCCGCGCGTTCGCCCGCGCCCTGCGCAAGGCCACCACCTCCACGGCCATCGATCCGAAGCCGACCGCGGCCCCCGACCCGCGCGCGCCCCGCAGCGGCGGCCGGTTCGTCCGCGGGCACCACCAGGGCTGAGCCGGAGTGGGACCCGCCAAGACGACCAGACTCGAACCCGCCGAAGCGCTCCCCGCCGCACCGCGGTATGGCACCGCGGACCTCTCAGCGCTGCTGCCCAGTGCCGCAGCCGCACTCGGCATCCCGGGATACACCAACACGCTGGGCCTGCCCAAGGCCCCGAAGGTCTGCGTAGTGATGGCCGATGGCCTGGGCCGGTCCCTGCTGAAGGCCCGCGCCGGGCACGCGCCGTTCCTGCGCTCCACCCTGCCCGGCTCGCGCACCCTCGATGCGGCCTTCCCGACGACCACCGCGGCCTCCCTGACCAGCCTGGGGACCGGCCTGGAACCGGGACGCCACGGGATCGTCGGCTACGACGTCGTGGATCCGGTGGTGCCGCGGGTGGTGAACATGCTCGGACAGTGGCCCGCCGACCTGGAACCCGCCGTGTGGCAGCCCTACCCCACCGTGCTGGCCGACGCCGCACGGCACGTGCACGTGGCGACCGCGAGCTTGCCCCGCTTCCGGGACTCGGCCCTGACCCGCGCCGCACTGAACGGCGGGGAGTTCGTGGCCGCGGGCACCCCGCAGGCCCGGGTGCGGGCGGCCGTGGAGACGCTGGAGGCCCACGAAAAAGCCCTGGTCTATTGCTATTGGAACGAACTGGACAAAGCCGGGCACCGTTTCGGCTGCGATTCGCCACAATGGGTCGGTGAACTGGAGGAACTCGACGCGAACATGCGCACCCTCGCCCGCAGGGTGCCGGCCGGGACCCTGCTGCTGCTGGTGGCGGACCACGGCATGGTCGACGTGCGCCCCGAGGCGCGCATCGACTACTCCCGGCAGCCGGAGCTGCTCGAGGGCATCGCCTTGACGGCAGGGGAGCCGCGGGCGGTGCAGCTGCATTTCGCCCCGGACGCCAGCGAGGACCTGCGGGCGGAGGTGGTCCTGCGGTGGAAGCAGGCGTTCGGCGCGAAAGCCTGGGTGCTCACCCGCGACGAGGCGATCGGACGCGGCTATTTCGGCGCCGTCGACGAGCGGGTCAGGGACCGGATCGGCGATGTGCTGGTGTTGGCCAGCGGCGAACTCGCGCTCTACGACGGCCGCCGTGCCAGTCCGCGGGCGATGGAGATGGTCGGCCAGCACGGTTCGATGACGCGTGCCGAACGCGAGGTGCCGCTGCTGACGCTGGCCACCCCGAGGTAGCCCCGTCGGGAGGGATCAGTCGCGCTTCTTGCCGAAGACGATTTCGTCCCAGCTGGGCACCGAGGAACGCTTGGCCTTCTTGCGCGGGTGGCCGTGCTCGTCGTGGGCGTCCTCGTGCCGGGTCACGGTCTCGTCCGCGTGGCGGTAGTCCTCGGCGCGAAGCCCCGGAATGACCGTGTATTCGCTCGTGTTCGTGCTGACGCCGTCGTGCAGCGGAGCCAGGTGCCCGTCTTCGTCGTCGTCCTCCTCGTCATGGGGCGGGACGAAGCCGAGGCGGCGGGCCTCGCCCTCGTCGACGAAGTCCTCGTCGCGGGGGTGCGCCGCGGGGATGGATCCCTGCGACAGGAGCAGTGCCAGGGCATCGTCGCCCTCCTCGTCGACGCCGAGCCGCTGCCCGCGCCGGGCCCGCAGGATGTCCAGCAGCTCCTCGGATTCGCTCTCGCCCGGGCCAGTGCTCTGCGCGCCGGCCTCGGGCGCGTCGGCCTCCTCGCCGGCATCGGACTCGAAGTCGAAGGGCCGGTCGGCCACCGTGGTCAACCGGCGGTTGGTGAACGCGTTCTCGGCCGGTTCCATCTCGCTGAGGACCTGGGCCCAGCGATTCGAGTTCTGCAGCGACTTGCGGGCCGGCTGGAAGACCCACAAGGCCGGGGGCTCCTCGCCAATGCTGGCGTCGGTGTTCGACCCGCCCAGGTCGAAGGTCGCCGAGACGTTCCAGGACCCGTCGCTGCGGCGCCAGGCATCCCATTCCAGGGACGAGGCGCTGACGCCGAGGGCGTTGAGCCGGACGTCGACCATTTCGCCCAGCGAGGCGGGTTCGTCGCCAAAGGCCGAACGGTACGTGTCGTGGCCCTGGGGAGTGGACACCTCGATGTTGCGCGCCTGCTGCGCTACGTAGTCGCGCTCGGCGCGGACCGGGCCCTCATAGCGCAGCACGTGCTCCAGCGGCAGGCCCGATTCCTCGGCAACCTGTTCGGCGGTCGAGCCGGTGCGGATCCGGGTCTGGATCTCACGGGGGGAGAGGGCAGTCGGCGTGTGCTCCGCAGCCGAAGCGGCGGGACGGCCGATGGGACGCGTGGTGGCGGCGCGCAGCGCCTCGTCGATGCGCAGCACGAAGCTGGACCCATCGTCACTGCCCAACAGCAGGTGCTCGCCATCCTCCTGGACACCTACGAGCCGAAGTTGCTGCATACTTTCCCTCCACGGATGCTCACGTACGGGTAAGACTCTGCCACCGGAGGCGGGGTTTAGCCATCATTTGCCGTGGTGTGGCGCGGTTTGATCGGGATCGTCGCCCACCGGGAAGCGGGAGGTGACGGGGGCGACGGACCCGGTACCAACAGGGTGCTGGCTGCACCACGGGGTCGGCGCCACCGGGATTGGCTTTCTGGGTTCCGATGGTGGACAATCTGTCCGTCACGGGCACAAAACGCCCGTTCGCGGCGTTGTACGTCGAGGATCTGGAACGTCGGATCGACCTGTCTGGTCGGCCCGTGCGAGGGGCGGCGCCGTGGCCGCCCGAACCCCGATCCGACGGTGCAGGCACTGGCCTGCATGGACCTTTGACCAGCTATGACCACAGCATGATGGAGAGACGATGGCGACTGACTACGACGCGCCGAGGAAGAACGACGAGGAGACCAGCCAGGACTCCCTCGAGGAGCTGAAGGGACGCCGCTCCGACAAGCAGTCCGCGGTGGTGGACGAGGACGAGGCGGAGGCGGCGGACAGCTACGAGCTGCCGGGCGCCGACCTGTCCGGCGAGGAGCTGCTGGTGCGTGTCCTGCCGGCGCAATCCGACGAGTTCACCTGCGCGTCCTGCTTCCTGGTGCGCCACCGCTCGCAGGTGGCCAAGGAAAAGGACGGGCTGTTCTACTGCAAGGACTGCGAGGGCTGAGGCCTCCCGCGCCCCGGCATGCCTGATCACCTGGCGTGCCACCTATGACTGCCATGAACGACGGCGGTGCCCCCGGGATCTGCCCGGGGACACCGCCGTCGTGCTGTCCACGGGCCGGGATGCCGCCGGGGAGCCACGTGCCGTGATGCCGGCGGCGTGCCGCGTGCTGCGGCCTTCCGGCATGTGCCCGCTAGGCGCGGGTTGTTTCCTGCAGGGCGCGCGCCAGTTCCTCCGGGCGGCGCGTGGAGGCCAGCCAGTAGGGGGTGGCATCGTTCGGGTCGACGACTTCGAGCTTGACCACCGGGTCGATCCAGCCCCGCAGGCACAAGTAGGCGGTCCCGTTCAGCCGCGGCCCGCGCTCCTGGGTGGCGTCCTCGCCGCGGTGGACCGAGACCTCGCCGATGTAGCGCCGCTCGATGCCGGCGCGGCCGACCTTCAACCAGTCCTGGGTGAGGCTGATGGTCGAGGTGCCGGCGATCACGGCGATGCCGACGGCGAGGAACACGACGATCCCCGCGACGATGGACAGGGGCCGGTTCACCGGCAGGAACATGGCGGTGGCGGCGAATCCGGTCCCCACCACGAGGATCCACATCCACCACGCGGGCCAGAGTTTTTCACGGAAGATCTCGGAGGACGCCGTCGAGGCGTTCGAATCAGGCATGCCACCACCTTATTCGGCCCCAGGTCCCGATGACGCATTGGGGCTGGCCCGCAATCGGGCTAGAGTGATCACGTTCATGAACCGCAACTCCTTGGAGATCCCGGCCACGATGCCCGAGCAGCACACCACCCTTGACGTCCAGCTGAAGATGCTCGATCCAGGCCTGGAACCGCCGTCGTACGCCCATCCCGGCGACGCGGGGGCGGACCTGCGCACCCGGGAGGACGTCACCCTGGAACCGGGGGAGCGCCGCCTCGTCCCGACCGGCGTCGCGATCGCGCTGCCCGAGGGGTTCGTCGCACTGGTGCACCCGCGCTCGGGCCTGGCCACCCGCCACGGGCTCACCGTCGTCAACGCGCCCGGGACGGTCGACGCCGGCTACCGCGGCGAGATCGCCGTGACGCTGCTGAACACCGATGCCCGGACGCCGATCGTGCTGCACCGCGGCGACCGGATCGCCCAGCTGGTCATCCAACGCGTTGAGCACGCCGCGTTCGTGGCGGTGGAGGACCTCCCGGACTCCGTGCGCGGCAGCGGGGGTTTCGGCTCCACGGGCGGATTCGCCCCGGCGGCCACGCGCTGAGCACACCCACACCACCGTCACCATCTGCGGTCCGAGCGGACCGGGAGGAGCAACCATGATCTTCAAGCGCAGGAAGAACCAGGCGGCCGACACGACCGACACGGCCGACGACACGACCGACGCGAGCGAGGGCGGCACGGACGCCGAAACCACCGGCACGGGTGCGGCCCCGGTGGCGGCAGGCCACGAGGTGGGCCCCTTCGACATCGAGGACGCCCCCGAGCACGGGCACTACATCGACCTCGGGGCACTGAAGGTCGAACCGGTCGAGGGGATGCAGCTGCGCCTGGAGGTCGAGGAGGGCAGCCAGCGCGTCATCGCCGCCGCCCTGGAACTCGACGGCTCCCGCCTCCAGCTTCAGGTCTTCGCCGCACCGAAATCGCGCGGCCTCTGGGACGGCATCGCCGCGCAGATCGAGGAGAGCATCGCCGGCCAGGACGGAAAGATCGACCGCGTCGAGGGCCGGTTCGGCACGGAACTCATCGCCCGCGTGCCGGCCGAGGGCCCGGACGGGACCCAGGGCTACATGGTCGCCCGGTTCCTGGGCGTCGACGGCGGACGCTGGTTCCTGCGCGGGGTCATCGGCGGCCCCGCCACGCTGGACCGCGCACAGGCCGAACGCCTCGAGGACCGCTTTGCCCGGGTGGTGGTCGACCGGGGCGACCAGCCGATGCCGCCGGCCGAGCTGCTGCCGTTGACGATGCCCGCCGGGGCCGTGACCCGCCGCGCCGACGGCGAAGACGGCGAGGACGGCCAAGCCCCGGTCGGTGACACCTCCCGCCTGCAGGGCCGGCCCGAGCGGGGGCCGGAGATCACCGAAATTGGCTGACCGGCCCACTTCCCCACGGCCCGCTTCCCCTCGCCGCCGCGGCGCGGCGGCCGTGCACTCGGCGTCTTCCGCACCCTCCCGACCGCGCGGGGAGGGGGCACCGGAAAGGTGTTCGGTGCTCAGCCAGCTGCCCGAACGCGGGCGCGTCCTGGCGCGCGGCTACGTCGAGAACATCAGGATCCTGCCCGGCACGCAGGCCCCGCTCTTCACCGCCGGGGTCGTCGACGCCCCGGCCCCGCCCGGGGGGCGGCGGTCCCCGGCGACCCGCATCCGGCTGGTCTGGAACGGACAGCGGCGGGTCCCCGGCATCGAGGCCGGGACGCGGCTGCGCTTCGAGGGGATGATCGCCCGCGTCGACGGCGTTGCCACCATCTACAACCCCCGGTACGAGATCCTGCCGGACGACGAACACGCAGCGGAGGACGAATGAGCCAGGACCCGCAGAACGGGCGTACACCGGAACCGGAGGGCAGCGCCGCCGACGAGCTGGGGCGGCGTCTGGCCGAGGGGTCGGGCATCCACCGCACGGCCGCCGGACAGGTCGACGTGCTCAAGACAGTGGGCGGCGTCCGCGGACTCGTCGAGGCCCTGTTGCCCGGCATCGTCTTCCTCGGCGTGTTCATGGCCACCCGGGAACTCAACCCGGCGCTGGTCTCCTCGCTGGCCATCGCCGCGGTGTTCACCATCGCCCGGCTGGTCCGCAAATCCGGGCTCACCCAGGCGTTGACCGGACTGTTCGCCGTGGTGATCTGCGCGCTGGTGGCCCGCACGACCGGCAACGCCCGGGACTTCTACGTCCCCGGCTTCTTCACCAACGGGGCCTACCTGGTGGCCATGGCCGTCTCGATCGCGGTGCGCTGGCCGCTGATGGGCCTGGTCTTCGGCTTCATCCGCGGCGAGGGCACCGACTGGCGCCACGACGGCGGACGCCGGCGCGCCTACAACATCGCGACCTGGGTCATCGTTGCCGTCTTCGCCGCCCGGCTGCTGGTGCAGCTGCCGCTGTATGCGGCGGACAACATCGAGGCCCTCGGCGCCGCACGCATCGTCATGGGGATCCCGCTGTATGCGATGGGGTTGTGGCTGGCGTGGATGGTCTCCCGCCCGGCCGCCACCGCGGATCCCGGAACGGACGGGACCACGACCGGCTGACCGGCCGGCCGCGTGGCCTCAGGCGCGGAACGCGTCGGAGGCGTCCTCCGATTCGCCGTCGTTGCGCGAGCGGGAGTCGGTCCGCAGGATCGCCCGCAGCTCGTCCTCGGCGGCGATGGCGGTGATGAAGAACAGCTCGTCCCCGCCCTCGATCACGTCGTCGGGGCTGGGGGTGATGGCCAGGTCATCGCGCAGGATCGCCACCACGGCGGTGTCCTGCGGCCACGGGACCTCCCCGAGTGTGCTGCCGATGAGCGCCGCGTCGAGCGGGACCGTGAACTCCACCATCGAGGTGACGCCGGTCTGCAGGGTCATCAGGCGGACCACGTCGCCGACCTCCACCGCCTCCTCCACCAGTGCGGTCATGATCCGCGGGGTGCTCACGGCCACGTCCACGCCCCACGCGTCGTCGAACATCCAGTCGTTCTTCGGGTTGTTCACCCGGCCCACGGTGCGCCCGACGCCGAATTCGCTCTTGGCCAGCAGGGACACCACCAGGTTGACCTTGTCGTCGCCGGTCGCCGAGACGACGACGTCGACATCGGCGAGCCGGGCCTCCTGCAGGGTGGTCAGCTCGCAGGCGTCCCCGAACAGCCAGGTCGCACCCTGGACGCCGCTGCGGCCGACGACCTCCGGCTTCTCGTCGATCAGCAGGACCTCGTGGCCGTGGGAGAGCAGCTCCTTGGCGATGGAGGAGCCGACGCTGCCGGCCCCGGCGATCACGATCTTCACTGGATCTCCTCGTCGTCGGGATCATGGGTGGCGGGTGCCTTGGACAGGATCCGATCGATCTCGCCCGTGGCGGCCACGGCCATCATGGCGTGCAGGACATCGCCCTGCTGCAGCCGTGCCCCGGGGGCGGGGATCATCCCCTCGCCGAAACGGGTCACGTAGGCGACGCGGATGCCGGAGGCTTCCTCGAGGTCCGCCAGCGTATGGCCGTACCACTGGTCGTGGACCGACACCTCGCCCAGGATCAGCCGCCCCGACGCCTCGCGGAAGTCTCCGTTGATGCCCTGTTCGGGCAGGATCCGCCGCAGGACCTGGTCGGCGCTCCAGCGCACCGCCGCCACGGTCGGGATCCCCAGGCGCTGGTAGATCTCCGCCCGGCCCGGGTCGTAGATCCGCGCCACGACATGCGGGACATGGTAGTTCTCCCGTGCCACGCGGGTGGCCAGGATGTTGGAGTTGTCGCCGCTGGACACGGCGGCGAACGCGTAGGCGTTGGCGATGTCGGCACGCTCCAGCGTGTCCCGGTCGAAGCCGACCCCGCTGACCTTCTGGCCGGAGAAGCCGCGGCGCAACCGCCGGAAGGCGCGGTCGTCCTGGTCGATGATCGCCACCGTGTGGCCGGCGTCGTCCAAGGTGTGGGCCAGCGTGACGCCGACGCGTCCGCACCCCATGATGACGAAGTGGGCCATGCAACGCTCCCCGATGGTCGTGGTCTGGTCTGGTCCTGGCGGCGTCCGAGCCGCCGCACACGTGGCTTCCAGTCTCCCACGCCGCGGGGCCGCACGCCCGGTGTCGGTGCGGCGTGTATGACAGATGCGCCGCCAACGGGCTAACTTTGACTGGTGCTGACGTTCCTCGACGCGCTGAAGCGGATCCTGGTTGGCAGGCCATTCCGCACCGAACGGCTGAAACAGGCGCCGTTGCGCCGGCGGCTCGCGCTTCCCCTGCTCTCCTCCAACGCGCTGTCCTCGGTGGCCTATGCCCCCGACGAGGTCCTGATGACCCTGGCCATCGCCGGGGTCTCGGCCATCTACTTCTCGCCGTGGGTCGGCGTCGCCATCATGGCGGTCATGCTGGTGATCATCGCCTCGTACCGGCAATCGGTGAAGGCCTACCCCTCCGGGCGCGGGGACTACGAGATCGCCAGCGCCAACCTTGGCCCGCGGGCCGGGACCACGGTGGCCGCTGCGCTGCTGATCGACTTCGTGCTCACCGTGGCGGTGTCCATGTCCTCGGCGGCGCACTACGCGGTGGCTGCCTTCCCCGTGCTCAGCGGCCACCAGACGCAATTGGCCGGCGCCGGCGTCGTCCTGTTGGCCGTGTTGAACCTGCGCGGACTCGGCCGGTCGCGGCTGGGCAAGGCGCTGCCGACGTACCTGTTCATCGGCGCGATGCTGGTGATGATCCTCGCCGGGGCCATCAGCGCCGGCCTGGGGACGCTGGGCGCGGCGCCCAGCGCCGGATTCGAGATTGTTCCGCAGGCAGGATACGACTCCTCGCTGACGGGCCTGTTCGGCGCCGTGCTGGTGCTGCGCGCCTTCTCCACCGGTTCGGCGGCGCTGACCGGCATCGAGGCCCCCATTTCCAACGTGCAGAACCTGGCCCGCCCCCGGGCCCGCAACGCCGCCTCGATCCTGCTGATGCTCGGCGTCATCGCCACCGTGCTGACCCTGGGCACCATGTTCCTGGCCCGGGCCGCCGGCGTGCACGTGGTGGAGGACCCGCAGGCGAACCTGCACGCCGACGGCGGACCGCTGCCCGCCGACTACATCCAGCACCCCGTCCTGGGCCAGCTCGCCCAGGCCGTGTTCGGCGCCGGCAGCATCGGCTTCTTCGCGATCCTCGCGGCGACCGTCGCGGTGCTGTGGATGGCCGGGCACACCGCCTTCACCTCGTTCCCGAACCTCGCCTCGCACCTGGCCACCGACGGCTACCTGCCCCGCCAGCTGCGCAAGCGCGGGGACCGGCTGGGCTTCAGCAACGGCATCATCGCCCTGGGTGTGGGCGCCCTGGTGCTGGTGCTGATCTTCAACGCACACGTGGCCACGCTCATCCAGCTCTACGTCGTCGGGGTGTTCGTCTCCTTTACGCTCAGCCAGCTGGGCATGGTCCGGCACTGGACCCGCCAGCTGGCCAGCACCGCGAACCCGCGGGTGCGGCACCGGGTCATGCGCTCGCGGCTGCTGAACCTCGTCGGATTCGTGCTCACCGCCGCCGTGCTGGTCATCGTGCTGGTCACCAAGTTCATCTTCGGGGCCTGGCTGGCGGTGCTGGCGATCCTCGTGCTCTACCTGGTCATGTTCTCCATCCACGCCCACTACGCGGCCGTGGACCGGGAACTGGCCGTCGACGACACCGGCACCGCCAAGGCCCTGCCCGCCCGCGTGCACGCCCTGATCCTGGTCTCGACGCTGCGCAAGCCGGTGCTGCGGGCCGTGGCCTTCGCCCGGGCCAGCCGGCCCTCGAAGCTCGAAGCGGTCATCGTGGACATCGACCAGGAGGCCACCGCCCGGGCCGTGGCCGAATGGGACCGCCTGCAGATCCCGGTCCCGATCACCGTGTTGGCCTCGCCCTACCGCGAGACGGCGGCGCCGATCATCGACTACATCAAGGGCATCAAGTCCGATTCCCCCCGCGACCTCGTCGTGGTCTACATCCCCGAGTACGTCGTGGGACGCTGGTGGGAGCAGCTCGTGCACAACCAGACGGCGCTGCGCATCAAGACCCGGCTGCACTTCGAACCCGGGGTCGTGGTCGCCAGCGTGCCCTGGCAGCTCTCCGAGGAAACCCACGGGCGGGCCCTGTTCGAGGCCGAACGTGGCGACCACCACCCTGAGCATGCGGGCCAGGACCAGACCGGACAGAACACACCACAGCACGACGGCGGGAGCACCACGTGAGCACTCAGGCAGCACAGATCCCGGGGGAGCTGATCGAGGTCGAGATCGGTGCCCCGGCCCACGGCGGGCACTTCGTGGCCCGCCACGAGGGCCGCGTGGTCTTCGTCCGCCACGCCCTGCCGGGCGAACGCGTCAGGGCGCGGCTGACCGACGCCGGCGCGGGGGCCCGTTTCTGGCGCGCCGACACAGTGGAGGTCCTGGACGCCTCCGAACACCGCGTAGCGCACTTCTGGCCCGCGGCCGATTCGCTGGCCCGCCATGCCGCCGGGGAACTGCCGGTCGGTGGGGCCGAGTTCGGCCACGCGGAACTGGGATACCAACGGGAGCTGAAATCCGCCGTCGTCCGCGAACAACTCGAACGGCTGGCCGGGCTCCGCGCCGCCGAGGTCGGTTTCGCCGGTGTCGAGGCCGCCCCCGGGGAACGCCCCGATGGGCTGGGCTGGCGTACCCGGGCGGCGTTCAGCGTCGACGGGGCCGGCCGGCTGGCCATGAACGCCCACCATTCGGACCGGCTCGTGCCCATCGCGGACCTGCCGTTGGCGGTGGACGCGGTCAACGAGCTGGGCCTGGGCGGGATGGCGTTGCACGGGCTCGAGCGGATCGAGGTCGCCGCACCCTCCGGGGCGGGTGCCCCGCTGGTGCTCCTCGTCGAGCGCGACACGGCCAAGGCCGGCGCCGCCGCCCGTATCGCCAAGGCACTGCCGGAGGGCACGAACGTTGCGGCCATCACCCAGCAGGGGGGACCGGCCGCCGATGGGTCCGGGACGCTGCGACGGATCCGGGGCCGGACCTGGGTCGCCGAACGGGTGGCCGGGAACGACTACCGGGTCACCGGCGAGGGCTTCTGGCAGATCCACCGCAGCGCCCCCGAGGTCCTGAACGAGGCCGTGCAGCGGATCCTGGCGCCCGGGCCGGGACAGGTGTACGCCGACCTCTACGCCGGTGCCGGCCTCTTCACCGTGCCACTGGCCCGGGCCGTCGGACCGGAGGGCCTCGTCCTGTCGATCGAGGGGGCCCCGGGGACCAGCAGGGACGCCCGGCGCAATGTTCACGGGTTCGACCAGGTCGTCGTCCGCCAGGGGCGCGTGGAGAAGGTGTTGCGCGCCGAGGCGGCCCGGTTGCCGACCGGGTTGGACGGACTCGTCCTGGACCCGCCGCGGACCGGGCTAGGGCGCGCCGCGGTGGCTGCCGTGGCCGGTGCCCGACCGCGGCGGATCGCCTACGTGTCCTGTGATCCGGCGTCCTTTGCCCGGGACATCCGCGACTTCGCGCTCAAAGGTTACGCGCTCGAGTCGCTGCGTGCGCTGGACCTGTATCCGCATACCCACCATGTGGAGTGCATCGGGGCGCTTGTCCCGGCGGCGAAAGGATAGACTGGCCCCGAGCTCTGCCGCCATCCCATCGTGCCCCGCCACCGGTTAGGTTCGCCTTACTGGCGGGGGGCGCGGGCGTGCAACAAAGATGAAAGTCTGGCGAGAGGAGTCCCAGTGAGTAATGTGGACAGCTTTGGTGCCAAGGGCGTATTGGACGTCAATGGCAACGAATATGAAATTTTCCGGCTGAACGCGGTCGAGGGCAGCGACAGCCTTCCGTACAGCCTCAAGATCCTTCTGGAGAACCTGCTTCGGACCGAGGACGGCGCCAACATCACCGCCGACCACGTCCGCGCACTGGCCCAGTGGGACGAGAACGCCCAACCGAGCACCGAAATCCAGTTCACCCCGGCACGCGTGCTGATGCAGGACTTCACCGGCGTGCCCTGCGTGGTCGACCTCGCCACGATGCGCGAGGCCATCAAAGAACTCGGCGGCGACGCCACGCGCGTGAACCCCCTGGCTCCGGCCGAGATGGTCATCGACCACTCCGTGCAGATCGACGTGTTCGGCAACGACAACGCCGTCCAGCGGAACATGGACATCGAGTACCAGCGCAATGGCGAGCGGTACCAGTTCCTGCGCTGGGGCCAGACCGCGTTCGACGACTTCAAGGTCGTCCCCCCGGGAACCGGCATCGTCCACCAGGTCAACATCGAGTACCTGGCCCGCACCGTGATGACCCGCGAGGTCGACGGCACGCTGCGCGCCTACCCGGACTCCTGCGTCGGCACCGACTCCCACACCACCATGGTCAACGGCCTGGGCGTGCTCGGTTGGGGCGTCGGCGGCATCGAGGCCGAGGCGGCCATGCTCGGCCAGCCGGTCTCCATGCTCATCCCGCGCGTGGTGGGCTTCAAGCTCTCCGGCTCGATCCCGGCAGGTGCCACCGCCACGGACGTCGTGCTGACGATCACCGAGATGCTGCGCAAGCACGGTGTCGTGGGCAAGTTCGTCGAGTTCTACGGCGACGGCGTCGCCCAGGTGCCGCTGGCCAACCGCGCCACCATCGGCAACATGAGCCCGGAGTTTGGCTCCACCGCCGCCATGTTCCCGATCGACGACGTCACCCTGGACTACCTGCGCCTGACCGGCCGCTCCGAGGAGAACGTTGCACTGGTCGAGTCCTACACCAAGGAACAGGGCCTCTGGCACGATCCGAGCCGCGAGATCCGCTTCTCCGAGCGCCTCGAGCTGGACCTGTCCACCGTGGTCCCCTCCATCGCCGGACCGAAGCGTCCGCAGGACCGCATCGAGCTGACCAGCGCCAAGGAGCAGTTCCGCAAGGACATCCACAACTACGCCGCCGGCGACGCGGACGCCCTCAACGTGGGCCGTCCCTCGAAGGCTGTCGACGTGAAGATGGCCGACGGGCGCGAGTTCAACCTCGACCACGGCATCGTCTCCATCGCCTCGATCACCTCGTGCACCAACACGTCCAACCCCTCCGTGATGCTGGCCGCCGCACTGCTGGCACGCAATGCCGTCGACAAGGGCCTCGCGTCCAAGCCGTGGGTCAAGACCTCCGTTGCCCCGGGCTCGAAGGTCGTCACCGACTACTACGAGAAGTCGGGGCTGACCCCGTACCTGGAGAAGCTCGGCTTCTACATCGTCGGCTACGGCTGCACCACCTGCATCGGCAACTCCGGACCGCTGGAGCCGGAGATCTCCGAGGCCATCCAGGCCAACGACCTCTCCGTGACCTCGGTGCTCTCGGGCAACCGGAACTTCGAGGGCCGGATCAACCCGGACGTGAAGATGAACTACCTGGCCTCCCCGCCGCTGGTCATCGCCTACGCCCTGGCCGGCACCATGGACTTCGACTTCGAGGTCGACCCGCTGGGCCAGGACGACGCCGGCAACGACGTCTTCCTTAAGGACATCTGGCCGAACCCGGTCGAGGTCCAACAGGTCATGGACTCCTCGATCGACAAGGAAATGTTCGCCAAGGGCTACGACGGCGTGTTCGACGGCGACGACCGCTGGAAGGAGCTCGACACCCCGGCCGGCGACACGTTCGAGTGGGCCGAGGACTCCACCTACGTCCGCAAGCCCCCGTACTTCGAGGGCATGAAGGCGCAGCCGGAGCCGGTCTCCGACATTGAGGGCGCCCGCGTGCTGCTGAAGCTGGGCGACTCGGTCACCACCGACCACATCTCCCCGGCCGGCTCGTTCAAGTCTGATTCGCCGGCAGGCCAGTACTTGCTGGCCAACGGCGTGGACCGGAAGGACTTCAACTCCTACGGCTCCCGCCGCGGCAACCACGAGGTCATGATCCGCGGCACGTTCGCGAACATCCGCATCCGCAACCAGCTTCTGGACAACGTAGAGGGTGGATTCACCCGCGACTTCAGCCAGGCCGGCGGACCGCAGGCGTTCGTCTACGACGCAGCCGTGAACTACGAGGCCGCCGGCACCCCGCTGGTCGTCATCGCGGGCAAGGAATACGGTTCCGGCTCCTCGCGTGACTGGGCCGCCAAGGGCACCGCGCTGCTGGGCGTCAAGGCCGTCCTGGCCGAGAGCTACGAGCGTATCCACCGCTCCAACCTCATCGGCATGGGCGTGCTGCCGCTGCAGTTCCCGGAGGGTGAATCCGCAGCGACCCTGGGCCTGGACGGCACCGAGTCCTTCGCGATCTCCGGTGTGACCGAGCTGAACAACGGGACCACCCCGTCCACGCTGAAGGTCACCGCCACCGGCGAGGACGGCTCCACCAAGAGCTTCGATGCGGTCCTGCGCATCGATACCCCCGGTGAGGCCGACTACTACCGCAACGGCGGCATCCTGCAGTACGTGCTGCGCCAGATCTCAGCCAAGTAGGCAGGGACACCGCACCACAGGGGCGGGCCATCCGGGAAACCGGGTGGCCCGCCCTGCGGCGTTAAAGCCCGGCCGGGGCGGGGCGCACCCTAGACTCACCCCATGGAGAACCCGACGATCCCGTGGCCGCTCTTCGACCTGCGCCTGACCACCCGGCGCCTGGTGTTGCGCCCGATGACCGACGACGACATCCCCGCCTTCATCGCCGCGGCCCAATCCGGCATCCACGACCCGGCACGCAGTCCCTTCTCCTACCCCTGGACGTCCGTGCCGGAGGCCGAGCTCCCGGCGAACATGGCCGTGCACGTCTGGCGGACGCGGGCGCAGACCACGGCCGCAGCGTGGACGTTGCCCTTCGGCGTCTGGCACGAGGGGGAGTTGGTGGGCATGCAGGATCTGGTGGCCGTGGAGTTCGGCACGCTGCGCACCGTGTCCACCGGTTCCTGGCTTCGGCAATCGGCGCAGGGCCGGGGGATCGGCACCGAGATGCGCACCGCCGTCGTCCTGTATGCCTTCGACCATCTCGGAGCCGAGGTGGCCGAGTCCGAGGCCGCAGGCTGGAACGCGGCATCGCTGGGTGTCTCCCGCGCGGTCGGCTACGAGCCCAACGGCATCCACCGGAAGCAGTGGAGTGCTGCCGCAGAGGACGTGCAGCTGCTGCGGCTGACGCCCGACCGGCTGCATCGCCCCGCGTGGACCTTGCACGTGGAGGGGCACGACGGCGTGGCCTCCTTCCAGGGGCTGGGTGCCGCGGTGCACGCGGACTCGTGATCGGGTGAGGGGCGGCAGTACGATGGATTGATCTTCACGGCATCGAAAGGACGACCCCGCATGGGATTGCTTGAGACCATCGGCGAGCCGAGCGACCTGCGCCGGCTGAGCTTGGCGCAGTTGCAGGACCTCGCCGAGGAGATCCGGTCCTTCCTGGTCGCCAACGTCGCCCGCACCGGCGGGCACCTCGGGCCCAACCTCGGCGTTGTGGAACTGACCCTCGGCATCCACCGGGTTTTCGACTCGCCGACCGACTCGATCGTCTTCGACACGGGCCACCAGTCCTACGTGCACAAGCTGGTCACCGGCCGGCAGGACTTCTCCACGCTGCGCCAGCAGGGCGGGCTGGCCGGCTACCCGGAACGGGCCGAATCGGTCCACGACATCGTGGAGTCCTCCCACGCCTCGTCCTCGTTGTCCTGGGCCGAGGGCATCTCGCGGGCCCGCAAGATCGCCGGCGAGGGCGACCGCTACGTCGTCGCAGTCGTCGGGGACGGCGCCCTGACCGGTGGCATGGCGTGGGAGGCCGTGAACAACATTGCCGCCGACCCGCACCGGCGGGTCGTCATCGTCGTCAACGACAACGGCCGCTCCTACGCCCCGACCATCGGCGGTCTGGCCGAGCAGCTGGCCGGGCTGCGCCAACGCACCCTGGACAAGGTCCGGACCCACCCGGTCTACGAGGACACCCTGGCCTGGTGGAAGGACCGCCTGCAGCAGGGCGGGGCGGTCAGCCGCTTCACCTACAAGTCGCTGCACGCCACCAAGAAGGGCATCAAGGACTGGTGGGCCCCGCAGGGCCTGTTCGAGGACCTGGGCATGAAGTACATCGGCCCGATCGACGGACACAACCTCGCCGCCGTCGAGGAGGCGCTGCAGCAGGCGCGCAACTACGAGGGCCCGGTCATCGTGCACACGCTCACCGAGAAGGGCCGCGGCTACCCGCCCGCACTGGCGGACATGGCCGACCAGATGCACTCCGTCGGGGTCATCGACCCGGAGACCGGCGAACCGGTCCAGCGCCCCGGCGCCCAGTCCTGGACCTCCGTCTTCGGCGAGGAGATCGCCGACATCGCGGACGAACGCGCCGACATCGTCGCGGTTACCGGGGCCATGCTCATCCCCGTGGGCCTGTCCACGATGGCCGAACGCCACCCGGACCGGGTCATTGACGTCGGCATCGCCGAACAGCACGCCATGACCAGCGCCGCCGGTATGGCCTTCGGCGGGCTGCACCCCGTCGTCGCCCTCTACGCCACGTTCCTGAACCGGGCCTACGACCAGCTGCTCATGGACGTGGCACTGCACCGGGCCGGTGTCACCGTCGTCCTGGACCGTGCCGGGGTGACCGGTCCCGACGGGCCCAGCCACCACGGCATGTGGGACTTGGCGCTGCTGCAGTCGGTCCCGGGCCTGTCGCTGGCCGCCCCGCGCGATGCGACCCGGCTGCGCGAGGAGTTGCGCGAGGCCGTGGCGGTCAACGACGCGCCCACGGTCGTGCGCTTCTCCAAGGGCAGCGTCGGCCAGGAACTGGAGGCTATCGAGCGACTCGACGACGGCGTGGACGTCCTCGCCCGGCACGGCTCCGGGGACCGCGACGTGCTGATCGTCGCCGTCGGCTCCATGGCCTCGCTCAGCCTGGACGTCGCCGAACGGCTCGAGGCCCAGGGCGTCAGCTCCACCGTCGTTGACCCGCGGTGGGTCCTGCCGGTGGCGCGCTCCATCATCGGCCTGGCCGCCCGCCACCGCATCGTGGTCTGCATCGAGGATGGGGTGAAGGCCGGGGGCGTCGGCTCGCGGATCCGCCAGGAGATGCGCGCCGCAGGCGTCGACACCGCGCTGAACGAGGTCGGCCTGCCCGTGGAGTTCCTCAAGCACGGCTCACGCAACCAGGTCCTGGAGCGCGTGGGCCTAACCGCCAACCAGATCGCGCAGGATACGCTGGCGCAGGTGCTGGGCACCAAGGTCCCCTTCGCCCGCCCGCTGCCTGGCCAGGACCTGCCCACCGGCCAGATCCCGCGACTGTGAGCCTGCCGCAGGGACTGGCGGCATCGCCGGAGGGCATCGCGGAGGGCGACTTCGTGATGGCCCGTGCCTGGAAGTACGACGGCGGGGCCCACTGGGTCGTGCCCGGCCGGTACCTGGGTGCCGATGACCACGGGCACTGGGTCATTCAGCCCACCGGTTCGCTGGTCTCCCGCCCCGGCTCGGCCTTCCACGCCGCTTCCGATGCCATCTGCCTCTTCCCCCGGCACGGCGACTGGGTCGGCACGTTCTACGATGAACACCATCCGGAGCGGCTCCGCGTCTACCTCGACGTGTCCCACAACCTCGGATGGCGGCCGCTGAAGCCGGTCGGCTGGGAGTTCAACTCCATCGACATGGACCTGGACGTCGTCGGCACCGCCGACGGATCTGTCCTGCTCGACGACGAGGACGAGTTCGCCGAGCACGCGCAGCTGATGGCCTACCCGCCGGAGCTCGTGGAGCGGATGCGCTCGGCGGCCGCGGACCTGCTGGCACGGGTGCGGGACGGGGACGAGCCGTTTGCCTCCACCATCGACACCTGGTTCGCCCGCGGCAGGCGCCTGGTGGCGCAGGCAGTAGGCTAGTTCCCGAGGGGCCGCCGCCACCGATCGGTGGCCGGCCTGCCACGCCAACGCCATGACCCGAGGAGAACCCCCATGCCGATCCAGCGAACCTACCGGCGCGACGACGACGGGGTCCTGCAGTTCCGCGAGGCCTGGTTCGAACAGGCCGACGGCGAGCCGACCGGCCAATTCGTCGTGAACCACGGGACCGTGGGGCACCAGTCCACCACCCAGCAGGCGGTCGACGTGGACGCCGAGAAGGGCACCGCGCTGATGGAGGCCTTCGCCCAGCAATGCTCCGAGGACGGGTACGCCGAACTCGCGGACTCGGACCAGTCCTGGGTGATCGCCCAATATGCACTGAAGTCCGCCGCGGGTACCCAACGCGACGAGTACCTGCGCGACAAGGCGGTCGAGGCCCTGCGTGGGCACCTGGCCTGGCGCGGACTGGGCACCGTGGAATCCAGCGACTTCGCGCCCCGCAAGCTCAATATCCGCATCCTGTCCCCTGAACCTTCAAAGGCGGTCTCCGCGATCACCGTCTGCATCCGGCAGGCCAAGCTCGACTTCACCAAGCTCTCGATCGGCGTCGCCCCGTACGAGGACCCCGACGCGGCGAAGCAGAAGTACCCGATGCCGCCCAAGGGCCCGTTCTCGCTGTCCTGAGACCCGCTTCCCCGGCCCGCCCACCGGCCCATCCCGCGCCCCTCCCGAAAGGATCCCTCGACGTGAGCACCGCCAGCAACTCCACCCGCACCCCCGCCCCGCAGGCACACCCCGACATGGAGTACCGCCGCCTGGGCCGCTCGGGTCTCACCGTCTCCGTCGTGGGGCTGGGCTGCAACAACCTCGGCCGCAGCGGCACCGCCACCGAGACGCAGGAGGGGACCGACGCCGTCGTGCATGCCGCCCTGGACGCGGGGATCACGCTGTTCGACACCGCCGACACCTATGGCCGCGAACCCGGCCTCTCCGAGGCCCGTCTCGGCAAGGCCCTCGGCGGGCACCGCGACGAGGTCATCGTCGCCACCAAGTTCGGCATGGACGCCGGCGGCGCCAACGGGCGGGACTTCGGCGCCCGCGGGTCCCGCCGGTACATCATGCGCGCCGTCGAGGCCTCGCTCGGCCGGCTGGGCACCGACTACATCGATCTGTACCAGTTCCACACCCCGGATCCGCTCACCCCGATCGACGAGACGCTGGCCGCCCTGGACGACCTGGTCGCCTCCGGCAAGGTCCGCTACATCGGCCACTCCAACCGGGCCGGCTGGCAGATCGCCGAGGCCGAATTCACCGCCCGCTCCGGCGGCTACACCCGCTTCGTCTCCAGCCAGAACCACTACAACCTGCTGGACCGCCGCGCCGAGCTGGAGGTCCTGCCGGCCTCGCAGGCCTACGGGCTGGGTGTGCTGCCCTACTTCCCGCTGGCCAACGGGCTGCTCACCGGCAAGTACTCCACCGGCCGCGCCCCCGAAGGCAGCCGCCTGACGCATTCCCGGCAGAACCTGCTGGAGAAGGCCGACTTCGACCAGCTCGCGGAGCTGGGCGACTTCGCCGCCGCCCGCGACCTCGCCCCGGTCCAGGTCGCCTTCTCGTGGCTGGCCGCGCAGGCCCCGGTCTCCAGCGTCATCGCCGGGGCGACCCGCGTCGACCAGGTCCGGCAGAACGCAGCGGCAGCCAGCTGGACGCCGACCGCCGAAGACCTGGCCGAACTGGACCGGATCTTCCCGCGCGAGCCGAAGGTGGCCCTCTTCTAAGGGGGGCGCCATGTCCACGCCGCGGGGACTTCTCGACGCGACGCCGGAGTTCGAACGCTGGGAGGTGTTCGGGGACGGCCGCCAGCGCATCGGTGCGATGCGCCGCGTCTGGAAGTACTCGGTGCTGTTGACCCGTGTCGCCCTCGAGGGCGAGAACGGGCCCTACCTGGCCGAATCGCGGATCCGCTTCATCCCGGGCATCGACTGGGATCTGAGCTGGTTCCACGCCACGGGAATGGCCGAGCCGGTGCTGCTGCACAATCCAGCGAGCTGGACCCACACCGGCAGCCTGCCGGTCGTCGGCGAGACGCTGCGCACCCGCGACGAACGCGAGTTGCCGCCGGGCCTGACCCGGCAGGTGGCGGCCGGCACGCTGCCGGGCTACGGCGAGTACCTGGTCCTGCGCCGGCTGGTCGCCGCGGGCAGGCGCGAGGCCTCATGGTCTGCGGTCGACGACGCATCCGGCACCGCGCAGGACACCCGGTTGTCCGCGGTCGAGGACCCCGAACCACCGGACTACGTTCTGGCCAGTCTCGATGCCCCCGGCGCGGTCCTGCGCTTTGACCGGGAGGTCGACGGCGTCCGGCAGGCCAGCCATTGGGCCGTCGACCACCGGGTGGTCGCCAGCGAGTGGAACGGGGTTCATTCCATTGCCCTGCGGGACGACTCCGAGTCCGCCGGCTGGGAGGCCATCGCCGGACTGCAGCCGGGGAGCGCGGACTTCCTGCTCCACGGCGTCCGCCGCTGATCGACTACAGGTAGATCAGCACGTCCTGCCCGTCGATGGCCGCGGCATAGCGGCCCAGGGGCTTCTTGGCGGGACCGGCGACGGGGGAGCCGTCCTCATGGGAGAACTCCGAACCGTGGCAGGGGCACTTGAAGTCGTTCTTGCCCAGCCCGACCGTGCAGCCCTGGTGCGTGCAAATGGCGGTATAGGCCAGGACAGTGGACTCGTCCTGGCGGTAGAGCAGGTAGGTGTCGCCCTGCACGGCGACCGAGAGGCTGCCACCCACCGGCAGGTCCGCTGTGGTGGTCGCCTTGGCCGGCTGGCCCGTGGGATCCGGAATCGCCTGGGGTTCGTTGCCGCCGCCGCAGGCCGCCAGAGCGGCGCCGGCGCCGACCGCGAGCGTTCCCCCCAGGATCGTACGGCGTCCGGTCGCATGCGCTGTGAACTGTTCCATAGGCACATTGTGGCACCGGAGGGCCCGGACGGCGAGGGCTCGAACCCGCAACGCAGGTTCCCGCGACACCTACGGGTAGAGGAGGATCTTCCCGTCGGAGACCTCGGCGGCGTACCGCGTCAGCGCATCACGGGCGGGCCCGGCCGTGGCGGTTCCGTCCTCGGCGCTGAAGTGAGAGTTGTGGCACGGGCAGTGGAAATCGCCCTCGCCCGGGCCGACCTGGCAGCCGGCGTGCGTGCAGACGGAGGTGTAGGCCAGGACGGTCTGCTCGTCCTGGCGGTAGAGCAGGTAGGCGTCGTCGGAGCCCTCCCGGGCGACGTTGACCATGGACCCGACCGGGAGGTCGGCCGCGTCGGCGACGACCAGCGGCTTGCCGGAGGGGTCGGGGATGGCCTGGGGGTTGTTGTCCGGTGCCGCGGAGGAGCCGTCCCCGCACGCGGTCAGCGCGGTGGCTCCGGCGACGAGCGTGGTTCCCAGGACAAGGCGGCGGCAGGGGCGTGCGATGGTACTCATGCCAACGATTCTTTCATGTTGTGCGGCCCGGGTGCGCCGCCTCGGGCCCTGCGCCGCACGTGTCCGCCGCCGCTGCGCCCGAGGATCCTCAGTCCGTGTGGAAGCGGGTGCCGCGCACCCGCTCGGAGGCACCCACGCGGTCCAGGTACGGCGTGATCCCGCCCAAGTGCATCGGCCAACCGGCGCCGAGGATCATGCACAGGTCGATGTCCTCGGGTCCGGCGACGACGCCCTCGTCGAGCATCATGCCGATCTCCTCGGCCAGCGCGTCCTGGGTGCGCACGAGCAGCTCCTCGGCCGTGCTGGGTGAGTCCCCGAACTGGAGCAACGCCAGGGTGGAGTCCGGGATCGACTGCGTCCCGTCGTCGTTCCTGGCCCACAGCGACTTCAGGCCGTTGTCGATCAGCGCCTGCTGGTTGGCCGACACGCGGAACCTGTCGCCAAATGCGGCGTGCAGCGATTCGGTGACGTGTTGGGCGACGGGGATGCCGACCATGGCCAGCAGCGTGAACGGGCTCATCGGCAGGCCCATGGGGCGCAGGGCGTTGTCGGCGACGTCGGCGGGTGTGCCGTCGTCGAAGGCGTTGGAGACCTCGCCCATCAGCCGCAGCAGCACGCGGTTGACGACGAAGGCCGCCGAGTCCTTGACCAGCACCGCGGTCTTGCGCAGCTGCTTGGCCACGGCGAAGGCGGTCGCCAGCACGACGTCGTCGGTCTTCGGCGCACGCACGATCTCGATCAGCGGCATCACGGCCACGGGGTTGAAGAAGTGGAACCCGACGACGCGTTCGGGGTGCTTCAGGTCCGCCGCCATCTCCGTCACGGACAGGGATGAGGTGTTGGTCGCCAGGATGCACTCGGGGGAGACCACGGCCTCCACCTCGGCGAAGACCTGCTTCTTGACCTGCAGTTCCTCGAAGACCGCCTCGATGACCAGATCGGCATCGGCGAAGGCGTCCTTGGTGATGGAGCCGGTGACGAGGCCCTTCGTGCGGTTGGCCGCATCGGCGGAGATGCGCTTCTTGGCCAGCAGCTTGTCGACCTCGCCATGGATGTAGGCCAGGCCCTTGTCGACCCGTTCCTGGTCGATGTCGGTGATGACCACCGGGACCTTGAGGGCCTTGGCGAACAGCAGGGCGAATTGCCCGGCCATGAGCCCGGCGCCGACGACGCCAATCTTGGTGACCGGGCGGGCGAGTTTCGCCTCGGGGGCGCCGGCCGGGCGCTTGGCGCGCTTCTGCACCAGGTCCAGGAAGGCGTAGACCGTGTCCTGGAACTGGGGCGTCTGCATCAGTTCGGTCAGGGCGGCGCATTCGAGCCGGGCGGACTCGGCCTGGCTGATCGTCTTTCCCGCCTCGAAGACGTCGAGGACCTTGCCCGGCGCCGGCGCGGCATTCGCGGTCTTGGCCTCCACGAAGGCGCGCGCCTTGGCCGCTGCAGCGTCCCAGCGCTCTGCAGCCGCGGAGTCGGCGGCGGGGTCGACCGCGTGCGGGCGCTCGACCGCGGCTCCGCCGAGGACGGAGTCGGCCCAGGTGAGCGACTGCTCGATGAAGTCGGCGGGCTCGAAGAGGGCGTCGGCGATCCCGAGCTGGTGGGAAGCGGCGCCGTTGAGCGAGCGGTTGTTGTTCAACGGGTTCTCGATCATGACGGTCATCGCCGCTTCGGGGCCGATCAGGCGCGGCAAGCGGTAGACGCCGCCCCAGCCGGGGACCAGCCCGATGAAGGCCTCCGGCAACCCGATGCCGTTGGCCCCGGAGGAGACCGTGCGGTAGGTGCAGGCCAGGGCGATTTCGAGCCCGCCGCCGAGGGCGACGCCGTTGATGAAGGCGAACGTCGGGACCCCGAGATCGGCCAGCAGGTCGTAGGCCGCGTGCCCCAGCTCGGCCATCAACACGCCGCTGTCGGAGTTCTTCAGGGTCTTCACGGTGGTCAGGTCGGCCCCGGCCACCAGGAAGTGCGGTTTGCCGGTCACGGCCAGGGCGGCGATGTCCCCGGCGGCCGCGCGCTCGTGCTGGCGGGACAGCTCGCGGCCCAGCTCGATGAGGGTGGCCGGGCCCAGTGTCGTTGGCTTGGAGTGGTCCAGGCCGTTGTCCAGGGTCAGCAGTGCCAGCGTCTTGCCGGAGGGCAACTGGACGTCGGAGACCAGCGTATGGGTGACGATCTCGTCGGGCACCTGCTCGGCGAGCACCCCGAAGCGGTCAAAATCCTGTGCAGCCATGTCTCAGGCGTCCTTCCCGTAGTCGGCGTGGTGCGGGTTTTCCCAGATGACGGTGCCGCCCATGCCCAGCCCGACGCACATGGTGGTCAGGCCGAAGCGCACGGTGGGGTCGGCCTCGAACTGCCGGGCCAGCTGGTTCATCAGGCGCACGCCCGAGGAGGCCAGCGGATGCCCGACGGCGATGGCCCCACCATAGCGGTTCACCCGCTGGTCATCGTCGGCGATGCCGTAGTGGTCCAGGAAGGAGAGCACCTGGACGGCGAAGGCCTCGTTGATCTCGATCAGGCCGATGTCCTCGATGGACAGTCCCGCCTGGGTGAGGGCCTTCTCGGTGGCGGGCACCGGGCCGATGCCCATCACCTCCGGCTCGACGCCGGCGAACGCGTAGCCCACCAGCCGCATCTTCGCCGGCAGGCCCAGTTCCGCGGCGGTCTCCGCTGAAGTCAGTAGCGCGGCGGTGGCCCCGTCGTTCAGCCCGGCGGCATTGCCCGCAGTGACGTGGCCATGGGGCCGGAAGGGGGTGCGCAGGGCCTCCAGGTCCTCCATCGTGGTACCCGGACGCGGCGGTTCGTCGACGGAGTTCAGGGCCCAGCCCTCACCCGGGCGCCGCGCGGCCACGGGGACGAGGTCGGGCTGGATGTGCCCGTCCTCGTAGGCGGCTGCGAGCTTGGCCTGGCTGGCCATGGCGTACCGGTCGGCCCGCTCCTTGGTAATGGCGGGGAAGCGGTCATGGAGGTTTTCCGCGGTGTTGCCCATGTTCAGGGCGGCGGGATCGACCAGGCGCTCGGAGAGGAAGCGCGGGTTGGGGTCGGCGCCGGCGCCCATCGGGTGGTTGCCCATGTGCTCGACCCCGCCGGCGATGACGACGTCGTAGGCGCCGAAGGCGATCGAACCGGCGGTGCTGGTCACGGCGGTCATCGCCCCGGCGCACATGCGGTCAATGGCGTAGCCGGGAACGGATTGGGGAAGCCCGGCAAGCAGGGCGGCGGTCCTGCCAAGGGTCAATCCCTGGTCGCCGGTCTGCGTGGTGGCGGCGATGGCCACTTCATCGACGCGTTCGGGCGGCAGCGAGGGATTGCGCCGGAGCAGTTCGCGGACGCACTTGACCACCAGGTCGTCGGCGCGCGTCCCGTGGTAGATGCCCTTGTCTCCGGCCTTGCCGAAGGGCGTGCGCACGCCGTCGACGAAGACGACGTCGCGGACCTGACGCTGGCGTGGCAGCGGGCGTGTGGGGGTGGGGCTCACGGGAGATGCTCCTTGCGTGGGAAGAATGTGATCCAACCCATATGTTACTCACGAGTAACCAAAGCTGCAAGGAGGAGCCCGGACAGGGCTCGCCCACCGCCACGCAGGCTGCGGTGCAGCTCACGCGGTGGCGGCCTCCGTCGGTCAGGACCTGGAGGAGGAACGCCTGGCCGGCAGCGGTTCCGGATCCAGGAACGCGACGGTGATGATCGGCGCCGTCTGGCGCACCTGCCAGGGGCGGGCCCCCAGCGCGGACAGGGCCTCGGCGATGGACTCGGGTCCGATGTCCGCGGGGGGACGCCAAGCCAGCCGACGCAGGGTATCGGGGGTCAGGAGGTTCTCGATCGGCATGTCCAGCTCCTCGGCGCGCCGGGCGATGCGCGGCTTGGCGGTGTTCAGGCGCCGCGCGGCGTCCTCGTCCTTGTCGACCCACGTCCTGGCCGGCGGCGGGGCCGAGGAGGAAATGTGCATGGGGGGCAGATCGTCGTCGTTCCGCGCCTCCTGCAGGCAGCGCAGCCACCGGGGGGCCTCCTTGCCAGCAGCGCGCCCGTGGAAACCCGGGGTCTTCAGCAGCTGGGGAACGGTGGCCGGCATGGCCTTGGCGGCTGCGATGAGCGACGCATCGGGAATCAACCGGCCCGGTGCCACGTCCCTGTTCTCGGCCAGGGACTCGCGTTCGGTCCACAGCGCGCGCACGGCGGCAAGCTGGCGTCGGTCGCGCAGCTGGTGCAGCCCGGAGGTGCGCCGCCACGGATCCACCCGCGGTGCCGGGTCGGGCGCCGTGCGGATGGCCTCGAATTCCTCCAGGGCGAACTCCAGCTTGCCCGACTCCTCCAGCAGGGAGATCAGCGCCAAGCGCAAGTCGTCGAGCACCTCGACGTCGAGGGCCGCATAGCGCAGCCAGGGGCCCGGCAACGGGCGGGTGGACCAGTCGGCCGCCGAGTGCTCCTTGGCCAGGCGCAGCCCGAGCAGGGCCTCCACGATGTGGCCCAGGCCGACGCGGGGCAGCCCCGCGATGCGACCGGCGAGCTCCGTGTCGAAGAGCGCGTCGGGCGTCATGCCCAACTCCTTCAGGCAGGGCAGGTCCTGGGTCGCCGCGTGCAGGATCCACTCCACTCCGGAGAGGGCCTCGTTGAGGGGCAGCAGATCCTCGAAGGGCACCGGGTCGATGAGCCACGTGCCGGCCCCCTCCCGCCGGAGCTGGACGAGGAAGGCCCGTTGGCCGTAGCGGAAGCCGGAAGCCCGCTCCGCGTCGACGGCGACCGGTCCGTGGCCTGCCGCGAGGGCACGCGCCGCACGCCGGAGCCCGGCATCGGTGTTCACAACCGGCGGGACGCCATCGCGCGGTTCCGTCAGCGGGATCGGTTCCGGTACCGGTGGCGCCTGGTCCCCTTCGTCGGTGTGTTCAGGGGTGCTGTCGGTGCGCGAAATGGTCATGATGGAACCAATTCTAGTTGATTTAGTTCCTCCGGCGGAGGGGCAGGGCCGTGACGCCTTCCGGCAGGGGCGGCAGGCCGGCGAACGTGCACACCATGTCGCTCCACGCTTCCAGGTGCGCGCGCACGTCGGGGCCGTCGGGGGTCCAGGAGGCGCGCAACTCGATGTCGATCGTTTCCGCCCGTTTCTGGAGGCTGCCGAAGCTCTGGGAGAGCATGCGCGTCGCCGTGCCCCCGGCCTCGCTGTACCGGGCCTCGTTCTCCCGCAACGCGTCGAGCAACCAGGTCCAGGCGACGGAACCGAGCATCTGGTCGTTGCCCATGGCGGCATCGAGTTGTGCCCGGATATAGGTGACGATCCTGAAGGTTCCCTTCCAGAGATCCGAACCCTGGGGATCGTGGAGCAGGATGAATCGGCCGGTTGCCAGTTCATCCTCGTTGTGGCCCAGGGTGCGCGCCTCGGCCAGGGCAGCGGCAGCCGGTCCGTGGAGGGATCCGTGGCCGGCCGTCGACGGCTCGAACACCTCGGCGGACAGGGCCACGGCGAACGGCGCGAGCCGGGCCGGTGCGGGAATCTCCGCCAGATGCATTTCGGCACGGCAATCCGCCTGACGGAGCGCCGAGAGCGCCGTCATGAAGTCTGGGGGAACCTGCGCCAGGTTGCCAAGAGCGGTCACGCTCCCGGGGGGGGGGGGGGGGGGGGGGGGGGGGGGGGGGGGGGGGGGGGGGGGGGGGGGGGGGGGGGGGGGGGGGGGGGGGCGGTCGGCGGCGCGGTCCGGTCCCGGGAACCCGGGGACCGGTCGTGCACTACGGTGGTCTTCGGAACGGGACCGGCTTCCCGGGCCGCCGGTTTCGCGACGAGACGAGGACGAGGGGGAGGACGATGGTGCAGGCGGTGGCCGCAGCGGTTCCGATACTGGTCGCCGTGCTGTTGTTCTTCCTGGGCGTTCGCGCCACGCGCGTCTCCCTGTGGTCGCTCGGTGCCGGCATCGCCATGGCGCTGGCGTTCTTCCCGACGCCCTGGATGGTGGTCCTGGGATCGCTGGCCGCGTTCGCCCCGACGATCGTGGAGATCCTGCTGATCCTCTATGCCGGGGTCCTGCTCAGCCGCATCATGTCCAGCACCGGGGCCATGTCCGCCATCTCCACCTGGCTGCACTCCAGTGCGCCGTCCACGCACGCAGGGACCGTGCTGGTGGTGTTCGGGCTGGTCCCCTTCGCCGAGTCGGTGACCGGCTTCGGGATCGGCGTCACGGTCGGCGTCCCGATCCTGCGGCTTCTGGGGCACTCGGTGCCGCGTGCGACGATCTTCGCAGTGCTGGGGCTGTTGGCCGTCCCCTGGGGTGCCCTCGGCCCCGGGACCCTGCTGGCCTCGGAACTGTCGGGCACGTCGTTGCAGGACGTCGGCGTCCGCTCCGCCCTGCTGTCCTTGCCGGTGATGCTCGGCGCCGCGCTGCTGTTGACCGTGTTGTTGCGTCACGACGAGCGGATCGGCCGGCTGTTCCTGGCGTCCACCGGCAGTGCGGTGCTGCTCTGGGCGGGGATCCTCGGGGCCAACGCAGCCCTGGGAACTCCTTTGGCCGGCGTGCTCGGTTCGCTGCTGGTCATCGTCGCCCACCTGTTGGCCTACCGGATGCAGGGCAGCCTGGTCGCTGCCGGACGGGCGGTGGTGCGTGCGGCGGCGCCGTACGCCGTCATGGCCGTGGGCTTGTTGGCCGCGCGGGCAGCAACGGCGCCGCTGGAGGCGAACCTGGCGGTCCGGGCTGCCAGCAGTCCAGCAATCTGGCTCATCGTGGCGTGCGTTACCGCGCAGTACGCCGCAGGCCATCGAGGCGGAAGCGGTGGGCCCGAAGCGGGACTTCTCCATCGGGCCGGCCTGGCCTACCGGACGTGGAGGCCCGTGGGTGTCGTGACCTTATGCTTTACGGTGCTGGGATCCCTCCTGGCCGCCACCGGGATGGGGGCAGCCCTGGGCGCGGCATTGGCAGGAGCCGGAGAGGGCTATCTGCTGGCCGCACCGGCCATCAATGCGCTGGCGGGCTTCATCACCGGTTCGAACACGGCGGCCAATGCGATGCTGACCTCCACGCAATCGCAGGTGGCCACCGCGTTGGGCAGTTCGGTGCTGCAGATCGTCGCCGCCACCAACGTCGCGGCATCGCTGGCAACCATGGCATCGCCCTCACGACTCCTGCTGGCCTACGAGTTGGCGGTGGCTACTCCCGCCGGCGTGCGGGCCGTCCCCGTCGTGGGTTCGAGCGCGGACGCACCGGCCGCCGATGCCGAATCGCAGGTCAGCCGCTGGGTCCTGCCGCGGGTCTTCACCCTGGTCCTGGCGGTTTCACTGGTCCTGGGCGTGATCACGGCGTGGGTTTCCTAGCCAGGGGCCTGCGCAGCTGGGATCCGGCCTGTTCCCGGTGTGGTTCTTCCGGCGGATAGACCCAGGTCACCAGCACCACCGAAATGATCATCAGCAGCAGCCACGATCCGAGCTTGGCGATCGACACGGGGTGCCAGCCGTCGAGCTGGTCCGGGTAGGCCCAGGCGTTCGACCACGTGGCGATGTTCTCGGCCAACCAGATGAAGACCGCCACCAGCATGAAGGCGGCCACCAGCGGCATGCGCAGCCGGAGCCGGAAGACCCGGAAGTGCATCCAGCACCTGCCGAAGACCACCAGGACCGCCGCCAGCAGCAGCCAGCGCAGATCCCAGATGTAGTGGTGTGTGAAGAAGTTCAGGTAGATGGCGCCCGCCAGCAGCGCGGTCACCCAACGCCGGGGGTAGCGCTCGAAACGCAGGTCGAAGAGCCGGAAGACCCGGACCATGTAGGAACCCACGGCCGCGTACATGAACCCGCTGTACAAGGGGACGTTGCCGAGATGGAGCCCCCCCTCTCCCTGGTAGATCCACGAGCCGACGCTGGTCTTGAACACTTCCATGCCGGTGCCGACCAGATGGAACAAGATGATGACCCGCAACTCGCGCAGCGTCTCCAGCCGGCAAGCCACCATGAGGACCTGGATGGCCACCGCGGCCAGCGTTGACCGCGTCGTTGCGGGCCAGGGCAGCGCCGTCGGGGTACCAGAGACGCGTGGCGAACAGCACGGCCAGCATCGCTGCGCCGAACACGCAGGCCCAGGCCTGCTTGAGGACGAAGACCGCGAATTCGACGAGGACCTTCGTCGCCGTGCTGTCCGGGAACCGCTCGATCAGCCGGTGGGCTGCCGCATCGATGCGCTGCTCGAGCGGGGTGGTGGAGCGCTTGTTCACGGAAGCTCCTTCGAGCAGGACGGACCGGCGGAGGCCCCCGCCCGGTGAGAGGCGATCATATCCGCCCGGCCAGCGCGAACGGGGCTACCCTTGAAGCGGAATCGGCAGGGAGGGACCGCCATGGCCACGGTCAGGGTCAGATACATCGTCGACGACGTGGAGGAGGCACTGTCGTTCTACTGCACGGAATTGGGGTTCCGCGAGGTCATGCATCCGGCGCCCACCTTCGCCATGTTGTCCCGGGGCGACCTGCAGCTGGTGCTCAGCGCCCCGGGTCCGGAGGGCGGGGGAAGCCAGGGGGCGGCCGACGGACGCCGCCCGATACCGGGCGGATGGAACCGGTTCTCGCTGGAGGTCCCGGACGTGGATGCCACCGTGGCGACGCTGCGCGCGCACGGGGTCCGCTTCCGCAACGATGTGGTCTCCGGGGTCGGGGGCCGGCAGGTGCTGGTCGAGGACCCTTCGGGCAATCCGGTTGAGCTCTTCGAACCGACCATCGCCGAGGCGCGCCTGGGCGGGAGCTGAGGCGTCGGGGACGGCCGCCGTGGCGGCGGCCCCCGACGCCGGGGCCGGAGCTAGCCGGCGGCGACCTGTTCGCGGATCGCGGCGGCGAAGCGGTCGACGTCCTCCTCGGTGGTGTCGAAACCGCACATCCAGCGGACCTCGCCGGCGGCTTCATCCCAGTCGTAGAACCGGAAATCCTCGCGGACGCGGTCGGCCGCAGCCGGGGGCAGCTTCGCGAACACGGCATTCGACTCGGTCGGCTGGGTGACCTCCAGGCCATCGATGTCCTCGACCGCGGCGCGCAGCCGCTGGGCCATGGCGTTGGCGTGGGAGGCCGAGCGGAGCCAGAGGTCGCCGTCGTAGAGGGCGATGAGCTGGGCGGAGATGAAGCGCATCTTCGAGCCGAGCTGCATGTTCATCTTGCGCAGGTACTTCAGCCCGGTGGCCGCCTCCGGATCCAGGACGACGACGGCTTCGCCGTACATCAGGCCGTTCTTGGTCCCGCCCATGCTCAGGATGTCGATGCCCGCGTCGCGGGTGAAGGCGCGGAAGGGGACCCCGAGGGCGGCCGCGGCGTTGGAGAGGCGGGCGCCGTCCATGTGCACCTTCATGCCGCGCTCGTGGGCGTGCGAGGTGATCGCCTTGAGCTCGTCCACCGTGTACAGGGTGCCCAGCTCGGTGGACTGCGTCAGCGACACGGCCAGAGGCTGGGCGCGGTGTTCGTCGCCCCAGCCCCACGCCTCGCGGTCGATCAGCTCCGGGGTCAGCTTTCCGTCGGGTGTCGGCACGGACAGCAGCTTGATCCCGCCGACCCGCTCGGGCGCGCCGTTCTCGTCCACGTTGATGTGGGCGGTCTCGGCACAGATCACGGCACCCCACCGCGGCAACAGTGCCTGCAGCGAGGTCACGTTGGCCCCGGTGCCGTTGAAGACGGGGAAGGCCTCCGTGGCCGGGCCGAAGTGCTTCAGGATCACATGGCCGAGCCGCTCGGTGTATTCGTCCTCGCCGTAGGCGATCTGGTGCCCGCCGTTGGCGGCCGCCACGGCCTCGAGGACCTCGGGATGGACCCCGGAGTAGTTGTCCGATGCGAAGCCGCGGACCATGGTGTCGTGCAGGGAAGTGCTCACGTTTATCCTCAGAAGTTGCTGATCGGGAAATGGTGCCAGTCTATGCCCGCGGCACCAGGGACATGCGGGTCCCGTTCAGTGTCGCCGCATCCGCGTCGAACAGGCCGGCCACCGCGCGGGCGAAGTCGTCCACGTCGGTGAATCCGTCGAAGCCGCGCTCCGGGTCCTGCGCGCGGGCAGCGGCGTCGACGAACGCCTTGATGACCAGGACGACGGCGGCAGAATGTTGGGGCACCGGGTCCGACTTGTTGCCCGATTGGGCCGCCCGCAGCCCGGCGGCGGCGGCCATGGTCCAGGCCTCGGCCGCGGCCTTGGCCGCCACGTAGTTCGCGCCCGAGCCAGTGGGGCGCTGCACGGCTGTGGAGGAGACCACCGCCAGCCGCCCCACCGGCGAGGCGGCGATGTCGGCATAGAAGGCCCGGGAGGTGTTGCGCAGGGTCGTGACCACGTTGCGGTGCAGGAAGTCGTAGTCCTCGTCCGACTGCCCGGCGAGCCCCTTGCCGCCGCGCCAGCCGCCGACCAGGTGGATGAGCCCGTCGATGGGCCCGACCTCGTCGTGGATCCGGTCAGCCAGCGAGACCGTCGCCACGGGATCCGACAGGTCGGCCACGTAGCGTGCCGCGGCGAACGGCAGGCGTTCGGCGAGGCGTTCGGCACTGGTGCCGGCGACGAGGACCCGGGCACCGGCGTCGTGCAATGCCTGTGCGGCGGCGACGCCGGAGGCGGAGGTGGCTCCGGCGATGAGGACGGTGGGGGACTGTGCGGTGGTCATGGGTGCAGTCTAGGCCGCGGCCGGTTCATCGGCTGCGGTGATGCCCACGGTGGATTCGATCACCGGCTTCATCTTCTTGCCCAGCGCCTCGTAGAACATCGAGAGCGGGAACTCGTCGTCCAGGACCTGGTTGGTCATCTCCTTCAGCGGCTCCGTCAACGGCAGCGCGTCCTTGCCCTTGGCCCAGACGGAGGCCGGGTGCGGGGTGACGGTCGCGGAGACCAGCTCGTAGGCGGCCAGCCAGTGGGCCAGCTTCGGACGGTCGATGGAGCGCCAGTAGAGCTCATCGATGGCATCGCCCAGGGCGCTGACGACCTCGGGGACGGCATCCCAGTCGATGGTGAGCTTGGTGTCGGTCCAGTGCAACACGTGGTGCTGGTGCATCCAGGCGAAGAGCAGCTGCCCGCCGAGGCCGTCGTAGTTGCGCACCCGGTTGCCGGTGATGGCGAAGCGGAAGATGCGGTCGAAGATCACCGCGTACTGCACCAGGCGGGCGTGGCGGGCGGCCTCGGGGGCCGAATCCGGGCTGGCGGCGATCTTGACGCATTCGCGGAAGGCCGTCAGGTCGCAGCGCAGCTCCTCGAGCGAGTAGAGGAAGAAGGGCATGCGCTGCTTGATCATGAACGGGTCGAAGGGCAGGTCACCGCGCATGTGGGTGCGGTCGTGGATCATGTCCCACATGATGAACGTCTCCTCGGCCAGCTGCTGGTTGGCGACCAGCTCGGCGGCCTCGGCGGGCAGCTCGAGGTTGGTGGTCTCGGCGGCGGCGGCGACGACGCGGCGGTAGCGGGCCGCCTCGCGGTCCTGGAAGATGGCGCCCCAGGTGAACGCCGGGGTCTCGCGCATCGCGACCGATTCGGGGAAGAGCACCGCGGAGTTGGTGTCGTAGCCGGGGGTGAAGTCCAGGAAGCGCAGTGGCACGAACAGCCGGTTGGAGTAGGCCCCGGCCTCGAGTTCGGCGATGAAGTCGGGCCAGATGACCTCGACCAGGACGGCCTCGACGAAGCGGTTGGCGGAGCCGTTCTGCGTGTACATCGGGAACACGACCAGGTGGCGCAGCCCGTCGACACGGTCCAGCTGCGGCTGGAAGGCCTGCAGGGAGTCGAGGAAGTCGGGGATGCCGAAGCCGCCGTCGGCCCAGCCGCGGAAGTCCTCCACGAGGCGGTCCAGGTAGGCGCCGTCGTGTTCGAAGTGGTGGCGCAGCCCGGCAATGGACGCGGCGATCGTGGCGGTGAGTTCGGCGGCCCGGGCGTGGTCGGACGGCTCGGGCACGGAGCCGTCCTTGACCTGCAGTTCCTGCAGGGCGGTGGCCGCCGCCTTCAGCTCCAGCCAGGCCGGGTCCCGGGCCACGTCGCCGTCGTGTCCGTGGTGGGTCTCGTGCGTGATGGTTGCCTGGGACATCGTCCTGCACCTCGAATCGTCTCCGGGGCCGCGCCGGATGCTGCGGCCTGCTGCCGTGATGGTGCTTCCAGCGTAGGAGAGATCAAGTAGTGCTGGTGCGACAGCTGGCTGAGCCTAAGAATCTGTCGGCCTCTAGGGCGTGAGGGCCGGCGGCAGCCCCACAGACGGCCAGCCTGCTACGACTGCGAGGGCTGTAGCGTCAATGAAACCGAGTTGATGCAGAACCGCTGGTCCGTCGGGGTGTCGTAGCCCTCGCCCTCGAACAGGTGGCCCAGATGCGAATCGCAGGAAGCGCACCTCACCTCGATCCGCTCCATGCCCAGGGACGAGTCATGCAGGTAGCGCACGGTCCCCTCGGCCAGCGGGGCGAAGAAGGACGGCCAGCCGCAATGCGATCCGAACTTCTCGTTGCTGGTGAACAGCTCGGCACCGCAGGCGCGGCAGGCATAGACACCCTCGGTCGTGCTGTCCCAGTACTCCCCGGTGAACGGCCGCTCGGTGCCGGCCTGGCGCAGCACCTGGTACTCCTCGGGCGTCAGCTCGCGCTTCCACTCCTCGTCCGACTTGACCACGGGAAAGGACGGTGCGTTTGAATCAGAAAATGTACTCACACCCGCCTCAACGTCCGACACCGCCCGGCCATTCCCGAATTCGCGGACTCGGTCGATTCCGGCGAAGCCGTCATCGGCGCACGGGCGATCACCGTCGGGCTCTCGGAGGGCGGGGCACCGCCGTCGGCCTTGGTTCTCGTGCGGCCACCGTGGTTCCCAACTGTCCCGACGGGGGACTGTTCGCGGACGCGCGCGTACGATCAGACCCGGGACCGGGTAGCCGGTGCCCGCCACTACCCGATGCCTGGCGGCATCCCGGACGTGAAGGAGGCGTGGACACGATGTTCACGAAAAAGGGCGACGCGGCAGTGCTCGCCAAACTGGGCGCAACCCCGGCACCCTACCGGGAGATCGCAGAGCGCCTGCACCACATCATCCGGGAGAGCGCGCCCTCGCTGGAGCCGTTCCTGCGCTGGGGGCTGCCCTTCTATGTGAAGGACGGCAAGGACGTCTGCTACATCAAACCGGATCAGGACTTCATCGCCTTCGGGTTTGGCGAAGTGGTGAACCCCGCACGTGAGGAAGGTGCCCACATGCATCCGGTGGCGTGGACCATCACCTCCCTCGATGGCGCGACGGAGGCCAGGATCCGCGCGCTCGTCGAGAAGGCGCTTGCCTGAAGAACCGGAGCCACCGTCTGCCTGCGCGCGGTTTCCCCGGGTCCGGTGGTTCCTCTGCTGGCATCGATGCCGGACGACGCCGCGGATCCCGGGGAACTTGGCGGTGACGCGACGGCTTGCGATGATGGGGACATGCGCGAGGACACATCGGACGCCACCCCATCCGCCCTGAGGGCCCCGATGTTGCGGTGGGCGGCACTCGGAGCCGGCGTCGGAGTGGCCGCCGGGTCCGTGTTGGCCGCCAGTGCCTCGGCACTGGCCGGGTACTTCGCCCGACAAGTAGTCATCCCGGTCCGCAAGACGGAGGACCTGGCGATTCTCGCCGTCGTGCAGGGTGACCACTGCCAGGAGGTCATCCTCCCGGCCTCGGCCGACACCACGGCGCCCGGGGTCTATTCGCTCTACTTCGATTCCGGCCGCGGCCATGCCCGCATCGGTGCGGTGCTCTCCTTCACCCCCGCCGAGGGCACCGTCGCCCGCCGGGTCGAGCACGTCTACAGCGGGGACCTGGCCCGCGCCGTCCGCGGTTGGTGGTCGGGAGTGGTCTACGCATCACCGGAGGACGCCGGCTTTGCGGCCAAGGACGTCCTGGTCCCCACCAACGTCGGCGACGCGCCGGCCTGGCTGGTCCCCGGCACCGGCCGCTCCACCACCTGGGCGATCATGGTGCACGGCAGGGGAGCCGTGCGCACCGAGGGCCTGCGCGCCCTGGCCACCACCGACCGGCTCGGGCTGACCTCGCTGCTGGTGTCGTACCGGAACGACGGCGTCGCCCCCTTCGCGGCCGACCAGCGCTATGGACTGGGCAGCACCGAATGGGAGGACATCGAGGCGGCCATCGACTACGCCCTGGCCCACGGGGCACGCGACGTGATCCTCATGGGATGGTCCATGGGAGGGGCGATCTGCCTGCAGGTCGCCGACAAGTCGCGCCACAAGCGCCATATCCAGGCGCTGGTGCTGGACGGGCCTGTGGTCAACTGGATCGACGTGCTGCTGCACCAGGCCAAGCTCAACCGCATCCCGGAGGCCGTCGGGCGGCTGGGCCAATGGCTGCTCTCCAACCGCGCCGGCCGTGCCGTCACCGGGCTCGCCACCCCGGTCGACCTCAAGCAGCTGAACTGGATCGCGAAGGCCGACCAGCTGCGCGTGCCGACATTGATCCTGCACAGCGAGGACGACGACTTCGTGCCCGTCGGACCGTCGGCCCAGCTGGCCGAACTCAATCCCGACATGGTCGCGTTCGAACGCTTCACCGTGGCCGCGCATACCCGCGAATGGAACGTGGACCCGCAGCGCTGGGAACAGGCCGTCGCCCGGTGGCTGGACCGCGTCATGGGGGCACCACGACCTGGCACCAGGACCCCGGCCCGCTAACGGGGCCGGTTGCTACGGCGCAGCCAGCGGCGCCAGCATCGCCCCGGTGAGCCGCACCAGGTCCTCCGGCGGCACCTCGATCTCCAGCCCCCGTCGGCCCCCGGACACGTAGACCGTCGGCCAGTCCGCGGCCGACGCGTCGATGAGCGTGGGGCAGGGGCGGCGCTGGCCCAGCGGGGAGATCCCGCCGAGCACGTAGCCGGTGCGGCGTTGGGCTGCGGCCGGGTCCGCCAGCTGCACCTTCTTCACGCCGAGGGCGGCAGCGGCGGCCTTCAGGTCAAGGGACCCGGACACCGGAACCACAGCCACCGCCAGCGCATCGGCCCCGGGGCGTCCGGTGTCGACGACAAGGGTCTTGAAGACCCGCCCCGACTCGAGGCCCAGGGCCGCTGCCGCTTCCACCCCGTACGACGCCGTTGCCGGGTCGTGGGCGTAGCCGTGGGCCCGGTAAGGGGTTCCGGCGGCATCAAGGGCCAGGGTGGCCGGGGTGCCTGCGGTGTCCGGCGGGCGGTGTGCCTTGGGCATCTCCGGTCGGGACCTATCCGGCCAGCGACTCGTTGATCTTGCGCTTGATCCGGGCGAGCATCGAGGTCATCCCGCGCATTCGCAGTGGGGTGATGGCCCGTGTGAGCCCGAGCCGGTCGGGCATGTCGTCGGGCACGGCGAGGATGTCGGCTGCCGGCAGGCCATCGAGGCCCTCCTGCAGCACTCCGGCGAAACCGCGCGAGGTCGGCGCTTCCGGGGGTGCCGAGAAGTACAGGCTGACCTCGTGGGCATCGGTATCGGCGACCTCAAGGGCCAGGAACAGCGGGGACTGGCATTCCACGACCTGCTCGAGCAGCTCCGGGTGGTCGGAGAAGCGCTCGGGCAAGGCGGGCAGCTCGTCGGAGAATTCCAGCAGCAGTTCCAGGCGTTCACGTTCGGTCACCGCGTTGAAGTCGTCGATGATCTCCGCCAGGGCTGCGGGAACAGCGGCATCGCTCATGGGGGATACTCCTTGGTTGACGGGGTCGGGACGGTCAGTCGCGGGCCGGCGCCGGGGCTTCGCCGCGCTCGGCCCCGACGGTGATGGGCGCGCGGACGGCATTGCCCCATTCGGTCCAGGAACCGTCGTAGTTGCGCACCGTCTCGAAACCGAGCAGGTGCTTGAGCACGAACCAGGTGTGGCTGGAGCGTTCGCCGATGCGGCAGTAGGCGATGACGTCGTCGCCCGGCTGCAGGCCGGCCTCGTCCAGGTACAGGGCCTCCAGCTCAGCCCGGCTGCGGAACGTGCCGTCCTCGTTGGCCGCCTTGCCCCACGGCACCGATGCGGCGGTGGGGATGTGCCCGCCGCGCAACGTGCCCTCCTGGGGGTAGGCCGGCATGTGGGTGCGTTCGCCGGTGTACTCCTCGGCCGAACGCACATCGATCAGCGGCTTGCCGAAATGCGCGTTCACGTCTTCGCGGAAGGCCCGGATGGCATCGTCGTTGCGCGGGACCACGGGGTAGTCCGTGGTCTCGGGCTGCGGGGCCTCGCGGGTGGTACCGCGCTCCTCGGACAGCCACTTGTCGCGTCCGCCGTCCAGCAGGCGGACGTCCTCGTGGCCGAACAGGGTGAATACCCACAGCGCATAGGCTGCCCACCAGTTGCTCTTGTCGCCATAGAGCACCACGGTGGTGTCACGCGCAATGCCCTTGGCGGACATGAGGCGGGCGAACGCCTCGCCGTCGACGTAGTCGCGCGTGACCTCGTCGTTCAGGTCGGTATGCCAGTCGATGTTCACCGCGCCGGGGATGTGTCCGGTCGAGTACAGCAGGATGTCCTCGTTGGATTCCACGACGACCACGTCCGGGTCATCCAAGTGGTCTGCCAACCAGGAAGTGGAGACCAGGCGCTCGGGGTGGGCGTAGGCGGCGAACTTCTCGTTGGCGTCGGCGGCAATGCTCATGACAATTCCTCGATTCACGCGGCGATTGGGGGATCTGCCATCCAGCCTAGCCCTCCGCGGCGTGACGGTGCCTCCGGGCGGTCATCTGCCATGCGATATTGCGCGGGGGGCGTAAACTTGGACGTCATGCGCCTTGCGCGCCACCCGCCCCGACACGAAGGAACCGACGCCGCCCGTGGCACACATCGAACACCTGACCGAACGCACACCTCAGGTCTCCCCGGACGAACTGCTCGCCGGGTTCCACCCGTCGTACCGGTTTGGCGTGGTGTCCTTCGATACGTACCGCCCGGACCCGGCTCAGCCCTCCCAAACCGAGGCGGTCACGGCCCTGCGGGCGTTCGCCGCCGGCATCGGCATGGGCAAGAAATCCCTGATGGGCCGCATCTTCGGCGGCAAGGCCCCGCAGACCAAGGCAGGGATCTACCTCGATGGGGGATTCGGCGTCGGCAAGACCCACCTGTTGGCCTCCCTGTGGCATGCCGCCCCCGGCCCCAAGGCCTTTGGCACGTTCGTGGAGTACACGAACCTGGTGGGCGCGCTGTCGTTCCGCAAGACAGTGGAGGTCCTCAGCAGCTACCAGCTGGTCTGCATCGACGAGTTCGAGCTCGATGACCCGGGGGACACGGTGCTGATGTCCCGGCTCATGCGTGAATTGTCCGACGCCGGTGTGAAGCTGGCTGCCACCTCCAACACCCTGCCTGGCTCGCTGGGCGAAGGCCGTTTCGCCGCCGTGGACTTCCAACGCGAGATCCAGGTCCTCGCCGACCAGTTCGACGTCCTGCGCATCGACGGCGAGGACTTCCGCCACCGCGGCCTGGCCGACGCTCCCGAGCCGGAGGACGACGCCGCCCTCGAGGCCATCGCCACCGACCGCTACCCGGACAAGGTCCTGGCCGTCGACGATTTCGGCGCCCTGGTCAAGCACTTGGCGACCGTACACCCGAGCCGCTACCGCCAACTTGTCGCGGATATCGACGTTCTGGTGCTGCACAACGTGGACACGATCACTGAACAGGCGCTCGCGCTGCGATTCGTGGTCCTGGCCGACCGGCTATATGATAAGGACGTCCCCATTGTCGCGAGCGGCGAGCCGTTTAGCGCGCTCTTCACCGAGGAGATGATGGCAGGCGGCTACCAGAAGAAGTACTTCCGTGCGGTCTCGCGCCTGACTGCACTGGCACGGGAGGGCCAGCAGGTCGAGGAAGCCGCGCTCTAGGAAGCCGCTCCGCCCGCCGGTAGAATGCTTCTCACGGGCCTCTGGCCCACCGCGACCGCGCCCGCGGCCGCGACAGCAGGTGGTGGCGATGAGCGAAGCAATGGCACTCGGGCTGGCGCGAGCGGCCTTCAGGGAACATGCTTGGGCGGAAGCCCACCGGCAGTACGGTATGGTGGATCTCGCCGAAAACCTGGCATCAGCGGATCTGGAATCGTATGCCCAGTCCTCCGCATTGGTTGGCTGCGACGACGCCTGCGTGAAGCTATTGGACCGTGCTTTCCACCAGCGGCTCGACCGTGGGGAATGCGAACAGGCGGCCGAATGCGCCTTTTGGCTGGGGTTCAACTTGATGAACCAAGGCCAGATGGGGCCAGCTGGCGGTTGGTTCGCCCGATCGGAGGAGCTGGCGCAGGCCGGGCCCGGCACCTCAGCGTTGCGCGGCCTGGTGCTCCTGCCACCGGCGCTGCAGGCACTCATGCAAGGAGACGGGGCGAGCGCACTCGGACTTTTTTCAAGGGCCCATGAGTTGGGGCGCTCCGTGGGACAGCCCGAACTGTTGGCCCTGAGCGGCTTGGGTATCGGCCAGGCGAAGATCGCCTTGGGTGAGTGGGGCGCCGGCTTGGCAAAACTGGATGAGGTCATGGTCGCTGTCACGGCCGGCGAAGTCTCACCGATCGTCTCGGGGTTGGTGTACTGTGCGGTCATCGTCGCCTGCCATGACACCTTCGACGTCCGTCGAGCTGCGGAATGGACCGGGGCGCTCAGTCGGTGGTGCGAAGCGCAACCGGACCTGGTCCCCTTTCGGGGTGAATGCCTCGTCCACCGCGCCCAGATCCTCATCTTGAACGGCGATTGGCATGAAGCGACGGAGCAGGTGCGCGTGGCCTGCCGTCGTCTGGAGTCCCCTCCCGGCCAACCCGGAATCGGCACGGCCTATTACGAGGCGGGCGAGCTGCACCGGCTGCGTGGCGAACATGCAGCCGCCGAAAACTCGTATCGTCGTGCGAGCGCGTGCGGTCACGAGATCCAGCCGGGTTTTGCCTTGCTCCGCCTTGCCCAGGGCCGATTGGATGCGGCGGTTTCCGGGATCCGGCGGGCGCTGGACGAACCGGGGCAGGCGTTTCACCGCCCACGGGTCCTGGCCGCTTCGGTGGAGATTGCGTTGGCAGCCGGTCAGCTCTCGGACGCACGGGCTGCGGCTGAAGAACTCGCCGCAATCGCGGCCGCGGGGGAGGTGAGGTTCCTGCAGGCGATGTCCACCCAAGCCGTCGGTGCGGTGCTCCTCGCCGAGGGGCAGCCCCGCGAGGCACTCGACGAACTGCGCCGTGCCTCGGACAGCTGGCGGGACCTCAGCGCGCCCTACCAGAGCGCCCGCGTTCGTGTCCTCCAAGGCCGATGCTGCCGGGAACTGGGGGATCTGGACGCCGCTCAAATGGAGTTCGATGCCGCCGCCGCTGCCTTCGGGCAACTGGGCGCCAGGCCGGACACGATGGCCTTGCGGCGTGTGGCCACTCCGGGCGTCGAAGCAGAGTCCCGCGGCCTCACGCCCCGTGAGATCCAGGTGCTGCGCGCGGTGGCCACGGGGAACACCAACCGGGCGATCGCGGAGACGCTGTTCCTCAGCGAAAAGACCGTTGCCCGGCACCTCAGCAACATCTTCTCCAAACTCGACATTTCGTCGCGATCCGCCGCCACCGCCTATGCCTACCAGCATGAACTGATGTAGCTGCCGGTTCCTCCCACGCTGGCCTACATGAATTGACCCATGCCCCGGGGCATCCTGAATGGGGCGTTCTCCCGATGCGCCGACGGTCTCCACCGGCCTAACTTTAAGGAGTTGACGAGGCGGACGGGAGGTGGGTGTGGTGGAGCTGACCCTTCCCTTGCTCGCCGGCTCGCTGTCCACGGCGATCTTCGCCATCAGCACGCTGCCGATGCTCGTCAAGGCGGGACGGAGCAAGAACATGGCCTCCTACAGTCTTGGGAACCTCGCGCTTGCCAACGTCGGAAACATGGTGCACTCCGTGTACGTGTTCAGCCTGCCGGTCGGCCCCGTATGGGTCCTGCACTCCTTCTACCTCGTGTCCACGGTGCTGATGCTGATCTGGTACCTCCGCTACGAGGGCTCCGTGGGACGCAGGAAGGCCCATTCGGGCAGCCATCCGGCTCAGGCTCACGCCCCGGCCGGTGCCCCGGTCCCGCAACCACTGCGCTGACCGGCCACATCACTACTCAGGAGAAGTCATGAACACCCACGCAGAACACCCGAACCAACACCTCGACGCCGTCGTGATCGGCGCGGGCCAGGCAGGACTGGCCGCCGGATACCATCTCAAACGCCGAGGGGCGAAGTTCATCATTGTCGATTCCAACGACCGCGTCGGTGACAACTGGCGGTGCCATTGGGACTCGCTCAGGCTGTACAGCCCGGCAGGATACGACGGCCTCCCGGGGCTTGACTTCCCGGCGGAGCCGCACTCGTATCCGACGAAGGACGAAGTGGCCGACTATCTGGAATCCTATGCCGGGCGATTCGACCTTCCGGTGCGCCACGACAGCCCGGTGCGGCGCGTGGCGCGCAGCGGACCAGGATACGTCGTGGAACTTCCCGACCGCCGGTACGAAGCCGACAACGTCGTGATCGCGACGGGTACCTTCGGCCGCAGCCCGCGCCTGCCGTCGGCCGGTGCCGACCTCGACCCGCAGATCGTCCAGCTGCACTCGAGCGAGTACCGCAACCCCGGGCAACTGCGCGACGGAAAAGTGCTGGTCGTGGGGGCTTCGCACTCCGGTGCGGACATCGCCATCGAAGTGGCACGGTCCCATGAAACGGTCCTCTGCGGCCGCGACACCGGTCGGATCCCCATCCGCCCGGAATCCCTTCGATTTCGGGTCGTCTTCCCCATCATGTGGCAGGTGTGGGGGCACGTCCAGTCGGTGCGGACCCCGATTGGGCGTAAGGCACGGGCCTTCGTGCGTGCCCATGGTGCCCCTCTTCTCCGAGTCACCAATTCGGATCTGGAGGGCGCAGGCGTCGGACGCGTGGTCGAACGGCTGACCGGCGTTCGCGGGGGGCTCCCGGTCCTCGGCGAGGACCAGGTGGCCGACGTTGCCAACGTGGTCTGGTGCACTGGTTTCCAGCACGACTTCTCCTGGATTGATCTGCCGGTCATCGGTGACGACGGGTGGCCGATGGAGGAGCAGGGAGCGGTGCCCTCAGCGCCGGGACTCTATTTCACTGGCCTGTCGTTCCAGTCCTCGTTCCGGTCGATGTTGATCGGGGGCGCGGGGGCCGATGCCGAGTATGTCGTCAACCACCTGCTGTCTCGGCCCAATGCCGGCCAATCGTTCTCTGTGGCAGCGGCCTGAGGTTGACCACCGCGGTGACCCGGCAGCGGGGGAGCGGCAGCCCTCGGTCCGCCACAGTGTCCTCCGTGGCTCGGTGGCTCTTGGAATCTCGGCGCAACGGCACCGATTCCCGGTGTGGGGCTACTGCGTGGTGATCGGACCGGAGCGGCACGCCTCGCACGGGCAGCAATCGGCATCTCGACGCGAGTTGTCCTCGTCGCGGGGCGGGCCCTCGTTGGTCCAACCAACAACCCCGGCCTAGTCGTGGCGGGCGCAGGATCATTGACCCGGAAATCGACTGGTAGACATCTCTACTCGTTTGGCGACCATGCGGGAGGCGGGCTGACCATCATCGACCCAGCGCGGCCAGCATCGTCCGGACATAGCGAGGTGCCGGTCCCGCCTCGCGGCGGTACCGGCACCTCGTTGCCGCGCTCGTGGGCCGGCTTGCGTCCGACGCGGACGCTGGAAAATCTAGGCTGGGGTATCGGTGTCGGAGACGCCGGCCTTGTCGAGCAACCCGATGGCCGATTCCTGCAGGTGGTTCACCTGGTCGGAGTACTTGCCACCGGTCTTCTCGTCGACAAAATCGCCAACGCCATCCACGGCACCGCGGAGCATTTCGGCTCCGCCCTCGGCCACCTCGGTGGCCCTGTCCTTGAACTCCCCGGCCTTGCCCTTGAGCTCGTCAAAAAAAGCCAAGTGGCACCTCCTCTCTTCCGGGAGGCCAGCTACCGCCTCCGTGTAGACAACATCCTACGGAGGTGAGGCCCGCCAGTTCGAGGGTTGCGGGTGAAAAACTTCTGCGCCATCGGCGTAATGGGTGGTGCCTCATCCCGACATCCACCCCTCCCGGGGCCGGAATACAGAAAACCGCCGAACGGAATCAGCGTCCGTCCGGCGGTTGTGGAGCGGACAACGAGATTCGAACTCGCGACCTCCACCTTGGCAAGGTGGCGCTCTAGCCAGCTGAGCTATGTCCGCATAAAAAAACTCCGCCGTGGCGGAGCCTTTTCAGTGGGCGATACTGGGTTCGAACCAGTGACCTCTTCCGTGTCAGGGAAGCGCGCTACCGCTGCGCCAATCGCCCTCTTCAGGGTTGCAACATTACCGTATGCGAGGTGGGGACGGGATTCGAACCCGCGTATACGGCTTTGCAGGCCGCTGCCTAGCCACTCGGCCACCCCACCGTGACCCGAACTGGTTTCCCAACTCCGGCTTGATCGACGAATCGACCATTACAGTGACTTGCGAGCGGACAACGAGATTCGAACTCGCGACCTCCACCTTGGCAAGGTGGCGCTCTAGCCAGCTGAGCTATGTCCGCATGTTGATTTCCTGCACCGTTCCGACCCTTTCCGAGCTGCCGTTCCGCTGCGTTCCAACGAGTAAAAACTCTATACGACGTTTCCCCGAAGTTCCAAATCGTTGTGCCCGTCGCAACGTGTCCCGCGGTTTTCCGCGGAAATTCCCCTCCCGCGGGGGAGGACCACAAGGCACGACGCAGGTGCGCAACCCGTCGGAAGGTCATGCCAGAATCGTGGTCATGACTTCACCTGCCCTGGCCCACCAAACCTCTTATGGCCGCATGTACTCCCGCAAGATCGACGGCCTGCCCGAGGTTCCCTCGATCACCACCGTGATCGGCCAGGCGTCCACGTCTTTGGACGGTTGGATCGGGCACATGGCGGCCACCGCGGTCACCAAGGACGATCGCCTGCCGGCTGCTGTCGGCAATGCCGCCAAGATGCGCACCGTCGCCCGCGATGCCTCGAACGCCGCAGAGGTGTACCGCAATTCCGCAGCCGAACGGGGTGACCGCGTCCATACCTACTGCGAGCAGGTGGCCCTCCGGGCACTGGGCCGACCCCACAGCGCCGCCGAGGCGCGCGAGGCCCTCCTGGAGAAGGACGAGGGAGGGTTCGCCTCGAGGTTCGATGACTGGTGGGACCAATACCGGGTCGAACCCATCGCGGCAGAGGTCACCATCTGGAACCACACCGTCGGCTACGCCGGCACGCTGGATCTCGTGGCGCGCATCGGTGGACGGCTGTGCCTCATCGACTACAAGACCAAGGGCACCGACCGGGACGGGCGCGTCAAGGCCCTCGACCCGAAGGTCGTCATGCAGCTGGCTGCGGGCTACAAGGCCGAAGAAGTGGTGGTTGATGCGGCGGCGGGCACGTGGGAGCCGTGGCCGCACGGAGAGGACCCCATGCTGCTCGGTGTCGCGGTGGGCGAGACCGAGGTGCGTACCCTGATGGCCGCTCCCGAGGTCCTTCCCGCCTACTGGAGCAGGTTCTTTGCCTTGCGTCGGGTCTGGGAATCGGGCCTGAAGGTCGCCGAGGCAGGGGCGCCGCTCCGTCCCGTGGGCCCGCCTCCGGCCCCGTAGGTAGACTGGTGGGGCGCACCGGCCCCGCCCCCAGGGGCCCCATGCGACCTTCCACAGCACATTGCCGGGCACTCGGCGTCAGGAGCATGAAGTCATGACGATTCTCGAAATCCGCATCGTGGGCGACCCCGTGTTGCGCACTCCCGCCTCCGAGGTCACGACCTTCGGGCCGGAGCTGGCCCGGCTCGTGGAGGACATGGCCGAAACGATGGACGCCGTCGACGGGGCCGGCCTGGCAGCACCACAGGTGGGCGTCGGCCTCCGCGTCTTCACCTACCGGGTCGACGGATACGAGGGCCACGTCGTCAACCCCGTCCTGGAAGTCGGTAGCCAGGACGACGCCGCTGCCTCCGAAGGGTGCCTCTCCGTTCCAGGACTCGGCTACCCGCTTCCCCGGGCCAATTGGGCACGTGTTACCGGAATGGACGTGACGGGCGAACCGCTCACCGTTGAAGGCGAGGGAATGCTCGCCCGTTGCCTGCAGCATGAAACGGACCACCTCGACGGCCGTCTCTACATCGACCGGCTCCGCGGCGCCGACAAGAAGGACGCCTTGGGCAAGATCCGTGCGCTCGGCTACAACGATGTCGCCCATCGCACCCGCAGCAGCCGGGCGATATCGGTGGGTTCGAGCTTTGGTGGCGGCATCCACGGAGCCGGGCTGTGAAGGTCCTGTTCGCCGGCACCCCGCACGTGGCCGTGCCTTCCCTGGACCGGCTCGTTGCCGATGGGTTCGACGTGGTCGCCGTCTTGACACGCGAGGACGCACCCCAGGGCCGCAAACGGGTCCTGGCCCCGTCGCCGGTGGCTTCGCGCGCCGCTGAGTTGGACTTGCCCGTCATCAAGGCCAACCGCATCGATGCCCACGCCATCGAGCAGATCGCCCTCGTCGGCGCCGAGGTTGCCGCCATCGTCGCCTATGGGGGGCTGGTCCCCCCGGCCGCACTGGAGATGCCACGCCACGGCTGGGTCAACCTCCACTTCTCGCTTCTGCCGGCCTGGCGCGGGGCGGCGCCGGTCCAGCATGCGGTGATCAACGGCGACGACCTCACCGGAGCGGCGACCTTCCGCCTGGAGAAGGGCCTGGACACCGGCCCGGTCTACGGCACGCTGACCGAAGACATCAGGCCCGACGACACCGCCGGCGCATTGCTGGAGCGGCTGGCGGAGAGCGGCTCGGTCCTGCTGTCGCAGACACTGCAGGGCATCGACATCGGCATGCTGGAACCGGTGGCGCAAACCGGCGACGTCAGCCTTGCCCCGAAACTGACCCTCGAGGACGGACATATCACCTGGGACCAGCCGGCGCTGGGAATCCGCCGACGCATCAACGGCACGACCCCCGAACCGGGCCCTTGGACGAGCCTGGACGGCCAACGGTTCAAACTCGGTGCCGTGGACCTGCTGCCCGAGGTGGAGGACCTGGCCCCTGGGGCCGTCCGCATACTGCCGGGACGCAAGCCCCGCGTACTCGTGGGAACCGGCTCGCATGCCATCGAGCTCCTGCAGGTACAGCCGGCCGGGAAGAAGATGATGCCCGCCGCCGACTGGGCCCGGGGACTCGAATCGGCCGAAGGCGACGCAACACGAAAGCAGGTCATCTTCGCATGAGCAACGAACCACGCGACCCACGCCGCAACGAAGCCGGACGCCAGCGCAACCGCGGCGGATCCGGTACCCGCCACTTCAGCGCAGCCGCACCCTCGCAGCGCCGGCGGATCGCCGATCCGGCACGTCTGGCGGCGTACGAGGTGTTGCGCGCCGTGGACGAACAGGACGCGTACGCTAACCTGGTCCTGCCGGCCCGGTTGCGCGAACACGGCCTCTCCGGCCGGGACGCCGGATTCGCCACCGAACTCGCCTACGGCGCCTTGCGCGGCCGGGGACTCTACGACGCCATCCTGGCCCGCTGCGTCGACCGGCCGCTGGCCAACCTCGAACCGGCGATCCTCGACGCTCTCCGGCTGGGCGCACACCAGCTGCTGGCCATGCGCGTTCCGCACCACGCGGCCCTTGACGAAACCGTCGGCCTGACCCGTGCGGTCATCGGTGCAGGTCCCTCGGGGCTCGTCAACGCGGTCCTGCGCAAGGTCTCGCGCCAGGACGCGGCCGCATGGACCGCCGAACTGCTCGACGGGCTCGAGGACCCGGTGGCCCGACTCGCCCTCGAACACAGCCACCCCGAATGGGTCGTCCGCGCCCTGCGGCAGGCACTGGTCGCCCATGGACGCGATGCCGGGGAAATCAGCGCATTGCTCGAGGCCGACAACCTCGCCCCCGTGGTGAACCTCGTGGCCCTGCCGGGCATCGGGACCCTCGATGAGGCGCTCGACCACGGAGCCACCCCCGGCACCTTGGCGCCCGACTCCGCCTACTACAGCGGCGGGGACCTGTCGCGGCTGTCGTCGATCCACCGTGGCACCACCCGGGTCCAGGACGCCGGATCGCAGCTGCTGGCACGCGCCCTGGCCGGAGTGGGCATCGAGGGCCGCGACACCGACTGGCTCGACCTGTGCGCGGGACCGGGCGGCAAGGCGGCACTACTGGCGGCGCTGGCCGCCGGGCAGGGGGCCGAGGTCACCGCCAACGAACCAGCCGCACACCGTGCCGAACTGGTTCGCAAGGCCCTGCGGCCGGTGGACCACGACGCCTGGAACGTCGTGGTGGGCGACGGGAGACGCTACCTGCAGATCCCGGCCGAGCAGCGCTTCGACCGCATCCTCGTCGATGCACCGTGCAGTGGGCTGGGGGCCCTGCGCCGCCGCCCCGAATCCCGCTGGCGCAAGAGCCCAGCCGATGTGGCGGACCTGACCGTCCTGCAAGGTGAACTCATCGACGCCGCCCTGGCCGCCCTGCGACCCGGAGGCGTGCTGGCGTACGCGACCTGCTCCCCGCATCCGGCCGAGACGCTGGCAGTGCTCGACGACGCGCTGCGGCGCCACCCCCGCGTCCGGCTGCTCGACACCGCGGCCGCGGTCAACGCCGTCACGGTCGATGGCGGCATCGAGGGGACCGTCCACGCCTCCGGTGGCAACACCGTCCAGCTCTGGCCCCACCTGCACTCGACCGACGCCATGTTCCTTGCCCTGATCAGGAACGACGGCGACACCACACCGACCCTGCCGACGAAAGGCTGACCCATGGGCTCCTGCCGGATCCACCCCAGCATCCTCTCCGCGGACTTCGCCAACCTCGAGTCCGAATTGCGCCGCATCAGCACCGCCGACGCCGTCCACGTGGACGTCATGGACAACCACTTCGTCCCGAACCTCACCATCGGGCTCCCGGTGGTCAAGCGCATCGGGGAAGCCAGCGAGCTGCCGCTGGACGTGCACCTGATGATCAACGACGTGGACCGCTGGGCGCCCGGGTACGCCGACCTCGGCGCCGACTCGGTGACCTTCCACGCCGAGGCCTCGGCCGCACCGATCCGGCTCGCCCGCGAGCTGCGCTCCCGCGGCACCAAGGCAGCCATGGCGCTTCGCCCGGCCACCGCCGTCGAACCCTATCTGGACATGCTGCCGGAACTGGACATGCTCCTGCTCATGACCGTCGAACCCGGTTTCGGCGGCCAGGCGTTCCTGGACGTCATCCTGCCCAAGATCAGGCGCGCCCGCGCCGCGATCGACGGCTCCGGCCTGCCCGTGGCACTGCAGGTCGACGGCGGGATCACCCGGGACACCATCCTGCGGGCCGCCGAGGCCGGGGCGGATGTCTTCGTGGCCGGTTCCAGCGTGTATGGAACCGAGGACCCCGACGCGGCCATCGACGCATTGCGACATGTAGTCGCCCCGACCGGAACGGGACTATAGTTTAGGAACACAAGTAAACACACGTGCTCCGGGGTCGGTGAAAGTCCGAACCGGCGGTCAAAGTCCGCGACCCGCGGTGCCTCACGGCACCCCGGTTGAACCGGTGGAATTCCGGTACCGACAGTTAAAGTCTGGATGGGAGAAGCACGTACAGAACGGGTCCGTCGACCGGTTGCCTGCGGGTATCCGGCGATCCGAACCCCACTGTCGTACCCCCGGAGCTGCCGCAGCTCACGAGGAGGAACGATGGACGCCCTGCGGTGGCTCATAGACATTTTCAACGCCGACATCCCCGTCGGCGGCAGTTCGCTGCTGGTGCGCGAAGTCGTCGGCAACATCTTCGGACTGGCCAGTGCCGTCGGCGGCATGCGACGCAAGGTCTGGGCCTGGCCCGTCGGCATCGTGGGGAACCTGCTGCTGCTGACCGTCTTCCTCGGCAGCATCTTCGACACCGGCCACGCCGCCAACCTCCTGGGCCAGGCCGGACGGCAGATCATGTTCATCGCCGTCTCCGTCTACGGCTACCGCCGCTGGAAGCAGGCGCGCGACGGCGCAGGGACGGCGATCTCGCCCCGGTGGGCCACGCCGCGCGAACGCGGCGCGCTGGCCGTCATCCTTGTCCTCGGCACCGTGGCCCTGACACCGCTGTTCCGCATCCTCGGCTCCTACGAACCCGTCTGGGCTGACGCCTGGACGTTCGTCGGCTCCCTGCTGGCCACCTACGGCATGGCCAAGGGATGGGTGGAGTTCTGGCTGATCTGGGTCGCCGTCGACGTGGTGGGGGTCCCCTTGCTGTTCAGCGCCGGATACTTCGCCACCGCCTTCATGTACCTCTTCTACGGCTGCTTCACCCTGGTGGGCTTCTTCGTCTGGTGGCGGGCCCGGAACCACGAACGCGCCCTGGTCCAGACGGCGATGCCCGATCCGATCACCCGGAGGACGCCATGAACCCCGGCGACGCACCGCGGTCCGGCACGCGGGAGCAACCACCCGCCGGGGGATTCACCGCCGCCGAAAACGCCGGCATGGAACTCGCCCTGGAACTGGCAGGCCGCGGGGTGCGGGGGGCCAACCCCGTGGTCGGGGCCGTGGTCCTGGATGCCTCCGGCCGGCCGATCGCCCGGGGCTGGCACCGTGGCGCCGGAACGCCGCATGCCGAAGCGGCCGCGCTGGAAGACCTCGGCCCGGTCAGCGCCGAGCGCGCCGCAGAGTTGACCCTGCTGTGCACCCTGGAACCGTGCAGCCACACCGGCCGCACCGGCCCGTGCGCCGAGGCCATCGCCCGGACCGGCATCGGACGCGTGGTCTACGCCACCGCCGACGGCACACAGCGTGCCGGCGGCGGCGGGGCACTCATGCAGCGGGCGGGGATTGAAGTCGGCGTTGGCCTGCTCGGCGACCGGGCCCGGGAACTGAACCACCGCTGGTTCGCCGCCCGGGCCGCAGGCCGGCCCTTCACCACCCTGCATCTGGCCCAGACGCTGGACGGGCGGATCGCCGCCGCGGACGGCACCAGCCAATGGATCACCGGGACCGCCGCGAGGCAGCATTCCCACGGCATCAGGGCACGGGCCGAAGCCATCATCGCCGGGACCGGAACCATCCACGCGGACAACCCCCGACTCACAGCCCGCTCCGCCGACGGGACGGACCTGGCACGGCAACCGCTGCGCGTGGTGATGGGACACCGCGCACTGCCGCCGGGAGCCGCCATCGCCGCCGACGACCACTACCTCCACCTGCGCGAGCACGACCCGCGAACGGTCCTGGCAACCCTGGCGGGGCAGAGCATCGACCACGCCATGATCGAAGGCGGCGCCTCCATCGCCACCGCCTTCCTGGCCGCCGGCCTCGTCGACGAGCTCTGGCTCTACCAGGCCCCCCTCCTGCTGGGCGCCGGACGACGCGCCGTCGGCGACCTCGGCATCGCCACGCTGTCCGATGCAGGCCGCTGGCGCTACGACGACGTGGGCGGGCCAGCGCACCAGCTGCTGGGATCCGACGTCGTACTCCACCTTGAACCACACCCGGGATCCGAACGGATCCCAGAGAACGAAAGGACCCGCTAATGTTCACGGGCATCATCACCGGGCAGGGCCGCGTCAAAGACGTCGCGGACGTTCCCGGACACGACGCGGCGGTCCTGCGGATCAGCGCACCGGGCCACGCCGCAGACCTCGGCCTGGGCGGATCGCTGGCCGTCAACGGCGTCTGCCTGACGGCGACGGCGATCGAGGGGGACACCGTCGCCCTGGACGTGATGGGCGAATCCCTCCGCCTGACCACCACCGGCGCGCTGCGCCCCGGGGACGCGGTCAACCTCGAACGCTGCGTACCGGCCGGAGGACGGCTGGACGGGCACGTCGTGCAGGGCCACGTCGACGGGACCGGGACCGTGCTCGAACGCGAGGACGAGGGCAACTGGGTCCGCCTGCGGTTCGGCCTGCCCCGCGAACTCGCCCGCTACGTCGCCCGCAAGGGATCCGTCGCCGTCGACGGGGTGTCCCTGACCGTGACCGCCGTTTCCGAGGCCGCGGAGCCCGAACAGTACTTCGAGGTCGGCGTCATCCCGACGACGCTGCGCGAAACCGTCCTCGGGGCGCGGAGGCCCGGTGACGACGTGAACCTCGAAGTCGACGTCATGGCCAAGTACGCCGAACGCCTGGCCGCCTTCAGTGCCGAGGCAGCCCGATGAGCGCCCCGGATCGCCGCCACCCGTCCGAGCAGTCCGCTGGTCCCCGCGACGGCAGCATCCTGGACCCGGTCGCCGCGGCCGTGGCGGCAATGGCCGCCGGCCGGCCCGTCGTCGTGGTCGATGACGAGGACCGCGAGAACGAAGGCGACATCATCTTCGCCGCCGAGTTCGCCACCCCCGAACTGCTGGGCTGGACGATCCGCTACTCCTCGGGCGTGCTGTGCGCGCCGATGCCCGGCGAACGCGCCGACCAGCTGGGCCTGCCGCCCATGGTGGAGGTCAACCAGGACGCCAAGGGCACCGCCTACACGGTCTCCTGCGACGCCGCATCCGGCGTCACCACCGGCATCAGCGGCGCCGACCGCGCCCTGACCGCCCGCGTGCTGGCCGATCCGGACAGCACCGAGCGGGCCATCAACCGCCCTGGCCACATGTTCCCGCTGCGCGCCGTCGACGGGGGCGTCCTCGAGCGCCGGGGCCATACCGAGGCCAGCGTCGACCTCTGCCGCCTGGCCGGGGTGCAGCCGGTCGGGGTCATCGCCGAACTCGTGCACGACGACGGGACGATGATGCGCCTGCCGGCACTGCGGGCCTTCGCCGACGAGTTCTCCATCCCGCTGATCAGCATCGAGGACCTGGCCACCCACCTCGGGCAGGAGCAGGACGCCGCCCCCGAGCCCGCCGCGCCGTCCGCGGTGCTCGGCGGCCCCGTGGTCGCCGTGCCGACCGCCCACGGGACCTTCGCCGTGCAGGCCTGGTCCGAACGCGCGACCGGGCTGGAACACCTGGTCCTGACCGCGCCGACCCCGCAGCACGCCGGAGGGGAGGCGCCGCTGGTCAGGCTGCATTCGGAATGCCTGACCGGGGACGTCTTCGGCTCCTACCGGTGCGACTGCGGGGAACAACTTGACGCGGCCCTGGCGGCCATCGCCGCCTCGGGCGGGACCGTCATCTACCTGCGCGGCCACGAGGGCCGGGGGATCGGCCTGGCCAACAAGATCCGCGCCTACTCCCTACAGGACGGCGGGGCGGACACCGTCCAGGCCAACGAGCAGCTGGGGCTGCCCGTCGATGCCCGACGCTACGACGCCGCCTCCGCCATCCTGCACAGCATGGGGCTGGAGCGGATCCGCCTGATCACCAACAACCCCCTGAAGGCCAGCTGGCTGCGCGAGGCCGGGATCGACGTCGTCGACATGGTCCCGAGCACGATCGCCGCCCGGCCGGAAAACACGCGGTACCTGCAGACGAAACGCGAACGCATGTCCCACCAGATCCTCGCCGAGGCCTTCGCCGCGGCCACGCCCGACACCCACGGAACCACCACGACCAAGGAGCAGCACTGATGAGCGGACACGGAGCACCCACCACCGGCACGGAAGAACTCGCGGCGGCAGGACGCGCCGGACTGCGCGCCGTCGTCATCGCCGCCAGCTGGCACCAGCAGGTGATGGACGGGCTGGTCGACGGGGCCCTGCGGGCGGCAGCCGAGGCCGGCATCTCCGACCCTGAGGTCATCCGCGTGCCGGGGACCTTCGAACTGCCCGTCGCCGCGGCCCGCTTCGCCCACAACTTCGACGCCGTCGTGGCCCTGGGCGTCGTCATCCGCGGTGGCACCCCGCATTTCGACTTCGTCTGCCAGGGCGCGACGGCGGGGCTCACCGATGTCTCGGTGCGCACCGGAACCCCTGTCGGCTTCGGCGTGCTCACCTGCGACACCGAACAGCAGGCCCTGGACCGCGCCGGCCTGCCCGGCTCCGTGGAGGACAAGGGGCATGAGGCGATGTCGGCGGCCCTGCTGACGGCCCTGGCCCTGGCCGGCAAGTAGCCTGCCGGCCTGCCGCCCCGCCGTCGGGTTTGTCACATTGATTCGGGCGAGTCGGGGCGGCGGCCGGCCAGCGGCTACCCTTGAGGGGTGAAAACCTTTGACACCCTCTTTGCCGAACTGGCCGAAAAGGCGCGGGAACGCCCCACCGGATCCCGCACCATCACGGAGCTGGATTCGGGTGTCCACGGCATCGGGAAGAAGATCGTGGAGGAGGCGGCCGAAGTCTGGATGGCCGCCGAATACGAGACCGCTGATGAAGCAGCCGAGGAGATCTCGCAGCTGCTCTACCACCTGCAGGTGATGATGCTGGCCAAGGGCCTGTCGCTGGAAGACGTCTACAAGCATCTCTAGCCGCCACACCCCGCCAGCAGCGGGGCCGGCGGCCCGGGACGCAGATCCACCAGCCACAGCCAGCACAGAAAAGAGCACCACCATGTTGCGAGTAGCCGTACCGAACAAGGGCGCCCTCTCCGAGGCCGCCACCGCCATGCTCAGCGAATCCGGATACCGCCAGCGCCGCGACAACCGCGAACTGGTCATGGTCGACCCGGACAACGACGTCGAGTTCTTCTACCTCCGTCCCCGCGACATCGCCGTCTATGTCGGACGCGGCATCCTCGATGTCGGCATCACCGGACGCGACCTCTTCCTCGACGCCGGCGTCAACGGCGACGCGGAGGAACTGCTGCCGCTGGGGCTGGGCGCCTCGACGTTCCGCTTCGCCGGGCCCGTGGGGGACTTCTCCGCCGTCGGGCAACTGACCGGCAAGCGCATCGCCACCAGCTACGACGGCCTGCTGCGCAGCTACCTCGACCGGGAGGGCATCGATGCCTCCGTGGTCCGCCTCGATGGAGCCGTCGAATCATCGGTCCGCCTCGGCGTCGCCGATGCCATCGCCGACGTCGTGGAGACCGGGAGCACCCTGCGCGCTGCCGGCATGGAAACGTTCGGCGAGCCGATCCTGGAGTCCGAGGCGGTGCTCATCGGGCGCACGGGGGAGAGCCCGCACGGCCTGGAGATCCTGACCCGCCGCCTGCAGGGCGTCCTGGTCGCCCGCCGCTACGCGATGCTGGACTACGACATCCGCAAGGACCTCGTAGAGCAGGCCTGCGCGCTGACGCCCGGCCTCGAATCGCCCACCGTCTCGCCGCTTCAGGACGGCGACTGGGTCGCGGTCCGCTCCATGGTCAAGCAGGCCCAGGCGAACAACATCATGGACGAGCTCTATGACCTCGGCGCACGGGCCATCCTCGTGACCAACATCCACGCCATCCGCATCTAGGGGAGCGTTTCGTGAGCGTAGCCATCCGTGTCATCCCCTGCCTGGACGTCGACGCCGGCCGCGTCGTCAAGGGCATCAACTTCGAGGGATTGCGTGACGCCGGCGACCCGGTCGAACTGGCCAAGCGCTACAACGCCGCCGGCGCCGACGAACTGACCTTCCTCGACGTCACTGCCAGCTCGGGCAACCGGGAGACCACCTTCGAGGTCGTGCGCACCACCGCCGAGGAGGTCTTCATCCCGTTGACCGTCGGCGGCGGCGTCCGCTCGGCGGATGACGTCGACCGGCTGCTGCGCGCCGGCGCCGACAAGGCCTCGATCAACACCGCCGCCGTGAACCGGCCGGAGGTCATCCGCGAGATCACCCACCGCTTCGGCTCCCAGGTCCTGGTCCTGTCGGTCGATGCCCGGCGGACCACCGACCCCGCCCTGCCGTCGGGATTCGAGGTCACCACACACGGGGGACGGACCGGATCCGGGAAGGACGCCGTCGCCTGGGCCCGTGAAGCCGCAGACGGCGGCGTCGGGGAGATCCTGTTGAACTCCATCGACGCCGACGGGACGAAGAACGGCTTCGACGTCGAAATGATCTCGGCAGTGCGAGCGGCGGTCAACGTGCCGATCATCGCCTCCGGCGGTGCCGGCGCGCCCGAACATTTCCCCGCGGCCATCGCCGCCGGCGCCGACGCGGTCCTGGCCGCCTCGATTTTCCACTTCGGCCCGGTCGACATGATCGCGCGGGTCAAGCAGGCCATCAAGGAGGCAGGTTACCCTGTTCGCTGAACCAGAAGAACTCGACCGTTTGATGGACGCCGCGTGGCCGGCACTGGAAAAGAGCGCCCTGGGCGGATGGACCCTCAGGTTCTCCGCCGGCATCACCCAACGGGCCAATTCCGTCCTCCCCGCGGCGGCACCGAACGACCTCGAAGCGGCAGTCGCCGAAGTCGAGACCCGCAGCGCGGCACGCTGGTTGAATTCCACCTTCCAGGTCAGCCCCGCCGCACAGCCGGCGGAGCTGGACGACTACCTGGCCGCCCGGGGCTACACCGTGGGCACCCCCACCCTGGTCCAGGTCATGGACGGCTCGGAGCTGGGACGCTTTGCCGCCACCACGCCCGATCCGCGGATCGAATTCACCGACGAACCGTCCCGGGAATGGCTCGAGGTGTTCTGGTACCAGGATGGTCCGGCCGCGCCGGATGACCGGGAGGTCTCCCGGCGCATCCTCAAGGGTTCCCCCGCCGTCTACCTCGGGCTGCGGGTGGACGGGCGCATCGAGTCGATCGCCAGGATGGCCATCGTCGGGGAATACGCGGGCATCTACTGCGTGACCACCCGCCCCGAGGCCCGGCGCCGCGGCTACTCGCGCCTCATCATGGAAGCCGTGCTGCACGAGGCCTACCAACGGGTCCTGGGCGGGGTCTGGCTGCAGGTCCGGGAATCGAACGTCGGGGCCATCGTGCTCTACAACGCCCTGGGGTTCAGCACCGCGTCCAGCTACCACTACCGCACCCGGGCCCTCTAGGACCGGTGCCACCGGCGGGGGCCGGAGGTGCTACTGGCCCGAACTGGAGAACAGGGCCAAGGCGTCCGGCGACCCCTCGAAGGTCACCAGCGCATGCTCCCGGCGGCCGTTGGCGTGCATCAACAGCTCACCCGGCGCACCGGTGATGGCCACCGACGTCGCGGCCTTCCGCACCACATGGCGCTGGCCGCCCGGACGGCGCAGGATGATCCCCACGTCGACGCCGCGGTAGTACACGGCCGCACGGCGGATGAGTGCCTCCCACAGCACGTCCGCGTACTCGTCGTCCAGGATGCGCGGGGCCCACCGGTCGGCCGAACGGCGGACATCCTCGGTGTGGACGAAGAACTCGATCAGGTTGGCCGCATGCTCCAGGGCCGGCAGTGCCAGCGGGGACAGCACGGCAGGTCCGCGGCGGAACCGGTCGACGAGTTCGGCGTAGTGCCCCGGATCCTCGACGCGGCGGGCCGTCTGCGCCAACCGTCGTTCCATGGGGGCCCGCAGCGGCGCGATGCCGAGCCCGGCCGCCCAGGGGCTGTGTTCGCGCAACACCAGGTGTGCCGCCAGGTGGCGTGTCTTCCAGCCGGCGCACAACGTCGATTCGTCGGGCCCGGCGGCCAGCAGGACCTCGGCGAGGACTTCACGTGACGGGGGTACGTATCGCATCACCTTGAAACTAGCACGATCCCGGCGATCCGGAGCGGATGGCGCGGTCACCGACTGCACGGCGTGCCCCCGCGGCCAGTAGACTGGGGTCGATGCCGCAGAACCCAGCCCCCTTGTCCCCGGAAGCCGCCTTGGACCCCGCCATCGCCACCCGCCTGAAGCGCGATGCCGACGGCCTGGTGGCGGCGATCATCCAGCAGGACGACACCGGCGAGGTCCTGATGCTCGGATGGATGGACGACGAGGCCCTGCACCGGACCCTGACCACCGGCCGGGTCACGTTCTGGTCACGGTCCCGGCAGGAATACTGGCGCAAGGGCGACACCTCGGGCCACCAGCAACTCGTCCGCTCTGCAGCTCTGGATTGCGACGGCGATGCACTGCTCATCAGGGTCCACCAGATCGGCGCCGCCTGCCACACCGGGACGCGGACCTGCTTCGAGGGCCGGGCGCTGCCTGCCGTCGCGGGGCCGGACCCGGCCACTGTCTAGCCACCCCACCCGCATACGCAAGGAAACCCAGTACAGCATGCATGAATTCGGGGTCATTTCCCCCAGCCTCGAGGAGTTCCGGGAACTCGCCCAGGGGCGCAGCGTCATTCCGGTGAACCTGCGCGTCCTGGCCGACCACCTGACCCCCATTGCCGTCTACGAACGGCTCGCCGGGGGACGCCCGGGCACCTTCCTGATGGAAAGCGCCGCCGCAGGCGGGGTGTGGAGCCGGTATTCCTTCATCGGGTGCGGCTCCCGCGCCACGTTGACCACGCGGGACGGGGCCGCCCACTGGATCGGGGTCCCGCCGGCAGGGGTGCCCACCGAGGGCAGCCCGGTGGAGGTGCTGCGCGACACCGTCGCCATGCTGCGCACCGAACCCCTCGACGGACTGCCGCCCTTCACCTCGGGCATGGTCGGGTTCGTCGGGTGGGAGTGCATCCGGCACTGGGAACGGTTGCCGGAACCACCGCCCGACGACCTGGGGCTTCCGGAACTGGCCATGAACCTGGTCGGCGAGATGGCGGTGCTGGACAACCGCGACTCGACCGTGACGCTGATCGCCAATGCGATCAACCAGGACGGGGCCGACACCGGGGTCGACGAGGCCTACGCCGATGCCGTGTCCCAACTAAACGCCATGCTCGATGCGCTGTCCGCCCCCGCGTCCGGAACGGCCGCGGTCTTCAGCGGAACGCAGGTCCCCGCGGCGGAGCTCATGGAAGCCGTCACGCACAGCTGGGACGAGGACGGCTACCGCCGGGCGATCGTCCGCGGCAAGGAGGCCATCGTGGACGGGGAGGTCTTCCAGGTCGTCGTCTCCCGCCGGTTCGAGCTCGACTGCACCGCCGACCCGCTCGACGTCTACCGCATCCTGCGCACCACCAACCCCAGCCCCTACATGTACCTGTACAACCTCGAGGATTCCGACGGCGGCACCTATGCCATCGTGGGATCCTCCCCGGAGGCCCTGGTCACCGTGAACGAACGCCACGTCGTGACCCACCCGATCGCCGGCTCACGGCCGCGCGGCGCCACCTACGAGGACGACCTGCTGCACGAAAAGGACCTCCTCTCCGACGAGAAGGAGCGGGCGGAGCACCTGATGCTGGTGGACCTGAGCCGCAACGACCTGTCCAAGGTCTGCGAACCGGGCACCGTCGAGGTCACCCAGTTCATGGAGGTCGAACGCTTCAGCCACATCATGCACCTCGTATCGAACGTGGTCGGCCGGCTCGATGGGCAGGCCAGCTCCTACGACGTGCTGGCCGCGACGTTCCCCGCCGGAACGCTGTCCGGGGCTCCGAAGCCCCGAGCCCTGCGCCTGCTGGACGAGGTCGAACCGTACCGCCGGGGCGTCTACGGTGGCGTGGTCGGATACCTGGACTTCGCCGGCGACATGGACATGGCCATCGCGATCCGCTCCGCGCTGCTCAAGGACGGCCGGGCCTACGTGCAGGCCGGCGGCGGGATCGTGGCCGACTCGGACCTGGACGCCGAATCGCAGGAAAGCATCAACAAGGCGGCCGCGCCGCTCCGGGCGGTCTGGGCCGCCCGGACCCTGCGCCCGGCGGCCCACGGGGAGGACGCATGAGCACGCACGCGACGGGCACCGCACTGACCCGCACATCGGCCAGGTGGATGTCCAAACGCTACGTCGTGTTCGCCGGGGTCATCGGCGGCATCGCGGGCCTGGCCATGAGCACCCGCACCTGGATCCACGTCGTCCCAGCCCAGGGGGCCATCAACGTCCAGCCCTTCGACGTTTCCGGCCAGGACGCCGCCACCGCGGTGGCGGCGCTGGCGGTCGTGGCCCTGGCCGGCTCCGTCGCCGCCGCCATCGCCGGCCGCTTTGCGCGATGGGTCATTGCCGTCCTGGTCTTCCTCTCCGGGCTGGGCATCACCGGGTCCGCGGCGACCGCCTTGTCGGACCCCGTCGCCGCCGCCGTGTCCAAGGTCGGCACGGCGGCCGGCACCCTGCGCATCCAGGGCGACTACCAGGTGACCTTCTGGCCATGGTGCACCCTGGTGGTTGGGATCTGGATCATGGGCGCGGCGATCTGGCTCGCCGTCGCCTCCCGCCGGTGGAAGACCAGCCGCAAATACACCCCTGCCACGGCAGCAACCGGCGTGGCCGGTGCCGCGCCCGGCCCGACGGCACCCGACGATGGGGGAGCGGCCCGGGACGACGAGGCCGGCCGCGCCGGGACGATGGACGAAATCGACGGGTGGGACAGCCTCTCGCGCGGCGACGACCCCACCCGCTGACGCCGTGGCTTCGCGGGCCGCAACATGGCGCCGCCCCGGCCAAAACAATGGCAGAATAGAAGACAGTTTGGCCCGGTACAACCGGGATACCTGAGGCACCGAGGAGTAGAAAAATCATGGCAAGCAACGCGACCGCCCAGAACGCACAGGGGCTGGACCCGGTTCTGAGCGAACCCGTCGGACACGGCAACAGCGTCGCGGCCTGGACGGCCGTGGCGATCATGCTCATCGGCTCGCTCGTCAGCTGCATCGCCTTCGCCCTGCACGCGCCTATCGGCGTCTACATCGGCATCGCCGTCATCATCGTCGGCCTGATTGTCGGCGGCGTCATGCGCAAGGCCGGCTTCGGCGTCGGCGGCCACCGGTCGAACAACGACGGCCACTAGGCGTGACCGTTCTCGAGGACATCATCACCGGCGTTCGCGAGGACCTGCACGAACGCCGCCTGCAGGTGGGCGATGCGGCCATCCGGGCCCGCGCCCAGGCGGCACCGCCGGCCCGCGATGCCTACGCGGCCCTGGGCGGACATGCCGACCAGTCCCAGCGCGACGCGACGCTGCGGGTGATTTCCGAGGTCAAGCGCCGCAGCCCCTCCAAGGGGTCGCTGGCCGACATCCCGGAACCCGCGGAGCTGGCCCGCCAGTACCGCGAGGGCGGGGCCACCGCCATTTCCGTGCTGACCGAACAGCGCCGCTTCGGCGGGTCGCTGGCGGACTTCGACGCAGTACGCGCCGCAGTTGACCTGCCGCTGCTGCGCAAGGACTTCACCGTGGACGCCTACCAGATCCACGAGGCCCGGGCCCACGGGGCCGACCTGGTCCTGCTCATCGTCGCGGCCCTGGACGACCACGAGCTCTCCGCGTTCCTGGACCTGACGCACGACCTGGGCATGAACGCGCTCGTGGAGACCCACACGGACGAGGAAATCGAGCGCGCCCTGCGCGTCGGGGCCCGCATCATCGGCGTGAACGTGCGCAACCTCAAGACCCTCGACGTCGACCGGGAGAACTTCGCCCGGCTGGCCGGGTCCATCCCGGACTCCGTGGTCATCGTCGCCGAATCCGGCATCCGGGACAGCAACGACGTCGCCCTCTACGGTTCGCATGGAGCCGACGCCGTCCTGGTCGGGGAAGCGCTGGTCAAGGACAACGACCCGGTCGCCGCCCTGCGCACCTTCATCGAGGCCGGCAGCGCGGCCAAGCCCCCACGCGGGCGCTGACCAAGTCCACCGAACCGCCATCCACCCCGCCAGCAGCAAAGGACGGCCCCGCATGAGCCAGACCCCAGAAGACCCCGCGCCAACGGCCGGGCAGCCCGCCGACGCCTTCCTGGCCGGCCAACCGAGCCTGCGCCACGCACCCGGACCCTACTTCGGCGATTTCGGTGGCCGCTGGATGCCCGAATCCCTGATCGCCGCCCTCGACGAGCTCAACGACACGTTCGAGAAGGCCAAGGCCGATCCGGAATTCATCGCCGAGGTCAACGACCTGAACCGCAACTACTCGGGCCGGCCCTCGCTGCTGACCGAGGCCAAGCGCTTCTCCGAACACGCCGGGGGCGTGCGGGTCTTCCTCAAACGAGAGGACCTCAACCACACCGGCAGCCACAAGATCAACAACGTGCTCGGCCAGGCCCTGCTGGCCAAGCGCATGGGCAAGACCCGCATCATCGCGGAAACCGGCGCCGGCCAGCACGGCGTGGCCAGCGCCACCGCCGCTGCCCTGCTAGGCCTGGAATGCGTGGTCTACATGGGAGCCGAGGACACCCGCCGCCAGGCCCTGAACGTGGCCCGCATGAAGCTGCTCGGCGCCGAGGTCGTCCCCGTGACCGTCGGATCCCAAACGCTGAAGGACGCCATCAACGAGGCGCTGCGCGACTGGGTGGCCAACGTGGGGACCACCCACTACCTGCTCGGCACAGCCGCCGGCGCCCACCCGTTCCCCGCCATGGTCCGGTACTTCCACGAGGTCATCGGCGAGGAGGCCCGCGAGCAGATCCTGGCGCAGACCGGCAGGCTGCCCGACGCCGTGTGCGCCTGCATTGGCGGCGGCTCCAACGCCATCGGCATCTTCCACGGCTTCCTCGACGACCCCTCGGTGGCCATCTACGGCTTCGAGGCCGGCGGCGACGGCGTCGATACCGAACGCCACGCCGCGACCATCACCCTGGGCCGCCCCGGGGTTCTGCACGGTGCCCGGAGCTACCTCATGCAGGACGAGGACGGCCAGACCATCGAATCGCACTCCATCTCCGCCGGTCTGGACTACCCGGGCGTCGGCCCGGAGCACTCCTACCTGCACGACATCGGGCGGGTCACCTACGAGCCGGTCACCGATGCCGAGGCGATGGACGCGTTCAGCCTGCTCTGCCGCACCGAGGGCATCATCCCGGCCATCGAATCCGCCCACGCCCTCGCCGGGGCGCTGCGGGTCGGCCGGAAGCTGGCCGAAGCCGGTGGGGACCCCCAGGAGAAGATCGTCATCGTGAATCTCTCGGGCCGCGGCGACAAGGACGTGGGAACCGCCGCCGAATGGTTCGACATCATCGACGACGAAGGGCAGGCCCAGTGAACCGCATGAGCTCCGAGGCCGCCATCGAACGCGCCCGCAGCCAGGGCCGACCCGCCCTGGTCGCCTACCTGCCCGCCGGTTTCCCGGACGTGCAGACCACCATCGACGCCGCCGTCGCCGTGGCCGAGAACGGTGCCGACGTCATCGAGATCGGCATCCCCTACTCGGACCCCGTGATGGACGGCTCCGTCATCCAGGCCGCCACCGTCCAGTCCCTGGCGCAGGGCTTCCGCGTCGCCCAGGTCTTCGACGTCGTGCGCGGCATCACCGAACGCTGCGATGCCGCCGTGCTGGTGATGACGTACTGGAACCCCGTCATGCGGATGGGGGTCGACGAGTTCTCCCGCCGCCTGGCAGAGGCCGGGGGAGCAGGCCTGATCACCCCGGACCTCGTCCCCGACGAGGCCGCCGAATGGATCGTCGCCTCGGACAAGCACGGCCTGGAACGCATCTTCCTCGTCGCCCCCAGCTCCACCCCCGAGCGCATGCACACCACGGTCCAGGCCAGCCGCGGCTTCGTGTACTGCGTGTCCGTCATGGGCGTCACCGGGGCCCGCACCTCCGTCTCCTCCGCGGCCCGGGCCGTCGTCGAGGCCGCCCACGCGGCCGGGGCACCCCGGGCCTGCGTCGGCCTGGGCGTCTCGAAGGCCGAGCACGTGCGCGAGATCGGCGAGTACGCCGACGGCGTCATCGTCGGCACGGCCCTGGTCGCCGCCCTGCGCGACGGCGGCGTCGAAGCCGTGGCGGCCCTCGCCGCGGAACTCAGCGGCCGCGGCGCCTCCCCGGCCCGCGCCTGAGCACCCGCGCCGGGGGACACCGGCGCGCAGCTGGGAACAGCGGACGACGGCGGGGCGCCCCGCCGTCGTTCGCTGTCCTGTGCGGGGCCCCGCAGCTGCCTGCCCTGGAACCGGCCTGCCCCGAGAACCGCCCTTCCGCAGGCCGCGACACAATGGGCCGTCATATGTAAACGTTATGTTTCCGGCCCCGGTTGCTGGACGCGGGGGTGCTAATCTCCCTTTACGTTGTTCGCACGATCCGCCCGCGGTCGGGGAGCAGCCCATGCAGCCCCACCGGCCACCACGAATGGACGCGGCTGCCCTTCACGACGACGTGGACACACCGGCCCGGCCACGATGCGCGATCCCAGGCATCGACCCCCCGGCCGGCTGAAGGCCATGTTGCTCCACACCCCCGGTTCACCGACCTTCAGGACACCTGCCTGCGCCGGCGGTGCCCGTCGTCTTCGACGGCACCGCGCCCTTCCTGATTGAGAGGACCCCATGAACCTGACTGGAGACCAGCAGAATGCCTCGCGAGTCCAAGGCGGGGACGTGACCTCGCCCTTCACCCGCTATTCGGCACTACCCGAGGCCCAGGGCCTGTACCACCCCGAGCAGGAAAAGGACGCCTGCGGGCTGGCCATGGTGGCCACCTTGCACGGCAGGCCCACGCACCAGATCGTGGACAACGCACTGCGCGCACTGCGCAACCTCGAACACCGCGGCGCGGTCGGAGCCGACGAAGGCTCCGGCGACGGCGCCGGGATCCTGACCCAGCTGCCCGACGCCTTCTTCCGGGCCGTGGTCGGCTTCGACCTCCCGGCCGCCGGCCGGTACGCCGCCGGAACCGCCTTCCTGCCGGACGACCCGGCAGCGGAGGCCGCCACCCGCGCCGGCATCGAGGACCTGGCCGCCCAGCAGGACCTGGAGGTCCTGGGCTGGCGCGAGGTCCCGATCACCGAGGGCCTCATCGGCGCCATGGCCCGCTCCTGCATGCCGCGCCTGGTCCAGCTGTTCATCACCCCGGCGGGCGGCGAGGACACCGGCACCGCCGAACTCGACGCCCGGGCGTTCCGGTTGCGCAAGCGCGCCCAGAACAAGCTCGGCGTGTACTTCCCCTCGCTGTCCTCCCGGACCATCGTCTACAAGGGCATGCTCACCACCGCCCAGCTCGAACCCTTCTTCCCGGACCTGTCGGATCCACGCTTCGCCAGCGTGCTGGCGATCGTCCACTCCCGGTTCTCCACGAACACCTTCCCCTCCTGGCCGCTGGCCCAGCCGTTCCGCACCATCGCCCACAACGGGGAGATCAACACGGTGCGCGGCAACCGCAACTGGATGCGGGCCCGCCAGTCCCAGCTGGCCGCCCCGTTGCTCGGGGAGGACCCCGAGGAGCTGTTCCCGATCTGCACCCCCGGTGCCTCCGACTCCGCCTCGTTCGACGAGGTCGCCGAGCTGCTCATGCTCTCCGGGCGGCCGCTGACCCACGCGATCATGATGATGATCCCCGAAGCGTGGGAAAACCACACCACCATGGACGAGGACCGCAGGGCCTTCTACCGGTACCACTCGATGCTCATGGAACCCTGGGACGGCCCGGCGGCCGTCTCCTTCACCGATGGCCGCCTGGCCGGGGCGGTGCTCGACCGCAACGGCCTGCGCCCGGCCCGCTACTGGGTCACCGACGAGGGCCTGGTCGTCCTGGCCTCCGAGGTCGGCGTGCTGGACATCCCCGAGGAGCGCATCGTGCGCAAGGGCCGGGTCTCGCCGGGCCGGATGTTCCTGGTCGACACCGACGCCGGGCGCATCGTCGAGGACGAGGAGATCAAGGCCGAGGTCGCCGCCGCCAACCCCTGGCGCGACTGGGTCCGGGAGAACCTCATCTCGCTGGCGGACCTGCCCGAGCGCGAGCACGTCACGCACAACCCCGCCTCCGTCCAGCTGCGCCAGCGCACCTTCGGCTACACCGAGGAGGAGAAGCGCATCCTGCTCGCCCCGATGGCCCGCACCGGGGCCGAACCGCTCGGCGCCATGGGCACCGACACCCCGATCGCGGTGCTCTCGCAGCGGCCCCGCCTGCTGTTCGACTACTTCGTGCAGTCCTTCGCCCAGGTCACCAACCCGCCGCTGGACTCCATCCGCGAGGAACTGGTCACCAGCATGTCGACCTCCATCGGGCCCGACGGCAACCTGCTGGACCTGTCGCAGGTCGGCAGCCGCCACGTGGCCCTGGACTTCCCGGTCATCACCAACGACGAACTGGCCAAGATCGCCAACATCCGCACGCCGGATGGCGCCAAGGCCTCGCTGAAGGTCCGCGGCCTGTACCGCGCCGATGGCGGCGCGGAGGAACTGAAGAACCGCCTGCAGGAGATCTGCGAACAGGTCTCCGCCGCGATCAACCGCGGGGTGAAGTACTTGGTGCTCTCCGACCGCGACTCGAACGCCCAATGGGCGCCGATCCCGTCGTTGCTGCTGACCTCGGCGGTCCACCACCACCTGCTGCGCAGCGCCAACCGGACCAAGACGTCGCTGGTCATCGAGGCCGGCGACGTCCGCGAGGTCCACCATGTGGCCGTGCTCATCGGCTACGGGGCCTCGGCGGTCAACCCCTACCTGGCCCTGGAGACCGTCGAGGAGATGGCCGAGGCCGGCATCCTCGATGGCGTCGACGTCGCGGCGGCCCACCGCAACCTGATCAAGGCGCTGGGCAAGGGGGTGCTGAAGATCATGTCGAAGATGGGGATCTCCACGGTGGCCTCCTACTGCGGGGCCCAGACCTTCGACGCGCTCGGCCTTTCGGCCCAGGTGATCGACCAGTACTTCACCGGGACCCACTCCCCGCTGGGAGGGGTCGGGCTGGAGGTCATCGCCGCGGAAACGGCCGCCCGGCACCGCTTCGCCTACCCCGCAGACGGGGTCGAGGAACCGCACAAGCGCCTCGAGACCGGCGGCGAGTACCAATGGCGCCGCGACGGGCCGGCCCACCTGTTCAACCCGGAGACGGTGTTCCGCCTGCAGCACGCCACGCGCGAGCGCCGCTACGACATCTTCCAGGCCTACACCCGGGGCATCGACGACCAGTCCCGCGAGCTGATGACCCTGCGCGGGCTGCTCAAGCTCAAGACCGGGGTCCGCGCACCGGTCCCGATCGACGAGGTCGAGCCGGTCTCGGAGATCGTCAAGCGCTTCGCCACCGGGGCGATGAGCTACGGCTCCATCTCCCAGGAGGCCCACGAGACGCTGGCGATCGCCATGAACCGGCTCGGCGGCAAGTCGAACACCGGCGAGGGCGGGGAGGACGTCGACCGGCTGCTGGACCCCGAACGCCGTTCGGCCGTCAAGCAGATCGCCTCCGGCCGCTTCGGGGTGACCAGCCTGTACCTGACCCAGGCCGACGACATCCAGATCAAGATGGCCCAGGGCGCCAAGCCCGGCGAGGGCGGCCAGCTGATGAGCCAGAAGGTCTACCCGTGGGTGGCGCGCACCCGGCACTCGACCCCGGGCGTCGGGCTGATTTCCCCGCCGCCGCACCACGACATCTACTCGATCGAGGACCTGGCCCAGTTGATCCACGATGCCAAACGGGCGAACCCGCGGGCCCGCGTGCACGTGAAGCTGGTCTCGGGGATCGGGATCGGCACGGTGGCGGCCGGCGTGACCAAGGCCCATGCCGACGTCGTGCTCGTCTCGGGGCACGACGGCGGAACCGGTGCCTCGCCGCTGAACTCGCTCAAGCACGCCGGGGCCCCCTGGGAGCTCGGGCTGGCCGAGGCCCAGCAGACGCTGCGGCTGAACGGGCTGCGCGACCGCGTGGTCGTGCAGGTCGACGGGCAGCTGAAGACCGGCCGCGACGTCGTCATCGCCGCGCTGCTCGGGGCCGAGGAATTCGGCTTCGCGACCGCCCCGTTGGTGGTCTCCGGCTGCATCATGATGCGGGTCTGCCACCTGGACACCTGTCCGGTGGGCGTGGCCACGCAGAACCCGGTGCTGCGCTCGCGCTTCACCGGCAAGCCGGAATTCGTGGTCAACTTCTTCGAGTTCCTGGCCCAGGAGGTGCGCGAGCTGCTGGCCTCGCTGGGGTTGCGCAGCATCGAGGAGGCCATCGGGCAGGCACACCTGCTGGACACCGCCGAGGCGATCCGGCACTGGAAGACCGAGGGCCTGGACCTTGCGCCCGTGCTTGACGACTCCGTCGGCGGGGACGCCCCGGTGCGGAACCTGGTCCCGCAGGACCACCAGCTGGAGGCGCACTTCGACAACCGGCTCATCGAGCTCAGCACCGAGGCCCTGCAGGGCCGGGCACCGGTGCGCATCTGCCTGGACGTGGTGAACACGGACCGGTCGGTCGGCACGATGCTCGGGCACGAGGTCACCCGGCGGTTCGGCATCGAGGAATTGGCGACCGACACCATCGACGTGACCCTCTCAGGCAACGCCGGCCAATCGCTGGGGGCCTTCCTGCCCGCCGGCATCACCTTGCGGCTGAACGGCGACGCGAACGACTACGTGGGCAAGGGGCTTTCCGGCGGGCGCGTGATCGTGCGCCCCGGCCGGTCCAGCCGGCTGGTGGCCGAGCAGAACGTGGTGGCCGGGAACGTGATCGGCTACGGGGCCACCAGCGGGGAGCTGTTCCTGCGCGGGGTCGTCGGCGAGCGCTTCCTGGTCCGCAATTCCGGGGCCACAGCGGTCGTCGAGGGCATCGGGGACCACGGCTGCGAGTACATGACCGGCGGCACGGCCCTGGTGCTGGGCCCGACCGGGCGCAACTTCGGTGCCGGCATGTCCGGCGGCATGGCCTACCTGCTCGACGCCGACCGCGGTGCCTTCAACCGGCAGGCACTGGAGGGCGGGGAACTGCACCTGCGCGCTCTGGATGCCACCGACCGGGACATCGTCAAGACGCTGCTGACCCGGCACGCCGAGGAGACCGGCTCCACGCTGGCCGCCGCGTTGCTGCTCGACTTCCCCGACACGGCGGCCCGCATCACCGCCGTCGTGCCCGCGAACTACGCAGCGGTGCTGGCGACCCTGCAGGACGCCGAACGTGAAGGACTCGATCCCGACGGCGATGCCGTCTGGACCCGGATTTTGGAGGCACACCATGGCTGATCCCCGCGGATTCCTGACCATCACCGAACGGGTGACCCCGCCGCGCCGCCCGGTGCCGGTGCGCATCCTGGACTACCGGGAAGTCCATGAACGCCAGCAGGACGACGTCCTGAAGGAGCAGGCCTCGCGCTGCATGGACTGCGGGATCCCGTTCTGCCACCAGGGCTGCCCGCTGGGCAACCTCATCCCCGAGTGGAACGACCTGACCTGGCAGGGCCGGCGGGCCGAGGCCGCCGACCGGCTGCACGAGACCAACAACTTCCCGGAATTCACCGGGCGGCTGTGCCCGGCCCCGTGCGAGAGCTCCTGCGTGCTGGGCATCAACCAGCCGGCGGTGACCATCAAGCAGGTCGAGGTCTCCATCGCCGAGCAGGCCTTCGAGGACGGCTCCGTCGTCCCGATCCCCGCCGAACGCCATACCGACCAGACGGTCGCGATCGTCGGGTCCGGCCCGGCCGGCCTGGCCGCGGCCCAGCAGCTCACCCGCGCCGGGCACACCGTTGCGGTCTACGAGCGGGACGACGCCATTGGCGGGCTGCTGCGCTACGGCATCCCGGACTTCAAGATGGAAAAGCACGTGCTGGAGCGCCGGCTGGAGCAGATGCGTGCCGAGGGAACCCGCTTCCGCACCAACGTGGAACTCGGGCGGGACATCTCCTGGGAGCAGCTGCGGCGCCGATACGACGCCGTCGTGGTCGCCACCGGTGCCACCATGCCCCGTGACCTGCCCATCCCGGGCCGGGAGCTGGACGGCGTGGAGTTCGCGATGGACTACCTTGTTCCCTCCAACCGGGCCGTGGCCGGGCAGTCGGACCCCGGGCTCATCAACGCGGAAGGCAAGCACGTCGTCATCCTCGGCGGCGGTGACACCGGTGCCGACTGCATCGGCACCGCGCACCGCCAGGGTGCCGCGTCCGTGACCACGCTGGCGATCGGCAAGCAGCCTCCGGGGGAGCGGCCGGTGCACCAGCCTTGGCCGATGTTCCCGACGTTGTTCGAGGTGGCTTCGGCCCATGAGGAAGGCGGTGAACGCACGTATCTCGCATCTACGGTAGAGTTCCTTGGAGAGGACGGTCGTGTGACCGGCGTCATGGTTTCGGAAACGGAATTCGTTGACGGTGCCCGTCGGCCCCAGGCCGGGACGGAGCGCGTGATTCCCGCCGACCTCGTGCTGCTGGCCCTGGGCTTCACCGGGCCGGAACCCGCCGGCCTGGATGAACAGGCCGGGATCGATTTTGATGACCGGGGCAACGTCGCCCGTGACGGTTACTACATGACCAACACGCCCGGCGTGTTTGCTGCCGGCGATGCCGGACGCGGACAGTCGCTGATCGTGTGGGCCATCGCGGAAGGGCGCTCCTGTGCCGCCGCGGTGGACAAGTACCTGATGGGTGAGACCCGGCTGCCCGCCCCGGTGGCGCCAACCGACCAGCCCATCGGCATGATCTGATGGGGTGCGGATCCGTCCGCACCCCTCTTCCGGACGAGTAAAGGCGGATAGGCTTTCGGTATGAGACGCGCAAAGATTGTGGCCACTTTCGGGCCGGCCATTGGGACCTTCGAAAAGACGCTGCAGGCCATCCAGGCAGGTGTCGACGTGGCGCGGCTGAACATGAGCCACGGCGAGTATTCGACGCACGCGGAAAACCTGGCCAACGTCCGACAGGCCTCCGAAAAGCTCGGGCGCCCGGTCGGCGTCTTCGCCGACCTGCAGGGGCCGAAGATCCGGCTGGGACGCTTCTCCGACGGACCGCACCTGCTGGCCGTGGGTGACCGGTTCACCATCACCATCGACGACGTCGAGGGCACCAAGGACATCTGCTCGACCACGTTCAAGGGGCTGCCCCAGGACGTCGAGGTCGGGGACCGGCTGCTCGTCAACGACGGCCGCGTCGCACTGCGGGCCGTGGAGGTCGACGACCGCCAGGTCGTCACCGAGGTCGTCACCGGCGGCGAGGTGTCCAACAACAAGGGCATCAACCTGCCCGGTGTGGCCGTCAACGTCCCCGCGTTGAGCGAAAAGGACGAGGACGACCTGCGCTGGGCTCTCCGGGCCGGCGTCGACATGATCGCCCTGTCGTTCGTGCGCAACGCCTCGGACATCGAGCGCGTGCACGAGATCATGGACGAGGAGGGCCGCCGCCTTCCGGTCATCGCCAAGATCGAGAAGCCGCAGGCCGTCGACAACCTCGAGGAGATCATCGACGCGTTCGACTCCATCATGGTCGCCCGCGGCGACCTCGGCGTCGAGCTGCCCCTGGAGCAGGTCCCGCTGGTGCAGAAGCGCGCCGTGGAGCTGGCCCGTCGCTGGGCCAAGCCGGTGATCGTTGCGACTCAGGTCCTGGAATCCATGATCGATTCGCCCACGCCGACCCGCGCCGAGGCCTCGGACTGCGCCAACGCGGTCATCGACGGCGCCGATGCCGTCATGCTCTCCGGCGAGACCTCGGTGGGCGCCTACCCGATCGAGACCATCGAGACGATGGCCCGCATCATCACCGCCACGGAGGACCACGGACTGGAACGCATCCCCCCGCTGGGCACGCGACCGCGCACCCGTGGCGGCGCCATCACCCGGGCGGCAGTGGAGATCGCGAACCAGCTCGACGCGAAGTTCATCGTTGCCTTCACCCAGTCGGGTGACTCGGCCCGCCGGCTCTCCCGCCTGCGGCCGTCGAAGCCCGTTCTCGGGTTCACCCCGTTGAAACAGACGTACAACATCATGACGTTGGTCTGGGGGGTCCAGCCCCGGCTGGTGGCCTTCGCCGACCACACGGACAAGATGACCGCCCAGGTCGACGAGGCGCTGCAGAAGGAGGGCCTGGCTGACGTCAACGACCTGGTCGTCATCGCCGCCGGCTCCCCTCCCGGGCAGGCCGGTTCGACCAACTCCTTGCGCATCCACCGCGTGGGCGACATCGCCGACGCCGGGCAGTTGCTCAACGGCAGCAAGAACCAGCTGCCGTCCAAGGAAAAGGTCGGCCCGTGGCGCACCAAGGAGCAGGCAGCCGAGGACCACTAGCCCGGCCGCCGCAAAGGCGGCCGGGGCTGGCAATGTCCGGTCAGGTCGTCGGACTGCGCGGATCTGGTTCACCCGGCGAAGATCCCGAACGGGTGGAAGCGCATCGGTGCTTGCCCGCCTCGGGGGTCTTCGCGTCACTCGCTCGGTAGGCGCACCGCGAGGCGATTCACCGTATCCGCCCCTTGACCAGGAGTGTCGGCCCGTTGTGGGGCCTGCCACCAGGGGTAATTTGGTCTACCGGTTGATGTCTGGCATACCTGCGGTCGCGTTGATGGTGGCGCGGGTTCCGGGCGGGTTCCCCGGCACCGTGCCGGAAGCGGTCGCACCACCGAACGCGCCGCCTGTGCGCCATCCCGACGGCAGGTCCCGGACCGGGGCCGTTCCACCGGAGAATCACGTTGCGCTCGTGGGCGAGATCGCTGCTGGCCTCGAAGCGACGGTCCCCCCCCCGGGATCGACGTGCAGAACTATGCCCTCGCGTCCGTCGGCACGGGGGCGGGGTTCTCCTCGGATGATTGCCGGTCGTGTCAGGACCTTATGGCGGAATCCGACCATGGCCATGGTTCGGGACGGCTCCACGACGGGCAGTTTTCGGTGGCGAAGGTGCCCGGGAAGCACGCATGCCTCCGACGGTGGAAGCGGGAAGCAAGCGTCGGCCTTGGCCTGCGGATGGAACGGTGCGCCGGCACCGCCAAGACCGCTGCTGGTTCCACGGCCGGTCGACCGCCCGGGATACGTGCCAGAGGGGACCAGCTGGGGGAACGGCGAGGGCCCCGGCCGCTTGCCGTGCAAGAGCCGGGGCCCATTGGTGCCCGAGGTGGGACTCGAACCCACACGGGTTTCCCCGCCGCATTTTGAGTGCGGTGCGTCTGCCATTCCGCCACTCGGGCCCGCAAGAGGTCCTGCAGATGGGACCGGTCGCCAGGACCGGTAAACATCACAGGGATGCGTTGCGCTAAACAACTCTACATGCCGATAGGCTTGATCCTGAATCCGAGAACCCCACCGCCCCCTTTCCCCGGGGAGCTAGGAGCACCACCATGGCAGACGCCGCAGCCGAGGCCACGTCGACCCCCGTACGCCGGGTAGTTGTCGCGGAAGACGAAACCCTCATCCGGCTGGACATCGTCGAGATCCTGACGGGCGAAGGGTTCGAGGTCGTCGGCGAAGCCGACAACGGCGAAAAAGCCGTGGCGCTCGTCCGAGAGCACCGTCCTGACCTGGTTCTCATGGATGTGAAGATGCCCGTCATGGATGGCATTTCTGCTGCGGAGGCCATTGTCAAGGAACGCATCGCGCCGGTCGTGCTGCTGACCGCCTTCAGCCAGAAGGAGCTCGTGGAGCGGGCACGCGAAGCAGGGGCCATGGCCTACGTGGTCAAGCCGTTCAGCCCCAACGATCTCATCCCGGCCATCGAGATCGCCATGTCGCGACATGAGGAGATCATCGCCCTGGAAAAGGAGGTCGGGGACCTGCAGGACCAGTTTGCCACGCGCAAGCTCGTCGAACGCGCGAAGTCGGTCCTGACCACCAAGATGGGCCTGACCGAGCCCGAGGCCTTCCGCTGGATCCAGAAAACCTCGATGGACCGCCGTCTGAGCATGCGCGAGGTCGCCGAGACCATCATCGCGCAGGTGAAGTAGCGCCGAAAGCCCGTCTCGCTGAGGGGCGCTGCTCCACCGCGGCCTCCGTCTCCGCTCGCATGGCTGGAAGCCTGGCACCCGGCGGGGAAGGACCGTTCCTGTTCCGGACATTTCCCCACGGCGCACCACGATCAGCAGGGTTGCCGGCATCGCGGGCGCCGGCGTGTTGCCCCGGGCTTCAGCGTCGGCGGAGACCCGTCCCCCTGATCCCGAAGGGATGGTCTGCCCGGGTCCTCGATTACCTGACAGCCGAGGACTACGGTTGAACCGTGAGTGATCGCCCCGATATCTCCACCCTTGCTGGACTGCGCGCCTCCGGCCATGTGCGCCGTGATCTGCGCCATGAAATCCGTTCGAACCTGCTGGATGCACTCTCCGGGGGACGGGATCCGTGGCCGGGGATGTACGGATTCGGGCGCACGGTCCTTCCACAACTCGAACGGGCGTTGATCGCCGGGCACGACGTGGTGCTGCTCGGCGAGCGCGGACAGGGCAAGACCAGGTTGCTCCGCACCCTGGTCGGCCTCCTCGACGAATGGTCTCCGGTAATCGAGGGGTCCGAACTGAACGAGCACCCCTATGAGCCGATCACGCACGCCTCCTGTGTCCGCTGGCGTTCACAAGGGGACCAACTGTCCATCGCATGGCGCCATCGATCGGAACGCTATGTGGAAAAACTTGCCACACCCGATACATCCGTCGCCGACCTGATCGGGGATGTGGATCCGATGCGGGTGGCCGAGGGCCGCCGCCTCGGCGATCCGGAGACGATCCATTATGGCCTCGTCCCGCGCGCCAACCGCGGGATCATCGCCATCAACGAACTGCCCGACCTGGCCGAGCGGATTCAGGTTTCCATGCTCAATGTCATGGAAGAGCGTGACATCCAGATCCGTGGCTATGTGCTCCGGCTGCCCCTGGACGTCCTGGTCGTGGCCTCTGCCAACCCTGAGGATTACACCAACCGTGGACGGATCATCACGCCGCTGAAGGACCGCTTCGGCGCCGAGATCCGCACGCACTACCCGGAGGACCTCGAGGACGAGGTGGCCGTGATCCGGCAGGAAGCCCGGCTCGTCGCCGACGTACCGGCCGTGATGCTGGAGATCCTGGCCCGCTACACGCGGGCCCTGAGGCTGTCACCGGCCATCAACCAGACCTCGGGCGTCTCGGCGCGGTTCGGCATCGCGGGGGCCGAGACGGTCGCCTCCGCGGCCCGGCGCCGCGCAGCCCTGCGGGGCGAGTCCGAATCGGTTGCGCGCCTCGTAGACCTGCAGAGCGCGGTGGACGTGCTCTCGGGCAAGATCGAATTCGAATCCGGTGAGGAGGGCCGCGAACAGGCGATCCTGGAACATCTGGTCCGCACATCGACGGCCGATGCGGTGCGCCTGCATTACCGCGGCCTCGATTTCGGACCCCTCGTGGAGGCGTTGGATGGACTCACCACGGTGACGACGGGGGAGCAGGTCACGGCACAGGAGTTCCTGTCCAATCTGCCCTCCCTCGATGGATCGACCCTGTACGACGAGGTGGCCGCCCGGGCCGGCGCCATCAACGAGGGCCAACGTGCCGCCGCCATTGAGCTGGCCCTCGAGGGGCTCTTCTTGGCCCGTCGGATCTCGAAGGAGTCCGACGAAGACGAAACGATCTACGGCTAGGCAGGGGACAGGAAAGAGGCAGCAACATGGTGGCCCGCAACCGCTCCTCCCGTTATGGCCGATACATCGGCGGACCGGATCCGCTGGCTCCACCCGTTGACCTCGCGGAGGCGCTGGATGCGGTGGCCGAGGACGTGATGGCAGGGTATTCCCCCCGACAGGCCCTCCAGGAATACCTTCGCCGTGGCGGGCGCACGGGTGTAGGACTCGACGACCTGGCCGGCCGCGTCCAACAGCGCCGTCGTGAACTGCTGGGCCGCCACCGTCTGGATGGCACGCTCAACGAGGTCCGGCGGCTCGTGGACACGGCAGTGCTCGAGGAACGAAAGCAACTCGCCCGGGACGCCTCGATGGACAACACCGAGCGCTCCTTCCGTGAGATGCAGCTGCAGGACCTCTCTCCCTCCACCGCAGCTGCCGTCAATGAGCTGGCCGCCTATGAGTGGCAATCCACGACCGCCCGGGATGCCTACGAGCAGATCAAGGACTTGTTGGGCCGCGAGCTCCTTGATCAGCGGTTCGCCGGCATGAAACAGGCCTTGGAGAATGCGACGGACGCGGATCGTGCCGCAGTGGACGGGATGCTACGCGATCTCAACGCACTACTGGCCAAGCGCCGGCGCGGCGAGGACACCGATGCCGACTTCGAGGAGTTCATGGAGCGTCACGGCCGCTTGTTCCCCGAGCAACCGCAGTCCCTCGACGAACTCGTCGACGTTTTGGCAGCGCGATCGGCTGCCGCCCAACGGATGATGCGGTCCATGTCCCCGGAACAGCGCGATGAATTGATGCAATTGTCGGCGCAGACGTTCGGCTCGCCCGACACGATGGCACAGTTGGACGAGCTCGCTGCGAGTTTGCGCGCCTTGCGCCCCGGGGAGGACTGGTCCGGTGCCGAACATTTCGAGGGCCAGGAGGGGCTGGGGCTGGGCGACGGCACGAGCGTGCTGCAGGACCTTGCCGACCTCGAGCAGATGTCGGAGCAGCTGTCCCAGTCCTATGAAGGATCCCGGCTGGACGACCTGGACCTGGAGGTGCTGGCCCGCCAGCTCGGTCCCGAAGCCGTAGCCTCCGCCCGCACCCTGGCGGACATCGAACGGACGCTGCAGGACGCTGGATACCTGCAGCGCGATGCCGAAGGCGACCTCCGGGTGTCACCGCGGGCCATGCGTCGACTCGGGAAATCACTCTTGCACGATGCCGCCCGCCAGCTGACGGGCAGACAAGGGAGCCACGAGGCCCTCGGTGCCGGGGCGTTCGGTGACCTGACTGGTTCAAGCCGGAGCTGGCAATTCGGGGACACCGAGCCGTGGGACGTCACCCGGACAATGACCAATGCCATCCAACGCACCGTGGCCGGAGGCGGGGACGCACTCCATGGGCTGCGCCTGGCACCCGAGGACATCGAGGTCACGGAAACCGAGGCACGGGCCCAGGCGGCCGTCGCACTGCTCGCGGATGTGTCCTTCTCGATGGCCGCGGAGGGGCGGTGGGTGCCGATGAAACGCACCGCCCTCGCCCTCCACCACCTCATCTCCACGCGCTTCCGCGGGGACCGGCTGCAGGTGATCACCTTTGGACGCTACGCACAGACCATGGATATCGGGGACCTCATATCCCTTCCGGCGCGGCGTGAACAAGGGACGAACCTGCATCACGCGCTGCTGCTGGCGAACCGCTTCTTCCGGCAGTATCCCTCCATGCAGCCCATTCTCCTGACAGTGACCGATGGCGAACCCACAGCGCATCTCCTGGCGGACGGCGGGTCGTGGTTCTCCTGGCCGCCCGAACCCGAGACCATCCGCCTGACCATCAGTGAGTTGGACCGCCTCGGAAGAGCCGGGGCGCAGGCGTCGTTCTTCAGGCTCGGCGATGATCCGGGGCTGGAGGTTTTCGTCGAGCGCATCGCCCGGCGCATTGGTGGTCGCGTCGTGGCCCCGGAGGCCGGAGACCTCGGGGCCGCCGTGGTGGGGGCCTACCTGCGCGCCCACCAGAAGCGCCCGGAGGGCGACGACCCCCTGGCCTGAGGGGCCCGGCATGGGACGCTACTCAACGTGCCGACCACCCACCATCCATCGCGAAGGAAGCTCCGGTGGTCATGCCGGCATCCTCGGAAGCCAGCCAGGCTGCCAGGGACGCGACCTCCCGCGGTTCCACGAGCCTCTTGACGGCGCTTTCCGTCAACATGATCTTTTCGACAACCTCCGATTCGGGGATGCCATGCAACCGCGCCTGGTCGGCGATCTGCTTTTCGACCAAGGGGGTACGAACATATGAGGGGTTCACGCAATTGCTCGTGACTCCGTGTGTCGCGCCCTCCAGCGCCGTCACCTTGGAGAGTCCCTCGAGCCCGTGTTTGGCGGCCACGTAGGCGCTCTTGAACTCCGAGGCACGCAGTCCATGCACCGAGGAGATGTTGATGATCCGTCCATAGCCGCGCTCGTACATGCCGGGCAGCACGGCCCGGATCAGCAGGAACGGTGATTCGAGCATGAGCCGGTGAATCAGCCGCCACGCGTCGGGTGCGAACTCGTGGATGGGTGCGACGCGCTGGATGCCGGCGTTGTTGACGAGGATGTCGGCATCGATCTCCAGGTCCTCCAGTGCCGCGGTATCGCTCAGGTCCAGGGGCCACGCCGTGCCGCCGATTTCGGAAGCCAACTTCTGCGCCGCCTCGGCATTGAGGTCTGCCACCGTGACGCGGGCTCCACGTTCGGCAAAGGATCGTGCGCAGGCCTCCCCGATGCCGCTGGCACCGCCGGTCACGATGGCCGTGCGTCCTTCCAAGGAGGGACCGCTCCGCTGGGGGGAGAGATTCTGCTCAGTCATTCTGTTTGCCTTTCTGCGATGTTGTTCAACACACGACGGTATCGGGAGCCAGGGCCCGCTCGATGAGATCCATCATGTCGTCAAAAAGCGGATCTGGGAGGCCATTTCCGTCGAGGGACCCCTCGGCCGCGCCACGGCATCTGCGTCAAGAGACATCCTGTGTCCTTGCCAGCAACCCGGGAAGCCGATGCGCAGATGCACCGCCGCGCTGCTGTGTGGTCCCCTCGTCGGCTGGTTTCGCGCGGCGGAGAGACGGAGTGGAGATGGCCCGAGGTCTGTTCTCTGCATAGGATCGGCAGGGGCGACGGCGCCGTGCCGTCGCCGTCGACGAGACCCGCGAAAAGGACAACAATGAGCCAATCGACGCCGACCGGGCACGCAGCCACCTCCGACGTACTGGACCTCGACGGACTGCTGAGCCCTGCCGAGCTCGAGCTGCGCGACACCGTCCGGGGTTTCGTCGATGCCCGGATCCGACCGAACATCGCCTCCTGGTACGAGGACGCCCACTTCCCCGTGGAGATCGCCCAAGAAATGGGTCAGCTCGGCCTGCTGGGCATGCACCTGCACGGCTACGGCTGCCCCGGACGCACGGCCGTCGAATACGGCATCGCCGCCATGGAACTCGAAGCCGGAGACTCCGGCATCCGCACCTTCGTCTCCGTCCAGGGCTCCCTGGCCATGTCGGCCATCCACAAGTTCGGCTCCGAGGACCAGAAGAACACCTACCTTCCCGGGATGGCGGCCGGCGAAATCATCGGCTGCTTCGGCCTCACCGAACCCACCGCCGGATCCGACCCCTCCTCCATGGCCACCACCGCCACCGAACAACCCGACGGGACCTGGATCCTCACCGGCACCAAACGCTGGATCGGCCTGGCCTCCATCGCCCACATCGCCGTCATCTGGGCCATGACCGAGGCAGGGGTGCGCGGCTTCCTGGTCCCCACCGACACCACCGGGTTCACCGCCACCGTCATCGAACCCAAGCTCTCGATGCGCGCCTCCATCCAATGCGACATCACCCTGGACGGCGTCCACCTGCCCGCCACCGCGATCCTGCCCGGGGCGAAGGGACTGCGTGGGCCGTTCTCCTGCCTGAACGAGGCCCGCTACGGAATCATCTGGGGCGCCATGGGCGCCGCCCGCGACTCCTACGAGGCCGCACTTGAGTATTCGAAGGAGCGGATGCAGTTCGACAAGCCGCTGGCCGCCTACCAGATCACCCAGACCAAACTCGTGGACATGCTGCTGGAGATCCAGAAGGGCACCCTGCTGGCCATCCACACCGGACGCCTCAAGGGCGCCGGCACCCTGCAACCGGTCCAGATCTCGGTGGGCAAGCTCAACAACTGCCGCGAGGCCATCCAGATCTGCCGCGACGCCCGCGCCATCCTCGGCGGCAACGGCATCACCCTGGATTATTCGCCGCTGCGGCACGCGAATAACCTGGAATCCGTGCGCACCTACGAGGGCACCGACGAGGTCCACACCCTTATCCTGGGCAACCACATCACCGGCACCCCGGCGTTCCGCTGACCGGCAGGGGGCACCGCCGTCGTGCCTTGTCCTATTCGAAGGGGGAGGAGTCGCCCATGCCGACCCGCAGGATCTCGGGGGTCCCGCTGGAGAAGTCGACCACCGTGGTCGGTTCGGTGCCGCATTCCCCGGAATCGACCACCGCGTCAACCTGGTGGTCCAGGCGCTCCTTGATCTCCCACCCCTGTGTCAGGGGTTCCTCCTCGTCCGGCAACAGCAGCGTCGTGGAGAGCAGCGGTTCACCGAGGGCCGAGAGCAGGGACTGCACGACGGCGTTGTCCGGGATGCGCACACCCACCGTCTTCTTCTTCGGGTGCAGCAGGCGACGCGGGACCTCGGGGGTGGCCCTGAGGATGAAGGTGTAGCTCCCGGGTGTGGCGGCTTTCAGGCTGCGGAAGACGGAGTTGCCCATCTCCACGAACTGGCCCAGCTGGGCGAAGCTGCTGCACATCAGGGTGAAGTGGTGCTTGTCGTTCAGGTGCCGGATGGTCCGGATCCGGTCCAGGGCGTCGCGGTTGCCGAGTTGGGCGCCGAGGGCGTAGCAGGAGTCGGTGGGGTAGGCGATGAGCGCCCCCTGCTGCAGCATGTCGACGATCTGGCCCACTGCACGCGGCTGCGGGTCCTGCGGGTGGACATCGAAGAATCTGGCCATGACAGGAGACTACGACCCCGCGGGTGATCGTGCACACCTTGAGGGTGTCGTGGGGGTTCGTCGAATTGACTGCTGCCCGGCCCCATCTATGATGAATGGTGCGCCGCGGGTAGCGAACGTGTGACCATGGAATGAATTCCTGGTTGGACGCCTTTCAGCGGACTGCCTGTGCACCTCTGCCATCTCCAGATTGGTTCCTTGATGGAAATCACGCTCATCGTTGTCCTGGTCATCGCATTGGCACTGTTCTTCGACTTCACCAACGGTTTCCATGACACGGCCAACGCCATGGCGACCCCGATCGCTACCGGGGCCATCAAGCCGAAGACCGCAGTGGCCTTGGCCGCAGTCCTGAACCTGGTGGGTGCCTTCCTCTCGACGGAGGTCGCCACGACCATCTCGGGCGGTCTGCTCCATGAGGGGGAAGGCGGATTCTCGATCGGCCCGGGCATCATCTTCGCGGGCCTCATGGGCGCAGTTGTCTGGAACATGCTCACTTGGTTGCTGGGGTTGCCTTCCAGCTCCTCGCACGCACTCTTCGGTGGCCTGATCGGCGCGGCGATCGTCGGTGCGGGATTCGGGGTGGTGAACTACGGGACCGTGGTCTCCAAGGTCCTGCTCCCCGCGCTGCTCGCGCCGTTGATAGCCGGCCTGGCCGCTTACCTGTGCACCAAGCTGGCCTATGGGATCACCAAGCGGCCCTCCGGGGTCTCCTCGCCCAAACGCGGGGGCTTCCGCGTGGGCCAGATCTTCTCCTCCTCCCTGGTGGCCCTGGCGCACGGCACCAATGACGCGCAGAAGACCATGGGCGTCATCACGCTCGCACTGGTGGCCTCGGGCCTCCAGGAGTCCGGCACGCATGTCCACTTCTGGGTCATCGCCGCCTGCGCCTTGGCCATCGCGCTGGGGACCTACGTCGGCGGGTGGCGCATCATCGCCACCATGGGAAAGGGCCTGACCGAGGTCAAGCCCGCCCAGGGGTTCTCGGCCGAATCCTCCACGGCGGCCGCCATCCTGGCCTCCTCCCACCTGGGATTCGCCCTCTCGACCACCCAGGTCGCCTCCGGATCCGTCATCGGCTCCGGGCTGGGGCGCAAGGGCGCGTCCGTCCAATGGCGGACCGCCGGCAGGATCGCCACCGGCTGGCTGTTCACCCTTCCCAGCGCCGCCATCGTCGGGGCCGCAGCCGCCGCCCTGACCTACCTGGGTACCCCGGGGCTCATCCTCGTGGCCGTCATCGGCTTCGGCGTCGTGCTCTTGATCTGGTGGCTCTCGCGCAAGGACGTCATCGGCCCGCACCACGCGGTCTCCGACGTCGACGAGGCCGGTGCCGCCGTGAACATCCCGACCAAAAAGCAACGCCGCAAGATGCGCAAGAAACAGCGCGAAGCCGAGCGGGCCGAGGCCGATCGCATGGTGCGTGAGGCCAAGAAGAAGAACAACAAGGCACCGAAGGACACCGCGCGGACCGACCGCCCGGACAAGGCCCCGTCGGCTTCCGCAGCCCGGAACGCCACCGGAGCCGCGCCCGGCGACGACAACCACGGCCCGGAGGGGACCCGATGAACATCCAATGGCTCTCGTTCGTGACCGTCACCGTCGTCACCCTCATCGCCTCGTTGTCGCTGGTGACGCTGTACTCCCTGGCCGTGCGGCTGAAGGCCATTGCCGAGGATGGGGGCCGGGGTGCAACGACCGCCAAGGGTGGAGCCGTCGCGTGCTTCATCCTCTGCGGCTGCGTCGTGCTGCTGGGCATCTACCTGATCGTGCCCCAGCTCGGCGGATCCGGGGGACACTGACGCCGACTCCTGCCCTGCGGCGTCCCATGTGACAGCATGGGCCCATGACACGCTTCCGCTACCTTGTGGCCGCCAGCGTCGATGGCTACATCGCCGACGAGCACGATTCGCTGGACTGGCTCTTCGCCTACGACGACTACCATGCCGGGATCGGGGATCCGGTGGCCGATTTCCTGAAGGAGATCGGTTCCCTGGTCATGGGCGCCGACACGTACCGCTGGCTCACGGCCCACCTGCGGGCCACCGGCGACCCCTGGCCCTATACGGGGGTTCCCTGCTGGGTTTTCACGCACCGCGAGCTCGCCGCCGAGCCGGGGACCGACCTGACGTTCATCCGTGGTGACGTCGGCGAATGGGTGGAGGACATCGCCGCCGATGCAGGCACCCGCGATGTGTGGGTCCTCGGGGGCGGGGGACTGGCAGGCCAACTCGCCGAGGCCGGGCATCTGGACGAGCTGGTCCTCTTCACCATCCCCGTGCTATTGGGTGGCGGACGGCCGCTGGCCAGCCTCAGGGCACCCCTGGCCCTGGCTCCAACCTCGACCCGCGACTATGGCAAGGGGGTGCGCGAGACACGCTACGACGTGGCGCCGCCCCCACCGCCCGGACGCGCCGGGGGCTAACCGACGACTGGCGCAGCGGAGTCGGCGGCCATAGGCTCGAAGAGGACCTTTGTACGCAGCGAAAGGACAAGACCCATGAAACTCAGCCACCTGCCATTGCGCCTGACCACCGGTGCCTTCATCCTGAATTCCGGCGTGGGCAAGCTCCAGATCGACGGCGAATCCGCCGCCGGCCTGCAGAAGATGGGCGCCTCGGCGTTCCCCCAGCTCGCGGACCTGGATCCGGAGCAGTTCGGAAAGTTCCTCAGCGCGGCGGAAATCGCCTTGGGCACGGCGCTGCTGTTGCCGTTCGTCCCCAGCCGCCTGGCCGGCCTGGGCCTGACGGCCTTCTCGGCCTCCATGGTCACGATGTACCTGAAGACCCCGGGCCTGACCCGCGAAGACGGCATCCGTCCGACCAGCGACGGCACGGCCGTGGCCAAGGACTTCTGGATGCTCGGCATCGGCCTGGCACTGGTGTTGGATTCGGCGAAGAAGAAGCGCAAAGCCAAGTAGCCGCGGGCCCTGGCCGCGTCCCCGGAGCCTATCCGGGGACGCGGCCGGTGGCTTTAACGCCGCGCAGCCACCGTGCCGTCTGCCGGGGGCAGCGGAACACGAGGACCTTGTGCGGCCCGTAGGTTTCCAGCAGGGAGCGCATCCGCTGCCGTTTCCCGCCGAACGACCGGGCGTGCCAGAGCAGGATGGAGTCCCGGGAGAACAGCTGGGCCCAGGTCTCGACGTTCCCGTTGCAGACCGGCTCGGCCTGGGTCACGCGGCGCAGGCTGCGCAGGACCAGCCGGCCCAGCGAGACCAGCCGCGGATAGTCCAGGCAGACGATCAGCTCCGCCCGTGCGGCGAGCTCCTGATGGTAGTGCCCGTAGGCGCTGTCGAAGACCCACTCCGGCGCTGCGGCCCGCTCCAGCGCCATCCTCCGCTGCTCGGCCGGGTCGCGCTGGACCCAACCCGGCAGCCAGCCGATCTCCTCATCGGCCAGGTGCACCCGAAGCCCGGCGTGGCGGCCGAGCTGCCCGGCCAAGGTCGACTTGCCCGATCCGGTGACCCCGACGATGAGAATCCGCCGCCGTGCGGCCGCAAGCGGCGAGGGCAGTGACGGCGGGGCCGCGCCGTCACCGGTCACGAGGGGTCCAGCAGCATGTTCGTGATCCGGGCCGTGCAGACCCGCTGCCCGGCCTCGTTGGCGATGGTGATCTCGTGCGCGGTCGTGCTCCGGCCCAGATGGATCGGCGTGCACACCCCGGTGACCAGTCCGGAGATGCCGGGCCGGTGGTGGGTGGCGTTGATGTCCAGGCCGACCGGGCGTCGGGTGGGGCCGGCGTGCATCGCGGCGGCGAAGGAACCCAGGGTCTCGGCGAGCGCGACGCTCGCCCCGCCGTGCAGGATGCCGGCGACCTGCTGGTTGCCCTGCACGGGCATGGTCGCCACCACGCGCTCCACGGTGATCTCGGTGAACACGATCCCCAGCTTCTCCACCAACGTCCCGACCCCGTGCGCACTGAGCATCGGCCACATCCCCACCGGCACCCCATGTCGGGTGAGCTGGTCCGCGAAGGGGTTCACCCCGGCGTCGTGCCCGGCCCCGGGGGCGGCCGTGCCGATCGTGTATTTGTCTGTCATGGGAACTAGGCTGGCACCTGTGAGCCCAGCAACCAAAAACGATGCCCCAGACTCCCGGCGCCTGCTCGTCATCGACGGCCATTCGATGGCCTTCCGCGCCTTCTACGCGCTTCCGGCGGAGAACTTCGCCACCGACACCGGCCAGCACACCAACGCCGTCTACGGCTTCGTCTCGATGCTCATCAAGATGATCGAACAGCGCAAGCCGACCCACGTCGCCGTCGCCTTCGACCTGGACACCCCCACGTTCCGCTCCCAGGAGTACAGCGAGTACAAGGGCGGGCGGAACAAGACGCCCGAGGAGTTCTACGGGCAGATCGACCTCATCCAGAAGGTCATGGAGGCCATGAACATCCCGTCCATCACCCTGGACGGCTTCGAGGCGGACGACATCATCGCCACCCTGGCACACACCGGCGAGGGCGAGGGCTGGGACGTGCTCGTCGTCTCGGGCGACCGCGACGCCTTCCAGCTGATCACCGAGAAGACCACGGTCCTGTACCCGAAGAAGGGCATCTCCGACATCCCCCCGATGGACATCGCCGCCGTCGAGGAGAAGTACTTCGTCCGTCCGGAGCGCTATCCGGACCTGGCCGCCCTGGTGGGCGAGACCGCCGACAACCTGCCCGGCGTCCCGGGGGTGGGACCCAAGACGGCCGCCAAGTGGATCAACCTCTACGGTGGGCTGGATGGCGTGCTGGAGAACCTCGACGCCATTAAGGGCAAGGTCGGCGATGCGCTGCGCGAACACGTCGATGCCGTGCGCCGCAACCGGCGCCTGAACCACCTGCTCACCGACCTGGACCTGCCCGTCGGGCTCGAGGCGCTGGAACTGGAGCACCCGAACCGCGACGCGATCGAGGACCTGTTCGATTCGCTGCAGTTCAACACCCTGCGCAAGCGCCTGTTCGACCTCTTCGGCGAGGATGAGGCCGAACCGGAGCCGGAAATGGAGATCCCCGCGCCGGACCTGCTCGGCTCCGCCGACGCCCTGGACGGCTGGTTCCACGAGCACGGCGCCCACAACATCGGCCTGCACCTGGACACGGTCCGCTCCGGCGACGGCTCCGACGACGTGGTCGGCATCGCCCTGGCCGCGGAGTCCGCCACCGGCTACGTGGACCTGGAGCAGCTCGCCCCCGACGCCGAGGCAACCCTCGGACGGATCCTGGGGACACCGGACTACAAGTTGGCCATCCACGACTACAAGGCCGGCTACAAGCTGCTCGCCGCCCGGGGCATCGAGCTTGGGCCCGTGGTGGACGACACGATGATCTCCGCCTACCTCATCCAGCCCGACCGCCGCAGCCACGAACTGGCCGACATCGCCCAGCACCACCTGCGGATCTCGCTCTCGCCCGAACCGGGTGCCGGCGACGGCCAGCTGGCCCTGGACCTGGAGGGGCCGGGAAACCATGCAGCGGTGGTCCGTGCCGCCCATGTCGTGCGGGAACTGAGCATCTACCTGACCGGACAGGTCTTCGAACGCGGGGCCAGCACCCTGCTGGCCGACATGGAGCTGCCGCTGTCGGTCGTGCTGGCGCACATGGAACGCATCGGGATCGCCGTGGACGCCGGGCGGCTGGCCGACCTGCTGGACGGCTTCGCGGCCACCATGGAAACCGCGACCGCCGAGGCCTATGCGGCGATCGGCCACGAGGTGAACCTCGGGTCCCCGAAGCAGTTGCAGGTGGTCCTCTTCGAGGAGTTGGGCCTGCCCAGGACCAAGAAGATCAAGACCGGCTTCACCACCGACGCCGACTCCCTGGCCGACCTGCTGGCGAAGACGCGGCACCCGTTCCTCGCCGCCCTGATGGCCTACCGCGACGCCTCCAAGCTGCGCCAGACCGTCGAGGGGCTGCAGAAGGCCCTCGCCGACGACGGCCGGATCCACACCACCTACGCCCAGACCGTCGCCGCCACCGGCCGGTTGTCCTCGCTGAACCCCAACCTGCAGAACATCCCGGTCCGCAGCGAGGCCGGGCGGCGGATCCGCGAGGTATTCGTCGTCGGCGAGGGCTACGAGACCCTGCTGACCGCCGACTATTCGCAGATCGAGATGCGGATCATGGCCCACCTCTCCGGCGACGAGGCGCTCATCCAGGCCTTCAAGGACGGCGAGGACCTGCACCGGTTCGTCGGCTCCCACGTCTTCGGCGTCGAACCGGCCGACGTCACCGCGGAGATGCGCGCCAAGGTCAAGGCCATGTCCTACGGCCTGGCCTACGGGCTGAGCTCCTTCGGCCTCTCCAAGCAGCTGAACGTCCCCGTCGACGAGGCCCGCGGGCTGATGAAGGACTACTTCTCCCGCTTCGGTGCCGTCCGCGACTACCTGCGCTCCGTGGTCGACCAGGCCCGCAAGGACGGCTACACCTCCACCATCGAGGGCCGCCGGCGCTACCTGCCGGACCTGGCCAGCGACAACCGGCAGCTGCGCGACATGGCAGAACGCGCCGCGCTGAACGCCCCGATCCAGGGCTCCGCCGCGGACATCATCAAACGCGCCATGCTCGGCGTCGACGCCGGCCTGCGCGAGCAGCAGCTGGCCTCGCGGATGATGCTGCAGGTCCACGACGAACTCGTCCTGGAGGTCGCCCCCGGCGAACTCGAGGCAGTCACCGCGCTCGTGCGCGAACAGATGGGAACGGCGGCCGACCTCTCGGTCCCGCTCGACGTCCAGGTCGGTACCGGCCACAGCTGGCAGGAGGCCGCACACTGATGCACACCACGACCCACACCACCGGCAACCTGCGCCACGAGCTCTTCGGCGCCGGACTGCTCCCGGTCGACGGCGACGGCGAACCCTGCGCCGACCAGCGCACCGCCAACTGGTTCCGCGCCGTGCGCACCGGCTTCCACGAGCAGCCCTACACCGCGCCCGAGGTCGCCCGCCTGGCGGCCTCCTACCAGGTCGACGGCCGCGTGCTGTTGGGCGTGTACGACGACGATGCCCCCGCACCGTCGCTGGATGCCGCGATCCCGGTGGCCACCTTCGCCGAATTCCGCAAGACCCTGAACACCGGTGCCGGGAACCTGGTCGAGAGCCACCTCATCACCGTCGTCACCGTCCGCCCCAGCCACCGCCGCCGCGGCATCCTGCGCCGGATGATGACCGATTCGCTCGAACGCGCCCGGGCCGCCGGCCTGCCGATCGCCGCGCTGACCGCCTCCGAGGGCACCATCTACGGCCGGTTCGGCTTCGGCCCGGCCACGGTGTTGGACTCGGTCCGGGTCGACGTCAAGGGCGGCCTGCCGGTGCAGGCACCGGCCGAGGGCCAGGTCGTCTCCGTCGACCCGGCCTCCTTGAAGGAACTGGCCCCGGCCCTGTTCGAGCGCTTCCACGCCACACACCGTGGATCCATCGGACGCCAGGATGCCTACACCCTGCGGGCCACCGGACGCGTCGGCCCGGACGCGGTCAAGGACGACCCGACGCTGCGGGCGGCGGTCCACCTCGACGCCGCCGGTGAACCGCAGGGCTTTTTGACCTATGCCTTTGCCGGATGGGACACCTCTCCGGTCACCATGAAAATCCGTGACCTGGTGGCCGCCACCGGGACCGCACGCCGGGAACTCTGGCGCTACCTCGGCGCCCACGACCTCGTCGAGCGCATCGACTACGGGGCAGCCGCCCCCGACGATCCGCTGCCGTGGTCGTTGGACGATCCCCGCCGCGTCACGGTCACCGAGCGCGAGGACCTGCTCTGGCTGCGGATCATCGATGTCCCCGCGGCGCTGCGTGCCCGGGAGTATGCGGCCGACGGCAGGCTGCGCCTGCGGGTCCTCGATCCGCTCGGCTACGCCGAGGGAACGTACGAGCTGGCCGTCGAGGGGGGAGTGGCCAGCGTGGACGTCGTCGACGAGGCCGGCACCCCGGCCGACCTGGAGCTCGACATCGCCCTGCTCGGTTCGCTGTACCTCGGCGGCACGGGAGTGCGGACACTCGTAGAGGCGGGGCGGATCCAGGCGGCTTCGGCAGAGGCCCTGGCCCGTGCCGAACGAGTGCTCGACCTGGCCGGTGCCCCCTACGCCATCAACGGTTTCTAGCCCCGCCCGGACCCGGATGTTGCGCCCTCGCCGGCGTTTTGACCGGCTGCCAATCGGGGGACTAAACTCAAGTGGTGACTGCTGGGGTGTTCCATGCCCTGCGTCGCAACAATTTCAGTTCCACCTTCGGAGCATGCCGGGACTTCCGGCCCTTCGACTGACGCAATCTATCCACATCGGAGCCCCTACTACATGACCATCACCTCCAACGAGAAGACCGGTACCCCGCAGGTCGCCATTAACGACATCGGGACCGCTGAAGACTTCCTCGCAGCCGTCGACGCCACCATCAAGTACTTCAACGATGGCGACCTCGTCGAGGGCACCGTCGTCAAGGTCGACCGCGACGAAGTCCTGCTCGACATCGGTTACAAGACCGAGGGTGTCATTCCTTCCCGCGAGCTTTCCATCAAGCACGACGTCGATCCCGGTGACGTCGTTGCCGTCGGCGACAACGTCGAAGCCCTCGTCCTCACCAAGGAGGACAAGGAAGGCCGCCTGATCCTGTCCAAGAAGCGCGCACAGTACGAGCGTGCCTGGGGCGACATCGAGAAGATCAAGGAAGAGGACGGCGTCGTCACCGGCACCGTCATCGAGGTGGTCAAGGGTGGCCTCATCCTCGACATCGGCCTGCGCGGCTTCCTGCCGGCATCGCTGGTCGAGATGCGCCGCGTGCGCGACCTGGCCCCGTACATCGGCCAGGAAATCGAAGCCAAGATCATTGAGCTGGACAAGAACCGCAACAACGTGGTCCTGTCCCGCCGTGCCTGGCTCGAGCAGACCCAGTCCGAGGTCCGCTCCACGTTCCTCAACAAGCTGGAAAAGGGCCAGGTCCGCCCCGGCGTCGTGTCCTCCATCGTCAACTTCGGTGCCTTCGTGGACCTGGGTGGCGTCGACGGCCTGGTGCACGTCTCCGAGCTGTCCTGGAAGCACATCGACCACCCGAACGAGGTTGTCGAGGTCGGCCAGGAAGTCACCGTCGAGGTCCTCGAGGTCGACCTGGACCGCGAGCGCGTCTCCCTGTCGCTGAAGGCGACCCAGGAAGATCCGTGGCAGACCTTCGCCCGCACGCACGCCCTGGGCCAGGTTGTGCCCGGCAAGGTCACCAAGCTGGTTCCGTTCGGTGCATTCGTCCGCGTCGAAGACGGCATCGAGGGCCTCGTGCACATCTCTGAGCTGGCCGTGCGCCACGTCGAGCTGGCCGAGCAGGTCGTCTCCGTCGGTGACGAGCTGTTCGTGAAGGTCATCGACATCGACCTCGAGCGCCGCCGCATCAGCCTCTCGCTGAAGCAGGCCAACGAGGGCGTCGATCCCGAGGGCACCGAGTTCGACCCGGCGCTGTACGGCATGGCCGCCGAGTACGACGAAGAGGGCAACTACAAGTACCCCGAGGGCTTCGACCCGGAGACCAACGAGTGGCTCGAAGGCTTCGAGACCCAGCGTGCCAACTGGGAGCAGCAGTACGCCGACGCCCAGACCCGTTGGGAAGCCCACAAGAAGCAGGTCGCCGAGCACCTGGCACAGGACGCCGCGCCCGCCGAAGGCGCATCGACCGAGTCCGCCTCCACGAGCTACTCCTCGGAGGCCCCGGCCCCCGAGGCCGGCACGCTGGCTTCGGACGAGGCCCTCGCCGCACTGCGCGAGAAGCTCACCGGCAACTAGTCTCCAGCGTTCGCGCCGGGGCTTTGCCTCGCCGGGGTCCACACACCACGCGTGTGTGGGCCTCGGCCCTTTTTAACCACAGGACCCGCCACCGGCGGTCCGCGGACGCGAGGAGATGGCATGGACACCTCGGGATGGATCCCGACCACCCGCGAGGACGGGGAAACCGTCGGCTACCTGGAACCGGTGACCGCCGACTACGGACTCGTCCAGCCACGCAACCTGCTCGGCCACCCCGTGGGCGGCCCGGCGGAATTCATGGAGGCCGAGGACCTGTTGATCGAGCGCGGCATCTCCGAGCTCGCCGGGCGCTGGACGCTGCGCGGCGTCGCGGACGACTTGCGTGATGGCGTGGTGATCCTCGAGGCCTCGCCCGACGGCATCGTCGTCGCCCACGGGGATCTGGCCAAAGCCGGCATCTATGGCCGACGCGTACGCGTTGGCTGGCCCGACGCCGCGGGCCTGCTGACACGATCCGCCACCGAAGCGCACTGATCTCGGCCGGGGTGGCTACCCGCGGGTCGAGACCGTGACGGTGAACTTCGGGTTCCGGGCCACCTGGCGGGTCGGGCCGACCAGCCGCTGCAGGTGTCCCCGGTAGCCCAGATGCGAATTCCAGACGCACCACAACTCGCCGCCTGGGGCCAGTACCCGTCCGGCGTCGGCGATCAGCTTCAGCGCGATGCCCGCATGGACGGCATTGCCCACATGGAAGGGCGGGTTCAGCACCACGAGCTCGCGGGAGGAATCCGGGAGCGCGGACAGGGCATCATCGCGGGTGGCCTCCACCCGGTCGCCGACGCCATTGGCCGCGGCCGTCGCCCGCGTCGACGCCACGGCCGAAGCGGACTGGTCGCAGGCCAGGACCTGCAGTCCTGGACGGGCCAGGGCCAGGTAGGTGGCGATCGTGCCGTTGCCGCAGCCCAAGTCGACGGCGGAGGCGGCGTCGCGGGCACCGGCCAGCAGCGGCAGCAGGAAACGGGTACCAGGATCCAGCTTCGCCCCGCCGAAGGTGGCCCCGAAGGCGCGCAGCCGCAGTGGTTGCGGCAGCCCGACGTCGTACTCGGAGGCCAGCGGGAAGCGGGGCGCCGGCAGGGCCGCTGCCGGGCGACTGCCGGTGGCGGTGAGGACCCGGGACTTGTGTGCCGCGCGGCTGGCCGCCACCGTGTCGAAGTAGCGGGCCAGGACCTGGTTCATTGCCAGGTTCATGTGCTTGACCCGTCCGCCGGCCAGCAGCACCACCGACGGGTCGGCGTGCTGGGCCACCAGGTCGGCGATCTCCTCGAGGGCGTTGAGCGAGCGCGGCAGCTGCAGCAGCACCAGCGTCGCCCCGGCAAACAGGCCAGGACCCAGCGGCTGATGGACGTATCCGCCGGATTCCAGCCCCAGCCGTCCGGCGTTGGCATCCAGCGCGCGTTCACCCGAGAGCCGGTCCTGGTGCACCCGGACGCCCGTGGCCCCGTGCGCCCGCACGCCGAGGGTCAGTGCGCCGTAGTGGTCATCGACCACCACGACGGAACCGACGGCGCCGGGCAGCAGGCGGGACTCGACGGCGGCGTCGAGCAGCAGGAGGTCGGCGCCGTCGTGTGCCTGGAGCTCGGGGGACTCGATGTCCGGCCAGCGACGCAGGCCCGAGGGATCAAAAGCGCTCACGGCACGACCCCACCGGGCGTGTCGACCCAGGCCGTCCCGGCGGCGACCGCGGTGCAGGTCCCCGCCGTCAGGGTCGCGAGCCGGGCGGCGATCCCGTCGGCGACGGCCGGGCCGTCGGGCACTGCGAGGCGCAACGTGGCCGCCCGGGGGCCGTAGTCGGTGCCCAGGACCGTGGTTCCGCCGGAACGGAGCTCGTTTTCCAAACGCCCGGCGTCCGCGTGGGCCGCCTCGACGGTGAACAGCGCCATCCGCCGGCGACGGACCAGCGGTGCACCGTCCAGGGCGGAGGACACGGCCTGGGAATAGGCCCGGACCAGGCCGCCGGCCCCGAGCAGGACGCCCCCGAAATAGCGCACGACGACGGCCGTGGTGTCGGACAGGTCGGCCCGCCCGGTGGGGCACTCCCGCTTGGCCAGCGCCTCGAGCATCGGCAGGCCCGCGGTCCCGGAGGGCTCGCCGTCGTCGTTGCTGCGCTGGACGTCGCGGTCCGGTCCCAGCAGGAACGCCGAGCAGTGGTGCCGGGCGTCATGGCGGCGTCGGCGCAACTCGGCGATGGCCGTACGCGCGGCGTCCTCGTCGGCGGTGCGGAACAGGTAGGCGATGAACCGGGAGCGCTTGACCTCGAGCTCGTGGACATGCTCGGCGGCGACGGTCGTGTACTCGACGGTCGAGGAGGTGGGCCCGGGCATCCCACCAGTCTAGACGGAGCGGCCGGACCGCCGCCCCACGCCCGGTGCCACGCTGCCCCTAGACTGGAGACATGCTTGACGTGGGACTGACCGGCGGGATCGCCGCAGGCAAATCGGCCGTTGCCGCCCGGCTGGTGGAGCTCGGCGCCGTGCTCATCGACGCCGATGCCCTGGCCCGCCAGGTGGTCGAACCCGGGTCTGCGGGCCTGGCAGCCATCGTGGACGCGTTCGGCGCCGAACTGCTGGACGCGGAGGGGCGGCTCGACCGGCCGGGGCTTGGGCGCATCGTGTTTGCCGACGCCGCGGCCCGCGAGCGCCTGAACGGCATCGTCCACCCGCTGGTCCGTGCCGAGGCGGCGCGGATCCGCGGGCAGGCGGCAGCGGCGGAGGCGCCCCGGGCACCCGTGGTCCTGGTGCAGGACATCCCGTTGCTGGCCGAAAGCGGCCAGGCCGGCTCCTTCGACGTGGTCGTCACCGTCCAGGCCCCGGAGCACGAACGGATCCGGCGGATGGTCCAGGACCGGGGGATGGATGCCGCAGATGCCGCGGCACGCATCGCGGCGCAGGCCACCGACGAGGAACGCGCCGCCATCAGCCACGTCGTGCTTCACAACTCCGGGACGACGGCGGAACTGCTCGCCGCCGTCGACGACCTCTGGAATGCCCGGCTGCTGCCTGCCGCCCTCGCAGCGGCCGACGCCTGCGAGCTGGAGTCCTCCGACGGGGAGCGCACCGACCAGACACCCTCCGACGAGACGCCTTCCGGCCAGGAGCGCATCGACGAGACGCCTTCCGGCCAGACGGCTTCCGGCCGGCAACCGTGAACGGGGCGCCGGTCGGCTACCGCTTCGGCGACGGGATGAGGTGGGTCACCTGGCTGTTCATCTCCACCGGCGTGCTGTGGGCCGTGGCGATCGTCCTGTGGCTGGCTGCCGGGGGCCGTGCCGAGTTCACCACCGGCACTGCCCCGTGGAGCTGGCACGTGCTCGTCCCGGCGTGGATCACCCTGGCGGGCATCGTGCTGGCGCTGGGCGGCTGCGTGGTTTTCGCCCAGCAGATGGTCGGGGCCATCCTCGGCCGCTTCGAGCACAGCGGCTTCCTCGATCCCCCGGCCGGGCGCGCACCGCGGGAGCGCCCGCGCAAGTGAGCTGCGCCGTCGTGCCCTGCCAGCACCCGGTTAAGCCGTGGGCGGGAGCTGCCCCGACCGTCGGGCACGGGGCGTAGCCTAGATCCATGAGTCTTGCGCAGGAGATCAACCGTGTCGTCGCCCCGTTCGAGGTCATCAGCGACTACGAGCCGGCGGGCGACCAGCCCCAAGCCATCAAGGAACTGGCGGAACGGGTCAACGGCGGCGAGAAGGACGTGGTCCTGCTCGGTGCCACCGGTACCGGCAAGAGCGCGACGACCGCGTGGCTGATCGAGAAGATCCAGCGGCCCACGCTCGTGCTGGTGCAGAACAAGACGCTGGCCGCCCAGCTGGCCAATGAGTTCCGCGAATTGCTGCCCAACAACGCCGTCGAGTACTTCGTTTCCTACTACGACTACTACCAGCCCGAGGCGTACGTCCCGCAGACCGATACGTTCATCGAGAAGGATTCCTCCATCAACGAGGAGGTCGAACGCCTGCGGCACTCGGCCACGAATACGCTGCTGACCCGCCGCGACGTCATCGTCGTCGCCACGGTCTCCTGCATCTACGGCCTGGGCACGCCGGAGGAATACGTCGCCGGGATGGTGACCCTGCGCAAGGGGATGGAGATGAACCGCGATGACCTGCTGCGCAAGTTTGTCTCCATGCAGTACGCGCGCAACGACATGGACTTCCACCGCGGGACCTTCCGGGTGCGGGGGGACACCGTGGAGATCATCCCGATGTACGAGGAGCAGGCGCTGCGCATCGAGTTCTTCGGCGACGAGATCGAGCAGATCCACACGCTCCACCCGCTCACCGGGGACGTGATCCGCGAGGAGGAGGAGATGTACGTCTTCCCCGCCAGCCACTACGTGGCCGGGCCGGAGCGGATGAACCGGGCCATCACCGACATCGAGGACGAACTGCGCGTGCGGCTGAACGAGCTCGAGGGGCAGAACAAGCTCGTCGAGGCCCAGCGGCTGCGCATGCGCACCACGTACGACCTCGAGATGATGCAGCAGATGGGTTTCTGCAACGGCATCGAGAACTACTCCCGGCATATCGACGGCCGCGGACCCGGCACCGCGCCGCACTGCCTGCTGGACTACTTCCCCGACGACTTCCTGCTCGTCGTCGACGAATCGCACGTGACCATCCCGCAGATCGGGGCGATGTACGAGGGGGACATGTCGCGCAAGCGCACCCTGGTGGAGCACGGCTTCCGGCTGCCGTCGGCCATGGACAACCGGCCGCTGAAATGGGACGAGTTCCTCGAGCGCATCGGCCAAACCGTCTACCTTTCGGCCACGCCGGGCAAGTACGAGCTGGGAAAGTCCGATGGCGTCGTGCAGCAGATCATCCGTCCGACCGGCCTGCTGGATCCCGAGATCGTGGTCAAGCCGACCAAGGGCCAAATCGACGACCTGCTCGACGAGATCCGGACCCGGACCGGCAACAACGAGCGCGTGCTGGTCACGACCCTGACCAAGCGGATGGCCGAGGACCTGACCGACTACCTGACCGAGCACGGCGTCAAGGTCCAGTACCTGCACTCCGACGTCGACACGTTGCGCCGGGTGGAGCTGCTGCGCGAGCTGCGGATGGGTGTCTTCGACGTGCTCGTGGGCATCAACCTGCTCCGTGAGGGCCTCGACCTGCCCGAGGTCTCGCTGGTCGCGATCCTCGACGCCGACAAGGAGGGCTTCCTGCGCTCGGGCACCTCGCTGATCCAGACCATCGGTCGTGCCGCCCGCAACGTCTCGGGGCAGGTGCACATGTATGCGGACCGCATCACCGATTCCATGGCCCATGCCATCGAGGAGACAAACCGGCGGCGCGCCATCCAGGAGGCCTACAACACCGAACGCGGCGTGGACCCGATGCCGCTGCGCAAGAAGATCGCCGACATCACCGACCAGCTCGCCCGTGAGGATGCGGACACGCAGGAACTGCTGAACAACCAGCGGTTGGCCAAGGGCGCCCGCAAGTCGACCTCGAAGACCCGCAAGGCCGAGAGCGAGGTCCGCAGCGATGGACTGGCCGCCGTGCCGGCCGAGGACCTCGTGGACCTGATCACGCAGTTGACGGATCAGATGCACGGTGCCGCCGCCGAGCTCCAGTTCGAGCTGGCCGCCCGGTTGCGCGACGAGGTCGGGGACCTGAAGAAGGAATTGCGCCAGATGCAACAGGCGGGCCACGCGTAGGGGATGCGGTAGGATCTTCCCGAACGTAGGGGAGTATCCCAAACACTGTGGACGTCAGCACGCAGGGCACTGTTGCCCCGCCGGGCACAGTGGCCGACCCGGCTGCCGGGCGGCGGAGAGACTTGCGGCCATGCCCCATTTCCCCAGCCGGCGCCGAGCGCGCCCGGAAAGGTTACCGTGTCGGAACACCTGACAATCCAATTCGAAGTCATCTCGTTCGTGGCCCTGGGCCTGATCCTGCTCTTCGACCTGCTGTACGTGGTCAAGCGACCCCATGAACCGTCCATGAAGGAAGCCGGCCTGTGGGTCGGCTTCTACGTGACCCTGGCGATCATCTTCGCCGGACTGCTGTGGTGGCAGGCCGGCCCAGCCTACGGCCAGGAATTCGTGGCCGGCTGGATCACCGAATACAGCCTGAGCGTGGACAACCTGTTCGTGTTCATCATCATCATGGCCCGGTTCTCGGTACCGCGGAAATACCAGCAGGAAGTGCTGATGTTCGGCATCATCATCGCGCTCATCCTGCGCGGGATCTTCATCCTGCTCGGTGCCGCCCTCATCGAGAACCTGACCTGGATCTTCTACATCTTCGGCATCTTCCTGCTGTGGACCGCCTGGAAGCAGGCCACCGACAGCGACGACGAGGACGAGGAAGGCGAAAGCGGCCTCGTGGCCCGGCTGACCGCGAAGCTGCCGGTCAGCAAGGACTACGACGGCAACAACCTGCGCACCACGATCGACGGCAAGAAGATGTTCACGCCGATGGTGCTCGTCTTCATCACGATCGGCATGACCGACCTGCTCTTCGCCGTCGACTCGATCCCGGCCATCTTCGGCCTGACGCAGAGTGCGTTCATCGTCTTCACGGCCAACATCTTCGCCCTCATGGGGTTGCGCCAGCTGTACTTCCTGCTGGGCGGGCTCATGGAACGCCTGGTCTTCCTCAAGCACGCACTTTCGATCATCCTGGCGTTCATCGGCGTCAAGCTGATCTTCCACGCGATGCACGAGAACGAACTGCCGTTCATCAACGGCGGCGAGGGGATCCACTGGGTGCCCGACATCAGCACGGGCTTCTCGCTGATCGTCATCGTCGGCACGCTCGTGATCGCCACGGTGGCCAGCCTGCTCAGCCCCAAGGGCAAGCGGGCCGCAGCCGAGGCCCAGCAGCAGGCCGCAGCCGAGTCGCACCCCGGCGACGACCCCGAGAACCGCGCTTAGGCGCTCGCTGCCGGCTTCCAACGCGACGATCCCACAGGGCCGAGGGCCCGGGCACCTGCCCGGGCCCTCGGCGTGGGTGCCGCCCTGCAGGAGCAGGGCCCATTGGGTAGGCTGCTCGGGTGACACACCCTTCCGCCACCCCGCTAGCAGCCGAGGCAGTGCGCCGCCGGCACCAGCGCCGGGTGGTCGTCACCTTGTCGCTCGCGCAGCTGCTCAGCGGCATCGGCAACGGATCCGGGCTGGCCCTGGGATCGCTGATGGCCGTGGAGCTGACCGGAAGCAATGCCTTCGCCGGCGCCCCGACCATGGCGATCTCCGTCGCCGGCGCACTCACCGCCCTGCCTCTGGCTGGCCTGGCCATCCGCAGGGGACGAGGCCGTGCCCTGTCTGCCGGGCTGCTGCTCGCGGCCCTCGGCGCGATCGGCATGGTCCTGACCCCGATCGCCGGGAGCTTCGGCCTGCTCCTGGCCTCCGCCGCGCTGTTGGGGGTGGGGAACGCTGCCAACCTGCAGGCCCGTTTCGCCGCAACGGATCTCGCCGAACCCCGCAGCCGGGCCCGCGATCTGGCTTTGGTGGTCTGGGCGATCACGATCGGCGCGGTCACCGGACCCAACCTCATTGGGCCGGGTGCGGTCCTCGGAACGCGTTTCGGCCTGCCCGAGATGAGCGGGCCCTTCCTGTTCTCGCTCACCGGGATGCTGCTCTCCGTCGTCGTGCTCAACATCGGGCTCCGCCCGGATCCCCTGGCGTTCGTGCACGCCTCCGGAGACCTGGCGGAACCCCGGGGCACCGGCCCGTCGACCATCCGCGGCGGACTGGCGGTCCTGCACCGCAACCGCGGCGCCCGGCTCGGGGTGCTGACCATCACCGCGTCCCACCTGGTCATGGTCGCCGTGATGTCCATGACCCCGGTGCATTTGAAGGACCTCGACGCCCTCGCGGCTGGAGGCCACGCCGGCTCGATGGCCGGCCACCATGCGAGCCTGAACGTGCTGGTGCTGATTGGATTCACCATCTCGCTGCACATTGCCGGAATGTATGCGCTGTCCCCGTTGGTCGGGCTGCTGGCCGACCGGCGCGGCCGGATCGCCACGATGCTCGTGGGCGACGCCGTGTTGGTCGCCGCCCTGCTCACGGCAGGACTCGGCGCGTCCCACACCTGGACCGTGACCGTCGGCCTGGTGCTGCTCGGGGTGGGTTGGTCGCTGGCGACAATCGCCGGTTCGGCCTATGTCTCCGAAAGCGTGGCGCCGGGGCACCGGGTGCAGGTCCAGGGCCTCTCCGACGCCTTGATGGGTGCTGCCGGTGCCCTCGGCGCAGCGGGTTCCGGGTTCGTGCTGGCGCTCATCGGATTCCGCGGCCTCGGGCTGGGCTGCCTGGTGGTGGTCCTGCTGGTCGCCGCGTACGCCCTGCTGCAGCCGCGCCGGGGGAGGGCGGCCGGCATGGCAGAGCGCCGGTAGGTCAGCCGTCGGCTGGCTCCGGCGTGGCCGCGTCCTCGGCGTCGGTCATGCCCAGCAGCCGGGCGAAGATCGCCGCCCCGTCGTCCGCGATGCCGTCGTGGTGGAAATCAGCCGTCTCCCAGACCCGCAGGCCGCGGACCCTGGAGGCCGTGGCCAGGCTGATGTCCCGGTCGACGTACACATCGTCGTGGTAGACCGCGGCGGCCACCGGCACCGGGTTGGAGGCGAGGACACCGGCGTCGTACAGGGCAGGCCAATCCTCGCGTTCGGCGAGGATGCGGGCCACGTCCTCCAACGGGCGCAGGACCGGGTCGTCCTCGAAGTACCAGCGGTAGACCATCTCCCCGGTGAGCAGCGGCTCGGCGGAGGCCGGGTCGAACGCCGGGTATTCGGCGGCGACGCGTTCGGCCGCCCAGCGGGTGGCCCGGCCCTGCGCGTAGATCGATTCGTGCATGAGCGCGTACAGGGGATTCGCCGCGCGGCTCACCTGGTGGGCGAGGACCTCGGTGAAGGCGTCCGAGAGCCGCGGTCCGGCGGGCGTGGGGATGAAGGCCGCCTCGAAGACGAAGTGCAGCTGGTCCATGCGGGTGTTCCCGCCGAGGAACTGGCCCAGGACCTGGACGAGCCCGCCGGTGATGCGACGACCGTTGGGCAGGTGCTCGTGTTCCTGCTCGACATGGCGCATGATCCGGTTCAGGACGATGCGGTCCTCCGGGTAGCGTTCGAAATACTCGGCGTTCCGGGCGGCCATGCGCGCGTAGGTGGCCCGGTAGACCTCCTCCGGGCCGCCGTCGATCGGACCGAGGCCGCCGGTGACGAGGCAGCGGTCCAGCGAGGCGGGGGCCAGGGACAAATAGGCCAGCGTGCAGAACCCGCCATAGCTCTGGCCGAAGGTGCTCCAGGTGGTGATGCCCAGCGCGTCCCGGATGGCCTCGGCGTCGCGCACGATGGAGTCCGCGCGGAAATGCGCCAGGTAGGACGCCTGGGCCGCCGCGTCTCCGCGTAGCGGCAGCGACTGCCGGTTGGCCGGGGTGCTCAGCCCGGTGCCGCGCTGGTCCAGCAGCAGGATGCGGAACGTCTTGGCCGCTTCGGCCATCCACCCGGTCAGGCTGGACACGCGGGGGCTCTGGCCGCCAGGGCCGCCCTGCAGGAACAGCAGCCACGGCAGGGCGTCCGGGGTGTCATGGTCCAGCGAGGAGATCTCCCGGGCGAAGACGGTGATGGTCTCGCCGTCCGGACGGGCATGGTCCAGTGGGACGGTGAAATGGTGTCCGGTGGCCCGCAGGCCGCGGAACTCATGGGTGTTTTCCACGCGGTGCATCAGTGCGGTCATGTGACCAACACTACCGGCCGTGGCGACGCGTGGCGGCGCCCACCTGTCGGCCCCGTTGCCTAGGGTGGGTAGGCGCGGTGGCCCCCGCAGGAGGATGGTCGCCGGCCCCGCCGAGACGCCCCATCGAGCGAAAAGAGAGCACCGCCCATGATGGGAGGACACCATGCCGCCAGCGGCGCGGCCGTATGGATTGCCGCCACCACACAGCCGGTGCTGGCCCTGGGGCCGCTGGCCGACCGGTTCGCGTTCCTGCCGGCCGAGCTGCCGCTGGGGTTCGGCCTGCTGGAGGTGACGCCGGCCGGCGTCCTGGCCGGTGCACTGGCCTGTGCCGGGGCCGCCCTGTTGCCCGATGCCGACCACCGGCGCGCCACCATCGCCCAATCGCTGCCACCGGTCTCCAACGCCTTCTGTGCGGGAATCGGCGAGGTGGCCGGCGGGCACCGCAACGGGACGCATTCGCTGTTCGGGATCGCGGTGTTCACGGGCCTGGCCTACCTGCTGGGACTCTGGCAGATCGAGGTCCCGCGGTTCGGCACGGTCTTCCCCGGGGCCGGGCTGTCGGCGGTGCTGCTGATCGCCTTCGCGGTGAAGGCGCTGAAGTTCATCCCCGATTCCATGCGCCGGCTGCCCTGGCTGGTCTCGGTCCCGGCCGGGGCCTTCGTGGCGCTGTTCGCCCCGGAGGAGCAGTACTGGTTCGTGCTGGCGATGCTGCTGGGCACCGCGACGCACATCGCCGGCGACCTGCTCACGGTGGGCGGGTGCAACCTCATCTGGCCGGTGCGCATCAGGGCTCCGCGGCGCGTCCGGCGGGTTCCGCTGTTGCGGCAGGTGTGGAAGCGCAGCGGGCGGCTGGCGGTTCCCGTGCTCGGCCGGGCAGGTTCGTGGCGGGAGTGGCTGCTCTGCGTGCCCATCTCGCTGTATGCCTTCGTGGGGCTCGTGGTCCCGATTGTCGAGATCGCCCGGCACCGGGCCGAACCCCTGGTCGCGCTGCTGCCCTGACCGGTGCCGGTCCGGCGGGCGCTGCTAGGATCCACGCATGGACCGACACCTCGAGCAGTTCCTGGAGAACTTCGCCCGGCTGGCAGATGCCGCCGCAGCACGCCCGGCGGACCACCAGGGCGAACAGCTCTGGGAAGCCCTGGCCGAGCACCTCGGCCAGGACGCCGCCGGGATACCGGGGGTGCTGGAGGAATTCGGGGCACACCGGCTGGCCGACGCATCGATCCTCCTGGCCGGGGTGGAGGGCATCCGCCGGATCATCGGGTGGGGATCCGAGGAACGGCATCACCTGTCGCTGGCTGACCTGTTGCAGAGCCGGCAGTACCACCGGGCACCTGTCGCCGCGCCGGGCTACCGGACGGTGGCGGTGGGCCCGGCGGAGAGCCGCCGCATCATCGATGACGGGCTGTTCCTGGTGGACGGGGTGTTCGGCCGGCTTGCGGTGTGGCTTCGGGGAGCCAACCCGCAGTTTGGCCGCGTGTCCGCCGGCCTCGAGATCCTCGGTGGGGACCCGGACCGGGTCGACGCGTTCAGCGCCTAGTTCCGGGAGGGGCTGCGCACGCAGAGCATCTACCGCGGACACGTCGTCTCCTTCACGGCCAACGAATTCGAACCGACGACCGGCGGGGTGACCTTCCACCACCGCCCTCAGCTGCCGGCGGAGGACCTCATCCTCCCGCCGGGGCTGCTGGAGAAAGTCCGGCACCAGGTCATCGACCTGGGCCTGCGCCGCGAGGCCATGCGGCGGGCCGGCCAGCACCTCAAGCGCGGGGTGCTGCTCTACGGTCCGCCCGGTACCGGAAAGACCCATACGGTCCGCTATCTGCTGTCCCGGTCCGCAGGGGCCACCGCGATCCTGCTCTCCGCCGGGTCCCTTGCCCTGGTCGCGGAGGCAGCCCGGATGGCGCAGGCCCTGCAGCCGGCCATCGTCGTGCTCGAGGACTGCGACCTGGTTGCCGAGGACCGGGGCTTCGGCCCGGGATCACAGCCGCTGCTCTTCGAACTGCTGGAGGCGATGGACGGGCTGGATGCCGATGCGGACGTCGCGTTCGTGCTGACGACCAACCGGGTGGAGTCCCTGGAGCGGGCACTGGCCCAGCGCCCCGGACGCGTGGACCTGGCCGTGGAGATCCCCCTGCCAGGCCAGGACGAGCGGCGCGCGCTGCTGGAGCTCTACGCGGGACCCCTGGGGTTCTCGGCGGAGGCCAGCGAGCATGCGGCGGCGGAGACCGCGGGAAACACAGCATCCTTCACCAAGGAGCTGGTCCGTCGCGCAGTGCTGGCCGCGGCGCTGGAGGACCGCGAGGTGGGAGATGCCGACCTGGAAGCGGCAGTGGATGAACTGATGTCCGCCGGTTCGGACTTGACCCGGAGCCTGCTGGGGGCGGGCGACGCGGATCCGGACGGGGCCCGGCTCCGGGATTTCGGGGGTACCTCCGAGTCGTTGGCCAGGGGCTCGTCGTTCGGTTGGTTTCCGTCGCGGGCCGGCTCCTCCGGGGCGCCCGGTTTCACCGACGAGGAAGGCTAGCCGGGCCGAAGGGGCTCAGCCCAACCGGCCCACTGCCGTCACGGTCACGACGGCGGTGCCCGCCTCATCCGAGTCGGCGAGGTTGACCACCGCGTCGATGCCCCAGTCGTTGTTCCCCTCCGGGTCCTTCAGGATCTGCCGGACCTTCCACTCGGTCTTGGCCGGGGTGATGATCAGCAGCTGGGGTCCGCGTGCCGCCGGGCCGTCGTCGATGTCGTCGTGTTCGTCGAAGTAGGCGTCCATGGCATCGGCCCAGGCATCTGCGTCGAACCCGCTGTGCCCGTCGAGGTTCCCGAGCACCTCGTCCTGCTCGTCGGCGAAGAGCTGCACGCGGCGGAACATCTCGTTGCGGACCATCACGCGGAAGGCCCGCTCGTTCGAGGTCAGCCGTTCCGGGGCCGGAGGGGTGATCTCCTCGCCCAGGTCGTCGGGGAGCTCGCCCTGGGAGAGCTTCTCCCATTCGTCCAGCAGCGAGGAGTCCGTCTGCCGGACCACCTCGCCGAGCCACTCGATGAGGTCCTCCAGGTCCTCGCGCAGCGCATCGCGCGGGACGGTCTGGCGCAGGGCCTTGAAGGCGTCGGTGAGGTAGCGCAGCAGGATGCCCTCGGAGCGCGCCAAGGCGTAGAACTGGATGTACTCCCCGAACGACATCGCCCGCTCGTACATGTCGCGGACGACCGATTTGGGGGAGAGCTCAAAGTCGCCCAACCACGGGGCGCCCTGCCGGTAGGTCTCGAACGCCTCGCCGAGCAGCTCGGCCAACGGCTGGGCGTAGGTGACCTCGTCGAGGGCGTTCATCCGCGCCTCGTATTCCATCCCCTCGGCCTTCATCGCCGCCACCGCCTCGCCGCGCGCCTTCTTCTCCTGGGCGTTGAGCACCTGCCGCGGCTTCTCCAGCGTCGCCTCGATGACCGAAACCACGTCCAGGGCGTAGGTGGGCGACTCGCGGTCCAGCAATTCGAGGCTGGCCATCGCGAAGGGGGAGAGCGGCTGGTTCAGCGCGAAGTTCTGCTGCAGCTCGACGGTCAGGCGCAAGAGGTTCCCATGCTCGTCCGCTTCGTCGAGCCGCTCGACGACCCCGGTGGCCAGCAGTTCGCGCAGGATGCCCAAGGCGCGGCGCAGCAGGGCGCGCTGCCGGGCCGGGGGCTCGTGGTTCTCGGTCAGCAGGGTGCGGGCCGCGGCGAACGCGTTGCCGGGACGCTGCAGCAGGTTCAGCAGCATGGAGTGGGTGACGGTGAACGAGGAGGTCAGCGGTTCGGGGGTGGAGGCCACCATCTTGTCGAACGTCTTCTCCGACCAGGAGACGAAGCCCTGCGGCGGCTTCTTCTTCACGACCTGGCGCAGCTTCTTCGAATCGTCGCCGAACTTGGCCTGGGCCTTGGTCATCGCCTTCTTGTTCTCGATGGCGAACTCGGGGGCCTGCACGACGACGGTCCCCGCAGTGTCATAGCCGGCACGCCCCGCCCGGCCCGCAATCTGGTGGAATTCGCGGGCATTCAACGGACGGGTGCGTACGCCGTCGTACTTGGACAGGGCCGTGAGCATCACGGTGCGGATCGGCACGTTGATGCCCACCCCCAGGGTGTCGGTCCCGCAGATGACCTTCAGCAGCCCCGCCTGCGCCAGCTGCTCGACGAGCCGGCGGTACTTGGGCAGCATGCCGGCGTGGTGGACGCCAATCCCGTGGCGGACCAACCTGTTCAGGGTCTTGCCGAAGCCGGTGGCGAAGCGGAAGCCCGCGATGAGCTCGGAGATCCGGTCCTTCTCCTCGCGCGTGCAGACGTTGATGCTCATCAGCGACTGGGCGCGTTCGATCGCCTCGAGCTGGCTGAAGTGGACCACGTAGACGGGGGCCTGGCTGGTGGCCAGCAGCTCCTCCATGGCCTCCTGGACCGGTTCTTCGGAGTAGTAGTAGTGCAGCGGGATGGGACGTTCCGCATGGGCGACCGTGGTGGTGCGTCGCCCGGTGCGCACGGTCAGCTCGTCCTCGAAGCGGGTGACGTCGCCCAGGGTGGCCGACATGAGCAGGAACTGCGCCTGCGGCAGTTCGAGCAGCGGGACCTGCCAGGCCCAGCCGCGCTGCGGGTCGGAGTAGAAGTGGAACTCGTCCATCACCACCGGGCCCAGATCGGCCTCGGCGCCTTCGCGCAGGGCGATGTTGGCCAGGATCTCCGCGGTGCAGCAGATGATCGGGGCGTCCTGGTTGACCGAGGAGTCCCCGGTGACCATGCCGACGTTCTCCGCGCCGAAGATCTCGCACAGGGCGAAGAACTTCTCCGAGACCAGCGCCTTGATCGGCGCCGTGTAGTAGCTGCGTTCCCCCCGGGCGAGGGCATGGAAATGCGCGGCGACGGCCACCAGCGACTTCCCGGACCCGGTCGGGGTGGCCAGGATGACGTTGTTGCCCTCGACGAGTTCCATCACCGCCTCGTCCTGCGCCGGGTAGAGCGAGATGCCGCGGTCTTCCGCCCAGGTCAGGAACGCGGAGTAGGTGGAATCGGCGGTGGCCCCGCGCGGTGGCGCGTCGGGCAGGAGCTCGGTGAGTTTCATGGTGGCTCCAGCCTATCGCCCGCGGGGCGCGGCGGCGGCGTGCACTGCCCGGTTCCCACCGCTGGAACACAGACCCCCACGGGTAGTGCGGGACGGCTTCCTGCCCGTGGAACCAGGGTGCACGGTGCGCGACGGCCGGCCGACGGCATTTTTTGGGTTCCCTGCCGCGGACTCCGACACTACCGTCGGGGATGTGAGGGCCCGCACACGACGGGCCGTCCGACATCGAACATCGCATCCCGAGGGCAAAGGCAGAGGCACGGCAATGGTTGATCGAATAGCGGACATCTGGGGAACACGGACCCCTTTCGCCCGAGGGGAACGATGGCCGGTGCGCGTCGACCAGGTCCTGGCCGAAGGGGTCGGCGAGGACGACATGGACCGGTGGGTCCAGTCGGCGTGCGTTCTGTGCAGCAACGGGTGCGGCATCGACATCGCGGTCAAGGACGAGCAGATGGTCGGGGTCCGTGGCCGGGCGGTGGACATCGTCAACCATGGTCGTCTGGGGCCGAAGGGTCTCTTTGCAAGCTGGCAGGGAGTGCGGAACAAGGACCGGCTCACCCGACCCCTGGTCCGGGAGAACGGCGAACTCGTGGAGACGGACTGGACACGGCAATGGGCCGGATCGTGGACCGGTCCAAGGAGCTGCTGGACAAGAAGGGTCCCCTCTCGCACGGCTTTTACACCTCCGGGCAGTTGTTCCTGGAGGAGTACTACGCCCTGGGCATGATCGGCAAGGCCGGCTTGGGAACCCCGCACATGGACGGCAACACCCGCTTGTGCACGGCCACCTCTGCCGCGGCCCTCAAGGAGAGCTTCGGCTTCGACGGCCAGCCCGGCAGCTACGTCGACATCGACGAGTGCGACGCCATATTCCTCTACGGCCACAACATGGCCGAGACCCAGACCGTGCTGTGGACGCGGGTGCTGGACCGGATCGCCGGCCCGGACAAGCCCAAGGTCGTGTGCGTGGACCCACGCGAAACCGAGGTCGCCCGGCACTCCGACGTGCACCTCGCGGTGCGTCCGGGCACGAACCTGGCGCTCATGCATGGCCTGATCCGGGAGTTGATCGCCCAGGGATGGATCGACGAGGACTACATCGCGTAGCACACCCTCCGGTTCGGGGATCTCGAAGCCCACATCGAGCAGTGGACGCCCGAAGCCGTCGCCGAGACCTGCGGGGTGGACGCGCAGGATGTGCGTGAGGCGGCGCGGATTTTTGGAACCTCCGAGCGCGTCCTCTCGACCGTGCTGCAGGGCTTCTACCAGTCAGCACAGGCCACGGCCTCCTCCTGCCAGGTCAACAACCTGCACCTGCTGCGCGGGCTAGTGGGGAAACCTGGCTGCGGGATCCTGCAGATGAACGGCCAACCGACCGCACAGAACACCCGCGAGGCGGGCGCGGACGGGGACCTGCCGGGTTTCCGCAACTGGTCGAACCCCGAGCACGTGCAGGAATTGGCTGACCTGTGGGACGTGGACCCGATCGTGATCCCGCACTGGGCGCCACCGACGCACGCGGCCCAGATCTTCCGCTACGTGGAACAGGGCTCGATCGGGATGCTGTGGATCTCGGCAACCAACCCTGCCGTCTCCATGCCCCAGCTGCCGCGCATCCGGGAGATCCTGGACCAGGAGGGATTGTTCCTCGTGGTCCAGGACATGTATATGACCGAGACCGCACAGTACGCCGATGTTGCCCTCCCCGCCGCGGCCTGGGGCGAAAAGACCGGGACCTTCACCAACGTCAACCGCACCGTGCACTTGTCCGAGAAGGCCGTGGAACCTCCTGGTGAGGCCCGCAGCGATCTGGACATCTTCCTCGACTATGCCCGGCGGATGGACTTCCGCACTCGGTCAGACCGCCCCTTGTTGGACTGGGCTGGCGCAGAGGACGGGTTCAACGCGTGGCGGGAATGCACCAGGGGCAGGCCCTGCGATTACACGGGGATCACCTACGACCGGTTGCGCGGGGGCAGCGGGATCCCCTGGCCGTGCAATGACGAACACCCCGATGGCACCGTCCGGCTCTACCAGGACGGGGTATTCTCCACCGACTCCGACTACAGCGAGACCTATGGCCACGACCTCATGACCGGGGCGACCGTGGGAGCACAGGCCTACCGTGCCATGGCCCCTGCCGGCCGGGCGATCTTCAAGACGGCGCCCTACCAGGGCGCACCCGAAACCCCGGACGGGGACTACCCCTTCCGCTACACCACCGGACGGACCGCCTACCACTTCCATACGCGCACCAAGACGGACCGGGCGCCGCAGCTGCACAGGGCGGCCCCGGACGCCTGGGTGGAGATGTCGGCCCGGGACGCGTCCGACCTCGGCTTGGCGGAGGGAAACATCCTGCAGGTCGAATCCCGCCGAGGGCGGATCGTCGCGCCGGTGAGGATCGGTGACGTGCGAAACGGCACGGTCTTCGCCCCGTTCCACTACGGCTACTGGGATCAGCCGGGTCGTCCCGGGGCCGGGCAACCACACCACCGGGCCGCCAATGAACTGACCATGACGGAGTGGGACCCCGTCTCGAAGCAACCGGTGCTGAAGAACGCGGCCGTTCGCGTCACCAAGATCGCGGACGCCACCGACCCGGCGCCGGCCCCCACGACCACGGCATCTCGCCCGGCCCGGCCTGGACGGGTTCCGTTGACAGTGGGTGGGGCAGCAGCCGAGGCGACCGAGACAATCGCCCCGGTGGACCCGCCGGCGGTGGCCACGAAGGAGGAGAGGTCATGAAGCTGCCCGTCTACCTGGGCCTGCTGCACACATCCGAGCAGACCTTGGCGGAGTCCTTCCGGCAGGTTGCCGAGGGGCACGGCGCCGAACCGGATGTACATTTTTTGTGCCTGTCCCTGGCAGAGCAGTGTGAGGCACACGAGAAGGCGCTGGCCCCGATCGTGGACCGCTACGGCGAGGTGACGGACGTCGACGAGCCTGAACGGCTGCACGCCGACGGCCTATCCGAGACCCGCTCCGGGCCAGTGGGTCTGCTGCGGGACCTGCAGGACCTCTACCTGCTCGCCAGTCTCGTGGACATCACCTGGACCATGGTCAAGCAGGCTGCCCAGGGCATCCGCGATAAGGACCTGCTGGATGTTCTGCAGCGCTGTGAGGCAGAGACCAAAACCCAGCTGGCTTGGTTGTCCACGCGCATGAAACAAGCAGCGCCGCAGGCCCTGATCGTCGCCGACTGATCGTCGCGGGGCGACACCAGCGGCAAGACCACAGGATCGTCCTGGGCCGGGTACCTCGGGGACTCCTCCCACAGCCGGGAACACCGCTCATCGGGCTGTGCAGTGTCGGTGCCGGCCGGCGTGCGGACAGCGGGACGATCCAGCCGCGCGGCCATCCCCGCGAGGGTGACGGACGGCTGCGTCGGGGCCTGGCGCCTCCGGGGAATGCCGGGCTGCGGGGCCAAAGCGCCTGCGGACGCAGCCGGTTGTATACGGTAGGCAGATGAAATGGAACCCCGCGAAATACGTGCAATTCGCCTCCCATCGGGATCGTCCCTTCTTCGAACTCATCGCCCGCATCGACGCGGACGCACCCCGGAAGGTCATGGACCTCGGATGCGGGCCCGGCCCGTTGACCGCTGCGCTCGCCGATAGGTGGCCGCAGGCGCAGGTAACCGGTCTGGACGCCTCCGCCGAGATGATCGCCCGTGCCGTGGCCGACCACCAGCGCCCCCACCTCGACTTCGCCGAAACCGATGCCACCGCGTGGACCCCCGAGCCGGACACCGATGTGCTGGTCAGCAATGCCATGCTGCAGTGGATCCCCGCGCACCGCGAGCTCATGGCCGGATGGCTTGACGCCCTGGCACCGGGTGCCTGGTTCGCGGCGCAGGTGCCGGGGAACTTCGGCGCGCCCTCGCATGTGCTGCTGCGCGAACTCGCCGACAGCCCGCGCTGGACCGACCGGCTCTCCGGCTTGACCTTGCGCCGGGACGCGACGGCGGACCCGGACACCTACCTGCGCCTGCTGCTCGACCACGGGTTCGACGCCGATGTCTGGGAGACGACGTACTCCCAGCTCCTGCGGGGACAGGATCCGGTACTCGAATGGGTGCGCGGCACGGCATTGCGCCCGGTGCTCTCGATTCTCCGGGAGGACGACGCCCAGGAATTCGAAAACGAGTACGCCGCACTGGTCCGGGAGGCCTATCCGCCGTTCACCGGCCCCGACGGCGACCAGCTCACGGTCTTCCCCTTCCGGCGGATTTTCATGGTCGGCCGCAAGGGCGCCTGACGTCACCGCCCCGTCCCGCGTCGACTCCAGCGGGCGGCAAGGCTTCACAGCGGGAAGCGCGACTGGTAAAGCTGGAAGCACCTGCCCCCGGACGTCAGGAGCCCGCCATGGACCCGAACCAGAACTTGCCACACGCCTACCAGAAGTACCTTGATGCCGCACCGCCGGAACAGATTGGCACCCTCCGCCCCGTCATGCTGGAGTCGGTGGCGGAGGGGGACACGGGGGTGCTGGTGCGCCTCATGGCCGCCGAGGTCCACGCGATGACCACGCGGGACGTCCCCTTCGGCGAGATCCGCGTAGAGCACCTCGAATAGGTGCCGCCCCGGGTACTCTGGTCGCGTCACCACCCGCGCCCAGGCCCCGGCCTGCCTATCCCGAGGAGCCCCCGTGAACGACGACGTCTTGGACTTTGTCGCCATCGACAAGGACACGGCAGCCAACCCCTACGACCAGGTCCGCCAACAGGTTCTCGAGGCCATTGCCTCGGGACGGCTCGTCCCGGGAACCCGTTTGCCCCCGGTCCGTGCGCTCGCCGGACGGCTCGGGGTGGCCGTGAACACGGTGGCCCGGGCGTACCGCGAGCTCGAGCAGGCCGGTGCAGTCCAGACGCGCGGCCGGCACGGGACGGTGGTCCTGGCTGCGGGGTCCGACGTCGACGGGCACCTGGCTGCCGCTGCGGCCGTGCTGGTGCGGCAGGCATGCGACTGGGGAGTCGACGAGGCCCGCACTGTTGAATTCGTGCGGGCGGCCTTCCGCGCGCAGTGAACAACGGGTCCGGCAAACCCCGGATCCGCGCCGAACACCGTACTTTAGAACGTGTGTTCGAACAAGTTTTCGACTACCATCAACACGTGGCCATTACCCCCAGCACCCTGAATTCCGAAATCGACGCGTCGTCCGTGCGCCTGCACGACCAGTCCCGCCTTCTGGTGAAGGGGGCCCGCGAGCACAACCTGCGCAACGTCGACCTGGACCTGCCCCGCGACGCGATGATCGTCTTCACCGGACTCTCCGGCTCGGGGAAGTCGTCCCTGGCGTTCGACACGATCTTCGCGGAGGGGCAGCGCCGCTACGTCGAATCGCTCTCCGCCTATGCCCGGCAGTTCCTGGGGCAGGTCGACAAACCGGACGTGGACTTCATCGAGGGGCTTTCCCCGGCCGTGTCGATCGACCAGAAGTCGACCTCGAAGAACCCCCGTTCGACGGTCGGGACGATCACCGAGATCTACGACTACATGCGCCTGCTCTGGGCACGTGTCGGCCGCCCCTACTGCCCGGTCTGCCACGAACCGGTCGCCCGGCAGACCCCGCAGGCCATCGTCGACCAGCTGCTCGAGCTCGAGGACGGGACCCGCTTCCAGGTCCTCGCCCCCGTGGTCCGCGGCCGCAAGGGCGAGTTCGTCGACCTGTTCAAGGAGCTGGCCGTCAAGGGCTATGCCCGCGCCCGGGTCGACGGCGAGACGATCCAGCTCAGCGACCCGCCGAAGCTGGGCAAGCAGTACAAGCACACGATCGAGGTCGTCATCGACCGCCTGGTGGCCAAGGACGGCATCCGCCAGCGCCTCACCGACTCGATCGAGACGGCGCTCGGCCTCGCCGACGGGCGCGTGCTCGCCGACTTCGTCGACCTCCCCGTGGACGACGACGGACGGGTCCGCGCCTTCTCCGAGCATCTGGCCTGCCCCAACGAGCACCCGCTGGCGATCGACGAAATCGAACCGCGCTCCTTCTCCTTCAACAACCCGTTCGGCGCGTGCCCGGCCTGCACCGGCATCGGCACTCGGCTCGAGGTGGACGAGGAACTCGTCGTCCCCGATCCGTCCAAGTCGCTGGCCGAAGGGGCCATCGCCCCCTGGTCGTTGGGGACCGCCACCACCGAGTACTGGAACCGGCTGCTCGCCGGCCTGGCCAAGGAACTGAAGTTCGACCTGGAAACGCCATGGCGCAAGCTCACGGACAAGCAGCGCGAGGCCATCCTCAACGGCAAGGACCACAAGGTCGTGGTCCAGTACCGCAACCGCTTCGGCCGCGAACGCAAGTACAGCACCGGCTTCGAGGGCGTCATCCAGTACATCCACCGCAAGCACGAGGAGACCGAGTCCGACCACGCCCGTGACCGGTACGAGGAGTACATGCGTCAGATCCCGTGCCCGGAGTGCAACGGCGCGCGGCTGAACCCGGCCTCGCTGTCGGTGCTCGTCAACGGGAAGTCCATTGCCGAGGTTTCCGCGATGCCGATGCGCGATTGCGCGGACTTCCTCAACGGCCTGACCCTGACCGGCCGGGAGAAGCAGATCGCCCACCAGGTCCTGATCGAGATCCAGGCGCGTCTGCGGTTCCTGCTCGATGTCGGGCTCGAATACCTCAACCTGGAACGCGCCGCCGGCACCCTCTCCGGAGGCGAGGCGCAACGCATCCGCCTGGCCACCCAGATCGGATCGGGCCTCGTGGGCGTCCTCTACGTCCTCGACGAACCCTCCATCGGCCTGCACCAGCGGGACAACCGGCGCCTCATCGAGACGCTGAACCGCCTGCGCGACCTCGGAAACACCCTCATCGTCGTCGAACACGACGAGGACACCATCCACCAGGCCGACTGGATCGTGGACATCGGTCCCGGTGCCGGCGAGCACGGGGGATCGGTGGTGCATTCGGGGTCCCTGGAGGCGCTGCTGGCCAACACCGAATCGCTGACCGGCGACTACCTGTCCGGGCGCCGGAAGATCGACCTGCCCGCCAAGCGCCGCAAGGTGGACCGCAAACGGCAGGTCACCGTCGTCGGTGCCCGCGAGAACAACCTGCAGGACCTGACCGTGAAATTCCCGCTCGGGGTGCTCACGGCGATCACCGGCGTCAGCGGTTCGGGCAAGTCCACGCTGGTCAACGACATCCTCTACAAGGTGATGGCCAACAAGCTCAACGGGGCCAAGCAGGTTGCCGGACGGCACACCCGCGTGGAGGGGCTCGACCAGCTCGACAAGGTGGTCCATGTCGACCAGAGCCCGATCGGCCGCACGCCACGGTCCAACCCCGCGACGTACACGGGAGTGTTCGACCATGTCCGCAAGCTCTTCGCCGAGACGAACGAGGCCAAGGTCCGCGGCTACCTGCCCGGCCGGTTCTCCTTCAACGTCAAGGGCGGCCGGTGCGAGGCCTGCTCCGGCGACGGGACGCTGAAGATCGAGATGAACTTCCTGCCGGACGTCTACGTCCCCTGCGAGGTCTGCCATGGGGCACGCTACAACCGCGAGACGCTCGAGGTGCACTACAAGGGCAAGTCGATCTCGGACGTGCTGCACATGCCCATCGAGGAAGCCGCGGAGTTCTTCGCGGCGTTCACCCCGATTGCCCGGCACCTCAACACGCTGGTCGACGTGGGCCTGGGCTACGTCCGGCTGGGCCAGCCGGCCACGACGTTGTCCGGTGGGGAGGCCCAGCGCGTCAAGCTGGCCTCGGAACTGCAAAAGCGCTCCAATGGACGCAGCATCTACGTGCTGGACGAGCCCACCACCGGGTTGCACTTCGAGGACATCCGCAAGCTGCTGCTCGTGCTCCAGGGACTGGTCGACAAGGGCAACACGGTCATCACCATCGAGCACAACCTGGACGTCATCAAGAGCGCCGACTGGATCATCGACCTGGGCCCCGAGGGCGGATCCGGGGGCGGGCAGGTCGTCGCGCAGGGCACGCCCGAGCAGGTCGCCCAGGTCGAGGCCAGCCACACCGGCGGATTCCTGGCCGAGATCCTGGGGTAGCCGACCGACGATCCCGAACCGCCGCGTCGCGGGTGCCCGAACATGCCCCGACGGGCATGCCTGCCGCCCTGCCGCGGTGGTTCGTGCAACAATGTTGCGGTGATGATTCCAGCCCGCGCCGTATTGTTCGACCTCGACGGCACCCTGGTCGACCCGGCAGGCGGCATCACCGGCGGCATCCTGCATGCCCTGTTCCGCCACGGGATTCGGCATCCCGGCGACGAGCACCTGGAATCCCTCGTCGGACCGCCGCTGGCCAGCGGGCTGATGACCGTCCCGGGCATGACCGAAGAGCTGCTGCCGCAGGTCATCGCCGACTACCGGGACCAGTATGCCGCCCACGGCATGGCGGCCAGCCGTGTGTACCCGGGGATCGAGGAGCTGCTCACCGCGCTACGGGCCGACGGGCGCATCCTGGCCGTCGCCACCTCCAAGCCCGAGCCGCTGGCCCGCCAACTCCTGGCGGCCAAGGGACTCGACGGTTACTTCGACTCCATCCACGGCTCGGCACCCGACGAGGTCTCCGCCCCCACGCGGACCAGCGGCAAACCGCACATCGTCGCCGCCGCCCTGCAGGCCAGCGGCAAGGGGCCGCAGGACACCATCATGGTCGGCGACCGGCTCCACGACATCGAGGGCGCCCGGGCCAACGGGCTGTCCGCCATCGGGGTCGCCTGGGGCTTCGCCGCTGACGGCGAGCTGGAAGCGGCAGGAGCTGCCGCCGTCGTGCAGTCCCCTGCGGACCTGGGCCGGCTGCTCGGTGCCGCCGGAGCCGTGGTCGGGGCGACGGCACGGGAGGGTTCGGCGTAGATGGGGATGTTCGAAGGAGTCCGCGCCGGTTTCCGTGGAACGATCCGCACGCTGTGCCGTCCCACCGTCACCGGGCTGGAGCACGTCCCCACCGAGGGGCCGTTCATCGTGGCCTCGAACCACCTTTCGTTCCTGGACAGCGTGATCATCCAGGCCATCTGCCCGCGCCCGGTGGCGTTCTTCGCCAAGGCGGAGTACTTCACCACGCCCGGCGTCAAGGGCCGGGCCATGAAGGCGTTCTTCGAGTCCGTCGGGTCCATCCCCGTCGAGCGCGGCGAACAGGCAGCCAGTGTGGCGGCCCTGGACGCGCTCGTCGACCTGCTCGAGGACGGGCAGGGCGTCGGGATCTACCCCGAGGGCACCCGCTCGCGCGACGGCAGGCTGTACCGCGGCCGGACCGGAGTGGGCTGGCTGGCCCTGTCCACCGGGGCGCCCGTGGTACCGGTCGGACTCGTCGGCACCGAACGGCTCCAGCCGGCCGGCAGCAACCGGATCACCCCGAACAAGTTCACCCTCACCGTGGGGGAGCCGCTGCAGTTCGAGCATGTGGGCCGCAAGCACCCGCTGCCGCAACGCCGCCAGGCCACCGACGCCATCGTCGACGCGATCGCCGCGATCACGGGGCAGGAACGCTCGGGCAACTACAACCAGTCGCCCTCCGCGGAGTAGCGTTAACGCATGGCCGATCCCACCAGCTACCGTCCGCGGACCGGTGAAATCCCCACCAACCCGGGCGTCTACCGCTTCCGCGACCCGCAGTCCCGCGTCATCTACGTCGGCAAGGCCAAGAACCTCAGGTCGCGGCTGAACTCCTACTTCGCCAACCCCGCGACGCTGATGCCCAAGACGCACGCCATGGTGCACACCGCCGCCAGCGTCGAGTGGACGGTCGTCGGCAGCGAGCTCGAGGCCCTGCAGCTCGAGTACACGTGGATCAAGGAATACGCCCCGCGGTTCAACATCATGTTCCGCGACGACAAGTCCTACCCCTACCTGGCGGTCACCCTGGGGGAGAAGTACCCGCGCGCCCAGGTCATGCGCGGGGACCGGCGCAAGGACGTGAAGTACTTCGGGCCGTTCTACCCCGCCAAGGCGATCCGCGAAACCCTGGACACCCTGCTGCGCGTGTTCCCCGTGCGCACCTGCAGCGCCGGCATCTTCCGCCGCGCCCAGCAGTCCGGGCGGCCCTGCTTGCTCGGCTACATCGACAAGTGCTCCGCCCCGTGCGTGGGGCGCATCAGCCCCGAGGACCACCGCAAGCTCGCCGACGAGCTCTGCCAGTTCATGGGCGGGGAGGGCACCCGGTTCATCCGCGACCTCGAGAGCCAGATGAAGGCCGCCGTTGCCGAACTCGACTACGAGCAGGCGGCCCGGCTGCGCGACGACATCGCCGCCCTGCGCCGGGTCTTCGAACGCAACGCCGTCGTGCTCTCCGAGGACACCGAGGCCGACATCTTCGCCGTCGCCGAGGACGACCTCGAGGCCGCAGTCCAGGTCTTCCACGTCCGCCAGGGCCGCATCCGCGGCCAGCGCGGCTGGGTCGTCGAGAAGGTCGAGGAGACCAACGGCCCCGAATTCATCGAACACCTGCTGCAGCAGGTCTACGGCGAGAACACCGGCGGCGACCGGATCCCGCGCGAGGTCCTGGTCCCCGTCGAACCCGAAAACCCCGAGGAACTGGCCACCTGGCTGCGCGGGCTGCGCGGGGCCGCAGTGAACCTGCGGGTGCCCCAGCGCGGCGAGAAGGCCACCCTCATGGGCACGGTGCGGGACAACGCCGAACAGTCCCTGCGCCTGCACAAGTCACGCCGCGCCGCCGACATCACCACCCGCAGCGCCGCCCTGCAGGAACTCCAGGAGGCCCTGGGCCTCCCGGTGCCGCTGATGCGCATCGAGTGCTACGACATCTCCCACGTCCAGGGCACCAACGTGGTCGCCTCCATGGTCGTCGTCGAGGACGGGCTGCCCAAGAAGTCCGACTACCGCAAGTTCTCCATCACCGGCGACGCTGCCCGCGACGACACCGCCTCGATGTACGACGTCATCACCCGCCGCTTCCGCCACTACCTCGACGACCAGGCCGCCATGGCCCCGGCCATCAGCGGCGAGATCAGCAGCGAGGAGGCCGGCGAGAAGGCCCCGCCGCGCAAATTCGCCTACCCGCCCTCCCTCGTGGTGGTCGACGGCGGCCCACCCCAGGTCGCCGGCGCCGTGCAGGCCCTGGCCGACCTGGGCATCGACGACGTCTACGTCGCCGGGCTGGCCAAGCGGCTCGAGGAGCTCTGGCTGCCCGACGACCCGTTCCCCGTCGTGCTGCCGCGCGCCTCCCACGGGCTCTACCTGCTCCAGCGCATCCGCGACGAGGCCCACCGCTTCGCCATCACCTTCCACCGGCAGAAGCGCAGCTCCGCGATGACCACCTCGCTGCTCGACGACGTCCCGGGCCTCGGCCCGGCCAAGCGCCAGGCCATCGTCAAGCACTTCGGCTCGCTCAAGCGCATGCGCGCGGCCAGCACCGAGGACTTCCAGCAGGTCAAGGGCGTCGGGCCACGCCTGGCCGCGCACCTGGCCGAGGCCCTCGCCCTGCCGCCCGCCCCCGGGGAGGGGAACGACGGCGATGCCACGCCGGCCGTGAACACCGCCACCGGGGAGCTGCTGGACTGAGGGCGACGGCCCGCGATCCCGACTAGACTCGAAGCATGAGTATCGAGCTGAGCACCGTCAAGCCCGAAGAATCAGAAATGCTGGTGGTGACCGGCATGTCCGGTGCCGGCCGGACGACGGCGGCCCACGCCCTGGAGGACCAGGGCTGGTATGTCGTGGAGAACCTCCCGCCGCAGCTGTTGCGGACCCTGACCGACCTGGTGGCCCGCAATCCCGGATCCATCCCGAAGCTGGCCGTGGTGATGGACGTGCGCAGCCGGGCCCTGTTCACCGAGCTCCGGGCCAACCTCGGCCAATTGCGTGCGGCCGGGATCAAATACCGTGTCCTGTTCCTGGACGCCAGCGACGACCTGCTCATCCGGCGGTTCGAGCAGGGCCGCCGTCCCCACCCCCTGCAGGGGGACGGGCGCATCTCCGACGGCATCGCCGCCGAACGCGAGGTCCTGCGCGAGATCAAGGACAGTGCCGAAATCGTCATCGACACCACCCCGCTGAACGTCCATGCCCTCGGCCGGTCGATCATCGAGCTTTTCTCCGACTCCGGCCCCGTGGTGCTGCGCCTGAACGTCATGAGCTTCGGCTTCAAGTACGGCCTGCCGACCGACGCCAACTTCCTGGCCGACGTCCGCTTCATCCCCAACCCGCACTGGGTACCGGCGCTGCGCCCGCACACCGGGCAGGAGACGGTCGTCAGCGACTACGTGCTCGAGGCCGAGGGCACCGCCGAGTTCATCTCGCACTACCTCGCGGCGCTCGAACCCGTGCTGGAGGGCTACCGGCGCGAAAACAAGCACTACGCCACCATCGCCATCGGCTGCACCGGCGGCAAGCACCGCTCCGTGGCCGTGGCCGAGGAGATGGCCCGGCGCCTGCGCCAGGTCCCCAAGGTCACCGTCATGGTCAACCACCGTGATCTGGGCCGGGAGTAGCAGCCGTGGCCTTCCTGACCGGCCAGATGCCGATGCTCCCGCCGCGCTCGACGGGCGAGAACGTGACGACCACGCGGGTCGCGGCCCTCGGCGGCGGCCACGGGCTCTCGGCCTCCCTCTCGGCCCTGCGCCGGCTGACGAACGACATCACCGCGATCGTCACGGTCGCTGACGACGGCGGCTCCTCCGGGCGGCTGCGCCGCGAGCTCGGTGTCCTGCCGCCGGGGGACCTGCGGATGGCCCTGGCCGCCCTGTGCGACGAATCGGACTGGGGGCGTACCTGGCGCGATGTGATGCAACACCGCTTCGCCGCGGCGGGAGACGTCGAGAGCTCGCTGGAGAACCATGCGGTGGGCAACTTGCTGATCGTGACGCTGTGGGAGCTGCTCGGCGATGCGGTCGCCGGACTGCGTTGGGCCGGGGCCCTGCTGGGGGCGCGCGGCGCCGTGCTGCCCATGAGCACCGTCCCGCTGAACATCTCCGGTGAGGTCCTGACCACCGGCGACGACGGCAAGCTGGTGCGCCGCCGGATCGAGGGCCAGGCGGAACTGGCGGCGGCCGGCAACGACACGCTGGTCAACAACGTGACCCTGGCCCCCACGGACGCCCCGGCCTGCCCCGAGGCGCTGGAGGCCATCGAACTGGCCGATTGGGTCATCCTCGGCCCTGGGTCCTGGTACACCTCGGTGCTGCCGCACCTGCTGTTGCCGGAGATCCGCGAGGCCCTGCAGAACACCCCGGCACGTCGCCTGCTGACCATGAACCTGGCCACCGATACGCAGGAGACGGCCGGCATGACTGCGGCCTCGCATCTGGACGTCATCGCGCGGTACGCTCCCGATCTGAGGATCGACGCCGTCCTGGCCGATCCGTCGTCCATCGACGACGAGCAGGCCTTCACCGCGGCGGCTCGACGGCTGGGAGCCGAGTGCTTTTTCGGTAAGGTGGCTAGTGGGCATGACCGCGCCGTCCACGAGCCGTTGCGGCTCGCGGCGGAGTACCAGGACGTCTTCGAGACGTTCGCCCGGAACCCAACGCGAAGTGAGGAAGAGAAGCCATGGCACTGACCGCTTCGGTCAAGGACGAGCTGTCCCGGCTTGATGTGAAGAAGTCCTCCGTCCGCAAGGCCGAAGTGTCGGCGACCCTGCGCTTCGCCGGCGGGCTGCACATCATCTCGGGACGCATCGTCATCGAGGCCGAGGTCGACCTGGCGGCCACGGCCCGGCGGTTGCGCCAGGCCATTGCCGAGGTCTACGGGCACAGCGCCGAGATCATCGTCGTCTCCGGTGGCGCCCTGCGCCGGGGCAGCCGCTACGTCGTCCGGGTCGTGCGCGAGGGCGAATCACTGGCGCGTCAGACCGGCCTGCTGGACGGCCGCGGCCGGCCGGTCCGTGGCCTGCCCTCGGTGATCGTCAACGGCTCGGCGGGCGACGCCGAGGCCGTGTGGCGCGGAGCCTTCCTGGCCCACGGCTCGCTGACCGAACCCGGACGCTCCTCGGCGCTCGAGGTGACCTGCCCGGGGCCCGAAGCGGCCCTGGCGCTGGTCGGGGCGGCCCGCCGGCTCGACATCGTGGCCAAGGCCCGCGAGGTGCGCGGCGTCGACCGTGTGGTCATCCGCGACGGCGACAGCATCGCGGCGCTGCTCACGCGCATGGGGGCCCACGACACACTGCTGGTGTGGGAGGAACGCCGGATGCGCAAGGAAGTCAGGGCGACCGCCAACCGGCTGGCCAACTTCGACGACGCGAACCTGCGCCGATCCGCCCAGGCGGCCGTCGCCGCCGGCGCCCGGGTCGAACGCGCCCTGGAGATCCTCGGCGACGACGTCCCGGACCACCTGCAATACGCCGGTGCCCTCCGGGTGGCGCACAAGCAGGCCAGCTTGGACGAACTGGGCCACCTGGCCGACCCGCCAATGACCAAGGACGCCATCGCCGGACGCATCCGCCGGCTGCTCGCGATGGCCGACCGACGCGCGGCGGAGCTGGGAATACCCGGCACCGAAGCGAGCGTTACAGCAGATATGCTCGACGGCTGATTTCAGCCGCTGGATTTCCGTGGCCGCGAGGCACGGGAAGCACAACCCACCAGCACGCCCGTTCCGCGGGCGTGCACCACGAATGGAGGAGATCATGGGCAAGTACGAACTTCCTGAGCTGCCATATGACTATGCTGCGCTGGAGCCAAACATTTCCGCACGCATCATGGAGCTGCACCACAGCAAGCACCACGCGGCCTACGTCGCGGGCGCGAACACCGCGCTGGAGAAGATGGAAGAAGCCCGGGCCAACGGCGACGCCGCCGGCGCCGCGAAGCTGTCCAAGGACCTGCAGTTCAACCTGGGTGGCCACATCAACCACTCGGTCTTCTGGAACAACCTCTCCCCGGAAGGCGGCGACAAGCCCGAGGGCGAGCTCGCCGCGGCCATTGACGACGCCTTCGGCTCCTTCGATGCCTTCCGCAACCAGTTCACCGCCGTCGCCACCACGATCCAGGGTTCGGGCTGGGCCATCCTGGCCTACGAGCCCATCGGCGGGAACATCGTCATCGAGCAGATGTACGACCAGCAGAACGGCGTTACCGTGGCGACCACCCCGCTGCTGATGCTGGACATGTGGGAGCACGCCTTCTACCTGGACTACGCCAACGTCAAGGCCGACTACGTCAAGGCATTCTGGAACATCGTGAACTGGGCCGACGTCGCGGCCCGCTTCGGTGCCGCACGCACGGGCGCCAAGGCACTGATCGTTCCCGGCAATTAGCCAACCAGTCCGGACCCACGGATCCGGCACAACGGGCAAGTAATATTGCTCACACATCCGACGCCGAATTGGCGTAGGATGTGCCTAACGGCTCTGGCGGGCCCCGCATCCGGTTTTCCCCGGATCGGGAGCCCGCTGGGCCGGCCGGCCAGCAGGCCGTCGACACAACGGGGTGTCCAACCACATTCACATGCCACCCCCGCGTCAACGACTCCTTACCCGGAGCACGGTGGTGGCAACCATCCGGCAAGGAGAATATTCACGTGACTACCCGTGTTGGCATCAACGGTTTCGGGCGCATCGGCCGCAACTACCTGCGCGCCGCGCTCATGAACAAGGCAGACCTCGACATCGTCGCCATCAACGACCTGGCGGACATCGAGAGCCTGGCCATGCTCCTCAAGTACGACTCGGTCCTGGGACGCCTGGCCGAGGATGTGTCGGTCGACGGGGACAGCCTCGTCGTCGGCAACCAGCGCATCCGCGTCCTCTCCGAAAAGGACCCCGCCCAGCTCGGCTGGGGGGATCTGGACGTGGACATCGCCATCGAGTCCACCGGCATCTTCACCAAGGCCGAGGGCGCCCGCAAGCACCTCGAGGCCGGAGCGAAGAAGGTCATCATCTCCGCCCCCGCCAAGGGCGAGGACATCACCATCGTGATGGGCGTCAATGACGGACAATACGATCCGCAGCAGCACGACATCATCTCCAACGCCTCCTGCACCACCAACTGCCTCGGCCCCGTGGCCAAGGTCCTCAACGACCAGTTCGGCATCGTCGACGGCCTGATGACGACTATCCACGCCTACACGGCCGACCAGAACCTGCAGGACGGCCCGCACCGCGACCCCCGCCGCGCCCGTGCCGCCGCGCTGAACATGGTCCCGACCTCGACCGGCGCCGCCAAGGCCATCGGCCTGGTGCTCCCGGAGCTCAAGGGCAAGCTCGACGGGTACGCCATGCGCGTCCCCGTCCCGACCGGTTCGGCCACCGACCTGACCGTGACCCTGGCCCGCGAGGCGTCCGTCGAGGAGGTCAACGCCGCGTTCCGCCAGGCCTCCCAGGAGGGCCCGCTGGCGCCGTACCTGAGCTACAACGAGGACCCGATCGTCTCCAGCGACATCGTTACCGACCCGCACTCGGCGATCTTCGACGCCCCGATGACGAAGGTCATCGGCAGCACCGTGAAGGTCATCGCCTGGTACGACAACGAATTCGGCTACTCCAGCCGGCTGGTGGACCTGACCGAATTCGTCGGCTCGAAGCTGGCGTAGCGGCGGCGATCCGATAGCCTGAAGCCATGACTTCCCACACTCTCGACGATCTGCTCGCCGATGGTGTCCGCGGGCGGCACGTACTGGTCCGAAGCGACCTGAACGTGCCGCTCGACGGTTCCACCGTCACTGACGACGGCCGCGTCCGTGCGTCCCTTCCCGTCCTGTCCAAACTGTCCGACGCCGGAGCCCGGGTCATCGTCATGGCCCACCTCGGACGCCCGCAGGGCACCCCGGAACCGAAGTACTCCATCCGACCCGCCGCGGACCGCCTGTCCGAACTGGCCGATTTCGACGTCAAGGTCGCCGAGGACGTCGTGGGACCCAGTGCCCGGGAGCTGGCGGCCGGCCTGGCCGACGGCGAGGTCCTGGTTCTGGAGAACGTGCGCTTCGATGCCCGCGAGACCAGCAAGGACGACGCCGAACGCGCGGCCTTCGCCGGCGAGCTGGCGGCCCTGACCGGCGAGCATGGCGCCTACGTGGACGACGCCTTTGGCGCCGTGCACCGCAAGCACGCCTCCGTCTACGACATCGCGGCCCAGCTGCCCTCCTACCAGGGCGATCTGGTCCGCACCGAGGTCGAGGTCCTGCACCAGCTCACCGAGGCACCCAAGCGGCCCTACGTCGTCGTCCTGGGCGGTTCGAAGGTTTCGGACAAGCTCGCGGTCATCGACAACCTCCTCGGACGCGCGGACCACCTGCTCATCGGCGGTGGCATGGCCTTCACGTTCCTCAAGGCGATGGGCCACGAGGTGGGCAAGTCGCTGCTGGAGGAAGACCAGCTCGACACGGTCCGCGGCTACCTGTCCCGCGCCAGGGAGGATGGATGCGACATCATCGTCCCCACCGACGTCGTCGTCGCCTCCACCTTCGGTGCCGACGCCGAGCACGAGGTCCTGCCGGCCGACGGCATCGAATCCGGGAGCTTCGGCGACACCGGACTCGGCCTGGATATCGGCCCGGCCTCGGGCGAGGCCTTCGCCAGCTACATCCGCTCGGCCAACACCGTGTTCTGGAACGGCCCCATGGGCGTCTTCGAGATCGAGGCCTTCGCCGGGGGGACGCGCGCCGTCGCCCAGGCCCTGGCCGACTCGGAAGCCTTCAGCGTCGTCGGCGGTGGCGATTCCGCGGCCGCAGTGCGCACGCTGGGCTTCGACGAGGACGATTTCGGGCACATCTCCACCGGAGGCGGCGCCAGCCTCGAATACCTGGAGGGCAAGGAATTGCCCGGCCTGACCGCACTCGAAGGGAAGTAGCCGTACATGACCACCTCCACCAACGGGCAGTTCGTCCGCACGCCGCTGATCGCCGGCAACTGGAAGATGAACATGGACCATGTCCAGGGGATCACGTTGCTGCAGAAGCTGGCGTGGACGCTCGAGGACGCCAAGCACGACTTCGGCCGGGTCGAGGTTGCCGTGTTCCCGCCCTTCACCGACCTGCGCGGCGTCCAGACGCTGGTCGCCGGCGATGACCTGCCGGTCGTCTACGGCGGCCAGGACCTCTCCCCGGAGGATTCCGGGGCCTACACCGGGGATGTCTCCGGCGCATTCCTGGCCAAGCTCGGTGCCCGGTACGTCCTGGTCGGCCACAGCGAACGCCGCAGCATCCACGGGGAGTCCGACGAACTGCTGTCCCGCAAGGTGGCCGCGGCCTACCGCCATGGCCTGGTGCCGGTGCTCTGCGTCGGCGAGGGCCTCGAGGTCCGCCAGGCCGGCAACCATGTCGAGCACACCCTGGAACAGCTGCGCGGGTCCCTCGCCGGGCTGGGCGCCGCCCAGGCCGCCAGCCTGGTCGTCGCCTACGAGCCGGTGTGGGCCATCGGCACCGGGGAAGTCGCCGGCCCGGCGGACGCCCAGGAAATGGCCTCGGCCCTGCGCAACGAACTCGCCGAACTGTACGACGCCGACACCGCCGCCGGGATCCGGCTGCTCTACGGCGGCTCCGTGAAGGCCGCGAACGCGGCAGCCATCCTGCGCGGGGCGGACGTGGACGGCCTGCTGGTCGGGGGCGCCAGCCTGGACGCCGCCGAATTTGCTAACATTGTCAGGTTCGAGCATCATCTGGTGACGGACTAGCCGGCTCCCGGCCTTTGTCGACCGAAAGGTAGTAGTGGAAGCACTCAAGATTGTCCTGCAGGTGGTGTTGGGACTCGTCAGCCTGCTGCTGACCCTGCTGATCCTGCTTCACAAGGGTCGCGGCGGAGGCATGTCCGACATGTTCGGTGGCGGCATGACCACCAGCCTCGGTTCCTCCGGTGTCGCCGAGCGGAACCTGAACCGCATCACGATCGTCCTCGGTCTGGTGTGGGGAGCCGTGATCGTGGCCCTCGGCATCATCATGCGCTTCAGCGTCGAGTCCTAGCCCGGCGTACCCCAGCCCACCGGAAAGGGCGGCTCCCCGTGGGGGAGCCGCCCTTTCCGCATCGGCAACCGGGGCAGGTCAGCGTTCGCTGGCGGTGACGCTGCGCAGGTTCGTCTGCGCCAGGCCCCTGCGGAGCACCTCGCCGAGCACCTCGTCCGGGTCGAGGCGTCGGAGTTCCTCGGCCAGGCATACCGAGGTGTTCCGGCGGGGGAGGGAGACCCGCTGCACGGGCTGGCCCGGCTGGTACAGCTCCGCAACGTCGTCGTGCGGCCGGGTGAGCACCACGTCCCCATCGGATCGCGAGAAGCGCACGCTGCGCACCCCGGTGCCGCTGGAGGACGCGGCGATGGTCACCGGGATGTCCAGGCACAGGGTGAGCCAGGCGGCGAGCAGGACCACACTCGGGTTCGAGGCGGCCCCCTTCACCGTCGCCGCGGTCAGCCGGGCCGGGTCCAGCTGGTCCAGCACGGCCGCCAGCTGGGCGCGCCAGAGGGTCAGTCGCGTCCAAGCCAGGTCCGTGTCGCCGGCCCCGTAGCTGTCGGCCAGGTCGAAGAGTGCCTGCCGCGGATCCTCGGCCGTTCGGCTGTCGGTAATGCGCCGGTGGGCGATCCTGCCGATGGCCGTCTCGGAGGCCGAGGCCGGCATGCCGTGGGGCCACCAGGCGACGATCGGCGCATCCGGCAGCAGCAGCGCATTGACCAGCGATTCGTTGGCGGTGGACAGCTCGCCCTCGGCGTGCAACACAATGACCTCGGACGCGCCGGCATCGCCGCCGACGCGGATCTGGGCGCTGAGTTCGGTCGGGGCATCGGCGTCGCCCTCAACGACGACGACGATGCGGCAGGGATGTTCCCGGCTGGCCAGGTTCGCCGCGGCGATGGCCTCCTCCTCGAACCCGGCGCGCGTGACGACAACGAGCGTGAGCACCCGGCTCAGGGCAACCACCCCACCCGTCTCCCGGAGGTTCATGACCTTCTTGGCCACCTGGGAGGTGGTCGTGTTCGGCAGGTCGACGATCATGGTCGGCGCCACGTCCTTCCGTCTCGGGCCAGGAGCTCGTCGGCGGAGGCCGGCCCCCAGCTGCCGGGGGCATACGGTTCGGGCTGCTCGTCCAGGCCCTCCCAGTACTCCTCGAACGGGTCGAGGATCTGCCAGGAGAGTTCGACCTCCTGGTGCCGGGGGAACAACGGCGGTTCGCCGAGGAGCACGTCGAGGATGAGGCGTTCATAGGCCTCGGGACTGGATTCGGTGAACGAATGCCCGTACCCGAAGTCCATGGTCACGTCCCGGACCTCCATCTGCGTTCCGGGGACCTTGGACCCGAAGCGGATGGTGGCGCCTTCGTCGGGCTGGACCCTGATGACGACGGCGTTCTGGCCGAACTCCTCGGACGCATTGTCGCGGAAGAGCAGGTTGGGGGCCCGCTTGAAGACCACCGCGATCTCGGTGACGCGCCGCCCCAGCCGCTTGCCCGCGCGCAGGTAGAACGGTGCCCCGGCCCAGCGCCGCGTGTTGATGTCGAGCCGGATGGCAGCATACGTCTCGGTGCGCGAGCGCGGATTGAACCCCTCTTCGTCGAGGAAGCCGGTGACCTCCTCGCCGCCCTGCCATCCGCCGGTGTACTGTCCCCGGGCCGAATGGCGGGAGAGGTCCTCTGGCAGCTTGACGGCGGCCAGGACTTTCTCCTTTTCGGCCCGCAGGTGGTCCGCATTGAAGGAGATGGGTTCTTCCATCGCCGTCAGGGCCAGCAACTGGAGCAGGTGGTTCTGGATCACGTCGCGGGCGGCGCCGACGCCGTCGTAGTAGCCCGCCCGGCCGCCGATGCCGATGTCCTCGGCCATGGTGATCTGCACATGGTCGACGTAGTTAGCGTTCCACAGCGGTTCGAACAGCTGGTTGGCAAAGCGCAGGGCGAGCAGGTTCTGGACCGTTTCCTTGCCCAGGTAGTGGTCGATCCGGAACACGGCGTCGGGCGGGAACACCGATTCCACGATGGCGTTCAGTTCACGCGCCGAGGCGAGGTCGTGGCCGAATGGTTTTTCGATGACGACCCGACGCCAGGGCGCGGGCTCCTGGCCGTCGTCGTGCTCCGCGGCCGGGTCGTCCGGGACCGGAGGGGCCACGGCCTGCTCGAAGTCGTCTGCGGCAGCGCGGACCGGGGCCGTGCTGATCTGGGGGGCCTGGGCCAGGCCGTGCCGGGAGAGCTGCTCGCAGACCTGCTCGAAGGAATTCGGGGGGATCGAGAGGTAGAAGACGTGGTTTCCGCGGGTGCCGCGCGAGCCCTCGAGCTCGTCGAGGGTCTCGCCGAGCCTCTCGTAGGCGTCCTCGTCGGCGAAGCCGCCGGTGACGAACCGGAACCCGCCGGAGAGCTGGGCCCACACGGTCTCGTTGAACGGCGTGCGGGCGTTTGCCGTGACCCACTCGCGGGCCTGCGCCACGAAGTCCTCGGCCGACCAGTCGCGGCGCCCGAATCCGACGACGGCGAAACTCGGGGGCAGGAGCCCGCGGTTGGCCAGGTCGTAGACGGCGGGAATGAGCTTTTTGCGGGCCAGGTCGCCGGTGACACCGAAGAACACCAGGGCCGACGGCCCGGCGATGCGGTTCAGGCGGCGGTCCCGGCGGTCGCGCAGGGGATTGTGCGCGGCGGTTTCTGCCATGGGCTACTTTCTGTTTCGAGACGGGCTCGCGGCGGGCGGCCACAGCGTGCCGCCCGCCATCTGGTGGCTACCGGTGGAGCCCGGGCAACGCGCCAATGGCCGCGCGCAGCTGGCGGATTCCCTCGTCACGGGAGGTCAGGTGCAGACGCAGGACCGGCCGGCCGTGGTCCGCGAGCACCTGTGCGTCCCCGGTGGCCTGGGCGGAGATCAATTCCCCGAACGTGAAGGGCCGGTCGGGGATGCTGATGTCGGTGTCCGAATCGGCGGTGATCTGCAGGTACACGCCGATCTTCGGGCCGCCCTTGTGGAACTGCCCCGTCGAGTGCAGGAAGCGTGGCCCCCAGCCGAAGGTGGTTGGCCTGTCCGATGCAACGGCAAGGTCCTCCCGGATCGTGGCCAGATCGGGGTGTCCGACCCGGTCGAGGTAGGCCTGGATGCTGACGTAGCCGTCTGCGGGCAGGGCGCCGAGCAGGTTGGCCACCGCGTCGGTGACCCCTGCCGCACCCTCGAGGAGGCCGGGCGTGGCCCGGATTTCGATGTCGCCGTCGACCAGCTGGGCCGGTTCCGGTGCGGGGGTGGAATCGAGCAGGCCCCGCGCGGCGAGCTTGGCGGCCTCCACGTCGGGCTGGTCAAAGGGGTTGATCCCCAGCAGCTTCCCGGCCACAACGGTCGCGTACTCCCAGAGCAGCAGCTGGCTGCCCAACGAGCCGGACACGTACACGTGGTTCCCCTCGGTGGCGATGACCGGGTCCTCGTCATCGGCGGCCAGATGCACCAGGAGCACGTCGTCGGCCTGGTGGACGGTTTCCTCGGCACCGGGTTCGACGACGACGGGCAGGAGCCCGGTGCCCAGCTTGCCGGTGGATTCCGCGATGAGCTGTTCGGCCCAATCCGCGAATCCGACGATGCCCGATCCCTCGTCGACGAAGACGATCTTGTTGCGCAGGGGAGTCGTCCCGCCCAAGGCGGCCCCCAGCGCCAGCGCGAGGTTGTCCTCGTCGTCGTCCGCGAGGAACTCAGCGGCCTCCTCGGCCTCGTCGAGCAGTGCGGCGATGTCGACCCCGGCCAGACCGGAGGGCACCAGCCCGAACGCGGTCAGTGCCGAGTAGCGGCCTCCGACGTTCGGGTCCGCGTTGAAGACGGCACGGTAGCCGGCCTTCCGGGCCGACTGGTCCATGGGCGAACCCGGGTCGGTGACCACCACGATGCGCGACGCCGCGTCGATCCCGGCGTCCTCGAAGGCCCGGGAGAACACCCGGCGCTGCGAGTCGGTCTCGACCGTGGAGCCCGACTTCGAGGAGACCACGAGCACGGTGGTCGCCAAGCGGTCCGTGAGTGCATTCCCGACCATTTCCGGGTCCGTGCTGTCCAGGACGACGAGCTCGACGTCGGCAGTGGCCGTGATGACCTCGGGTGCCAGCGACGAGCCGCCCATGCCGGCCAGGACGATGCGGTTGATCCCGTCGGCCTGCAGTTCCCGGCGCAGGTCCAGGATGGAGTCGACCAAGGGACGCGAGGTTTCGGCCAGATCGACCCAGCCCAAGCGCTTCGACGCCTCCGATTCCGCGTCGGGGCCCCACAGGGTGGCGTCCTTGGCGGCGATGCGGGATGCGGTCTGGTCGGCTACGAGCTGGGGGACATGGGCCTCGATCGCCTCGAGTGCCGCACCGGTGGCGGTGAACCCCAGGGCGCTCATGCCGGGGCCTGGCCGGCGGATTCGAGGGCGCTGCGGACGTCAGCCAGCAGCTCGCCCCACGCGACCTCGAACTTGTCGACGCCCTCGGTTTCGAGCTGGGCGACGACGTCGTTGTAGTCGATGCCCTGGGCGGCCAGGTCATCGAGGACCTGGTTGGAATCCTCGTAGGTCCCGGTGATCGTGTCGCCCGTGATTTCGCCGTGGTCCGCCGTGGCGTCGAGGGTCTTCTCCGGCATGGTGTTCACGACCTGCGGGGCAACCAGGCCGGTGACGTACAGCGTGTCGGGCAGGGAGGGGTCCTTCACGCCCGTGGAGGCCCACAGTGGACGCTGCGGGCGGGCCCCTGTGGCTGCGAGGACGCCCCAACGCTCGGAGGAGAAGTTCTCCTCGAACACCTGGTAGGCCAGGCGGGCGTTGGCCAGTCCGGCCTTGCCCTTCAGGGCGGTGGCTGCTTCGGTGCCGACGGCGTCGAGGCGCTTGTCGATTTCCGTGTCGACCCGGGAGACGAAGAAGGAGGCCACGGAGTGCAGCTTGGAGAGGTCGTGCCCGTTGTCCTTGGCCTGCTCCAGGCCGGTCATGAAGGCGTTGATGACGTCGCGGTAGCGCTCCAGCGAGAAGATCAGCGTGACATTGACGCTGATGCCCTCGGCCAGGGTCGCGGTGATCGCCTCGAGGCCCTCGACCGTTGCGGGAATCTTGATCAGGACGTTCTCGCGGTCGACCTTGGCGTGGAGCTTCTTGGCTTCTGCCACGGTTCCCGCTGCGTCGTGGGCCAGACGCGGGTCGACCTCGATCGAGACGCGGCCGTCGATGCCCTGGCTGGCAGTGGCCACGGGGGCGAACAGGTCGCATGCGGTCGTCACATCGTGGGTGGTGATCTGGAAGACCGCCTCGTCGACGTCGGCACCTGCGGCGGCCAGCTCGGCGACCTGCTCACGGTAGTCGGCATCGCCCTTGGCCAAGGCGGCGGCGAAGATGGACGGGTTGGTCGTCACACCGACGACGTTCTGTTCCCCGATGAGCTTCTTCAGCGAACCCGTGGTCAGGCGGGAACGGGAGAGGTCATCGAGCCAGATGGAGACTCCGGCGTCGGAGAGTGCCTGCGTATGGGGATTGCTCATGGGATGGGTCCTTCCGGGTGTGGAATGGGGTCTTGGACGGGCCGTAGCCGGCCGCTCCCCGGCGGGAGCGGCCGGCATGCTGTTATTTGGCGGCCGCGATCGAGTCCCGAGCGGCCTGCGCGACGGCCTCGGCCGTGATGCCGAATTCCGTGTAGAGGCGCTGGTAGTCGGCGGAGGCTCCGAAGTGGTCCAGCGAGACGATGCGTCCGGCGTCGCCGACGAGTTCGCGCCAGCCCTGCGCGACCCCGGCCTCAACGCTGACCCGGGCCGTGACGGCCGCGGGGAGGACGGATTCGCGGTAGTCCTCTTCCTGGCGGTTGAACCATTCGAGGGAGGGCAGGGAGACCACGCGTGCGGCGACGCCTTCGCCGGCGAGGGCCTCGCGTGCCTCGACGGCCAGCTGGACCTCGGAGCCGGTGCCGATCAGCACGACGTCCGGGTCCACCACCTGCCCGTCCCGCATGGCCTCGACGAGTACATAGCCGCCCTTGGCAACTCCCTCGGCGGGGCCGAAGCCCGGCTGGCTGCGGTCGTAGACGGGCAGGTTCTGGCGTGAGAGCACCAGGCCCGCGGGGTTCGACGTGTTCTCGAGGACCGTCTTCCAGGCCCAGGCGACCTCGTTGGCATCCGCTGGGCGGACGACATCGAGGTTCGGAATCGCACGCAGGGAGGCGAGCTGTTCGACGGGCTGGTGGGTCGGGCCATCCTCCCCCAGGCCGATGGAGTCGTGCGTCCAGATGAAGATGGACGGAATGCCCATCAGGGCCGAAAGGCGGATGGCGGGGCGCTGGTAGTCCGAGAAGATCAGGAACGTGCCCGAGTACGCCCGGGTCGGGGAGGCCAGGGTGATCCCGTTGACGATGGAGGCGGCAGCGTGTTCGCGGATCCCGAAGTGCAGGACCCGGCCGTACGGATTGCCTTTCCAGGAGTTCGTCTGCTTGGTCTCCGGAATGAAGGAGGCCGCGCTTTCGATGGTGGTGTTGTTCGAACCGGCCAGGTCAGCAGACCCGCCCCACAGCTCGGGCAGCACCTCGGCGATGGCGTTGATGACCTTGCCCGAGGCCGCGCGGGTGGCCAGGGCCTTTCCGGCGTCGAACTCGGGAAGCTTGGCTTCCCATCCCTCGGGAAGGCTGCCGGTCTCGAGGCGCTCGAGCAGGGAGGCATTGTCCGGATGCGCGTCCTTCCAGGCATCGAAGGACTTCTGCCACTCGGCATGGAGGTCGGCACCGCGGTCGGCCACCTTCCGGACGTGGGCCAGGACCTCGTCGTCGAGGGCGAAGTGGGCCTGCGGGTCGAAGCCCAGTTCCTTCTTCAGGGCCTCGAGTTCATCGGTGCCGAGCTTGGAGCCGTGGATGCCCCCGGTGTTCTTCTTGGTCGGCGACGGCCAGCCGATGACCGTCCGCAAGGAGATGATCGAGGGACGGCTGGTCTCGGACTTCGCTTCATTGATGGCCAGGTGGAGGGCCTCGATGTCCTCGACGTATTCGCCGGTGCGGGTCCAGTCCACGCGCTGCGTGTGCCAGCCATAGGCCGCATACCGGCCCAGGACGTCTTCGGTGAAGGCCACATCGGTGTCGTCCTCGATGGAGATGTGGTTCTCGTCGTAGATGACCACGAGGTTGCCCAGTTCCTGGTGGCCGGCCAGGGAGGAGGCCTCGGAGGTCACGCCCTCCTGGAGGTCGCCGTCCGAGGCGATCACGAAGATGGAATGGTCGAAGGGGCTGGTCCCCGGCGCCGCGTCCGGATCCATCATGCCCCGCATGCGGCGCTGCGCGTAGGCGAAGCCCACGGCGGAGGCGAGTCCCTGGCCCAGCGGGCCGGTGGTGATCTCGACGCCGTCGGTGTGCCCGACCTCCGGGTGCCCCGGGGTCAGCGACCCCCAGGTGCGCAACGATTCGATGTCCTTCATCTCCAGCCCGTAACCGGAGAAGAAGAGCTGCAGGTACAGGGTCAACGAGGTGTGCCCGGGGGAGAGGACAAAGCGGTCGCGGCCGATCCACTGCGGGTCACGGGGGTCATGGCGCAGGTGCTGCTGGAACAAGAGGTACGCCGCCGGGGCAAGGCTCATGGCGGTGCCGGGGTGGCCGCTGCCGACCTTTTCGACGGCGTCGGCGGCCAGGACACGGATGGTGTCGACAGCCTTATGGTCCAATTCCGTCCACGACAATTCCCGAACGTCTGACTGTGGCGCCACGCGGCGGCCCCTCTCTCTGGTCCTGTATTAGGCGGTTGGTGCCGGACGAGTGAAGGCGGTGGAAGCGCAGATGCTGCACGCCCATGTATGAATACTGAGCCTCAGTGCTCCGGCACATCGCCTCAACCATATCGCCTCGGGATGGACGATGGCCTGTTTGTGCGCATAATTTCCCATTGCGTTCGCGTTGGGGTGAACGGACTCCAATTTCTACAACCCGTAAAAGGGTATGATGGACGTTGTCTGTGTATTCCCCGCGAAGAACTGAGTGGCATGTCCGTGAAGACCGTACCGACCGACGCCGAGCTCGCAGCTCGTGCGTCACGTCAAGCCGACGAACGCTTCGGCGCATTCCTCGGCCGCAAGGCCAAGGCCTACCTGGCCTTGACCAAGCCTCGGGTCATCGAACTGCTCCTGGTCACCACGCTCCCCACGATGATTTTCGCGCAGCGCGGATTCCCGGACCTCGTGACCATCCTGGCAACCTTGGTCGGCGGCGCCTTCGCCGCCGGCAGCGCCGGCGCCTTCAACTGCTATTTCGACCGGGACATGGACCGCCTCATGCACCGCACCTCGAAGCGGCCACTGGTCACCGGTGAAGTGACACCCCGCGAGGCGTTCGTCTTTTCGTGGATGCTGGGGATTGCATCCATTGCCATCCTCTGGGCCGGAACCAACCTCTTTACGGCGGTCCTCGGACTCGTGGCGATCCTGCTCTATGTGGTCTTCTACACGCTGATTCTCAAGCGCAGGACGTCGCAGAACATCGTCTGGGGTGGCATCGCCGGCTGCATGCCAGTACTCATCGGCTGGGCGGCGGTGACCGGCACGCTCGACTGGCCCGCGCTGATCCTCTTCCTCATCATCTTCCTGTGGACGCCGCCCCACTACTGGCCGCTGTCCATGAAGTACGCGGATGACTACAACAGTGCCCACGTTCCGATGCTCGGTGCCATCGCCGGGGCCCGGACCGTGTCGATCCAGGTCGTGCTGTACGCCTGGGCAACCGTCGCGTGCTCGCTGCTGTTGGTCCCCATGGGCGATGCCGGCATCGTCTACACGGTCCTGGCCGCGGTCTCCGGCGGGTGGTTCGTCTACGAAGCGCATGTGCTGTACCGCGAAGCCCAGCGCGAGCACCTGCCCCAGGACATGAACCGCAAGGCGATGAAGGTCTTCCACATCTCCATCACCTACCTGACGATTGTGTTCGTGGCACTGGCCATCGACCCCTTCGTCGGCCAGCCGATCTTCGGCTGACCCATCATCAACCCGGCAGGCCGGGCGTCCGCAGCAGCCGGATGCCCGGCCTTTTGGGTGCCCGGCCACGCGGCGGGGCTGGTCGCCGGCCACCCATGGGTCGTCCCGTCTGGGCCGTTTCGTCGGCGGCAGGTGCTCGACGACGGGGCAGCGAAAACGGGTTGACGTCGCCCGCCGGGGAGCAGCAATGAACCGCCGGAGCGGGAGCCGGAGCCGCTGATCCGCGTCGCCGGAGGAGTGGGGGCCGCGGGGCGATGGAAACTACCTCCTGCGGCAGCCGCCGAAGGTGGCGCAAGCCCGATCGGCAGAACCAGGACGGGCCCCGTTCCACCTGGTGAGGGCGGAACAGGGCCCGGGGACCGGTTTGCCGGCCCACGTAGCGGGGCACATGAGCACGGCCTACAGCGGAACGACCCCCGTGGACCGGTCCCACACGTTGGTCGCCGCGGCCGTGAGCGCTGCAGTGCCGACCATATGCAGCAGGACCACGCCGATGGGCAGGCCCAGGAAGAACTGGGTGTAGCCGATGGCGGCCTGCGCGAGCACGGCCAGGACCAGGAGGAGGTAGCCGCGCTTCAGCGCTGCCGCCGCCCGGATCCGAAAGACCAGGTACAGCCCGAGCAGGGTGGCGATGACCAACAGGTAGACCGGGACGACGTGGATGCGTGTGACCAGGTACAGATTGAATTCGTGGCGCGGAGACGCCGGGTCCCCGGCGTGGGGGCCGGTCCCGGTGACGACCGTCCCCAGGACCAGGGCCAGCGCCGAGGTAATCGCGATTGTCCAGCCGAGTGCGCGCAGCGTCCCGGTGAGCGGGCCCGAGGCGACCTGTGCCTCGCCCCGGGATTCCCGTCCGGTCCGGTTCACCAGCAGCGTTGCGACGGCGACCAGGGCAATCGAGGCCAGGAAGTGGAGGCTGACGACCCACGGGTTGAGGCGGGTCAGGACGGTGATGCCGCCGATGACCGCCTGGATCGGGATGAAGCACAGCAGTGCCACCGACAGCCAGAAGATGGTGCGGTGGGTGCGCCGGACGCGCCAGATGGCCACGATCATAGCCAGGGCAACCGCTGCGAGCACGAACGTGAGCAGCCGGTTGCCGAACTCGATCAGCCCGTGGATGCCCATTTCCGGGGTCGGGGTCATTGTGCCGGGCATGCAGTTCGGCCACTGCGAGCAGCCAAGTCCGGATCCGGTCAGGCGCACGGCGCCCCCGGAGACGATGAGGATGGCCTGGGTGACCAGCGAGGCGATGGCCAGCCGGTGGATCCCCGGGCCGACGGACAGGGGAAGCCGGTCGGTCCAGCGGGTGACGGCGGGGCTGGTCATGATGTCTTTCTCCATTCGGGACACGGGGTGGCGTGCTGCACGCGCGTCAGTTCCACTTGAACCAGCGGGTGGCAGCCAGGCCGGCGGCGATCGTCCACCCCAGCAGGATGAGGCAGGCGCCGAGGTTCATTGTCCCACCGATGAGACCGTCGCGGAGGGCGTCGCCCAGTGCGGAGGACGGCAGGACGGCCACGACGTCGGCCAGGACGCCGGGCAGTCGGTTGCCCGGAATGAGGATGCCGCCGCCGGCGGCGAGCAGGATCCAGGCCAGGTTGGTGATCGCCAGGGTGGCCTCGGGACGGACGGTGCCGGCGATGAGCAGGCCGAGCGAGGTGAAGGCCGCGGCGCCGAGGACCAGGAGCACCACCGCGATGGGGATGCCGACGGGGTCGGGGCGCCATCCGAGCAGCAGCGCGGTCCCGCCGATGAGCACGATCTGGATCACCAGGACGGCCAGCACGGCGATGGCCTTGCCGAAGATCAGCCCGGCCCGGCCCAGTGGCGTGGTGGCCAGGAAGCGCAGGACGCCGTAGCGGCGGTCAAAACCGGTGGAGATGCCCTGCCCGGTGAAGGCGGTGGACATGACGCACAGGGCCAGCACGCCCGGGGCGGCGGCGTCGATGCGGTGCTCGGCGACACCGTCGAGCAGGTCGGTGAACACCAGCCCGAACAGGGCGAGCAGGGGGAGGATGACCGCCAGCACCAGCTGTTCGCCGTTGCCGAGCATCATCGCCGTTTCGTAGCGGCCGTGCCGCAGGATGCGCCGGCCCAGCGTCGCCGCATGGGCGGCGCCCCGGTCGGAGGCGGCATCCAGTGGCCCGGTGCTGGGTTGCTGCTCAGCCACGGTGGCCTCCTTCGGCGATGTCCAGGAAGACGTCCTCGAGGTTCTTGGGTTCCAGGGTGATCGAGGTCGGCAGGATTCCCCGCTCGGCCCACCAGGAGGTGATCTCGGCCAGGGCCGCCGGTGAGCCGATGCCCTCGACGCGGTACTGCCCGGCCGTTTCCTCGACGAGCGAACCGCCCTCGTGCAGCAGGGGGCCCTCGAGCCCCGGCGCCGCCGTGAAGTGCAGTGTCCGGTTCTCCGCTCCGGCGGTGGCCCGGGAGGTCAACTCGGCCACGGTTCCCTGGGCGACGTTGCGGCCCCCGTCGATGATGTAGACGTAGTCGGACAAACGCTGGGCGTCTTCCATCAGGTGGGTGGTGAGCACGATGCACAGCCCGCGTTCACGCAGCTCGGCGATGAGGTCGAAGACCACCTGCCGCGATTGCGGGTCCAGGCCCGCACTGGGTTCATCGAGGAACACGACCTCCGGGTTGCCGACCAGGGCAGCCGCCAGCCCGACGCGCTGGCGTTGGCCCCCGGACAGCCGGCGGATGGTGGTCGACGCGAAGGCGTTGATCCCCAGGCGTTCGGCGAGGGCCTCGACGTCGTCGGGCCGGGAATACATCCCGGCCACGTGCCGCAGCAGGGCCAGCGGCTTCACCGACGGGGGCAGGCCGCCGTCCTGGAGCATGACCCCGACGCGGGAGCGCAGGGCACTCCCGCCGGTGAGCGGATCCTGCCCAAGCAGCCGCACCGTCCCGCCGTCCGGGGTGAGCAGGCCCTGGGCACACCCGAGCGTGGTGGATTTGCCGGCCCCGTTGGACCCCAGCAGCGTGGTCACCGCGCCCGCATGGGCCGTGAGTGAGATACCGTTGAGCACCCGGACCATCCGGCCATCCAGTGCGGCGACGGGGCCGAAGTCCTTGCGCAGGGAGTCGACGACGAGGCGGGGTTCTGTTACGGGCACGCAAGCATTCTACGGCATGTAGAGAACGACGGCGGAAGGCGCCTGGCGCCCGGCGGTTCAGCTGCGGGGGAACTAAGCCACGCCTTACTGGCGGGGACGGCCTCATTACGTCATGATTGTGTTGTGTATTCATCCCAGTTGATCCCCGAAGGTGCGACCGGCACGCCGGCCGCGCACACGGTGGCGCCGGAGACCGAAGAACGCACCCGGGACCGTGTCCTGCAGGCCGTGCTCCACCAGGGACCGGTCAGTGCCGCCGAACTCGGCGAAAGCCTCGGTTTCACTCCGGCCGCCGTCCGCCGCCACCTCGATGCCCTGAGCCGCGACGGCCTCGTCGAGGTCAAGCTCATCGCCAACCAGCCCGCCGGTGCCGGCCGCCCGGCCCGGCGCTACGTGCTCAGCCACCGCGGGCAAACCAAGCTCGGCAACGACTACCTCGACATCGCCGCCTCGGCGTTGGCCGACCTCGCCGAGGCCGCCGGCGACGAGGCCGTGCAGGCCTTTGCAGCCCGCCGCTTCGAAAAGCTGGAGCGGCGCTACCGCCCGCTGGTCGACGCCGCCGGCGATTCGCTCGCGGACCGGGCCGAGGCCCTGTCCGGGGCTCTGAGTGCCGACGGGTTCGTCGCCTCCACCCGGACCGTCGGCTTCAACCAGCCCACGGCGACCCTGCAGAGCCTCCAGCTGTGCCAGGGCCACTGCCCCATCCAGGACCTCGCCCGGGAATTCCCGGTGTTCTGCGATGAAGAAACCAAAGTCTTTGCCCGCCTGCTCGGCGTCGACGTCCGTCGACTCTCGACGCTGGCGTCCGGCGGGCATGTTTGTACGACCCATGTCCCCATGGGCCGCAACCAGACTCCTCAGCGCGCTGAGAAGAGAACACGAGTCAAGCTGACAAAGCAGGAAAGGCCGCGATGACGGATCAGATGGCACAGGAGACCGCCGACCCGGGTGTGATTTCCGAGATTCTGGAAAAGAATCCGGAGCTGCACGGGATCGGCAACTACGAGTATGGCTGGTCGGATAAGAACGACGTCGGCGCCAATGCGCGTCGTGGCCTCAGCGAGGAAGTCGTCCGCGACATCTCCGGCAAGAAGAGCGAACCCGAATGGATGCTGAACCTGCGTCTGAAGGGGCTGAAGTACTTCGACCGCAAGCCCATGCCGACCTGGGGTGCAGACCTCTCCGGCATCGACTTCGACAACATCAAGTACTTTGTGCGTTCGACGGAGAAGCAGGCGAAGTCCTGGGAGGACCTGCCCGAGGACATCCGCAACACGTACGACAAGCTCGGCATCCCGGAGGCGGAGAAGCAGCGCCTGGTCTCGGGTGTCGCGGCGCAGTACGAGTCCGAGGTCGTCTACCACCAGCTGCGTGAGGACCTGGAGAAGCAGGGCGTCATCTTCCTGGACACGGACACGGGTCTGAAGGAACACGAGGACATCTTCAAGGAGTACTTCGGCTCCGTCATCCCCGTGGGCGACAACAAGTTCGGTTCGCTCAACACGGCCGTCTGGTCGGGCGGATCGTTCGTCTACGTGCCCAAGGGCGTCCACGTCGAGATCCCGCTGCAGGCCTACTTCCGCATCAACACGGAGAACATGGGCCAGTTCGAGCGCACGCTCATCATCGCCGACGAGGACTCCTACGTCCACTACATCGAAGGCTGCACGGCGCCGATCTACCAGTCAGACTCGTTGCACTCCGCCGTCGTGGAGATCATCGTGAAGAAGGGCGCCCGCGTCCGCTACACGACGATCCAGAACTGGTCGAACAACGTGTACAACCTGGTCACCAAGCGCGCCATCTGCGAAGAAGGCGCCACCATGGAATGGATCGACGGCAACATCGGCTCCAAGGTGACCATGAAGTACCCGGCCGTTTACCTGACCGGCGAGCACGCCAAGGGCGAGACGCTCTCGATCGCCTTCGCCGGCGAAGGCCAGCACCAGGACACGGGGTCGAAGATGGTGCACATCGCACCGAACACCTCGTCCTCGATCGTGGCGAAGTCGGTGGCCCGCAACGGCGGCCGCTCGGCCTATCGCGGCCTGGTCCAGGTGCGCGAAGGCGCCAAGGGCTCGCGCAACTCCGTGGTGTGCGACGCCTTGCTCGTGGACCAGATCTCACGCTCGGACACCTACCCCTACATCGACGTCCGCGAGGACGACGTGACCATGGGCCACGAGGCGACCGTCTCGCGGGTCTCCGAAGAGCAGCTGTTCTACCTCATGTCCCGCGGCATGGCCGAGGACGAGGCCATGGCGATGATCGTGCGCGGCTTCGTGGAGCCGATTGCCCGTGAGCTGCCGATGGAATACGCGCTCGAACTGAACCGCCTCATTGAACTGCAGATGGAAGGATCCGTCGGTTAATCATGACTGATACCGCAACAGCACTCTCCGGCGAGGAGGCACGCGTCGGCGTGCCCGCCATCGCCGGCTTCACCGAAGAGGGCGAAAACCTCTCCCCGCTCAATGAGGACAGCTCGCCGCTGGGCGGCGACGCCAGCAAGGCCCACAGCCACGGTGGTGGCGCCGGGGTTCCGGATTCATCGCGTGCCGGGCGCCTGACCAGCTACCGGCTGGAGGACTTCAAGGCACTCACCGGCCGCGAAGAGGACTGGCGCTTCACCCCGCTCAAGCGCCTCGGCGGACTGCACAAGAACGCCCCGGCCGGTGCGGCCCCGGCAATCACCTCGGAACTCTCCGAGGGAGCCACCATGGAGACCACCGGCATGGACGACGCCCGCGTCGGCTCGGCCGGCATTCCCGAGGACCGCGTCGCCGCAAACGGCTGGAACGCCGCGGCCGAGGCCACGGTGCTGACCATCGGCGCCAATGCCGAGGGCGTGAAGGCCACCCTGACGCTGACCGGTTCCGGCCTCGAGGCCGCCGCCCAGCACGTGGTGATCGTCGCCGAGCCGAACTCCCGCGCCGTCGTCGTCATCGACCATGTCGGAAGCGCCGTCGTCTCCGAGAACATCGAGATCGATGTCCAGGAAGGCGCCGAGCTCACCGTGGTCAGCGTCCAGGCATGGGAGGACGACTCCATCCACGCCAGCTCGCAGCAGGCCAAGATCGCCAAGGACGCGAAGTTCAAGCACATCGCCGTCACCTTCGGTGGCGACCTGGTGCGCGTGACGCCGTCGGCCCGGTTCGCCGGTCCAGGTGCCACCGCCGAGATGTTCGGCCTTTACTTCGCGGACGCCGGGCAGCACCTCGAGCACCGCCTGTTCGTGGACCACGCGCAGCCGCGCTGCACCTCCAACGTGCTCTACAAGGGTGCGCTGCAGGGCAAGGACGCGCACACCGTGTGGGTGGGCGACGTGCTGATCCGCAAGGAGGCCGAAGGCACCGATTCCTACGAGGCCAACCGCAACCTGGTCCTCACGGACGGCGCCCGCGCCGACTCGGTGCCGAACCTGGAAATCGAGACGGGACTCATCGAGGGTGCAGGCCACGCCAGCACCACCGGCCGTTTCGATGACGAGCACCTCTTCTACCTCATGTCCCGTGGCATTGACGAGAAGACGGCCCGCCGTCTCGTCGTGCGCGGCTTCCTCAACGAGATCATCCAGAAGATCGGGGTCGAGGAACTGCAGACGCGGTTGAACGAGACCGTCGAAGCCGAACTCGCAGCTACCGAAAACTAGGCCGTCGGCCCCCACCAGTGAACCTCGCCGGCCCGGCCGGCACGTTAGAGAACGGACACCAATGTCTACCCTGGAAATCAAGGACCTGCACGTCTCCATCGACACGGAGCAGGGCAGCAAGGAAATCCTCAAGGGCGTCACGCTCACCATCAAGACCGGTGAAACGCACGCCATCATGGGCCCCAACGGCTCCGGCAAGTCGACCCTGGCTTCGACCATTGCCGGCCACCCGCGCTACAACGTCACCTCCGGCTCGATCACGCTCGACGGCGACGACGTGCTCTCCATGAGCGTTGACGAGCGTGCCCGGGCCGGCCTTTTCCTGGCCATGCAGTACCCGGTCGAGGTGCCCGGCGTGACCATGACCAACTTCCTGCGCACCGCGAAGACTGCCATCGACGGCGAGGCCCCGAGCCTTCGCCACTGGACCAAGGACGTCAAGGCGGCCATGGCGAACCTGAAGATCGACGCCGACTTCGCCGGCCGCAACGTCAACGAGGGTTTCTCCGGCGGTGAGAAGAAGCGCGTGGAGATCCTGCAGCTCGAGCTCTTCAAGCCCAAGTTCGCCGTCCTCGACGAGACCGACTCCGGCCTGGACGTCGACGCCTTGAAGGTGGTCTCCGAGGGCGTCAACCGTGCCGCGGAAACCAGCGAGATGGGCACCCTGCTCATCACGCACTACACGCGGATCCTGCGCTACATCAAGCCGGACTTCGTGCACGTGTTCGTTGACGGCCGCGTGGCAGAGCAGGGCGGCCCGGATCTGGCCGATCGTCTCGAGGAAGAGGGCTACGACCGCTTCCTCGCCGTTGGAGCGTAGTTATGAGCACCGAAGCAGCAGAGGGGTCGGCACTGACCCCGCTCGAAGACGTCGAGGAAGCACTCAAGGACGTGATCGATCCCGAACTCGGGGTGAACATCGTCGACCTGGGCCTCCTCTACGGACTGAAGTATGCCGATGACGGGGCACTGCTCATCGACATGACGCTGACCACCGCTGCCTGCCCGCTGACCGACATCCTCGAGGAGCAGGTCGCCAGCGCGCTGGATAGTGTCGTGGACGAGCACCGCTTGAACTGGGTCTGGATGCCGCCGTGGGGTCCGGAACGGATCACCGATGACGGCCGCGACCAGATGCGCGCCCTGGGCTTCAATATCTAACTGGTACCAGCAGGTCCGCACGCGGCACCAGTGGTGCTGCCCGGGAACCACCGCAGGACCCCACCTTTTCGGGTGGGGTCCTGTGGTTTCTTAAGGCGTGTGCACGGCGGGTTCGGAACCCGGTGGTGCTGCTGGGTCCGGTGTTAGAAGGGTGGTTCTGCTGGTGGTTCCGGTGGGGCGTCGGGTTCGGTGCCGAAGGGGTACTCGTGTTCACCGGGACGTTCGATGCGCCGGGGACCGTATTCG